>NZ_JBHTCF010000001.1:0-1335771 GCF_042665355.1 Streptomyces monticola | reverse complement strand
GGCGGGCGGCGGGCGGCGCCGAAACCCTCCGTCCGGCGGCCGGGTTACTCGGGGCTCAACTCCGGCCCGGTGGGCGGTCGAAGCAGCAGTCGCCGCACAGGCCGCCGCTCGGGCAGCGGTAGTAGAGGCAGCAGCTGCGGCGGCGGAAGGCGGGGGCGGGGCCGGTGGTGGTGAGGGTGCCGGTGGCGTGCAGCTCGGGGCGGCGGAAGAGGGCGTGACCGAGGTCCAGGGCGGACCGCGCTGCTTCCGGGCGCCCGCTGCGTCCCGCCCAGGCGTGCAGTTCGCGTACGGCACCGGCGAGCGCGGAGCCCGCGTTGCCCCACAGCAGGGCCGCGGAGATCCGGTAGTGGTGACGCAGGGCGGCGGCGAGCGGGGCGAGATGGCCGTCCACGATGACTTCGCCGATGCGGTCGGCGTCGACGGTCCGTACCCCGTCGAGCCACAGATCGTCCGGACTGCTGCCGTCCGGGTCCCAGCTCAGCCGCTCCGCGTCGAGGTCGGGCAGCCGCCCGTGCAGCACGGCGGCGCCGAGTCCGACCGACCAGAGACGGGCGACGAGTCCCAGGTGGGCCACGGACACCCCGATCCGTACCTCCGGCGCCCCGAGCCGCGCCGTCACCTTGTCCACGCGCACGGCGAGCGGCCTCCCGTCACCCCCGTACACCTCCGCCAGCGGTACGGCACGACTGGGCCGGCCGGTGCGCAACGCGAAGAATCCGCCCACGGAGCCGAGCAGTTGAAGATCCACGCCCCCATCATGCCGCGCGCCCGGGCAAGGGCACGCGCGGGTGGGTCACGGGGCACGGGGACGGCACGCCCAGGCCACGCGGAGGTGAGGCACGGGGCACGCGGACGGTACGCCCAGGGCACTCGGAGGTGGGTCACGGGGCACGCGGGCGGTACGCCCAGGGCACTCGGAGGTGGGTCACGGGGCACGCGGGCGGTACGCCCAGGGCACTCGGAGGTGGGTCACGGGGCACGCGGGCGGTACGCCCAGGCCACGCGGAGGTGAGGCACGGGGCACGGGGCACGGGGACGGCACGCCCAGGCCACGCGGAGGTGAGGCACAGGGCACGCGGACGATACGCCCAGGCCACGCGGAGGAGAGGCACGGGGCACGCGGGCGGTACGCCCAGGCCACGCGGAGGTGACAGAGCTCTGGGCAGCAGGGCCGCGGGCCCCGTCCAGGGGGCGGCGGCGCGTTCCGGGCGTCACCCACATGTGCGCACCTGGCCCGAACCCGGCGTGCCCGAGCGCCGGGGCGCTCACCCTGGCGCCATGACGCACCGCAATCGCAGGGCCTTTCTCGGGCTCGGGCTCGGCGCCGTGCCCGCCGCCGCCTGGCCGGACGGAGGGCCGCCGGCCCCCGTGGCGGCGCCGCGGACCGCCGGGCGTGCGCTTGCCCGGCTCCGGCACGGCAACGCCCGGTACGCGGCGGGGCACAGCCGGCATCCGCACGAAGGGCGCGGGTGGCGGCGCTCCCTCGCCCGGGGGCAGCATCCGTTCGCCGTCGTCCTCGGCTGCATCGATTCGAGGGTGCCGCCGGAGCACATCTTCGACCAGGGCCTGGGCGACCTCCTGGTGATCAGGTCCGCGGGGCACGCCCTGGACGAGGCGGTGCTCGGCAGCGTGCAGTACGGCGTGGAGGAACTCGGCGTCCCGCTCGTCGTGGTCCTCGGGCACGAGCGCTGCGGGGCGGTGTCCGCCGCGGTCCGCCAGGTGCGTACGGGCGCACCGGTGCACGGCCATCTGACCCGCGTCGTCGACGAGATCGCCCCGGCCGCGCGGGGCACACGCTTCACTGCCGGTGACTGGGTGGAGAACGCGGTGCGGGCGAACATCTCCCGGGTCTGCGCCCGCCTCACCCGGGACGGCGCGTTCGGAACCGCGACCGTCACCGGAGCGCTCTTCGACCTCGACTCCGGGAAGGTCCGCTTCCACCGGGCGTGACCGGTGCCGACCCGCCGTGCGTCGAGGTCAAGTTCGAGGAGTCGCCCCGCTCCCCCGCCCCACCCCCGGTCCCGGCCCCGGCCCCGGCCCCGGAAATTTCCTCGGAGCCGCCCGCACCCCGTTTCGCCCTCGACCCCTGCCGGAGCACTTCTCAAGGCGGGCTCCAGCCGGCTGCGCCTCCCTTTGGACCGGCCCTCTGGCCTGCGATGACCTGGCGGGCGAGTACGGCCCGACGGGCCCTGCCTCGGCCGGTGGCGACCACCCTCGGGTGTACGCGGTGTGCCCCGTACTCCATCGGCAGTAGGAGCAAATGCCTGCTCAGGTACGACGACGCGGTGGAATGCGGACGTCATCGTGGATGTTATGAAAGGCGACCGTTTCCCGCAGGAGCCACAGGAGCAGGCAAGGAGCAGCCGATGAGCGCCCTGGCACTGGCTGTGCTGCTCTCCCTCATCTCCGCCGTGGCGTACGCGGGCGGTGCGATCATCCAGGAACGCGTGGCGGTGAGCAGCCCCGACCGCCCCTACGCCCCCATGCGCCGCCCGAGTTGGTGGATCGCGGTCGGACTCAACAGCCTGGGCGCCGCCCTGCACGTCGCGGCCCTCGCGTTCGGTCCGCT
This sequence comes from Streptomyces monticola, assembly GCF_042665355.1. NCBI lineage: Bacteria > Bacillati > Actinomycetota > Actinomycetes > Kitasatosporales > Streptomycetaceae > Streptomyces > Streptomyces monticola. The sequence continues at coordinate 1,333,202 of NZ_JBHTCF010000001.1, read as the reverse complement.
CAGTGTGGTGCAGCCGCTCGGTGCCCTGACCATCGTCTTCGCCCTGCCCATGGCGGCGCTGTTCGTCGGCCGCGGAGCCGGCCCCACCGCGTGGCGCGGCGCGATCATGGCGACGGTGGGGCTCGCCGGTCTGCTCGCGCTCACCGACGGCGTCGACTCGACTTCGCTCGGCGGCTCCGAGCGGCTGCTCGTCGCGGTGACGACGTTCGGCGCGGTCGTGGCGCTGATGATCGCGGCCCATGCGGTGCACCGGCACCCGGTGGTGCGCAGTGTGCTGCTCGCGGGTGCGGCGGGCATCGCGTTCGGCATGGCCTCGGTGTTCACCAAGTCGGTCGCGGTCGACCTCTCTTCGGACGCGGCGTTCCGTGGTCTGTCCAGCCTGGCGGTGATCGCCGTCCTCGCCACCGGCGGGCTGCTGCTCTCCCAGGCGTCCTACCGCGGCGCCGGCCTCGCGGCGCCGCTTGCCGTGGTGACGGTGGTGAACCCGGTGGCCGCAGCGGCGGTCGGCCTCACCTTGTTCGGCGAATCGTTCCGCTACGGCACGCCGGGCACGGTCGTCGCCCTGGTATGCGGTGTGGTCGCGGCGGGCGGGCTGATCCTGCTGACGACGGAGCGCATCGGCCGTACGCAGCGGGAGCCGGCCCGCAGCCGCAAGGTTGCCGTCGGCAGGAAGGCGGCCGTCGGCAGGAAGGTCGCCCCGCACTCGACGCACTCGACGCCGCACCCGCCGCTGACCGACGGGGCCGAGCCGGGAGCCGTCTCACCGGCGCCCGCGCCCGCGGTGCTGCCTCTTCCCGAGGCGGCGCTCCTGTCCGATGCGGCCGCGGCCCTGCCCGCACCGGCTGCCCTGCCCGAACCGGCCGTGTCCCCGCTGGTCCCGGACGATCCGGCGGGCCTCACACAACTGGACGGCATCCCGGGCCAGGCGCCCGCACCCGTCGGCGGACAGCACATGGGCAACCGTGACCGGGTCGGATCCTGACCTGGTACCCGGCACCCGGCACAAGCCCAACCTGCACAAACCCCGCCGTCCCTGAAACGCGCCTCAGATCCTGACGCCGCCCGCCCGCAGATACGCCAGCGGGTCGATGTCGGAGCCGTACCCGGGCCCTGTCCGCACCTCGAAGTGCAGATGGGGTCCGGTCGCGTTCCCGGTGGCGCCGGAGCGGGCTATGCGCTGCCCCGCGCCCACGTTCTGGCCCGCCTTCACGGTGAGCGCCGACAGGTGGGCGTACTGGCTGTACCTGCCGTCGCTGTGCCGGATCACGACCTGATAGCCGTACGCACCGCCCCAGCCGGCCGAGACGACCCGGCCTCCGGCGACGGCCTTCACGGACGTGCCGGTCGGCACCGCGAAGTCGACGCCCGTGTGATAGCCGCTCGACCAGGAGGCGCCCGCCGCGTGGTACGGGGTGCTGGGGTTCGCGGAGACGGGTGCGGCGAGGCCGCCGGTGCGGGGCGCGGACGCTCCCTGTGCCTTGTCGTCGTCCCTGGGCGGCGGCTTCGGCTTCGGTTTGGGGGCCGGCTTCGGCTTGGCCTGGGGTTTCTCGGCGGGCTTCTCGCGCTCCTCGGCGCGCGGGGCCCTGCCGTCCGTGCGCAGGGAGAGCCGCTGCCCCGGGACGATCAAGTCCGGGTCACCGCCGACGACTTCGCGGTTGGCGGAGTACAGCCGCTGCCAGCCGCCCTCGACATCCTTGGCGTCGGCGATGCCGGAGAGGCTGTCGCCGCGTACGACGGTGTACAGCTCGGCCCTGCCCGCCTTGGACTGCGGGGTGGTCTCGGGCCTGACGGCGGGCGGCCGGGCGGCACGCTTGGCGGCGCTGCGCACGGCGGTGCCGGAGGAGCCGGAGTTGTCGGCGGAGGCAGCGGTGTCCGGGGCGTCGCCGCCGCGGGTGAGGCCCGCACGTGTCGAGCAGGTGGGCCAGGCGCCGGGCCCCTGGCCGGCCAGGACCTTCTCGGCGACGGCGATCTGCTCGCCCTTGCTGGCCAGATCGGCGCGCGGGGCGTACTTCGTGCCGCCGTAGGCCTCCCAGGTGGACTGCGAGAACTGCAGGCCGCCGTAGTAGCCGTTGCCGGTGTTGATGGCCCAGTTGCTGGTGGACTCGCAGGCGGCGACCTTGTTCCAGGTCTCGAGATCGGCCGCGCCCGCGGTGCCGCTGCCGATCAGCGGGAGGGCCATGCCGGCGCCGCCGGCCGTGACGGTGAGCGAGGCGCGGTTGATCCTGCTCGCTTTGTACCGGCGATGACGGCCGCGTAAGCCCATGAGAGCCCCCTAGAGCTTCATTCTCCGGGGGACACACCTGTGTTCCCCGACGCGTCAGGCGCCGCAAACGTATGGGCCCGCGGCGGCGCCTGACAAGGGGTCGTGTCACGGTTTGGTCAAGTACCTTGGGAGCCAGCGGAGTTGGGCCTCCTGCTGATAAGGTCCGCCGCCCTCGTGCTCATTGAATTCGTACACCTCGATGCTTTTCTCCTCGCCCGCATAGGAGTTGAAGGCCGCGAAGACGGTCGAGGGCGGACAGGTCTGGTCCTCGAGCGCGGCCGAGAACAGCGCGGGGGCCGGGGCGCGGGCGGCGAAGTGCACGGCGTCGAAGTACGAGAGCGTATGGAAGACCTGCTCCCGGCCGCCCCTGCGGGCCTTGAGGTAGAGGCCGATCTCCTTGTACGGCGGACGGTCCGTGAGCGTCGAGCCGCGCGGGAAGTCGCACAGGAACGGCACATCGGGCAGTACGGCGGCGAGATCCGGTACGAGTCCGCCGACCGCGATCGCGACGCCGCCGCCCTGGCTGATCCCGGCGACGGCGACCCGTGCCGGGTCCACGAGGGGATGCGCGCGGGCGGCCTCGACGGCGCGCACGGCGTCGGTGTAGAGGCGGCGGTAGTAGTAGGTGTGCGGGTCCTCGATACCGCGCGTCATATAGCCGGGGTACGCGGGTGCGCTGCCCACCGGGTCGGGGGTGTCGCCCTGGGCCCAGCCCGCGCTGCCCTGACCGCGGGTGTCCATCACGAAGTGCGCGAACCCGGCCGCCGCCCACAGCAGGTGCATGTGCGGCAGTCCGCGGCCGCCGCCGTAGCCGATGTACTCGACCACCGCGGGCAGCGGCTCGCGCGCCCCGGCGGGCAGCACCAGCCAGCCCTTGACCGGGTGGCCGCCGAAGCCCGCGTAGCCGACGTCGAAGACCCGCACCCCGGGCAGGGGCAGCGACACCGGCTCGAACCGCGCGTCCAGATCGCACTCCCGGGCCTCGGCGAGCGTCGTGAGCCAGAACTGGTCGAAGTCGGCCGGCTCCGGCAACTCGGGCCGATAGCTCCGGAGTTGGTCGAGCGGCAGGTCGAACAGGGCCATGAGCAGCACACTCCCGTGATACGTCGGGTGATCCGGGCTCTGACACGATGTCGGAAAGAGCAATTACCGCGCGCGTGGATACTGGGCCGAACGGCAGCATTTCCGATTCCAGGTCCAGGAGCTATAGGCATGAGCACTTCAGCCCAGATCGGCGTCACGGGGCTCGCGGTCATGGGGCGCAATCTCGCCCGGAACTTCGCGCGCAACGGCTTCGCGGTCGCCGTGCACAACCGCACCGCGGCGAAGACGCGCGCCCTCGTCGAGGAGTTCGGCCACGAGGGGTCCTTCGTGGCCGCCGAGAGCGCCGAGGAGTTCGTCGCCGCCCTGGAGCGACCGCGGCGGCTCGTCGTCATGGTCAAGGCGGGTGAGCCCACGGATGCCGTGATCCGCGAGTTCGCACCGCTCCTTGAACCCGGCGACATGATCATCGACGGTGGTAACGCGCACTTCGCGGACACCCGGCGCCGTGAGCAGGAGCTGCGCGAGCAGGGCATCCACTTCGTCGGCACCGGCGTCTCCGGCGGCGAGGAGGGCGCCCTGAACGGCCCGAGCATCATGCCGGGCGGCTCCGCCGAGTCGTACGCCACGCTCGGCCCGATGCTGGAGAAGATCTCCGCGAAGGCCGCCGACGGCAGCCCGTGCGTGACGCACTGCGGCCCGGACGGCGCCGGTCACTTCGTGAAGATGGTGCACAACGGCATCGAGTACGCCGATATGCAGCTGATCGCCGAGGCGTACCACCTGCTGCGCACCGTGGCGGGCTATGAGCCGGCCCAGATCGCGGACATCTTCCGCACCTGGAACACCGGCCGCCTCGACTCGTATCTGATCGAGATCACCGCCGAGGTGCTCTCCCATGTGGACGCCGCGACCGGCAAGCCGTTCGTGGACGTGGTCCAGGACCAGGCCGAGCAGAAGGGCACCGGGCGCTGGACCGTGCAGATCGCCCTCGACCTGGGCGTGCCCGTCTCCGGCATCGCGGAGGCGGTGTTCGCGCGCTCCCTGTCCGGCCACTCCGAGCTGCGGGAGGCCTCACGCGACCTGGCGGGGCCGAAGGCCGCGGCGCTCGGCGAGACGGAGGCCGCGGCCTTCGCCGACCAGGTCGAACAGGCCCTGTACGCCTCGAAGATCGTGTCGTACACGCAGGGCTTCCACGAGATCCAGGCGGGCAGCGACGAGTACGGCTGGAACATCGACCTGGGCGCCGTGGCGGCGATCTGGCGCGGCGGCTGCATCATCCGCGCGGCGTTCCTCGACCGCATCCGGGCCGCGTACGACGCCCGCGCGGATCTGCCCAGCCTGCTGTCCGACAAGGGCTTCGCCGAGGAGATCGGCGCGGCCCAGGACGACTGGCGTGCCGTCCTGGTCGCCGCGACACAGCAGGGGGTACCGACGCCGGGCTTCTCGGCGGCGCTCGCGTACTACGACGCGCTGCGCGCGGAGCGCCTGCCGGCCGCGCTGACCCAGGGCCAGCGGGACTACTTCGGGGCGCACACCTACCGGCGCACGGACCGCGAGGGCTCGTTCCACACGCTGTGGGGCGGCGACCGGTCCGAGGTGCCGGCGTAGCGCTCCGCGGGACGTCCGGCAGGCGGTAACTGCCCCTTCCTGAAGGGCTGTTACCGCATCGGCCCGGGCGCGGGCTCCGGCTCGGGCACCGGGTCGGGGCCCGGCGGCTTCGGCACCGGCGACGGCTCGGGCTCAGGACGGCCCGGCTGCGGGTCGGGCACCGGCGAGGGGAAGGGCCCCGGGTCCGGACGGTCGGGCCCGGGTCCCGGTCCCGGAGTCGGCCCGGGAGGAACGGGGTCGGGGAACGGGTGCGTCATGGGGAACTCCTCCAAAGGAGGGTGATCACTGCGGACGCGCCACTACGCGCCCGCCGGGCCTGTGGCCCGCGGTCCTACTGTCTCTCCCGGCACGCGTTCCCGCGCGCGGGAAGTCCACGCGTACGGATCCCCGTGTGGTGCGCCGCGCCCCGGAGGGGCGCGGGGAACTGCGCGACCAGCCACGACGCACCCGCAGGTGTCATAACGGGCCCCGGGGCCACGGTTCAGTGGCCGAGCTTCTTCTTCAGCTGGGCCTTGTCCATCGACGAGCGGCCCTCGACGCCGCGCCGCTTGGCCTCCGCGTACAGCTGGTCGTACGTGGGGCCCTTGCTGCCGGAGTGGGAGCGTTGTCCGCCGCGCTTGCCGGAGGACATGTCCTGGGTGGAGCTGCGGCTCGCGCTGCGGGACTCGCCGGAGCGGGCCCGCTCCTTGTTGACCGTGCGGGACGCGATCTCCTTGGCCCGCTTGGTGCTCTCGCCGCGCTGCTCGGCGCTCTCCTTGATGTGCTCGTACTGGCGTTCCCGCTTGGGGCTCGAGCCGCTGGGCATCGCCTTCTCCTCACGGACGGGTGACCTTCGTGGGCCCGCCGTACGAGACGCGTCCGGTGGTGCGTCCGCAGGGCGGCACCACCCACCAGCCTCGGCCCCCCGCGGTGCCCCCGCAACACCGGCCCTCGCCTCGTGTCCCGCGGAACCCCCTGGTAGGCAGGCAGGGAACGGGGTGGGCGCAGGGAGGAGGTGACCGAGACCGTGCTGCGTACCTCGATCGTGGCCGCCCTCGCGGCGGTGGCCCTCGCCGCCGGTGCCCTGGCCCTCACCGTGAGCGCCTGGTGGTGGATGGCCGCGGCGCCGCTCCTGGTGATCGCCGCCGTGGGGACGTACGACATCGTCCAGCGCCGGCACTCGGTGCTGCGGAACTATCCCGTCGTGGGCCATCTGCGCTACGTGATGGAGACGATCCGTCCGGAAGTGCAGCAGTACTTCATCGAGCGGGACTACGACGGCCGCCCCTTCGACAAGGACACCCGTTCCACCGTCTACGAGCGGGCGAAGGGCCTCGCGGACGAGGCCTCGGCGCGCGGCCGCGAACCGTACTGCGGACTGCTACTACCCGGCCTTTGCGCGCGCTGCCGCGAACCGCTGCGTCCAGTACGCCGTCCGGTCCAGATACGCGGTCCCGGCGTCCGCGCCCGTCCTGCCGTAGGCGCCGTCGTAGGTCAGATAGCCGTGCCCGGGGGGCGGTTCGGCCGCGGCGGGCTCGATGGAGCTGCCCTCGTGCCACTCGTTGAACGAGGTCACCGACACCCACGTGGGCGAGCCGCCGACTGCCGGGTCGAGGGCGTTGGACCACTGCTTGTCGTAGGCGGCGCCGCCGGCCCGGTCCAGGGTCGGGGTGGTGTTGCCGGGCACCGCGCGGTCGTCGACGTAGCCCGGCGCGACGGAGGGCGCCCAGATGAGGCCGTGGGCGCGGGCGTGGTCGCCGGCCTGCTTCCAGCCGGGGGCGGTGGCGCCGGCCAGGCCGTCGTAGGTGTACATCCCGGAGAAGTGCGCGATCTTCGTGGTGTCGGTGGTCTGGGCGAGCACGATATTCGCGCCCGTGACCTGGTCGAGGGCGCTCCAGTCGGTGGTCCTGAGGCTCTCGAAGACGTAGAAGGCGGGCTTGCCGCCGTGCCGGGCGGAGCGGTGGAACGCCGGATGGGCGCCGTAGGTGTCGTTGAGATACGCGATGTCGGCGGCCACGGACGCGCCGGTGCGGCCCGCGTACGGCTCGATGTGCCAGGCCACTTGGACGCCCTCGCGCTGTGCCGCGTCGAGCACTCCACGGGCGAGGCCGTCCTCGTAACTGCCGCGCCCCCACCAGCTGTAGACGACGACGCCCGCGCCGGAGCGCGCCACCCACTTCATGTGCTGGGCCACGGCGCCCTCGAAGTCCCCCGAGTCATAAGGGCCGAGGGCCGGGTACAGATCGGCGCCGATGTCCTCGGGCGGGGTGTGGCCGCCCTGCTGCCAGTGCCGCCAGGCGCCGCCGGTGCCCGGGGCGCCGTACCAGGCGTAGTAGAAGAGATGGACGTCCTGCGCCGCGGCGGGGCCGGCCGTGGGGGCCGGCCGGGCACCGGCCTGCGGGGTGAGCGCGCCGAGGCCGAGGACGAGCAGGAGCACGGCGAGCAGCCGGCCGGGTACGGCGCGCGCGGGAACGCGTCCAGACCATCCGGACCGTCGAGATATCCGAGACATCCGAGACATGGAGCTTCCTTCCTGACGTGCGTGGGGTGTCAGGCAAGGCGCGCGCCGGCCGCGCATTGCTCGGCGTGCGGAAGGCCCACCGGTGTTGACCCGTGGCGGGCTTCCGTACGCCAATTACGTCTCGCTGAAAGGGAATTGCTGCTCAGTGCGAGCAGTTTGCATGCTGGCGGGCGGCTCTCTCGCTGTCAAGGCCGCGGCGGCTCCTCAGGCCTGTCCGCGGTCCAGGGCTCGGCTCAGTCCTCGATCCGCCGCAGCCGCACGACGGGGATGTCCCGCGAGGTCTTCTTCCGGTACTCGGCGTACGGCGCGAACAGCTCCACGAGCCCCGGCCACACCCGCTCCTTGTCCGCGGCGGAGAGGGTCTCGGCGCGGGCCCTGAACCGCTCCGGGCCGACCTGCACCCGGACCTCGGGCTCCGCCTCCAGGTTGAGGTACCACTTCGGGTGCTCGTCGGCGCCGCCGTACGACGCCACGATCAGGTAGTCGCCGCCGTCCTCGCCGTAGATCAGGACGGTGCGCCGCCACTGCCCGGTGCGCCGACCGCGGTAGTCGAGCAGCAGGCAGGGCGCGCCCTGCACCGTGGTGCCCTTGGTGCCGCCCGACTCCTCATAGAGCCGGGCCTGCTCCGCCACCCAGCCGGTGGGGCTGATCACGACTTCTTCGTCCTGCGGCACGCCTGTCCTTCCGTCGGTTTGGTGGGTCAACGCCCGCACCCGGAGGCGGTGTTCCCCACGGCGAGCGCCGCCGCGGCGCGCAGGCCGGGGCGCGGGCTCGACAGGACCGGGACACGGGTGGCGGTCCGCGCGGCGGCGTCCGCCATGGAGGCCTGGGCGAGCACGATCACGTCGGCCCCGGTGATCCGGTCCACGGCCGTGGCGACGGCGCCGAGATATCCCTCGCGGTCGCCCGCCTCGAACCGCTCCCAGGCCCCGGCCACCACGTGGGTGCGGACGTCGACGGGGCGGCCCGCGCGTGCGGCCTCCTCCTCGACCAGGGCGAGGGTCGGGCCGAGGGTGCTGTCCAGGGCGGCGACGACCGCGATCCGCCGCCCGGCGGCGACGGCAGCGACGGCCATCGGCCGGTCGACCCGTACGACCGGGACCCCGGCAGCCTGCCCGGCCGCCTCGGCGACACCGCCAATGGTGGAGCAGGTGCACAGCACGGCCCCCGCCCCGTCCCGCCCGGCCCCGACGACGGCCTCCCGCACTTCGCCGGCCACGGCGCCGGGCCCCTCCGCCCGGGCCCGCACGAGCAGTTCCTCGCACACGAGGTGACGCAGCACGAGCTCCGGACACTCCGAGTCCCCGAGAGCGTCGAAGGCGGGGGTATGGACCGGGGAGGTGTGAAGCAGGGCCAGCACACCCCGCACCCCACCGCGCTCCGGCTCGGCGCGCTCACGGTCGACGGGCCCCCGTCCTGCCTGGGTCACCACTTGTCCGGCTCCGACGCGAGTCGTTCCCTGGCCGCGGTCGTGAGGGCCGGGGTGGCGGCCGGGGCCTCGTCGGGGTGGCGCTCCGCCCAGCGGGCGACGTAGGGGCACAGCGGTACCACCGCGGCGTCCTCGCGCCCCGCGATCACGTACAGCTCCCGCGCCAGGGCACCGGCGATGCCCTGGCCCTCATGGGCGGGCTCGACGACGGTGTGCACCGCGACGAGGGCACGGGCCGGGGCGTCGAGCGTGAAGTAGTCGATACGGCCGACGACTTCACCGCCCGTGCGGGCCTCGATACGCCCCTGACCGCGCTCGTCCCGGATTTCGATCTTGTTCATGAGCCCAGTCTCCCGCGCACGCCGGCCGCTGCGCGACGCGGGGCGGGCCTACGCCGGTACGCGCGCGTGCGGGCTGCGGCGGGTGTCGCCGTCCGGCACGGGGGCGGAGGCGTCGTCGCCGAGGGCGACGATCCGGTTGCCGGCGTCGACGTGCACGACGCGGGGGCGCAGGGCCCGTGCCTCGGCGTCGTCGACCTGGGCGTAGCTGATCAGGATGACCAGGTCGCCGGGGTGCACGAGGTGGGCGGCGGCGCCGTTGACCCCGATCACGCCGCTGCCGCGCTCGCCCTCGATGACATAGGTCTCCAGGCGGGCGCCGTTGGTGATGTCGACGATGTGCACGAGTTCGCCGGGCAGCAGGTCGGCGGCGTCCATCAGGTCGGCGTCGACGGTCACGGATCCCACGTAGTGCAGATCCGCGTGGGTGACGGTGGCGCGATGGATCTTGGACTTGAACATGGTGCGCAGCATGGCTTCTGCTCCTGGGGTCGAGGGTCGCGCCCCTGTGCGGGTGCGCGCCGACGCCTGCCAGGGTAGCGGCGGGACGGACGGTGGCGGGGGTGAGATGTGCCCCACCCCCGCCACCGCCGGACCACGCGGGCACTAGGCCGCAACCTCCGTACCCACCGGCTCGGCGTCCTGCGGCTGCGCGAACTGTGTCCGGTGGAGCTCCGCGTAGCGGCCGTCCGCGGCGAGCAGCTCCTCGTGGCGGCCGCGTTCCACGATCCGGCCGTCCTCCACGACGAGGATCAGGTCGGCGGCGCGCACCGTCGACAGACGGTGGGCGATGACGACGGCGGTGCGGCCCGCGAGCGCCTCGGCCAGGGCCTCCTGGACGGCCGCCTCGGAGGTGTTGTCGAGATGGGCCGTGGCCTCGTCGAGGATCACGACGCGCTGGCGGGCGAGGAGGAGTCGGGCGATGGTCAGGCGCTGGCGCTCACCGCCGGAGAGCCGGTAGCCGCGCTCCCCCACCACGGTGTCGAGCCCGTCGGGCAGCTCGGACATCAGGGTTTCCAGGCGGGCCCGGCGCAGTGCGTCCCACAGCTCGTCCTCGCTCGCGTCGGGCCGGGCGAGCAGGAGGTTGGCGCGGACCGACTCGTGGAAGAGATGGCCGTCCTGGGTCACCATGCCGAGCGTCTCGCGCACCGATCCCGCGCTCAACTCCCTTACGTCCACGCCTCCGAGGCGTACGGCACCGGAGTCCACGTCGTACAGCCGCGGCACCAGCTGCGCGATGGTCGACTTGCCCGCGCCCGACGAACCGACCAGGGCGACGGTCTGTCCGGGCTCGGCGCGGAAGGAGATACCGCGCAGGACTTCGGAGCCGCCCCGGGTGTCGAGCGAGGCGACCTCTTCGAGGGAGGCGAGGGAGACCTTGTCGGCGGCCGGGTAGCCGAAGCGGACGTCGTCGAACTCGACGGACACGGGGCCTTCGGGCACGGCGCGGGCGTCCGGCTTCTCCTCGATCAGCGGCTTGAGGTCGAGGACCTCGAAGACCCGCTCGAAGCTGACGAGGGCGCTCATCACCTCGACCCGGGCACCGGCGAGCGCGGTCAGCGGTGCGTAAAGCCGGGTCAGCAGCATGGCCAGGGCGACGACGGCGCCCGGTTCGAGTGAGCCCCGCAGGGCGAAGTAGCCGCCGAGCCCGTAGACGAGGGCGAGAGCGAGGGCCGAGACCAGGGTCAGGGCGGTGATGAAGGCGGACTGTGCCATGGCGGTGCGTACGCCGATGTCACGCACCCTGCTCGCACGGGCCGCGAACTCCTCGGACTCGGCGCCCGGCCGGCCGAACAGCTTGATCAGGGTGGCGCCGGGCGCGGAGAACCGCTCGGTCATGCGCGTGCCCATCGCCGCGTTGTGGCCGGCCGCCTCGCGCTGCAGCCGGGCCATCCGGCTGCCCATACGGCGAGCGGGTACAACGAAGACGGGCAGCAGCACCAGGGCGAGCAGGGTGATCTGCCAGGACAGGCTGAGCATCACACCGAGTGCCAGAAGAAGGGTCGCCACATTGGAGACCACCCCGGACAGTGTGTTGGAGAACGCCCGCTGCGCCCCGATGACGTCGTTGTTGAGACGGCTCACCAGGGCGCCGGTCCTGGTGCGGGTGAAGAAGGCGACGGGCATGCGCTGCACGTGGTCGAAGACCGCGGTGCGCAGATCGAGGATGAGGTCCTCGCCGAGGCTCGCGGAGAGCCAGCGGTTGAGGAGGCCGAGCCCGGCCTCGGCGAGGGCGATCAGGGCGATGAGGCCCGCGAGCCGCAGCACGAGACCGCTGTCGGAACCGCCCCAGATCGCGTCGACGACACGGCCCGCGAGCACCGGGGTGGCGACGGCGAGCAGCGCGGTCACCACGCTCAACAACACGAACTGGGTGATACGTCGGCGATGGGGCCGGGCGAAGGCGCCGATGCGGCGCAGCGTGGCGCGGGCGAAGGGGCGGCGGTCCTGCTGCGCGTTCATCACGCTGTGCAGCTGCGTCCAGGCGGTGGTTTCCATGCTCATGAGAAGGAACGTAGAACCTCAAGCATTGTTGAGGTCAAGGGGAGTTCACGACCCCGCTGATGGCCCGATGGCCGCATTCATGACCGCCGTGACCGCCGTGACCGCTATGGCCCTCATGACCGTCATGGCCGGGCCTCCCGCGTTGACCGGCGTGTCAGCGCCCGTATCCGAGCCCGCAACCCGAGGTTGGTCCGGTGTGGAAAACATGTCCTGACGTGAGACCGCTCCGCTGGTCCCTGCCGAGCCTGCGCCAGGTCCTGTGCCTGCTGCCGCTCGCCGTCGTCGTGGCCCTCGCGGTACGGCACCGGCAGGTGCTCGCCGAGGGCTTCGCCCGGCTGCCGTCGGCCGACTGGCCCTGGCTGCTCGCCGCCGGGGCCACCACCTGCCTCGCCTGGGTCGCGGCCTCGTTCACGCGGCAGGGTGCGGTGGTGCAGCGGCTGCCGGCGTTCCGGCTGCTCGCCACCCAGTTCGCGGCGGGCGCCGCCAACCACATGCTGCCGACCGGGCTCGGCGCCTCCGCGGTGAATCTGCGGTTCATGACGGTGTGCGGGCTGCCGCTCGCCCGCTCGTCGGCCGCGCTCGCCCTCTACCTGGCGGCGGAGAGCATCGGCCGCGTCACCCTGCTCGTGGCGCTCCTCGTCGCCTTCCCCGGCGCTCTGCGCGTCTCGGCCCTGCTGCCGCCGGGCGCCCTGGACACCCTTCTCCTGGTGGCGGCCGGAGTGGTGTGCGTGACGGTGACGGTGCTCGTCGCGGTGCGCAAGGTGCGGGAGGCCGTGTCCTCCTTCGCGCGCACCGCGCTCGGCGAGGCCCGCTCCGTGCACACCCGGCCTGCCCGCGTCCTGGCCCTTTGGGGCGGGAGCCTGGCCTTTCCCGCGCTGCAGGCCACGGGACTCGTCGCGGTGGGCCGTTCCTTCGGTCTGCAGGTACCGGTGATGCACATGGCTCTCGCGTATCTCGCGGCGACCGTCGCGGTGGCGCTGGTGCCGACGCCGGGCGGGCTCGGCTCGGTGGAGGCCGCGCTGGTCGTGGCCCTGGTCGCGGCCGGCGGCCCCGCGGCCGTCGCGACGGCGGTGGTCGTGGCGTACCGCATCATCACCGTCTGGCTGCCGCTGCTGCCGGGCGCGCTGACACTCGGGGCGCTGGTACGGCTCAAGGTGCTTTAGCCGTACGGGTACGGCTCAAGGCGCTTCAGCCGTACGGGTACGGCTCAAGGCGCTTCAGCCGTACGGGTGCGGCTCAAGGCGCTTCAGCTGTACGGGAGTTCAGCGAGGGGATTCACCGGCAGGGCTCACGGGCGTCGGCGCCGCCCGCCGGAGCAGCAGCCCGGCGGCACCCGCCGTGAAGTACATCAGGATCGCGTACACCGCGCTGGGTACCGCCATCTCCGTGCTGTCGAGCAGCGAGGGGCTCAGCGCGATGGTGAGGGAGAGCGAGGTGTTGTGCATGCCGATCTCCATGCAGGCGGCGACGGCCTGGGCGTGCCCGGCGCGGACGAGGCGGGCCGCGTAGTACCCCGTGGCCAGGGACAGCACACTGAACACCACGGCCACCGGGCCTACTTCGACGAGATAGCCGCCCGCGTTCTTGCGTTCGGCGAAGAGCGCCGCGAGCACGATCCCGGCGAGCAGCACCAGGCACAGCACCTTCACCGGCCGCTCGGCGCGCTCCGCGAACCGCCGCCGCCTGGCCCGTACCACCATGCCGAGCGCCACCGGGACCAGGACGATCGCGAAGACCTGCGTGGTCTTGCCGAACTGCAGCCCCACCTCGCCGCCGTCGCCCGCCGGGTCGAAGTGCGCGACGGCCAGATTGACCACGATCGGCAGCGTGACGACGGCGAGGATCGAATTGACCGCGGTGAGCGTGATGTTGAGCGCCACGTCGCCGCCGAAGAGATGGCTGTAGACATTGGCCATCGTGCCGCCCGGCGACGCGGCGAGCAGCAGCATCCCGACGGCGGGTGCGGCCGCGAGGCCGAACAGCTCGACCAGACCGAAGCAGACGGCGGGCAGAAGCAGCAGCTGGCAGCCGAGCGCGGCGGCGACCGTACGCCGGTGCTCCACGACCCGCCGGAAGTCGCCGACGGTGAGGCTGAGCCCGAGGCCGAACATGATCGCTGCGAGCACCGCGGGCACCAGTGCGGTCACGAGGGGAGAGTCCACCCGCACAGGGTGGTGCGTACGGGTACAGGAGTCCACAGCCGCGCCCGGGTCGGGGCACACCCCGACTCCACTTCAGCAACTAGGAGTCGAGGGGCCCGCGCGGCGCGTCCGCTTCGGCCCGGGTCCGACAGGCGCACCGGGGCAGGAAGAACTGTGTGACCGGGCCGATCGCGAGCGCGTACAGGACGGTGCCGACACCGACTGTCCCGCCGAGCAGCGCGCCCACGACGAGCACCGAGACCTCGATCAGGGTGCGCACGAAGCGGATCGAGCGCCCGGTCACGGCGGCCAGGCCGGTCATCAGGCCGTCCCTTGGTCCTGGCCCGAAGCGCGCGCCGACGTACACGGCGATGGAGAGGCCGTTGAGGAGGGCACCGGCGGCGAAGAGCCCCGCACGCGCGGGCAGCCCCAAGTCCTCGGGTACGAGCAGCAGTCCGAGGTCGGACGAGCCCGCCACGACGACGATATTGGCGACGGTCCCGAAGGCCGGGCGCTGTCTGAGCGGAATCCAAAGGAGCAGCACGAGCACCCCCACGGCGGCGGTGACGGTGCCGAAGCTCAGACAGGTGCGGCCCGCGACCCCCTCGTTGAGCACGCCCCAGGGGTTGAGGCCCAGGGCGGCTCTGACCATGAGCGCGGCGCTGAAGCCGTACAGCGCGAGACCGGTGAAGAGCTGCGGAAGGCGTCTGAGCGGGCGCTCCCGGAAGGGGAGATACGTGAGCGGGGGCGGACCGGTCCGGCCCCCGGGGGTCCGGGTGGTCCGCGAGGCAGGCGCGGTCCGTATGACCCGCATGGTTCGGCGCATGGTCCGCCGCATAGGTGGCTGCTCCCTAGATCGTCCGGTATGCCCGCACTCGCAAGGCCATTGGGGCAACTCTGTACAGTGATTGGCTTGGATTACATGGCCAATCCACAGCGATTGGTTTGGTTGAAGGGTCGGAGAGGAGGACTGGTGAGGAGCGGTGAGCAGCGAGCAGCGAGCGTTGAGCGGACCCTGGGCAGCCGGCAGCTCGCCACGCTGCTGCCGGACCCGGCGGCGGCACGGCCCGCCTACCGGCATCTGGCCGAGGCGATCAGCACCCTGATCCTGGACGGCCGGATCGCCCTGCACGCCAGGCTCCCCGCCGAACGCGCGCTGGCCGCCGCCCTGAACACCAGCAGGACCACCATCACCGCCGTGTACGACCTGCTGCACGAGCGCGGATACGCGCACAGCCGGCAGGGCGCGGGCACCTGGACGGCGCTGCCCGAGGGCCGGGCGCCCAGTGGCATCGCCCGCCTCGTCGCACCGCGGGACGCCGCGATCGACCTGGCCAGGGCAGCCCCCGAGCTGGCCGGGCAGACCCTCACGGACGCGCTCACGCAGATCACCCCCGAGATCGCGGAGCACGCGCTTACCCCCGGCTACCACCCTTACGGGCTCCCGGAGTTGCGTGCCGCCATCGCCGACCGCTTCACCCGCCGCGGCCTGCCCACGGTGCCCGGGCAGATCCTCGTCACCTCCGGCGCCCAGCACGCCTTCACCCTCGCCCTGGGTCTGCTCTGCGGCCCCGGCGACCGGGTCATGACCGAGAACCCGTCGTATCCGAACGCCCTGGACGCCCTGCGCAGGGCCCGGCTGCGCACGGTCGGCGTGCCGGTGACCGACGCCGGCTGGGACATCGAGATCATCGAGTCGACGCTACGCCAGTCGGTGCCTCAACTGGCCTATCTGATCCCGGACTTCCACAACCCGACCGGCGCCCTGATGCCCGAATCCGAGCGCGCCCGCGTCCTGCACGCCGCGGCCCGCTCCGGCACCTGGCTCGTCATCGACGAGACCCTGGCCGAGCTCGCCCTCGACGGGCCCTCTCCGCGCCCCTTCGCCGCCCATGCCTCCCCCGGGAGCACCGGCCAGATCATCACCGTCGGCTCCATGAGCAAGACGCACTGGGCGGGGCTGCGCATCGGCTGGCTGCGGGCACCCGCGCGTCTGGTCACCGAACTCGCGGGGCAGCGGATCGCCGGCGACATGGGCGGCTCGGTCCTGGACCAGCTCCTGGCGCTCGCCCTGCTCGCCCGGGCCGGTGAACTGCTGCCGCAGCGTCTGGAGCGGCTGCGTCGTCAACGCGCGGCGCTGACCGCGGCGCTGGCCGAACACCTCCCGCAGTGGAAGCTGCGGCAACCGCCCGGCGGCCTCTCGCTCTGGGCCGACCTGGGCGAGCCCATCGGCTCGGCGCTGGCCGAGCGGGCCATGGAGCACGGGGTACGCATCGAGAGCGGCGCCTGCTTCGCCACCGAGCCCGGCCTCTTCGAACAGCGGCTGCGCATTCCGTACACGACGCCGCCGGACACGCTGCGCGAGGCCGTACAGCGCCTGGCCGCCGCGCTCGCCGACGGTGTCTCACCGGCACTTGGCGGCCGGCGAACGCACTGGATCGCGTAACGCTCAGCTCATCAAGGAAGCAGCACCCAGTCCGCGGCCAGCGCCGCGACGAGCCCCGCACCGAGCAGCCAACTGCCGAGCCGGGTACGGCCCCTGCGGCTGAGGTCGATGACGATGCCGCAGAGAATGAGCAGCAGTCCGTACACACCGACGACCAGGACGGAGGCGCGCGTCTCCAGGCGCACCGCGAGCACCACGGCGGCCGCGGCCATGAGCAGCGAGGCGACGGCTATCCGTATCCGCCGTGCCTGGCGCGGGGTGAGCCCGGCGAACCCCGGGCCGGCCGCCGCGGCCGCGCCATCCGCCTCTTCGATCTCCTCGGCCTCATCGGGCTCCTCGGCCTGTGAGGTGTCCGACTGCTCGCCTTGGAGGTGGTCGTGCTCTTGATCAGATCCGCTCATGGCGTGGATCGTAGCCGCTACCCATTGAGCACCGTCCCGGTGGCAAGGGCGAGGATCAGGCCGCTGGAGACCAGGGCCGTCAGCGACCGCCCGCGCGGTCCCGTCAGGGCTCTGCCGAACACCGCGCCACCGCCCGCGAGCAGAATCTGCCAGCTCGCCGACGCCACCACGATCGCCGCCACATAAGCTGCGTTCTCGATTCCGCCCCTATGCTCGTGCGCCTGCCGTCCGAGAATCAGCGCCACGAAATAGAGGGCGGGCCAGGGATTCAGTGCGGTAAGGCCGAAGAAGACAAGAAAGGAACGCAGCGGTCTCACCCCGCCACCGCCCACTGTCACTTCACCGCCGGATATCCGTGCACCGCCGGGCGACGCCCTTTCCCGCGCTTCGCCCGTGTGGCCGCGGAAGGCGCCACGGCCGATCCGTACGGCCATCACCACCAGGATCGCGAAGGCCGCCCACCGCAGCGGCCCGGCGAACGGCCGTACCGCACCGGCCAGGGCCGCGCCGCCCAGGACCGCCGCCACGGCGTAGAGTGCGTCGGCCGCGGCCGCTCCCAGGGCAGCGGCCAGGCCCACGCGAAAGGACGTACGCGCCGTCATGTTCACCATGAGGACCGCGACCGCGCCCACCGGAACGGCGAGTCCGTATCCGGCCCACAAACCCGCGACCATTGCTTCGTACATACTGAACTCCCCTTTTCCGCCGGGCGATTGAGTTTCATTCTCATCTCGGCCCGGCCGGGAAATCCATCGATGATTTCCGCACCGTACCGTGCACAGGAGCCGCATGATCGACCCCCGTCTGCAGACCCTGCGCGTGCTGCACGCGCAGGGCACCGTCACGGCCGCCGCCGCGGCGCTGCACCTCACGCCGTCGACGGTCTCCCAGCAGCTCCGCCAGCTCGCCGCCGAACTCGGCGTGGAGCTGCTGCGTCCCGAGGGCCGCCGGGTACGCCTGACACCCGCCGCGCTGACGTTGATCGAGTACGCGGACGGGCTGCACGCGCGGTGGGAGGAAGCCACGGCGGCCCTCGACCGGCATCGCTCGGGGGTGGCCGGGCACATCCGGGTGTCGGGGGTCGCGACCGCCCTGGCCGCGGTGGTGGCCCCCGCCCTGCGCGCCCTGCGGGCCGAAGTCCCGGACGTCACCTGCCACTTGAGTGAGGACCCGGGCGAGGACCGGACGCTGCTGCTGCTCACCGACCGCACGGACATCGCGGTGGTCATCCCCACGCCGGACGCGCCGCTGCCGGACCCCGGGCGCCTGGAGCGGCGGCACCTGCTCACGGAGCCGCTCGATCTTCTCGTGCCCGATGGTCACGCTCTCGCGCACCGGGACCGGGTCGAGTTGACCGAGGCCGCGGCGGAGACCTGGATCCGGGCGGGCGATCCGGCCGACCAGCTCCGGCTGCTGCTGCAGGCCGCGGCGGGCGCCGGGTTCACTCCCCGCCTCGCGCACGCCGCCGTCGACTGGTACGCGGTCGCCGCCCTCGTGGCCTGCGGTCACGGTGTCGCTCTGCTCCCCCGGCTCGCGCCGCTGCCCGCCGGTCTCCCGGTGCGGCGCGTACCGCTCGCCGGGCGGCCCGCGCCGACCCGGAGTCTGGTGGCGTGCGTACGGCGTGGAAGCGCGGAGCAGCCGGTGATCGCCCGCACGCTCGTGGCCCTTGAGACGGCGGCGCGGGACTGGCAGGGCCGTAGCCAGGTGTGAGGGGGCAGGGGTATGAACGGGCCTCAGCGAAGGAGCAGTTGGAGACCGCCGAGTGCCGTCGCGCCGATCACCAGGCGCTCGAAGAGCCGCTGGTCGATCCGGTCCACGCACACTTTGCCCAGGTAGGCGCCCGGCACGACGAAGAGGATCAGCGCCGCGTCGAGGAGCAGGGAGCGTGTGTCGATCAGGCCGAGGCCGACGCTGAACGGCACCTTGAAGCTGTTGACGATCAGGAAGAACCACGCGGACGTGCCCAGGAACCCGAGTTTCCGGAAGCCCGCGGAGAGCAGATACAGCGACATCACGGGGCCGCCGGCGTTGGCGACCATGGTGGTGAACCCGCCGAGCACACCGTAGGAGCGGGCCTTGATCCGCCCTGCGCGGCTCCGCACGGACGGCGGCTCATCATCGGCCCCGGAGGCGGCACACCCACCCCCACCGGCACCGGCATCAGCCGCGGCCGCGGCGGCCCGTCGCCGCAGCACGGTGACACCGGCCATCATCAGCAGGATCGCACCGATCGAGGTGCGCACCGCCGCGTCGTCCGCCCACATCATGAAGACCGTGCCGGCCAGGACGCCGACGGCGACCGCGGGGAACAGCCGCCACAGCGTGGGCCAGTGGGCGTGCCTGCGGTAGGTCAGCACGGCGAGCACGTCTCCGGCGATCAGAACGGGCAGCAGGACGCCGGTGGACTCACGGGCCGGAAGGACCGCGGCGAAGATCGCGAGGCTGACCGTGTTGGCCCCGCTCACGGCGGTCTTCGAGAAGCCGACGAGGGCCGCTGCCGCGGCGAGCACGGCCAGTTCCCAGATAGTGATCGTGTCCATTCCGGGAACTGATGCTATGCCCAAGCAACTTGACGGTCACGGCGGGAGTCACAACAGGAGTCACGGCGGGAGCCGCCCCGGCCGCATCCGGCGCCACGGCCCGCCCTGCGCGGTGACGTTCACCCCTGCCCCGCCCCGAGCACCCCCGCGATGTCCCCGCGGGCGGAGATGCCCAGTTTGGCGAGGATCCGTTCCAGGTGGGCGTCGACGGTGCGTTTGGAGATCACCAGACGCTCACCGATCTCCCGGTTCGAGAGGCCTTCGGCGGCGAGCAGCGCCACTTCGTGCTCGCGCCGGGTCAACGAGCCGCGCCGCGGGGCGGGTTCGGCCCCTCGTGGCTCGGGCACCGGGGCCGGGACCTGCCCGGTGGCGTGGGCCACCACCTCGGACAGGGGCTGTGCGGCACCGAGCGCGCGAAGCCGCTCGAAGGGTTCGTCACCGAGCGCCTCACGGGCCTTGCGGGCGGCCTCCAGGTGGGAGTCCTCCATGAGGGCGGTGCCGCCGAGCCGCGCCCCGGCCCGCTTCCAGATGGGGTCCGCGGCGCCGAGCAGACGTACCGCCTCTTCGTAACGGCCGTCGTGCACGGCGAGCCAGGCGAGCAGCTCCAGGCAGTACCCCATGCCGACGCCGTCGCCGAGTTCGTGCTTGATGCGCAGCGCGGTGATGCCGGACTCGGCGCTCTTGCCGTGCTCACCGCGGCGGTAGTGGGTCACGCCGATCACGTAGTGCAGATAGCCGCGCACCCAGCCCTCGGTGGAGTCGGGGCCGAGCCGGGCGAGCCCGCGTTCGCACACCTCCAGGGCGCTGCCCAGCTCTCCCATCAGGTGGTTCATATAGCCGATCTGGGTCTCCAGGGTCACGAGGCCCACGGTGTCGCCGACGGACAGCAGGATCTGCTGTGCCTCTGCGGCCGCCTGGGCGGCCTCCGCGTGCCGCCCGGTGAAGGTGAGCGACAGATTGAGATAGACACGGCCGCGGCCCGCGGTGACCGGGTCGCCGATCTTGTCGGCGATCCGTACACACTCCTGGGCCTGGTCGAGGGCGGCCGGATCGCCCTGGAAGGCGCCGAGGTAGCTGCTCATGGCGAGCGCCCAGGCCCGCTGGCGGACATCGCCGGGGAACCGGTCGGTGATCTTCGCGTACCAGTAGCGGCCCTCGGTGTGCAGGCCCGAGATATGCCAGTACCCCCACAGGGCACCTGTCAGGGCGGCCGCCTGGGTCTCCTTGCCGGGTACGGCAAGCGCGTACTCGACGGCCAGGCGCAGGTCGTCGTGCTCGCGGCGCAGCGCGCGGTAACGCTGGATCTGGTCGTCCGCGAGGAAGTTGCGGTCGAAGGACTCGGCCAGGGACAGATAGCGCGCGCAGTGGTGTTCGCGCAGGGCCGCCTCCTCGCCGCTCGCGCAGAGGTGTTCGGCGCCGAACTCGCGCAGGGTGTCCAGCATCCGGTAGCGCCCGCCGTGCTCGTCGACGCGCAGCACCACCGACTTGTCGACCAGGCCGACGAGGGCGGGCAGTACCTCTTCCACCGGGAGTCCGCCGCCCGCGCAGACCTCTTCGGCGGCCTCCAGGTCGAAGCTGGACGCGAAGACCGAGAGCCGCGCCCAGAGCAGCTGTTCCTGTGCGGTGCACAGGTCGTGGCTCCACTCGATGGCGGTACGCAGCGTCTGGTGGCGCGGCAGGGCGGTGCGCCGGCCGCCGGTGAGCAGCCGGAAGCGGTCCTCGATACGGTCGAGGAGCTGGCTCAGGGGTACCGCGCGCAGCCGGACCGTCGCCAGTTCGATGGCGAGCGGCATCCCGTCGAGGCGGCGGCACAGGCGCACCACGTCGGCGCGGTTGGAGTCGTCGACGGTGAAGCCGGGCACGACGGCGGCGGCGCGCTGGGCGAACAGCTCCACGGCTTCGCCACCGCACTCCTGCACGGGCAACGGCGCGACGGGGCAGGTGTGTTCACCGGCCACGTCGAGAGGCTGGCGGCTGGTGGCCAGGACGGAGATGCCCGGGGTCTCGCGCAGCACGATGTCGGCGAGCATGGCGCAGGCGTCGACGAGGTGCTCGCAGGTGTCGAGGATCAGCAGGGCGCGGCGGGTGCGCAGATGGTCGAGGACGGCGTCGAGCGGGAAGCGCGCGCCGTCCTCGGGCAGTCCGAGCGCGGCGGCCACGGTGTGCGGCAGGAGTTCGGGGTCGCGCAGACCGGAGAGTTCGACGAGGCACACACCGTGTTCGTAGCGGTCGGTTATGCGTGCGGCGGTGCGCAGCGCGATCCGGGTCTTGCCGACGCCGCCGGGCCCGGTGACGGTGACCATGCGGGCGTTGCGCAACGTCGTGTCCAGGCGGGCGACGTCCTCTGTCCGGCCGACGAATCCGGTGACCTCCACGGGGAGTTCGCCGGGACGTCTGCGGATCAACCCGAATGTCATGTGCAGCCCTCACAGGTCGTTGCGTCGCGCGACCCCGACCATACGCAGCTCACACCGTCGCTACAGCCGCTCTTCACGAAGAGCACACGAATACGGGGCAGTTCGGAGTACGCACCCCCCTACGTATACCGATTCTCCCCCGGGCCAGCGGATTTAGGTATACGGAGGAAGGTCTTCGGGTGCGGTGATCGCCCTGCTCACAGGGCAGGATGGAGGGTGTACGGCAGGAGCGGGCCGGCTGGCTTGTCGGTGAGCCAGCCGGCCGACGCCCGCCCGGACACAGCCCTCCCCGCTCCCCCCTCGAATCCGGCGGGGAGGGCCGCCCGGACCCGCCCGGCAGCGGCCCGTCGGGGTCCTGGGTCCGCCCGGCGACGGCCGTCTCGCGCCCGGCGAGAACGAACAGCGCGACGGCCGCCCCGGTGCGCACCGTGTTGACGCCGCCCCCGCACAGGAGCCGCGTGCCGCCCGGACAGAGCCGTGCGGCGCCCGGACAGAGCCGTGCGGCGCCCGGACAGGAGCCGTGCGGCGCCCCCGCACAGGAGCGCGCGACGCGCCCCGTCACCGAGTGTGCGGCCCGCTCACTCGGGGCCGATACCGTGCCACTTCCGCTCCGTTTTCCTCAGTGTCTTCCTCGGTGGTCACACAAGTGTCACTCTCTGTCCCCTTGACCTCGGACCTCTTCTGGCACTCCACTTAACTTGTCCAAACAAGTCCACCCCCGTTTCAAGAGGTCCCCCCACCCATGGCAGAACTCAACCGCCGCCGTTTCCTGCAGATCGCCGGTGCCACCGCGGGTGCCGCGGGCGCCGCGGCCCTGGCGAGCAGCATCACGCGCGCCACCGCCATCCCCGCCGCGCGCCGCACCGGCACCATCGAGGACGTCGAGCACATCGTCGTGCTCATGCAGGAGAACCGCTCCTTCGACCACTACTTCGGTGCGCTCAAGGGCGTCCGTGGCTTCGGCGACCCGCGACCGGTGACGCTGCCCAGCGGCAAGTCCGTGTTCCACCAGCCGGACGGCGCCAAGGAGGTACTGCCGTACCACCCGGACGCCGAGGACCTCGGGATGCAGTTCATCGAGGGCCTCGACCACGACTGGGCGGGCGGCCACAAGGCCTGGAACGACGGCAAGTACGACCAGTGGATACCCGCGAAGACCGCGGGCACGATGGCCCATCTGACGCGCAAGGACATCCCGTTCCACTACGCGCTCGCCGATGCCTTCACCGTCTGCGACGCGTACCACTGCTCGTTCATCGGGGCGACGGACCCCAACCGCTATTACATGTACACGGGCCACGTCGGCAACGACGGCAAGGGCGGCGGCCCGGTACTCGGCAACGAAGAGCTGGGCTACGACTGGACGACGTACCCCGAGCGCCTGGAGAAGGCCGGGATCTCCTGGAAGATCTACCAGGACATCGGCGACGGCCTGGACGCGGACGGCAAGTGGGGCTGGATCGACGACGCCTACCGCGGCAACTACGGCGACAACTCGCTGCTGTTCTTCAACAAGTACCGCGACGCCAAGCCCGGCGACCCGCTCTACGACAAGGCCCGCACCGGCACGAACGCCAAGAAGGGCGACGGCTTCTTCGACGTCCTCAAGGCCGATGTGAAGGCCGGCAAGCTGCCGCAGATCTCCTGGATCGCCGCCCCCGAGGCCTTCTCCGAGCACCCCAACTGGCCCGCGAACTACGGTGCCTGGTACATCTCGCAGGTCCTGGACGCGCTCACCTCCAACCCCGAGGTGTGGTCGAAGACGGCCCTGTTCATCACGTACGACGAGAACGACGGCTACTTCGACCACGTGGTGCCGCCCTACCCGCCGGCCTCCGCCGACCAGGGCAAGTCCACGGTGGACACCACCCTGGACTACTACGAGGGCGGCGCGAAGTACGGCGCCGGGCCCTACGGCATGGGCCAGCGCGTGCCGATGCTGGCCGTCTCCCCCTGGTCCACGGGCGGCTACGTCTGCTCCGAGACCTTCGACCACACCTCGATCCTGCGCTTCATGGAGCGCCGTTTCGGTGTCGGCGTGCCCCAGATCTCGCCCTGGCGCAAGGCCATCTGCGGCGACCTGACCTCGGCCTTCGACTTCAGCCTCCAGGACACGGACCCGGCCGAGCTGCCCGGCACCGACGGCTACCGGCCGCCGGACAACGAACGGCACGACAGCTATGTGCCGAAGCCGCCGGCCGAGCCCGAACTCCCCAAGCAGGAAGCGGGCACACGCCCCACCCGGCCGCTGCCCTACGCGCCGTACGCGGACGGCGCGGCGACCCCGTCGACCGGCCGTTTCACGCTGACGTTCAGCGCGGGCCGGAAGGCGGGCGGCCACTTCTACGTCACGACGGGCAATCGCGCCGACGGCCCGTGGACGTACACGGCCGAGGCCGGCAAGACGGTGTCCGACACCTGGAACACCGAGTACTCCAAGGACGCGTACGACCTGACGGTGCACGGCCCGAACGGCTTCCTGCGCACGTTCAAGGGCGCCGGCAAGGTGGCGGGCCCCGAGGTGACGGCCCGCCACCGGGCCGACGGCACCCTCGAACTGACCCTGACCAACGCGGGTGAGGCGGCCGTACGCCTCACGCTGACCAACGCCTACGGCGGTGCGGGCAAGACCGTCACGGTCGGTGCGGGCAAGACGGTCAAGCACACCGTGGACACCCGCGCGGGCAAGCGCTGGTACGACGTGAGCGTCAAGTCCGCGACGGACGAGACGTTCCTGCGCCGCTTCGCGGGCCATGTGGAGACGGGCAAGCCGGGCGTGAGCGACCCGGCCCTGATCACCGCCTGATCACTGCCTGATCATCGCCTGACAGAACGTCACTGCCCTTGCCGGGGCCCGGTGCAGCTCACCGGGCCCCGGCTTTGCGCTGTTGACCACCCGGTATGCGGATTCTCACGCCCGCAGGACCGGCCCTGGTGTCCCAACGTCCGCCCGCATGCGGCAGGATGACGCATTGTTTCGCCCCGAGTCGTACGTACGTCCGGCACGTGATCCACACGTTTCCGGCACAAGCGCACGCCCGGCCGCACCCGAGAGACAAGCAGGTGACCAGGTGACCCAGGTGACGAACCTGACGAGACAGCACCCCGTGTGCCCCGGCCCCCGCACAGCGGGCGGTGATCGATGAGCCGGGATCTGACCCTGCACGACGCGATTCTCGCCGCCGTCGCCCTGGCCGCGGGCATCGCCGCCGGACTGTTGCTCCGGATCCTGCTCCGCTGGCTCGGCCGGCACGCCACACGCACCCGCTGGAGCGGTGACGACGTGATCGTGGCCGCGCTGCGCACACTCGCCCCGTGGGCGGCGGCGATCGGCGGCGCGGCTGTCGGCACCATGGCGCTGCCGTTGACCCGGCAGGTGCGCACCATCGTCAACCAGTCGCTCACGGCGCTCCTTATCCTGGTCGCCACGCTGATCGTGGCCCGGGTGATCACGGGCCTCGTGCAGTCGGTGACCCAGTCACGTACGGGAGTGGCGGGCTCCGCCACGATCTTCGTGAACATCACGCGGGTCGTGGTCCTCGCGATCGGCGTCCTCGTCGTCCTGGAGACGCTCGGAGTCTCCATAGCCCCGCTGATCACCGCACTCGGCGTCGGCGGTCTCGCGGTCGCCCTCGCCCTGCAGGACACACTCGCCAACCTCTTCGCGGGGGTGCACATCCTCGCCTCGAAGACGGTGCAGCCCGGTGACTACATCCGGCTCAGCAGCGGCGAAGAGGGCTATGTCGTCGACATCAACTGGCGCAACACCGTGGTGCGCAACCTCTCCAACAACCTGGTCATCATCCCCAACGCCCAGCTCTCGGGCACCAACATGACCAACTACACCCGGCCCGAGCAGAAGCTGACCATCATGGTCCAGGTGGGCGTCGGCTACGACAGCGACCTGGAGCATGTCGAGCGGGTGACCATGGAGGTCGTCGACAGCGTGATGGCGGACGTCGACGGCGGCGACCCGGAGCACGAAGCGGCCGTCCGCTTCCACACCTTCGGCGACTCACGGATCGGCTTCACCGTGATCCTGGGGGTCGGCGAGTTCAGCGACCAGTACCGGATCAAGCACGAGTTCATCAAGCTCCTGCACCAGCGCTACCGCACCGAGGGCATCCGCGTCCCGGCCCCCGCCCGCACGGTCGCCCTGCAGCAGAACGGCGCCCCGCTGCCGGACATCGCCGCGATCCCGCACCAGCGCGACATGAGCGCGCCCGTGCCCTGATCCCCCCTCCGCCCGCGCCCGCGGGTGGCGCGAAGCACAGATACATCGGCCATACTGCGCACCGTGGAAAAGCGCATAGACCGGAAGGCCCCCGCCGTGCCCGACCCCACTCCCCTGCAAGCCGCCTCGACGGACCCCGGGTACATCCCCGGCATCACCCCGGCGAAGCCGGACGTGTCCGCGCCGGAGCCCGAAGAGGCCGAGGACGTGCCGGAGTCCGCACAGGACCCGGACGAGGCCCCGGAAGCGGCGGCGGAAGAACCCTCGACGGAGGCGGCCGAACCGGCTGAAGCAGCCGAAGCGGCCGAAGCAGGCGAAGCGGAAGCCTCCCAAAGTGACCTCGCGGCAGACGCCGACGCCGACGGCCCCGAGTTCGAGGCCACCGACCACCGCGGCTCGATCACCGTCGACGGCACCGGCGTCCGGTTCCGCCTGGACGACCAGGAGGCGGAGTTCGACTGGGACGAGCTGGGGGCCGTGGAACACGCCACCTCCCGCTTCGGCCGCCGCCTCACGGTCACGGCCCACACCCTGCAGGGCCGCGCCTACCCCGCCGAGGTCCAGGCCCCGAACAAGGCCACACTCAAGCGCTGGGAAACGGAACTCGACGAGGCGCTGGACGCCCACTTCGAGGAGTAGGCCTCCGGGGCGGGTGCGGACACCCCGCCGCACCCGCCCCGTCTCCCCTCCACGGCCGGGAAGGGCGGCCCCTACCCGGTTGCCCCTGAGAAGTCCCTGAGATCTCCTCTCGTACCCCCTCACTCACCGGTCACGCCCCCCTGCGGCGCGCTGTTCGCGTACGGCCGTACTTCGGGGCGGTGCAGGCTCGGCCGTACGCAGGCGCGTATGTGCACGCCTGCGAACGGCTCACCGTGAGAGGACACCGCATGAAGAACAGAATCCTTGGCGCCGCCGTGCTGCTCGGGGCGCTCCTGGTGCCGGCCGCCCCGGCACACGCCGCTGCCGGCACCGAAGCCTGGGCCCCTGGATGCACCCTGGCGAGAACCGAGTTACCGCTTCCCTCGGGCATCACCGACGCGCTCATCGCGGGCACCGACGATCACGCGGGCTTCGCCGGCTACGCCCCGGCCGGCTGGAGCGCCTACAGCTGGAAGAACGGAACCGTCACCGACCACGGAGTCCCGGCCGGCGCCGACCTGGTCACGGTCGCCGACCAGAACAGCTCAGGGACGTTCGTCGGCCAAGGCCTCAAACGCACAACGGGCCTTCCGTACACGAGGGCCATCAGTTCGTACATCGTGCGCGGCGGCGCCATGACGCAACTGCCCTGGCTCGCGAACCACGACCGCACCTACGTGAGTGCCATCAGCGCCAACGGGGACGCCTTCGGTGTCGCGTCCCGCTCCGGCGGTCACACCTCGGTGCGCTGGCCCGCCGCCAACCCCACCCAGGTCACGCCGGTGCCCGGAGTGCCGGCCGACTGGCGCACCCTGCTTGACGCGTCCGACGACGGCAGGACCCTCCTGTTCCACGAGGGCATCTGGCGGGACGGGAAGGCCACCCCGCTGCCCACGCTCGACGGCCTCGACTGGTCGCCGCACAGCATGTCCAACGGCCGGGTCGTCGGGGCGGGCCTGTACGGCGCGAACGACAAGCAGGTCGCCGTTCTGATGGACCAGAACGGATCGGTGCGCATCCTGCCGAACACGGCGGCCGACACCAACAACTCCGAGTACCTGATCAACAGCAGCGGCCTGATCGTCGGCTCCACGGTCGGCCAGGGCGGCGGCAAGGAGCAGTACGGCATGCAGGTATGGAAGTTGGGGACGTACATCGGCACCTTCGGCACCCCGCTCGACGTCGCCCAGGCGCTCGGCGACGACGGGACCGTGGGCGGATACCACGACGGCTACAACTACGGGACGCCCTCCGCCTGGACGTGCTCCTGACCATGGGCCGAAAAGGCCGGAGGCCGGATCGGATTTCTCCGATCCGGCCTCCGGCCCACGACTCATACGAGCTGCTGAGCCATACGAGTCGGGACGACAGGATTTGAACCTGCGACCCCTTGACCCCCAGTCAAGTGCGCTACCAAGCTGCGCCACGTCCCGGTGCCGTTCACGGGGTGGTGACCCCCGTGGCGTGCAGTAGAAACCTTACCTCACCCCGGACCTGCGCCGATCACCCCCGCCCGGGGACAATCGCAGGGTGAACAGCTCAGACGCACCAGAGCCCCGGGACCGGGACCGCGACCCCCGCAACCGTGACCGCGACCCCGAGGGGCGCGCCCGTAACTCCCGTCCGCGTGACGGCCTCGGACGGCCGCTGCCCTACGGGGCACCCGGAGTGGAGCGCCAGCCGGAGGGCATCGTGCGCACCCCGGCGCAGAGCCTCACCGAGGCACAGGCGCTGCTCGACGAGGGCAAGCCGTTCCACGCGCACGAAGTCTTCGAGGACGCCTGGAAGTCGGGGCCCGAGGAGGAGCGTGCGCTGTGGCGCGGGCTCGCGCAGCTGGCGGTGGGGCTCACCCACGCGGCGCGCGGCAATGTGACAGGCGGGGCGCGGCTGCTGCGCCGCGGTGCCGGGGCGATCGGCGCGGCCGCGCCCGTGCCGTACGGCATCGACATCGCCGGACTGACCGCCTGGGCCGAGGAGTTGGCGGCGCGCGTGGAGCGCGACGCGGCGCCGGTGGACGCCGCCGCCTGCGCCCCGGTGCTGCGCGCGGCGCGGTGACCACCGACGGTCACCGCGCCTCTCACCGCCCGGAGCCGTGACCGCCGGGTCACCCGGGGCGGCAGTCCGCAGGCCGGACAACCAACCGTTTGTGAAAATCGTTTCCATTAAGCTAGCGTGCATTCCGCGCCGTGACCACCCCACCGAGCGAGGAATCACCCGTGCCCGCACTCCCCCACCGCCCCGCTGACGGCCCGCTGCCGGTCACCGTCCTCTCCGGATTCCTGGGCGCGGGCAAGACGACCCTGCTCAACCATGTGCTCGCCAACCGCCAGGGCCTGCGGGTCGCCGTCGTCGTCAACGACATGAGCGAGATCAATATCGATGCCTCGCTGGTACGGGACGGGGGCAGCCTGTCGCGTACCGAGGAGCGTCTGGTCGAGCTGACCAACGGCTGCATCTGCTGCACCCTGCGCGACGACCTGCTCGACGAAGTGGCCCGCCTCGCGCACGAGGGGCGCTTCGACCATCTGCTGATCGAGTCCAGCGGCATCTCCGAGCCGATGCCGGTCGCCGCCACCTTCGCCTTCGCCCGCGACGACGGAGCGACACTGACCGGCCTCGCCCGCCTGGACACCATGGTGACCGTCGTGGACGCGGTGAACTTCCTGCCCGAGCTCGACCGGGGCGACGACCTGACCGACCGTGGCCTCGCGCCGGTCGAGGACGACGAGCGCACCGTCAGCGATCTGCTCGTCGACCAGATCGAGTTCGCGGACGTCCTGCTGCTCAACAAGACCGACCTGGTCGGCACGGACGAGGCCGCACGGCTCGAAGCGACCCTGGTCCGGCTCAACCCGGCTGCCCGGGTACGCCGGATCGCGCACGGCGTCATCGACCCGGCCGAACTGCTCGGCACCGGCCTGTTCGACCTCGCCAAGGCCGAGCAGGCGCCCGGCTGGGTGGCCGAGCTCAACGGCGACCACATCCCCGAGACCGAGGAGTACGGCATCTCCTCACTCGTCCTGCGCGACCCGCGGCCCTTCCACCCGGAGCGGCTGTGGCAGCTGGTGACGGGTCCTCTCGACGAAGGCGCGTACGGCCAAGTCCTGCGGTCCAAGGGGTTCTTCACGCTCGCCACCCGGCCGGGCGTCACCGGACTGTGGTCGCACGCGGGCAGTGTGGCCCGCTTCGAGCCCTCGGCTGCGGCGCACGGCGACGACCCCGTGCAGGGCCAGGAACTGGTGTTCATCGGCACCGGTCTGCGCCACGACGAGCTGCGCGCGGCGCTCGGCCGCTGTCTGCTCACCGACGCCGAGCTGACCGCGGGCCCCGCCTGCTGGACCCGGCTCCCCGACCCCTTCCCCGTCTGGGACGTGCACGCGAGCGACGGCTGCGACCTGGAACGGTGAGCCCGCGCCGCGAGCGACGGCTGCGACCTGGCGGGATGGGCGCGCGGGCGGTACGGCAGACTGACCCGGTGCGAACGATTCACGTGATCGGTATCGGGGCGGGCGACCCCGACCACCTGACCCTGCAGGCCATCAAGGCCATCAAGGCCACCGAGGTCTTCTTCCTCCTCGACAAGGGCGAGGAGAAGTCGGATCTGACGGGGCTGCGCAAGGCCATGCTCGACGAGCACATACCGGACGGCTCCTACCGGGTGGTCGAGGCCCGCGACCCCGCGCGGGACCGCAAGACCGACAACTACGCGCCCGCCGTGGACGACTGGCGCAGCCGCCGGGCGGATATCTACGAGCGTCTCATCGGCGAAGAGCTCGACGACGGACAGACCGGCGCCTTCCTGGTCTGGGGCGATCCGGCGCTCTACGACTCCACGCTCGGCATCCTGGAGGAGATCCTGGAGCGCGGCCGGGTGGAGTTCAGCTACGACGTCATCCCCGGCATCAGCAGTGTCTCGGCGCTCGTCGCACGGCACCGCACCGGCCTGAACCGGGTGGCGCGCCCCGTGCAGATCACCACCGGGCGGCGGCTCGCACAGGGCTTCCCCGAGGGCGTGGACGACGTGGTCGTGATGCTCGACGCGCACCAGTCCTTCACGCACTACACCGACCAGGACATCGAGATCCACTGGGGCGCGTACATCGGCACCCCGGACGAGATCCTGGTCTCCGGGCCACTCGCCGAGGCCGCACCCCGGATCGCGGAACTGCGCGCCGAAGCCCGGGCCCGCAAGGGCTGGATCATGGACACGTATCTGCTGCGCCGCAACCCGGGAGGCTGAGCCGCCGCAACCGGGAGGCTCGGCCGCCGGGATCCGGGCGGCCGAGCGGGCGCCCCGGGAGTCCGGGCAGGGCGGGCGTGCGTCACCGGTCCGGCCCCGCGCCGCATGCGCCCGGCGGCCCCGCGCACAAGAGTGGCGGTGTGACCACCACAGCCGAGAGCCCGCAGGCCAGCGCCGCCGCCCCGCCCGTACTCGACGCGCGGACCCGCAATGTCGTCTTCGTGACGATCATGCTCGGGGTGCTGCTCGCGGCGCTCGACCAGACCATCGTGGGCACCGCCCTGCCCACGATCGTCGCGGACCTGGGCGGCGGCGCCCATATGTCGTGGGTCGTGACGGCCTATCTGCTCGCCGAGACCGTGGCCACCGTCCTGGTCGGAAAGTTCGGCGACCTGTTCGGGCGCAAAGTCGTCTTCCAGATCTCCGCGATCATCTTCATCACCGGCTCGTTCCTGTGCGGCCTCGCGACCAACATGACGCTCCTGATCGCCTGGCGCGGCCTGCAGGGCATCGGCGCGGGCGGCCTCATGGTCACCGCCATGGCGCTGATCGCCGATGTGATCCCGCTGCGCGAGCGCGGCAAGTACCAGGGCGCGATCGGCGCGGTCTTCGGGGTCTCCACGGTCATCGGGCCGCTCCTTGGCGGCCTGTTCACCGACCATCTGTCCTGGCGCTGGGCGTTCTACGTCAACGTCCCCATCGCCATCCTGGTGGTGGTCGCGGCCGCCCGCACCATCCCCAGTGTGAAGTCCATGGCCCGCCCGGTCATCGACTACCTCGGTATCGCGCTCGTGGCGATCGGCTCAAGTGCCCTGATTCTGGCGACGAGTTGGGGCGGCAACGAGTACGCCTGGGGCTCGGGCGTCATCATCGGCCTGTTCGCGGGCGGCGCGGTGGCGCTCGCGCTGTTCTGCTGGGTGGAGACGCGAGCAGCCGAACCGATGCTGCCGATGCGCCTGTTCGCCAACCCCGTGTTCACGGTCTGCTCCGTGCTCAGCTTCATCGTGGGCTTCGCGATGCTGGGCGCGATGACCTTCCTGCCGACCTATCTGCAGTACGTCGACGGGGACTCGGCCACCATCTCCGGGGTGCGCACCCTGCCCATGGTGGCGGGGCTCCTGATCGCCTCGATCTTCAGCGGCAACGTGGTCAGCAAGACCGGCACGTACCGGATCTTCCCGATCGTCGGCTCTCTGGTGATGGGCCTCGGCCTGTATCTGCTGTCCCTGATGGGCGCGGACACCAACACCTGGCTGGAATCGCTCTACATGTTCGTGCTCGGCACCGGCATCGGCCTGTGCATGCAGGTCCTGACGATCGCCGTGCAGAACACCGTCGACTACGCCGACCTGGGCACCGCCACGTCCGGTGTCACCTTCTTCCGCACCCTCGGCAGCGCCTTCGGCACCGCCGTCTTCGGCACGATCTACGCCAACACCCTCAAGCCCAATCTGACGGACGGGGTCGCCGCCGCGGCGCGCGCGGGCGGCGGCGCCGATCCGGCGGCCGTCGCCAGGGCCGCGGAGAGTCCGCAGGGTCTGCACCAGCTGCCACGGGAGCAGGCGGCGCCGGTGATCGAGGCGTACGCGGACACGCTGCACACCGTGTTCCTGCTGACCGTTCCGGTGGCGGTGCTCGGCTTCCTGGTGGCGCTCTTCCTCAAGCAGGTCAAGCTGCGGGACAGCGCCCGGATGGCCTCGGCCGACATGGGCGAGGGCTTCTCGTCGCCGACCGCGACAGGTGACTCCGCGAAGCTCCTCGAACTCGCCGTCGGCAAGATCGTCCGGTCGACGGGCCTGAACGAGGCCCGTGGCGTCCTGGCCGCGTCCGACAGCCGGCTCGACATGGCGGGGGCCTGGGCGGTGATGCAGGTCGAGCTCTACACGCGGATGGTCGGCCACGCGAGCCTCGGCCTGATCGCGGCCCGCCGCGAGGTACCGCCCGAGGTTCTCGTACCGGTCTTCGACCGCATGGTGGAGGAGGGCTATCTGACCCGCGAGGGCGCCTTCTTCTCGCACACACCGGCGGGGACGCGGGAGGCCGGAGTGATCAGCGACGCGTGGGGCGAGTGGCTGGGTGCGCGCCTCGAGGAGGACCGGGGGCGCCCGGCCGGGCCCGAGCTGCGCAGCGCGGTCGACGCGATCGCGAAGCGGCTGCTGGCGGAGGATCTGGCGCACGGGATGCCCGGGCCTGCGGCGCGGGATCGGGTGCCGGCCTAGGTCCCGGTTTTCCGCACCGCCGTACGGCGCACCGCTACATCGCCCTGCGGGCTCGTCCTCAAACGCCGGACGGGCTCATTGGCAAACGCCGGACGGGCTGTTCTGCGGGCTCGGTCAAGGCCACGCCTAAACGGCCTGGAGCCACTCCAGCACCGTGGCCACATCCGGCATCGTCACCACGCCCTCCGGGCCCGGTGGGCGTCGTACCACCACGACCGGGAGGCTCAACTCCCTTGCCGCCCGGAGCTTCGCGGCTGTCGCGGCGCCGCCGCTGTCCTTGGTCACGACGACGTCGATGCGGTGTTCGCGCAGGAGTGCCGTCTCGCCCTCGACGGTGTAGGGGCCGCGGTCCAGGAGTACGACGGTGGACGGGGGCAGGGGCGGGTCGGGGGGCTCCACCGACCGTACGAGGAAGTGGAGTCCGGTGAGGTGGGCGAAGGCGGCGAGGCCCAGGCGGCCCGTGGTGAGGAAGACCCGCGGGCCCAACTCCGGCAGCGGCGCCGCCGCTTCGGCGAGGGAAGCGACCGGATGCCACCGATCGCCGGGGACCGGCTCCCAGCCGGGGCGGCGCAGTGCTGCCAGAGGTACTCCGCACTGCCGGGCGGCCGCTGCGGCATGCTCGCTGATCGTGCCGGCGAAGGGGTGCGTGGCGTCGACGACGGCCGTCACACCGTGCTCGCGCAGCCAGGCCGCCAAGCCCGGTACGCCGCCGAAGCCGCCGACACGGACTTCCCCGGGCAGCTCTGCGGGGCGCGTCACCCGGCCTGCGAGCGAGGTGGTGACGCGCAGGTCCGGGCGGCCGTCGAGGGCGGCGGCCAGGCGGCGCGCTTCGGCGGTGCCGCCGAGGATCAGGAGGTGCGGGTCCTTGGACATCGGGCATCGAGCCTACCCGCGCGGATTTAAGGGCTGGCCCTGATGTGCCGCCCGGCCGCAGCTCCTAGCGTGGTGGGCACCGGCACCGCTCCGCACTGGACGTACGGGGGACGAGTCACGGGGGACGAGTCACGGGGGGGCTCGCGGGAAGCGTCCACCGCGGGGCGGCGGCCGGGCACGGAAGAGAGCGGCTCAGGCGTCGCGCAGGTAGGCGAGGACGGCCATGACGCGGCGGTGTTCGTGCTGGTCGGTGCCCAGGCGGAGCTTGGTGAAGATGCTGCGGACATGCGACTCCACCGTCTTCGCGCCGATGACCAGGTGGTGGGAGATGGCGTCGTTGGTGCGGCCCTCGGCCATGAGGGCGAGCACATCCCTTTCCCTGGCGGTGAGTTCGGCCAGGGCGCCGGCCGTGCGCGGGGCCGCCATGAGCCGGGCGACCACCTCGGGGTCGATCACCGTCCGGCCCGCGGCGACCCGTTCCAGGGAGCGGGCGAGTTCGTCGGCGTCGGCGACGCGTTCCTTGAGGAGATAGCCGAAGCCGCCGGCGCCATGGGCGAGCGCCTGTACGGTCGCCGTGGTCTCCACGTACTGCGACAGGAGCAGAATGCCGATGCCGGGGTGGCGCTCTCTGATCGTGAGGGCCGCGTGCAGACCCTCGTCGGTGTGGGTGGGCGGCATCCGGATGTCCAACAGGACGGCGTCCGGCCGGTGTTGGTCCACGAGTTCGAGCAGCGGCCCGGCCTCGCCGCACTGCGCGGGCACCTCGAAGCCCTCGTCGGTGAGCAGACGTACGAGGCCCTGCCGCAGGATCGCCGAGTCCTCGGCCACGATCACCCGCACGGCAGCTCCACCCTGATCCGGGTGCCGCCGCCCGCGGGACTGTGCACCTGCAGCACACCGTCGACGGCGGCGAGCCGGTCGGCGAGGCCGCGCAGGCCGGAGCCGCGCGCGGTGTCGGCGCCGCCGATGCCGTCGTCGACGGTCTCTATCACCAGCATCCCGCCGTGCCGGCGCGCGGACACGCTGACGGCCTTGGCCTGGGCGTGCTTGGCGGCGTTGGAGAGGGTCTCGCAGACGGTGAAGTAGGCGGTGGATTCCACGACCGGGTCGTAGCGGCCCGGCTCGGCGGCGACCACCACCGGCAGTTCGGCCTGGCGGGCCAGTTCGCTCAGGGCCGGGCCGAGGCCCTCGCGGGTGAGGACGGCGGGGTGGATGCCATGGGCGATGCCGCGCAGCTCTTCGAGGGCGAGCCGCAGGCTGTGCTCGACTTCGGCGACCGAGCCGCGGACCCGCTCGTCGGGGTGGTCGGCGACGCCCTTGGCGACCCGGCGCAGCGCCATCAGGGCGAAGACGAGCCGGGCCTGTGCGCCGTCGTGCAAGTCCCGTTCCAGGCGCCGCCGTTCACTGTCGGCGGCGCGCACGATGCGCGAGGTGGTCTGCTTGGCCTCGGAGCGCAGCCAGGCGTTCTCCAGGCCGAGCCGCAGGGCCGCCCCGACGGCGGCGAGCAGTTCCGGGTCCTCGGTGAGTGCCGGGTCGTGGTCGAGCACGGCGAGCGGCGTGCCGCGTGCGGAGTCGACGCGGGTGGCGCGGGGGCCGTCAGCGCGTACGGGCTGTTCGTACTCGTCGACGTATCCGCCCCGGATGCCCTGGCCCTGGCGCCACAGGCCGAGCCGGAGTGTGGAGTCGCCGAGGACGCGGGCGAGCACGGCCCGCATCCGTGCCGGGGTCGGTTCGGCGCCGACCTCGATGACCAGGCCGCTGACCTCGGCGCGCTGCAGCCGCATCCGCAGGAGCCCGGCGAGGAAGGCGAGCGGTACGGCGGTCTGGGCGAGGTCGGACAGGAGCAGCACGGCGTCCTCGCCGTGGCCGCCGAGCTGCGGCACGGCGAGCAGCACCACGTCCCAGGCGACGAAGACGAGCGAGACGCTGATCGCGATCCAGGCCGGAAGGAGGGCCCTGCGGCGGGCGACCGACGCCTGCTGCCAGCGGCGCACGATCGCCGCGACCATGACGGCGGAGACGGCGAGGGCGAGGGTGCGGTAGGTCAGGTCGACGGGGTCGAACAGGCCGGTGGCGCCGTCCACGAGCAGGGGGTTGGGGCCGCAGTCACGGCAGTCCAGGTAGGTGGCGTCGGTGGCGACGGCCGGGTCGTAGACGAGGGTGCGGGCAAGGCCGCCGACGGCGACGAGGCCGTAGGTGAAAACGATCAGGCGGCGGGTGAAGGTGCTGGTGGTGCGGCCGTCGGGGAAGGTGAGCACGAGGTGGACGAGAACGGCCAGATTGAGCGCTTCCCACCAGGCTCCTGCGGCGAAGAGCAGCGGCACGGAGGTGCCCTGCAGATTGCCGATGAACCAGGTGACGCCCTCGGCGACCATCAGCGGGCCGGTCCTGTTGGCGGGCCTGCGCCACCAGGCGACGAGGCCGGCGCCCGCGTAGGCCCAGCCCACGGCCAGGTCCCGCACGATGTCACCACCGCCGCCGCCCGCCTGCGCATATCCCCAGGCACCGGCCGCCCCGGCCCCCAGAGCGGCCCCCGCCCCGGCCGCAAGCCGCAGCCCGAGCCGTCGCGGCCGCGCACCGAAAGACGTCCCCACCCTGTTCACGGCCCGCAGCGTAAGGGATGGGGGCGGGGAGGGTGAGTGCGACGTGGGGCCAAATAGAGCCACTCTGGGGGCGCCCTCGGGTCCGGCTGGAGGGACGTGCCCCAAAGGGGCGCGGGGCTGTGTCGTTATGCGGCGCCGCCGCGCGGGCGCGACCAGCCACGACGCACCCCCAGGTGTCATACGGGAGGTGTGGTGACGAGCCCGGAGGGCGACGGGGGGACCTGGGGGCGCAGCCCCGGCGGGGCGCCCACCCCGCGGGGTGCCGCTACTCGCAGGTCACCTTGTCCCGCGGCGTGTAGTGCGTACGGAACGGCTCCCGCTTCACTTCCTGGCCGCCCTGCTTGAGGACCCGTTCGACGGTGATGTCGAAGCCTTCGAGCGGCGTCTGCGGCTCGCACTTCTTCGAGTCGTTCTTGCGCTCGCCGGGCTGCTTCACGTTCTCGCGCGGGCCCTGCACGGCCGTGACCTCGTCGTACTTCTTCGTGCCGAGGAAGGTGATGGTGATGGAGGTGTCGGTGGCCTCGGCCTGGATGTAGATGGCCTTGCCGGAGTCGTTGAGGAACTTCAGGTCGAGGCTGCCCCAGGCGACGGTGGCCTCGCGGCCCTCGGGGTAGCGCTCGATGTAGAAGGAGTGGGCGCCGTGCTCCACCGGCTTCACACCGGCGAAGAAGAGCGCGTTGAACATGGTGGTCGCCACGGCCGAGACACCGCCGCCGGAGGCCTTGGTGTACTGGTCGTTGAGGATGATCGTGCCGTCGACGAAGCCGTTGGCCTTGGTGCGTTCGCCGACCGTGCGGTTGAAGCTCCAGGTCTGGTCCGGCATGACGACGGAGCCGTTGATGAGCTCGGCGGCCCGGCCGATGTTCTTCGTGCGGTACGCGGCGGGCTCGAAGTTGACCGTGAAGGAGGACATCTTCTCCTTCAGGCCGAGCTGCGCGGCGTTCTCGCGGGTCACCTGCGGCTGCTTGGTGGTGGCGGCGACCTCGCCGGTACGGGCGGCGGCGCCGGTCTTGGTGAGCAGTGGAAGGACGGCCTTGCCGAGCGCCTTGTCGGTGACCTCCTGGCCCGCCTTGCCGTCGCTGGCGACGACGACGCGGTCGCCGTCCAGGCGCAGCTTCGCGTTCTCGGCCTTGCCGGTCAGGGCGGTGAGGGGCTGGGACACGGCGGGGTCGGCGAGCAGGCCCTTGCTGTCGAGCTTGGGGGTGAGCTTGCCGCTGTCGTCCGGCTTGAGCGTGAGGTGCTTGCCGAGGACGGACTGGTTGATGGTGAGCTGCTTGCCGGCGACCTTGAGGGTGACGGGCCCGGACATGGCGGGCTCGGCGAATTCGCGCAGGGCACGGCCGGTCTCGTCCGCGGTCACCTTGGGCTTGGTCTCGCGGGTGGGCAGCTCGGTGGCGGAGCCGTCGCCGAGATAGGCGCCGCGCAGGGCGTCGAGTGCCCCGTCGGCGTCGAGGGTGTGGCCGCTGCGGGGGGCCTTCTCCTCGGCCTTGCCCTGGGAGAAGGTGATGGCGCCGTCGCGCACCTTCTGCTCGTTCTTCTCCGCCAGCTTCTGGAGGGCGGCGCGGGCCTTGGGCTCGTCGACGCGGATGACGGGGTCGACGTCACCACCGGAGCGGAAGAGTCCGCCGATCACGGTGATGGGGTCGGCGCCGGTGCGGGCGGCCTCGTCGACGGTGGCCTTGGTATCGACGGAGAGCCCGGCCGCGGCCGGGTCGACGGTGTCGGTACGGTCGCCGAACTTCAGGGACAGGGGCTTGCTGCCGTCCCCCGCGACCAGTTCCTTCTCGATCTTGCGCTCGGCGTCGGCACGGCTCATGCCGCCGACGTCGATGCCGTGTATTCGGGTGCCGGCGTCGATGTCGTCCCCGGCGAGCAGCGTCCCGGCCAGATAGAGACCACCGGCCCCCACCACCAGCGCACCGCCCGCGAGGACGGCGGGGTGCAGCTGTGCGGGGCGTATTCGGCGACGCATGGGGCTCCCTGAAAGGTTCGGCGGCGGCCGCGGCCGGGGGCGCGGCGGTGTTCGGCAGGCGCCGCGGCGGGGGCGCGGCGGTGTTCGGCGGGCACCGCGAAGGACGCGGCAGTGCTCGGGGGAACCTAGCAAGTAACCCATATTCGGGCAATAAACGTATATGGCCCACCTCACATCATCATGCCCCGGGGCCCGGCGCGGGGGTCTACGCTGGCGGGACGCCGGGCCGCACACGGGGAGTGGCCCTGGGGAGGGAGGCGCTTTCCGTGGACGGGGGCACGGTGGGGCTGCGTATCGCGTCAGCGGTGGTCACCCCCCTGCTCAAACGCTTACTGCTGCCCGCGCCGAAAGCGGCGGCCGCCGAGTACGCCGAGCGCCCGGTGCCCATCCGGCGCTTTCTGGCCTTCGCCAAGGAGCACCGCACCCTCACCGAGGACGATCTCCACAAGCTCGCCCGTGAGCTGGTCCGCCGTGCCGTCCGGGCCGCGGGGCCGCACGACCCGCCGGTCAGCCCCGACGAGCACGACGCCGTCGGACAGGCCCTGACCCGCACCCTGCACGCGCTCGGCGACCTCGACATCGACGACGTGCACGCCTTCGCACTCGGTCCCGAGCGGCTCGCCGCACAGCTGGCCAGGAGCGCGGGACCCGCCACCCGCCGCCTCCTCAGCGACGACGCGGCCGCCTTCCACGACCGGCTCCTGGAGACGGCCTGTGTGCACCTGGTGCGGTTCTTCAGCCAGCAGCCGGGGTTCGCGGCCCGCGCACAGATCGAGCAGAGCCGTGAACTGCGCGAGCAGAGCGAGAAGCTGGCGCTGATCCTGCAGCGCCTGCCGGACGTCACACGGCAGGACGCCGAGTTCGAGCGGGAGTACGCGCGCTACATCATCGAGAGCCACAGCCGTCTCACCATCTACGGCGTCGACCTGCGCGAGCCCGACGGCCAGGACTGGCCCCTCGAATCCGCGTACCTGAGCCTGGAGGCCATGCCCTACCGCGGCGCCGCCGAGCCGGTCCCGGTCATGGGCGGCGTCCCGGGCGCCGACCGCGACGCCGACCCCGAGGCCGCCGCCGTCCCCGTCGAGGCGACACTCGCCGGGCATGAGCGCGTCCTGCTGCGCGGTGTCGCCGGCACCGGCAAGACCACCCTGGTCCAGTGGCTCGCCCTCACCACGGCCCGCCAGGACGGGGTGCCCGCCGATCTGTCGCAGCTCGTCGGCCGCGTACCCTTCGTGCTCCCGCTGCGCACCCTGGCCCGCAAGGACGCCGAACTGCCCATGCCCGAGGACTTCCTGCGCTGGATCGGCTGCCCCCTCGTGGGCACCGAGCCGGACGGCTGGGCGGCCCGGGTGCTGCGGCACGGGCGCGCGGTGATGCTGGTCGACGGCGCGGACGAGATCCCCAAGGACGACCGGACGCGCACCAGAGCCTGGCTCAAGAAACTCCTCGCCGTCTTCCCCGGCAATCTGTGGCTGGTCACCGCCCGCCCCTCCGCGCTCGACCGGAGCTGGCTGCGCCGCGAGGGCTTCCGTGAATTCGCGCTCTCCCCGCTGCGCCCCGCCGATATGAAGCTGTTCGTCCGGCGCTGGCACACCGCGGCGGGCGCCGCCCAGGAGCTGGGCGAGACGCTGACCCGCTCGCTGCGCAGCAACCCCGAGTTGAGCCGTCTGGCCACCAACCCGCTGATGTGCGGCCTGATCTGCGCCCTGCACCGCGAGCGCCGC
Organism: Streptomyces monticola; assembly: GCF_042665355.1. Classification (NCBI taxonomy): domain Bacteria; kingdom Bacillati; phylum Actinomycetota; class Actinomycetes; order Kitasatosporales; family Streptomycetaceae; genus Streptomyces; species Streptomyces monticola. The sequence goes on along the minus strand of NZ_JBHTCF010000001.1, from coordinate 1,293,066 downwards.
GGCTTTCTGCCCCAGGGCCGCGCTTCGCTGTACGAGGCCGCGCTCTCCATGCTCCTGGAGCGCCGCGACCTCGAACGGGAGGTCTACGGCCGCACCCGCGCCCCGGATCTCGACCAGAAGTCGGCGACGGAACCGCTGCAGCGGCTCGCGTACTGGCTGATCCGCAACGAGCGCACCCAGCTGGACTGGCCGGACGCGGTGGACGTGGTGCGCCGGCTCCAGCCGGCCGTGCCCCGGCTCGCGCAGATCGGCACGGCGGAAGAAGCACTTCAAGTGCTCCTCGAACGCTCCGGTCTGCTGCGCGAGCCCCGCGCGGGCGCCGTGAACTTCATCCACCGCACATTCCAGGACTTCCTCGGCGCCCGGGCCGTGCTCGAAGAGCGGGATCTGGGCATGCTGGTGAACAACGCACACTTGGACCAGTGGGAGGACGTGGTTCAGATGGCCGTTGCTCAAGCCCGCCACCAGGAACGCGTCGACCTCCTGACCCGGCTGCGCGAGCGCGGCGACCGCGAGAAGGACGCCGCCGTCCAGGCCCGCCTCCGCCTCCTCGCCCTCGCCTCCCTCGAACAGGCCACCCGCCTCGACCCCGCCGTCCGCGAGGCCATCGAGAGCCAGGCCGCCCGGATGCTGCCGCCGCGCAGCCTGCGTGAGGCCCGCTCCCTGGCCCAGACGGGGCCGCTGCTGCTCAAGCTGCTGCCGGACGCCAAGGATCTGGAGGGCGACGAGGAACTGGCCACCGTGCACGCGATATGCCAGATCGGCGGGGACGCGGCGATCCCCCGTCTGCGCGAGTTCCTGCGCACCGGCCAGTCCGCCGTACGCGCCCAACTCCTCGACCACTGGGACCGGTTCGACACCGACACCTACGCCGAGGAGATCGTCCGCCCGCTTCTCGACACCTCCCCCGACGAGCTGGTCACGGTGCGCTCCCGCGCCGAGCTGGACGCCCTGCGCACCATGCCGGGCTGCCAACGCGTCGGCTTCAACGGCGATTTCACGCCCGAGGAGATTCGCGGCGCCCTCGATCCCGGACGCCTTCGCGAGCTGGTCCTGCGGGGCAATCTGCAGCTGGAAGACCTCTCGCTGCTCCTGGACCACCCCGGCCTGGAGTCGCTGGTCCTGCAGGGCTGCCGCAACGTCAGGGACCCCGACCCCCTGACCCGGCTGCCCCACCTCCGCCGGCTCGCCCTCAAGGACCTCCCCCAGTTCGAGCCGCTGCAGACGCTGGCCGGCTGCGACCGCCTCGAAGCGCTCATGGTCGGCCAGGAAGTGCCCTACCGCGGACTCGCGGACCTGCCGCGCCCCGAGCGGCTCCGGGTGCTCTCGCTGCCGCCCACGGCCACCCGGCTCGACGGTATCGCCGCCTTCCGGACCCTGGAGGAGCTGCGCCTGCAGGACGCCAGCGAGCGGCTGACACCCGACGAGTGGGGCTCGTCCCTGGCCGCGCTGCCGGAACTGCGCAGACTCACCCTGTCCCCCTCGCAGTTGAGCATGCTGCTGTTCGCGCCCCGCACCCAGATCCCGCAGGTCACCCATCTCAATGTCCGGGCGGCACCCGGGGCGCCGGTCCCGCTGCGCCGGATCGCCCTGCGCCTGCCGGGACTTGAGGAGATCCACCTCTCGCAGGTCGCCGAGCTCGACCTCGCCTCGCTCGCCGGACTGCGCCGCCTGCGCCGGGTGCGGCTCGCCTACCCCGGCGAGATCCGCGGCGCGGAGGCCCTCACGGACAGCGTGGAACTCGAGATTTATCCGCACCCCTGAGCCCCCCGTGCGCCCTTGTCCCCGGGGCGCCGCTCCGGTCGGATCGAGGCACCGCTCCGGCGGATACACCAGGTAACAACAGGAGCACACAGTGCCGCATTCTGCTGGCACGTGCCGCGCGCGAACGGTAAGTTCTATGGCTCCAGGCGTAGTTGGTACGGACGTCAGCGGCTGACGTCACGGGGGAGCGGTACCGCCTGTCTCCGAGTCGTTGTCGCCGCAAAGGACACGGACGACACGGAGGCGGAACGCAGCCTGATGGGCACCACGGAAGGGCCATCGCTGTACGGCAGGGACCCGCTCCTGCGCGCGCTCGTCCCCCGGCTCACGGGCCTGGCCCACGACGAGCGGTCCCGCACCACCCGCGAGCACCAGGGCGATCCGCCCGTGGTCCTGGTCACCGGCCGGCACGGCATGGGGCGCAGCGCCGTACTCGCCGAGCTCGCCGCCCACTACCGCGGCCGCCTTCCGCTCGCCCATATCCGGGCCGTGCCGCCGACCGCCGAGCCCGTGCCGTCCGCGCCCTCGGGCCCCGGTGTGCCCGCGGTCGCCGCCGATACCGTGGAGCTCCTGGCCGAGCTGGTCTGCGCCCTCGCCCCCGATCTGCGGCGCCGCTTCCCCGTACTGCTGCCGGGGCTCTTCGCCGTGGCCGGCTGGCGGTACGACAACGACGAGGAGCGGGACGCGCGGTTCCTGCTCCTCGCCCGGGCCCTGATCGCCTGCCATCTGGAGCGCGGGCCCGTGGACCCGCTGCGGCACGCCTGGGCCGCAGCCGTCGAGGGCCGTCTGGACGAGCTCGACCACGCCGAGCGGCAGGACGGCATCACCGCGGCCGTGATCGCCGAGTACGCCGAGCGCCATCAGCTCGGCGAGGCACCCGCCTGGTACCGCGGCCGCATTCCGCACAGCGGCGACTCCGGGAGTCCGCTGCTGCGCCTCGGCGAGTGGTTCCAGCTGGGCGGCGACTACCGCCACGCGGCCGAACAGGCCCTGACCGCCGCCCTGTTGCACGACATCGCCGCCGCCTACGGCCGGCTGCAGCGCTGGAACCGTGAACCCTGGCCGCTGATCCTGCTCGACGACGCGCACACCGAGACCGGCGAGGGCTTCCTCGAGCTGCTCCTGGAGCAGCGCGCACGGCCCGACCGCCCGCACCGCGAGGAGACCGTGGTCGTCGCCACCCGCCTCGGCGAGCTGCCCGACGCGGCCGCCGACGCGGTCCGCCGCGACCTCGCGGACCTGGTGAAGTCCTCCGGCTGGCGACGCACGGGCCCGACGCCGTACGCCGGCCTCCTCGCCGTCCCGCTCACCCCGCTCAGCCGTGACGACGTGCTGCCGCTGCTCGCGGTCGCCCGCTCCGCGCGGCCCCTGCACCCCTATCTGGCCTCCGCCGTGCACTCGTTGACAGGTGGGCACCCGGCGGCGACGACGATGCTGTGCGCCGCGGTCCTGCACACCGCGAAGAAGGGCACCGAGGTCACCCCGCGTACCCTCCTGGAGCTGACCACGAAGGACGGCAGGCCGGTCACCGAAGCGCTCCTGGAGCGGCTGCTTCCCGACCGCCGTCAGCGCGACCGGCTGACCCTGCTCTCGCTGGCCCGAGACAACGCGGCCGCCTCGGCCCTCGCCGCCCATCTGCGCCTTGAGGGCCCCGAGCAGCTGCCCGCCAACGCCGTCACCGAGTACCTGGAGAGCCAGCAGTGGCAGCAACTCACCCTGCCCGACCGCCCGTTGGTGTCGGACACGCTGCTGCAGACCCTCCTGGTGCACGAGGCGCGGCGGCGCTCGGCGGGCGCGGATGACCGGCGCGGCTGGCAGGAGGTGCACCGCTTCCTGCGGATGCACCACGCACAGCGCGGCGCGGACGGCGAGGCGGACGCGCTGCGCCACACTCTCGCCGCCGGGGAGGCGGACACCGTGGTGGCCGCCCTGGCCGAGGAGTTCCAGTCCGAGCAGGACGAACAGGGCGCCGCACACTGGCTGTTCTGTCTGCAGTACGCCGCGACGGCACCGACTCCCCCGGCCCGTGACTGGGCCGACGAGCGGATGGCCCTGGCGCTCGGCGCGCACGACGGCCGCTTCGCCGACCTGCACGAGACGGAGCGCTGCGTCAACCGGCTGCTGCACGCCCTGTGGTACCTGTCCGAGCCGCACACCGAGCCGGACACCGACCTGTGCAAGGCCGTCGGCGAGGAGCTGGCGTATCTCTCGCCGCGCCACCCGTCCTGGCACGCCGTACTGAGTCAGGCCGCCCGCAGCTGGCCCACCGCGGCCCGCAAGAGGCAGCCCTTTCCGATCCCCAGGCAGTGAGCCTTCTCCTCCCAGACAGTGAGGCAGCATGCTGTTCCGTCGTCATCCCCGTGAATGGGGGCCGGTCGAATGGGTGGCCGTGGGCGGGCTCGCCGCGGTGCTCGCCGCCGTGGCCGCCGTACTCGCCCTGACCCTGCCGGGGCCCGGCCGGTGCGGTGCGGATCTGCACGAGGTCGACGGGGACTGCGTGGGCGTCACCGAGCACGCCTTCGCCGCCGACCCGGCCCTGGACAGCCTCATCAAGGCCGTCGCGGACGAGAACGCCCGCGTCAAGAACCGGGCGGAGAAGCGGAACGGCGAGGCACGCGTCCCGTATGTACGGATCGCCCTGATGATGCCGTTCACCTCGGACGGCTCCAGCGCCATGACCAAGGACATGATCCGCCGCGCCCTGGCCGGCGCCCTGGCCGCGCAGCTGGAGGCCAACAGCGGCTACGGACCGTACTACCAGCTCCTGTTCGCGCCCGACGGCCGCCATATGCTCCAGTGGGAGCCGGTGGTCGACCGCCTGGCCGAGCTCGCCGACGACAACCGCACCCCGCTGGTCGGCGTCACCGGCATCCCGAGCAGCACCGACGCCTCCCGCAAGACGATCGCGGCGCTCAGCCAACACAGCATCCCCACCGTGGGCCCGGTGATCACCGCGGCCAATATGAACGCGCCGTACTTCTTCAAGACCTCACCGAACAACGACGAGTTCGTGAGCGCGCTCGAGCGCTATCTCCAGGAGCGGCCCGGGGACGAGAAGGGCTTCCTGGTGTGGGACAACCGCCAGGAGGACGTGTACTCGCGCAACCTCAAGGAGATCTACGAGCGGCACTTCGGCGTCGTCTACTCCCTCGACCACCACAACTCCAACTTCACCGGCTCCTCCGGCGCCGACAAGGGCATCCCCAACCGCTTCACCGACGCCGTACAGAAGATCTGCAACGAGAAGTCCGACACCGTCTTCTTCGCGGGCCGCGACCAGGACCTGCCGAGTTTCATCAAACGCCTGGCCCAGGAAGGCGACTGCGGCCGCGAGTCGCGCCTGCGCATCCTCAAGGTCGGCATCGGCCTGGAGCCGACCCTCAGCGCCGCCGAGCCCACCCGCTGGCTGGAGGAGGCACACGCCTCGATCGTCGACGCGTCGTCCGTCGACCCGGCCTGGCGCCAGGGCGAGCACAACCCGCCCGAGGCCTACGAGCGCTTCCTCACCCGCTTCCAACAGCTGCAGAAGAAGCACGAGTTGAACGGCACGGCCCTCGACGACGGCTACGCGGTCATGTACTACGACGCGTTCACACTGCTCGCCGACGCCGTCGACCGCACCTACAGCGAGCTCAACGAGGGCGGCGAGGGCGGCGACGCCACCACCCCGGCCCGCAAGATCCCGACCAAGCACGATCTCTACAACACCCTGATCTTCCCCACCATCTCCGCGGGCGGCTGCACCAACAACTGCCTGCGGGGCGCGGCCGGCACCTACGGCTTCGAAGGTCCGGGCCGCAACGACCAGTGGGCGGTGTGCAAACCGGTGCCCGTAGTCGAGCACCCCCCGGTCAAGCTCAAGAAGGGCGAGAAGCCACTGCCCCTGTACCGCACGTTCCGGGGTGACGAGGCCGGCGCCTGCACACGGTGAGCGCGCCGGTGGCAGCGGGGCGTGGGGCCGGCCGACCGCGAGCATCTCCTCGCCGACTGGACGGGCCTGACCACCGGGGCGGCGAGCCGCGCGATCGCCGCCGGGCGCTCGATCTGCTGGAGCAGGGCCGCGACGTGCCGTGGTCGCACACCCTCGAGGCCCGCTCCGACGGGGAGTCCCTCGCCGAGCGTGACCCGGCTCTGGCCCGCCGGATCAGCGAGATCCGCGCGACGCTCGACGCCCCGGCCGACCGGGCCGTGGACCGGCGGCTTACCCTCGCCCGGGAGTCGCACGAACCCGTCGCCCGGGCCAGGAGGGTCCATGGCCGGCTCAGGCCCGGCGCGACAGCGGGTATCCGGCACGGCCGACCGGCGTGATGGCGGGCGGCCAAGGATCCGGCGCCCCGGCGACCCGGCGCGGCAGGAAGCACCCTGCGGCTCGGCGCCTCCCCGCCTCAGGTCACACCACCGCGCCGGTACCCCTCCCAAAGCCGCCCGCCCACCCCCGCCAGCACCTCGTCGGCCAGCGCGACAAGGCGCTCCGGACGCCCGTCGAGCGCATCCCGCACCACGGCGTCCAGGCGCTCCGAGAACCCCGGCAGGACCTCGTCGGCCCGCCGGGCCAGCCACTTGCCCGCGCCCAGCCACGCCCCCTCGGCGAGCAGCAGCAACTCCCCCGTCCTGCGGGCGATCTCGGTGACGACGTACAGCCGCTCCCCGGGGTGCGTACAGCCCGCGAGGTCATCGAGCAGATCGCTCAGCGCATATCGCCCATCCTCGATTTCCTGGGCCGTCACCGGCGCGGGCCCGGCATCGGTACGCCTTCTGGCCTCCGCCTGAAGCCGGGCACCGGTGCCGTCGCGGTCGACGACCAGGGTCCCGGCCGAGCACATCCACAGCAGGGGCGAGCGTCGCCGGACGGTCTCCCGCTCCACGAACCCCCGCCAGCTGTCCTCGCTGTGCACGAAGAGCTCCACCGGCCAGCCACCGAAACGGCAGCTCTCCCGGTACGGCACCGCGTCGGCGCCGAGCAGCACCACGACGTCCAGATCGGAGAGGGCGGTACGCCGCGCCGTCAGCACACTCCCGCCGAGGAACACCGCCAGGGCCTCGGGATGACGTCCGGCCACCAACTCACGGGCGGCGTCCACCGGTTCCATACAGGCTCCTGGCTTCGGGGCGAGCGGCCTGAACGGGGCGGACGTCGAGGCCGGAAACGCCTCAGGGCCCATCCGGAGATGGGCCCTGAGCTGCGCTGTGCACCGTCGGGACGACAGGATTTGAACCTGCGACCCCTTGACCCCCAGTCAAGTGCGCTACCAAGCTGCGCCACGTCCCGGTGCTCGTTGTGACCTGGGGTTTCCCCCGGCCGAACGCGCACGGAAACAATACCGCACTCAGGCGGGTGGTCGTGAACCCGTTTTCACCCCACCACACAGAGTCACGGCGACCTCGCGAAGAATCAGCGCACCGGAGCTCTTGACCTCAAGTTTGATTGAGGTACGAGGCTGCTGCACATGACGACTACGACGACGCCCACCGCCATCGCCCACGACCACAACTACGACCGCAACTACGACTACGCGGACCTGCCCCGCCTCATGGGCCTGATGACCGGCGACGAGAAGCACGGGCCCGCCGCCACCTCGACGCTCGACGCGCTCTGGGTGCTCTACGACCGGGTGCTGCGGGTCTCCCCCGAGCGCGCCGACGACCCGGGGCGCGACCGGTTCCTGCTCTCGAAGGGGCACGGGCCGATGGCGTACTACGCGGTACTCGCCGCGAAGGGCTTCGTGCCCGTCGACGAGCTTCCGGGCTTCGGCTCGTACGGCTCGCGGCTCGGCCACCACCCGGACCGGGTGCTCGTGCCCGGCGCCGAGATCGGCAGCGGCTCGCTCGGGCACGGACTGCCGCTCGCCGTCGGCAGCGCGCTCGGCCTGCGCGCGCAGGGCCTGGCCGAACCGGCTGTGTGGGTGCTCGTCGGCGACGCCGAACTGGACGAGGGCAGCAACCACGAGGCCATCGCCTTCGCCGGGCCCGCACGCCTGGACCGGCTGCACACCCTGGTGATCGACAACGCCTCCGCCAGCCATGCGCGGCCGGGCGGGATCGCGGCCCGCTTCGAGGCGGCCGGCTGGTCGGCGGTGACCGTCGACGGCCGTGACCACGAGGCGCTCCACGCGGCGTACACCGCGCCGCACCCGGGCCGGCCCCATGTGGTCGTCGCCCGCGTCGAGCCCAAGAACGCGTGAACCGCCGACCTCCGCACAGCGCCCCGTACCGCCCACTCGCAGCACCCGCCACCGATACCCCGAGGACTGATGATCATGGACACCATGCGTGACCGCTTCACCACCACCGTCACCCGTCTCCTCGACGAGGACCCGCGCCTCGCCCTCGTCCTTGCCGAGATCAGCAGGGACCGCCTGGAGGACGCCGAGCACAGGCACCCGGACCGCGTGATCAACGTCGGGATCCGGGAGCAGCTGTTGATCGGCACGGGCGCGGGGCTCGCGCTCGCCGGGCTGCGGCCCATCGTGCACACCTTCGCCAGCTTTCTGGTGGAGCGGCCCTTCGAGCAGATCAAGCTGGACTTCGGGCACCAGGGAGTGGGCGGAGTCCTGGTCAGCGCGGGCGGCTCCTACGACTGGCCCGCCGGCGGCTTCACCCATATGTCACCGGGCGACGTGGCGCTCCTGGACACCCTGGACGGCTGGACCGTGCACGTGCCCGGCCACCCCGACGAGGCCGAGACCCTGATCCGGCACGCGGTCGCGGCGGGCGACAACAAGGTCTACGTACGTCTGTCGCAGCAGTCGAACACGGAGGGACTCGCGGTGGACGGGGCGCGGTTCCTCACCGTGCGCGAGGGCAACGGCGGGGTCGTGATCGCCGTGGGCCCGATGCTGGACGCCGTCCTCGCCGCGGTCGAGGGCCTCGACGTCACGGTCCTGTACGCCTCCACGGTGCGCCCCTTCGACGCCGCCACACTGCGCCGGGCCGCCGCGAAGAGCCCGCACGTGGTGATCGTCGAGCCCTATCTGGAAGGGACGTCGAACGCCGCCGCCGGCGCGGCTCTGCAGTCCGTGCCGCACCGGGTGCTCGGCCTCGGCGTGGCCCGCCGCGAGCTGCGCCGCTACGGAGACATGTCCGAGCACCTGGCCGCCCACGGCCTGGACCCGGCGTCCCTGCGCGAGCGCATCAGCGCGTTCCTGCCGGTACCGGCCTCGGCGTGACAACCGTGCCGGCCGCGGCGTAACAACACAGAATGCGGGGGCGCGCTCCGGCCGGCGGTCCGTCAGCCCGCGGCCGGAAGCCCCAACTCCGGGTGTTCCTCGACGAGTTCGCCCGGGGCGGCCTGGCGCCAGGAGTCGGCCAGGATGTCACGCAGCTCGGCGGCGTCCTCCAGGGCGGCGATGCGCACCCGCACCCAGGCGAACTGCGCCTCGTGGTCGGCGATCCAGAACTTCTCCGGCTCCGCGAGGACCAGTTCGTCCCGCTCCTCCTTGGGGCATCGGACGGCGATGGACGTCTCGTCCTCCGGCAGTGTCGCGAACATCTTTCCCGCCACCCTGAACGTGGGCATCGACCAGGCGATCTTCTCGGTGGTCTGCGGCAGCGCGAGCGCGGCGTCGCGCACATCGTCGGAGGTCAAGGACGTAGCCATGGCACAGACGTTAGGACATGCCGCTGACAACCGGCACGGCAAGGCAAGCCGGAAGCGGCACCGCCCTCACGGACACCCGGCAGACGCCCATGGACACCCGGCAGGCGCCCACCCCGCACGCGGCACCCACGACACCCACCGGCTTCGCCCCCCTCACACGTGCTTGTCGAGCCACACCGTCAGATCCTCCTGGACCTCGTCGCGGTTGGTCTCGTTGAGGATTTCGTGGCGGGCCCCCTCGTATCCCTTCCAGGTCAGATCGGTGATCCCGGCGTAACGGAAGTCCTCCAGGAGTTCGTAGACCAGGGTCATCCGCTGGTTGCACGGGTCCTCGGTGCCGACGGCCACATGGATGGGCAGGTCGGCGGGGATACGGGCGATATTGCGGGGGTCGTTGATCTTGCGGGAGTTGCGCACCCAGTCGAGGGCGAGCCCGGCCGAGAAGGGAAAGCCGCAGCGCTCGTCGGCGACATACGCGTCCACCTCGGCCTCGTCGCGCGAGAGCCACTCGAATCCGGTGCGGTGCTGATACGGGTCGTTGAACGAGGCGAACAGCTCGGGGATGTAGCCGGACAGGGCGGTACGGCCGCCTTCGGCGATCTCTCGCTCCAGGCGGGCCGCGGAGCCGTCGAGTTCGGCGCCCGGCAGGGAACGGAAGGTGCCCGAGAGGATCAGGCCCGCGAGGTCGTCGGCGTACTCCTGGGCGTAGTCGCGGGCCAGGAGCGAGCCCATGCTGTGGCCGAGAAGGACCAGCGGGATACCGGGGTGCAGGGCGCGCACCTGGTCGCCGATGGCCTTGAGGTCGTCGACGATGGCCCGCCAGGAGTCCTCGATGTCGGCGCCGGTGACGCCGTAGCCGCCGGTGGCCTTGGCGGTGGCGCCGTGACCGCGGTGGTCGGAGGCGATCACGCCATAGCCGTGGCCCGTCAGATGGCGGGCGAACCGGTCGTAGCGCAGGCCGTGTTCGGCGGCGCCGTGCGCGATCTGCACCCAGGCGCGCGGACGGCCGCCGTCGGGCTGCCAGGTATAGGTGACGCTCTGCACGCCGTCGCGGGCGGTGGCCGTTCCCACGGTGTACGTCATCGAGTACGACTCCTCGGCTCGTGCGGTGATCGTGTCCTCGCACGACCCTCCCCCGACGGCGGCCCGTCATGCCAGGGGTCTGCGGCAACTCACGGCGGCGAGCCGGTCGCCCCGCGCGGCTCGCCGCCTTTCCGCGCGGCTCGCCGCCTTCCCGCGCGGCTCCGCCCCCTCCCGCACGGCTCAGCACCCCTGCCGCGCGACTCGGCGCCCCTCCCGCACCGCTCACTGACCCCTCGTACGACCCATTGACCCCCCGGAAGCCAGGAACCTACTCTGAACGACGCACTCCAGAAAGCGCTTTCTAACCCCACAGCCGTCCAACGAGCACAGGGAGCGCCCATGAGTCACCCCGCCGGCCGTCCCGCTTGGCACCCCGTCCGAAGATCACTCATCGCCCTTCTCTCCTTATTGGCGCTCGTCCTCGCGCTGGGGGTCACTTCGACTCCGACTCCCGCGCAGGCGGCGCCTTTTCGCGTTCTGGTCTTCTCGAAAGTGACGAACTTCTACCACGACTCGATTCCCGCCGGGATCGACGCGATCAAGAAGCTGGGCAGTGAGCACGGCTTCGAGGTGGAGGCCACCGACGACGCGGGCGCGTTCACCGACGCCAATCTCGCGCGTTTCCAGGCGGTCGTCTTCAACAACACCAACTCCACGCCGGAGAAGGGTGATCTGCTCGACGCGGGTCAGCGCACCGCGCTGCAGAAGTACATCCGCGCGGGCGGCGGCTGGGTCGGGCTGCACGCGGCATCGGCCAGCGAACGCGACTGGCAGTGGTACGAGGGCCTCGTCGGCGCCATCTTCGACAAGCACCCCGCGGTGCAGACCGGCCGGATCAAGGTCCTCGACCAGGCGCACCCCTCCACGAAGGGCCTGCCCGAGCTGTGGGAGCGCAGCGAGGAGTGGTACAACTGGCGCGCCAATCCGACGGGCAAGGTGCACACCCTCGCGCAGATCAAGGTCCGTGACGGTGTCGAGGGCCTGGACGAAGGCGTCGACCACCCGTGGTCCTGGTGCCAGAACTACGACGGCGGCCGCTCCTGGTACACGGCGGGCGGACACGACAAGGCGGCCTTCTCCGAGGAGGCCTTCCTGAAGCATCTGCTCGGCGGTATCCAGTGGGCCGCGGGCAACAAGCCCGGTGACTGCACGGCGACCAAGACCGGCGCCTTCCAGCGCACTCCCCTGGTCACCTCCGATCTCGCGGACCCCTTCGAACTGGCGGTGGCCCCCGACCGCCGGGTCTTCTTCATCCAGCGCACCGGCAAGCTGAAGATCATCGACCAGGAGACCCTGAAGGTCTCCACCGCGCTCGACTTCGCCTACACGCCGGAGATGACGAGCCAGTCCGACGGACTGCTCGGCCTCGCCCTCGATCCCAGGTTCAAGGACAACCACTGGCTTTATCTGCTGCATTCCGACAAGACCGAGAAACGGCTGAACCTGTCGCGGTTCACGGAGAGCGGCGGCAAGGTCGACATGGCGTCCGAGAAACGCCTCCTCACCGTTCCCACCTTCCGCAACGAGGGGCGCGCCAATTCCCATATGGCCGGCTCGATCGCCTTCGACAAGAACGGCGATCTCTATGTGGCCACCGGGGACAACACCGATCCGTTCGCCTCGGACGGCTTCGCGCCGATCGACGAGCGCGAGGGCCGGCGCGCCTGGGACGCCCAGGGCACCTCGGGCAACACCAACGACCTGCGCGGCAAGATTCTGCGTATCACGCCGAAGGACAACGGGAGTTACTCCGTCCCGGCGGGCAATCTCTTCGCGCCCGGCACCGAGAAGACCCGTCCCGAGATCTATGCGATGGGGATGCGCAATCCCTTCCGTATCACCACCGACCCGCTCAGCGGCGCCCTGCTCGTCGCGGACTACGGGCCCGACGCGCGAGCCGCGAAGCCGGACCGCGGCCCCGAGGGCACCGTCGAGTACAACCGCATCACCAAGGCGGGCAATTACGGCTGGCCGTACTGCGTCGGCGACAACACACCGTTCAACGACTACGACTTCGCGACCAAGACCTCGGGCGCGAAATTCAACTGCGGCGCCCTGGTGAACGACTCCCCCAACAACACCGGGCTGCGGGAACTGCCGCCCGCGCAGAAGGCCCTGGTCTGGTACGCGTATTCCGCCTCGGCGCAGTTCCCCGAGCTCGGCACCGGGGGCGGCGGCCCGATGAGCGGCCCGGTGTACGACTACGACGCCGCGAACACCTACCGCACCAAATTCCCCGAGGCGTTCGAGGGCAAGTGGCTCAACTACGAGCTGACCCGGACGTACTTCAAGTCCTTCTCGATCCAGCAGAAGGACCAGAGCTTCAGCGATCCCCGTTTCCCGCCCGCCAAGGCCGGAGATCTGCACTCCATCAACCCGGTCTTCGACGACATGAAGTGGAACCAGCCCTTCGACGCGGACTTCGGGCCCGACGGTGCCCTGTACGTGATCGATTTCGGGCTCGGCAGCGGCACCGGGCGCGGCGGCAGCAACGAGGGCGCGGGCATCTACCGCATCGACCACGTCGGCGACGACCGGCTGCCCGACGCCCGGATCACCGCGACCCCGGACAACGGCACCGCCCCGCTCACCGTGAAGTTCTCCAGCGCGGGCTCGGGACTGCCCGACGGTACCCCGGTCAGCTACGCCTGGGACCTGGACGGCGACGGCACCACCGACTCGACCGAGCCGAACCCGACGTACACCTACAAGGAGAAGGGGCAGTTCAGCGCCCGCCTCAAGGTGACCGCGCCCAAGGAGCTGACCGGGCTCGCCGTACACGAGGTCACCGTCGGCAACACCAGACCCCAGGTGACGGTCCAAACTCCCGTGAACGGCGGCATGTTCGCGTTCGGGGACACCATTCCCTTCGAGGTGAAGGTGACGGACCCGGAGGACGGCACCATCGACTGCGGCCGGGTCGTGGTGCAGTCCCAGCTCGGCCATGACTCCCATCTGCATCCGCTGGACAACTACACCGGCTGCGCGGGCGAGATCGTCACGGACGCCGGTGACAGCCACGGGCCGGGGCAGAACCTGTACTACGGCATCAGCGCGCAGTACGAGGACAAGGGCGGCCCCGGCGGAGTGCCGGCCCTGACCGGTTCCGCCTCGCTCACGCTGCGCACCACCTTCCGTGAGGCCGAGCACTTCACCACGACCGGCGGCGCCCACGGCGGCGCGGAGGTGGTCAGCCGCACGGACGCCTCGGGCGGCAAACGCCTCGGCGAGATCGAGCACGGCGACTGGATCGCCTTCTCACCCGCGCACCTCAAGGGCATCGAGTCCGTGACGGTCGGCGCGGGCTCGGGCGGGCTCGGCGGCGACATCGAGTTCCGGGCCGGCTCGCCCACCGGCGAACTGCTCGGCAAGGTGTCCGTGGCGAACACCGGCGGCTACGGCAATCTCGTCTCGCCGACGACCGCGCTAAGGGACCCGGGCAAGAGCGTCAAGGTGTACGCCGTGTTCACCAACTCCCAGTGGGCGGACGGCAAACCCGATCTGCTCGCCCTGGACTGGCTGCACTTCAACGGCCACGGCGTGGAGAAGACCCCGGCCTCCCAGGTGACGGTCGCGGCCGCGCCTGCGGACGGAACGGCGCCGCTCGCGGTCAGGCTCAGCAGCACCGTCAAACTCCTGCCGGGGCGTCAGGCCGCCTCGTACCACTGGGACTTCGGTGACAACGCCAAGCCCGCGGGCGAGGAGGGCGCCACCGCCCAGCACACCTACGCCCGCAAGGGCGCCTACACCGCGCATCTGACCGTCACCGACGACAAGGGCGACACCACGACGGGCGCGGTCCGGATCACGGTGAAGTGAGGGAGGCTCCCATGCGGTTCACATCCAGCGCATCCGCTCCATCCACCAGACGGGCGTTCCTCGGTGCGTCCGTGGGGCTCGCGGCCGCGCTTGCCGCAGCACCGTCCACGGCCAGGGCCGCCGACGCGCAGTCTCTGCGGCGCATTCCGCGCGGCGGCATCGGCATGCACCTGTACACGATGCGCACCCCGCTGGCGGCCGACTTCCACGGCACCCTGGAACGGCTCGCGCGGATCGGCTACGCCACGGTCGGCGTCAGCGGACGGCACGGACACAGCGCCGCCGCCATCCGCGGCATGCTCGACGCGACGGGACTGCGGGCGGTCCTTGAGCACGTCGCGTACGACACCCTGCGGGGCCCGGGCCTCCCCCAGGCCCTGGCGGACCTGCACACCCTCGGCGCCAAGTGGCCGGTGGTGCCGAGCCTGCCGGGCGCGCTGCACACTCCGGCCGGATTCCGGGAAGCGGCAAGGGAGTTCAACCGGATCGGGCAGGCCTCGCGCGAGGCCGGGCTCGGGCGGCTCCTCTTCCACAACCACGGCGACGACCATGCCGCCGTGGACGGCGAGGTGCTCTACGACATCCTGGTCGACGAGACCGACCCCGAGCTCGTCGGCTTCGAACTGGACGTCTACTGGGCGGCCAAGGGCGGCGCGGACCCGGCCCGCTACTTCGTGCGCCATCCGCACCGCTTCCCGGCGCTCCACGTCAAGGACATGGCCCCGGACGGCTCCTTCGCGGACGTCGGCTCCGGTGTCCTGGACTTCGCCGCGATGTTCCGGCCCGCGCATGTGGGCGGGGTCAGACAGTGGCTCGTGGAACACGACTCCCCGGCCGACCCGTTCGCCACGGCCCGCAACAGCTACGGGTACTTGGCGGCACTGCGGTACTGATCGCTCCCGTACGGAGCAGTGCCGGCGCGGCATTGGAGCGGTACTGAAAGGCAGGCGCCCCGGGACGGTGTTCCGGGGCGCCCTGCCGCGCCCACCGGCCATGCGTCGCGCATCGTGGTTTCGGGGAGGGCCGAAACTTGTCGCGGCCCGGTCACCGGGCAGGCATCGTCCCCTGCGGCAGACCGTGAAGCGGAGGGGGCCTCATGGCCATCAAGAAGACACTGGCGCGAGCCTCGGCGGTCGCACTCCTGGCGACCGGGGCACTCGTGGCGGGAACATGCGCCGCGGCGGCGGACGAGGGCGCCGGCTCGCCCGGCGGTGCGGGTCTCGCGCCGCCGGGCGAACACGGCGGCAGCCCCGGTGGCGGCCTCGCGCCGATGGGCCACAACGACGGCAGCCCCGATGGCGGCCTCGCGCCGCCGGGCGAGAACGACGGCAGCCCCGGTGGCGGCCTCGCGCCGATGGGCGAGAACGACGGCAGCCCCGGTGGCGGTGGCATCGCTGCGGCCTACGACGACACGATCATCAACGTCGCCGTCGGCACGCTCGCCGACGAGGACGGCATCGCCGACTCGCTCGCGTCCGCCGTCCACAGCGACGGCTACGACGACGACGGCGACGGATACATGGATTAGGTGCCGGACTTGCCATGGCGGTGCACCCTGGAGGCATGAGCGCACCGATAGTCGTCCACCCGACGCAGGGTTCCGGGGGCCGCCGCGTCACGGCACACGGCGTGATCCTCGGCCTCGCCCACCACGACGATGACCTCCTCGAGTTCCTGCGCCGCGCCGGTATCCCCGACGCCGAGCAGCTTCTCGACGACCCGGCGTGGGTGCAGTGGCGCGGGGGCCCGGCGCACGAGTACGAGGCGGCGTAGGGGGCGGCACCCGCGTTCCTGCTACAGGCGCTTGAAGAACAGCGTCGTGGGGTGCAACACGCCCTGCGGGTCCGCCGCGTAGTCGGGGATCGAGCCCGCCTCCGTCCAGCCCGCCGCCCGGTAGAAGCCCTCTGCCCGGCTGCCGGTCTCGGTGTCCAGGACCAGGAGCGTGACGCCGCGCGCCGCCGCCGCGCTCTCCGCAGCGGTCAGCAGGGTGCGGCCGAGGCCAAGGCCGCGTGCCGAGCTGTGCACCATCAGCTTGACGATCTCGGCGCGATGGCGGCCGTTGGGCTTGTCGACGAGGGCGACGCTCACGGTTCCCGCGACCCGGTCCTCGTGCCGCACGGCCAGGACGAGCAACATTCCCGTGTCCACGTCGTCGGCGCGCTCACGCCACCACGATCCTGCCTCCGCGCGCGGCAGCGGCGCCAGGAAACCAAGGGAGTTGCCGCCCTGCACCGTGTCGACCAGAAGGTCCGCGAACTCGCCTTCCAGAGTGCGCAGTTCGGAGCCGCTCAGACAGCGAACCGCCGTCGGACCCGGCCGGTCGAGCTCGCTGGCGACCTCTGTACTCATGGCACCCACCCTCGCCTTCGCCACAGTCCGGACCGTTGAACCGTGGACCGGACGATCTTAAGCAGGGCGTGTTTCGGATGCGTTTCCCGTCCCGGCGGACGCCTCGTGCACACGCGAACGCCTCGTGCACACGCGAACGCCTCGTGCACACGCGAACGCCTCGTGCGCACGCGAATGCCCCGTGCTCGCAGTGGGGCTGAGGCTCAGTCGCCCGCCGCCGCCGTACCGAGCAGCCCCCGGATGTGTGTCGTCGCGTCCCGGAACTCGTCGCGTCCCATGGTCTCGGCGTAGTCACGGCGCGCGGGCAGGCCCACGTCGATGATCTCCGTGATCGTGCCGGGGCGCGGGCTCATCACCACGACGCGGTCGGCGAGATAGACGGCCTCGGCGATGGAGTGCGTGACCAGGAGGATCGTCGTGCCGGTCTCGCGCCAGATGCGGTGCAGTTCGATGTTCATCTGCTCGCGGGTGAGCGCGTCCAGGGCACCGAAGGGCTCGTCCATGAGGAGCACGGGCGGCTGGTGCAGCAGCGCCCGGCACAGGGCGACGCGCTGCTGCATACCTCCGGACAGCTCGTGCGGATAGGCGTCCTCGAAACCCTCGAGACCGGTCATCGCGACCAGTTCGCAGGCACGCGCGCGTGCCTGCTGCGCGGGCATCTTCCGCATCTCCGCCTGGAGAAGGATGTTGCGGCGGGCGGAGCGCCACTCCAGAAGCGCGGCACGCTGGAAGACATAGCCGATGTCGTGGCGCGGCCCGCTCACCCGCTCGCCCTGCAGGCGCACTTCACCCCTGGACGGTGCGAGCAGGCCGGCGACCAGCTTCAGCAGAGTGGACTTGCCGCAGCCCGAGGGGCCGACGATCGCCACGAACTCCCCCATGGCCACATCGACGGAGACCTCGCGCAGCGCGGTGACATCGCGTTTCTTGCTGCGGAAGCGCACATCGACGCCGTCGATCCGCACGGAGGGCGCACCGGCCTCGCGCGGTACCGGACTGTCCTTGCGCACCGTCACGTCGTTCGGCATGGTCAGTCAGCCCTTCACGGCCGCGTCCGAGGCCCAGTAGTCGGCGACCGGCTTGCCGTCCTTGACCATGCCGGCCTGCTTGAACACGTCGATGGTCTGCTGCCAGTCGCCGTCGGTGTTGACGCCGGGCGCCTTGCCCTTGGTCGCGTCGGTGTGCAGCAGGGTCAGGGTCGTCTTGAACTGCTCCGACAGGACGCCCTCGGGCGGGAGTTGGTCCGATGCGCCGTCCATGGCGGCGACGGCGGGCCCGGGTGACTTCTCGGCGGCACTCCAGGACTCGCTGACCGCCTTCGCCATCCGGGCGGCCAGGTCCTTCCTGCCCTGCAGCACCTGCTGCCCGGCGATCAGGCCGTTGGAGTAGAAGTTGAGGCCGTGCTCGGAGAAGCGCAGATACGCGACGTCCTTCTTGGCCTTGTTCTGCATGATCGGGCCCTGGTCGCTGGCGTAGCCGAGGAGTCCGTCCGTCTTGCCGGAGATCACTGCGGCGATCTTGCCCGCGGGGTCGGTGTTCTGGACCTTGACGTCCGACTCCTTGAGGTCGTTGGCCTTCAGGAACGCCGGGAAGGTACGTGACAGGGCGTCGCCCGTGGTGCCCGCGACGGTCTTGCCCTTGAGGTCGGCGGGCGCCTTGATGTCCTGGTCGGCGAAGAACTGCACGGACGCCGGTGTGGTCTGCAGGAAGACACCGAGGCTCTTGACCTTCACACCCGACTCGACGCCCGCGAGCACCGCCGGGGTGTCCGCCCAGCCGAAGTCGCTCTGCCCTGCACCGGTGGCCTGCACGGTCTTCTGCGAGCCCTGCCCGGCCTGTATCTGCAGGTCGATGCCGTGCTTCTCGAAGATCTTCTGCTGTTTGCCGTAGTAGAAGGGCGCGTGTTCGCCGTACGGATACCAGTTGAGCGTCAGGGTCACCTTGTCGAGTTTCTTGCCGGAGTCACTGGTGCTCGTCGCGGAGTCGTCCCCGCCGCAGGCGGTGGCGGTGGCGGCGACGAGCAGCAGCGGGACGAGGCCGGTCAGGGATCTGCGCGGGGTCATGGGGGGGACGGCCCTTTCACTGGGATCGGTGGCCTTGGCCGAGGAGGTCGGTGCGCCGTCACCGTGGCGGGCGGGCGACGGCTCAAACGGCAGGCAGCGGGCGGCGGTGGTAGGTCTGTCGCGCTCAGTACGCGGTGGTGGCGGAGGCGTCCCTGCGGCTCGCGTGCCATGGCAGCAGCAGATGTTCGGCGATCTCGACGAGGACGAAGAGGACCACGCCGATCAGCGACATCACCAGCAGCCCCGCGAACAGCATCGGGGTGTCGAGGTTGCCGTTGGCCTGCAGAATCACATAGCCGAGGCCCTCGTTGGCGCCGACGAACTCACCGACGACGGCGCCGGTGACGGCCAGCGTCACAGCCACTTTCAGGCCGGAGAACAGATGCGGCAGCGAGGCCGGAAGGCGGATCTTCACAAAGGTCTGCCAGGGGCTCGCGCCCATCGTCGAGGAGAGCTGCAGCATCTCCGGGTCGACGGCCTTGAGCCCGGTGACCATGGAGATGACGACCGGGAAGAACGCGATGAGCACGGCGATCAGGATCTTCGGCGCGATCCCGAAGCCCAGCCACACCACGAACAGCGGCGCGATGGCGATCTTCGGGACGACCTGGGCGAACAGCAGGATCGGATAGAGGGTCTTCTCGACGGTGGCCGAGTAGACCATGACGACCGCCGCGAGCACACCCACGGCCACCGCGATCACAAAGCCGAGCAGCGTCTCGTACGTGGTCACCCAGCTGTGCTGCCAGAGGTAGTCCGTCTTGTCGAGCATCACGTCGAGCGTGGCTCCCGGCGACGGCACGAGGTAGGGCTCGACGAGTTCGGCGGCGGCGATCACCCACCAGGCGGCGAAACAGGCGAGCAGCAGGGCCACCGGGCGCCAGCTCTTCTCGGCGGCTTCCCGGGTCCGCTGCCGCAGCCCCGGACGCTCACGTACGGCAACGCCCGCT
Source organism: Streptomyces monticola (assembly GCF_042665355.1). Classification (NCBI taxonomy): domain Bacteria; kingdom Bacillati; phylum Actinomycetota; class Actinomycetes; order Kitasatosporales; family Streptomycetaceae; genus Streptomyces; species Streptomyces monticola. Next base: position 1,273,441 of record NZ_JBHTCF010000001.1, on the reverse strand, counting down.
GTCCTGCCGGGCGGTGCGGACAGTGCGCTCTGGCTCACGAGTAACTCCCCTGTATCCGCAGGTGGTTGGAGCGATTGGAGCGAGCTGAGATCGGCCGACGCGACTTCCGTAGGTCCGAAAACGCTTTCAGAAAGCGCTTTCTGATACGATGTCAGTCACGCTAATGACCGCCCGCGAGCACGGTCAAGAGGCCGTCGGGAAGTTTCCCCGGGCACCCCTCAGCCACCACGCCCGAAGGGGGCGCAGTGAGTGAACGGGAACGTCCACGCCAGATCGCACCGCTCCCCGTGACCCTGCACACCGTGGCCGCCGCCGCGGGCGTCTCCCCCGCCACGGCCTCGCGCGCGCTCAACGGCACCACCCGGGTCCGCGACGAGCTGCGCCGCCGGGTGCTCACCGCGGCCGCGGAGCTCGGCTATATCCCCAACGCCCATGCCCAGGCGCTCGCCAGCGCCTCCAACAACACGGTCGGTGTCATCTGCCATGACGTCAGCGATCCCTACTTCGCGGCCGTCGCCGGCGGTGTCATGCGGGCCGCGGCCGAGCAGGGCGTGCTCGTGATGCTGGCGTCCACGTTCCGCGCGCCGGGCCGCGAGATCGCGTATGTCTCGATGCTGCGCGCCCAGCGGGCCCGCGCCATCCTGCTGATCGGTTCCGGCATCGAGGACCGCGCATGGGAGCGGCAGCTGGACGCCGAACTCACCCCCTATATAACGGCCGGTGGCCGCGTGGCCGTCGTCAGCCGGCACCGCAGCCTGCGCGTCGACACGGTGCTGCCCGAGAACCACGCGGGCGCCGCCGATCTCGCCCGCGCTCTACTCGCCCTGGGGCACCGGGAGTTCGCGGTGCTCACCGGTCCCGCCGAACTCACCACGGTCGCCGACCGGCTCACCGGCTTCCGTGCGGCGCTCGCCGCGGCGGGGGTCGCGCTGCCCGCGGGGCGGATCGTGCGCGGCGCGTTCACGCGTGACGGCGGCCATGCCGCGGCCGTCGAACTCCTCGCCCGGGGGCGACGGCCCACCTGTGTCTTCGCGGTCACCGACGTGATGGCCGTCGGCGCACTCGCCGCGTTCCGTGAGCACGGGGTGCGGGTGCCGGAGGACATCTCCCTGGCGGGCTTCGACGACATCCCTCTCGTACGCGAACTCACCCCGCCCCTCACCACGGTGGCCCTTCCGCTGGCCCGCATGGGGCAGAGCGCCATCGCCCTGGCCCTGCGCGAACCCCGCGGGACGCGTTCACGCGTGGAGCGGGTGCCCGGTGAGGTCGTCCTGCGCGCCAGCACGAGGCGGCCCGGCTCCCTGCCCTGAGACCACGACCTCAACGCCCGCGCGCGGCAACGGCGTTACGCCCAGCGGTACCTGCCGCTCCCGCGCCCACCGCAAGTGAAGCCCACCGCGTCCACGGCAGTCGATGATGTGTGCGCCTCGCCCGGGACCGTCCGGCCCACCCCACGTTTCCCCAGCTCAGGGCGAGTTCACCTGATCCGCCACGACGGCGCCCGGGGCCCGCGAACACGCCCTGGCGCGCGCTGTGGGCCACCACCTTGCGCTGATCACACCCCCGAGTGCCACTTCGCGCCGCACGCGCATCAAGCCGTTTGAGGGTCATGGCCGAAGAACGACATTCGGTTGCGGGGTACAACTTCCGGACAGCAGGGCTGTTTTCGCCCTGGTGAAGGACCCTGTGGCGTACGGGCCGCGGGAGATCCCTGTGCAGCGGGGGGAGAATCCCGTGTGAGTGACGGTCCCCACGGACGGGCATACGACACGCTCGCACGGTGCCGCCGGTGCAGGCGGACGGCTGCGAATGACCCCTTGCTCCCCAGCAATGCGACCCTGACCAGCACTTTCGTCAGGCCCTCCGCGTCGGCACGGAGAGACCGGGTGGGCCCGCGAGGTCGAGGCGAGCAACTGGAGGCCGCACTCCGCGCGTCATGACTTCCGCACCGTGCACACCACACGAACCACGCGAGCAGCAGAAACGTGCCCACCACTCTGGTTGCGCCGTCTCAGGATGCGATACATCCGAGGCCGCTCAGAGAGTCCACTTGCTGCGCCGCGCAGGACAACAGTGTCCGAATTCTTTCCCCGGATGGCGACACTCTGAGCATCTGAGGCCCGTCAGATGACCCTCGGTGCCATATGCCCACGAAACCTTTGCCTTTGGCATGTGGCACCGAGAAGTCCGAGGGGAATGCCAGGGAGGTGGGCCGAACGGGCCATACCACACCGCGCACAATCCAAACCAAACGTCAACTATCTGTATTTGGGCCAAGTTTTCAGAGCGATCTTGTACCTTGGCCAAGTTTCAACAAGATGGTGTGGTGGCCTGGTCGGGACGGGACCACTGCTGATGCACCACCTGCTCGTTCTCCCCCCACGAGCAGGCGAACCGCACAGGAGGGCTCGCGATGGGCGACTACTTCACCAGTCGGCTCCACCATCAACTCCGCGCACACGTCCGTGGCTTCGCCGAACAGGAAGTCCGGCCGCGCATACCCGCGATGGAGGCGACCCGCACCGTTCAGCATGAACTTTCCCGGCTGATCGCCCGGCAGGGCTGGATAGGCGCGACCATCTCAAGGGAGCACGGCGGCATGGGCGCCGGGCACCTCGCGAAGACCATCATCATCGAGGAGTTGTCCCGGGTCAGCGGCGCGATGGGCGCGATGGTGCAGGCCTCGCAGCTCGGCGTCGCGAAGATCGTCCACTTCGGCAGCGACGCACAGAAGAAGACCTGGCTGCCGGCCGTGGCCGCAGGCGACTGCCTGCCCACCATCGCCGTCACCGAGCCCGAGTCGGGCGGTCATGTGCTCGGTATGACCGCGAGCGCGGTGCGCGACGGAGAGGACTACATCCTCAATGGCCGAAAGGTATACGTCGGCAACAGCCATGTGGGCGACCTCCATGGCGTCGTCGTCCGTACGGGCCCCGGCTCCAAGGGCCTCACGGCCTTCCTCGTGGAATCGGACAGGCCCGGCTTCTCACTCGGCGAACAGCGCGACACGATGGGACTGCACGGCTTCAGCTTCGGCGAGCTGTACTTCGACAACTGCCGTGTCCCCGCGTCCAATCGGCTGGGCGAGGAGGGCGACGGCCTCGCGGTCGCGTACTCCTCCAGCGTCCTGTACGGGCGGGCCAACCTCACAGCGGTCTCCCTCGGCATCCACCAGGCGTTACTCGAAGAGTGCACGCGCTTCAGCGAGGAGCGGCAGCGCTACGGCAAGCCGCTGCACGCGCTCGCCAACATCAAGCTGAAGCTGGGACAGATGCAGTCGCGTCTGATGACGGCGCGCCTGGCGGCCTATCACGCGGCGCATCTGCTCGACCAAGGGCAGTCCTGTGACGCCGAGTTGATGAACGCCAAGCTGGTGAACGTCGAATCGGCCCTGGACTCCGCGCGCAACGCGATGGAGATCCACGCGGCGGCCGGTCTGTTCACGGACCGCCCCATCGAGCGTTATCTGCGCGACGCGCACCATATCTTCGCGCCCGCGGGCACCTCGGACATCCAGCTGCTCCGTCTCGCCGAGGTGGCGCTCGGCTCGGCCAAGGGCAGCTGGTCGGAGCGGCTCTCCGATGTCGTACGCACCGAGGCCGTCGTCGGACGACCCGAGGCCGTGGCAGGACGTACGGAAGCCGGCGGGGTACGGGCCGAACCCGAGGCCTTACACGCCGACGGCGAACCCCACGTACCGGCACAGCGCAGACACACCGCTGCCGCGGCCGTCACTTCGCGTGGGGCGACCGTACGGGCCGCGGTCGTCTGACCGCACCCGGCCGAGCAAGCCGAACAGGCCAAGCAAGCCGAACAGACCGAACAGGCCAGTGCAGTTGGCACAAACCAATACAGTTGGCACAGGCCACTCAGGCCTCGCAGGCCACTCAGGCCACACAGGTCGCGCGGGTCGTACGCACCCAAGGGCCGCCGTCGTGCGGCGGCCCGCCGCGCCCGGGAGCCGTCAGATCCGGCCGTCCTCGCGGCGATGGATCTGCTCGATCATCTCGGCGGCGAGCGACTTGATCGTTTCGAGCCCCGCCCTCCCCCAGGGGCGCGGCTCGGTGTCGACCACGCAGATCGTGCCGAGCGCCATACCGGTGCGGTCGATGAGCGGCGCTCCCAGATAGGAGCGGATACCGATCTCGTCGACGACCGGGTTGCCCGCGAAGCGCGGGTAGTCGCAGACGTCTTCCAGGACGAGTGCCTTGCGCCGTACCACCACATGCGGGCAGTAGCCGTGGTCGCGGGCCATATAGCGGCTCACCCCGCTGCCGGCCGCCGCCGCTCCGAGGTCGGTGCCGGAGTGGGAGCCCTGCGGGGTGTGCAGACCGGCGAAGAACTGCCGGTTCTCATCAATGAAGTTGACCATCGAGAACGGCGCCCCTGTGACCTCGGCGAGCCGGTCGGCGAAGGCGTCGAAGGCCGGATCCGCCTGATCGCCGAGCCCCAGCTGCCGCAGCCGCTGCACCCGGCCCGGCGCCTCCTTGTCGACGGGGGTCAGCAGCAGATGGCCGGTCGGGTCGTACGTCATGTGGTCGCTCCGTAGCTCGGTGCCGGGGTGGTGGTGAGCAGATGCTGGACGAGGGTCACCAGGGTCTGGATGCCCGAGCTGGAGATGCGCGCGTCGCAGAGGAGCACCGGCACGTCGGGCCGCAGGTCGATGGCGGCGCGCACCTCCTCCGGCTCGTAGCGGTAGGAGCCGTCGAACTCGTTGACGGCGACGACGAAGCCGATGCCGCGCCGTTCGAAGAAGTCCACGGCGGAGAAGCAGTCCTGCAGCCGGCGGGTGTCGGCGAGCACGACGGCACCGAGCGCGCCGTCGGAGAGCTCGTCCCACATGAACCAGAAGCGTTCCTGGCCCGGCGTGCCGAAGAGATAGAGCACATGCCCCTTGTCGAGCGTGATCCGTCCGAAGTCCATGGCCACGGTCGTGGTGGTCTTGCTCTCCACACCGTCCAGGCTGTCGGTGGCGACGCTGACCGTGGTGAGGAGTTCCTCCGTGCTCAGCGGCTCGATCTCGCTGACCGCACCCACGAAGGTCGTCTTGCCGACCCCGAACCCGCCCGCGATGAGGATCTTCAGCGCGTTCGGAAAGCCGTCGTCCGCCGGGAACTCGTCCCCGGCGTCGAAGGTGTCGGCGGCGTAGGGGTCAGAGCCGTCGTCGTAGACCATCGAGCACTGCCTCCAATAGGGACCGGTCAGTGGGGTTGTGGCGGAACGCGGGGGCCTTCGCGGTGAGCGCCCCGCAGTCGACGAGATCGGAGAGAAGCACCTTGGTCACCACGGCGGGCAGCCGCAGCTGCGCCGCGATCTCGGCGACCGAGGTGGGTCCCGCGTCGCACAGGCCGAGGGCCTGTGAGTGTTCGGGACCCATATGGCCCCCGGGCGCCGTACCCGTGGGCATCACCAGGGAGAGCAGATCGAGCGGGGCCGTCGGGCGGGTCCTGCCATTGCTCACCGTGTAGGGGCGGACGAGCCTGCCGGCAGCGTCGTCGAGCCACGGCCCGTCCTGCGGGGCCGCCACGTTCAAGGCCTCAATGCCGAGGGTTCGGCGGTCTGCCTCGCGGGCGTGACCAGGTAGGGCCGCACGCTCTTGACGAGCATCGCCATCTCGTAGCCGAGGACCGCGGCGTCGGCGTCACGGCCCGCGAGTACGGCGAGGCAGGTGCCGGAGCCCGCGGTGGAGACGAAGAGCAGGCTGTGCGCCAACTCGACCACGACCTGGCGTACTTCACCGCCGTCCCCGAAGCGCGCGCCCGCGCTTCTGCCCAGCGAGTAGAGGCCGGAGGCGAGGGCCGCCATGTGGTCGGCGCTGTCCGGGTCGAGGCCGTGGACCGATTTCACCAGTCCGTCGGAGGAGAGCAGAACCGCACTGCGTGTGTGCGGAACGCGCTGCACGAGGCCGCTCAACAGCCAGTCGAGGTCGGAAACCTGGCCGGTCGGCACATCGCTCGCCATGGGGGATCGACTCCTTGGGGGGGTACGGGCGTCTGCTTGCGGGAGTTCGTGGGGGTGCGGCCTGCGAGAGGGTGCGGCCGGCGCGGGGTCACCCGGCCGGTTCGGCTCCCCCGTGCCGGGCGCTGTCGTGGTGCGCATGGCGAGGGCCGGTGCCCGGGTGCTGGTCTTCGGCGCCCGGGTGGTCGTGGGACTGCTGGGGTACGGGGCTGCCGTTCTGGCCGTTCTGGCCGTTCTGACTGGTCTGGCCGTACTGGCTGTGCTGGCCGTTCTGGCTGTGCTGGTCGTACTGGCTGTGGTGCTGCTGCGGGTCGCCGTGGCCCTCGGCCATCCCGATGCCGCGCTGGAAGGCGGCCATGAGGCCCGGGTCGTGGCCCACGAGGTGCCCGTCGTCCTGGGGCGGGGCCGCCGGGGCGTCCCGCAGCTGCGGGACCAGGTGCTCCTGGGCGCGCCGCTTGGGCAGCTGGGGCCGGCCCATGGTGCCGCGCACGGCGGGGCCCGACGGTCCCGCAGACCCGGGCAGCCCGCCCGACTGCGGTGAGCTGTGCCCCTCGGCCGCGGCCCGCTCCCCGGGCCTGATGCCCGGGACGGCGTCGGCGGGCGTGGGCCGCTCCTCGTGCGCGCCGCGCACGGGCAGCGGTGCGGCGCCGCCCACTCCGGCAGGGGCCTCGTCGCGTGCCGGCTGCTGCGGTACGTGCGCCACATGCGTAGGGGCCGCGGTGTGCAGGGTCAGAGCGGGGGCATCGGCGCTACGGGAGAGCTGCGCCGGTTCGGGTACGGCGGCGGGCGGGGCGGTGAGCTGCTCCGGGGCGGGGGCGGGGGCGGTGGCGGTGGCGGCGGACTCCGACTCCGCTGCGCCCACTGCCTGTTGGGCCTGCTGGGCCTGCTGGGCCTGCTCGGCCTGTTGTCCCTGCTGTCCCTGCTGCCCCTCCTTGGCTTGCTTGGCTTCGTCCGTGGCGGCCTGCGAGTCTGCGCCGAGCAGCCCCTGCGGGAGCACGATGACCGCCTGGACTCCGCCGTAGATATTGGTCTGCAGACGTACCGCGATGCCATGCCTGCGGGCCAGCGCCGAGACCACGAAGAGACCGATACGCCCGTCCGAGAGCAGGCTCGCCACATTGACCTGGTCGGGGTCGGAGAGCAGGGCGTTCATCTTGTTCTGCTCGGTGACGGGCATGCCGAGGCCCCGGTCCTCCACCTCCACGGCGAGGCCCGCCGTCACATGACTGGCGCGCAGCAGTACCTGGGTGTGCGGGGCGGAGAACACCGAGGCGTTCTCGACGAGTTCGGCGAGCAGGTGGATGACGTCGGCGACGGCGTGCCCGCGCAGGGTGCCGTCGATCGGCGGCACCAGCTTGACCCGCGAATACTGCTCGACCTCGGCGATCGAGGACCGGAGCACCTCCGTCATGGTGACCGGGTTGGACCACTGGCGGCGCGAGATGGCGCCGCCGAGGACGGCGAGGTTCTCCGCGTGCCGCCGGATCCGGGTCGCCAGGTGGTCGACGTGGAAGAGCCCCTTGAGCAGCTCCGGGTCCTCCACTTCGTTCTCCAGCTCGTCGAGGAGCTGGATCTCGCGGTGCACCAGGGACTGCAGCCTGCGGGCGAGGTTCACGAAGACCTCGACCTTCTGCTCGCTGCCCGCGTGGCTGGAGAGCTGCGAGGCCTGCACGACGGACGCCACGGCGATGTCGTGGGCCCGGGTCAACTCATGGGCCAGCTGGTCGAATTCATCGCCCGAAACGGCCCTGGGCGGAGTCGTCGAACGGCGCGCGGACACGCCTTCGCCGCGCCGCAGCTGCTCGACGAGGCCGCGCAGATCGGCCTGGCTGCGGGCGGTGTTGCGGCGGAAGGCGGCGAGGCGGTCGAGGATGGCGCGCGCGCTGCGGTCGGCCGACACGGCGGCGGCGCCGATCCCGGCGGCGGCGACGGTCGCGGCTCCGGTCAGGACGGCCCACAGCTCGGGCGTGGGCCGCACACCCGTCGACCGGAGGGTGAACAGCACGGCGGCCGCACCGCACAGGGCCACGGCGACGGCGGGCAGGACCGCGGTGCGGAAGAGTTGTCGGCGTATATGGGTCTCGGGCAGATGCTGAGCGGCGCGAGGGCCCGGCCTGCCGTGGCGTCCGCCCTCACGGCGGTCTGCGCGTGCGGCCGGTTCGCGAAGGTGAGACATCAGCGTCCTCGAGTGGACTCGGTGTGTGCGGACTGGGTGCGGTGCTGTGCGGTGCGATGCAGTGCGGTCCGGGAGGGCATACGGCATCGCGGCGCCGATCACCGCGCAGCACGGGATGCGCCCTGCGTTGATCGACGGGCACACACGGTAGTCGCCAACGCATCAAGTACGGCGGGCAGTTGACAAACTCCAGCGAACCGCTTCCCACTCTGGCATGATGCCCCGCACAATCGACCGAATCGCAGGTCGGACGGGTGTTCCCGTGAGTATGCGGGAGGGTCCGCGAGCCCCGCGGCGGGGCGGGCGCCACGGGGCGCGGCCCCTGGCGGCCACCGGCCCCCGCGCCGGAATCCCACGTTCACGCTCACGGAACGCGGTCGACGACCTGAGGGCGGGCACGGGACCGGGCGCCTCCCCGCACCACCGGTATCGCGGTCCGGGCGCAGTGGGGCTCCCAACGGCACGCCGCGTCCGGCGCACGGCGCATGCCGACCACCTCGCGCCCCCGCGCCGGGGTGCGGCCGGGCTCTCACTGCGGGACACGAATCTCGAATCCGGGTACGCGAGTTCAGCCCGCACCCGTGAGACCCCCGCCAGTCCTGGCAGGGCTGTCAGGTTCACGCACCCCAGCCGGATCGTCGAGACCGTCAGGACCACCGGGCCTGCCGGTACCGACAGGACACCTCGGTCCGACACGCCCACCCGGCCCGCCAGGACCGACAGGCCCGCCAGCGCCGCAAGATCCACCCGGCCCACCAAACCCGACAGGCCCGGCGGACCCGATGGACCTGGCAGTCCCGACATCCCCAACTGGCCCAACTGGCCCGCAGCCCAACAGGCCCGCCAAGGCCGCCCGAACCGCCAGGCCCCAAAGGCCCGCCGAGGCCGCCCAAGCCGTCCGGATCACCGGGACCGCCCGGATCACCCAGACCGCCCGACCCGCCCCGACCGATCCGCACGCTCAGCCCGAGCCGCACGATCCGCCCGGTCAGCCCGAGCCGCACGATCCGCCCGGTCAGCCCGAGCCGCACGATCCGCCCGCTCAGCCCGAGCCTCCCAAGCCGCCGCCCCAAGCAATCTCCCCCGACCCGCCCCGTACCGTCCCGGACGGGGTCACGATCTCGGTCGGGCCCGTGGTGTGGAGCCGGCCCGAGCCGTCGGGGTGGACGGTGAAGGTGCGGCTTTCGAAGTGGGCGCCGCCCGCCACCGTCAGCCGGCCCTCGGGGGTGGGGCCGACGCCGAGCAACCGCAGGTAGGCGAACAGGGGTTGGGCGTGGCTGTGCTGGTTGGCCACCGGCCAGGACTGCATGGCGACGCCGATCTCGGGCAGCACCCAGGTCTGTCCTGGCCGCCCGGACTCGGGCGGCAGATAGGCGTCGGGCCCGGACAGGGTGCCCTCCCACAGCCCGGGGTACGCGGCCGTGTGCGCGGACAATGTCATACGCCGCCATTCGTCCCAGGCCAGAGCGGGATCGAGCCGGGCCGCCGCCCACACCAGGGTGGCGTTGACGGCGAACCAGACCGCGCCGAGGTCACTGTCCGGTCCGGGCGGGCGAAGCCGGGCTCCGAGCGGCGAGCCCCTGCGCGTCAACTCGTCGACCGTCGCGAGGAGTTCGCGGGCCCGGTCATCCTCGGCGGCACCGCACAGGATCGCCCAGGGCTGCACCTCGAGCCAGAGATCGTCCGCGCCGACCGTCACGGCGCCGGGCCCGCGCGCCCGGCAGAACCAGCGCCCGTTCCACTCCCCCGCCACCCGCTCCCGCAACTGCTCACCGTACGACCGTGCCTGACGTGCCGTCACATCGTCACCGAGGCGGTCGGCGAGCCCCGCGAACACGGGCAGGACCCAGGCCGCCATGGCGGAGTTGAGGACGGACTCGCCGCGCTCGATCATCGTCTGCCGGTCGACACCCGCCTCGTCGAGCACCAGGTCGTTCCAGTCGGCGTTCCGGATCCGGACGTGCCCGTGCTCGCCGGTACCGACGACATCCCTGAAGTACCGGAACTGGCGCCGCAGATGCTCGCCGAGCGGCACCTCGGGCACTCCGTGGGCGGGGTGGAAGCCGACGGGAGCGTCGAAGGCGGCGAGATCTCCCGTCGCGGCGGCGTACTCAGCGGCCAGCCACAGCGCCCACAGATTCTGGTCCGACGGCCGGAAGAAGTCGGTGCGGGGCTGCTTGCGCGCGTCGAGGGCATACGGCAGCTCCCCGTCGGGGCCGGCCCACGCGCAGGTGTTGCGCAGCACGGACAGGGCGAGGTCGGGTTCGCTGTAGACGAGCGGCAGGGCGTGCTGCAGCGGGTCACGGGCCGCGCCGTTGAAGCCGTGCCGGTAGGAGTACGCCGAGCCCTGGTCCAGGGTGTGCCCGCCGAGCAGCCCGTCGACGGCGGCGGCGCCGGTCAGCAGAGCGGCGTGCCAGGGGATTTCGGTGGCCGCCTGGGGTGCCTGCCGGGCCGCGGCACGGGGCAGCCGGTCGCGGAGGGCGGCGAGGGACTGCTCGAACTCGTCCTGCGGCGCCAGGAGTCGGCCTTCCGCGACGGCGTCGGCGGGCCCGAAGCGGAACCAGGCGCTGTACCGCTCCCCCGGCGCGAGCTCGACGGGCACGCCGACCCGCAGCACCCCTTGTTGCCCCTCGGCCCGCGCCTGCGCCCGCGCACCACCGCCCGCACCTCCGACGACGTCGAGCGCGAGCACGACGCCGCCTTCGTACGTCGGCACGTCCGCGCGCGGCCCGATCTCCAGATAGTCGAGGCTCCGCTGCCGTACGTCCCACTCCTCACTCAGCCGCCAACGCGCCGCCCGCTCACCGCAGTTGACGACCTCGACGCGGACGACGACATACGCGGCCTCCCCCTCGGGACACAGCACGGTCCGCTCCAGACGCACCCCGGGCCGCGCCACCCGCACCCGCGCGTAGGTCGGCCCGAAGAGCAGCTCGGCCTCGGGGTCCCCGGAACTCAGGACTTCCGTGTCCGGCGCGAAGGGCTCCCCGTCAAGTGCGAAGGGCTCGCCATCAGGTGCGAAGGGTTCCGCGTCCGGCGGCACGGGCTCCAGCGTGCTGACACCCGTGCCCCGCGGCTCGGGTTCGGTGAGCCAGTCGAGCCCGAGGTGCTCGTCCCACAGGCCGCTGCGCCCCTCCGTGTCGGCGACGAGGGTGAGACGGCGGTTGCCGAGATGGACCCAGCGCCTGCGGGTGGGCGGGTCGATGAACCGGTTCCACGCGCGGCGCCGCGCGGCCCCTGACCGGAGGGCGAACGCGGGCAGGCCGTGCTCCTCGGTCCAGTCACCGTAGGAACTCATCGACCCTCCCGGACCCTGTCGGCGTACGAGCTCATCGCCCCTCCCGGGCCGAACCGACGTACGAGCTCATCGACCCTCCCGGGCCCAGCCGACATACGAACTCATCGACCCTCCCGGGCCCAGCCGACATACGAACTCATCGACCCTCGCACCCGGGGGGGGGTGCCCGGTGACCGCCCGGTTCGCAGAGCCGGACGAACCGACTCGTCCCTCCCGTCCGTGGATGCCCGGCTAGGCGACCGGTGCCGCCTGCTGCTCCCCGCGGTCCTCGGGGCCACCCGCCGTGACCCGGTCCGTGGCCGCCTCTGCCGGGGCGGGGCCGGGGGCCACGCCGCGCCACCACGGCGTCTGCGGCAGCTCGGCGGAACCCGGCTCGAAGGGTGCGCCGGGCGGCGGCAGGGCGACGGTGACACCGGCCTTGCGGGCCGCGGCGAGCGTGCCCTCGCCGGGCTCCGCCCACGGATGCGGGGCGAGATTGAAGGTGCCCCAGTGGATCGGCAGGAGCGCGCCGTGGGCACCGCCCTGCAGGTCGAGGTGGGTACGGACGCCCTCTTCGGGGGTCATGTGGATGTCCGGCCAGTACTCGGAGTAGGCACCGATCTGGATCATCGTGGCGTCGAAGGGGCCGTGCTCTGCGCCGATGTCCTTGAAGCCGGGGAAGTAGCCCGTGTCACCGCTGTGGTAGATCCGGTGCTCGGCACCGGCCACGGCCCAGGAGGCCCAGAGCGTGTGCTGCTGGTTGCGCAGGCCGCGCCCGCAGAAGTGCCGGGCCGGGGTCGCGGTCAGGCTCAGACCCGCGATCTTGGTGGTCTCCTGCCAGTCCAGCTCCCGCATCCGGTCGGCGGGCACGCCCCAGTGCTCCAGATGGGCCCCGACGCCGAGCGGCACGGCGAAGACGGTGTCCGTGCCGGCCAGGGCCTTGATGGTGGGCATATCGAGGTGGTCGTAGTGATCGTGGGAGATCACGACGGCGTCGACCGGGCCGAGCGCGGCGAGCGGCACGGGCACCGGGTGCAGCCGCTTGGGCCCGGCGAACGCGAAGGGCGAGCAGCGCTCGCCCCAGACCGGGTCGAAGAGCACCCGCCTGCCGTCGATCTCGGCGAGCACGCTGGAGTGCCCCATCCAGGTCAGGCGCAGTCCGCTGGCCGGGGCCTTGGCCAGGTCGGCGAGGGTGGTGGGGTGCACGGGCACGGTGCCCGCCGGGGCGCGGCGGACCCGCTGCTCCTTGCGGAAGTATCTGGAGGCGAACTCCAGCATCGAACCGGAGGGACGGATACCGGCGCCCAGCGGGTTCTTGAACTGCCCGTCGGCGAAGTGCGGTGATCTGCGGATCCGTGCCAGCCGCTCGCCGGTCGGCTCCGCGCCGAAGGCGTCGGGCTGCAGCGAGCGGAGCCCGGAGCGTGGGGGACGGATGCCGGTCACGGAACCTCCAGCGGGGGTGGGTCGGTCAGGTTTTCCATTATGTGCCGCGGGTCCGACAGCGCCGGTCGGAGTCCGGCGCCCGGACCAACGGGCCAAGTGGCGAGGGGGGCGGCTCGGGCACGTGCGGCCGGGTCAGCGGTGCGCCTGGCCGTACGCCCGCTCGACGTGCAGCCGCAGCACGAGGCGCCGGTCGCGGACCATCGCCGCGCGGTAGTCGTCCCAGTCCGGGTGCTCGCCCTGCACGTCGCGGTAGAGCGCGATGAGCTCCTCCACCGTCGCGTCGTGCGGATCCGCTGCCACCGGGGTGAGGTCGGCGGTGCCCTCGGCGACGGTCCAGGCCCAGCGGTCGGCGCTGGTGACGTGGTAGGAGGCCCGGGGGTCGCGGCGCAGATTGCGGGTCTTGGCCCGGTCGTCCGTGATCGAGACCCGGATGACGCGCTCTTGCGGGTAGTAGTGATGCGTCACGTTCGACAGCTGGGGGCGGCCGTCGCGCTTGAGGGTGACGAGAACCCCGCCGGCGTGCTCCGAGACCAGCTTCAACAAGGCGTCCTGATGTGCGTCTGCTGCCGTCATGCCCTGCTCAACGTGCGGACCCCCCGAAGGATTCCGGCCCCCACGCGCCCCCGCATACGCGCCCCACGCACGCGCTCCGCCACGGCGTCCGGCCCGCATGTCACATTCCGCGGGCCCCCACCCGTCGTACAGGCGACACACGGTCCGACCCAGGAGGTGGCCGCCATGGCCCGGATTTCCCTCACTCCCCGCCGCACCCTCTTCTACCGCGTGGTGGAGTGGTACTCGAAGCGCACCTACGGCAAGGTCATGGACCCCGCGAAGGCGTCGGCCCACCACCCCCGGCTGCTCTGGGGCCAGCTGCGCTTCGAGCAGTCGGTGGCCAAGTGGAACAAGCTCGACGCCGACCTCAAGGCCCTCGCCGTGATGGCCTCCGCGGCGTCGATCGGCTGCTCCTGGTGCATGGATTTCGGCTACTGGGAGAACCACGAGCGCGGGATGGACCCGAAGAAGCTCCGTGACATCCCGCTCTGGCGCGAAAGCGATGCGTACACGGACCTGGAGCGGGACGTCATGGAGTACGCCGAGGCCACCACCGCCAACCCCCCTGAGGTCACCGACGAGTTGGCGGCCCGGCTCGTCGACCGCCTGGGCGAGCCGGCGTTCGTCGAGCTGACGATGATGGTCGCGGTGGAGAACCTCCGCTCCCGCTTCAACGCCGCGATGGGCCTGACGAGCCAGGGCTTCAAGGAGTCGTGCGATCTACGGGACGCACAAAAGGCACAGGGAACGCCGGAGACACAGAAGGCACAGGAGGCACAGGAGGCCCGGAAGGCACGGTGACCGGGCGTCAGTGCGCGGGGCGCGCATCGTACGGAATCCGGCCGCACCGCGCCGGCCACGCCCCCAGGAAGCACCCGAACGAGCTCAACTCCCGCTCCCCGCAACGGAGTTCTGCTAGTTTCCCGAGCAATCTCAGTCCGGGCGTGACGCCCGGACTGTCCGCTCCCTGGGCGGCCCGGCAAGAGGCCGGGGTGCCAGGAAGGGATCCACAGAACTGGTGCGGCCTCCGGCATGGGCGGCCAGGGAGTGGATTCGACACCGCGGGCCCGGGCCTGCACGCATGACCCTGTTCGTCCCACCGGGGGGCCAAGCCCGGCCTGACGTTCTTGGTGCCGGCGGGAAGTCAGTTCGTCCACGTACTCACGTGGCCGGACTGGTCCCGCGACCATCGTTTCGGCCACCTGATCCGGAAGGCACATCGGTGGCCGACAGCTTGGTCCTCCACGCACTCGCGGCGGCCGGGGCGATCTCCGTGCTCCTCTTCGCGGCACGCTGCGTCCTCGACCAGCTCCCCGAGCTGATCCGCTCCTGGCGCAGAGTGCGCCGGGCCGTGCGCGGCACCCGCGACGACAACCGCAACACACCGTGACCCCGGACAGCCGGGCACGAGCGTGTGCGGCGGCGGGCCGTCACGTCCGCACAGCCGCCATCGCAGCCGTGACGACATGGTCCGGCCCCCGGCGACGGACGTCACCGGGGGCCGGACCACACACTCCAGAACCACACATTCCGCGACCAGCGGCGGTCACTTCATCTCGAACTCCGCCGTCACCGTGATGTTGTCCTCGACCTCGCCCGGGGCCACCGGCACGCCCTCCTTGTCGAAGGCGACGGCCGGCATGGCGACGGGGCGCGGGCGACCGCTGTCGCCCTCGTTCAGGGAGAGCAGCCGCCCGAGCTTGCGGCCGCTGAGGCGGGCGTGCTGCTCGGCCTTGTCCCGCGCGTCCTCATGGGCGGCCCTGCGGGCCTCGGCGCGCAGCTTGCCGGGCTTCGCGACGTCGAACGCCACGGAGTGGATCCGGCCCGCGTCCCCGGCGGCGTCCATGAGTTTCTGGATGACGGGCCCGGTCTTCTTGATGTCCCGGACACGGATGGAGAACACCTGGCCCGCCTGGTACTCGGTGACCTTCGCGGTGGCGTTCGGCGGCTGCTCGGTGACCGCGGACAGCGAGAGGTTCTCGGTGCGTACGTCGCGATCTGCCACGCCCTGCTTGCGCACCGCGGCGAGCAGCCGGTCGGCCGCGGCGTTCTGCGCGGTGAGCGCCTCCTGCGGGCTCGGCCTGCGCACCTCCACACCCGCGGTGATCACCGCCATGTCGGGCGCCGCCGACGCGCTGCCCTCCCCGGTCACGGTCACCGTGGCGGGCTCGGGCGCCACGGCAGGTGCGGGGGCGGATGCGCCGGCGGATACGGTGCCGGCGGCCGGAGCGGCGACGGCGGGTACGGCCGCCGCGGTGAGCAGCCCGCCGGCGAGGACGGCCACGGCGAGCGGGCGCAGGGCGCGGGCGACCGCGGGAGCGCCGGTGGTGGTCAGGGGTACGGCCTGTTCGGGCATGGCGTGGAGTCCTTCCGCCGGTACGGGTCCTGCCCTGGCTTCCAGAGAGGGTGCGCGGTCATCCCAGCACCGCGGACGCCCGGCCTCCGGGTGCCACTCCCGCTCCCGTGCCCGGTGTCACCTCACCGGTCCCATGGGTGTCGCGCCCTCAGGTCGCCGACTCCAGATGCGACTTGAGGACATAGGGGTCCACGACGCCCTTGGCCGCCACGTGGTCGCCGGAGGACTCGCCGCGCAGCCTGCGCCCGATCCACGGCACCAGGTACTCGCGGGCCCACTGGATGTCGTCGCGCCGGCCTTCGAGGGGGCCGCGCGGCGGCAGCGGCGGCCACTCCTGGTCGGGGTCGGCGGGGACCTCGATGCCGAGGACCTGGGCGGCGCGCAGCGCGACCCGGGTGTGGCCCTCGGGCGAGAGGTGCAGGCGGTCGCCGTCCCAGGCCCGCCGGTCCTGCACGGACTTGAGGGACCACAGGTCGAGGACCGGGCAGTCGTAGCGGTCGGCGATGGCCCGGACATGGGCGGTGTACGTGGCGACCTTGCCGCGCAGATGGCGCAGGACCGGGACGCCCCGGGTGTCGAAGCCGGTGGTCACCATGACGGTGCCGACGGACTGCTTGAGGTCGGCGACGGCCCGCTCGAAGCGCTCGGCCACGTCGTCGGGGTCGCTGCCCGGCCGGATGATGTCGTTGCCGCCGGCGCAGAAGCTCACCAGGTCGGGCGCGAGTTCCTTGGCGCGCGGCACCTGGTCGGCCACGATCTGGTCGAGGAGCTTTCCGCGTACGGCGAGGTTCGTGTACGCGAAGGTGTGCTCGGGGTGCCGGTCGGAGAGCAGCACGGCGAGGCGGTCGGCCCAGCCTACGAAGGTGCTGTCGGGGCCAGGGTCTCCGACGCCTTCGGTGAAGCTGTCGCCGACGGCCGCGTAGGAACCGAGGTCGGAACCGCCGCTGCGGATGAGGGGTGTCGAATCGTCTGCCACGTCGGCATATCTTTCACCTCCCTAAGTGACCTACGCCACCGTAGGTGGGGGTTGACGGCTGGTGAGATATGACACCGGTAAAGAGTCGATCAAGTAGGAATAGGCCGGACTGCCCGTATTACTCCGGCTTGGCCGACCGACCCTGCCCCCCCCCGCTGGGCGCCCGCCGGTCGCGCACATGGCGACGGCCGGAACTCCCGCAGGAATTCCGGCCGTCGCCACATCACCGTCACTCGCGCCGGACGAACGGGCGAGAGAGGTCGTACGGGTCAGAGGGAAACGCCGTGCGAGCGCAGATACGCCATCGGGTCCACGTCGGAGCCGTAACCGGGACCGGTCCGAATCTCGAAGTGCAGATGCGGTCCGGTCGAGTTACCCGTCGAACCGGACAGGCCGATCTGCTGGCCGCCGCTGACCGTCTGGCCGGTGGACACATTGAGGGACGTCATGTGGGCGTACTGCGAGTAGTGCCCGTCGGCGTGCCGGATGACGACCTCGTTGCCGTACGAGCCGCCCCAGCCGGCGGAGACGACGGTGCCTTCGCCGACGGACTTGATCGCCGTGCCGGACGGGACCGAGAAGTCGGTGCCGGTGTGATAGCCGCTGGACCACATGCCGCCGGCGGTGCGGTACGAGGTGGAGATCGCACCCTCGACCGGGGCGGTGAAGCCGTTCGCGGCGGCCGCGGGCTCGGCCTCGGCGGCGCCGCCGTCGCCGTCGGACTGCGCGGACTTCGACGGGGACGCGTCGCCGGATTCGGCCTTCTTCGGCTCGCTGTCGGGCTTGGCCTCAGCCTTGGCGGCTGCGGCGCCGACCGTCAGCTTCATTCCGGGAAGGATGTGCGCGGGGTCACCGCCCACGGCCTTCCGGTTGTCCTTGTAGAGCTGCTTCCAGCCGCCGTCGACATTCAGTTCGTCAGCGATCTTGGAAAGCGAGTCGCCCGGCACCACGGAATAGGTCTCGGCGTCGGCCTTCTCGGCGGCCTTCGAAACGGCGGCACCGGGAACGGCCGCCTTGGCGGACTGCGGAATACCCGCCGACGCGGGAACGCCGGCCGCTGCGGGGGCGGCGGCGTGGGCGCCGGTGGCACCGAGAAGCGGCAGCGCGAGCGCGGCTCCTCCGGTGCCCGCGGCGGCGAAACCACGGCTGAGCCGCTGGGTCTTGGGACGGCGGTGCTTACCCTTCGCGGGCATGACGGATTCCTCTCCGGCGCCTGCGAGGTGAGCTGTCGGGTTCGGACTGGAGATGCCCGGCCGCGTTTTCACGCGACTTCACCCCAAGCCGCTCCGGTGGACCGGATCCGGCGTCTTACCGTGGGTCCCCCGCTCCTGCCGTACACGGGTGGGTGTGCGGAAATCCGAGCGGCGGCAGGATTGGGCGTCCGCCCGGACGTCGGCGACCGTAATCGAGCGCGAAGCGAATCGACAAGCATTCAATTCCCGGGCTATTGCACGGTGATGATCCATTCCCGGAATTCCCGTCACACTCCGTACAGAATTGATCTTTACCGTTCCCTTACCCTCGGAAAATGCTCCGGCGGATCACCACGCACCGTCACGACTATGATCCCGCTCACCAAGGAAGGCGCCAGAGGCCTTTAGTCCAGGGCCAGTTACCACGAACGTCCTGAATCAGCCCTGAATCGGTCATTGAGGACAAGTCGCCTTGGCTGCCTTGACTGACCGTGCATCAGTCCGTAGCAGAGACGTCCCCCGCAGGCAATTCCAGCAGGCAGAACGATTGATTGCCCCGGGAATGCATGTCGTATCGTCGAAGCCGCGCCCGCCGACGAGTCGCGTCGGCGTCCGAATGGGAGGAGCCCCCGTGACGCAGCAGGTCCCGTCGACAGAGCCCGAGCTCGCAGGAGTGCGCAACTTCCGCGACGTGGGCGGGCTTCCGACCGTGGACGGCAGGCGGGTGCGGGCGGGCCGGCTCTTCCGCAGCGGTCACCTCGCGCACGCCACCGCGGCCGACGCCGCCTTCCTCACCACCCTCGGCCTGCACACCATCTTCGACTTCCGCAATGCCGCGGACCAGAAGCTCGAGGGCCCCGACGTCGAGCTGCCCGGCGTGCTCAATGTGAATCTGCCGCTGACCGACCCGGCCGACGGCGCCGAGTTCTGGAAGATGGTCCGCGACGGCGATCTGGAGCAGCTGCGCTCACTGCTGTCCGACGGCCGGGCCGCGAACCGGATGGTGGAGTCGTACCGCGCCATCATCACGCAGCGCACCTCCGAGCACAGCCGCGTCCTGCACGCCCTCGCCGACGACAGCGTGCCGGCCCTGATGCACTGCGCGGCCGGCAAAGACCGTGCGGGGCTGTCGATAGCGGTCACCCTGCTCGCGGTCGGCGTCGAGCGGTCCGCGATCGAGGCCGACTACCTCGAGTCCAACGCCTCGCACCGCCGCTACAAGGTGCACCGTTCGAGCACCTCGGCCGATGCCATGTCGCCCGAGGTCATGGAGCTGCTCAGCCCGCTCTTCGACGCCCGCGCCGAGTATCTGGCCGCCGCCTTCGACGCCATCGAGGAGACCTGGGGCAGTGTCGAGCGGTATGTCACCGAGGGCCTGAAGGTCACCCCCGAGGTGCGCCAGCGCCTGCGGGACAACCTGCTCGACTGAGACCGCTCCCGGCCGGCCGGGCGGGAGCGGATTCCGGGTCCCGCCCGCTACTGGTTCTGCGCGCCCAGCGTGAACAGCAGATAGACGAAGGCCGCGAAGAGATGGCCGACGGCCACGTACACGATCAGGCGGACCCACAGTCCACGGGGGAACTTCTCCTCCATGGAACGGCGGGCGGGCTGCTGCGGTTCGGGCTCGGTCATCGGTTCGGGCTCGGTCATCGCGGGTCTCCCGGGCTTGTGCCGCCGCCGAGGCACAGCGCGGTGGCCGGACTCTGCAGCAGCGTATGAACGAAGAGCAGCTCCACCCCGTGGCGGTCCGCGGCGGCGATCCGGTGCGGGGTGAGCGAGTCGAAGTGCGCGCTGTCACCGGGCGCGAGGACATGGACGGCAGCGGCCAGATGCAGCCGCAGCCGTCCCTTGAGGACATGCAGCCACTCCTCGCCGGGATGCACCCGCACGATGTCGCCCTGCGCGCCGTACGGCACCTTCACCCGCAGGGCCTGCATCCCCCGGCCCGGCGCACCCGCCTGCCGGTAGGTCCAGCCGCCCGCCTCGGACGGCTCCATCGCGTCGCCCCTGATCACCGCGTCCCGGTCGGCGACGGCCTCACCGAGGAGTTCGGAGACGGTCGTACCGTAGATACGGGCGAGAGCGAGCAGTACGGGCAGGGACGGCTGGCGCTGCCCGGTCTCCAGGCGCGAGAGGTGGGCGGGCGAGAGCCCGGCGTCACGGGCGGCGGCCTCCAGCGTGAGCGAGGCACGGCGGCGCAGTTCGCGCAGCCGGGGCGCGACCACGGCCACCGCGTCGGACGCACCCCCGGGGTCGGCAGGACTCATACCGCTGATTCAGCCAGACCCTTACCTCTGGGGCAACTTTCTTGCCCCAGAGGCAAAAGCGCTGGAGAGCCGTGACGGTCTCAGTCGTCGCGGTCCGAGTCGGGGCGGTCCGAGTCGGGCGGTCAGCGGTTGGCGACCGCCTGTTTCACCAGCGTCTTCCCGAAGTCCCACATGAGCCCGCCACCGCTGTGCGCGTCGTCCATCACCTCGGTGAAGGCCGTGACGAAGCGGTCGACTTCCTGCTCACCGATGACCAGCGGCGGAATCAGTTTGATCACTTCGAGGTGGTCGCCGGAGACCTGGGTCAGGATCCGGTGTTTCTGCAGCAGCGGTACGACGACCATCTGCGCGAACAGCCCCTTGCGGGCGACCTGCAGCGCGGCCCACCGGCTGCGCAGTTTCAGCGACTTCGGCCTGCCGAACTCGATGCCCACCATCAGGCCCCGGCCGCGGACATCGTGCAGCAGCTCATAGCGCTCGACGAGCGCGCCGAGCCGGGACTTGAGCAACTCCCCCATGAGCCGGGCGTTGGCGACGGTCTGCTCGTCCTCCATGACCGTGAGGACGGCGAGGCCCGCGGCCATGGCCTGCGCGTTGGCGCCGAAGCTCGCCGAGTGCACCAGGACCCGGTCCATGGACGAGTAGACCTTCTTGAAGATCCAGTCCTTGCCGAGCGTCGCACCCACCGGCACGTACCCGCCCGACAGGGCCTTGGCGACGCACACCAGGTCGGGCTCGACACCCTCCTCGTGCTGGTAGGCGTAGAAGTCGCCGGTGCGGCCGAGCCCGGTCTGCACCTCGTCGGCGATGAGGAGCGCCTTGTGCCGGTGCAGCAACTCCTGGGCGGCGCGCAGGAATCCGGGCGGCGCCTCGTGCACACCCTTGCCCTGGATGGGCTCCACGACGAAACCCGCGACATCCCCGCGCTTCAACTCCCGTGCCAGCGCGCCCAGATCACCCATCTCCACGGCCGTGTCCGGAAGCAGCGGGGCGAAACCGTCACGGAAACCGGCCTCGCCGTTCACCGACAACGACCCGGTGGTCAGCCCGTGGAAGGCGTGGGAGCAGTACAGGATGCGCGGCTTGCCGGTGGCGTAGCGGGCGAACTTCAGCGCCGTCTCGACGGCTTCCGTGCCGCTGTTCCCGAAGAACACCCGGTCCAGGTGCGGGCTGTGCGCGAGCAGCTTCTCGGCGAGCAGGCCCGGCAGCGGCTGGCAGTCGAAGCGGGTGAGGTCGGCGAGCGAGGCGTCGAGCACGTCGTGCAGGGCTTTGCGTACGACGGGGTGGTGCCGGCCGAGCCCCATCACCCCGAACCCGGCGAGCATGTCGAGGTAGTCGTTGCCGTCGGCGTCCCAGAAGTGGGCGCCCTCGGCCCGCTCGTAGACCTTGTCGAAGCCGATGGTGTGCAGCATCCGCGGCAGCTGGTGGTTCAGATGCCGGGCGTGCAGCTCGTAGCGCTCGGCGCCGCGCTCGGCGAGCAGCCTGCCGAGGTCGAACTCCTTGCTCCTGCCCGCACCGGCCTCTTGCTTCCTGCCCGCAGCGGCTTCTCTGTCCCTGCCCGCACCGGCCGCTTCGTGGTCCGCCGCTCTGCTCATTCGTGGTTCTCCTTAACCGCCGTTTTCGCCTCGTCGCCCGCCGGTGCCGCCTCGTCCATCCGCGCCAGCGTGGCCCCGATCCGCCCGGCGATCTCCACCGGGGTGAGGCCGAGGTCGGCGAGCACCTCACCGCGTTTCGCGTGCGCCAGGAACTGCTCGGGAATGCCGAAGGTACGCAGCGGCAGATCCACCTCGGCGTCGCGCAGCGCCTGCCCGACGGCCGAACCCACCCCGGCGGCACGGCTGTTGTCCTCCACGACCGCCACCATGCGGTGCCGCGCGGCGAGGGCGGGCAGGGCCGCGTCGACGGGCTTGACCCACCGCGGGTCGACCACGGTGCAGCCGATCCCGCGCGCCGCGAGCAGCTCGGCCGCCTGCAGACAGTCCGCGGCCATCACGCCGACCGCGACCAGGAGCACATCAGCACTGGCCCCGCGGTGCAGGACGTCCATGCCGCCGGCCCGGCCCCTGGCCTCGATGGCCGGGCCCACGCACTCCTTCGGGAACCGGATCAGGGTGGGCGCGTCCGCCACGTCGACGGCCTCGCGCAGCTGGGTCCGCAGCTGGTCGGCGTCGCGCGGTGCGGCGATTCTGAGCCCCGGAACGACCTGGAGGATCGACATGTCCCACACGCCGTTGTGCGAGGCGCCGTCGGTGCCCGTGACACCCGCGCGGTCGAGCACGAAGGTGACCCCGCACTTGTGCAGGGCGACATCCATGAGCAGCTGGTCGAAGGCGCGGTTGAGGAACGTGGCGTACACGGCGACGACCGGGTGCACACCGCCGGTGGCGAGACCGGCCGCGGACACGACCGCGTGCTGCTCGGCGATGCCGACGTCCCACACCCGCTCGGGGAAGCGCTCCGCGAACTTGGTCAGGCCCACCGGGTGCAGCATGGCCGCCGTGATGCCCACGACATCCGGCCGCTCCTCGGCGATCCGCACGATCTCGTCGCCGAACACCGAGGTCCAGGAAGGGCCGTTGGACGGCGCGAGCGGCTCGCAGGTCAACGGGTCCATCACGCCGACGGTGTGGAAGCGGTCGGCCTCGTCGGCGAGGGCGGGCTCGTAGCCGCGGCCCTTCTCGGTCAGACAGTGCACGAGGACCGGCCCGTGGAAGCGTTTGGCCCGGCGCAGCGCGGACTCGACGGCCGCGAGGTCATGGCCGTCGATCGGCCCGAGGTACTTGAGCCCCAGGTCCTCGAACATGCCCTGCGGCGCGAAGGCGTCCTTGAAGCCCTTCTTCGCACCGTGCAGCGACTCGTACAGCGGCTGCCCGATCACCGGGGTGTGCTGCAGCACGTCCTTGCCCCAGGCGAGCACCTTCTCGTAGCCGTCCGTGGTGCGCAGGGTGGCGAGGTGGTTGGCGAGGCCGCCGATGGTGGGTGCGTACGAGCGCTCGTTGTCGTTGACGACGATGATCAGTGGCCGGTCCTTGGCGGCGGCGATGTTGTTCAGCGCCTCCCAGGCCATACCGCCGGTGAGCGCGCCGTCCCCGATGACCGCGACGACATGGCCGGGACTGCCGGTCACCTGATGGGCCTTGGCGAGTCCGTCGGCCCAGCCGAGTGCGGTGGAGGCGTGGCTGTTCTCGACGATGTCGTGCTCGGACTCCTCGCGCGAGGGATACCCGGAGAGGCCGCCCTTGCCGCGCAGCTTGGAGAAGTCCTGGCGTCCGGTCAGGAGTTTGTGTACGTAGCTCTGGTGGCCGGTGTCCCACACCAGCCGGTCGACGGGCGACTCGAAGACCCGGTGCAGGGCGATGGACAGCTCCACGACACCCAGGTTCGGCCCGAGATGCCCGCCGGTGCGGGCCACGGCGTGCACAAGGAACTGGCGGATCTCCTCGGCGAGTTCGTCGAGTTCCTCCTCGGTCAGCACCTTCAGGTCGTGCGGCCCCCGAATATTCTCCAAGATCGTCATGCTTGGGCCCCCTCTCGAATGGAACGTCAACTCACGGCGCGACGGGCCGGATTCATCTGGAAGGACGACGGCGGCTCACGGTCTGCGGCTCAGGAACAGCAGCCACGGAACAGCAGCTCGGGAGCAACGGCTCGGGAACACCAGCTCGGGAGCGACGGCTCAGGACCGGCGGCTCAGGAGCAACGGATCAGGGCGCGACGGACGCCTCACCCGGCCGTCACCATCGGGGCGCCGCCGTCGACGCCGTCCTTCTCCATCTGCTCGGCGATCTTCATGGCCTCGTCGATCAGGGTCTCGACGATCTTCGACTCGGGGACGGTCTTGATGACCTCGCCCTTCACGAAGATCTGCCCCTTGCCGTTGCCCGACGCCACCCCGAGATCCGCTTCCCTGGCCTCCCCCGGCCCGTTCACGACGCAGCCCATGACGGCGACGCGCAGCGGCACCTCCATGCCTTCGAGACCTGCCGTCACCTCGTCGGCGAGCTTGTAGACATCGACCTGGGCACGGCCGCACGACGGACAGGAGACGATCTCCAGGCGGCGGCGCCGGAGCCCGAGCGACTCCAGGATCTGGATTCCGACCTTGACCTCCTCGACGGGCGGCGCGGACAGCGAGACCCGGATGGTGTCGCCGATGCCCTCGGCCAGCAACGCCCCGAAGGCCACGGCTGACTTGATCGTGCCCTGGAAGGCGGGGCCCGCCTCCGTCACGCCCAGGTGCAGCGGATGGTCACTGGCGGCGGCCAGCTGCCGGTAGGCGTTGACCATCACGACCGGGTCGTTGTGCTTGACCGAGATCTTGATGTCACGGAAGCCGTGCTCCTCGAAGAGCGAGGCCTCCCACAGCGCCGACTCGACGAGCGCCTCGGGGGTGGCCTTGCCGTACTTCTTCAGGAGGCGGGCGTCCAGGGAGCCGGCGTTGACGCCGATCCGGATCGGGGTGCGGGTCTCGGAGGCCGCCTTGGCGATCTCCTTGACCTTGTCGTCGAACTGCTTGATGTTGCCCGGGTTCACCCGGACCGCCGCACATCCGGCGTCGATGGCGGCGAACACGTACTTCGGCTGGAAGTGGATGTCGGCGATCACCGGGATCTGCGACTTGCGGGCGATCGTCGACAGCGCGTCGGCGTCGTCCTGGGTCGGGCAGGCGACCCGGACGATCTGGCAGCCGGACGCGGTGAGCTCGGCGATCTGCTGCAGCGTCGCGCCGATGTCGGAGGTGCGCGTCGTCGTCATCGACTGCACCGACACCGGCGCGTCACCACCGACCGCAACCGTCCCGACCTGGATCTGCCGCGAGCGCCGCCGCGGTGCGATCGGCCGGGGCGGCGGCCCGGGCAGTCCCAGAGAGACAGGTTCCGCGCTCATGGCGTCACCCACGGTTCCCGGAGACGGTCTCCCGCATGGCTCGCAGCGACTCCTTCAGGGACCCCATGGTGGCGAGCACCGCGGTGGGCTCGTAGCCGCAGTGCGCCATGCAGTTGGCGCAGCGGTCGTCCTTGCCGCGGCCGTACTTGTCCCAGTCGGTCTCCTCGATGAGTTCCCGGTACGTGGGCACGTAGCCGTCGCTCATCAGGTAGCAGGGCCGCTGCCAGCCGAACAGCGAGTAGTTCGGGATGGCCCAGGCGGTGCACGGGAAGTCGGCCTTGCCCTCGAGGAAGTCGAGGAACAGCGGGGAGTGGTTCAGCCGCCAGCGCCGCCGGTTGCCGCCCGCGAAGGCCTTCTTGAACAGCTCGCGGGTCTGCTCGACGCCGAGGAAGTGCTCCTGGTCGGGCGCCTTCTCGTAGGCGTACGCGGGCGAGAGCATCATCTCGTCCACCTCCAGATCGTCATTGAGGTAGTTGAGGACCTCGATGATCGTCTGCGGGGTGTCCGTATTGAAGAAGGTCGAGTTGGTGGTGACCCGGAAGCCGCGCCGCTTGGCCTCCTTGATGGCCGCGACCGCCTCGTCGAACACGCCCTCCTTGGCCACCGATTCATCGTGGCGCTCACGCATGCCGTCGATGTGCACGGCGAAGGCGAAGAACGGCGAGGGGGTGAACTTGTCGATCTTCTTGCGCAGCAGCATCGCGTTGGTGCACAGGAAGACGTACTTCTTCTTGGCCACCAACTGCCGCACGATCTCATCGATCTGAGGGTGCATCAGCGGCTCGCCGCCCGCGATGGACACCATGGGCGCCCCGGACTCGAGCACCGCGCCCACGGCCTGCGCCACCGGCATGCGCTGTTTGAGGACGCCCGCCGGATGCTGGATCTTTCCGCAGCCCTCGCATTTGAGATTGCACGCGAAGAGCGGTTCCAGCTCCACGATCAACGGGAACTTGTCCCGCTTGCGGATCTTCTGTTCAGCGAGATACGTGGCAACTTTGATGGACTGACGAAGCGGCATGGCCATAACTCGGCTCACCTCCTGGGGAGCAGCAAAGAACGGTGCCATTCATAGAAAGCGGGTAGTACCGCACGAAGAACGCGGAAAGCAGATATTCCACCGCGCACCGTGCCGATACGGACGAGTTCATGCTCGGGAGCGTCCACGACCACCCGGACGGCCGCAACCGGACGCGGCCCGGTCCGCACCGCCTCCCGCAGCGTGACGGCGGACTCCATGTCGACGGCGATGGCACCATCGGCGAGCAGTGCGGCCCGCTCGTGACCGCGTACGACATGGTCGGAGCCGGTCATCGGCCCCGTGTGCACGGTGTGCCCGGGGACGGCGGCGGCCAGTTCCTTCACCAGCAGCTCGGTGCCTTCGCAGGCGGTGCTGCCCTGTCCGTCGCCGGCCCGGTCGGCGACCACTAGGTCACCGGGGTGCATGCCGCGGGCCAGGCCCGCGCAGAACCCGGTGGCGATCACCGCCGCGTCCCGGTGGGCCGGGGCCGCGAGCGCGCGCGTGACGGCACGCTCGGCGGCCTCGGGTCCCATGCCGGTACGCAGGACGGTGACCGGGCCGCCGGCGCCGCCGCGCTCGCCGGTGCGCAGGGCCAGTGCCTCGATACGCAGCGCACAGGCGATGAGCAGCGGCGGAGCGGACTCCTCGGTGGCGCCGGTCATCAATCCGCCCCGGGGGCGGTCCCGTGGCCGGTGCCGTGGACGTAACGGCCGAGCGCGGTCAGCGGGAAGACCTGCCGGTACAAGTGGTAGTTGATGGAGAAGTCCCAGGGGAAGCCGGTGCCGGTGAAGTACGGCTCGTCCCAGGACCCGTCGGCGTTCTGTGTCTCGGCGAGCCAGGCGACGCCCCGCTCCACGGTCTTGGAGTCGTGCTCCCCGGCGGCGAGCAGCGCCATCAGGGCCCACGCGGTCTGTGACGCGGTGGACTCGCCGCGCGCCACCCACCGCTTGTCGACGTAGGAGCGCAGATCCTCGCCCCAGCCGCCGTCGTCGTTCTGCACCGACTCCAGCCAGGTCACCGCGCGCCGGATCGCCGGGTGCGCGGCGGGCAGGCCTGCCGCCGTCAGGGCGGGCACCACGGACCCGGTGCCGTACAGGTAGTTGACGCCCCAGCGGCCGAACCAGGAGCCGTCCGCCTCCTGTTCGGCGAGCAGCCACTCGATACCGCGCCGTGCGCCCGGGTGGTCCGCCTTGCCCTCGTACGCCAGCATCTCCACCACATGCGCGGTGACGTCGGCGGACGGCGGGTCGATGACCTCGCCGAAGTCGCAGAACGGCAGCCGGTTGGGGAAGGGGCTGGTGTTGTCGACGTCGAAGGCGCCCCAGGCGCCGTTCTTCGACTGCATCCCGAGGTTCCAGGTGACGCCACGGCGGATCGCGTCGTCGACCCTGGCCGGCTCGGGATGCTTGACCCGGCGCAGCGCGAGGGCGACCTCGGCGGTGTCGTCGATATCGGGGTAGTTGTCGTTGTGGAACTCGAACGCCCACCCGCCCGGCGGCAGTTGGGGCCGACGCACCGACCAGTCGCCGGGCCGGGTGATCTGCTCGGCGAGCATCCAGTCGGCGGCCTTGACCAGGCGCGGGTCGTCGGCGGGCACACCCGCGTCGGCGAGGGCGATGGTGGCCAGACAGGTGTCCCACACCGGCGACTGGCAGGCCTCGATCATCCGCGCCCCGTCCTCGCGCCACACCGCGAACCGGTCGAGCGAGGCGAGCCCTTCGCGCAGCACCGGGTGGTCGAGGTCGTAGCCGAGCAGATGCAGGGCGATCACCGAGTAGACGGCCGGGGGCTGGATACCGCCCCAGCAGCCGTCGTTCTCCTGCCGCTCGATGATCCAGCGGGCGGCGGAGCGCATCGCCATCTTCCGCAGACCGGGCACGGCGACCTTGTGGTACGCGTGCAGCGCCTTGTCGAGCCGCTGGAACACACCGTCCCAACTGGCCACCGGAGCAAGTGGCTTGAAGGGTTTTGGGTCACGGGCGTTCGCGTGCAGCTCGTCCAGGGCGAACGGCGCGGGCCGCACCGGGCGCTTCGCGGAGACGACGGTGAGCGGCACGATGGTCTGCCGCGCCCAGCACCCGAAGTCGTAGATGTTGAGCGGGAACCACTTCGGGAAGTAGATGAGTTCCGGCGGAAGTTCGGGCAGGTCGTCCCACTTCCACCAGCCGAACAGCGCGAGCCAGATCCGGGTGAACACACGGCTCTCGGCGATACCGCCGTGGGCCCGGATCCACGCGGAGGCCTTCGCCATGTGCTCCGCGTCCGGTGCGTCGCCGGCCAGGCGCAGCGCGACATACGCCTCGATGGTGGTGGAGAGCTCACCGGGCCCGCCGTAGAAGGTGGCCCAGGTGCCGTCCTCGCGCTGCTCGCCACGGATGAAGAGGCCCGCGGCCCGCGTGGTCTTCTCGTCCCCGATGCCGAGGAACTGACGCAGAAGCAGATCCTCCGCGTCCATCGTCACATTGGTCTCGAGGTCGCCCTTCCACCACCCTTCGGCGTCCTGCCTCGAGAGCAGTAAATCCGTGGCCCGCTCGGTGGCCCGCCGGGCCGCGTCGAGAGGGGCGGAGGTCGGGTCGGTTCCGGTGGCCGAGGCTGCGCGGGGCCGGAGGGCTCCGGTGCTTCCGTCGGTCGTCGCTGTCATGGCTTCCCCTTCGTGCAGTTCGACACGCTGACGTGCTGATGTGCTGGGGTGGGCCGTCGGCCGGCGACTGACGTGGCGTCAGCGCACCGGCCGGCGACTGCGAGTCATATACGGCTGCTGATGGCGATCATCTCTTTCGTACGACGACGAAGTCGGCCAGGGCGACGAGCTGGTCCCTGACCCGGGCCGGCATATCGACCCCGTCGAGCGCCTCGATGGCGATGGTGTGCTGCCTGCGGGCTTCCTCGGCGGTCCACTGGCGGCCGCCCGCCTCCTCGATGAGGGCGGCACGCGCGGCGAACTCCTCCTCGGAGAAGTTCTCGAAGTCATTGCTCTTGGCGTCGGCGGCGAGCAGTTCGCCGAGGCGCTCGGCGGCCGCTCCTTCGGCGGCGAGCGCGGCCACCACGGGCAGGGACTTCTTGCGCTGGCGCAGATCGCTCCAGGTCTGCTTGCCGGTGGCCTCCGGGTCGCCCCAGATGCCGAGCAGATCGTCCACGGCCTGGAAGGCGAGGCCCAGGTGGTAGCCGTAGCGCTCCAGGGTGTCGGCGGTGCGCTCGTCGGCGCCGCCGAGTACCGCGCCGATGGAGACGGCACAGGCGAGCAGGGCGCCCGTCTTGTTGCCCTCCATCTCCAGGCACTCCTCGACGGTGACCCGCTCGCGGTGCTCGTAGGAGATGTCCTGGGCCTGACCGTCGATCAGCTTCCTTGTGGCGGTGGTCAGCCGGCGGGTGGCACGGCCCGCCTCGACGGTGCCGATCTCGAGCAGGATCTCGTTGGCGAGGGCGAACAGGGCGTCGCCGACGAGGATGGCCTGCGCGGGGCCGTGCACCTTCCACACCGTGTCGCGGTGGCGGCGCTGCTCGTCGCCGTCCATCAGGTCGTCGTGCAGCAGCGAGAAGTTGTGCACCAGCTCCACGGCCACGGCGCCGGGGATACCGACCTCCGGTGCGGCGCCCGCGGCCTCGGCGGAGAGCAGCGCGAGCGCGGGCCGCACGGCCTTGCCGCCGTCACCGTCGGACGGGCGGCCCTCGGCGTCGATCCAGCCGAAGTGGTAGGCGGCCACGGTGTCCATGGGCGGCGCGAGGCGGTCCACGGCGGCGCGCAGCACCGGCGTGGCCATCGTCCGTCCGCGGTCGAGCAACGCGGTCACGTCCGCGACGCCGGCAGCCGAAGGCACAGTCGGCACAGTCTCTCCTCTTGATCCGGTACTGGTACTGCTGCTCATGCCGCCTCCTGAAAGAGATGGTGGTGGGGGCGGCCGAGTGCGGAGAGAGCGGCCTGCGCGGCCTGAGTGCCGCTGCGCACCGCGCTCTCCATGGTCGCGGGCCAGCCGGTGGCGGTCCACGCGCCGGCCAGGTAGAGGCCGGATGCATTGGTGCGGGCGCCGGGCCTGAGCCGGCCGACACCCGGGGTGGGGGCGAACGTCGCCGTGCGTTCCCGGGTCACGAAGAAGTCCCGTACGCCGGCGCCGCGTGCGGCGGGCAGCAGCCGCTCCAGCTCGGGCAGATACCGCTCGCGCAGCTCCGCGACGGGTGCGTCGATCTCGTCCTGCGCCGCGGACTGGGAGAGGGCGAGGTACTGGCCCTCGGTCAGGCCCGAGGCGTCGGTGCGGTCGAAGACCCACTGCACGGGGGTGCCGAGCGCCGCGAAGAACGGCTTCTTCAGCACCTTCCTGTCGTACAGGACATGGATGTTGAGGATCGGCGCGGTGCCGATCTCCAGGAGCGCGTCCGGGTTGGGGAGCGCTCCGCCGGGCAGCAGTTCGTGCGCCTCACGCTGCGGTACGGCGAGTACGACCGTGTCCGCCTCGAGCCGCTCGCCGTCCACGTCGACCTGCCAACTCCCGCCCTGCGTACGGGAGATGGCCGAGACCTTGGTGCGCAGTTCGGTGCGGACGCCCGCCTTGTCGAGGGCCTTGCGGGCGAGTGTGTCGTGCAGTTCGCCGAGCGGCACCCGGGCCCAGCCGATGTCGGCGGCGCCCGGGTCGGAGAGCAGCCCCGTCTTGAAGACCATGGCGGCAAGACCGAGCGAGGAGTCCCCCGCGACGGCGTTCAGGGTCGCGACGCCGACCAGGTCCCACAGCGCCTCGATGGCCCGCGGCGACTGCCCGCGCTGTGCGAGCCAGGTCCCGAAGTCCTGGTCGTCCAGGGCCGGATCGTCCAGGTCGAGCCCCTTGAGCGCGAGCGCGGCCCGGCCCACCTTGGCGCGTTCGGCGAGCGAGAGATGGGGATAGGTCGACAGGCTGGCGGCCAGATGCAGCGGCACCGGAAGCGCGGTGCGCCGCAGGCGGCCGAGGCGCATCCGGTCCGCGTCGAGCACGGGTACGTCGAGACGGTCCTGCAGCGGAGCGAGCGCGGCGCCCCCGACCCGGTCGAGGAACCAGCGGTAGGCGGTGCAGCAGCGCAGATAGACATGCTGGCCGTTGTCGACGGTCAGGTCCCCGCGCTTGAAGGAGAACGCGAGGCCGCCGAGGCGCGGCCGCCCTTCGAGCAAGGTCACCCGCAGCCCGCCGTCGGCGAGCGCGAGTGCGGCGGTGATGCCGGCGAGGCCTCCCCCGACGACCACGGCGGCCCCCTGCCCGCCCGCCGCCCCTGTGTGGTTCGCGGTCATGCACCCTCCCCTTCGACCGTACGCATCGTGCCGATCAAGAGCGCTGAGCTGGCCATCTCAGTCAGGGACGCGATCGCGCCACGGAGGGTTGCCCGCCACTTGACCGGATTCGTCCCGGCCCGACAGTGGGTGCGGCCCTCGGCGGAAGTGCATCTCACGTACGCCTCCTGGCCGACTGCCGGGAGATATGGCGCGCATCGAGTCCGGACAGACCGCGCACGGCGACATACGCCTTCTCGTGCCCCGGCAGGGAGACACGGCCGCGCAGGACGGCCTCGGGGTCGCGCTCGATACGGTCCAGGAGGCGCCGGTAGATGCCCGCCATGGCGGCGACACAGGCGCCGCTGCGCCGGTCGAGCATCGGCAGCAGCCGGTAGCCCTCGGCGAACAGGGCGCGGGCGCGCCGTACTTCGAAGTGCACCAGGCCCGCGAAGTCGGCTCCGGCGAGCGCCTTGGGGTCGGCGAACCCGGCCGAACAACCGAACTTGGCCAGGTCGTCGCCCGGCAGATAGACCCGACCGCCCTCGGCGTCCTCGCGAACGTCCCTGAGGATATTGGTGAGCTGGAGGGCGAGTCCGAGGGTGTCGGCGTACTCGGGGGCGCGCTCCGACTGCCGGGCGCCCGGCTCGGTGCCGAACACGCCGAGCGAGAGCCGTCCGATGGCGCCCGCGACGCAGCGGCAGTAGCCCTTGAGGTCGTCCCAGGTCTCATAGGTCTCGCCGCGTACGTCCATCAGGACGCCGTCGATCAGTTCGTCGAGGCCGTCGAGCGGGATCGGGAACGCCGTGGCGGCATGACTGAGGGCGACCGCGACGGGGTCGGTGTCGTCCTCGTCGACTGCGCCTGCACGCACACGTCGGAGCAGCTGACGCGTCTCTTCGAGGCGGGTGTGCTTGATCTCGGCGGCGAGGGCGCCGTCGCCGATGTCGTCGACCCGCCGCGAGAAGGCGTAGAGCGCCGACATGGCGCGGCGCTTGGGCGTCGGCAGCAGCCGGATGCCGTACGCGAAGTTGCGCGCCTGCTGCCCGGTGACGGCCTCGCAGTAGCTGTAGGCAGCGAGTACCGGCGCGGACACGTGCGGGCCCCCCTCGGCGCCTGCCACGCTCATCTGGCTCACCCCTTACCTCGCAGAGTCGCTCCCACCTCGCGCAGCAAGCGCAGCTTGGTGGGTCCCGGCGGTCCCGGAAGTACGTCGTAGCCCACCCCTTCGACCGCTCGCAGCGCCGCGCGTCCCCCCGCAACGAATCCGGCAAGCAGCAGTCGCAGTCGCCCGTGCACGCTACCCACGAGGGGCATGCCTTCATTCAGGAGGTTCCGGGCGCGTTCTGCTTCGTAGGCGACCAGTGCGCGCACCGATGCCCCTGCGCCGGCCGCCGCGAGATCGGACTCTCGCACACCGAAGCGCTTCATGTCCTCGGCGGGCAGATAGATCCGGTCGCGTCCGAGGTCCTCGCTGACGTCCTGAAGATGCTCGACGATCTGCAGCGCGGTGCACACGGCGTCGGACCGTCGCACCCGCTCGGGGGTGACGGTGCCGGTGA
Organism: Streptomyces monticola; assembly: GCF_042665355.1. Lineage (NCBI taxonomy): Bacteria > Bacillati > Actinomycetota > Actinomycetes > Kitasatosporales > Streptomycetaceae > Streptomyces > Streptomyces monticola. The sequence goes on along the minus strand of NZ_JBHTCF010000001.1, from coordinate 1,240,540 downwards.
TGCCGAGGACGAGCCGGCCGACGGGGTTGGCGGAGAGTTCGCAGTACGCCAGGAGGTCGTCATAGGTCGCGTAGCGGCTGACGAGCTGGTCCTGGCGGTTGGCCGCGATCAGACCGAGGAAGGGCTCGGCGGTGAGGCGATGGCGGCGCACGGTGGGCTGCAGCCTGCGCAGCAGCGGGTGGCGCGGGCTCCCATCGAAGACCCGGCGCAGATCGGCCTCGAAGGCGTCGAGCAGGGCGAGGCGGTCCTCACCGGCGGCCGGGCCGAGGCCCAGGTGGCGGGCGTCGGCGCCGCCCGGGGCGAGGTCGCCGTCACCGATGTCGTCGACGAGACGGGCGTAGCCGTAGATCGCCATCAGATCCGCGCGCCAGGCGCGCGGCAGAAAGAAAGGAGCCACCGGGAAGTTCTCGTCGGCGGCCTTGTCGAGGGTGGCGCGCGCGGGGGCGCCCGGACTCGCCGTCCGGCTTCCCGTCACCGTGCGCTGCCCGGTGCGGGGGCGGCGGAAGCCTGGCGGATCAGGGAGTCTTCCGTAGCCATTGCCGTCACATCTCCCGTTCTACACTGCCAACCCAATACAGCCCATTTCGGACACGCCGCCGACCGATCCAGCTTACGTTGTACAGCGCCGGGGGGTATGCCGGGGTGTTCTGCACATCACAACAACGCACCGATTCATGTCAACATTCCGCCCGGCCAACGGAGTTGACCAAGCGTTGACCGAGCCGGGGCCCCGCCGGAGGGTTCCGGCGGGGCCCCAGATCCGGTCTCCGGCTACTTGCCGGTGAACTTCTCGTACTCCTTGAGCACCTCGTCGGTGGGCCCGTCCATGCGCAGCTCGCCGCGCTCCAGCCACAGGACCCGGTCGCAGGTGTCGCGGATCGACTTGTTGTTGTGGCTGACCAGGAAGACCGTGCCGGCCTCCTTGCGCAGCTCGCGGATGCGGGCCTCGGAGCGCTTCTGGAACTTGCGGTCGCCGGTGGCCAGAGCCTCGTCGATCATGAGGACGTCGTGGTCCTTCGCGGCCGCGATGGAGAAGCGCAGACGGGCCGCCATACCGGACGAGTAGGTGCGCATCGGCAGGGTGATGAAGTCGCCCTTCTCGTTGATCCCGGAGAAGTCGACGATGTCCTGATAGCGCTCCCTGATCTGCTCGCGTGACATGCCCATCGCGAGCCCGCCGAGTATGACGTTGCGCTCGCCGGTCAGGTCGTTCATCAGGGCCGCGTTGACGCCGAGCAGCGAGGGCTGGCCGTTGGTGTAGACCTTGCCCTCCTCGGCCGGGAGCAGACCCGCGATGGCCCGGAGCAGGGTGGACTTGCCGGAGCCGTTGGAGCCGATCAGGCCGATGGCCTCGCCTTTGTACGCGGTGAAGGAGACGCCCTTGACCGCGTGCACCTTGCGTACGCCGCGTTCCTCGCCGCGCTTGACGATCCGGCTCAGGGCGGCGGTGGCACTGCCCTTGCCGCCCTTGCCGCCGTTGACGCGGTAGACGATGTGCAGCTCGTCGGCGATGACGGTGGGAGTGCGCGGCTCCTGCGGCCGCGCGTCCGTCGGGTTCTGGTCAGCCACGGCCGTACTTCTCCTCTGCCTTCCAGAAGTAAATGAAGCCGCCGATGCCGACGACCAGGGCCCAGCCGAGTGCCAGGGCCCAGACGTGGTTCGGCAGCGCCTGGTCCGGAGGAAGGTTGTCGATCAGGGCGAAGCGCATCAGGTCCATGTAGACCGCGGCCGGGTTGGCGAGCAGCACCTCCGCGACCCAGCCCGGGGCGTTCGCCTTCTCCAGCATGGGCTGCAGCGGGAACATCACGCCGGACGCGTACATCCAGGTGCGCAGCACGAACGGCATCAGCTGTGCCAGGTCGGGGGTCTTGCTGCCGAGCCGCGCCATGATCATCGCGAGGCCCATATTGAAGACGAACTGCAGCGCCAGGGTCGGCACGATCAGCAGCCAGGCCCAGCTCGGAAAGTGGCCGAATCCGAGCAGGATCACCACCAGGACGATCATCGAGAACAGCAGCTGCTGGAGCTGCTGCAGCGAGAACGAGATGGGCAGCGAGGCGCGCGGGAAGTGCAGCGCCCGCACCAGACCCAGATTCCCGGAGATCGCCCGGACGCCGGCGAGCGTGGAGCTCTGCGTGAAGGTGAAGACGAAGACACCCGTCACCAGGAACGGGATATACGTCCTCATGTCCATGCCGCCGCGGCCGCCGAGCAGCAGACCGAAGATCAAGAAGTACACCAGCGCGTTCAGGAGCGGGGTCGCCACCTGCCAGAGCTGGCCGAGCTTGGCCTGGCTGTACTGCGCGGTGAGCTTGGCCTGCGAGAAGGCGAGGATGAAGTGGCGCCGGTCCCACAGCTGACCGATGTACTCGATCAGGCCGGGCCGGGCACCGCTCTGTGCAAGGCCGTATTTGGCGGCCAGTTCTGCCCGGGAGAGCCCGTCATCGGGCGACGGGGTCACGCTCACCGCAACACCGCCGTCATGCGTTGTCTCACTCACAAGTGGAAACTTTCGTCTTCAAGATGCGCTGCCGGTTTGTGCGCAGCAGAAACCAGGGCCGGGATATGGCCCGAATGCTCTCAGACACGAGCTTGTCAGATGACAGGAGGTCGGCCCAGTCGGGTCAGCCGCCACACCGTGGACCACTTCATGGGACGCCTGGGTCCGCAGGGACTCGTCCAGCCCTCCTTGAACCCGCCGAGCCAGGCCTTGAGCGCGGGCTTCGAGGGGCGCCGGGCGAGGGTGAGCAGCAGCCAGACCCCGAGGTAGACGGGGACCAGGAGCGCGGGCAGATTGCGGCGGGCGAGCCAGACGCGGTTGCGGGCCACCATCCGGTGATAGACCGCGTGCCGGGACGGGGCGGTCGTCGGGTGGTGGAGCACCATGTCGGCCCGGTAGTCGATCTGCCAGCCCGCGTCGAGGGCCCGCCAGGCGAGGTCGGTCTCCTCATGGGCGTAGAAGAAGTCGTCGGGAAGTCCGCCGACCTCCTTGATGACCGCGGTGCGCACCGCGTTCGCGCCGCCCAGGAAGGTGGTGACGCGGGAGCTGCGCATCGGGTCGGAGGCGCGCAGGCGCGGCACGTGCCGCCGCTGGGTCTCGCCGGTGTCCGGGTCGGCGATACGGAAGCTGATGATGCCGAGCTCCGGGTCGCCGGCGAAGGCCTCCCGGCACAGCTGTGCGGTGTCGTTCTTCGGCAGCAGTCCGTCGTCGTCCAGGAAGAGCAGGATGTCGACGTCGGTGCCGCCGGGGCCGAAGGCCTCGATGCCGACGTTACGGCCGCCGGGGATGCCGAGGTTCTCCGGCAGCTCGACGGTGCGTACGCCCTCGGGCAGGTCGGGGACCGGGGAGCCGTTGCCGACCACGACCACCTCGACCGGGTCGCCGTCCTGCTTGGCGACCGAGTCGATCAGGGCGCGCAGCTCGTCGGGGCGGTTGCCCATGGTGATGACAACCGCGCCGACCTTGAGCTGTTGCGGGGCCGTACTCACTTCAGCCTGCTCGAAACGAGGATGGACACGAGGTGGAGCAGGGTCTGGACGAGCGCGATGCCGGCGAGCACGGCGACGCCGAGACGGGAGAAGAAGAGATCGCCCCTGACCGTGTCCAGGACCGCGAGGGCCAGGATCAGCAGGGACGCCTCGACCCCGAGGATGAGGCGGTGGAACTTGAGCGCGGCGGCGGCCTTGCGGGCGAGCGCCATACCGGAGGAGCGCGGCTCGGACGCCGACTCCTTGACCGGCGGGAGCCCGCCCTGGTGCCGGGCCACACCGACGAGGTCGGTCTCCGCCTTGACCAGGATGGCGCCGAGGGCGGCAAGGGTGCCGAGGAAGGCCCACAGCCAGTCGATCCGGCCCGAGCCCCACAGATCGGCGGCGCGCAGGCCGAAGCCGACCAGGACCGCGGCGTCGCACAGATAGGCGGCGACCCGGTCCAGATAGACGCCGGCCATGGAGTACTGCTTCTTCCAGCGCGCGATCTCGCCGTCGACGCAGTCGAGCAGCAGGTAGAGCTGGACCGCGAGCACGCCGAGCACGGCGCCCGTGATGCCGGGCACCAGCAGGGCCGGTGCGGCGAGGGCGCCGGCGACGGTCATCACGTAGGTCAGCTGGTTGGGCGTGACCTTGGTGTTCACCAGGTGCCGGTCGATGCGCAGCGAGAGCTCACGCATGTAGAGCCGGCCGGCCCAGTGCTCGCCGCTCCGCCGGTCCTTCACCCCCGGGGGGTGAACGACCGGGCGGAGTTCAGCTACCGATGGCTTTTGCATAGTCGGCGTATGCGTCCCTGATCTGGTCGGTGTTCAGGTCGAGGTGCTCAAGGATGGTGTAGCGGCCGGGACGGGTCTGCGGAGCGAACTCCACGACCTTCACGAACTCGTCCACCGTGAAGCCGATCTCCTCCGGCGTCACCGGCAGGCCGTGCCTGCGCAGCACCTCGGCCATGAAGACGGACTCCTCGTGGGCCCCGCGCAGATGCATCGCGAAGGCCGCACCCAGACCGCACTGCTCGCCGTGGCTGGCGGCGCGCTTGGGGTGCAGGAGGTCGAAGGCGTGGTTGATCTCGTGGCAGGCGCCGGAGGCCGGCCGGGAGTCTCCCGAGACCGACATCGCGATCCCGGTGAGGACCAGGCCCTCGGCCAGGACCTGCAGGAAGTCGTCGTCGCCGACGCCACCGGGGTGGCGCAGAACGGCTTCGCCCGCCTGGCGCGCGATGGCCGCGGCCAGTCCGTCGATGTCCTCGCCGCGCTCGCGGGCGGCCAGCTCCCAGTCCTTCACCGCGGAGATGTTGGACAGGGCGTCGCCGATGCCGGAGCGCACGAAGCGGACCGGTGCCTCACGGATCACATCGAGGTCGATGACGACCGCGATCGGGTTCGGTACGCCGTAGCTGCCGCGGCCCGCGTCGTTGTCGAGGGTTGCGACCGGCGAGCAGAGCCCGTCGTGCGAGAGGTTCGTGGCGACGGCGACCAGCGGGAGGCCGATCCGCGCCGCGGCGAACTTCGCACAGTCGATGATCTTGCCGCCGCCCAGGCCCACGACCGCGTCGTAGTGCCCGGACTTCATGGCGTCGGCGAGCTTGATGGCGTCGTCGAGCGTGCCGCCGCCGACCTCGTACCAGCTCGCGCCGGGCAGCGCCGGGGCGAGCCGCTCGCGCAGCTTCGCCCCGGAGCCACCGCTGATCGCTATGGCGAGCTTGCCGTGCGCCGAGATCCGCTGGTCGGCGAGGACGCCGGCCAGGTCGTCAAGGGCGCCGGCCCGGATGTCGACGACGACCGGCGAGGGGATGAGCCTCGTCAGTACTGGCACGCGATCTCCCTGCCCTTGGCGAGGTCGTCGTGGTTGTCGATCTCGACCCACTTCACGTCGCCGATGGGGCAGACGTCGACCTTGAAGCCGCGGTTGACGAGCTCCTGGTAGCCGTCCTCGTAGTAGAGGTCGGGGTCCCGCTCGAAGGTGGTCTTGAGGGCGTCGGCGAGCTCGTCGGCGGCGGAGCCCTCGATGAGGGTGACGCCGATGTACTCACCGGTGGCCTCGGCCGGGTCCATCAGCTTGGTGATCTTCTGGACACCCTTCTCGGCGTCCACGACGACCTTCATCTCCTCGTCCGCGAGCTGCTTCACGGTGTCGAGGGCGAGGATGATCTTCTGGCCGTTGCCGCGGGCGGCGAGCAGGGTCTTCTCGACGGAGACCGGGTGCACGGTGTCGCCGTTGGCGAGGATCACATCGTGCTTGATGGCGTCACGGCCGCACCACAGGGAGTAGGCGTTGTTCCACTCCTCGGCCTTGTCGTTGTCGATGAGGGTCAGCTTGAGGCCGTACTTCGCCTCCAGTGCCGCCTTGCGCTCGTAGACGGCTTCCTTCTTGTAGCCGACGATGATCGCGACCTCGGTGAGTCCGATCTCGGCGAAGTTGCCGAGCGTCAGGTCGAGGATGGTGGTGTCACCATCGACGGGCACCAGGGCCTTGGGCAGGGTGTCCGTGTACGGACGCAGACGCCGTCCGGCGCCTGCCGCAAGGACGAGGCCGATCATGCGGGTTCTCCTTCATCGTGTACGGCGGGTGCGCCCTGTTTCCCGGCGGCGACCCAGAAGCGGATGCTCTCCACGAGCACCACAAGTGCCACGGCCACGGCGCCAGCCGTGAGCGCGACGGTGAAACCTTGAGCGGACAGCAGAGCGGCGGCGACTGCGACAGCCAGCGTCCTGCCTTCGTGTCCGCCGATCGCCCGCACCAGCCAGTGCGGGGGCGCGCCGGTGCCACCGCGAATGCGGTACACCGTGTCGTAGTGATGGTAGGCGACCGCGGCCACCAGGCCGAAAGCCGCGGGCAAGGCCCCGTTCACATCCGCCTTGACAGCGAGCACCAGGATCGTCAGGTACTCGGCGGCCCGGAAGAACGGCGGGACCAGCCAGTCGAGGGAGCCCTTGAGGGGCGCCGCGACCGCGAGGCCGGACATGAGGACGTAGGCGAGGGCGGCGGCGAGCGGCCAGGGGCCGCCGAAGTCCGTGACGGCCGCCACGGTGACAACCAGCACACCGCCGAGCAGGGCGAGCGCCGGCGCCGCGAAGCCGGGCAGACCGCGCGCGGCCGAGCGGAACGCCCCCGCGAGGCCCTGTGCGAGCGGGCCGCTGTCGGCGAGGTCCCCGAGTGCCTGCGCCGCCCGGTCCGTACGGTGCGCGCGACGGGTCAGCGAGCGCAGGACACGTCCCGCCGTGGTGTAGCAGGCGGCGATCGCACAGCCGATGAGCAGGGCGTAGAGGGTGATACGCGGGGTGGTGAGGGCCGTGAGTACGGCGATCATCGCCCAGCGCTCACCGATCGGCAGCACTATCATCCGGCGCACCCAGACCGTCCACCCGACGCTGTCGAGCTTGTCCGAAAGGGCCGCTGTGGGGCTGGTGTTGGCGGTGGCGTCGTGGTTCGCCTCGTTGAAGGAGAAGTCCACGACGTGCCGGCAGGTCTGCAGGATCATGGCGCCGAGCGCGAGCGCCCACACGTCGTCACCGCCGCGGGCGGCGCCGAGCGCGAGGCCCGCGTAGTAGGCGTACTCCTTGGCCCGGTCGAAGGTGGCGTCCAGCCAGGCGCCCATCGTCGAGTACTGCAGGGAGTAGCGGGCTAGCTGCCCGTCGGTGCAGTCCAGGACGAAGGAGAAGAGCAGCAGCACGCCCGCCGCGACAAAGCCCGCACGGGTGCCGGTCGCCGCGCAGCCCGCGGCGATCAGGGCGGTGAGCAGGGAGGCGGTGGTGACCTGGTTCGGGGTCAGGCCGCGGCGTGCGCACCAGCGGGCGATATAGCGCGAGTAGGGGCTGATGCAGTACGTCGTGAAGAAGCCGTCGCGGGATTTCACGGCGGTACGCAGCCTGATCGCCTCGTCGTCCACGGCGGCGACGGCCTGGCGGGCTTCGTTGCGGGCCTGCGGGTCGGCGGGCACCGTGGCGACCAGCGAGCCGAGTTCGGGCCGGTGCAGCGCCACGTCATCGGCGTCGGCGGCCAGCTCCGCGGCTATGCGGTCGGCGACGGCGTCCGTCTTGACGGCGGTGCCGCCCGGTGCGGTGTCCAGGGTCGAGCGGACGGCGCGGGTGAGGGCCGCGCGTGCCGAGGGCAGCGCGGTGACGGCGCCCGGGATGGCCGAGGCGTGGAAGCGCGGGTCGGTGAGGCCCAGGCGCAGGGCGTGCACATGACCGACGAAGCCGGCGTCGACGACCGCGACCCGCTCGCCCGCGGGGACCGCGGCGAGCAGCGTTTCGGTGTCCGCCGCACCCGAGGCGACCATCACGTCGAAGCCGAGGGCCCGCAGGTCGCCCTCGAGCGACGAGCCGGGGACCGGCTGGCCGGTGAGGATGGCGGTCGACAGACGAACTCACTCCTTGGGGGGTCGGCGCTGAGGGCGCGCCGGGCAGCGTGCGAGGGCCCCCGGCCGAAGGGCGGGCCGGGCGGCACGTCGGCAGAGGCTATCGGATTAATGGAAGCGGCCGTTCACCGCCCGTTTACGGCCCGACAAGCACGGTCTGCGAGGGCGCGACCGCATCCGTCATCATCCTCGATGCGATGCCCGCCCCACAAACCGCGCTCTGTTCGACCACCGTCGGCAATGATCTTGCCAGCTCTCTGACCTGCAGTCATTTCCGCAGGTCAGGGCACATGACAACGGTGTTCAGTGCCGTGTTGCCCCATACCCCTGCCCCGTAGTTCACTGGCCTCTCCCGTCCGGGGACAAGGGGGCGGGAGGACGACTGCGGGACTGGTGCGACCTCTAGGGGGACCCATGGGAGCCGGGCACGATCACGGGCATGCGCACGGACACGGCGGACCCGGCGGCGGCACGGCGGCGGCCGCGTACCGCGGACGGCTCCGGATCGCGCTGACGATCACGCTCGGCGTGATGGTGGTGCAGATAGTCGGCGGCATCGCCGCGAACTCACTGGCCCTGGTCGCCGACGCGGCCCATATGGCGACCGACGCGCTCGGCCTCGCCATGGCGCTGCTCGCGATCCACTTCGCCAACCGCCCGGCGACGGGCAACCGCACCTTCGGCTACGCCCGTGCCGAGATCCTCGCCGCGCTCGCCAACTGTCTGCTGCTGCTCGGCGTCGGCAGCTTCGTACTGATCGAAGCGGTGGAGCGGTTCATCACACCCTCCGAGACGCAGGGCGGGCTCGCGATCGTCTACGGCGTGATCGGCCTGGTGGCCAACATGATCTCCCTCACCCTGCTCCTGCGCGGGCAGCGGGAGAGCCTGAACGTGCGCGGCGCCTTCCTCGAAGTCCTCGCCGACGCCCTCGGCTCGGCCACCGTGATCGTCGCGTCGGTCCTGATCGTGTTCACCGGCTGGCAGGCGTGGGACCCGATCGCGTCCCTGGTGATCGGCCTCATGATCGTGCCGCGCACGGTCAGGCTGCTCCGCGAGACCGTCAACGTGCTGCTCGAATCCGCACCCAAGGGCGTCGACATGGCCGAGGTGCGGGCCCACATAATCGAGCTGCCCGGTGTGGAGGACGTCCACGATCTGCACGCCTGGACCATCACCTCCGGGATGCCGGTGCTCTCCGCACATGTGGTGGTCGGCCACGACGTACTCGACACGGTGGGCCACGAAAAGCTTCTGCACGAGCTGCAGGGCTGCATCGGCGACCACTTCGACGTCGAACACTGCACCTTCCAGCTGGAGCCGAGCGGGCACGCGGAGCACGAGGCGAAGGTGTGCCACTGATCACGGGGGCCGGCCGCCGGGTGCGGGGACGGACTTCGACCGTACGCACTGTGGGTGATATCGTGGCCAGCGATCTAGGAGGTGGGTTGATGACTGTCGCGTTCGGCGCTGCTGTGCGCAGCGACACGGTTGTCCCCATTTCCCGGGCTCGCGACTGACCGGCGAGAGCGCCGTCCGCGAGCCCTGACACCCAAAGGGTCTCTCACGTTGTCCGACAACGCCGCCTCCTACGAGGCTTTCTTCGCCCTGCACCACGGACTCCCCCGGCAGGGCCCCGGCTCCGACGCCACCACCCGGCATCTCCTCTCCCTCACGGGACCGCTGCCCGAGCGGCCCCGGGTGCTCGACCTGGGCTGCGGTCCCGGCCGTGCCGCCCTGCTGCTCGCGGCGGAGGCGGGCGCCGAGGTGACGGCCGTCGATCTGCACCGGCCCTTCCTGGCCGAGCTCGACGCGGCCGCGGCCGCCCGCGGGCTCGCGGGGTCGATCACCACCGTCCACGCCGATATGGCCGAACTCCCCTTCCCCGACGGGTCGTTCGACCTGGTGTGGGCGGAGAGCTCGGCGTACAGCATCGGTTTCGACACGGCGCTGCGCTCCTGGCGCCGGCTGCTCGCACCCGGCGGCACCCTGGTCGTCACCGAGTGCGAGTGGACCACCGCCGAGCCGTCCCGGCAGGCGCGCGCCTTCTGGGACCGGCACTATGCGTTGCGTACCACCGAGGCGAACCGGCGTGCCGCGATCGCCGCCGGGTACGCGCTGCTCGGCGTCCATCACCAGCCCGAGTCCGACTGGGACGCGTACTACGGCCCGCTCGGCGAGCGCGCCGCCGCCGCGGACCCGGCCGCACCCGGTATGGCCGCCGCGCTCGCCGCCACCCGCGAGGAGATCAGCATGCGCAACGAGCACGGCTCCGAATACGGCTACACCGGCTATGTCCTCAAGCCCTCGGAGTGGCGGGTGCGGCCGGAGACCGAGGCGGATGCCGAGGCCGTGCACGCGGTCAACGCCGCCGCTTTTCCCACCGAGGACGAGGCCGACCTGGTCGACGCCCTGCGCAGGGACCAGGAGGCCTGGATTCCGGGTCTGTCGTACGTGGCCGAGGCGCCGGACGGGTCGATCGCGGCGTACGCCCTGATCACCCGCTGCCGGGTGGGCGACGCGCCCGCGCTGTGTCTGGCGCCGGTCGCGACCGCGCCGGAGCACCAGAAGCAGGGCGCAGGAACGGCGGTCGTGTCCGCGTTGCTGGAGGCGGCACGCGCGCGTGGCGAGGAGCGGCTCGTGGTGGTGCTCGGGCATCCCGAGTACTACCCGCGGTTCGGCTTCACGCGGGCCTCCGGGTTCGGCGTCGGGGTCGCTTTCGAGGTGCCGGACGAGGCGCTGATGGCGCTTGTCCTCGATGATTCCGGCGCGGTGCCGCAGGGCACGATCACCTATCCGGCGGCATTCGGCGTCTGAGGCACGGCCGGCCCGTTGACGGGCCCCGCTCCTGTTCCGTTCCGGCCCCGCCGCGGTACCACCGCGGCGGGGCCGGGACATGCGGGGTGCGGGAAGTGCCAAAAGTGCCGGATTCGTACGGCAGACTTGGGGCTCGAAGACCGATACGAAGGATGGTTATGCCGATCACACAAGGCGCCGCGGCGAACAGTTCGACGAACGGCTCCGCCGCCGAGATCCTGCTGGAACTGGTCGACGAGGACGGCAACACCATCGGCACCGCGGAGAAGCTCTCCGCCCATCAGGCGCCCGGCCAACTGCACCGGGCGTTCTCCGTGTTCCTCTTCGACGAGCAGGGGCGGCTGCTGATCCAGCGCCGCGCGCTCGGCAAGTACCACTCCCCCGGCGTGTGGTCCAACACCTGCTGCGGGCACCCCTATCCGGGGGAGTCGCCGTTCGCGGCCGCGGCCCGGCGGACCTACGAGGAGCTGGGTGTCTCGCCCTCGCTGCTCGCCGAGGCGGGCACGGTGCGCTACAACCACCCGGACCCCGATTCGGGCCTGGTGGAGCAGGAGTTCAACCATCTCTTCGTCGGCATGGTGCAGTCGCCGGTGCGGCCCGATCCCGAGGAGGTCGGCGAGACGGCCTTCGTGACGGCGGACGAGCTGGCGGTGCGGCACGACCAGGCGCCGTTCTCCTCCTGGTTCATGACGGTCCTTCAGGCGGCACGGCCCGCGATCAAGGAACTCACGGGGCCCGCCGCCGACTGGTAGACGGCGGCGCTGTTTCTACGGCGGCACCGGGCCCGCGGGCTTGAGCGGCAGGGCCGCCCAGATGACCTTGCCGCCGCCCGCCGTGTGCTCGGCGTCGCAGGCGCCGCCCGCCTCCTTCGTGATCTCACGGACGAGCAGCAGACCGCGGCCGCCGGTCTGGCCCTGATCGGCCTCCAGGGCCGTGGGGCGGTAGGGGTGGTTGTCCTCGACGGAGACCCGCACCCACTCGGCGCCGACGGCGACCTCCACGGCGATCATCGGCGACAGCAGTGCCGCGTGCCGCACGGAGTTCGTGACCAGCTCCGAGACGATCAGGAGCAGTCCCTGTACGACCTCGTCGGCCGCGGGCACTCCCTGGCGCGCGAGCAGATCGCGCACCGCGTGCCTGGCCTGCGGCACCGAGGCGTCCATCGCGGGCGCGGTGAACCTCCAGACTCCTTCGTACGGCAGCGGTCCGGCGGCCGATGTCGCGTCGGTTGCCGCGCTGCCGTGGTCGCCCATCGTCCGGTCCCTGCCCTCACGCTCGATTGTCACCACACATCGAGTTTGGGAAGGTTTTGGTCCGGACCGGATCAGTGATCAGAACTCGTCGCCTATCGATGACTTCTGATCATGCGCGTATGACAGCGTCACTTGGACGACTGGTCCTGGCCTTCTTGTTCCGTCTTCAAGCGCTCTGTGCCGGATGGTGCGCTCGGGGCCTGCGGGTCTTCGGGGTTACCGGGGGTCACCGCATCGGATGCCAGACTCACGATCCGGCGGCCGCCGATGCCCATGGCGATCAGCCCGAGGCCGTCGAAGAGCAGCGCCAGGGAGATGAAGAAGCCGATGGCGTACCGGCTGCTGCTGGGCCATTCGGCGAGGACGAGAACGCCGATCAGGACGCCGAAGGCTCCCTGGGCGAGCGTCAGGGCGAACTGCGAGCCGCGTACCACCACGCTGCCCACCAGGCGGAACACACCGCCGGTCAGGAAGAGCAGGGCCGCGAACAGGGTGAGCGCCTGGGCTCCGACCTTCGGGTGCACCAGGATGACCACGCCCGCCGCGATATTGAGAGCGGCGACCACGACACCCAGCCAGAAGAAGGTCGTGCCGCGCTGCTGGATGGCCTGGAGCAGGCCCACACAGCCGCCGATGAGCAGCAGCCAGCCGAACAGGATCATCGTCGTGAGCGTGGCGACACCGGCATAGAAGAGTCCGGCGAGGCCGCCGAGGACCAGGATCACTCCCAGTGCCGCCAGCCATCCGAAGCTCCGGTGGAGCTTCTCGCCTTCGCCCTTGGGCTTGGCCATCACGCCTCCTCGCGAGTCGAAGCGGGCCGCCCCCTCCTTGATCGTACGTTCGTACGGGACGGATAGCATCCGGCGCATGGCGCACTCCGAGCTCCCGCAGCTGCGGCACACGGCCGCCGACGGCATCGCGACCGTCGTCATCGACCATCCCGCCAAGCGCAACGCGATGACCACCGACATGTGGCGCGCGCTGCCGCCGCTGCTCGACGGACTCGCCGCCGACCCCGCCGTACGCGTTCTGGTGCTGACCGGCGCGGGCGCCACCTTCTGCGCGGGCGCCGACATCGCGGGGCTGCGGGGCTCGTCCGGAGAGTCGCAGGGGCTCGCGGTGGCGGCCGAGGAGGCGCTCGCAGCGTTCCCCAAGCCGACGCTCGCGGCGGTGCGCGGCTACTGCGTGGGCGGCGGCTGCCAGCTGGCGGCGGCCTGTGATCTGCGGTTCGCGGAGGAGGGCGCGTCGTTCGGGATCACTCCGGCCAAGCTGGGGATCGTGTACGCCGCCTCGTCCACCCGGCGCCTGGTGGAGCTCGTGGGGCCGGCGACCGCCAAGTACCTGTTGTTCTCGGGTGAGTTGATCGGCGCGGAGCGGGCGCTGCGGACCGGCCTCGTGGACGAGGTGCTCGCCACGGGTGAACTGGGCAAGCGGGTGGCCGAGTTCGCGAAGGTGCTCGCCTCGCGCTCGCTCCTGACGCAGGCGGCGGCGAAGGAGTTCGCGGCCGGGCGGGTGGACCGGGACGACTACTGGGCGCGGCAGGCGCGCGGCAGCGGCGACACCGCGGAGGGTGTCGCCGCGTTCCTGGAGCGCCGGGCGCCGCGGTTCGAGTGGACGGTCGGGCCGGGTCGCTGAGCGGGCCGCCCGGCAGGGGCGGCGGGTCGGCAGGGCTGCGGGCGAACCGGCGTGCCCGGTCGCCGGGTGAACTGTCAGGCCGGGGCGGCGAACTGACCGCGCATCATCTCGACCAGGGCGGCCGGCGCCTTTTCGGGTGCGCCCGCGTCGTACGGCGGCTCCGGGTCGTACTCGATCATCAGCTGGACGCACTGCGCGTGCTCGTCGCCCGCGATCCGGCCGGCCAGGGCAAGGCCCATGTCGATGCCGGCGGAGACACCGGCCGCGGTGACGTACTTGCCGTCGGACACGACGCGACGGCCTGTGGGCTTCGCGCCGTATCCGCCGAGGACATCGCGATACAGCCAGTGGGTCGTGGCCGGGCGGCCGTCCAGGAGTCCGGCGGCGGCGAGCATCAGGGACCCGGTGCACACCGACGTCGTCCAGGTGCTGGTCGCGTCCACCCTGCGCAGCCAGTCGAGCAGTGCCTCGTTCCCGACCGGGACGTCGGGGCCGCCGGGGACCACCACGATGTCCGGCCGGTCCACCTCGGACAGGGACTTCCGGGCGGTCAGGGTCAGGCTGCCGCTGTCGTCCGTGACGGGTCCGGCCTGCTCGGCGACGAACACGGTCTCGGAGTCCGGGAGCGGGTTGAGCGTCTGGTACGGCCCTACCGCGTCCAGGGCGGTGAACCGGTCGAAGAGGAGGATCGCGATCTGCATGGCAGGCCTCTCGGCGGGATGGCGGGACAGTGGATGACAGGACGGCGGGATGACATCGCCGGATGACTGGATGGCCGGTGCCTACTGCGGGTGCCGGGTGTTCTCGCGGTACTCCGCGACGAGGTCGGCGGGTGCCTTGTCCGGCGAGCCGGCGTCGTAGGGTGGCTGGGGGTCGTACTCGATGAGCAGCTGGACGGACCGGGCGGTGCGGTCGCCGGCGATCCGCCCCGCGAGGGCCAGGCCCATGTCGATACCGGAGGAGACACCCGCCGCGGTGACGTACTTGCCGTCGAAGACGACCCGCTCCCCGGTGGGCTCGGCGCCGAAGCCGCCGAGCGCCTCCAGGGCCAGCCAGTGCGAGGTGGCGCGGCGGCCCTTGAGCAGTCCGGCGGCGCCGAGCAGCAGGGAGCCCGTGCACACCGACGTCGTCCAGGTGCTGGTCGCGTCCACCGCGCGCAGCCAGTCGATGAGGGTCTCGTTGTCCATCTGCGGCGTCTGGCCCGGGCCGCCGGGGACCACGACGATGTCGGGGCGGCGTACTTCGGCGAGGGTCTGGTCGGCGGTGAGGGCGAGCCCGCCGTTGTCGTTGCGCAACGGTCCGGTGTGCTCGGCGACGAAGACGGTCTCGGCGCCGGGCAGACGGCTGAGGACTTCGTAGGGGCCGACCGCGTCGAGGGCGGTGAACCGGTCGAACAGGACGATGGCGATCTGCATCGGAGGCCTTTCCGGGGGCCGGGGCGCGGAAGCGCAGTTCAGGGCGTGGTGGTGCGGAAGCGCAGTTCAGGAGGTGGTGGTGCGGAAGCGGCGGCGGTAGTCGGCCGGGGCCGTGCCGAGGGTTCTGACGAAGGCGCGGCGCATGGCTTCGGGCGTGCCGTAGCCGCAGGTACGGGAGACCTCCTCGACGCCGTCGGCGGTGTCCTCCAGGAGGCGTCTCGCGTGCTCGACACGGACGCGCTCCACGTAGCGGCCGGGTGTCGTACCCGTCTCGGCCTGGAATGCGCGGGCGAAATGGCGCGGTGAGAGCCGGGCGCGGGCGGCGAGCGCCTCGACGGACAGATCACCGGCCGGATGCTCGGTGATCCACTGCTGGACCTCGCGCAGAGGCGCGCGCTGCGCGGTCTGGGCGGACAGCTGGGCGCTGAACTGCGACTGGTTTCCCGGGCGGCGCAGAAAGACCACGAGCTGCCGGGCGACGCCGAGCGCGATGTCACGGCCCAGGTCCTCCTCGACCAGGGCGAGCGCCAGGTCGATGCCCGCGGTGACACCCGCCGAGGTGGCGACATGGCCGTCGCGTACGTAGATGGGGTCGGACTCGACCTCGACCCCGGGGTGGTCGCGGGCGAGCTTGTCGCAGAACGCCCAGTGGGTGGTGGCCCGCCGCCCCTCCAGAAGGCCCGCTTCGGCGAGCACCAGGGCGCCGGTGCAGACGGAGACGAGGCGCCGGGCGCGCGGGGCGTGCCCGCGCAGCCAGGCGATCAGATCGGGGTCACTGGCGCGGGTGCCGGGGCCGCCGGGGACGAGGAGGGTGTGCGGGACGGGCGCGGCGGCGAGCGTGCGGTCGGGGACCACGGTGAGGCCGGAAGAGGTGCGGACCGGGGCGCCGTCCAGGGACGCGGTGCTGACGCGATAGCCGCCGGGCTCGCCCACCAGGTGCGCGGCGATGGCGAAGACCTCGGCGGGGCCCGTGACGTCCAGGCTCTGGACGCCGTCGAAGAGGACGAGGAGCACATCCTTGGCGGTGCGCGAGGACTTCATACCGTCGATTCTTCTGGGCCCGTCCGATGGCCGCAATGACGAGCAGCCCACCTTTCCTGCCATCGGTGCCCCGGGCTATCAGTCGTACCAACCAGTCGGTAGCTTGCCGTCATGACCTCATTGCCCGCACGCGCCGGACGCCGCTGTCACAACGTCCTCAACCCGCTGCACTCCACCGTCTACTTCTCACCCGACTACGCCAAGGAACTGGCCGCGATCGGTGTCGACTCCCGTGCCACCACCTTCATCGGCCGGGCCGCACCCCTGGGCAGAGTCGGGCCCGGCGTGGTCACGGCCGCCTTCTACAACTACAAGTACGACTTCATCGCGAGCCTCGTGCCCGCCATGTGGGACACCGTGGCCCCCGAGGACGTGGTGGCGGCACGCGTGCGTGCCGCCGACGCGACCCTGCGCCGGCTGCTCGGCGAAGACACTCTGAACTCCGACGAGATGGCGGAAGCCGCCCGGCTCGCACTGCGCGCCACCGAGGCGTGCACCCGGCACGCCCGGCCGCTGTACGCCGCGCACGCCGACCAGCCGGTGCCCGACGCCCCGCACCTCGCCTACTGGCACGCCGCCACGCTCCTGCGCGAACACCGCGGCGACGGCCATCTCACCGCGCTCCTCGGCGCCGGCCTCGACCCGATGGAGGCCCTGGTCAGCCACACCGCCACGGGCAAGGGCATGGCGCCCAAGTGGGTCCTCGCCACGCGCGGCTGGACCCAGGAGGAGTGGGACGCGGCGGTACGGCGGCTCCAGGAGCGGGAACTGGTCGGCGCCGACGGCGAGTTGACCGAGGCGGGCGAGGCCCTGCGCACGGACGTCGAGCTGGCCACCGACCGTCTCGACGCCGCACCCTACGAGCACTTGGGCGCCGCGGACGTGGCGCGCCTGACCGAACTCGGCAAGGGCTTCATCGGGACGGCGCTCACCGCCGGCGCCTTCCCCTCGGACCTCTTCGGCAAGGCCTGAGCTGCGCGCCGGCGTTTGCGGCGCCCCCACCCGGCTACCCGTCCGTCACCGGCCACCTCCGGCCGGTGACGGACGGGCACGCCGCGTCCGTGGGACGTGAGCCGCGGGCGCGTGCAAGGCGCGTCGTGACGAGAGGAATGACTCGTGTTCCGTGCCATCGCAGACGTACTGCGCCAGATCGCCGGAGCGATCGCCACCGTGGTGACGCTGCCGTTCCGGGCCCTCGCCCGGCTGTTCGGCGGGGCCTCCCGCAGCGGGCGGCGCACCGGACGGGCACGCCGGGTCTGACCGCCCCGCCCCTCGACTGTCACCGCCACCTGCCACAATGCTGACTTCAAGCTCAGCAAGGCTGACTTCAAGCTCAGCGAGAAGGCGGTAGGGGAATCGTGACCACAGGTACGGCATCCGTAGGTACGGCGTCCGTCGCAGGGTCCATCGAGGGCAGGATCGCCGAGGAGCTCGGCGTGCGGGAGCGGCAGGTGAAGGCGGCCGTCGACCTCCTTGACGGCGGTTCGACCGTGCCCTTCATCGCCCGCTACCGCAAGGAAGCGACCGAAATGCTCGACGATGCGCAGCTGCGCACGCTCGAGGAACGGCTGCGCTATCTGCGGGAGCTGGAGGAGCGGCGCACCGCCGTCCTCGAGTCCGTGCGCGAGCAGGGCAAGCTGACCGAGGCGCTCGAAGCGCAGATCAGGGGCGCCGAGACCAAGGCGCGCCTGGAGGACATCTATCTGCCCTTCAAGCCGAAGCGGCGCACGAAGGCGCAGATCGCGCGGGAGGCGGGGCTCGAACCCCTCGCCGAAGGACTCCTTTCGGACCCTTCCGTGGACCCCCTCGCCGCTGCCGCCGCGTTCGTCGACGCCGACAAGGGCGTCGCGGACCCGCAGGCCGCGCTCGACGGCGCCCGGTCGATCCTCACCGAGCGGTTCGGCGAGGACGCCGACCTGATCGGTGAGCTGCGCGAGCGCATGTGGACGCGCGGGCGGCTCGCGGCCAAGGTCCGTGAGGGCAAGGAGACCGAAGGCGCCAAGTTCGCCGACTACTTCGACTTCGCCGAACCCTTCACGGAGCTGCCCTCGCACCGGGTGCTCGCCATGCTGCGCGGCGAGAAGGAGGAGGTTCTCGACCTCGTCCTGGAGCCGGAGGAGCCGAGCACGGACCCGGCCGCCGCGGCCACATCGCCGTCCGCCCCGTCCTCGTACGAGCCGATCATCGCGCACCGCTTCGGGATCGCCGACCGCGGCCGTCCGGCCGACAAGTGGCTGCAGGACACCGTGCGTTGGGCCTGGCGGACCCGGATCCTGGTGCATCTCGGCATCGATCTGCGCCTGCGCCTTCGCACCGCCGCGGAGGACGAGGCGGTCAAGGTCTTCGCCGCCAACCTGCGCGATCTGCTGCTCGCCGCCCCCGCGGGCACGCGCGCGACCCTCGGCCTCGACCCCGGTTTCCGTACCGGCGTGAAGGTCGCCGTCGTCGACGCGACCGGCAAGGTCGTCGCCACCGACACGATCCACCCGCACGTCCCGGCCAACAAGTGGGACGAGGCCCTCGCCAGGCTTGCGAAGCTCGCCGCGGACCACTCGGTCGACCTGATCGCCATCGGCAACGGCACGGCATCCCGCGAGACCGACAAGCTTGCCGGTGAACTCATCGCCAAGAACCCGGAGTTGAAGCTCACCAAGGTGATGGTGTCGGAGGCCGGCGCCTCGGTGTACTCCGCCTCCGCGTTCGCCTCGCAGGAGCTGCCGGACCTCGATGTGTCGATCCGCGGCGCGGTGTCCATCGCGCGGCGTCTGCAGGACCCGCTGGCCGAGCTCGTCAAGATCGACCCGAAGTCGATCGGTGTCGGTCAGTATCAGCACGACCTGAGCGAAGTGAAGCTGTCACGCTCGCTCGACGCCGTGGTCGAGGACTGTGTGAACGGCGTCGGGGTCGATGTGAACACCGCCTCCGCGCCCCTGCTCGCCCGTGTCTCCGGCATCGGCGCCGGGCTCGCCGAGAACATCGTGGCGCACCGCGACTCCAACGGCCCGTTCCGGAACCGCAAGGGCCTCAAGGACGTGGCCCGCCTCGGCCCGAAGGCGTACGAGCAGTGCGCGGGCTTCCTGCGTATCCGCGGCGGCGACGACCCGCTGGACGCGTCGTCCGTGCACCCGGAGGCGTACCCCGTGGTGCGCCGCATGGTGAAGACGACGGGCGCCGAGGTCGCCTCGCTGATCGGCAACACGTCGGCGCTGCGCTCCCTCAAGCCCGCCGAGTTCGTCGACGACACCTTCGGCCTGCCGACCGTGACGGACATCCTGCGTGAGCTGGAGAAGCCCGGACGCGACCCGCGGCCCGCCTTCAAGACGGCCACCTTCAAGGAGGGCGTCGAAAAGCTCGGCGACCTGTCGTCCGGGATGGTCCTGGAAGGTGTCGTCACCAATGTCGCGGCGTTCGGCGCCTTCGTGGACATCGGTGTGCACCAGGACGGTCTGGTGCATGTGTCGGCGATGTCCAAGACGTTCGTCAAGGACCCGCGGGACGTGGTGAAGCCCGGCGACATCGTCAAGGTGAAGGTGCTCGACGTCGACATTCCGCGCAAGCGGATCTCGCTGACGCTGCGGCTCGATGACGAGGCGGCGGCCTCCGCCCCCGGTGAGGGTTCCGGCCGGTCCGGGCAGTCCTCCGGGCAGGGGCAGCGGCGCGAGCGGGGCAGCGGCCGTGGCCAGGGCGGGCGGCCTCCGCAGCAGCGCGGCGGGAGTGATGGTGACGGCAAGCGTGACCGGCGCGGTGGCGGCGGTGAGCGCCGTGGTGGCGGTGGCGGTGAGCGCCGTGGTGGCGGTGGCGAGCGTCGCGGTGGTGGGCGGCCGGCGCCTGCGCCCGCCAACAGCGCGATGGCGGATGCCTTGCGGAAGGCGGGGCTTGTGCAGGATCCGAAGCGGGGGCGGTGACGGGGTTTTCTTCCCCACCCCGCCCCTTCCCTGAAGTCCTGCGGACGGCTTCGGGGGCTGCGCCCCCGGGCCCCCGCTCGGGGCGCCGCCCCCCACCCCGCTCCTCAAACGCCAGAGGGGCTATGGATGACCGGCCAACGCCGGAGGGGCTATGGGATGCCCGGTCGAACGCCGGAGGGGCTATGGGATGCCCGGTCGAACGCCGGAGGGGCTATGGGATGCCCGGTCGAACGCCGGAGGGGCTATGGATGACCGGCCAACGCCGGAAGGGCTGTAGATGCCGGTCCAACGCCGGCAGGCCTACTGCTGCTTGGCCACCAGAACGCTTCCCGTTGCCCGGGCCACCAGGAATGACTCCCCCTTCGTCGACTTCGCGTCCAGAGGGATCCGGTGGACGCCGGGGGCGAGTGTGCCGTCGTACAACTCGTGGGTGCGGGGGCGGTAGAAGCGGTCCAGGCGGTATGCGGTGAGACGGATGCGGCAGGCCGAGGTGAGTTCCACCTCGGCCTCGCCGGGCCGTGCGGTCAGTCGTGTCAGGCGCCGCTGCGCCAACGGGACCCGGTCCAGGGCGTGTTCTATCTGGGCGACGAGGAGCGGCACGATCGGGGCGAGGCCGTCGACGTACGCCACGTCCACACCTGCGCTCTCGAACGTGCGGCGGACGGCGGCGCGCTGCTCCTCGGTGACGGCGCGGCCGAAGGCCACGGCGCCGTAGGTGCGGAGCTCGTCGGCGGGGGTGTCCAGGGCGTCGGGGGCGGCGATCTCCGCGCCGACACCGATGATCCGCAGGGCCGCGGCGAGTTTTGCGAGGAGGGCGGCACGGGCGCCGATCAGCAGCACCCGGCGGCGCAGGGCGCGTTCGGGTTCCGGCGCGCCGAGCAGCCGGTTCAGCTCGCTGCGGTACTGCTCGGCGCGGAAGCGGAACGGGCCGATTCCGTGGTAGCCGTTGCGCTCCAGATCGGCGTCCTCGCCGGTCTGCCAGGCGAAGTCCCGCCAGACGTAGTCGTCGCTGCCGTCCGCCGCCCGCTCGATGACGGCCGTGACGGCTCCGCATTCGAGGCTTTCGCACTCCGGGCAGCCGTAGATGACATAGCGGCCGCCGCGCAGCGGGGCCTCGGCTTCCAGAAGGAGCCGGCGCACATGTGCGGTGAAGATCGCCGGCGCCACGTCGGAGGCGAGGGGCGAGACGGCGTCGAGGTCGGAGAGCTGGAACAGCAGCGGGCGGCCGTCGACGATGAAGTCCAGGAAATCCCGGTGCACTTGGTAGCCACCGTCCGCGAGGACTCCCCCGGCGCGGACCGCCGGTGCGAGGCCGAAGGTCGTGTACTCGGCAGACATGGGGTGAGTATCCCCGGCCGCGGCGTGTTCTGAGCGCGACGGCCGGGATTCACCTGCAGCACCAGGCAGGTTGTGGTGTGCCGGTTAGGGTCCGGACATGAGTGCTGATGTGATCGTGGTGGGCGGCGGGGTCATCGGGTTGACGACAGCGGTGGTACTCGCCGAGCGGGGCGAGCGGGTGCGGGTGTGGGCCCGGAACCCGGCCGCGGAGACCACATCGGCGGTGGCGGGCGCACTGTTCTGGCCGTACCGCATCGAGCCCCGACTGCTCGTCGGCGCCTGGTCGTTGCGGTCGCTCGACGCCTATGTGCCGCTCGCGCAGGATCCGGTGGCGACGGGGGTGCGCATGGTCCCGGGCGTCATGGCCGGTACCTCGCCCGCCGCCCTGGGCGAGTGGTCACGGCGGCTGACCGGGCTGCGCGAGGCCCGGCCCGGCGAACTGCCCCCGGGGTTCGCGCCGGGCCTGCGGGCGACGGTGCCGCTGCTCGACATGCCCGTACATCTGCGGTATCTGTCGGAGCGTCTGGAGGGTGCGGGCGGTGTGGTCGAGCGGCGGGACGTGAGCGATCTGCAGGAGCCGCTCAACGAGGCGCGGACGGTGGTCAACTGCACGGGGCTCGGGGCGCGTTCACTGGTGCCCGACCCTTCGGTGCGGCCGGTGCGCGGACAGCTGGTCGTGGTGGAGAACCCGGGGATCGACGAGTGGTTCGTGGCCACCGAGTCGCCGACGGAGACGACCTACGTCTTCCCGCAGCCGTACGGCGTGATCCTGGGCGGTACCGCGCACGAGGACTCCTGGGAGCGCACCCCCGATCCGGCGATGGCCGCGGCGATCGTCAAGCGCTGCTCACGGATCCATCCGGGGCTCGCCGACGCGCGGGTGCTCGCCCACCGGGTGGGCCTGCGCCCGGCACGCCACGCGGTCCGGATCGAGCGTCAACGCATGGCCGGCGGCGGCCTGTTGGTGCACAACTACGGGCACGGCGGGGCCGGCGTCACCGTGGCCTGGGGGTGCGCGGACACGGCCGCGGGCCTCGTGCCCTGAGCCGCCCCGTTCCGCCGCCTGCGCCGCCCCGTTCCGCCGCCGTGCTGCCCCGAACCGCCGTCCGGGCCGGACACGGGGCCGTCGCCGCATCCGCCCGTAGGAAACGGCGCTGCCCCCCGGGTGTGACCGAGGGGCAGCGCCGTATGCGGTGGTGCGGGGGTTCAGGACTGCTTGGTGCCGGTCCCCGCTTCCGCCTCCGCCTCCACCGGGGCGGGCCCGATGCGGAGTTCGAACTCGCCGTCGTACTTCTCATGGCCCGCGATCACGGCCATCTCGACGGCTTCCTCGCCCCGCTCGCCACGCACGATGAGCGGGTCGCGGCGCAGGTCCTTCATGAGGGCCCAGCACATACCGATCATCACGATGGCGAACGGTGCCGCGACGAGGATGGTGAGGTTCTTCAGACCTTCCAGGGCGTCGGGCTTGCCCTCGCCGATGAGCAGCATGATGGCCGCGACCGCACCGGTCACACAGCCCCAGAAGATGACGACGAACTTGGTCGGTTCGAAGGAGCCCTTCTGCGACAGCGTGCCCATCACGATCGAGGCGGCGTCCGCTCCGGAGACGAAGAAGATACCGACCAGAATCATCACGAGCAGGCTCATCACGGTGGCGATGGGGTACTGCTGCAGCACGGCGAAGAGCTGGCCCTCAGGCGTGGTCTCGCCGGCGAGCTTGCCGTTCTCCTGCAGCTTCATCGCCGTACCGCCGAAGATCCCGAACCACAGGAGCGAGACCGTCGACGGCACCAGGATCACACCGCCGATGAACTGGCGGATGGTCCGGCCCCGGCTGATCCGGGCGATGAACATGCCCACGAAGGGCGTCCAGGAGATCCACCAGGCCCAGTAGAAGACCGTCCAGCTGCCGAGCCAGTCGGCGATGCCCTTACCGCTGGCGGCCTCCGTGCGCCCGGCCATCTGCGGCAGGTCGCCCAGGAACGAGAAGAGCGAGGTCGGCAGCAGATCGAGGACGATGACCGTGGGGCCCACGATGAACACGAAGAACGCCAGGATTCCGGCGAGCACCATGTTGATGTTGGACAGCCACTGGATGCCCTTCTCCACACCGGAGACGGCCGAGGCCACGAAGGCCACGGTCAGGACCGCGATGATGGCGACCAGGACTCCGGTGCTGACCTTCTCGGCCCAGTTGAGCTCGCTCATGCCGCTGCCGATCTGCAGCGCGCCGAGGCCCAGGGAGGCCGCCGAGCCGAACAGCGTCGCGAAGATCGCGAGGATGTCGATGGCCCGGCCGACACCGCCGTTGGCGTGGCGCTCGCCGATCAGCGGCGTGAACACGGCGCTGATGGTCTGCCGGCGGCGGCGCCGGAAGCTGCTGTAGGCGATGGCGAGGCCCACCACCGCGTAGATCGCCCACGGGTGCAGCGTCCAGTGGAAGAGGGTGGTGGCCAGGGAGGTCTCCATGGCCGCCGCCGAGTCCGCCGGGTCGGTGCCCGGCGGATGCGTGGTGTAGTGGCTGAGCGGCTCGCTCACGCCGTAGAACATCAGGCCGATGCCCATACCGGCGCTGAACATCATGGCGACCCACGACACCGTACGGAACTCCGGCGCCTCGCCCTCCGCACCGAGGGTGATCTTTCCGTAGCGGCTGATCGCCAGCCACAGCGCGAAGATCACAAAGCCGGATGCGGCGAGCACGAACGCCCAACCGCCGTTGTGGATCAGCCCGTTGAGCATCTTGCCCGAGAGGTCCTCGAGGCTGTCCGTCCACAGGGCGCCCCAGAACACGAAGAGCAGCGTGAGCACGGCGGTGACGCCGAACACGATGCGGTCGGTCTGGGGTGGTCGTGTTTCGTGCGGGCTGCCGGGGAGGTCCGCCACCACGGGCGGCGGCTCCTCTCCCCGGTCAGCCGTCTTGTCTGCGTCCTGCGTCACAAGTGCACCTTTCGGGGCAGCGAATTTCGGTCTCCGCTACCCCTTACCACAGGTGGCGGCACTATCACCCATCAACAGTCCGTAGCGGGACGCGCTTTGACGAGGTGATAGGCGGCTCGTTCGTCCAGGAGCAGGGGTACAAGTGCCCGCATCGTCTGCTTTACGGGGACGAAGGCACCGTCGCCGCGTGACCTGATCGCAACCCCGTGCAGCCGCAGTTCGTCCTGCACCTCTGCGTACTGCGCGGCGTCGAGGAGATAGCCGCAGGGCGGGTCCTGGAGGGTCTCCGCCGGCTCGGCGGGGTCGTTGTCGGCGCCGCCCAGATAGACCGGTCCGCGGTCGGCGTGACCGGCCCTGCGGGCCGCCGCGGTGGCAGCGGCGATCCGCCCCGCGCGCTCCTCGGTGAAGCCGAACAGTCCGTCGAGGGCGGAGAGTTGGGAGTGGACCCGGCGCCGGTTGTTGTATGCCTCGTCGGCCTTCTCAGCGTCGGTGAGGGGGTCGACGCGGCTCTCGATGAGCAGGCCCACGGAGTGCTTCACACCGGATGCGTTGCGCAGGATGCGCTCCTGCCCGTCCCCTGCGACCTGCTTGATCGGCTCACCGGTGGCGGGGTCGGTCCAGATGCCGTACGTCCCCGTCGAGTACCCGGCCTCCTCGGCCGCGGGCCGCACATGACGCCCCGACAGGATCCGGGCCTCCTTGTGCACGGCGGCGTCGGTGTTGAGGTTGCGCGGCCACAGGTCGAACAGATCCTTGTCGTAGTACGGCGGGGTGGCACCGTACTCGTGCAGGTCGTAGATGACTTCGGGCCGTTCGTCGCGGATGACGGCGGCCAGGGCGCGGCCCTCCGCGGTCTTCAGGGCCATGTGGTCGCGGTTGATGTCGACGCCGTCGGAGTTGCCCCGGGTGTCGGCGGCGCGGCCGTCGGGGTTGGCGGTGGGCACTACGAGGACGGTCGTGGTGGCGAGGAACGCCCGGGTCGCCGCGTCCTTCGCGTAGGCGAGGTCACGCGTCCTGGACAGACAGGCGTCGCGTCCCGACGGCTCGTCGCCGTGCTGGCTGCAGACCAGCAGGACGGTGTTGGCGGTGCGGTGTCCGGCGCCGATCCGGACCAGTTGGAGCGGGCGGTTCTGCTTGGTGGTGCCGATGCGGTCGATGGAGACGTCGTGCTTGTCCCGGTCGATCCGCGCGAGGAAGTCCTGTTCCTCGGGCTGCGTGGTCCAGCGGGCGCCGTTCGTGGTCTCGAAGCCGGTGCGCGGCGGGGTGGTGGCGGCGCCCGCGCTTGCCGGGGTGACGAGGAGCGGGGCCGCGAGCGCGGTCGCGACGGCGAGGACGAGGGTGCGGGGTCTCACGGGGCGGGGCCTCCCTGACGGTGGACGATCGGGTGCGGTGGGGCTGGGGTTGCGGTGGGGCTGGGGGCGCAGTGAGTCCTGCGGCGCAACGGCCCGGCGACTGGAACGGGCCGGCGGCGGAACGGGCCTGCGTTACGGGACGCGCCGCCCTGCCGGCGGATCGGTGAGGCCTTCGTAGCGGCTCTCGCGCGGTGCGGCCTGCTCCGTGCTCCCTGCGGTGGCGGCGGCGAAGGCACGGGCACCGCCGACGAGCGGCAGCGCCGCCCTGGTGCGGGCCAGGTCGAGGCTCAACCTCGGGGTGGAGTCCGGGGGTTCGATGAGCCCGGCGTCGGTGCCGGCCACGATCAGGGCGAGGCGGTGCCCGGCCGGTACGACGTGGTCGCTCGCGGCGACGTCGATGGTCAGGGTGTAGGGCCTGCCCGGGGTGAGCGGACGGCCCTTGTCCGGGTCCGCGTAGGTGCCCAGATCGGCCCAGCCGCGGCTGACCACGGTGAAGTCCACGTCCGCGGTGTCGGCCCGGGTCTCCTTGTAGCAGGGGCTGTCGCCGGTTCTGGCCGCGCCCCAGCAGCTGCGCTCGGTGAGGATGGTGATGCCCTCGCCCGCACCGGTGTAGTCACGGATGGTGTCGGGTCCCAGGTCGACCAGGACGGCCGACAGATGGGCGCTCGAAGTGGACGGGGTGGCGGTCACGGTGACCCGTGAGGAGCCGGACAGACGCAGGTCCTTGGCCAGCGGCCTGGTGACGAAGCCTGCCTTGTCCGGGGTAGCGGTGTCGATCTGCGCGGCCCAGTCGGCCTCGCCGCGCTTCGGGTCGTCCGTGAACGACTCCGCGGCCCCGGCGGGGGCGGGCTTCGGGCCGAGAGTGCCGACGCCGGCCTGTGCGCCCTTGCCGGGACGCAGCGTCGTGGTGGCCGTGCCGCGCGGCGGCCAGTGCCGGTCGGTGGTCCAGCGGTCGGGGGCGCGCTCGATGTCGGCCATCGGCTCGTCGTCCACGCCGTTGTCGTAGCCGAGGAGTTCATGGTCGAACCAGCGGTGCAGGGTGCGCACCCAGTCCGCACGCCGGAAGTCGAAGGGGTCTACGTGGCCGGTCTGGCTCAGCCAGATCTTGCGCTCGACCCCCGCTTCGGCGAGGGCGTCCCACCACTGCCCGAAGTGCTTGGCGCGGACATTGAGGTCCTGCATGCCGTGCACGAGGAAGACACTGGCCCGTACGTCGTCCGCGTCGGGCACATGGTCGCGTTCGTCCCAGAGCGGGGTCCGGTCGCCGCTGCGTGGCGCACCGTCGACCAGACGTTTCTGTACGGCGGCGCAGCGGGCGCGGGCCTCGGGGCTCTCGACATAGTTGGACAGCCACTCCGGGCCCGAGTCGTAGAGCGGGGCGCCCTGCTGGAAGTAGTAGTCGTACCAGGAGGAGATGGCGCCGATCGGGACGATGGTCTTCAGGCCCTCGACTCCGGTGGCGGCGACGCCGTTGGCGACCGTGCCGTCATAGCTCTTGCCGATCATTCCGGTGGCGCCGGTGGTCCAGTTCGCCTGGGCGCGGGCGGTGCCGGTGCGGCTGGTGTAGGCGCGGGCCCGGCCGTTCAGCCAGTCGACGACGGCCTTGGCGGACTGCACGTCGGAGCGGCCGCCGACGTCCACGCAGCCGTCGGAGCGGCTGGTGCCGGCGAGGTCGACGGCGACGAAGGCGTAGCCGCGCGGGACGAAGAAGTTGT
Source organism: Streptomyces monticola (assembly GCF_042665355.1). Lineage (NCBI taxonomy): Bacteria > Bacillati > Actinomycetota > Actinomycetes > Kitasatosporales > Streptomycetaceae > Streptomyces > Streptomyces monticola. The sequence continues at coordinate 1,213,280 of NZ_JBHTCF010000001.1, read as the reverse complement.
CGTAGAACAGCGGGAACTGGACGACCCTGCCGTCCGCGTCATAGGTCTTCTTCTGGCTCTCGTTGCCGCGCCCGCAGCACTGGTAGTACGGGCTGACGTCCATGATCACGGGTATCCGGCGGCCCTGCTGCGCGGGTTCGCGCGGGCGGATGATGTCGGCGGCGACGCGGTCGTTCTTCCCGTCGCCGTCCCCGTCGATCCTGGTGTCGACCCAGACGGATTCACGGATCGCGTCGGCGTAGGAGTAGACGGGTTTGCTCTCCCGGCTTTCGCGGCTCTGTGTGCTCACGTCGGCAGCGTGCGCCGGAGCGGTCAGTACGGCGGCGAACAGGACTGCTACGGCGAGCAGCGCGCGTATCGGCATGCGCGGAACGTACTCCGGTCAACTCCCGCGCAAAAGAGGGCAGTAGCCGACAGTACGAGGCAGAGAAAGGGGCATGAGACGTTTTCGCACATGTCGGCCGAATGGCGATCGTGTGACAGTCGTGACCATGGACATGACCCGGACGGGAGGGTCTGAATAGGGTCGAACAGTCCCTGCAGACCTCCTATTTGAGAACTCTGGAGCTATTCGTGCACCGCAGACTCATCGTCCCGAGCGTGCTCGCGGCCTCGTTCCTGCTGGCGATCCCGGCATCGGCCGCGACCTACTCTCCGGGCGCACCCGGGATCGGCGACCCCTACTACCCGGCAAGCGGCAACGGCGGATACGACGTCTCCCACTACGACCTGCGCCTCAAGTATCAGCCGAAGACGGACCTGCTGGAGGGCACGGCGACGATCCTCGCGACCACCAAGCAGGATCTGTCCCGCTTCAACCTGGACTTCGGTCTGAAGGTCAGCGAGATCCGGGTGAACGGCAAGAAGGCCGCCTTCACCACGTCCGGCACCCAGGAGCTGGAGATCACCCCGGCCGCCGCGCTGCCCAAGGGCAGTGCGGTCACGGTCGTCGTGCGGTACGCGGGCAAGCCGTCCGAGCTCGAGATCAACGGCTTCACGGCCTGGCACCGTACGCCCGACGGCGGGGTCGCGGCGCAGGAGCCCGACTCGGCCGTGTGGTGGTTCCCGTCCAACGACCACCCGCTGGACAAGGCGACCTACGACGTCTCGGTCCAGGTGCCCAACGGCACCCAGGCCATCAGCAACGGCGTCCTGCAGGGCACCCGGCCCGTGGGCTCCGACTGGACCCGCTACAGCTGGCGCTCCAACAAGCCGCAGGCGAGCTATCTGGCGACGCTCGCCGTGGGCAAGTTCGACATCACCACGGACAAGACGGCCACCGGCCTGCCGGTCCTCAACGCCTACAGCAAGGACCTCGGCGACAACGCGGGGGCGGCCCGCGCCAGCATCGAGCGCACGGGGGAGGTCGCGGAGTGGCTGGAGGAGGTCTTCGGGCCCTACCCGTTCAACGCCCTCGGCGGATACGTCCCGAACGTGCCGAGCGGCTACGCCCTGGAGACCCAGACGCGGCCGTTCTACAGCCCGCGCCAGTTCGCGAACGGCTCCAACGTCTCCGTCGTCGTCCATGAACTGGCGCACCAGTGGTACGGCGACAGCGTCTCCGTCGACGGCTGGAAGGACATCTGGGTCAACGAGGGCTTCGCCCGCTACAGCCAGTGGCTCTGGTCCGAGCGCGAGGGCGAGGGCACGGCCCAGGAACTCGCGGACTACGTGTACGCCTCGCACCCCGCGGACGACGAGTTCTGGACGGTCAAGCCGGGCGACCCCGGCCCCGAGAACCAGTTCCACCTGGCCGTGTACGACCGGGGCGCGCTCGCCCTGCAGGCGCTGCGCAACGAGATCGGCGACGAGTCCTTCTTCAAGATCCTCAAGGGCTGGCCGAGTGAGCACGCGTACGGCAACGCGAAGGTGGGGGACTTCGTGAAGTACGCGGAGCGGGTGTCGGGCAAGCCGCTGGCCGCGCTCTTCGACACGTGGCTGTACCAGGCCGCCAAGCCGGGTTCGCCCGCGGCGCGTTCGGCCGAGGTGGCGCCTTCGGGGGCGGATGTGGCCCGGCCCAAGTCGTGGAAGAAGATCGCGGCGACGAACTCCGTGCACGACCACTGACCGCGGGCCCTTTCCTCGGGTCCTTTCCTCGGGCCTTTCCTCGGGCCCTTCCTCGGGTCCTTTCCTCGGGTCCTTTCCTCGGCTCCGTTCAGACGCCGGAGGGGCTGGTCGTTCAGCCCCTCCGGCGTTCCCGCGCCCGGGCCTCTCTCGCCAGCGGCAGATACCGCAGCCGCTCCGGCAGCAGCGGAACCAACACCCTGACCACCCGCCCGAAGCGGCGCAGGCGGCGCTCCTGGGCCGGCGACCACGGCAGACCTATCGCCGTACGCGCATCCGGCGGCATGAGCCCGATCGTGATGAACCGGCGGAAACGGGCCAGGAGGGGGAGCAGCAACGGCCACGCCAGCCGCACCAGGCCCCGTCCGGGCGGCGGCACCGGCCGGTCGACGGCGATGAGTTCGCGTACGACCTCCGTCTCGTCCAGCTCCTCGGCGAGGACCTTGCGGTAGTACGGCCAGAACTCCTCGATCGTCTGGGGCATGTCCCGGTCGCGTATCCCGAGGATCCGCCCCACCTGCAGCCACTCCGCGTACAACTGCCGCTCCTCGGCCTCGGTGTACGGGCGGCGGTTCAGGTACTTGCCGGTGTGCTGGAACACGGGGAAGCCGGTGGCGTGCACCCACGCGTAGTACGCGGGTGTCAGCGCGTGGTAGCGCCGCCCCCGGGTGTCCGTGCCCTGGATCGTCTTGTGCAGCGCACGCAGCCGACGGCCTTCCTCCGCGGCCGATTCGCCGCCGTAGACCCATAGTTGGACCGAGCGCAGGGAGCGCTCTCCGCGGCCCCAGGGGTCGGTCCGGAACACCGAGTGCTCATCGACGCCCGCTCCGACCGCCGGGTGGGCGACCTGCATGGTGAGCGCGGACGGCAGCGTGAGCAGCATGCGGAGATCGCCGGCGATGCTCCACAGGATCCCTCCGGGCGGAGGCGGCGGCGTAGGCGAGGGGGAGGGGGGGCGCGGAGGCGAGTAGGAAGGGGGCCGCGGAGTCTCCTTCATGCGAGCTGCTCCCCCGCGCCCAGGGGGCGCCTCACTCCTGGATCCGTGCCCGGTTTATGGGTGTTCCAGTAGGCGACCGCCATCGTCGGGGCTATCCGCAGGGGCGGTATCACCAGGGCCATCACTACGCGTACGACCCGGCGGAAGCGGCGCAGAGAGCGCTCTTGGCGCGGGGTCCAGGACAGGCCGAGGCGCTCGCGCAGCACCGGCGGCAGGGTGCCTATGTTCACGAGCAGTGCGTAGTGCGCCGAGAGTGCCGCGAAGGGGCGCCACACGAATCCGGGCAGCAGCCGCACCGGTGGCTTCTGCGGACGGGCCAGCTCGTCGAGCACATCCCGCACCGACTGGTTCAACTCAAGGCGGTCGCGGACCATTTCGTCGTAGTAGGCACAGAAGGACTTCCAGTCGGCGGGCATGTGGTGCTCCTTGAGGCCCCAGACCCGGCCGACGTCCCGCATGTCGCGGTAGTACGCCTCCGCCTCCGCGTCGTCGAGTCCCTTGCCGAAGATCCGGTGACCGTCGAAGGCGCCGCGCACCAGGGTCGCGTGCACCCAGTGGTACGCCTCCGGGTTGAGGGCGTGGTAGCGGCGGCCCTGGCCGTCGACGCCCTTCATGTCCCGGTGCACCGCGCGCAGCCGGTCGGCCTCCGCGGTGGCGGCCTGCTGCCCGCCGTAGATCACGGTGCTGAGGGAGCTGACGGTGCGCCACAGGCGCTGCCAGGGCTCCGCGCGGAACTGGGAGTGCTGCTCGACGCCCGCGCCCACCACGGGGTGGGCGACCTGGAGCAGCAGGAGTTGGGGCGAGATCAGAAAGTTGCGGGTGTCGCCGAAGTACCGCCAGGCGGCACCGCCACGTCGCGGAGCTCGTATGGACGAGGCGTACGTGGGGTTGCCCATGCCGTCCGGGCCGCTTGCGCCACTCATGCCGGCAGCTCCCTTCGTTGAATCCGTGTCAGCAGTGTTGACGCGGCCGGTGAAACAAGTCAATAGTCTTTGTAACTTTGACTCTCCAGCTGTGAGGGAACGTCAGATGACCGACAGAGAAGGCGAGTTGGCTCCCGAGGGGCGTACACACTGGAAGCGCACCGCAGTGATGCTCGTGCCCGGCGTGCTCGCGGTCGGCGCCGTGGTGATCGCCCTGGCGCAGGGGGCGATGGCCGCGTCGTTCGCGGTGTCCGGCAAGAACTTCAAGGTCTCGGCCGAAGAGATCACGGGCCAGGGGATATCCAGCTTCCCTTCGTCGATCGGCTCCAAGGACGGCAAGGGACATGCGGTGCTGCTCGCGGGCATCAAGAGCGGTACGGCGAAGGGCGTCTGCCTGTCGATGAAGCAGCGCCTTCCCCTCGTCGGCGAGGTCTCCCTGCTCGTCAAGTCCGGTGCGCAGAGGCCCATTCGGGGCGAGAACCTGGTCGTCAACGCCGACGCGCTGACCAGCAGCGGCGGTCGCGTGACCGGCGTACAGGCCGGCCGTGACGCGTCCACGCTCGATGCCGCACCCGGCGTCTCGGGCCCCGAGGGCCTCTTCGGCGTGCAGGCGGGCACGGCCTTGGCACGCGATGTGAAGTCCACCGCCTGGGCGTCCAACGGGGGTTCGCTCACCCTCGACAAGGTGGAGATCGAGCTGAGCCATGACGGCAAAGAGTGCTACTGAGCAGGGCCCGAGGCAGCCGGAACACCCAGCACGCACAACACGCACAAGACACACAGGACGCACAGGACGCACAGGACGCACAGGGACGGAGGGACGACCGTGATCGGACTCGTGCTCGGCTTCGGCGCCGAGCTCGCCAAGGAGACGGGGGCGTGGCTCGACCGGCTGCTTCCGGCGCCGCGGGCGCGGGCGCGGCTGCGGTCCTGGCGGCGGCGCAGGCCGTTCTGGGCGGGTCTGTGGACCGTGCTCGGCGGGCTGGAGATGATCTTTCTGCCGCTGGCGCCGCTGCCGCTCATGCTGAAGGTCGGCGTCGGCGCGATGTCGGCCATCGGGGTCGGCCTGGTGCTGATCGCGGGCGGTCTCTTCTTCGTGTTCGCGCCCGCGCAGCGGATGTTCGTGTCAGTGGTGACGGCCATCGCCTCGCTGGTGTCGCTCGCCACGACCAATCTGGGCGGCTTCGGTATCGGCGTGGGGCTCGGCCTGCTCGGCTCGTCGATGGCGTTCGGCTGGCTGCCGCACCGGCGTCCCGCCGCACCGGACTCCAGGGCCGTCGCCGCCCCCACCCCGGTGGGTGAGGTGGCGTCCCCAAAAGCGCCTGAGAGCCGCCCCGCACGGCGCACCCCGGCCCTGTCGGCCGGGGGCGGCGCGGCTCTCGTCCTCGTGCTGGCCGCCGGCCTGCTCGCCGGTGCGCCCGGCACCGGAGTGGCCGCGGAACGCTGCCGCGAACCGAAGCGGCTGCCGTGGCCCCTGAACCATCTGCCGGCGCCCCCGCTGCCCTGGGAGCGCGATCTGCCGCTGTGCCCCGACGGCACCGGGGACGGTCAAGTGCCTGACGAGGGGGGCCCGTTGAGCCCAGGAAGCGGCGGCCCGTCGAACCCCGCAGGCGGCCCCCGTACCGATGAAGACGCCGAGCGCACGGACGAGAAGGGCGGCGAGGACGGCAAGGGAGCAGAGGACGGGGGCGAGGACGGGGGCGAGGGCGGCGGCGCCGAGGTCTCGCTGCCGTGTCTGACCGGCGTCGACACCGGGGGCCTCGACAACCCGCCGCCCGAAGGCGAGCCGCCCTCCGGGGCCGGACCCTCCTCCGGGGGCAAGAACGGCGTCCCCGAAAAGACCGCCGGGCGCGGCAGGACGGGCGCGCCCGACGACCTCACCGCGCTCAAACCACCGCTCGTCGTCGGCGATCAGCCGGGCCCCGGCCGCGCGACCTACCCCGTCAGCCCCTATCACCCCACCGTCGACGCCGCCCGGCTCGCCGCCACTGACGCGATCATTCACGGATCCACCTATCTGCCGACGGCCGGTGGCGGGCGGATCAAGGTGCTGTGGGTGCACGCCGAGCGGATCGTCGCCCGTGACTACCACTTCGAGGTCAAGGGACCCGGCGGCCGTACGCATGTGCTGGACGTGCAGCTGGACATCCGTGACGTCGATGTCTACGCGACCTACCTGAAGGGAGCGATCGAGATTCCGCATCTCAGGGTCAGGACCCCGCGGATCTGCGTCGGCGCGGATGTGATCCCCGCGAATCTGCCCGTCGCCGTCCAACTTCCCGAACTCACCTTGGCACCGGTGACAGCCGGGCAGGTACTCGTGGATGCTGCCGATGTCCGCTACACCATTCTCAACAGCAGCCCTCTGCGGGGCAGTTGAGAAGTCGCCCGCAGAGGCGACAGCAATCGGGGAAGCCGCAGCAGAGAGAGCAGAGGAGCAGCATGGGCCGTTACAGCCGGCTGCGGGCCATCCGCCGGATGGATCCGCACCGTGACTACGAACAGATACACAAGCTCATCTCGCAGTATGAGTTCCCTTGGGACTACAGCCAGGGCATCGCTGTCGCCTTCATACGCGACTACGGAGTGCCCCGGATCGCCGAACTCCTCGACCGCACCCAGGAGTTCGAGAAGGCCGGACAGAAGCGCTACGACGACACACTGCTGTTCGCCTACGAGATGGCCGAGGACGGCTTCGACTCGGAGCGCGGCCGGGCCGCGGCCCGCCACCTCAACCGCATCCACGGCAAGTACAAGATCGCCAACGAGGACTTCCTGTACGTCCTCGCCACCACCGTCGTCGGCCCCAAGCGCTGGATCGACCGCTTCGGCTGGCGGCGCCTGTGCGCCAACGAGGTCGAGTCGCTCGCCCTGGTCGGCCACAAACTTGCGCAGCTGATGAACATCGAGGGCGCCCCGACGACGTACGACGGCTTCGAGAAGCTGCTCGACGACTACGAGCGCGAGATGTTCGCCTACTCCCCCGCCAACCACCGGGTCGCCACCGCCACCTTCCGGGTCACGTCCTCCTGGTATCCGGGGCCGCTGCGCCCGCTGATCGCCCGGTTCACCCTGGCACTCCTCGACGAGCCGCTGCTGCGCGCGATCGGCTACGAACCGCAGCCGCGCTGGATACGCCGGCTCGCCGAACGCGCGGTCCGGGCGCGCTCCCAGTTCGTCCGGGCGCTGCCGCCGCGGCCCCGCTGGTGGCCCAGCAAGCCCAAGCCCCGTTCGTATCCCTTCGGTTACACCCTCGACGACCTGGGTCCGCACTGGGCCCATGGCCGACCGCTCACCCCGCTCTCCGACGAGCAGCCGCTGGAGCCCCGATGACCGCAGAGAGTCCATCCGCGCAAGGTCCGACAGCGCAAGGTCCGGCCGCACAGAGCCCGGCCGGAGCGAGCTCCGTCTTCGCCGTCCGTTCCCCCGCCACGGGGCAGGTGGTGTCCGAGCATCCCGTGCACGGTGCGGAGGAAGTGGCCGCCGCGGTGGCGCGCGGCCGGCGGGCCGCCGCAGCGTGGGCGGGCCTCGGCTGGTCCGGGCGCAAGCAGCGGCTGCTCGCCTGGAAGCGCTCTCTCGCCCGCCGGATGGATGAGCTGGCGTCCCTGGTGGCCGAGGAGACCGGGAAGCCGGTGCACGACGCCAGGGCCGAAGTGCTGCTCGCCGTCGTCCATCTGGACTGGGCGGCGCGCAACGCCAGGCGGGTGCTCAAGGTGCGCCGGGTGCCGTCCGGGCCGCTCTCCGCCCATCAGCGGGCGCTGCTCGGCTACCGGCCGCTCGGTGTGATCGGGGTGATCGGCCCCTGGAACTACCCCGTGTACACCCCGATGGGCTCGATCGGCTATGCGCTCGCCGCGGGCAACGCCGTGGTCTTCAAGCCCTCCGAACTGACCGCGGGGGTCGGTGAGTTCCTGGCCGCGTCGTTCGCGGACGCGGCGCCCGACTGTGCCGATCTCCTGCAGTGCGTGACAGGGCCGGGTGAGACCGGGCAGGCCCTCGCCGCCGCGGGCGTCGACAAGGTCGCCTTCACCGGCTCGCCCGGTACGGCCCGCAAGGTGGCGGCCGTCTGCGCCGGTTCGCTGACCCCGCTGCTCGCCGAGTGCGGCGGCAAGGACGCGGTCCTGGTCGACGCCGACGCCGACCTGGGCGCGGCCGCCGATGCCGTGGTGTGGGGCGCGATGGCGAACGCCGGGCAGACCTGCGCGGGTGTGGAGCGGGTGTACGCGGTCGAGTCCGTGCACGAGGAGCTGTGCGAGCGGATCGTGCGGGCGGCCCGCGAACTGGCCCCCGGCACGCAGTACGGCCCGATGACGCTGAGCGGTCAACTCGACGTCGTGGACCGGCATATGAAGGAGGCTCTGGCCGGCGGGGCCCGGGCGCCCCTGGGCGGGCCCGAGTCGGTACGGCCGCCCTATGTACACCCGGTGGTGCTCGTGGACGTCCCCGAGGACTCGCCCGCGATGACCGAGGAGACCTTCGGGCCTGTGGTGGCGGTGAACCGGGTCCGCGACCTGGACGAGGCGGTGACCCGGGCCAATGCCTCGGCGTACGGCCTGGGGGCCGCCGTGTTCAGCGGCTCGCGGGCGCGCGGCCTCGCGGTGGCCCAGCGCCTCGACTCCGGTGCCGTGGCCGTCAATTCGGTGCTCGGCTTCGCGGCGGTGCCCTCGCTGCCGTTCGGCGGGACCGGGGAGTCGGGGTACGGGCGGATCCACGGCGAGGAGGGGCTGCGGGCGTTCGCGGTGCCGCGGTCCGTGACGGTCAGACGGTTCGCGCCGTACGCCGATCTCACGTCGTTCGCGACCGCCCGTGAGCGGGCGGAACGGGCCGTGGAACTGGGGCGCAGGATCCACGCACGGATCTGACCGGTCAGGAGTCGAGCAGCGGTACCAGGTAGCGGCGGGCGAAGTTCCGCGCCTGGTCGTCGTCGTCGAGTTCGAAGCAGCTCACCGGATTGAGCAGGAAGGAGACGGTGATCCGCACCATCAGCTCGGCGACCGGCGTGGGATCGCGCTCCGGCCTGCCCTCGGCGCGCTCCGCCCGGCGCAGCCGGTCCGCCAGATACGCCCGCATCGCCTTGAACGCGGGGCCCGACTCGAGCGTCAGGAACGGCAGCATCGTCTCCGGCTCCAGGCGCAGGAGGCCGCCCACGAGGGGATGGTCGCGGATATGCCGCAGGACGGCGACGAAGCCCTCGACCAGCCGGTCCTCCATCGTGGGCAGCGTCGCCACCGCGGCGTCGACCTCCGCAAGAAAGCGCCGGTACTCGCGCATCAGGCAGGCCGAGACGAGGGCGTCCTTGCCGCCGATGCGGCGGTACACGGTGACGCGGGAGATCCGGGCGCGCTTGGCCACGTCGTCGACGGTGGAGCGGCGCAGGCCGAAGGTCGTGAACTGCTCGCGTGCCGCGTCGAGTATCTGCTCGATCAGCGGGTCGTCGGGCGGCGCGGCCGATCCGTCGACGGCGCCGGCAAGCAGCGCTTCACCGGTCTGCGGTACCCCCGCCATGGCGCCTCCCCATATCTCCTTGCCCACTCAACCACAGATCCAAAGATGCACAGAGACTAACTCAATATCTTTGTAACTCATCCCACTTCAGGAGGCGTTCATGACGGAGGCGTTCATGACGGTCGGCAGCGCCGAGCGCGAATTCACCGCCGCTCTGCGCGATTTCGCCCGCCGCGAGTGCGGAACGCGCGAGCAGCGCGACGCGCTCACCGCCGAGACGGGCGGCCCGCACTCCCCCACCCTGTACGCCAAGCTGGCGGAGCTCGGCTGGCTCGGCGTATGCCTGCCGGAGGAGTACGGCGGGGCCGGCGGCGGCATGACCGACGCCTGTCTGTTCCTGCGGGAGACGGCACGCGGCCTGGTGCCGGCGGGCGGCTTCGTCACGTCCGTGATCACGGCCAAGGCGTACGAGCGCTTCGGCAGCGCCGCCCAGCGCAAGGCCGCGGTCGGCGGGGCGGTCGCCGGGCAGGTGCTGTCCATCGCGATGTCGGAGCCGGAGGCGGGCTCGGACGTCGGCGCGCTGCGCTGCCGCGCCGAACAGCAGCCGAGCGGTGGCTGGTTGGTGAACGGCCACAAGACCTGGATCTCCAACGCGCATCTCGCCGAGTACATCCTGCTCGTGGCGCGTACCGGTTCGGGCGACTCCAAGCACGAGGGCCTGACCATGTTCCATGTGCCCGCGGCCGCGCCGGGGATCGAGGTGCGGGGCATCGAGACGATGGGCGGCCGTGAGGTCAACGACGTCTACTTCACCGACGTACATCTGCCGGCCGACGCCGTGGTCGGCCGGGTCGGCGGCGCCTGGCAGCAGCTGATGGCGGGGCTCAACGCGGAGCGCCTGTTCCTGGCCGCGAACATGCTCGGCCTGTCGGAGCGGATCCTGGAGGACACCCTCACGTATGTCCGCGGGCGCGAGCAGTTCGGCCGTCCGGTCGGCTCGTTCCAGGCGCTGCGCCACCGCCTCGCGGACCTCGCGACCGAGATCGAGTGCGCCCGGCTGCTCGTCTTCGACGTGGCGGCGAAGTGCGACGCCGAGCCGGACCGGCTGTTCCCGAGGGAGGCCTCGATGGCCAAGCTCAAGGCCACCGAGACGGCCAAGCACGCGGCACTCGAAGGCATGCAGATGATGGGCGGCTACGGCTACGCCACGGAGTACGACATGGAACGCCATCTGCGCGCGGCGGTGGTGTCGACGGTGTACGGCGGAACGAGTGAGATCCAGCGGGACATCATCGGCAAGAGCTACGGACTGTAACCCGGGCTCAAGCCTGGGGCTACCCGGAAGTAACTTTGGCTGGTTGGATGGGGGCGCGATTCCTGCCCCCCACTGACCCCGGGAGACACCAGTGCCCCAGTCCTTGCTCGGCCGTACCTCCGGTGCGGCTCTCGCCGCCGCGGTCGCGGCCACCACGTTCGCCGCGACCGCACCGGCCACGGCCGCGACCGCGGACTCCGGCGCGGCGCAGCAGGCGCAGAACCTCAAGGTGCTGACGTACAACGCCTTCCTCTTCAGCAAGTCGCTCTACCCGAACTGGGGGCAGGACCACCGCGCGGCCGAGATCCCCAAGACCTCCTTCTTCCAGGGCCAGGACGTGGTCGTCCTGCAGGAGGCCTTCGACAACTCCTCGTCCGACGCCCTGAAGAAGCAGGCCGCGGGCGCCTATCCGCACCAGACCCCGGTGGTGGGCCGCAGCAAGGACGGCTGGGACGCGACCGGCGGCAACTTCTCGGCGACCACGCCGGAGGACGGCGGCGTGACGCTGCTCAGCAAGTGGCCGATCGTGCGCAAGGAGCAGTACGTCTTCCCGGACGCGTGCGGCTCCGACTGGTACTCCAACAAGGGCTTCGTCTATGCCGTACTCGACGTGAACGGCAAGAAGGTGCACGTGGTGGGCACCCACACCCAGTCCACCGACCCGGGCTGCGGCGACGGCGAGTCGGTGCGCACGCGCAGCCTGCAGTTCAAGGCGATCGACGCGTTCCTCGACGCCAAGAACATCCCCGCCTCCGAACAGGTCCTGGTCGCGGGCGACTTCAATGTGGACTCGCACAGCGCCGAGTACGCCTCGATGCTGAAGGACGGGGGCCTGGACGGAGCCGAGTCCCGCACCGGGCACACGTACTCCTTCGACACCCGGGACAACTCCGTCGCCGCGGACCGCTACCCCGACGACCCGCGCGAGGACCTCGACTACGTCCTGCACCGCACCGGGCACGCGCGGCCCGCGGGCTGGAACAACCACGTCGTCAAGGAGCAGAGCGCGCCGTGGACGGTCTCCAGCTGGGGCAAGGAGTACACGTACACGAACCTGTCCGACCACTACCCGGTGACGGCGTCGGGGCAGTAGCCCAGGGGCGGCAGCTGCGAGCGTTGCGCAGCTGGCCGGAGACCGCTTTTCGGCAGTTGCTGCAGGGGAGTTGGGGTGCCACGGTGACCGCATGACGAGCGGACACGGGCACGGCCAGGGTCATGAACACGGGCACGGTCACGGTCCCAAACACGGGCACGGTCACGGTCATCAACACGGGCATGAGCACGGGCATGAGCACGTCGACCGGCCGGGGCGGTGGGCCCGGCTCCGCCATCGCCTCGCGCACGCCGTCACCCCGCACAGTCACGACACCGCCGACAAGGTCGACGCGGCCCTGGAGAGCTCGGCGGCCGGTCTGCGCACCCTGTGGTTCTCGCTCGCGGTACTCGCGGCGACCACCGTCGTCCAGGCGGTGATCGCCGCGCTGTCGGGCTCGGTCGCGCTGCTCGGCGACACCGTGCACAACGGCGCCGACGCCCTGACCGCGCTCCCCCTGGCCCTCGCCTTCGTCCTCGGCCGGCGCGCGGCGACCCGCCGCTACACCTACGGCTTCGGCCGTGCCGAGGATCTGGCGGGGGTGTTCGTCGTTCTGGTGATCGCGGCCTCCGCGCTGTTCGCGGGCTACGCGGCGCTGCGCCGCCTCGTCTCGCCGCAGGACGTCGCCCATCTGCCGGCCGTCGCCGCCGCCGGTCTCGTCGGCTTCCTCGGCAACGAGTGGGTGGCCCGCGCCCGGATCCGCACGGGGCGCCGGATCGGCTCGGCGGCCCTCGTCGCCGACGGACTGCACGCCCGCACGGACGGCTTCACCTCGCTCGCCGTGCTCCTCGGCGCGGGTGGCGCGGCCCTCGGCTGGCGGCTCGCGGACCCGCTGATCGGCCTGGCCATCACCGCCGCCATCGCGCTGGTCCTGCGCTCGGCGGCACGCGAGATCTGGCACCGCCTGATGGACGCGGTGGACCCGGGCCTGGTGGACGCGGCCGAGCACGCCCTCACACACGTCGAGGACGTCCGCGGGGTCGGTTCGGTGCGGCTGCGCTGGCTGGGCCATACGCTGCGCGCCGAGACTGCGATCGTGGTGGACCCGCGGCTGACCGTGGTCGAGGCGCACGCGGTGGCGGTCGCCGCGGAACACGCGCTGCTGCACGCGGTCCCCCGCCTGACGGCGGCGACGGTCCATGTGGACCACGCGCCGCATACGGCACATGACTCGCATACGGCACACGATCCGCATGCGGCGCTCGCCCACCACCTCGCGTAGCGGCGAGGCCAGCAGCACCCGCCCGCCACCCGCCCGCCTCCGGCCGCCCGCGCTACACGCCCGTGGCCCCGTCGATCCGCTCCCGGATGAGGTCCGCGTGGCCGCAGTGGCGGGCGTACTCGCCGATCATGTGGGTGTAGATCCAGCGCAGGGTGACCCGGCCGCCCATGAAGGGGCTGGTGTCGTCGAGGCCGCGGGCCGCGCAGTTCTCCCGGGCACGGGCCGTCTCCGCCTCCCAGATGGCGTGCGCCTTCTCATACGTGGCGTCATCGGCGAGGTCGAAGCCGCCGTCGTGGCCCTCGGTGCCGGCCTCGGGGTCGAAGATCGGCGGAGCGTCCTCCTGGGCGAGGACCCGGCGGAACCAGTTCCGCTCGACCTCCGCCATGTGCTGGACGAGGCCCAGCAGCGTCATCGTGGACGGCGGCGCGGACGCCTCGCGCAGCTGGCGCTCGTCCAGACCCTCGCACTTCTGGACGAGGGTGGCGCGGTAGAAGTCGAGCCAACTGGCAAGACCGGTCCGGTCGTCGGCGTTCAGGGGCGGCATGGTGCGTTCGGAAGTGCTCATGATCCGCATCGTGACACGAAGGTCTGACAACGCTCCCCGCGCCCACCTGTACAGGCGCCCTCGCCCAACAGAACGGTGGCGTCATGCCGGAGATATGTGATCTCCGGCATGACGCCACCGTAGGGGGCCCCGCTGACAGGGCGGGCTCCGGGAGCCGTGCGGGCGCCGGGAGCCGTGCGGGCGCCGAGGGCCGTGCGGGCTACTTGATGCCCAGCTCCTCGTAGTCGCGGTCCAGCTGGTTCTGCGCGACCCGCTTGCGGACCACGAACCAGCCGGCGACCAGGGCCGCCGCGACGACCGGGATCAGATACAGGGTGCGGCGGCCGATCTCCGGGTCCTGCCACATCAGGACGAGCACGGTCAGCAGGAAGAGGATCGTGACGATCTCCGTGACCGGGCTGCCCGGGAGGCGGAACTTCGGGCGCTCGATCAGGCCCTGCTTGGTGCGCCGGACGAACACCATGTGACACACCATGATCGTGATCCAGGTGGTGATGATGCCGATCGAGGCGACGTTGAGAACGATCTCGAAGGCCTTCTCCGGCATCAGGAAGTTCAGGCCGACACCCGCCACGCACACCGCGGAGGTGAGCATGATGCCGCCGTAGGGCACCTTCGAGCGGTTCATCCGGGCCGTGAACTTCGGGGCCGAGCCCGCCATCGCCATCGAGCGCAGGATGCGGCCGGTGGAGTAGAGGCCGGAGTTCAGCGAGGACATGGCGGCCGTCAGGACGACCAGGTTCATCACGTCGCCCGCCGCCGGGACACCGATCTTGGACAGGACCGTGACGAACGGGCTCTCGTCGCCGGAGTACATCGAACCCGGCAGGAGGAGGGCCAGGAGGACCACGGAACCGACGTAGAACAGGCCGACGCGCCACATGATGGAGTTCACCGCGCGCGGGACGATCTTCTGCGGCTCGGCCGTCTCGCCCGCCGCGACACCGACGAGCTCCAGCGAGGCGTACGCGAAGACGACGCCCTGCATCACGATCACCACGGGCAGGATGCCCTCGGGGAACCAGCCGCCGTTCTCACTGATCACATGCAGGCCGGGGGTCTGGCCGCCGACCTCGTGCTGGGTGACGAGCAGGAAGATGCCGATCAGCATGAAGGCCACGAGGGCCGCGACCTTGACGATGGAGAACCAGAACTCCATCTCACCGAAGATCTTCACCGAGATGAGGTTCACGGCGAGCACGATCGCGAGCGCGATCAGGGCCAGAACCCACTGCGGGATATCGGTGAAGAAGCTCCAGTAGTGCGTGTAGAGCGCGATCGCGGTGATGTCCGCGATGCCGGTGGTCGACCAGTTGAGGAAGTACGCCCAGCCGGCGACGTATGCGCCCTTCTCGCCGAGGAACTCACGCGCGTACGAGACGAAGGAACCGGACGAGGGCCGGTAGACGACGAGCTCGCCGAGGGCGCGGACGACGAAGAAGGCGAAGATGCCGCACACCAGGTAGGCGAGGGCGAGACCCGGGCCTGCCGAGTTGAGGCGGCCTCCGGCGCCGAGGAAGAGCCCGGTGCCGATCGCGCCACCGATGGCGATCATGTTGATGTGACGGGCCTTGAGGTCCTTGCTGTAACCGGCGTCGCCCGCATCCGCGGGCTTGTGGGCGGCATCCGCGCGGGACGCGTCCTCGGCCGTGTTGACGGCTTCCTTGCTCACGGGGTGGTTCAACTTTCTCTGGTGCGGCAGTGCCAGGCCGTCGTCGAAGCCGTTCGGTGACGTCCGCGGGAGGAGCGGCGTCCACCACTTCGACGAGGGACCTTGGTCCGCGCCGCCCCTGATCGCGGCATGGACCAACGGCACACCTTCACCTGGATTTGACGATCTATGCGGTGGCGCATGTCACATAGCGTTCTATCTCACATGGTGATCAGGGGCTGTACAGGTCGCGATCAGGGGTTGTACGGGAACCGGTCAGGGGCCGTACAAGTCGTCGATCGCCTGCTGGTACTTGTCCCTGATCACCCGGCGGCGCAGCTTCAGGGACGGGGTGAGCTCGCCCGTCTCCGGGCCCCACTCCTCGGCGAGCAGACGGTAACGCTTGATCTGTTCGGTGCGGTTGAGGCGGGAGTTGGCGGTTTCGACGGCGCGGTCGATCTCCTCCTGTACGGCGGGGTGTTCGGCCAGCGCGGCGAGGCCGGCGGGCCCTTCGGGTGCCTCGATGCCATGGGACGCGGCCCAGACGGGGGCCATTTCGGAGTCCAGGACGAGCAGGGCGACGAGATAGGAGCGGCCGTCGCCGTGCACCAGCGTCTGGCCGATCAGCGGATGCTCCTTGAGAGCGTTCTCGACCAGGGCCGGTGAGACGTTCTTGCCCGTCGAGGTAATGATCATTTCCTTCTTGCGGTCGGTGAGCCAGAGGAAGCCGTCCTCGTCGAGCCGCCCGATGTCACCGGTGGCGAACCAGCCCTCCGCGTCCACCGCGGGGTCGACGGTGCCGTCGGCGCGCAGATAGCCGTCGAAGACGCTCGCGCCGCGCACCAGGATCTCGCCGTCGTCGGCGGTCTTCACCTCCACACCCTCGATGGGGCGGCCGACCGAGCCGAGCCGGAACCCGGCGGGGCAGTTGGTCGTGGCCACACCGGTGGTCTCCGTCAGCCCCCAGGCGTCCATGATCACGATCCCGAAGCCGGCCCAGAACCGGACGACGTCCGGCGGCATCGGCGCCGAGGCACTGGCCGTCCACACCAGGCGGTCGAACCCGGCCATCGCGAGCAGCGGGTCGAGCACCCGCTCCTTCGCCCGGCTGTACGCGGCCGCGAGTTCGGCGGGCGGCTCCTCGCCCCGTTCGCGGTACCCGACGTGGGCGCGGGCGGTCTCACCGGCGGCGGCGATGGCCTGCTGCTGCTCCTCCGGGAGCTGGGCGAGAGCGGCCCGTACGGAGGCGGCGAGCTTCTCCCAGACCCGTGGCACCCCGAAGAACTGCGCGGGGTGCAGCTCGCGGGCGGTGGCGGCGACCTCGGCCGGGTCGGCGCAGAGGTGGGCATGGGCGGCACGGAAGGTCACCAGGTAGATACCGAGCATCCGCTCCGCGATATGGGCGAACGGGAGGTAGCTGATGTGCTCGACATGGTCGGGGAGTTCCACGACCTGGTCGAGTGAGAGCGCGTTCAGGACCATATTGCGATGGGTGATCCGTACGCCCTTGGGGTCCCCGGTGGTGCCCGAGGTGTAGACGACGGTCAGCGGGTCGCCCGCCCTGGTCTCCCGCCAGGCCTTCTCGAAGCCGTCGGGCTGATAGCGCACGGCGCCGGTGGCCTGCACGGAGGCGTAGGTCCCATGGCCCCCGGCCTGTTCCGCCTCGACGACGACCAGCTTCCCCAGGGGCGCCTCGGGGTCCGTCAACAGCGGCTCCCAGCGCGCCAGTTCACGTTCGCCCTCGATCACGGCGAGACGGGCACGGCTGTGCCGGGCGATATGCGCGATCTGCTCGGGCGCGGACGTGCCGTACACGGTGACGGGCACCGCGCCCAGGTGCACGAGGGCCAGGTCGGTGAGCCAGTGCTCGGGCCTGTTGCCCATCATCATCAGGACGTGCTCGCCGCGCTCCACGCCGAGCGCCGCGTACCCGGCGGCGAGAACGCCGACCTTGCGGCGGACCTCGGCCCAGGTGAGCGTGGACCATTCGGTGCCGGTGCGCCAGGAGAGGGCCGGCCGCTCGCCGTGGTCCTCGGCATTGCGCAAGAGGAGCGCGGGGAGCGTGAGTTCGGAGGGTTCTCCGGGAAGGCGCAGGATCGTGGTCATGACCGCCTCCTGGCGTCGTCATCGACAGGATCTACGGATGTACGGATCTGCGGGTGCGGATCTACGGATCTACGGAACTACGGCTCTGCGAGTGCGGATGTACGGATCTGCAGGGCTGTGGCGCTGTGGATATCGGGGGGCTGTGGCGCAGTGCAGCTGCAGGGCCGTGGCACTGCGGGGCGTGGCCGCCGGACTGCTCTGCCGTGCCGCTCGGTCTGCGGCCACTGTGTATCGCAGCTGGCCCGGACACTTTCACAACAGTGGTGAGACAGCAATACTGTTGCACTGGATTGATGCACAACGCGGGTGCACCCCCACAGGTGCGGAAAGGGAGCGCTGTCATGGCGACCGAAACGGACACCGTCACGGACCCGGGGGCCGCCGAGCCGGCCCTGACCGTCGACGAGCTGGCCGCGCGGGCGGGCGTCACCGTGCGCACCATCCGCTTCTACAGCACCCGCGGACTGCTGCCCCCGCCGGTCATCGGGCCGCGCCGCGTCGGCCGTTACGGACCGGACCATCTCTCGCGGCTCGCGCTCATCGAGGAGCTGCAGCACCACGGCCTCACCCTCGCCGCGATCGAGCGCTATCTGGAGCAGCTGCCGCCCGACATGAGCGAGCACGATCTGGCCATCCACCGTGCCCTGGTGGCGAGTTGGATCCCGGACAGCGCCGAGGAGGCGAGCCGCGAGCAGCTGGAGCGGCGGGCCGGGCGGGAGCTGACGGACTCCGATGTGGACCGGCTCGCCGCCATGAACGTCCTGGAGCGCACCGACGCCCCGGACACCTTCAGGATCGACCCGGGCATCCTGCACCTGGGAGTGCGTCTGCTCGACGTACCGATCGAGCTGGAGACGATCCTCGCGGCCCGCACGGTGATGCTGGAGCATTCACGCGAGGCCGCAAGGGAGTTGACCCGGCTCTTCCAGGACGAGGTGTGGGGTCCCTACAGCGAACGCGAGCGGGACCCGGAGGCGGTGGCGGCGATGAAATCGCTCTCCGCCCATATGCAGCCGATGGTGGTGCAGGCCCTGGTGACGGCCTTCCAGCGGTCCCTCAAGGAGGAGCTGCGGGCGCGGTACGCGGGTGGGTCCGCGTCAGGGTGACGTGAGGTCGAGGTGGTGCGCCGAGGCCGTGGGCACCTGGTTCAGATCGGCCCGGCGCATCCGTTCCACGAGCATCTTCGTCAGTCCGTAGAGCGCGGTGGGGCCGGGGCTGCCGTCGTCCGCGATGTCGGCCTTCGTGTAGGTGACGACCACGCCGACGTACTTGCCCTGGCGCACCACCATCGCGCGTTCGCCCATCTGCCCTGCGGCCGCGTCGCTGACCGCCGTGGCGCCCTCGCCGAACTCGCCCTGGGCGAGGGGCATATAGCCCTTCGCGAGACTGCCGAGGTACTTGCCCCAGTGGTCGAAGGCGACCCGGGCACTGACGGAGCTCGGGTACTCCCACACGGAGAACTTGGCGCGCTGGGCGTTCTTGTCGTCCGCGTCCTCGCCGTACTCGGTGTTGCCCCCGCCCATGACGCCCTCGCACCGCTTCTCGCTCTTCGGGCACTTCATGGTGCCCTTGACGCCCTGGAGTTCGCCGTAGTGCTCGGAGCTGCGGGTCAGCCTCAGCGGCTCGGGCATGTCGGTGGCCAGCGGCACGACCCCCACGGCCGGGATGTCGTGTCGCTCGGCGGCGGGTGTCGTCGGCGCGCTGCTCCGCGGGGCCGGATCGTCCTCGGCCGTGCTCCCCTGGCCTGCTGCGCAGCCCGAGACGGTCAGCGCGATTCCCAGGACCGCCGCGACCGCGCTCGTCCGCCCCGTCCTGCCCAGCCTCGACACCACTTCGGCCCTCCCCCGTAGCTCCAAGTACCGCACCGTTCTACCAGGCGCACGACCGCGCCCGGAGCGCGGGGCTCCGGGCGCGGTGCGCAGGGCTCAGGCGTCGCTGAACTTCTCGCCCTTCTCGGCCTTCTGGACGAGCAGTGCCGGCGGCTCGAAGCGCTCTCCGTAGCGCTCGGCCAGCTCGCGGGCGCGGGCTACGAAGCCGGACAGGCCGCCTTCGTAGCCGTTGATGTACTGCAGCACACCGCCGGTCCAGCCGGGGAAGCCGATACCGAAGATGGAGCCGATGTTGGCGTCGGCCACCGAGGTGAGGACGCCTTCCTCCAGCAGCCGTACGGTGTCGAGGGATTCGGAGAACAGCATCCGCTCCTGCATGTCGCGGAACGGGATCTGGTACCCCGGCTTGGTGAAGTGCTCGCGCAGACCGGGCCACAGGCCGGCGCGCTTGCCCTTGCCGTCGTCCTCGTAGTCGTAGAAGCCCGCGCCGCCGCTGCGCCCGGTGCGTCCGAACTCGTCGACCATGCGGTCGATGACGCCGTCGGCGGGGTGCTCGGGCCAGCTGCCGCCCTCGTCCTCGATGGCCTTGCGGGTCTCGTTGCGGATCTTGCGCGGCAGGGTCAGGGTCAGCTCGTCCATGAGGGAGAGGACCTTGGCCGGGTAGCCGGCCTGCGCCGCCGCCTGCTCCACCGACGCGGGCTCGATGCCCTCGCCGACCATCGCGACGCCCTCGTTGATGAAGTGGCCGATGACGCGGGAGGTGAAGAAGCCGCGCGAGTCGTTCACCACGATCGGGGTCTTCTTGATCTGCCGGACCAGGTCGAAGGCGCGGGCCAGGGCCTCGTCGCCGGTGCGCTCGCCCTTGATGATCTCGACGAGCGGCATCTTGTCGACCGGCGAGAAGAAGTGCAGGCCGATGAAGTCGACGGGGCGCGAGACGCCCTCGGCGAGCAGGGTGATGGGCAGCGTCGAGGTGTTGGAGCACAGCAACGCGTCCGGCTCGACGACGTCCTGGATCTCCTGGAACACCTTGTGCTTGAGCGCCGGGTCCTCGAACACCGCCTCGATGACCGCGTCACAGCCCGCGAGGTCCTGCGGGTCGGCGGTCGGGGTGATGCGGGCGAGCAGCGCGTCCGCCTTCTCCTGGGTCGTACGGCCGCGGGAGACCGCCTTCGCGCAGAGCTTCTCGGAGTAGGCCTTGCCCTTGTCGGCGGCCTCCTGGGAGACGTCCTTGAGGACCACGTCGATGCCGGCGAGCGCACACGAGTAGGCGATGCCCGCGCCCATCATGCCCGCGCCGAGCACGGCGGCCTTGCGGACCGTCTTCGGTTCGATGTCCTTCGGCCGGTTGGCGCCGGAGTTGACGGCCTGCAGGTCGAAGAAGAACGCCTGGATCATGTTCTTCGAGACCTGGCCCGTGACCAGCTCCACGAAGTAGCGGGCCTCGATGGTCTGGGCGGTCTCGAAGTCGACCTGGGAGCCCTCGACGGCGGCCGCGAGGATGTTGCGCTGCGCCGGGTAGTTGGCGCCGCCGGTCTGCTTCTTGAGGTTGGCCGGGAAGGCGGGCAGGTTCGCGGCGAACTTCGGGTTGGCCGGAGTGCCGCCGGGGATCTTGTAGCCGGGCTTGTCCCAGGGCTGCGCGGACTCCGGGTTGGCGTCGATGAACGCGCGGGCCTTGGCCAGCAACTCGTCCTTGTCGGCGGCCACTTCGTGGATGAGACCGTTCTCGAGGGCGCGCTGCGGGTTGTACTGGTTGCCCTGGAGCAGCACCTTGAGCAGCGCGTCGGCGATGCCGAGGAGCCGTACGGTACGGGTGACGCCGCCACCGGCCGGCAGCAGCCCGAGCGTGGCCTCGGGCAGGCCGATCTTGGTGCTCGACGCGTCGAGGGCGACACGGTGGTGGCAGGCGAGCGCGATCTCGTAACCGCCGCCGAGTGCCGCGCCGTTGACGGCGGCGACGACCGGCTTGCCGAGGGTCTCGATCCGGCGCAGGTCGCGCTTGATGCCCTGCCCCGCGGCGAAGGCGAGTTCGGCGGTCTCGGGGGTGACGGCGATGAGGTCGCGCAGGTCACCGCCGGCGAAGAAGGTCTTCTTCGCCGAGGTGAAGATGATGCCCCGGACGCTCTCCCGCTCGGCTTCGAGCCGGTCGGCGATCGCGGTCAGCGACTCCTTGAACGCCTGGTTCATGGTGTTCGCGGACTGGTTGGGGTCGTCGAGTACGAGGGTGACGACACCGGTGTCGTCCTGTTCCCAGCGGATGGTCGTGCTCTCGGTCATAGTCAAAGGCTCCGTAAATGCCGGTGCGGGAAAGGACGTTCAGACGCGCTCGACGATGGTGGCGATGCCCATGCCGCCGCCGACGCACAGGGTCGCGAGGCCGTAGCGCTTGTCCTGGCGCTCCAGTTCGTCGACGAGCGTGCCGAGGATCATCGCGCCGGTGGCGCCGAGGGGGTGGCCGAGCGCGATGGCGCCGCCGTTGACGTTGACCTTGTCCAGGTCGAGGCCCATGTCCTTGACGAAGCGCAGGACGACCGCGGCGAAGGCCTCGTTGATCTCGACCAGGTCGATGTCGTCGATGGTCAGGCCCGCCTTGGCGAGCGCCTTGCGGGTCGCGGGCGCGGGGCCGGTGAGCATGATGGTCGGCTCGGAGCCGGAGACGGCGACGGAGACGATCCGGGCGCGCGGGGTGAGGCCGTGCCGCTCCCCCACGTCCTTCGAGCCGATGGCGACCAGGGATGCGCCGTCGACGATGCCGGAGGAGTTGCCCGCGTGGTGGACGTGGTCGATCTTCTCCACCCAGTGGTACTTCTGCAGCGCCACCGCGTCGAACCCGCCGAGGTCGCCGATGTCCTTGAAGGACGGCTTGAGCTTCGCGAGGGAGTCGGCGGTGGTGCCGGGGCGCGGGAACTCGTCCTGGTCGAGGACGGTCAGGCCGTTGCGGTCCCGGACCGGGACGACGGAGCGGTCGAAGCGCCCTTCCTTCATCGCGGCGGCTGCACGCTCCTGCGACAGGGCGGCGTACTCGTCGACGTCGCGCCGTGAGAAGCCCTCGATGGTGGCGATGAGGTCGGCGCCGATGCCCTGCGGCACGAAGCCGGTCTCGAAGTTGGTCATCGGGTCGGCGAACCAGGCGCCGCCGTCCGAGGCCATCGGTACCCGCGACATCGACTCGACGCCGCCCGCGAGCACCAGGTCCTCCCAGCCCGAACGGACCTTCATCGCGGCCAGGTTGACGGCTTCGAGGCCCGAGGCACAGAAGCGGTTCTCCTGGACGCCGGCCACGGTGTCGGGCAGGCCCGCGGCGATGGCGGCGATCCGGGCGATGTCGGAGCCCTGGTCGCCGACGGGTCCGACGACGCCGAGGACGATGTCGTCGATGGCGGCCGGGTCCAGGCCGGGAAAGCGCTCCCGGAGTTCATGGATCAGACCGACCACCAGGTCGATGGGCTTGGTGCCGTGCAGGGCCCCATTGGCCTTGCCGCGCCCGCGCGGGGTGCGGATCGCGTCGTACACGTACGCTTCGGTGCTCAAGGTCTCAAGCCTTTCGGGTGCGGGATGAGGGTGGCCCGGCGAGGGGCGGGCGGGTCGGAAGGTCAGCGGGTCACGGCAGCAGGGAGCGGCCGATGATCTCCTTCATGATCTCGGTCGTACCGCCGTAGATGGTCTGGATACGGCCGTCCGTGAAGGCCTTGGCGACGCGGTACTCCGTCATGTAGCCATAGCCGCCGTGCAGTTGCAGACAGCGGTCGGCGACCCGCTTCTGCAGTTCGGTCGCCCACCACTTGGCCATGGAGGCGTGCACGGCGTCGAGTTCACCGTTCGAGTGATCGGTGATGCAGCGGTCGAGGAACGTCCGGGTGACGGCGCACTCGGTGGCCATCTCGGCGATCTCGAAGCGGATGTGCTGCAGCTTGGCGAGCTTGCGCCCGAAGGCCTCGCGCTCCTGCACGTACTGCATGGTGATTTCCAGGAGATACTCGGCGGCGGCGATGGCGGCGACCGCGATGCCCATGCGCTCCTGCGCGAGATTGGTCATCAGGTGGATGAACGCGCCGTCGAGCTCGCCGAGGAGGTTCTCCTTGGGCACGCGCACGTCGTTGAAGAACAACTCGGCGGTGTCCTGGGCCTTCTGGCCGATCTTGTCGAGGTTGCGGCCGCGCTCGAAGCCCTCCATGCCGCGCTCGACGACGAGCAGCGACAGGCCGTGCGCGCCGCCCTCCTGGGTGGTCTTGGCGACGACGATCACGAGGTCGGCGAGGATGCCGTTGCTGATGAAGGTCTTCGAGCCGTTGAGCAGCCAGTGATCGCCCTGGTCCACGGCGGCCGTACGGATGCCCTGCAGATCGGAGCCCGCGCCCGGCTCCGTCATGGCGATGGCGGTGATCGTCTCGCCGCTGCAGAACTTCGGCAGCCAGCGCCGCTTCTGCTCGTCGGTGCCGAGGCCCGTCAGATAGGGGCCGATGATGTCGTTGTGCAGGCCCACGGCGAGTCCGGCGGCGCCCGCGCGGGTGAACTCCTCGGCGAGTACGGCGCTGTAGCGGAAGTCGTCGTTCCCGCCGCCGCCGTACTCCTCGGGTACGGCCAGCCCGAGGAGGCCCTGCTTTCCGGCCGCGAGCCAGGCCTCGCGGGAGACGATGCCGTCCTTCTCCCACTGTTCGTAGTGCGGCGCGACCTCTTTGGCGAGGAAGGTGCGCACGGTCTCACGGAAGGCCTCGTGTTCGGCCTCGTAGAGCGTCCGCTTCATGCCCGATGGTGTCTGTGACGTCATTCCTTCGGCCTCCTAGAGCCAGCCCTTGACGGTTTCGATCGACTTGGCCGGCTCGGGGCCGACGGGGATGACGTTGAGCATCGTGACGCCCGCCTCGCGGAAGGCCTCGATCCGCTCCCGTACGTAACTCGCGGGCCCGCACAGCGAGACGAGCTCGCAGAACTCGTCGGGGACGGCCGCTTCGGCCTCCTTCTTCTTCCCCGACAGATACAGCTCCTGGATGAGCTTCGCTTCCTTCTCGTACCCGTACGCGACCGCGAGGTCGTTGTAGAAGTTCTTGCCGGGTGCGCCCATACCGCCCACATAGAGCGCGATCTGGGGGCGCGCGAAGTCCCGTACGGCCGCCGCGTCCGCACCGATGGCGAGCAGTCCGCCGGCGACGGTCTGCAGCGGCCCGAGCTCCGGGGAGCGCTTGGCCGCGCCCTCGGCGAGCGGGGCGCCCCATACGTCGTGCGCCTTCTCCGGGATGAACAGGGTGGGCAGCCAGCCGTCGGCGACCTCGGCGGTCATCCGGACGTTGGCGGGACCCAAGGAGGCGACGTAGAGCGGGACTTGGTCGCGTACCGGCTTGGTGAGGATCTTCAGCGGCTTGCCCAGCTTGCCGCCCTTCTCCGGCGGCAGCGGCATATCCGTGATGCCGTGGTGGTCGATGACCTCGCGGCGCAGGATGCGGCGGGTCAGCTCGATGGCCTCGCGGGTGCGGCCGAGCGGCTTGTCGTACGCCTTGCCGTGCCAGCCCTCGACGACCTGCGGGCCCGAGGCCCCGAGCCCGATGAGGGCGCGGCCGCCGGAGATGGCGTCGAGCCCGGCGGCGGTCTGGGCGATCAGGGCGGGGGTGCGGGAGTAGACATTGAGGATGGCGGCGCCGATCCGCATACGCTCGGTGCGGGCCGCCAGATATCCCATGAGCGTGGGCGAGTCGAAGCCATAGGCCTCGGCCACCCAGACCGCGTCGACGCCGGCCGCTTCGAGCGCCGCGGCCTGGTCACAGGCCTCGCGCGGGTCGCCGGCGTAGGAGAGCGGAATCGACAGCTCCATCAGGCCTCTTCCTTGGCTTCCTTGGTCGGGGCGTCCGCGCCGCCCCCGGTCAGACTGTCCACGCCCCAGTCACGGGCGACCTCTTCGGTGTCCGCGCCCGGCTGCGCGGGCGGTCTGCGCACCGCGCCCGGGGTCGCGGAGAAACGCGGCGCGGGCGCCGGCTGGGTGATGCCCCCGTGGTCGGTGAAGGTGCCGCGGGCGGCCATATGCGGGTGGTGCGGGGCCTCGCGCAGCGAGAGGACCGGGGCCACACAGGCATCGGAGCCCTCGAAGAGAGCGGTCCACTCGTCCCGGGTCCTCGTCTTGAACTGCGCGGTGATGGCGTCCTTCAACTCGCCCCACGCGGCGAGGTCCTTACGGGCGGGGGCCCGGTCCGCGATACCGAGGAGCTCGACGAACTCGTCGTAGAACTGCTGCTCCAGGGCGCCCACGGCCATGTAGCCGCCGTCCGCCGTCTCATAGGTGCCGTAGAACGGGCAGCCGCCGTCGAGGAGGTTGGCGCCGCGCCGGTCCTGCCAGCCGCCGGCCGCCATCATGCCGTGGATCATCGAGGCGAGATGGGCCGTTCCGTCGACGATCGCGGCGTCCACGACCTGGCCCTCGCCCGTCACGCGCGCGTGCTGCAGGGCGGCCAGGACGCCGACGACGAGATAGAGCGAGCCGCCCGCGTAGTCGCCGACCAGGTTGGCCGGGATGGCCGGGGCCTCGTCCGGCTTGCCGATCATGCCGAGGGTGCCGGTGATGGCGATGTACGCGATGTCGTGCCCGGCGCGCTGGGCGAGCGGGCCTTCCTGCCCCCAGCCCGTCATCCGCCCGTACACCAGGCGGGAGTTGCGGGCCGCGCACTGCTCGGGGCCGACGCCGAGGCGCTCGGCGACACCCGGGCGGTAGCCCTCGATGAGGATGTCGGCGCGCTCGACGAGATCGAGAACCTGTGCCGGGCCGTGCTCCGACTTGAGGTCGACGAGGACCGAGCGCTTATTGCGGTTGGTGACGTCATACTCCGGGTTGACCGCGAGTCCGCCACCGCCGGGGCGGTCGACACGGACGACGTCGGCGCCGAGGTCGGCCAGGAGCATGGCCGCGAACGGGCCGGGCCCGATGCCTGCCAGCTCGACCACTCTGACCCCGTCGAGCGGGCCGTGCTGTCCCCTTGCTGTCCCTGCCATCAAGCCCCCAGCACTGTGACACAACTGATGTAACATCAGTAATGTTAAGAACGCGTTCCACTCCGCACAAGGGTTGGCGAGCAAGCGCTTAGAAATCACCTCGCATTCGGCCGGTCACGGAGGCTGATCGCGGTGCGGGTGAACGGGGTGCGGGTGAACGGGGACGCGGGGCTGATGGGCGTCGAGTTACTGGGCGTCGAGTTACTGGGCCTCGAGTTGCCGAGCGTCGACTTACTGGGCGTCGAGTTCCGCGATCAGCTTCTTCGGCGCGATGACGCGGTAGCTCTCCTCCACCCAGTCACAGAGCAGTTCGGCCCCGGGAGCACCCTTCTCCTCCAGCGGGACGCGCACCCAGCCCGCCTTCCCCAGGCCGTACCCCGCGGGCTCCGCTCCCGGGCAGGACAGGGCGTGGGCATGCACCTCCGGGTCCTTGAGCTTGACGGTGACGCCCAGGGGCCAGCTGCCGTCCTCGACGCCGAGGAACACGAACACCTTCTTGTTCACCTTGGCGACGGACTCGCCCCAGGGGAACTCCTCGACGGCGCCCGGCATCCCGAGGGCGAAGGCGCGCACCTTGCCCCATGTGTCACGAACCGCCTTCGGGGCCTTACGCGCCGGACTCTTCCGCTCGACCATGGCACTCTCCGGGGTGCTCGGACTCCTTCGTCCCGCTCACGCTAGCCTCGGCCACCGACAGCGGCGCGAGCACAGGTCGAGCACAGGTGAATCGAGCAAGGTGAGGGGTGTCATGGCCACAGGGGACAAGACAGAGCGGACCTACGACGTCGTCCTGTACGGGGCGACGGGCTTTGTCGGCGTGCTCATCGCGGAGTATCTGGCCGCGCACGCCCCGAAGGGACTGCGCTGGGCCCTCGCGGGGCGCAGCACGCCCAAGCTGGAGCGGCTGCGCGAGCGGCTCGCCGGGATCGACCCGGAGCTCGCCGAGCTGCCGGTACTCCGCGCCGAGGCCGACGATCCGGCCGCGCTCGCGGAACTCGCCCGGCACGCGCGCGTGGTGGCCACCACCGTGGGGCCCTACATCTCGTACGGGCAGGAGCTGGTCGCGGCCTGCGCCGAGGCGGGCACGGACTATCTGGATCTCACCGGTGAGCCGGAGTTCATCGACCTCACTTATGTGCGGCATGACGCACGCGCGCGTGAGACCGGGGCACGCCTGGTGCATTCCTGCGGTTTCGACTCCATTCCGCACGACTTGGGTGTGCAGTTCACGGTGCAGCAGCTGCCCGAGGGCGTACCGCTGCGGGTGGACGGCTTCGTACGGTCCAACGCGACGTTCTCCGGCGGGACTCTCGCTTCCGCGCTCACCGTCATGTCGCGCGGGCGGCAGGCCCTGGCGGCCGCGCAGGAGCGCAAGCACCATCAGCCGCGCCTGGTGGGGCGGCGCGCGTACGCACCGTTGAGCGTGCCGCGCTACGGCAAGGAGGTCGGCGCGTGGGCACTGCCGCTGCCGACGATCGACCCGCAGATCGTGCAGCGGTCGGCGCGCGACCTGGAGCGGTACGGCCCGGACTTCCGCTACCGCCACTACGCCGCCGTCAAGCACCTGCCGGTGGCGCTCGGCGGCGCCGCGGCGGCGGGCGCCCTGGTCACGGCGGCCCAACTGCCGCCCGCGCGGCGCTGGTTGTCGGACCGGCTCAAGCCGGGAGAGGGCCCGAGCGAGGAGCGCAGGGCCAAGAGCTGGTTCTCGGTGCGCTTCGTGGGCGACGGCGGCGGCCGGCGCGTCTACACCGAGGTGGCGGGCGGCGATCCCGGCTACGGCGAGACGGCGAAGATGTTCGCCGAGTCCGCGCTGTGCCTCGCCTTCGACAGCCTGCCGGAGACCTCGGGACAGGTCACCACGGCAGTCGCCATGGGCGACGCCCTCCGCGAACGCCTGCAGGCGGCGGGCATCACTTTCCGGGTGGCGGCGACGCGGACCGGCTGAGGCGGGCCCCCGCGCGCGGTGGCGGCCGGGGTCAGCCGGTTGCTTGTGTCAGGGCTCGTCCGACCGGGGTCAGCCGGTTGCTTGTGTCAGGGCTCGTCTGCACAGGCTGTCCGCGCGGCGGGTGGTCTCGGGGAGCCGGTATCGCGGTGCCAGGTGGAGGGTGTGGGCCACCGCCGTGTCCAGGGCGACGCGGTGGCCCACCGAGACGAAGACCGGCTTGACGCCGTCCTGGGTGCGGACCGCGCGGCCGACCTCCTCGGCGCCCGCCACGTCGTCCACCAGCAGCGACGTACTGCCGCGCAGGGCGCCCGGCTCCTCGTGGGCGAAGGTGAAGGGGTTCTTGGCGACGCCGATCGTCGGCAGGCCGGTGAGCACCCCGAGATGGCTGGCGAGCCCGAAGCGGCGCGGGTGCGCGAGACCGTAGCCGTCGCAGACCACCAGGCCTGCCGGGGCGGTCAGCCGGCCGAGGGCGGCGAGGACGGCCGGCAGCTCGCGGAAGGCGAGCAGTCCGGGGACGTACGGGAAGGCGACCCGGCCCACGGCGGTGGCCTCCTCCACGACCTGCAGGCTCGACGCGTCCAGGACCACCGCGGCCGCCACGACGACATCGCGCTCGTCGTCGTAGGCCACGTCCACCCCGGTGACCGTTCCGGTGCCCGGCGGCGGACCCGGCTCGTGGAGTTCGACGCGGGTGCGCAGTTCGTCCTGGACCTCGCGCGCCCGGGCTTCGGTGGTGGGCCAGCCGGCCGGGGTGATGCTCATGGTCGTCATGATGGCCCGAGTTTATGCGGCGTCGAGCGGCGGCGAGTCGCGTCGGGTGGCGTCAAGGCGGGAACAGGCAGTGCACCCGAACAGGCGGTGAACCGGCAGCGAGCCGGGATACGCGCCCATGACGCGTCAGGGTTGGACCCGCCGTCGTCAGCGAACCGTCAACAGGGGCTGTGCGCCCGGCCGGTGAGTCCTAGCGTCCCTCTCATGACGGACGACTTCGCGGACGGCCTCAGAGGCGGCTCCATGGGCGCACACGGCGACAGCGACGGCCACCGGCACGGACATGGACACGGACACGGGGACGGGGACGGGGACGCACCCGACGGACACCTCGGCAGCCACGGTCACGGACACAGCGGCAGCCACGGCCACCGTGACAGCGACAGTCACCGTGACAGCGACGGGAACGGCCACCGCGCCCTCGCTCACGACCGGTACTGGGGAGCCGCCCTGCGCGAAGGCGCGGTCTGCTCGGTGGCGCTGCTCGGTCTGCTGCTCCTGGTCGATCTGGCCGCCGGAGATCTCTCGGCGGCCCGGGCCGCGCTGTGGGCGGGGCTCGCGCTGCTGCTGTTCCTCGTGCTGCTGCCGCCCCGGGTGACCGCGGGCACCGGCTGGCTGGCCGCGCGCGGGGGGCTGCGCGAGCGCCGGGTGCGCACCGACTGCCTGGTCTCCCTGCGCTGGCTCGACGGCGTCTCGCGCCGCCTCGTCCTGCGCGATCTGTACGGCACCCGGATCGAACTCGACCCCAGGGTGCTCACCTCCAACCCGGACCTGTGGCACCTCCTGGAGCAGGGTGCCCGCTGCTCCGCCGAGCGGGGGCTGCTCACCTGCGGGGCGACGGCCCTGCGGCAGCTGTCGCGGCGGATCGACAGCGAGACGGCCCATCTGCTGTTCCGGATCTCCGGGTTGAAGTAGCACCGGCCCGGGCCCCGGTCCGGCTGCGGTCGCCCCTGTCCGGGGCCCGGGTGAATATGTGCGGGTGGACCGCAGAGAGACCGCCTCCCCGACCAACGGCCCGGCCGCGTCCGCACAGCGGGGCGGGCGGGGGCGTGGCTGGCTGCTCGACGGGCTGAGCGAACAGTCGGCCCGGCATCCCGGACCGCACGCCACCCTTCCGGCGGAGCACAAGGGCCACAAGTGGTGGCGGGTCATGTGCCTCACCGGTGTGGACTACTTCTCCACCCTGGGCTACCAGCCGGGCATCGCCGCCCTCGCGGCCGGGCTGCTCTCGCCGCTCGCCACCGTCGTCCTGATCGCCCTGACCCTCCTGGGCGCCCTGCCGGTCTACCGGCGCGTGGCCAAGGAGTCCCCGCACGGCGAGGGCTCGATCCACATGCTGGAGCGGCTGCTCCCGTGGTGGTCGGGGAAGATCTTCGTCCTCGTGCTGCTCGGCTTCGCGGCCACCGACTTCATGATCACGATCACGCTCTCGGCCGCCGACGGCGCCGCCCATGTCGCGGAGAACCCCTTCGCGCCCAGCTGGCTCGACGGCGAGCACACCCTCATCACACTGGTCCTGATCGCCGCCCTCGGCGCCGTGTTCCTGAAGGGGTTCAAGGAAGCGATCGGCGTCGCGGTGGTGCTCGTGGCGACGTATCTGACCCTCAACGTGGTGGTGCTCGCCACGGCCGCCGTCGAGATCCTCACCGAGCCGGTGCAGATCACCGACTGGACGCACGCGATGACGGCCGCGCACTCCTCGCCGCTCGCGATGATCGGCGTCGCGCTCCTGGTGTTCCCGAAGCTCGCGCTCGGCATGTCCGGGTTCGAGACCGGGGTCGCGGTGATGCCGCAGGTCAAGGGCGATGCCACGGATACGCACCGGCATCCGGACGGACGGATCAGGGACACCCGCAAGCTGCTGACCACGGCCGCCGTCATCATGAGCTGCTTCCTGCTGCTCTCCAGCCTGGCGACGACGATCCTCATCCCGCAGCAGGAGTTCGAGAGCGGCGGCAAGGCCAACGGGCGGGCCCTCGCGTTCCTCGCGCACCAGCACCTCGGCGAGGCCTTCGGCACGGTCTACGACGTCTCCACCATCTCGATCCTCTGGTTCGCCGGCGCCTCCGCGCTCGCCGGTCTCCTCAACCTCGTACCGCGCTATCTGCCGCGCTACGGAATGGCGCCGGAGTGGACGCGGGCGGTGCGGCCCCTGGTCCTCGTCTTCATGGCGATCGCCGTGTTCATCACGCTCTGGTTCAACGCGAGCGTCGACGACCAGAGCGGTGCCTACGCGACCGGCGTCCTGGTCCTGATGCTCTCGGCGGCCTTCGCGTGCACGGCTGCGGCCCGGCACGCCGGTCAGCGCAAGGCCGTCTACGGCTTCGGGGCCATCACGGCCGTCCTCGCCTACACCCTGGTCGACAATGTGGTGGAGCGGCCGGACGGCATCCGGATCGCCGCCCTGTTCATCCTCGCGATCATGCTGTTCTCGTTCGCCTCACGGATCCACCGGGCGTTCGAACTGCGCGCCCTGGACGTCACGTTCGACGCCACGGCGCAGCGGCTCATCGACGCGGCCGCCAGCCAGGGGCCGCTGCAGATCATCGCCCACGAGCCGCGGGCCGGCAGCAAGCTCGACGACCCGCCGGCCAAGCGTGCCGCCGTCGAGTACCGCGCCAAGGAGCACAGCCAGCGCGACGAGACCCATATCCCCTACGGCCGTCCGGTGCTCTTCCTGGAGGTGTACGTCCAGGACTCCTCGGAGTTCAGGACCGATCTGGTCGTACACGGCGACGAGAGCCACGGCGCCCGGCGGCTGCGCGTCGCGGGGCCCGTCGTCGGCAACACCATCGCGGCGGTCCTGCTCGAACTCCGCGACCGCACCGAGGAGATCCCGCACGCCTACTTCAACTGGACCGAGGGCCACCCGGTCAGCCATCTCCTGCGGTTCCTGGTCTTCGGCGACGGCGAGGTCGCCCCGGTCACCCGCGAGGTGCTGCGCCGCGTGGAACGGGATCCGGAGCGGCGGCCGCGCATCCATGTCGGATGAGCGGGCCCGCGCGAAGACCCTTGCGGCGGGCGGGAGATGATCTCCGTATGAGTACGAACGAGCAGCCGGAAGCCGCCGTGGCCGGCGTATCCGCATCCCCGACCGCACCCGGGGCCGCAGCGGGAGCCGCCCCCGGGCCCGCGCCCGCCGCCGCGGCCGGTGAGCGGAGCGAGATCATCCTGATGTCGGACGCCCGGGTCGCCGCCGTACCCGTGCAGGACTGCGATGAGCGGCTCGTGGATGTGCGTCGCGGCGGTGAACTCCTCGTCGACGCACGGGAGCAGGGCACGGACGCGGTGGGCGCCTTCGCGCATCTGCGGGAGGGCGTGCTGCGGCGGCTCCTGGAGGCACAGGCGCTGCTGCCCGACGGGCTGCGGCTGCTGTTCGTGGAGGGCTACCGGCCGCCCGCCCTGCAGCGGCGGTACTTCGAGGGGTACGCGGAGCGCCTGCGGTCGGTCCATCCGGACTGGCAGGACGGTCGGCTGCGCTCCGCGGCGAGCCGTTTCGTCTCACCGCCGGAGATCGCGCCGCACAGCGCGGGGGCCGCCGTGGATCTGACGCTCGCCGACGCCGACGGCCACGAGCTGGACCTCGGCACGCCCATCGACGCGAGCCCCGAGGACAGCGAGGGCGCCTGCTACACGCAGGCCCCGAACATCGGCGACCGCGCCCGCGCGAACCGCACCACCCTGGCCGCCGCGCTGACCGCCGCCGGCCTGGTCAACTACCCCACGGAGTGGTGGCACTGGTCCTACGGCGACCGCTACTGGGCCCTGCTCACTGGCGCGGAGGCGGCCCGCTACGGGCCCCGCGAACTCATCTGAGCGCCCCCTCCTCCGGACCGCCCGTCCCGACTCCGGATCCCGCGCCCCGGCACATGGACGATTGGGATACAACTGTCCTACACACGTCACCAGTTGGGGCCAGGCCTTGGACGGGAACTGGGACCGGGACCGGGGGGCGCCGGACATGGCGGATCAGGCGAATCAGGCAGGTCAGGCGGATCAGGCAGTGCTCGCACGGCTCCGCTTCGGGCGTGAGGACGCCGAGCGGGACGTGAGCGACGGGCTGCTGCTGCGCGGCGGCTTTCTGCCCACGGCGGCCTCGCGCGCCGCGCTGTCCGGGGAGAAGATGCTGATCATCGGGCGCAAGGGCTCGGGCAAGAGCGCCATCTGCATGCATCTCATGGCCGACGGCAACTACGACGGCGGCAAGGCCCTGATCACCCCGGGCGACGCCGCCGGCGACGAGATCCGCAGGTTCGAACTGCAGGGGCTGCCTGGCGACTCGGCGAAGGCGCTGATCTGGCGGTACCTCTTCGCCGTGCACGCCGCGCGGCATGTGGTGGAGCACGCGAAGGACGCCCACGGCCGGCCGCCGGCCTCGGTGAAGGCGCTGCGCCGCTTCCTCAAGCAGAACGACGAGCTGCCGGGCGACGGCCTCGGCGACCGGCTCGCGCAGGCGACGAGCGGACTGCAGACCTCCCTCTCGCTGGAGGCGTTCGGCTTCAAGGCGGGTGTGGACATCGCCCAGACGGCTTCGGAGGGCAGCCGGGCGGCGCGGCAGCTCGCCGTCGTGGAGCAGGGCGTGGCGCAGGCCTTCGCCGACCTGGGCTGCGCCGGGTCGCATGCGCCGCTGCTGCTTCTGGTGGACCAGCTGGAGCAGGTGTGGTCCGCCGAGCCGGACAGCAACTCGATGGTGATCGGTCTCCTGCTCGCCGCGAAGCACGCGGCGGGGCTCTACGCGGGAGCCGCCCGCTGTCTGCTGTTCCTGCGGGCGGACATCTACGACTCGCTGCTGTTCGGCGAGGGCGACAAGTTCCACAGCGACGAGCTGCGGATCGCCTGGACCGACCAGGCGCTGCGCCGGCTCGCTCTCGCGCGGGCCAGGGCCGCGGCCGGCGCCGGGCTCACCGAGGACCAGCTGTGGCGGGAGATCTTCCCGCCGACGGTGAACGGCGAGGAGACCGCGACGTATGTCTTCGACCGCTGTCTGCCGCGGCCCCGGGACGCCATCCAGTTCCTCAACCTCTGCCAGGAGACGGCCTGGCTGACACACGGCCGCGACCGGATCCTGGAGGAGGACGTGCTGGCGGCGGGCCGGCAGTTCTCGGCCTGGAAGCTCAAGGACCTGGTGCAGGAGTATCTGGTCGCCCACCCCTTCCTGGAGAGCCTCTTCCCGCTGTTCCAGAACACCGGATACGTCGTGACACGAGCAGCCCTCGGCAACCGCTTCGACGCGGCCGCGGCGACCCTGCACCGGCTGTTTCCCGCGTACGCCGAGGCCCTGGCGGTCGACAACATCGTCGACGTCCTGTACTCGGTGGGCTTCCTGGGGGTGCGGCGCGGCAACAGCGTGGTCTTCACCGGCGGTTCGGAGCTGCCGGTGCAGCCGTACGAGCCGGAACTCCATGTGCATCCGTGCTTCCGCGCGGCACTCGGCGCGACCAGCGCGATCGACGTGCACCGCTACGAGCCCACGGCCGCGGGCGGGCGCATCATGTCCGGCAACATCGGCCCCTACTCCCAGGGCACCAGTCCGATGGGCCGCGACTTCCGGCTGCTCGGCGAGCTGACCCGCTCGTGCCACTCCATCCTCTCCCAGGTCGGGCGGGCCGTCGGGCTCGCCCAGGGCGCCCGCGATGAGATCGCCGGGGAGATCAACCGGGTGATCGAGGACGTCTCCGTGCAGGGCGGGGGCGCCGGGGACGCCTCCGCGCAGGGCAGGGTCACCGACCCGGAGGACCATCTCCTGCGTACCGCCCACTACTTCACCTCCCTGGCGGCGCAGCTGCGGGCCACCGGGCTCGACGACAGCGCGGGCCGCGAGGGTGTCTCGCACCGGATCGAGGACGAGGCGCGGCGGCTTCGGCGGCTCGCGGGCGGCTCCTACGGCAGTTCCGGGAGTTCGGCGGGCTCGTGACCAACCGGCGCGGGTGATACTGGAGTTGAGAACCGGGCGGCCGCGACGACCGCCCGCCGACGGGGAGGGCACGCGTGCGGGGCACACTGCTCGATCAGCGGTTCCGGATCGACGACCTGCTGGGTGCGGGCGGCATGGGCCAGGTCTACGCGGCGCTCGACGAGCACATGCAGCGCGAGGTCGCGGTCAAGGTCGTCAACAGCCTTCCGGTGATGGGCGATTCGGAGACGCAGACCAGGTTCCAGCGCGAGGTGCAGCTGGCCGGACGCCTGGTCCACCGCAACATCGTCACGGTCCACG
Organism: Streptomyces monticola; assembly: GCF_042665355.1. NCBI lineage: Bacteria > Bacillati > Actinomycetota > Actinomycetes > Kitasatosporales > Streptomycetaceae > Streptomyces > Streptomyces monticola. The sequence goes on along the minus strand of NZ_JBHTCF010000001.1, from coordinate 1,178,165 downwards.
ACTGGGGCCGCACGACCATCGGCAGCCACGAAACCCTCTACCTGGTAATGGAGTTGCTGTCGGGCGACTCCCTGCAGCGGATCCTCAAGCAGGAGGTGCCCGCCTGGCCGGTCGCCGTCGGCTGGGCCCTGCAGATCGCCGAGGCGCTGCACGCGGCGCACGGCGGCCATGTGGTGCACCGGGACATCAAGCCGGCCAATGTACTCCTGACCGGCGACGGCACGGCGAAGGTCCTGGACTTCGGCGTGGCCAAGTTCATCGACGACACGCTGCAGGCGCACGGCCTGACGGCGACGGGCGCCTACCTCGGCACCCCGCACTACATGTCGCCCGAACAGGCCCTGGGCGAGCGGGAGGTGGACCACCGCACCGATCTGTACTCCCTCGGCTGTCTGCTCTACCACGCGGTCACCGGAAAGCCGCCGTTCACGGCCACCAGCCAGATGGCCGTCCTGCGGATGCAGATCGACGACGCCCCCAAGCCTCCGGCGACGCTCCGCACCGGTCTGCCCGCGCCGCTCGACGCGCTGATCCTGCGCCTCCTCGCCAAGGACCGGGAGGAGCGGCCCGACGACGCGGCACGTGTGCACGAGGAGCTGAGCACCCTGCTCCTCGAGCACGCCGCGGACGACCCGGCCGACGAGGGCCCCGACCCCCTGCACCTCGGCCTGGGCTCCGCCCTGGCCGGCGGGCTGCTCACCCAGGCCCGGCAGATCCGCCGCCGCGCCAAGGAGGAGGCGCGGGAGCTGCGGGAGGCGGCGCACCGGGCCGCGCAGGAGCACCGGGAGCTGACCGAGTCGGCCGCCCGGGAGGTCCGCGGGGACGTGGAGACGTCCGTCGCCGCCCTGCGCGCGCAGGCGGAGGAGGAGATCCGGCTCGTCCGCCAGGAGGCCGAGGAGGCGGCGGCCGCGCTGCGCGCCGAGGCGGAGGACGAGTACACGTCGGCGCAGCGGCACGCGCAGGCGAAGCGCGAAGAGGCCGACACACTGTTCGAGGAGACCCGCGCGAAGGCCGCGCAGGCCGCCTCCGACTTCGAGACCAACCTCGCCAGGCGCCGCGAGCAGTCCGAGCGCGATCTGGCCTCGCGTCAGGCCATGGCCGAGAAGCGGCTCGCGGAGATCGAGCACCGCGCGGAGCAACTGCGCCTGGAGGCCGAGCAGTTGCGCACCGACGCCGGACGCCGGGCCCGGGTGACGGTGGAGACGGCGCAGAGGCAGGCCGAGGACGTCGTGGCGGACGCCAACGCCCAGGCCAACCGGATCCGCAGCGAATCCGAGCGCGAACTGGCGGCGCTCATGCAGCGTCGTGACTCGATCAACACCCAGCTGACCAATGTCCGCGAAATGCTCGCCCAGCTGGCCGGCGCGGCGGTCTCGGCGCAGACACAGAACTCGGGTGACGGCCGTCAGGGCGCGGGCCTGGAACCGCAGCAGGGCACGGGCCTGGATCACCAGCGGATCTCGGACGTCGACCAGGCCCTCGCGCAGATCGTGCAGGCGAAGAGCGCGAACCGGCCACAGGCGCAGAGCGCGGCCCCGCAGGACACGCCCCCTCTGCCGCACTTCGACATGGTCCGCAGGGGTTACGACACCCGGCAGGTGGATGCGTATGTGACACAGATTCTCGCCGGACTCACGCCACCGGCCCCCGAGTTCGACCTCGTCCGCAGGGGTTACGACCGGGAGCAGGTCGACGGCTACATCCGTCTCGTCCGGCACCGGCACTGAGGCACTTCGGCCGGTCGGCCCCGCCGACCCCGCCCGCGAACGGTGCGGGCGGGAAGGGCGTGCAGCCGGGACGGGCGTGCGGTCAGTGCGCGCTGTCCGCCGGGCGGATGCCGCGCGGGATCCAGGTCCACGCCATCGCCGCCGCGGCCAGGGCGAGCGCCGAGCCGACGGCGAACGCGGGGGTCATGCCCCGGGTGAAGGCGTCCGAGATCTGCTGCAGGAGACCGGCACCCTGTGCACCGCCGAGCTCCCTGGCCGTATGGGCCGCCTCGCCCACCGAGCCGCGCACCGAATCGGGCAGCCCGGCGGGCAGATGGGCGCGGTACAGCGATCCGGCCAGGGAGCCGAGGGCGGCGACACCGAGGGCGGCGCCCAGTTCGTAGCAGGTCTCTTCGAGGGCCGCGGCGCCACCGACGTCCTCGGCGGGGGTCGCCGCCATCAGCGTCACCGAGGCGACGGTCGTGGCCACCCCGGCGCCGAGGCCGAGCAGGGCGAGGGCCAGGGCCATCGCCGGGTACCCGAGACGCCCGTCGGAGCCCTGCGCCAGCCACGGCAGGGCGAGCCCGGCGGCCATCAGGACGAGGCCGCCTCCCATGGCGTGCCGGATGGGCAGTGTCCGCATGAGCCACGGCGCGGCCATCGAGGCCACGACCAGGGCGAGCGGCGCGGGCAGTACCCGCAGACCGGCTTCGAGCGGCGAGTAGCCCTGGGCGTACTGGAACCACTGGGTCAGCAGGAACAGCACCGCCCCGAGCGCCATCATGCCGAGGAAGAGCGCGAGCGCGGAGACACTGAAGGCCCGGCTGCGGAACAGCCGAACCTGCAACAGCGGTGACTCCAGGTGCAGTTGGCGGCGCACGAAGACGGTCAGGACGACGGCCGCGAGGAGCAGCAGCAGCCACGGAACGGGCGCGGTGAGGCCACTCTTGCCCAGCTGCTTGATGCCGCCGGCGAGGGAGATCATGCCGACGACCGAGAGGCCCACGCCCGCCCAGTCCCAGCGTCCGGTGCGCGGCGAGCGCGACTCGGGCAGCAGCCAGGCGCCGAAGCCGATGACGGCCACAGCGATGGGGATGTTGAGCAGGAACGCGGAGGTCCAGCCGTAGTCCTGTACCAGGAGTCCGCCGACGACGGGGCCGAGCGCCATGCCGCCGCCCATGACGGCCGCCCACACCGCGTAGGCGAAGGCGCGCTCACGGGCGTCGGTGAAGACATGGCGCAGGATCGACAGGGTGGCCGGCATGATCGCCGCGCCGCCGACACCGAGCAGCGCGCGGGCGGCGATGACCTGCCAGGGCTCGGTGGCGAACACCGCCGCGAGCGAGGCGAGCGCGAACAGCGCGAAGCCCGCGAGCAGCAGCCGCTTACGGCCCCACCTGTCCCCCAGCGCACCGGCCGTGACCAGCAGACCCGACAGGGCGAGCGCATACGCGTCGATGATCCACAGCTGCTCCACGGCGCCGGGTTCGAGATCGGCGACCAGGGACGGGAAGGCCACGTTGAGGATCGTGGTGTCCATCGCGATCAGCAGCAGGCTGCCGGACAGGATGGCGAGGACGATCCACCGGCGCGCATGGATCCGGTCCACGACCGGAGGCGCGGCGGGGGTGTACATGGTGAGTCAACCTTTCTGCGAATGAGACATAAATGTATCACTTGCAGCGCTCACGTATCACCCGGTGGGCGTCTCCGGCCATCCGGTGAGCACCTCTGGACATCTGGCGGGCACCTGTCAGCAGGGGTGAGCGGGCCGGGTAGCCTCCCGGGCATGTTCGTTCTTGAGCTCACCTACACCGCGCCGGTGACCGACGTCGACCAGCATCTGCAGGCCCATGTCGACTGGCTCGACCAGCACTACGCCGACGGCACCTTCATCGCCTCGGGCCGCAAGAACCCGCGCGACGGCGGGATCATCCTCGCCGCCGGGGACGACCGCGCGCGGATCGAGAAGATCGCCGCGGCCGACCCCTTCACCGTCGCCGGAGTGTGCGCGTACCGGATCACCGAGTTCACCGCCACCAAGACGGCACCCGAACTCGCCGCCTACAAGCAGGAGTTGCCCGCCTGAACTGGCGGAACCACCTCAGTGGTGTCCGGGGCCGAGCCCTGCGATGCGGCCCTTCTCGCCCGAGGCCCAGCAGCTGAGGTCGGGGGTGCAGTCGACGGTGTCGAAGGAACCCGTGTCGACGGTGTGCCAGGTACGGCCCGCGTCCGTCGTGACGTCGGTTCCCGTGGGCCCCACCGCGAGGGCCGCGGACCGGCTGTGCGGCAGCCAGGCCACGCCCGAGCGGTAGGCGGGCGGGGGCACCCCGGCCGCTGTCCAGGTGCGGCCGCCGTCCGTGGAGCGGGCGGCGGCGTCCGGCGACGCCTGGTCGGGGCGGTAGTCGCCGCCCACCGCCAGGCCGTGCGTGCGGTCGCGGAAGGCAAGCGCGAAGACCCCGCGGGCCGGGTCGCCCGCCGGGATCGGTGTCGTCGTGGCCGTCCAGGTGCGGCCGCGGTCCCCGGAGTGCAGCACGCGCGCGTGGGCGCCGCCGCCGGTGGCCAGCCACACGTCTCTCGTCCCTGCCGACACCAGGCACTGGCCACTGGCCGCGAAGCCCGCCTCGCCCTCCTGCGCCGGCGGCATGCCGTCCCTCGGCAGCACCTTCCAGGAGCGGCCGCCGTCGGCGGTGGACAGGATGCGGTACTTGCCGTCGACGGGGTCGCTCATCGCTAGCCCGTGCCTGCGGTCGAAGAACGTCATGCAGTCGTAGAACGCCTTCGGGTCGGGATTGCGGAACGACTCCGTCCAGCTCGCCCCGCCGTCCTCGGTCGTGAACACCCGCGACGCCTCGCCCTCGCCGATGGCCAGGACCACCGCCCTGCGCCCGTCGAAGGCCTCGACGTCACGGAACTCCAGGGCTCCCGCGCCGGGCGGCGAGACATCGCGCCAGCTGCGGCCGCCGTCGGATGTGCGCAGCACCGTCCCCTTCGAGCCCGCCACCCAGGCCACCGAGCGGCTGACCGCGGCGAGTCCCCGGAACCGGGCGGTCGTTCCGCTGGGCTTCAGCTGCCAGGCGAGCATGGCCGCGGCGCCGCTCGCCGCGGGCGCCGCGGCTCCGGCGCTCGCGCCTGCCGCCTGCCCGCCGCTGCCGTTCGCCGTGGTCCCCGTACTCCCGTACGCCGTCGTCGGCATCGTCGGTGCGGCCGCCAGAGCCAGGCCGCACACCCCCGCGGAGACCGCGCGCCGCACGCGTACCGACTTCTCCTTCTCCATGCGCCTCGGAACCCTCATACCCGTCAGCCCCCTCAAAGCCCTCAGCCCCCTCAGCCCCCTCAGCCCCCTCATGGGCCGCGAAGCTAGCCCACCCCGCAGGGGCCGTCCAGGGTGCGTGCGGCGCCGTGCCCACGGCCGCGCGTTTGTCCCCCTTGCGGCGGTCGCGGCGGCCCGCGCCCGGCTCTAGCGTGGCGTCGCCGCGGGAGACGAGGCCGGGGGCGCGCACACATCGGGTACGGGCCACGCCTCGGTGACACAGGTCACGGGCGACCGCGTGCACGGATTTCCGCGTTCCACCGTCTATGCATGTGCCAGGCCCATCCACCCAGCAGTCGTAAGGGAGCAGGCGTTGTCCCTCGTCATCGAGCAAGCCGTTGAGGCCCGCCTCGTCGCCGCCGCGCCGCGCATGGCCACCATTCCCGCGACCCTGCACTACGACGTGGGTGACCCGTTCGCCGTGCGGATGGCCTTCCCGGCCCCGGCGACGCTCGAAGGCGTCGACGTGTCCTGGACGTTCGCCCGCGACCTGCTCGCCGCCGGCGTCGACGAGGGCTCGGGCGAAGGTGACGTACGCGTGCGGCCGTACGGCTACGACCGCACCGTCCTGGAGTTCCACGCCCCCGAGGGCACGGCGATCGTGCATGTGCGCACCGCCGAGCTGCGCCGCTTCCTCAAGCGCGCCGACGACCTCGTGCCCTCGGGCCGCGAGCATCTGCACCTGGACATGGACGAGGACCTGGCGGAACTGATGCGGGACGCCTGCTGAGGTCCGCGGCACCCGCCGAGGCCCGATGCCTCAACCTCTACCTGTACCGGACTCGCTCCCGCCGAGCTCCGGGCCCCTACCGACCGCCCCCGAGCAGCGGGTTCAGGTCGCTGTAGGCCAGGCCTCCCGCCAGCGCCTCGTAACCGCCCGTGGTGAGCAGGTCCTGCGCGGCCCGGCGTACGAGTGCGTGGGCGGCCTGTGCGATGCCCGCGCCGACGCTGATCCGGGCCACCCCGAGTCCGGCCAGTTCGGCCACCGGCGGCGCTCCCGGTCCCGCCATCACGTTCAGCGGTCCTTCGATGCCCTCGACGAGCGCCTTGACCGGCACCGGGTCGACCACGCCCGGCACGAAGATCCCGTCCGCCCCGGCCGCGAGAAAGGCCGCCGCGCGGTCCAGGGTCAGCGCGAGCCGCTCCGCCGGCTCCCCCACCGCGCGCAGATGGATGTCGGTGCGGGCGTTGATGCAGAGGGGTACACCCACCGCGTCGGCAGCCGCCCGCGCCGCGGCGATCCGCCGGCACTGCTCCTCGACGGGGAGCAGCGGTTCGCCGTCCGGGCCCGGGGCGTCCTCCAGGTTGACGCCCACGGCGCCGGCCGCGAGCACGGCCCGTACCGTCACGGCCACGCCTTCCGCGTCGTCGGCGTAACCGCTCTCGATGTCCGCGGTGACCGGCACATCGACCGCCGCGGCGATCCGTGCGACCACGGCGACCGCACGGTCGCGGTCCGGATGCCGGCCGTCCGCGGCGCCCTGGTCCCAGGAGACCGCGGCGCTCGTGGTCGCCACGACCGCGGCTCCGGCCGCTTCGACGATGCGGGCGCTGGCCGCGTCCCAGGCGTTGGGCAGCACCAGGGGCGTACCGGGAATGTGCAGAGCGCGCAGGGTTTCGGCCTTGCTGCGGAGTCCTGTCGGGTCAGGCGTGATCGGCATGAGCGTCACTCAACCAGTCCGCCGGGCGCGGCGTCTGGCGGAATTCCGACATCGACATCGGCTGCCGCCCGTTGTTGCGGCAGCCGACATCCCTCCGCCGCCCGCCGGTGCCCGGTCGTGATTAATCAGTTGACCGCCGCGAAAACCTTCCCTTACGGTTCACAAGCCTTGTTGTCGTCGATCGGAGTGGGACGTTGCTCATCTGAGGTCTTGGGACACCGCGTAGCGCAGTGCTGACTCCTGCGTACGCCCGGTGCGACCTCGGCGGTGAGCCGTCTCCGCGCAGCAGGGTTCTTCCATGGCCCCGGGGCACTTCGCCCCCGGCCTCTTGAGACCCGGACTTGTTCACAGTCCAGGACCTCTTCATGGAATCCCCGCCCCGGCGGACCTTCGGACCTCCCTGCCCGGGCCGCCGCCCCTTCCGGTGTCCCGCACGCGCCAGCTACTGCCCCCATCCCGGCGTGCATCGGAGGACCGCTCATGTCTACCTACTCCCCATCCATCAGCTGCACCTCGCTCGGCTTCACCTGGCCCGACGGCACCGAGGTCTTCGACGGCCTACAGATCGCCTTCGGCCCCGGCAGGACCGGTCTGATCGGCCTCAACGGCTCAGGGAAATCAACCCTGTTGAAGCTGATCGCCGGGGACCTCACCCCGGCCGAAGGCACCGTGCGCACCACAGGCGAAGTCGGCTACCTGCCGCAGAACGTCACGCTCGACACCGGGCTCCGGGTCGACGCGGCGCTCGGTATCGCCGCGACCCGGGCCGCCCTGCACGCCATCGAGGCGGGCGACGCGAGCGAGGAGAACTTCACCGCGGTCGGCGACGACTGGGACGTCGAGGAGCGCGCCGCCGCCACCCTCGACCAGCTGGGACTCGGCCACATCGGCCTCGACCGCACCATCGGCGAGGTGTCGGGCGGCGAGTCCGTGCTGCTCAGGCTGGCCGCCCTGCTGCTGCGCCGGCCCGACGTGCTGCTGCTCGACGAACCGACCAACAACCTGGACCTGTTCGCGCGGCAGCGGCTCTACGCCACCGTCCAGGCCTGGTCCGGAGTGCTCGTCGTGGTCAGCCACGACCGTGAACTCCTCGACCTGGTCGACCAGATCGCCGATCTGCGGGCCGGCGAGGTCCGCTGGTACGGCGGCACGTTCTCCGCGTACGAGGAGGCACTCGCCGTCGAGCAGGAGGCCGCGGAACGCATGGTGCGCGTCGCCGAGACCGATCTGAAGCGGCAGAAGCGCGAACTGTCCGAGGCTCATATGAAGTTGGCACGCCGTGTGCGCTACGGCAACAAGATGTCCGCCAACAAGCGCGAGCCGAAGATCATCATGAACGCCCGCAAGCGGGAGGCCCAAGTGGCCGCCGGCAAGCACCGGATCATGCACGAGGAGAAGCTCACCGAGGCCAAGGAACGGCTCGACGAAGCCGTGGAGGCGGTACGGGACGACGACGAGATCCGCGTCGACCTGCCGTTCACCGCGGTACCGCCGGGCCGGTCCGTGCTCACGCTGCGCGAGCTGAAACTCCGTTACGGAGCGGAAGTACAGGGCGAGTTCGAGCTGCGCGGGCCGGAGCGGATCGCACTGGTGGGCCGTAACGGCGCGGGCAAGACCACGCTCCTGCGCACCCTCGCCGGAGAGCTCGACCCGGTCGCGGGCGAGGCCACGGCGCACGTGCCGCTGCGCTTCCTGCCGCAGCGGCTCGACGTTCTCGACGACGGCCTCACCGTCGTCGAGAACGTGTCGCGGATGGCGCCGGACGCCACCAACAACCGGATCCGGGCGCGCCTTGCCCGGTTCCTGTTCAAGGGGGCCAAGGCCGACAAGGAAGTGGCGACGCTCTCCGGCGGAGAGCGCTTCCGGGCCGCGCTTGCGGCGCTGCTGCTCGCGGAGCCCGCGCCCCAGCTCCTGATGCTCGACGAGCCGACCAACAACCTCGACATCGCGAGCGTCGGACAGCTGACATCGGCACTCGACGCCTACCAGGGGGCCCTGATCGTGGCCAGCCACGATCTGCCGTTCCTGGAGTCGATCGGGATCACCCGCTGGCTGCTGCTCGACGGTGAGCTGACGGACACGTCCGAGGAGGAGGTACGGGACCTGATGGCGTCGAAGTGACGGGAAACGTCGGGACCGAGGGGAAACGACGGGAAGCGACCGGAAGCAGCGACGGGTGACAGCGACAGAGAAGCAACCGGGAAAAGGGACAGAAGCGTGCAATAAAACCGGACAGTAGCTGTCGGGTATCCCGGTTAGCGTCAAGGCCATGTCCTACCTGCCCGAGCACATCGTCATCACCGGAGCCCGCGAGAACAACCTCAAGGACGTCAGCCTGCGCATCCCGAAAGGCCGCCTCACGGTCTTCACCGGGGTGTCCGGGTCGGGAAAGTCGTCGATCGTCTTCGACACGATCGCGGTCGAGTCACAGCGCCAGCTGAACGAGACCTTCACCTGGTTCGTCCGCAACCGGCTGCCCAAGTACGAGCGGCCGCACGCGGACGGCCTGGAGGACCTCGCGCCCGCGATCGTCGTCGACCAGAAGCCGATCGGCGGCCACTCCCGCTCCACCGTCGGCACCATGACGGACATCTACTCGGTGATCCGGGTGCTGTTCTCCCGGTACGGCACGCCGAGCGCGGGCCCGGCGACGGCGTACTCCTTCAACGACCCGTCCGGGATGTGCCCGGAGTGCGACGGCCTCGGCCGTACGGTCAGGCCCGACTACACGCGCATCCTGGACGAGTCGAAGTCCCTGGCCGACGGCGCGATCGTCTTCCCGCCGTTCCGGCCCGGCACCTTCCACGGGCAGACGTACATCAACAGCCTCGACCTCGACGCGCACAAGCCGGTCGCCCAGTTCACCGCCGAGGAGCGGGAGTTCCTGATGCGCGGGCGCGGCGGCAAGGTGTGGGTGAAGGGCTCCACCTTCGAGGTCGAGAACGACTACGAAGGCCTCGCCGACCGCTTCGACCGGCTTTATCTCAAGCGGGATCTGTCGGCACTCAGCCAGAAGACCCGCGACCTCGTGCAGGGATTTCTGAGCGAGGGCGTCTGCCCGCGCTGCCACGGGGCGCGCCTCAACGAGGCGGCGCTCGCCTCCCGTATCGACGGGCTCAACATCGCCGAGGCCGCCGCCATGGAGGTCTCCGATCTGATCCCGCTGCTCGCGCGCATCGACGACCCGGTCGCCGGGCCCATCGCCGCGGCCGCCGTCACCGCCCTCGAACGGATCGAGGCGATCGGCCTCGGCTATCTCAGCCTCGACCGGCCGACGCCGAGCCTGTCCGGCGGCGAGGGGCAGCGCCTGAAGATGGTGCGGCATCTGGGCTCCAGCCTCACCGGCATGACGTATATCTTCGACGAGCCCAGCGTCGGGCTGCACCCGCGGGACGTGGGACGCCTGGGCGACCTGCTGCTGCGGCTGCGCGACAAGGGCAACACGGTGCTCGTCGTGGAGCACGACCAGGATGTCATCGCCATCGCCGACCACGTCGTGGACATGGGCCCCGGCGCGGGCAGCGGCGGCGGGCAGGTCGTGTACGAGGGCTCGGTGACCGGTCTGCGTGCCTCGGACACCCTCACCGGCCGCTGTCTGCGCAGGAGTTCGGGCGTCAAGGAGCATCCGCGCACCGCTACGGGCGACCTGTGGGTCAAGGGCGCGGAGCTGCACAACCTCAAGGACGTGACGGTGCGGTTCCCCGCCGGGGTGCTCACGGCGGTCACGGGGGTCGCGGGCTCCGGCAAGTCGACCCTGGTGTCAGGGGCGTTCACGGCCGCGTACCCCGAGGCGGTGGTCGTCGACCAGTCGGCGATCGGCATCTCGGCGCGCTCCACACCGGCGACCTATCTCGGGATCATGGACACGGTGCGCAAGCTGTTCGCCCGGGAGACCGGGAGCGAACCGGGCCTGTTCAGCTTCAACTCACAAGGGGCGTGCGAGAGTTGCCAGGGCCGTGGGGTCATCTACAGCGACCTGGCGTTCATGGACCCGGTGACGACGACCTGCGAGGCGTGCGAGGGGCGGCGGTTCAAGGACGAGGTGCTGCGGCTGACCGTGGCGGGCCGCTCGATCGTCGACGTACTGGAGATGACGGCGGACGACGCGCTCGAGTTCTTCGCCGCGCTGCCCGACAAGGGAGTACGCCGCCGGCTTCGCGCCCTGCGTGATGTGGGGCTCACCTATCTCACCCTGGGCCAGCCGCTCGGCACGCTCTCCGGTGGTGAGCGACAGCGCATCAAGCTGGCCACCCAGCTGCACCGCACGGGCGCGGTGTACGTCCTGGACGAGCCGACGACCGGACTGCACATGGCGGACATCGACGGGCTCGTGGCGCTGCTCGACCGGCTCGTCGACGCCGGCAACACGGTGATCGTGGTCGAGCACAACCTCGATGTGGTCCGCCGCGCCGACTGGATCATCGACCTCGGCCCGGACGGCGGCAAGCACGGCGGCCAGGTCGTGTTCGAGGGCACCCCGGCCCGGCTCCTCGGCGCAGAGGGCTCTTTCACGGCTGAATACCTGCGCCGCGAACCGGGAACCGCCGGCTGACCGCCACCGTCCAAGGGGCATCGCAGCAGCGGTAGGGACCGGGGGGAGCAGGGGGCATGAGGGGACGGAGGGGGTGGCCGGGGGCCGCCGTGCTCGCGCTGGTCGCGGGCACGGCGGGCTGCGCCGCCGAGGACACCGGCGGCCGGTCGAACGAGTGGCGGGAGCCGGCCGCATACCGCTACACGGTCGAATCCAGCGCCGGTGAGCGCTCGGGGCTCGGCACCTACACGGTGACGGTGCGCGGCCACAAGGTGGTGGCGGCTGTCGGGCACGACGAACCGGGCCGGCAGTTCGTACGCGACCTCGGTGAGGTGCCCACCATCGGCGACCTCCTCGACGAACTGGAGGCCGCCCGCTCGGAGCACCACGCCGACCGGGCCGAAGCGCGCTACGCCGCCGACGGGCACCCGGTGCGGATCTCCCTCGACTACGAGGAGGACGCCATCGACGACGAGGCGGAGTACCGGATCACGGACTACCGCGCCACGGATCAGCGGGACGGGACGGGGTCCGACGGGACGGGGCGGACCTGAAGCGGCAGCGGCAGGCGAAAGACCCCTTCCGCGTGTGGATTGCGGGGTTCCGCGAAGCGGGCGGCGGGCTGCATGATGGCCGCCACGCACCCGTGTCGCAGCCCGTGTCGCAGAGGGAGTCACCGCCCGTGGCAAGCAAGAAGGCCCTGATCCGCCGTCCGAGCCCCCGTCTGTCCGAGGGACTGGTGACGCATCTGGAGCGCTCTCCGGTGGACGCCGGGCTCGCGCTCGCACAGTGGGAGGCGTACGTCGAGGCGCTGCGGACACACGGCTGGGAGACCGTCGAGGTCGAGCCGGCCGACGACTGCCCGGACTCGGTGTTCATCGAGGACACCGTGGTGATGTTCCGCAATGTCGCCCTGATCGCGCGCCCGGGTGCGCAGTCGCGGCGTCCCGAGACGACCGCTGTCGAGCAGGCCGTCGCCGGGCTCGGCGCCTCCGTCAACTGGGTGTGGGAGCCGGGCACCCTCGATGGCGGCGATGTCCTGAAGATCGGCGACACGGTGTACGTGGGGCGCGGCGGACGCACCAACGCCGCCGGGGTGCAGCAGCTGCGGGCCGCCTTCGAGCCGCTGGGAGCGCGGGTGGTGGCGGTGCCGGTCGCCAAGGTGCTGCATCTGAAGTCCGCGGTGACGGCGCTGCCGGACGGCACGGTGATCGGGCACGAACCACTGGTGGACACCCCGTCGCTGTTCGCCCCGTTCCTGCCGGTGCCCGAGGAGTCGGGCGCCCACGTGGTGCGGCTGGGCGGCGACAAGCTGCTCATGGCGGCGAGCGCGCCCAAGTCCGCGGAGCTGCTCGCCGACCTCGGCTACGAGCCGGTACTCGTGGACATCGGCGAGTTCGAGAAGCTCGAAGGCTGCGTGACGTGTCTCTCGGTCCGGCTGCGCGGGCTGTATGCCTGAGCCGGGCATAGCGCACACCACCGCGTATATCGACCGCAACTCAATACGACATAACCGGACGAAAAGTGCCCCGGACCCCCCTGATCAGGGATCTCCTTTACCCGCCACTTAACCTACGGTCTCGTAACCTACGTAGCCGTAGGTAAGCCCCAAGGTAAGCACCTCCGTCCCCGCAGGAGCCCCCGTGACGATCGCCTCTCCCCACCTCGGCAGCCCGGACACCTGGACCGACGCCCGGCTTCTCTACGCCCTGGAGGAAGTGGTCGAGAAGGAGCTCAACCGGCATCTGAAGGTCGCCAAGGACTGGATGCCGCACGAGTACGTCCCCTGGACGGACGGCCGTAACTTCCCCGGCCTCTTCGACGACGGCGAAGCCTGGGAGCCCGGCCAGTCCAAGGTCACCGACATCGGCAAGACGGCCCTGGTCGTCAACCTCCTGACCGAAGACAACCTGCCCAGCTACCACCACGAGATCGCCAGCCTCTTCGGCCGCGACGGCGCCTGGGGCACCTGGGTGCACCGCTGGACCGCGGAAGAGGGCCGGCACGGCATCGTCATGCGCGACTATCTGCTCGCCTCGCGTGCCGTGGACCCGGACAAGCTGGAGCAGTTCCGGATGGCGCACATGAGCGAGGGCTTCGAGTCGGACAACCGGCACTCGATGCTGCACTCGGTCGCGTATGTCGCCTTCCAGGAGCTCGCCACCCGGATCTCGCACCGCAACACCGGCCACCAGTCGGGCGACCCGGTCTGCGACCGGATGCTGTCGCGGATCGCCACCGACGAGAACCTGCACATGGTCTTCTACCGCAACCTTCTGAAGTCGGCCTTCGAGATCGCCCCCGACCTGACGATGCAGGCCGTGCGCGATGTCGTGGTCAACTTCCGGATGCCCGGCCACGGCATGCCCGGCTTCGAGCGCGCCGCCGCGCAGATGGCCATCGGCGAGATCTACAACATGCGCATCCACCACGACGACGTCCTGCAGCCCGTCCTTCGCCACCTGAAGGTCCTGGAGATCGACGGCCTCGGGCCCGAGGGTCTCAAGGCGCAGGAGGAACTCGGCCTGTACATGGGCGGACTCGACGCCGAGGCCGCGAAGTTCGACGCGAAGCTCGCGGCCCGCAAGGCCCGCCTCGCGGCCCGCGCGGCCGGCTGACGGAGTTCCCGGCACGGTCCGACAGGGCCGCCACTCCAGAACCGACGGGGCCGCCGCTCCAGTACGGCCCGATACGGCCATTTACGTCCACCCCCTGCGGTGCAACTGTGCCCGCAGGGGGTGACCGTCATGGCACAGACCCATGAGTGGATGTTCTACGAGGTCATGTGGCGCGGCTGGGCCGGTCGTGAAGGGGTGCCGTATCCCGTGCCCTGGTGGGCCCAGGCGAACTTCCGGCACTGGAGCGACGACTTCGACCGCGGCACCTACGAATCGAAGGAGGCGGCCTTCGCCTCCAACGCCCTGTACCGGTACTGGCACATGGTGGGCGTCAAGGACCACCGCCAGGAGAGCCTCATCGGACAGGCCGGTGAGATCGAGCCCGTCTACGACAAGTACTGCCTTTCCTTCTTCCTCTACGACCCGGTCGCGGGGCAGCTGCATCTTCCCCAACTGCCGCACACCGACGGGAGGAACAGCGGCCCGCCCGTCGAGCAGCGCATGGAGGCCCCGCATCTGCCGGTGGTCCTGACGACCTTCCGCGCCCCCAACGGTGTGGAGTTCGTGCAGCGCACCTTCGCCACGGCGCTCGGGGCGCGACAGCGGGATGTCACGGTGACCCGGCTGACCGTGGGCACGCCCACGGGAGAGCAGCGCGAGGGCTGGCTGTGCGCCGCCGTCCTGCCCGCGGGACCGAGCGGCTTCCAGCGGCACGACCGCAACGGCCGGCAGATCACCGACCGGCGCCTGACCCATCTGCGGTATGTGCCGCAGGAGGCCCGGGTGGAGACCAACTCCGGCTGGGGGCCGCTGTTCGACACGGCGCCCGCGGAGTTCGGGGTCTACGGCAACCCGGACTTCTCCCTGGACCCGGACGCGTATCTGCGGCGCAGCCCGTTCCACGACCTGGCGGGCGGCGGCAAGCTGAACGGCGCGCCCGAGGCGCAGGACCAGGTGGCCGGGCTGTGCAGCGCGGTGTTCGCCTGGCCGTTCCGGGTCGCGCAGGACGAGGTCTTCGCGCTCGACGTACGCCTGCCCGTCGATCTCTACGACGGTCCCGACGACCTGGAAGAGCTGCGTTCGGTGCCCGCGGCCGATCTGGAGGCGGCCAACCGGGCGTTCTGGGACGCCAAGCTGCTGCACCAGGGAGTGCAGCCCCAACTCCCCTCCCCCGTCACTCATTTGACGGATATGTTCCGCCAGTCACGCTCGCAGCTCCTCGTCCTCTCCGACCACGGCGAGATCCATCCGGGCCCGACCGTGTACGACTCCTTCTGGATCCGGGACTCTTCGGTGGAGGCCACCGCGTGCTCCCTGGTGGGTGACGGGGCCCTGGCGGGGCGGCAGTTGGGCACGCACTATCCGCTGAAGTTCAACCGCGGCGGCGGGCGGATCGGGCCGTGCGCCGAATACGGCTTCTTCGGCGGGCCGCACGAGAAGGACGACCGCGAGTGGGACTCCAACGGGCAGGCGCTGTGGGCGATCGGACGCTACGACCGCACGCAGGGGCAGGCCGCCGCCTTCGGCGCGAAGCTCTACACGCCGTACGTCGTGGACGGCGCCCGCTGGCTGCGTGACAACCGCGACGGCTACGGCCTGCTGCACAGCGGCTGGAGCGCCGAACACCTCGGCGAACGCGACAAGCCGCACTACTGGGACGACCTGTGGGGCCTCGCCGGTCTCTACGAGGCGGCCCGGCTCGCGGAGCGGCTCGGGGCGCCCGAAGTGCCCGAACTGTGGGGCGCCTTCGACGACTTGAAGGCCGCCACCGCCGCGTCCATCCGCTGGGTGCTCGCCGAACAGGCCAGGCGCGGCGAGTGGGAGACCTATATCCCGACCGGGCCCGGCGACGTGGGCCGGCGCGACTCGACGATGATCGGGGCGGCGGCGTACTTCCATCCGCTGCGTCTGCACATGGGCAGCAAGCTGGGCGACGACATCGACCGGGCGGCCCGGTACACGCTCGACACGATGTACGGCCGCTTCGTCACCGGCGGCTTCCGGCACGAGGCGGCCTGGAACGCGTACGGGCCGTATCTGACGATGCAGCTTGCGCACGCGTATCTGCTGGCCGGGGACGCGGAGAAGATGGACCGGCTGCTCGGCTGGACGGTGGCCGCCGCCTTCCCGCGGACACAGGAGCGGGCGGTGGCGCTCGGCGCGTGGAACGAGCAGCACGCCTTTCCGATCGCCTCCGACTACGCCGAAGTACCCGGCCGCCACTGGTACATGGGCGACATCCCGCACGGCTGGGCCGCCGCCGAGTATCTGCTGCTCCTGCGCGACATCCTCTTCTTCGAGGCCGACGAGGACCGCGATCCGCACCTCTATCTCGCTCCCGGCGTACGGCCCCACTGGGTGCCGGACGGCGAGAGCGTCGCGGTCGACGAGGCGCCGACGCTGTTCGGGGCACCCTTCGGCTACCGCCTCACACACAACGCCACCGATCACACGGTCACCGTGGAGATCACCCGGGCCCCGTCCCAGGTGCGCTTCGTCTATCCGTGCCGCTTCGGCACGGTGCTCCAGGCCTGGGCCGGGCGACAACCCTTGGAGGCCATCGGCAACGACGTACAAGTGCCCGCCGGGACACGGCAGTTCATGGTCGAGTACGGGTGACTGCCGAGTACGGGTGACTGTTCACGTGCCCTCGTAGCCACGCGGGGCCGGGCCGCGCCTGAGGCGGTCGCGCTCCTTTTCGGAGAGGCCGCCCCAGACGCCGAACCGTTCGTCGTTGGTGAGGGCGTACTCAAGGCACGCGGCACGCCCCTCGCAGGCCAGGCAGATCTGCTTGGCCTCGCGTACGGAGCTGCCGGGCTCGGGGAAGAAGAAGGCCGACCCGGTCTGTGCGCACAGGGCGAGTTCGAGCCAGCTCTGGTCGCGGTCGGTCGCCCCGGTGTGCGGGGCCTGGGTAGATGACTTGCCGATCATGACTGCCATGCTGCCGGGCGCCGCGAAACAACCGATCAATGAACGATCAACGGCCGTTTCGCACCGGGGTGTCGGGCCTGGACAGAGCGCGGGTCAGGAGCCATGCCCGCGAGGTCAGGGGCCATGTCCGCGAGGTCGGGAGTCGTGTCAGCGAGGTCAGGAGTCGTGTCCGCTGTGGCAGCCGCAGCCCTGGGCGGCCGCGCGCGGCAGGCGTTCGGTGAACTCGCTCTGCGAGAACACCGCGAGCAGGGTGGCGTCCTCGTTGCCCTTGTTCACCAGGGTGATCTCCTTGCCGGCGGGCAGCATCGCGAAGGAGCCGGGGCCGACGACCTTCGTACCGCACTTGCAGGAGGCCTCCACCACGCCTTTGACGCCGGTGAGCAGCAGCTCGGAGCCTTCGTGGGCGTGCGCGGGTATGCCGCCGTTCGCCGGCACCTGGATCCGGACCGCGGCAAGGCTGCGGAAGGGGCCGTTCTCGGGGTCGAGGCGCAGCGCGAGGCTCAGCGACTCGGTGTCGTGGGCGGTGTCGATGGTCATGCCGAACATGGGATTCCTGAACTCTCTTGTGTGGGGTGCGGGTTACCGCGGGGGGGGCGGATGCGGCGGGGGCTGTGCCGCAGGGACGGGTGCCGCAGGGACGGGTGCCGCAAGGTCCGCAGGGTCGGGCTCAGGCCACGGCCTGCAGTCGGGCGCGGTCCTCGCCGCGCTCGCGCAGCCGTCGCGGGCGCGGCAGGTTGTCGACGAAGTCGCTGCGCGAGAAGACCGCGAGGACGGTGGCGGGCTGGGCGGTGCGGTTGGCCAGGGTGAACAGCTCTCCCCTGGGCACCATGACGCAGGCGCCGGGGCCGACGGCGACGGTGCCGCGCCCCGGGTTGCCGACCTCCACCACACCGTCGACGCCGGTGAGGAGCAGCTCCGAGTCGTCGTAGGAGTGCGCCTCCAGGTCGGTGTGGGCGAGGAGCTGGATACGGCCCGCGGCGAGCTCCTTGAAGGGGGCACCCTGCGGGTCGATCCGGACCACGGGCATATCGCCGCGGACGTACTGGGTGCCGATGCTGATGGGAAACACGGCGGTCCTCCTTCGTGAGGGGGCGGACCTTGCGGCCCGGGTCGGGTGGGGTGAGGTGAGGTGAGGTGAGTCAGGGTGGTGCGGGTGGTGCGGGTGGTGGGTCAGGTGGCCGCGGGCGCCCGGCGCAGGTCCGCGCGGCAGAGGTCGGGACCGACGAACGGCGTGAGGTCCGCCCGGGTGTCGCCGTCCTCCAAGAGCCCGTCGAGTACGCCCTGGTGGAGGGCGCAGACGACTTCGGGGCTTCGCCGCGCAAGGTCGCGATAAGGGCAGGCGTGCAGCAGCACGCGCGCGGTGCCCGCGGGCGCGGGCACCTGCTCCGGGTCGAAGCCCATGCGCGCGGCATGCGCGAACACCCGCTCGGCGGGCGCTGTGCCGGTGGCCCCGCTCCGGGTGAGGCGGCGACCCCAGGCCCGCCCGGCGGCACGCGCCGCGGTCTTCTCGCCGTCCACGGGCGTCACGCCGCTCGCGGTCTTCTCGTGGTCCACGGACGTCACGCCGCCTGCGGGCTTCACGCCGCCCGCTGTCTGCTCGGCCAGGGCTTCGACGAGGGCGGCCGCCAGGTCGTGGTACGCACTGTCCCCGGCCCCGGCCCCGGCCGCTTCCGCGTCGGTGGCGCGGACGGCCGTATAGCGAAGTTTCGGCCGTCCGCGCCCGGGTCCCGCCGCTGCGGTGGCCCGTACCAGTCCGGCGTCGGCCAGCGCGACCAGATGATGCCGGACCGTCGCCACCGAAAGGCCGGTAGCGGTCGCCAGCTCGTCCACGCCCAGCAGGCCGTCCGCCTCCCGCAGCAGGGACATCAGACGCCGTCGCGAAGGAACAGCCAGGGCGCGATGCACACGCTCAGCGGCCTCACTACCGGTCATTTCGGTCATGCAATGAATATAAACAATGACCGTCACCTATAAACCAGGGCAGAAGGTCCGGGACCTTCTGCCCTGACTCCGGGACCGCTTACGTCCTGCGGCGCACGGTGCGCCGCATGGGACCCACCGCTTACGGTCTTCCGCTTACGGTCTTCCGCTTACGCTTTGGCGCTACGGCTTGGCGCCCGCCCCGCTGCCCTCCTGCGGGACGCTCTTGAGCACCGCGAACCGCGCGCCGTAAGGATCGGCGAGGTGCGCCGTGCGGCCGACACCTTCGAGATCCGTCGGCGCCTTGCGCACCGCACCGCCGAGCTCCCCGGCCCGGCGGGCCGCGCTGTCGCAGTCGGTCACTTCGAAGTACGGCAGCCAGTGCGCCCCGCCGTCCGCCCCTGCCGGGGCCGCGGCGGCGGGCAGGATGCCGCCGAACATCGCGTCCGCCTCGGTGCCGGCGGGGTGCAGCGTCGTGTAACTGCCGCCGGGGAAGGGCACGTCGAAGGACTGCAGGCCGAGCACCGCGCTGTAGAACGCCGCCGCCGCGGGCACATCCGCCGCATAGAGCTCCGCCCAGCACAGCGAGCCCGGGACCTGCACCGCTCCGAAGCCCTGCATCACGCCGGGCTGCCAGACGCCGAAGGAGGCGCCCTCGGCGTCTTTCAGGACCGCCATCCGGCCCAGATCCCCGACGTCCATGGGCTCGAAGACGACGGCGCCGCCGGCCTGCTCCGCCGCTTTGGCGGCGGCATCGGCGTCGGGCGTCCGGAAATAGAGCGACCAGGCCGCGGGACCCTGCTCCGGGGGCACGGCCATACCGCCGGCGACGTCCTTGCCGTCGCTGCGGTACATGACATATCCGCCGAACTCCTCGCCCGACGACTCGGCGTCCCAGCCGAACAGCGTGCCGTAGAAGGCATTGGCGCCCTCGATGTCCGGGGTGCTGAAGTCCGCCCAGACGAGGGAGCCGGTGACAAAACGGGTAGTGAGCATGTCCGCTCCTCCGGGATCCGCACCGTGCGGACCCCTCTTCTTCTGCCGCCTCCGAGTCTGGCACCGGGCACTGACAATCGCCCTCCGAACCCGGGGCCCGCACCGCCGCAGGCGCCCTCCGGTCCCGCTCCGGCCTCCCCCCTGCTCGACCTCGCCACCCTCAACTGCCTTTCACCTCCACCGACTTGTGAAGGATTCCTTCGAGTGAGAGCGCTCTCAGCAACAACTCTTGACGACACAGCCCGACTTGGCAATGGTGGTCGCATCCGCGGGCGCCCCCCCCACCCCGCGTTCCCCCACATCTCCCAGGAGACTCCGTGATATCGCGCAGAGTGTTCTTGACCGCAACAGCCGGTGCGACCACCGCACTGACCTATCCCATCTGGGGAAGCGCTCTCAGCCCGAGCGCCAAGGCCGCACCGGAGACCTGCGAACTCGCCCTGCAGAACAAGTCGTTGTCCGGCACCGTGCACGCCTACGTGACCGGGCACGAGCAGGGAACCGACCGCTGGGTGCTGCTCAAGCCCGACGGCGGCGTCTACCGGCCCGAGTCCCCGGCGCAGCCGCAGACCCCGCTCCCGGTCGACTGCGCGATCCCGCTGCGCGGACCGGGCGAGGACCCAGTCGTACTGACGCTGCCTCAGATGTTCGGCGCCCGGGTCTACTTCGTGCGCGACGACAAGCTCGACTTCTTCCTCAACCCGGGCCCCTCCCTGGTCGAGCCCGCCTTCGCCACCAAGGAGGACCCCAACTACGGCCGCACCTGGTCGTTCTGCGAGTTCACCTTCAACCCGCAGCAGCTGTACGCCAACATCAGCTATGTCGATCTGGTGACCGCGCTGCCGATCGGTCTGCGCCTGGAGGGCGACGGCACCCATGACGTGGCGCCGCTGCCGGACGGGGCGGTGCAGAAGATCGCCGACGACCTGGTGGCACAGGCCGCGAAGGACGGCCAGCCCTGGGACAAGCTCGTCATCCGCGGTGACGGCGGCGGCGTCCTGCGGGTGATCTCACCGCAGAACCTGATGGCCCCCTACTTCGACCGTCCCGCCGAGATGCCCTTCCGCGATCTGTGGAACGGCCATATCGACCAGGTCTGGGACAAGTACCGCTCCACCGACCTGCGGATCGATCTGCAGGGCGGCCGCGGCGTCAAGGTCGGCCGGGTCAGCGGCGACACCCTCACCTTCGAGGGCGGCCACACCTTCTCCAAGCCGACCTCCAAGGACATCTTCACCTGTAATCACGGGCCGTTCACCAACAACCCGAACGACCCGGACGACAAGAAGGGACTGCTCGCCCGGCTCGCCGCCGGCTTCAACCGGAGCATCATGCTCAGCCACCCCGAGCAGCCGAACGGCGCCACGGCCGCGGACTACTACAAGGACCCGGTCACCAATCACTGGGCGCGCGTCGTCCACGCCAACTCCCCCATCGGGTACGCGTTCCCGTACGACGACGTGCGCCCGGACGGCCAGCCCGATGTGTCCGGCGCCGCACACGACGGCAACCCGCGGCGGTTCACGGTCGCGGTGGGGTCCTGAGCGGCTTCGGGGCAGTCCGGTACGGCTCTTCGTGGCCCCGGCCCCAAAGGCGCGCGGGGGAACTGCGCGAGCCGCCACGACGCACCCGCAGATGATGCACCGGACTTCCCGCGGAGCGCTCAGCTCAGGCAGAGTCCCGCAGCACGAGTGACGTGGGCGTGACGATCGATGACGGGGCGCTGCCCGGGATCTCGTTCCCGGCGGCGCCCCGTTCCAGGCCGCGCAGGAGCAGCCGTGCCATCAGGCGCCCCATCTCCTCGATGTCCTGGCGCACCGTGGACAGCGGCGGATCGGTCTGCGTGGCCACGGACTCCATGTCGTCGAAGCCGACCACCGCCACCTCGTCGGGCACCCGCAGGCCGCGCTCGTGCAGCACACGCAGGGCGCCCGCGGCGGACAGGTCGTTGGCGGCGAAGACCCCGTCCACATCGGGGCACCGGTCGAGGAGTTCCCGCATGGCGCGCTCCCCGCCGGCGGGGGTGAAGTCGCCCTGGACGATCAGGGCGGGGTCCGCGTCGGGCAGGACGTCGCGGTAGCCGTCCAGCCGGTCGACGGCCGATGTCTGGTCCAGGGGCCCGCTGATATGGGCGATGAAGCCGCGGCCGAGGGCCCGCAGATGGCGTACGGCCTCACGGGCGCCGCCGCGGTTGTCGCAGTCGACGTACGGGACCCGCTGTTCGTTCACCTCGGGGCGGCCACCGAAGACGGTGGGCAGGGCCGCCTTGCGGATGATCGCGGGCAGTTCGTCGTCCAGGTGCACGGAGAAGACCAGGGCGCCGTCGACGTGTCCGCCCGCCAAGTAGCGGCCCACGCGCGCGTAGTCATCCTTTCCCTCCACCAGGAGCAGCACCAACTGTGAGTCGTGGGCGGTGAGTTCCTTGCTGATCCCGCGCAGCTGCTGGGCGAAGAACGGATCGGCGAAGACCCGGGTCTCCGGTTCGGCGATCACGACGGCGATCGCGTCGTGGCGGCGGGTGACCAGGCTGCGGGCCGCCTGGTTCGGTACGTATCCGAGCTCGTCGACCGCGCGCAACACCTTCTCCGCGAGTGAAGTACGCACTCCCGCACCGCCGTTGACGACGCGGGAGACGGTCGCGCGGGAGACTCCGGCGTGTGCGGCCACCGCCTCCAGGGTGGGGCGCGGCACGGCGCCTGACGGCTCGGTCACCTTGGGTCTCCTCACGGCTGCGTACGGCGGCTGACGTCAGAATAGTCACCGTCGGCTGGGCCGTTCAGAGCGCTCTCATATTCCGGGTGCACCTCGTTGGTGAAGGGGCCGGAGACTTGGTGAAGACGCCAGAGGCCGCACCTGTCACGCCTCCTCTCACCCCCGACCCCTCATGGCCCTGACGCCTCTCAGGCCCGCCAGCCCCTCAGGCCCGCCAGCCCCTCGGCCCGTCATCCCCTCAGGCCTGTCATCCCCTCAGGCCCCTCAGGCCCGCCAGCCCCTCAGGCCTGTCAGCCCCTCAGGCCCCTCAGCTCCTCGGGCCCTCAAGCTTCAGCCGTCCTGGTCGCCGTCCTCCATGATCATCTCGGCGGCCTTCTCGGCGAGGGCGATCGTGGGCGCGTTGGTGTGACCACGGGTGATCCGCGGCATGACGGAGGCGTCCGCCACGCGCAGGGCCCGGGTGCCGCGGACCCGAAGGCGCGGGTCGACGACCGACTCCTCGTCGGCGCCCATCCGGCAGGTGCCCACGGGGTGGTAGAGCGTTTCGGCGCCCTCCCTGACCGCGCGGGCGAGCGCCTCGTCGCCGACGACACCGGGGTAGCGGGCGAACGGCCCTGACGTATAGGCGGAGAGGGAGCGGCTCGCGAGCAGTTCCTCCGCGCGGCGCACCCCGGCGACGAGGGTCCTGAGATCCTCCGGGTCGGTCAGATAGCCGGGGTCGATGCCGGGTGCGCCGGTGGCGTCGGCGGCCGGGGTGATGCGGCCTTCGCTGCCGGGCTGCAGCAGGACCACACCGATGGTGATGCCGTGTTCGGTCGGCGGGGTGAGACCGTGGTCGACGAACGGCACCGGCGCGTAGATCAACTCGATGTCGGGGGCGTCGAGTTCGGGCCGGGTCTTGATGAACGCGACGGCCTCACCCACGTTCGAGGTGAGCGGCCCGCGGCCGGCGAGCAGGAAGCGGCCGAAGTTGGCCGGGGTGTCGGCACCGGTCAGAGTGAGGGGCTCGGGGCAGCGCACGGTCACCGCGTAGGAGAGGTGGTCCTGCAGATGGCGGCCGACGTCGGGCGACGCGACCCGGCTCACCAGGCCGGCGTCGGCGAGGGTCTGCGGGTCGCCGACACCGGACCGCTGCAGCAGCTGCGGGGACCCGATGGCGCCCGCGCTGAGGATCACCTCGCGGCCGGCCCGCAGGAGCCGGGTGACACCGCCGCGTTCGGCGACCACCCCGGTCACACGGTCCCCGTCGAACTCAAGCCTGTGCGCCTGCACTTGAGTGAAGATCCGCAGGTTGGGGCGGCGGCGCGCGCCGCGCAGATAGGCGTCGGCGGCGCTCCAGCGGCGGCCGCGGCGCTGGCTGAGCGGGGTCACGGCGAAGCCGCTGTGGTCGGGTCCGTTGAGCTCGTACAGCTCGCGCAGTCCCGCTTCCCTGCAGGCGGCGAGGAAGGCGGCGGTGGTCGGGTTGGGGTCGCGCGGGGGCGAGATCCAGACGGGGCCCCCGGTGCCGTGGGCGGTTCCCGAACCGGGCGCTCCCGCCCAGCGTTCGGCGCGCCGGAAGTAGCGTTCGAAGGCGTCGTACGACCAGTCCTCGCCGGCCGCCTCGCCCCAGGCGTCGTAGTCGTCGCGGTGGCCGCGCACCCACATCATGGCGTTGATCGAGGACGAGCCCCCGAGGGTGCGGCCGCGCGGCCAGTACAGTTCGCGGCCACCGAGCGCGGACTGCTTGGTGGTCGTGTAGTCCCAGTCGTAGGGCGTCTTGAAGAGCTTGGGGAACGCGGCGGGGATACGGATCTCGGGTTTGCGGTCCCGTGGCCCGGCCTCGATGAGCGCCACCCGCACGGCCGGGTCCTCGCTGAGGCGCGCGGCGAGCACACAGCCCGCGGAGCCCGCGCCCACGACGACGTAGTCGTAACCGCTGCTTGTGCCATGTGGTCCGGTCAAGTCGGCCTCCCTGGTGGGCCGTTCAGCGTAGCGGCGCGGCGCCGGGATGGCGCGGCACTGCTCGGCCAACTCCAGGGTTCCGCGGCAGGATCAGTGCCCCTCGTGCCCGGCCGCCCCATGGCCCGGAATCGTCCCGTCCGGCTTGGCCACCAGGAACATCCCGGCCATCCCCATGTCGGAGTGGCTCTGCACATGGCAGTGGTACATCCAGGCACCGGCCCCGACCCCCTCGCCCGCGACGATCTGGAAGCCGAACGAGTCGGCGGGCCCGGTGATCTTGTTGTCGATGACCGGGGTCGGGTCGTCCGGTCCGGCGAGGGTGCCGGTGCGGTTGTCCGCCCAGCGATGACCGTGCATATGGAACGTGTGGTAGTACTCGCCGTGCGTGATCATCACGATCTCGATCCGGTCGCCGACGGTGGCCTTGAGGTCGGGCCCCTTGGGGAGGTTGTTGATGGTCATGTCGTTGAAGACGATCGTGTACGTCACGTCCGGCAGGACGTCGCCCGCGCGGCGCACGATCAGCGGTCCGTACAGGCCTTTGCGCAGGCCGCCGGTGCCGTGGTCGGTGCCGACGACATGGTCGTGGTAGTGCCAGTAGCCCGCGCTGCCCGCCCGCCAGGTGCCGTCCTTGCGGCGGCCGGGGGCATGGGTGCGCCAGGTGTACGTACGGGACTGGCCCGGCGCGACATGGCTCTTGTTGTGCCGGGTGCCGTCGCTGCTGATCTCGTAGTCGACGCCGTGCGGATGCAGGCTGACCGCCACGTCGGCGGTGTTCTCCAGCTCGATGTGCAGGGTGTCGCCCTCGACCATCTCCAGGAGGGGCCCCGGTATCGAGGCCTTGCCCTTCTCCAGGCCGTAGCCCATCTGTCCGTCGGCGAGTTTCTCGGCGTACAGCTTGATGTGCCGCGTCTCGTTTCTGGCCTCCGCCTGAGCGGCGGCGGGAGCGCTCTCGGCGGACGAGGAGCCCGCGCCCGGCAAGGAGGCCGACATCGATGTCAGACCGGCCGCCACCACCGCTCCCCCGGCGAAGAGCCGCCGATTGAAGCCACGTCTGCCCAGCTCATCGCCCAGTGTTTCCGACATCACCGAACTCCCCATGGCCGCATCGGGATTGACGGGGCGCCAGCGGCCCCGAGACGGCCTCACCGTAGCTCCGGGATCTTCGTTTATCCACACTCAGGACAAAGTTTGTGTCATCACGGTCATAGCTATTGGCGTACCGCCGAAAGAGGTCTAACTTCCTTGGCGCCGTTGCTGTGACCGATGAGGGGTGGGTGACCATATGCGCAGCGCACCGCGTCAAAAGCCCGGAGCGTTAGGGCAGTTGGGCAGAAGCAGACGCAGATCCCGCAGAATCTGGGCGGCCGGTCTCGCGGTGGCAGCGCTCACCGGAGGGCTGCTCGCCGCCGGCCCCGCCACGGCTCGGCCCTATCCCGAGCCGCCTGTGACAACGATGTCTCTGCCGTCTCCGCCGGGCGGGTCCAACGTACGTGTACTGGTCTTCCACGGTTCGGCGAGCCCGGAGACCCCGCTCGTCAACGCCGGCATCGAAGCCATCGAGAAGATCGGCCAGTCGGGCCCGGAGAACCAGCGGTTCACCATCAGGGCCACCGACGACGCCTCGGTCTTCACCGACGAGAGGCAGCTCGGCCGCTTCAACGCCGTGGTCTTCCTGACGGGCGGCGGCGATGTCCTCGACCCGGAGCAGGAGCTGGGCCTGGAGGCCTACATGGAGGCGGGCGGCGGCTTCCTCGGCGTCCATGACGCGGCCCGCGCCGAACCGTACTCGGACTGGTTCACCGGTCTGGTCGGTGCCAGGCCCGCCAAGGGCAGCGGGGCCACGGCGCAGCGCGCGACCGTCGAGGTCGGCGACCGTCAGCACCCCGCCAACTCCGGTCTGCCGCTTGAGTGGAAACGCCCCGACAAGTGGCTGAACTGGGAGAAGAACCCGTCGGGCGACGTGCACACCGTGGCGCGGGTACGGGAGTCGACCTACAAGCCGGGCGAGGGCGCGAACGGCGCGGACCACCCGGTGTCGTGGTGCCGTGACTACGACGGCGGCCGCTCCTTCTACACCGGCATGGGCGGCACCGTCGACACCTACGCGGAGAGCGATTTCCGCACGCATCTGCGCGGCGCCCTGCTGTGGACCACGCGTCTGGCGCGCGCCGACTGCAAGGCGGCCATCAACGCCAACTACCGTGCGGAGCGCCTGACCCAGCCCAACCAGCCGGGCCAGAACGACCAGATCGGCGAGCCGCACGGCCTGGTCACCGCCGAGGACGGCCGGGTGCTCTACATCGGCCGTGGCGGCGCCGACGCCGCACAGCCCGTGGTGACCGACTGGAACAACCCGGATATCGGCAAGGGCAAGGGCGAGATCCATGTCTATGACCCCAGGACCAAGAAGGTCACGCTCGCGGGAGCGCTCTCCGTCTTCGGCAACAAGGGCGGCGGCGATGAGCTGATCAAGGTCGAGGAGGGACTGCTCGGTATCGAGCTCGACCCGGGCTTCCAGACCAACGGCTGGGTGTATCTGCACTACACACCGCACGCGCAGATCAACCGCGATACGCGGATGGCCGAGCGCCGCGTCTCCCGTTTCACGCTCGACCTGGCGACCAACAAGCTGGACCTCAACAGTGAGAAGGTCCTGCTCAAGTGGCCGGTGCAGATCCACAGTTGTTGCCATGCGGGCGGCGGCATGGCCTGGGACTCGAAGAACAACCTGTACATCGCGACGGGTGACAACAACTCATCGCGGTTCAGCGACGGTTACTCCGGCAACAACCCGGAGCCGAACTACAAGGGCGTCTCCTTCGCGGACGCGCGCCGCACCGCGGGCAACACCAACAACCTCAACGGCAAGATCCTGCGGGTCCACCCGGAGCCGGACGGCACGTACACGCTGCCCGCCGGGAATCTCTTCACCGGTGACGAGCAGGACGAGGGCGGCGGCAAGACGCGCGGCGAGATCTATGTGATGGGGGTGCGCAACCCGGCGCGGATCTCCGTCGACCGGAAGACCGACATCCTCTACGCGGGCTGGGTCGGCCCCGACGCGGGTGCCCCGTCGACGACATGGGGCCCGGCGAAGTACGACACGTTCGCAGCGATCACCGGCCCCGGCAACCACGGCTGGCCGTACTGCATGGGCAACAACCAGCCCTACCGGGACCGCAATCTGCCCGATCCGACGAAGCCGCTCGGCTGGTACGACTGCGACCAGCCGAAGAACGAGTCGCCGAACAACGACGGCCTGGTCAAGCTGCCGCCGGTGACCGCGAACACCATCTGGTACTCACCGCAGGGCGGCGGCCCCGACTTCCCGCGGAACGCCGACGGCGTGCCCTCGTACAAGACCGAGGAGCAGATCTTCCGGCTCCCGTGGCTGAAGGGCGGCGGGCAGGCCGCCATGAACGGCCCGGTCTACCGGTACGACGCGGACACGGCGCGCGAGGGCACCTGGCCCTCGTACTGGGACGGCAAGTGGTTCGTCGGGGACTTCTACGACACCGACCAGCCGCGGCACGCGGTGCTCACGGACCCGAGGACGGTCGGCAAGGGCGGTCTCCCGGTGCACGCCGAGTCGCTGAAGAAGATCGTCCCGATCGGCAATGACGGCATCAAGAACCTCATGGACTGGAAGTTCGGTCCCGACGGCGTCCTTTACGTCCTGGACTACGGCCGCGGCTTCTTCACCTCGGACGCCAAGTCGGCGCTGTGGCGCGTCACCTACCAGGGCGGTGCGGCCACGCCGAGCGCCGACCAGCTGGCCAGGAAGGGCTGACCGGTGAGAAACGGACGACACAGACGGAACTCTCTGCAGCTGCTGCTCGCCGCGCTCCTGATGGTGCTCGGCCTGACCGCGCCGGCCGCCTACGGGCAGCCCGATCCGGGCTCCCGGCCGGTCCAGGACGGTGCCGCCGCCGCACAACAGGTGCTGACCTGGACCGCGGGCGACCCGATCGACAAGTATCTGTCCGCGCCGACCACGGCGGTGGCGGGCGCGACGACGATCGTCTTCGAGAACAGCGCGGCCACCGGCAACACCACCGGCATGCCGCACACGCTGACGTTCGACGTCTCGGACCCCGAGTACAACAACGACGTACCGCTGAACATCCTCGCCAACCCGTCCGACGCGGAGGGCGGCAAGCACACCGCCGAGGTCACCCTCTCCCCCGGCCGTTACCGCTACCACTGCACGATCCCCGGCCACGGTTCCATGCAGGGCATCCTGACGGTGACCGAGGGCGGCGGTGAGGACACCACGGCGCCGGAGACCTCGGCGAAGGTCGACGGGACGCAGAACGCCGACGGCGCGTACGTGGGGCAGGCCGCGGTCACGGTGACCGCCACGGACAACACCGGTGGCTCCGGGGTCGACAAGGTCGAGTACGCGGTCGGCGACTCCGGTGCCTGGCAGCCGTACACGAACCCGGTCGTCGTGAACCAGGTAGGCAGCCACAAGATCCGCTACAGAGCGAGCGACAAGGCGGGCAACGTGGCGGCCGAGAAGGCCGTGGAGTTCGCGGTGGTGGCGCCGCCGACGGACGACACCACGCCGCCGGAGACCTCGGCGACCGTCACGGGTGAGAAGAACGACCAGGGCCAGTACGTCGGCATGGCGACGGTGACCGTGGCCGCGTCCGACGCGGGCTCCGGGGTGAACAAGGTCGAGTACGCGGTCGGCGACTCGGGTGCGTGGCAGGCGTACACGGCGCCGGTGATGTTCCACGACCCGGGGACCTACAAGGTGCGCTACCGGGCCACCGACAAGGCGGGCAACGCGGCCGCCGAGAAGGCCGTGGACTTCGTGGTGGTGGCGCCGCCGGCCGAGGACAAGACGCCGCCGGAGACCGCCGCGAAGGTCGACGGGACCCTCAACTCCGATGGCGCGTACGTCGGCAGGGCGACGGTGACCGTGACCGCCACGGACGCCGACTCGGGCGTGGACAAGGTGGAGTACTCGCTCGACGGGGCGCCCTACCTCGCGTACACCCAGCCCCTGGTGGTGGACCGCACGGGCCGCCACACGGTCGCGTACCGCGCGAGCGACAAGGCGGGCAACACCTCGGAGGCGAAGACGACGGCCTTCACCATCGTGGAGGGCGGCGGGGTGCCGGCGCCCAACTGCCCCGAGTACGACGAGCGTCCGACGGTGTTCGTCGGCACCGTCGACAGCGGCGTACCCAACCGGATGACGAAGAGCCGCTGCACGATCAACGAGCTGATCGAGGACGAGAAGGACTGGTCGTCGCACGCGCTGTTCCTCAAGCACGTGGACCAGGTCCTCGACCGGCTGCTCACCGAGGGCGTCATCGACGCGCGGGAGCACCGCACCATCTACAGCGCGGCGAAGAAGTCGGGCATCGGCGAGCCGGGCCAGACCGAGGGCTACCGCAAGCTCTTCGACGGCAGCGCGTCGTCGTTCGCCAAGTGGCAGCACGTGGGCGGCGGTTCATTCGGTCTGAACACCGACGGGTCGATGACCTCGGGCACCACGAAGGCCGGTCTCGGCATGCTGTGGTTCCCCGAGCGGAAGTACGACGACTTCTCCCTGAAGCTGCAGTGGCGGGACGACGCTCCCGGTGCGGGCAACGCCAACTCCGGGGTGTTCGTGCGCTTCCCGCAGATCCATGACCATCCGGAGGAGTCACGGCCGGAGTGGGTCGCGATCAAGTACGGGCACGAGGTGCAGGTGTTCGACCGCCCGGACGGCGACATGTACAAGACCGGTTCGGTCTACGGCTTCGACCGGGTCGGGCTCGCGGGCGCAGGCGTCACCCCGAAGGGCACCTGGAACGACTACGAGATCCGCGTGGTCGACCAGCACTACCAGGTGTTCCGCAACGGCACCCTGATCAATGAGTTCGACAACACGGGCGGCCAGGTCTTCGAGCCGCCGCGCGCCGACGACCCGGGCACGGACGGACGGCGCTATGCCTCCGGCCATCTCGGGCTGCAGGTGCACGGGGTCACGGATGTGGTCTCGTACCGGGACATCCGCATCAAGGAGCTGTAGCCGAGCGGAAGTCGAGCCCCCCACGGGGTCGGTGCCCCCGCTCCCTCTCGTGGAGCGGGGGCACCGTCACGCGTCGTCGTGGCGCGCCCGGCTCGGCTGCACCCGCTTGGGCTCGCCCGGCATCTTCGGGTACTCCGGCGGGTAGGGCAGATCGCCCAGGCCCCGGTCGCGCTCGTCCTGGTCGGCGAGGTCCAGGAGCGCGTCGAGGGAGTACGCCTGGTCGTCCATGTCCGCGTGTACGTCGCCCAGTTCGGCGTAGCGCTTCGGCATGGTCGCGAGGTCGAAGTCACGGGGCACGGCGTCGTCGAGCTCGTCCCAGCGCAGCGGCGCGGAGACCGGGGCGTGCGGGTGCGGGCGTACGGAGTAGGCGGAGGCGATGGTGCGGTCGCGGGCGGTCTGGTTGTAGTCGACGAAGATCCGCTCGCCGCGCTCCTCCTTCCACCAGGCGGTGGTCACGGCCTTGGGGCTGCGGCGCTCCAGTTCACGGCCGCAGGCGATGGCGGCGCGGCGCACCTCGGTGAATGTCCAGCGCGGCTCGATCGGTACGAAGACATGCAGTCCGCGGCCGCCGGAGGTCTTGGGCCAGCCGCGCAGACCGCCGAACTCGTCGAGTACGGCGCGCAGTTCGTGGGCGGCACGGACGGCGTCGGCGTAGTCGGTGCCGGGCTGCGGGTCGAGGTCGAGACGGAGTTCGTCGGGGTGGTCGGGGTTCTCGCGGCGTACCGGCCAGGGGTGGAAGGTGAAGGTGCCGTACTGGGCGGCCCAGATGACGGCGGCGACCTCGGTGGGACACATCTCGTCGGCGGTGCGGCCGCTGGGGAAGGTGATCGTGGCGGTCGGGATCCAGTCGGGCGTGTTCTTGGGGGCGCGCTTCTGGTAGAAGGACTCGCCGGTGACGCCCTCGGGATAGCGCTCCAGGGTGGTGGGACGGTCGCGCAGGGCGCGCAGGATGCCGTCGCCGACCGCGAGGTAGTACTCCGCGAGGTCCCGCTTGGTGAAGCCGCGCTCCGGGAAGTAGACCTTGTCCGGGCTGGAGAGCCGCACCTGGCGGCCGCCCGCGTCGAGCTGCACCGCTGCACCACCCATGCGAGTCAGCCTAGGCGGGCCCCACGTAAGCCGCATATCGGGCGCAAGGGTTCATCGGGTTGCAGAATCGAAGCATGGATCTGCCGGTGATGCCGCCCGTGAAGCCGATGCTCGCCAAGCCCGTGAAGAAGATCCCGCCCGATATGCAGTACGAGGCCAAGTGGGACGGCTTCCGGGCCATCGTGTTCCGCGACGGCGACGACATCGAGCTCGGCAGCCGCACCGGCAAGCCCCTGACCCGGTACTTTCCCGAGCTGGTCGAGGCGCTGCGGGAGAATCTGCCGGGCCGCTGCGTCCTGGACGGTGAGATCGTCATCGCCCGCGACGGGCACCTCGACTTCGACGCGCTCACGGAGCGTATCCACCCGGCGAACTCCCGGGTGCGGCTGCTCGCCGAGCAGACCCCGGCGTCGTTCGTCGCCTTCGATCTGCTCGCTCTCGGTGACGACTCGCTCCTCGACACCTATCTGGGCGACCGCAGGGCCCGCCTGGTCATGGCGCTCGCCGAGGCGCGGCCGCCCGTCCATGTGGCGCCCGCGACCTGTGACCCGGAGCTCGCGCAGGAGTGGTTCCGCTCGTTCGAGGGCGCGGGCCTCGACGGGGTGATCGCCAAGCCGCTCGATCTGCTCTACCGCCAGAACGAGCGCCTCATGTTCAAGGTCAAGCACGAGCGCACCGCCGACGTCGTGGTGGCCGGATACCGCCTCCACAAGAGCGGCCCCGTCGTCGGCTCCCTGCTGCTCGGCCTGTACGACGACGGGGGCGCCCTGCAGCATGTCGGCGTGTGCGCCGCGTTCTCCATGAAGCGCCGCGAGGAGCTGGTCGCCGAGCTCGAACTGCTGCGCATGGAGTCCGCCGCCGGGCACCCCTGGGCGGCCTGGACGGAGGAGTCCGCGCACGCGTCGGCCCGGCTGCCGGGGGCGCCGAGCCGCTGGTCGGGCAAGAAGGATCTCTCCTGGATTCCGCTGCGCCCGGAGCGGGTGGCCGAGGTGGCCTACGACCACATGGAGAACGGCACCCGCTTCCGGCACACCGCACAGTTCCGCCGCTGGCGCCCGGACCGCGCCCCGGACAGCTGCACCTACGGACAGCTGGAGGAGCCGGTGCGGTACGACCTGGAGGAAGTGCTCGGGGCGCGGCGGCCGGGCGATCAGTCGCCCTGAGGCCCGCTGGACCTGAGGCCCGCTGGCCCTGAGGCCCGCTGGCCCTGAGGCCGGCGCTCCCCGGCCCCCGGAGCCCGCACCTCCGCCCCCCGGAGCCCGCACCTCCGCCCCCCGGAGCCCGCACCTCCGCCCCCCGCAGCCCGCAGCCCGGCGCCCGAGGCCCCCGGCAAGGCCGCCTCACGCCGCGTCGTGGAAGACGAGCCCCAGGGTCCGGCGGCGCCCGGAGCGCACCGCGCTCACCCCGTGCCGCACCGGCCCCGCCGACCAGCCGCGGGCCGAGCGCACCGGGCGTTCGCGGGTGGTGAAGACCAGGCCGCGGCCCTGTTCCAGGAGCATCGACGTACCGCGCGACTGGGCACGCGGCCGCTGTTCGACGAGCAGGAACTCGCCGCCCGTGTAGTCGGCGCCCGGCCGGTCGAGGCCGATGACGACCTGCAGCGGGAAGACGAGATCGCCGTACAGGTCGCGGTGGAGCGCGTTCCAGTCGCCGGGGCCGTAGTTCAGGAGGATCGGCGTGGGCCTGGTCTGGCCCGCCTCGTGGCACATCCGCAGCCATGCGTCGAGGGTGTCGGGCCAGGGCGCGGGACGGCCGAGGCGGTCCGCCCAGTCCCGGGCCACGGCCAGGAGATACGGGTAGAGCGCGGCCCGCAGCTCGGCGACGGGTGCGGGCAGCGGGTGCGTGAAGTAGCGGTACTGGCCGGAACCGAAGCGGTGCCTGGCCATGTCGACGGTGGACCGGAAGCGGTCGGCGTCCTCGTAGAGCTCCGCGATCTCCCGGCACGCGGCCGGAGTCAGCAGCCGCGGGGTGAGCGCGCAGCCGTATGTGTCGAGTTCGGTGGTGAGCGCGGGCCAGTCGACGGCGGCGGTGCGGTCGGCGGGGGTGACCCGGTCGGCGGGGGTGACGGCGGTCCTGCTGTTCATCTCTCAAGGCTGACGCGCGGGGGCCCGGGGGCGCTGGCGGCTTTCGGACGGCGAGGTACGCGCCCGCGCGAGCGTATTCCGAGCGTATTCCGGCCAACGTCGAAAGGGTGGGCTCCTGTGCCTTCCGGGTCTCGCGAGGTGCCCATATGCTCCTGCGCCGGATGTGATCACTACTTTCGGTAAGGGGTGGGGCATGGGGGGAACCGGCAGTAGCCGAAGGGCATTTGTGGCGGGGGCAGCGGCAGCCGGCGGGGCGGTCGCGGGAGCGGCGGTCACGCTCGGGGCAGGCCCGGCCGCCGCCGCACAGGCCGACGTACCGGTCGGTGCACCGGCCGCCGCGGCGTCGCAGGCAGCGGGTGCGCGGCAGACGGTCGCCGTTCTGGGTGGCGGGGTCGCCGGGCTCACCGCCGCCCATGAACTCGCCGAGCGGGGCTTCGCCGTGACGGTCTACGAGCGGCGCGCGCTCGGCGGCAAGGCCCGCTCCATGGATGTGCCGGACAGCGCGAAGGGCAACCGCAGACCGCTGCCGGCCGAGCACGGTTTCCGCTTCATCCCCGGCATTTATCACAACCTGCCGGACACGATGCGCCGCATTCCCTTCCCGGGTAAGGCGAACGGCGTGTGGGACAACCTGGTGGCGCCGCCGGAGATGATGTTCGCGCGCACCGGCAAGGAGGAGCTGCGCGGCCCGATCCCCTGGCCGGGACACAAGCCGGCGCAGCTGACCCTGGACGAGATCCGACGGGCCCTGGGCGGGCTGCTCGAGACGGTCGCGGGGCTGCCCGCGCACGAGGCCGCGTATTTCCTCAACCGCGCCGTGGTGTTTCTGACCAGCTGTGACGAGCGGCGCGACGACACCTGGGAGAGCACGCCCTGGTGGGAGTTCACGCGGGCCGCGCAGATGTCGGAGACCTACCAGCGCATCCTGGCCGTCGGCGTGACCCGCAACATCGTCGCCACCAAGGCCGAGGAAGCCAGCACCCGTACGGTCGGCACGCTCGGCGAGGCCTTTGTCTTCAATCTGCTCGGCCGGGGCGCGGACGGCCCGCCCGACCGGATCCTCGACGCGCCCACCAATGAGGCGTGGATCGACCCCTGGGTGGCCCATCTGACCTCTCTGGGCGTGGAGTTCAAGGTCGGCTGGTCGGTGCGCGAGCTGGTGTTCGGCGCGGGCCGCATCCAGTCGGTGGCGATCGAGGACCCCGGGGGCACCCGTCGCTCCGTCACCGCCGACCACTACGTCCAGGCCATGCCGGTGGAGCACGCGCGCCGCACCTGGGGCTCCGAACTGCGCGCGGCCGACCCCCAGTTGGCGCGCTGCGACAAGCTGGAGACGGACTGGATGACCGGTATCCAGTTCTATCTGACGGAGCGCCCGCAGATCGTGCACGGCCACTTCAACTGCATCGACTCGCCGTGGTCGCTCACCGCCATCGCCCAGGCCGAGCACTGGCCGAAACGCGACTTCCCCGCCGACTACGGCGACGGCGTCGCCGTCGACTGTCTCTCCGTGGACATCTCCGAGTGGGACAAGCCCGGCATCCTGTACGGCAAGACGGCCAAGCAGTGCACCCGTGAGCAGGTCGCCAGGGAAGTGTGGGCGCAGCTGAAGGCGGCGCTCAACGACACCGGCAGGACGGTCCTCAAGGACGGCACGCTGCACTCCTGGTTCCTCGACCCGGGCGTGGACGGCATCGGCGGCCCGAACCCCACCAATGACGACGAGCTGCTCATCCATCCCGTCGGCACGTTCCACAACCGCCCCTCGGCCGAGACGAGGATCCCCAACCTCTATCTGTCCGGTGACTATGTGGCCGTCGACATCGACCTGGCGACGATGGAGGGCGCCAACGCCTCCGCCCGCCAGGCCGTCAACGCCCTGCTTGACAGGGTGGGTTCGGACGCGCCGCGCTGCACGGTGCAGGCGCTGTTCCGGGCGCCGGAGATCGAGGTGCTCAAGCGCCACGACCGCACGCGTTACCGGCTCGGACTGCGCAACGCCTTCGACCTCGGGTGACGGCGAGCGGCTGCCGCCCGCGCCGGCAGACGCGGGCTTCGGTCCCGGCTGACAAGCGCCCCGTGCGGGTACACGTACGGGCATGAAGCGACGCGCGTTCCTCCTGGGCTCCGCCGCCGTTCTCAGCGGCTGCACCATAGAGAGCCGTGGCCCCGGCGACGGCCGGCCGCCCGGCGCGGGCCAGGAGGGGTGCGTACCGCTCGCGGTGAAAATCGACAACGTCGGTCCCGCCCGCC
The DNA here is from genome assembly GCF_042665355.1 of Streptomyces monticola. Lineage (NCBI taxonomy): Bacteria > Bacillati > Actinomycetota > Actinomycetes > Kitasatosporales > Streptomycetaceae > Streptomyces > Streptomyces monticola. Next base: position 1,142,382 of record NZ_JBHTCF010000001.1, on the reverse strand, counting down.
CGCACACCGGTCTCGATGCGGCCGACGTCATCCATGTCGAGCAGGTCGAGTCCGGCCTGAGCCGGCTGCTCGCCGTCTACGCGAGCGGTGAACTGCCGCCCGCCGTCGGCCCGGTGCGCAGCGCCCGCGAGACCGACCTCGACCTCCTCGGCCAGTACGGCCACCCGCTGCTCGCCTTCTCGGGGGCGCAGGGGAAGCTCCAACCGCTCATCGACGCGGCACAGTTGGAGGCCCGCCCGCCGGGCAAGGCCCCGGGCGCCTACTACCGTGCGCCGGACCGCTCCGCGCCGCACAACCTCTATCTGCGCCCCGCCCGCCTCACACCACGGCCCGCGGCCTGCGACCTCGCCTCGTTCGGCCTGCGCTTCGGGCCCCGCCCGCCCAACGGCAAGGCCACACCGCGGCACACGGTCCGGTATCCCTCGGCCCGCTTCACGTTCACCTGGGCGGAGCGCGGCGAGCACTGGCAGGTCGCGATGGACGGCCGGGCCACGGCGCTGCGCCCGGCGACGGTGATCGTGCAGTACACGCGGATCCGTGGCTCCCGCTTCCGGGACCGCTGGGGCAATGTCTCGCCGTTCACCGAGACGGTCGGCGAGGGCCGGGCCCTCCTGCTGCGCAACGGAAACGCCTACGAGGGCCAGTGGCGCCGCGCGGGCGCGGACCGCGCCACGGAGTACCACACCACGGACGGCCGCCGCCTGTACTGCGCCAAGGGCCAGATATGGGTGGTGTACGCCCGCGCGTGAAGAGCGAGTTCGGTGCCGTTGTCGGAGCGCTGTCAGAGGGCGCTGCTAACTTCCGGCCATGACCTTGCGTGTACCCCCGACAGGGGACGAGAAGGAAAGCCTGCTCGCGAGCCTGGAGCGGCACCGTGACGTGGTGCTCTGGAAGGTGGAGGGCCTCGACGAGGAGCAGTTGCAGCGGCCGTTGACGCCGACGGGCACCAGCCTGCTGACCCTGGTCAAGCATCTGGCCTGCGTGGAGTACGGCTGGTTCTGCACCACCTTCGGGCGTACGACGGAGCCGCTGCCCGACGCGTACGCGGGCGAGGACCTGCGGATCGCGCCGGACGAGAGCGCCGCCGATGTGATCGCCTTCTACGGCCGTGCCCGCGACGCCGCGAACGCCGTGGTGCGCGACCTCGCCCTGGAGGATCTGGGCACGTCCTGGCCCGGGGAGCCGGTGACGCTGCGCTGGGTGCTGATCCACATGATCGAGGAGACGGCGCGGCATGTGGGTCACATGGACATCGTGAGGGAGCTGATCGACGGGGCGACGGGCGACCACCGGGAGTACGCGCAGTGACGCGCGCGGGCGGGTGACCGCGCCACGGGGGCCGGGCCGAAGGGCTCAACTGCCGTATTCCACCAGGCTCGTGGGCACCACGGTGCGGCGCGCCGGCGCGTCCTGGCCTTCTTGGCCGCTGCCGAGACGGTCCACGAGGAGACGGCCCGCGGCCCGGCCGAGTTCGTCGCTGTCGTAGGCGACGAGCGTGAGCGGCAGGCCGAGCACGTCGGCCAGTTCGAAGTCGTCGAACCCGGCGAGGGCGATCGTCGCCGTATGTTCCCTGATGGCCCGGAACGCGCCGATGGTGTTGCGGTTGTTGGAGCAGAACAGCGCGGTCGGCGCGGCGTCGAGGGCGAGCAGCTCGGCCGCCGCGCGGGTGGCCTCGGCGGGTTCGGTCTGGCCGAGGCGCACCAGGTCGTCGTCGGCCTCGACGCCCGCCTCGCGCAGAGCGGCCGCGTAGCCGCGCAGGCGTTGCGTGCCGGTGTGGACGGCGGGCGGGGAGCCGAGGAAGCCGATCCGCCGGTGGCCGCGGGCGAGCAGCCGGCGCACCGCCGCACGGGCGCCGCCGAAGTCGTCGACCAGGACGCAGTCCGCCGTGAAGCCCTCGGGCGGGCGGCTGGCGAGGACCACGGGGACGCCCCCGGCCGCGGCGGCGGCGAGATGGCGCTGCTCGGCGCCCGCGGGTACGGCGATGATGCCGTCGACCCGGCGGGCCACCAGGTCGTCGACCAACTCCCGTTCCCTGTCGAGGTCTTGGGCGGTGTTGCCGATGACGGTCTTCAGGCCGTGCCCGGCGACCACCGAGTCGACGCCGAGCGCGAGCCGGGAGTAGAAGGGGTTCGCGAGGTTGGTGACGACCAGGCCGACGAGCCCCGTGCCGCGGCCGCGGCGCAGGCTGCGGGCCACTTCGTTGGGCCGGTAGCCGAGTTCGGCGGCGGCGGCGCGTACCCGGTCACGGGTCGCGGGCAGTACCCGCGGGTCGTCGCGCAGGACCCGGGACGCGGTCATCGCGCTCACTTCGGCGCGCTCGGCGACATCCCGGAGCGTCGGCGGCCCACTCCTGCCGCCCCGCGACTCCCCCATCACGTACCGTCCCTCTCCACTCGGCCCCGCCATCTTCGCAGCGGACGGGCAGGCCCTTCGCATACGGGGGTTGTACGGGGCCCTCGCATGGGGCTCGTACGAGGGCCTCGCCCGAGGTTCGTACGGGACCCGCGCGACGCCCGCTTCAAGGGCTCGTCACCCCGGAGCGACCGGCGCGACCAGAGCCACCTGAGCGACCGGAGTGGCCCAAGTCGCCGGAGGCCTCCGGTTCCGTGGGCCGTGCCCGCCCCGCGGCTCCCACCAGCGCCGCGTCCGCGCCCAGCGCGCTGCGTCTCAGCTCCACCCGGACCGTTCCCAGACCGCTGCCGAGCGCCGGGCGGACCAGGTCCCAGGAGTGCGCCATCGCACCGCCGACGACGAGTACGGACGCCCCGAACTCGGCGAGGAACGGGGCGAGTACGGCGCCGAGGCCGGTGAACGCCTCGTCGAGGACCCGCCGGGCCCGCGCGTCCCCGGCGCGTGCGCGGGCCGCGATGTCGTGCACGTCGGCGTCGGGATCGCCGTAGCGGTCCCGGATCGCCCGTCGTGAGACCGACTCCTCCAGCGGACGCCCGTCGATCCGCAGCAGGTCGGCGCGGCCTTCGGGCGGCACTCCGGGGCCCTCGTCGCGGATCCGGCCGTCGGCGAGGAAGGCGGAGCCCACGCCGGTGCCCAGGGTGAGGCCCGCGCAGCGGCCGTGGCCGCGGGCCGCGCCCGCCCGCCACTCGCCGTACAGGAAGGCGTCGGCGTCGTTGAGGAACACCGCGTCCCGGGGACGCTGCGGGAGCCGGCCGAGCAGCGCGGCGCGCAGGTCGACGCCGTTGAGTGCGTCGAACTTGCCGACGCCCGCGAACCGCCCCACGCCCCGTTCGTAGTCGAAGGGACCGGGCACGGCCACGCCCCACACGGCGCGTGCCGGTGCCGGGATGAGCCGGGCGCAGCCGACGAGCGTGCCGATGATCCGGGTGGCGCTGCCGTGCGGGTCGAGGGGCAGGCGCACCCGCCGGTGCACACCGCTGCCGTCAGCGGCGACGAGGGCCGCGGTGACATGGGTGCCGCCGACCTCCAGGACGGGGGTGGCTGCCATCAGCGCACCAGCGCCTTCACGACGTGTACGGGCCGTTCGCCCACTGCCCGCAGCCGGTAGGCGCCGACCGCCGCGGGCACGGTGAGCGTCTCCGCGTAGGCGAGGTCGTGCAGGTCGCCGGCCGCGGTCTCCACGACCGCTCCCTCGCCCGCCGCCACGTTCAGGACGTGGAAGCGTTCGTCCGTGTCGTCGTCGGCGACGGCGCCCGCGGCCAGTTCGGTGCGCCGGACTTCGTAGAACATCTCGTCGAGGGCGCCGAGGAGCCGCTCGCACCAGCCTTCGCCGCTGCGGAGGGTGCGGGGTTCCTGGACGAGGTCGCGGGCGACGGCGTCACCGCGGCGCCCGGTCTCCAGGTTGGCGAGGCCGTGTTCGTAGGGCAGGGCCCGCGGGTTGCCGTCGCTGTCGGGGCGCAGCCAGTCGTAGAACCGCAGGCTGTAGAGGTAGGGGGTGGCGCTGATCTCCAGGACGACGTTGCCTGCGCCGCTGGCGTGCGGGGTGCCGGCGGGGATGAGGAAGAGGCGGCCGGGTTCGGCGGGGAAGGTCAGGATGTGGTCCTCGGGGTCCATGGGCACGCCGTCGGTGGCGGCCTCCTCCACTTCTTTGCGGAACAGGTCCACGTCGGCGTCCTCGCGCAGCCCGAGGTAGACCTTGGTGTCGGGCCCCGCGACCGTCATGTAGTACGTCTCGTGCTGGGTGTAGGACCAGCCGAACCGCTCTTTCATGTACGGCTCTTGAGGGTGGCAGTGCACCGACAGATTGCCGCCGTCGACGGTGTCGAGGTAGTCGAAGCGGATCGGGAACGAGGTGCCGAAGCGCTCGTGCACGGCGGCCCCGAGCAGCTGCTCGGGGTGGAGCGCGCACAGCAGCTGGAAGGGCACTTCGGCCTGGGCGGCGGGCCCGTGGCCGATGAGGACACCGGCCTCCGGGGCGATGAGTTCATAGCCGAGTGCGGTGTTGCGTGCGGTGGGGTCGAAGCCGAGTTCCCGCTGCGCCCAGTGTCCGCCCCAGGGCGTGGAGTTGAAGTAGGGCCTGGTGCGTACGGGGCGGCGGGCGAGGGCGGCGCAGGTGGCGCGGAGCCCGTCGCCGTCCAGGTGCACGGGGTGGCCGGGGTGCTGCATGTCGAGCCAGCCGTCGACGCGAGGGGCGAGCGCGTCGCGGTGCCGGTCGAGCATCGGCCAGTCGAGGTAGAAGAGCCGCCGCAGTGTGCCGGGTTCGCCGGGAAGTCCGAGGTTGGTGCCGTGCCCGGCGGCGACGGCGGACTCGGCGTACCGCTTGGGCACATCGGCGTACCAGAGCAGGTCGTGACGGACCAGGGAGGCGCCGGGTCCGTACACCAACAGCACGCCTTCGCAGGGTGGTTGAGGAGCGGGGACACGGTCGAAGAGGTCGTCGAGGGGGTTGTCGGCGAGTCTGCAGTAGTAGGGGTCGGCGGTGTCCTCGGGGCGTTCGGTGCGGCGCCGCACCTGCTCGGGCGGCGCGTAGTGGGCGCGCAGGTCGAGCGTGCGGACGGGTACGGGGCTCGCGGCGGCGAGACGGGCGGCGAGCGCCTCCCAGTCGGTGGCGGGCGGTCCGTCGACGGCCAGGGTCGCGGGGCCGCCCGGCAGCAGGGCGGCGACAGCGCTCCAGCCGGCGGTGAGCCGGGTTGCGGGTGTGGGGGGATAGCGGGGGTCGAGCCGGTACACACGTTCTCCTTCAGGGACGTACGAAGAGCACCGCGGCCGTGGCGAGCGCGGGTAGGTCGAGCCGCAACGAGCCGTCCTGTACGGCGAGTTGGCCGAGCCGGGCGCCGAGGTAGTCGGCCCGGTGGGCCGCCGTCACGGGGCATCGCGCCGACACCCGGCAGGTCACCGTGTCCTCGGCGAAGGACTGAAGGCGCAGGAGGAGTTCGCCGGGGCGGGGGGTGGTGGCGCCGACGAGACGGATCCGCGGGTCGTCGATGTCGATGAAGCGGTACGCGGCCTCGGCGGCGCCGTCCGGTCCGGCACCGGGGCCCCCGCAGGAGCCCGTGCCCCTGGCCCGCACCGCGTGCAGCGGGCGGCTGAGCGCGGCGGCCGTGCGCGGGCCGAGCCCGTCGGCGGACGGGGCGCAGGCGAGGCTGTAGCGGAAGGCGAAGTCGAAGCCCTGCCTGCTGGGGAAGTTGGTGTCCCACAGGTTGTTGTGGATCCACGAGTGGACGGTCGCGGGCTCGTCGTGGCCCATGGTCTTCGGGAACGGCGCATACGGCAGCGCGATGTTGCCGAACTGCACGAGCGGCGCGTCCTGCGTGGCCCAGGCGACCGCGAGACCCTTGTCGGCGAGGGTGATCCAGCGGCGTACGGCCCGCATGTGCAGCGCGGATCCCGGCACGACGTCGAGTCCGGTGCCGGTGACGCCCCCGGAGGCCTCCATGCGCACGGTCGGCTCGTCGAAGGCGAAGGGGAACGCGAAGTAGGCGCTCTCCTTGCCGAGCGTCGCGTCCTTGTCGAGCCGGTTCTCGATGTCCAGGCGGGCCACGCCGTGCTGCAGGGTGAGCGTGGTGCGAAGGCGGTTGGCGCCCGCGGGGCGTGTCTCGTACGTGAGGGACTCGCCGACGGCGGTGGAACGGCGGGCGATCAGCGCGGCGGGCGGGGCGACGGAGCGGCGGCCGAGGTGTTCGAGCCGGTCGGAGGCGGTGGTGCGGCTGGAGTTGTGGTTGAAGGCGCCTGCGGTGGTGTAGCTGTCGTGGAGGTAGGCGTTGAAGCCGGTGATGGCGTTCTGCCGGACGAGTTCGCGGCCGGTCGCCTTGTCGACGACCGAGGCGATGCAGGCATGCGCCAAGTCGACGCGGACGGCGAGGTGTTCGTTCTCCAGGAGGGTGGCGTCGGGCCTGGCGTGGGCGTACGCGGCGGACTCGGCGGGGTCCTCGCGCTCGGTGCCGCCGGTGGGGTTCCAGCCCGTCGCGTCTGTGGCGGGCGCCCTCCGCGTCGCCGCCGCCGCACTGTCTCCCGGTGTTCGTACGGCGATATCGAGCCGTACCGACCCGGCCGCGGGCACCTCGTCGACGCGCACGAGCAGGAAGCGGCCCGCGTCGCGGTGGTCGTCGTTGGTCTGTGGCTCCTCCTCGTGCGCGAGGACGGCCCCGGTGCGGGCGTCGCGCACCTCGACGGGCCGTTCCAGGGGCACGCTCGCCTCGGGCAGGAAGATCCTGGCGACCTCGGTGCGCGGCCAGGAGCAGGTGTTCACGACGTGGTACGAGGCGGCCGCGCCCGGCGCCGCGGCGAGGCGCTGCCCGAGCCTGGCCGAGGCGCGGCCGAGCAGGGTGCGGGCGTCGTCGCGGGCGCGCAGGGCCTGCCCGTACTTCCAGTGCCACTGCTGTTCACCGCTGTGGCCTCCCTCGTCGCCGTGCGTCCAGGGGTCCCCTGCGCCCCAGGTGTGCTCGTCGAAGAGGGAGGCGGCTTCGTAGACCCCCGGCGCGTCGCGGGTGTCGTCCTCGGCCCCCGTGGCGCCGAGGACGCCCGCGAAGGCGCCGAGGGTCTGGGCCTCGGCGACCTCGGCCTGTGCGGTGCGGGTCAGCGCGAGCGGGTGCGCGCCCGAGCCGACGCCGTCGACCCACCAGTCCGTCCAGTCGCCTTCGAAGGTACGGATCTCGTCACCGAGCCTGGCCTCGGCGTCGGTGAAGAAGTCCTCGTTGCGGGAGAGCCTGAGGCGCGGATAGGCCCAGGTCTCGTTCCAGCGCCGCACGGTGTCGGCGATGATGCGGCGCGGTGGCGCGTTGTCGCCGAACTTGCCCTGCACACGCAGGTGAAGGACGTCCCACGGATACGGGTCGCGCTTGATCTCCTCCTGGTCCATGGCCCAGCCGAAGATGCCGCCGCGGTAGGGGTAGGGGCGGGTGGCGAGTGCGGTGAGGTAGGCGGGCAGGAGGTCGTCGACGTCGGCGTAGTCGGTGTCGAAACCGAGCAGCGGTCCCTCCATGTAGGCCAGTCCGTGCGGGGTGTCGGTGACCCAGACGAGGACGCTGTTGCCGCTGGGGGCGCGCCACCGGAACAGGCGCGGCAGCTTCTCCCCGCCGACCAGGTGGGGCACCGAGCGGCCGGCCCAGTTGTGCGCCACGGACAGATACTTGACGCCGGCGACGGCGAGCGCGTCGACGAGTCCGACGACCGCTCCCGGCACATCGGTCTGCATGGCGGAGGTGAAGTCGACGCCGTGGCGTTCCCGGATGTCGTGGGCCAGGCGCAGGAGTTCGTGCAGTTCGTCGGTGGAGCAGGTCTCGGTGTGCAGGTTGAAGGGCAGCGCGGTGAGTTCGATCCGGCCCTCGCGGACCCGGCGCAGAAACTCCTCGACCTGCTCGGCGGGGCGCGCGTCGGCCCACTGCCGGAACGACCACAGCGACTCGACGCACCACCGGAACCGGGACTGCTCGGGCCAGTCGTCGGTGGCCCGGGTCAGCTCAAGACAGGAGTCGAGGAACGACAGGTGCTCGGCGAGCACCCGGCCCTGCGGGTCGGTGTAGCCGATGTCGAGGTGCGAGTGGTGCACCAGGTGCAGGGTCCAGCGGCGCTGCGGGGTGAGCGTGACGTCGACACCATGCTCCGGCTCGTCCGGCAGGCCCACGCTCACCCGGACCGGCGCGTCGACGGCGGGCAGCAGCAGCCGCACACTTCCGCCGGGCCCTTCGTCCCGCTCGGCCCGCAGCACACTCCCGCCTTCGCTGCGCACGACCAACTCACCCGGTAAGACAGTCCCGTTGGCGGCCTCGACCCGAAGCGACTGCAGCAGTGTCCCGTCGTCCGCGTACCGCATCAGCGGTTCCCCGGTGAGCCGCAGGGCGGCGGTGCCCACCGTTCCCTCGGCGCTCACCACGGAGGCGCGCAGGCTGTCGCGGATACGGTCGTTGTCCCAGTCGGTGGTGCGGACGAGGGCGCGGGTGGTCATACGGCGTCCTTCCGGAACGTCAGCGGGCGGCGGCGGATGCGGTGACCCCTTTGAGGAAGAGGCCGCGGAACACCAGGAACACCAGGAGCGTCGGCACCGAAACGATCAGCGCCCCGGCGAGGATCACGGGCGGCCCGGTGGAGCTGTAGGCGTTGTTGAGCGTGGTCAGGGCCGCCATGACCGGCTGCACCTCACCGCTGCGGCTGAGTGTGATCCCGAGCAGCAGGTCGTTCCACACGGCCGTGAACTGGAAGATGAACGCCGCGCCGAGCCCGGCCCGCATCAGCGGGACATGGATGCGCCAGAAGATCCGCCGGAAGGACGCCCCGTCGATCAGCGCGGCCTCCGTCAACTCCGCGGGCATGACGGCCATCTGATTGCGGATCAGGAAGAAGGCGAACGGCACCGCCCAGGCCGCGTACACCAGCATCAGGCCGAGCCTGGTGTCGTAGAGGTTCGTGTCCGCGTACAGGCCGAAGAGCGGTGCGAGGAACATCTGCAGCGGGAACAGCGTCCCGGAGTAGATCAGCCAGAACCAGAAGGCGGGCCGCGGGATCGGCAGGACCACGACGGCGAAGGCCGCCATGGCCGCCACGAGCACGGCGGCGGCCGCGCACACCACGGAGTAGAGCAGCGAGGCCTGGAAGCTGTCGCCGATGCCCGCGACGGTCCAGGCGGTGTCCAGGTTCTCCCACAGGGCGAAGCCCTGCACGGTCCACTCGGGGTGGCCCGCGTACTCGGCGGCCGGGGTGAGGGCGTTGACGGCCATCAGATACAGCGGGACCAGCCAGAGCACCACACATCCGGCGACGAACAGATGGCGTACCGCGCGTCCCATCACAGTCCCTCCCAAGTCTCCGCCCTCCTCACGTCCGGGCGCCGGCTGCGGATTCGGGCATCTGACGGCGCAGATACATCCAGGACGAGGCGACGACGACGACCGAGAGGACGAGGGCGATCGCCGAGCCGTAGCCCACGTGGAAGAGCCGGAACGCCTCGCGGTACATGGTCAGGGCGAGGGTTTCGGAGGAGCGGGACGGGCCGCCCTTGGTGATCACCCAGATCATGTCGAAGGCCTTGAGGCTGTTGACGATGGCCATGCCGACGACCACCACGGTCAGCGCCCTCAGCTGCGGCAGCGTGATGTACCGGAACATCCGCCAGCCCTTGGCTCCGTCCAACTGGGCGGCCTCGACGGTCTCCTGGGGGATGGCGCGGAGCCCGATCACGAACAGCACGACGTTGATGCCGGTGGCCTGCCAGGTGCTGGCGGCAATCATGGACAGGGTGTTCTGCGGCCACTCCAGGAGCCAGCTCTGCGCCCAGGAGTCCAGGCCGACGGCGCGCAGGACCTGGTTGACGGCGCCGTCGGAGGTCAGCATGAAGTTCCACAGGACGGCGGTGGCGGCGGGCGCGAGCGCGTACGGCAGCACGATCACCAGCTGGGCGAGCCCGCCGAACCGCATCCGGTGTGTGGCGACGGCGACCAGCAGGCCGGCGAGCACCGGGAGCAGCAGCGTGCCGGCCACCCACAGCACGGTGTTGAGCAGGGACCGGCCGAAGATCGGGTCGTCGGCGAGCCGGGCGTAGTTGTCGAGTCCGGTGAAGCTGCTCGTGAAGCCGTTGTCGTCGAAGAAGCTGCCGTAGAGGCTGCGGAAGAACGGATAGACGAGCAGCACGCCGACGAACAGGAACGCGGGCAGCGCCCACGGCAGTGCGGCGAGCGGACGGCCGAGCCGGCCGCCGGACGGTGCCCGGTACGGGCTGCGGGTGGGAACGCGGCGCCGAACACGTGGGGCCTGCTCGGTAGTTGAGGTGGCTGCGGTGGTGAGGTCCGGACCGGCGACAGCACCCGCTCCGGTGGTGGCGTCCGTCATATCCGCTCCGCCTCCCGCCACACCTTCCAGGCCTCGTCCGCGCGTTCCTGCAGGGTGCGCAGGACGCGGCGGTACGAGGACGGATTGAGCAGAAAGCCCGCGAGGTCGTCGACGGCGGCCTCGACGAGTTCGGGCGGGCCCTGCTCCCAGAACCGGTTGAGCAGCCACAGGCGGTCGCCGCGCACCCGGTCCGCGAGACCCGCGATGACCGGGTTGGCGGCGGGCACCTTCGGGTTGGGGCAGCCGTCCTGCAGCGTGTGCGAGAAGGCCTTCATGACCTCGGGGTGCAGCCAGCCGGCGGCGGCCCGCTCGGCCTCCTCCCGGTCGGACCCCTTGACGGTGGCCACGAACGCGCTGGATTCGAAGATCACTGCGGGCCGGGCACCGGGATCGGCCATCGGCAGCACGAAGGCGTCGACGTTCTTTCCCGGCTTGCCGCCCGCACCGGTGAACGTGGAGCCCAGCCAGGTGCCGCAGGGCAGCATGCCGACGTCACCCTTGAGGAGGGCGGCGGCCGCGTCCGGGTGGGCCATGTCCATGGGCGTGAACCAGTCCTTGTCGAAGAACGACACGAGGGTGCGCAGGGCGCGTTCGGTGCGCGGATCGGTGTAGCGCGCCCGCCCGTTCATCAACTCCTCGTAGAACCAGGTGTCCTGACGGCTCAGCACTTCCTGGAACCAGATGAAGGAGGGCCAGCGTCCGTCGGCCGTGCCGTGCAGCGGGGTGATGCCGGCGCGCTTCAGCCGCTCACAGGCGGCGAGGAAGTCCTCCCAGGTCCCGGGCGCCTGGAGACGGTGCTCGCGGAAGACCTCGGGGTTGTAGAAGAACACCCAGTACGCGAGGTTCATCGGCAGCGCGTACACCCGCCCCTCGTGGCTGAAGGCCGACCGCAGCGAACGGTCCACCCAGCCCTTGGCGACGGCCGCGTCCCACTGCCGGGTCAGATCGACGACGCCACCGGTGCGGGCCAGATCCCGAAGCCGGTACCCGGACCAGTACTTGAGCATGTCCGGGGTCCTGCGCGTACGAAGGGACGACTTGACGACCTGCTCGAACGACTCGAGGGACGGATTGACCTCGGGCACGAGCTCGATACCGGCGACCTTCTTCAGCGCCTTGCCGGCGGCGCTCATGGGCGGCGCCCAGGTGGCGCTGTCCCCGAACACCGCGACCTTGCCCCGGGGTTGGGCGGCGGCCGAGACGCAGCCGGTGGTGAGGGCGGCACCGGCGGCACCGAGCAGGAGGGTGCGGCGCCCCACGGACGGGGACGGCGGATGGTGACGACGACCTGACATGGGGCGGCTCCCAACAGGCGTGTGTCAGCCCGGTGTTAGCGTTAACACGAGCGTCTTGGAGCTTCGCCCCAACCAGCGCCGACTGTCAATGGAGCGAACGAGCCGAGTTACGCGGCACTCGTGAGCGCTCTCACGCCCCATCCGTTCAGCATCACGCCCCAGACGTCCAACGACGGCCGCATTTTGTCCATGGGCCGCAGGGGCGGACGGCGATTAGCGTGCCCGCACCGCACCCGCGTTGGATCGGAATCGGATCGGAGCACTCCATGCCCCTGCGCCGCACCCCTGCCCTCGTGACCGCACTCGTCACCGCCGCAGCGGGCCTGCTGCCCACCATGGCCTCGGCGCAGGCGACGGCGGGCACGAGCTACTACGTCGACTGCCGGGGCGGCGACGACTCGGCCGCGGGCACCTCGGCGGGAACGGCCTGGCGCACCCTCGCCAAGGCGAGCGCCCACCTCCTCTCCCCCGGCGACCGTCTGCTCCTGAAGCGAGGCAGCAGCTGTACGGGGGTTCTGGCCCCCAAGGGTGCGGGCGCACCGGGCGCGCCGATCCGCCTGGACGCGTACGGCCGCGGCGCGAAGCCCCGGCTGGAGGGGGAGGGCGCACGGGCGACCGTGCACCTGACCAACACCGAACACTGGGAGATCCGCAACCTCGATCTGTCCAACACGGGCGCGCCCACGACCACCGACCGGCGCGCGGGCCTGCTCGTCCAGCTCACGGACTACGGCGTGGCGGAGCACTTCGTGGTCGACGGGGTGGACGTACACGACGTGAACGGCGCCGACTTCAAGGACCCCGACCCCTCGGGCGGCATCCTCTTCTCCGTCCTCGGCTCGGCGAAGCCGACCCGCTTCGACGGCATCCGCGTGGAGGACTCGACGGTCGACCACGTGGACCGCACGGGCATCGGCACCTCCTCGACCTGGGGCCGGCGCCCCGAGCACCCGGAGGGCCCCGGCACCAGCTGGGAGGCGATCACCGGCCTGGAGATCCGCCGGAACAAGGTCCACGACGTGGGCGGCGACGGCATCGTGGTGCAGACGGCGAAGCAGGCCGTGGTCGAGCACAACTACGTGGACGGCTTCAACATGCGCTCGGCGGGCTACAACGCCGGGGTGTGGGCCTGGAACGCGGACGATGTGCTCTACCAGTACAACGAGGTCACCGGCGGTCACGGCACCCGTGACTCGATGGCCTTCGACTTCGACGGCGGCAACAACCGCAACGTGTACCGCTACAACTACAGCCACGACAACGAGGGCGGCTTCCTCCTCGTCTGCAACGGCCCCGGCATGAAGACGGACGCCAACCGCTTCCACGACAACGTCAGCATCAACGACCGCAACACCGAGTCCCCGTACGCGGTGATCTCGGTGGTCTGCGGCGCGTCCACGGACACCCGCGTCTACCGCAACACCATCGCCACCAACCACCCGGACACGGCCCTCGTCTCCAGCAACGGTCCTACGGGAGTGACCTTCCAGGACAATGTGTTCGTGGGCGCGGAGGGGGCGGGTTCGCCGATGAAGGACACGGTGAGCACCTTCAAGAACAACCTGTACTGGCGAACGTCCCAGCCCCGCGACCCCTCGGCGATCAACGCGAATCCGCTGCTGCGTTCCACCGACCCGAAAACCCCGGACGACCTGCGCCTGCAGGCGAACTCCCCGGCAATCGGCGCGGGTTCGGCCCCGGCCGACGGCACCGAGGTGGACTACTTCGGGAATCCGATTCCGGTGCCGCCCAATGTGGGGGCGGATCAGGGGGCTGTCGGGCGGTGAGCGCGGTCAGGCCTTTCTGAGGTGCTGGGTCAGCTGTTCGAAGATCTCCCAGGCGCGGGGATCCGTGCCGTCGCCGAGCGGATAGTGCAGGGCGGGTCGCCGGTCGGGGCCGAGCCTGGCGGGCTTGAGGGCGAGCGGGGGTCGGTCGGCTCGGTCCAGGCCGACTTCTTCGACCATTTCGGTGCCGAGGGTGAAAGTGACCGGCATGGGCGGCGCTTCGAGGTGGGGCGGCACGGTCAGGTCGGCGCGGGCCGTGCGCAGTGAGGTGAGCAGGGTGGTCAGTCCGTGCTCGGCGGCGAGTGTGGCGGCCAGGGCTTCGATCGTGTCGAGGGGTGGGGTTTCGCCGGGGCCGTAGCCGATGGCGAGTGTGATTTCTTCTTCGACTCCTGCGGTGGTGCGGGTGACCTTCAGGGTGGCGAGGGCGGGTCGGTCTGGGCGGCCGACAGCGGCGAGCCAGCTGGGTTCGGGTGCGCGACTGTGTGCGAGTTCGGTCAACTGACGTGTGGACCAGGGCAGGTTGATGGGTTCGGCCGTGCCCCAGCCTGCCGGCGGGGCGCCGGTGAGGGTCTGCCAGCTGGCTTCAAGGGCTCTGCCGAGTGTGAGGTCTTCGGCGGGGTCGTGGCGTAGGCGGAGGGAGAGGAGGAGTTGGCGTTCGCCTGTGTCCGTGGAGATCGCGGTGGTGAAGGCTTCGGCGACCTCCGCGTTGCCGTCCGGGGTGCGGACGGGGGTGAACGCGCCGTTCTGCCAGTGCAGTACGGCGCCGGAGAGGCCGTCGTAGTAAGCGCAGGTCTCGTCTCTGACGACCCAGCGGTTGGGGTGTCCGCCGAGAGCCACCCGCGTGGGGAGGGTGAGGCGGGTGCCGGGCGGGGTGACGATCTGGAGGGCGCGTTCGGCGTCCGCTGCCTTGCGCACGACGTCGGAGAGCCAGGTGGTCATCGCGACGAGCGGGCGGTCGTTGATGACGACGGCGGCCTGGGTGGTCAGGACGTCGACGGTCAGCTGGGCTTCTTCGGGGGAGGCGAGGGTGGCCGTCTCGGGGGTGAATTCGACGGCTTCCACGGTTGCCGTGTCCGGGGGCCACGTGGTGCCGCCGAGCAGGACGTTGAGGCGGCCGGCGAAGGAAGCGGCCAGGCGCTCGGCTTCCGGCAGGGCGGAGGAGGCGCGCACTTCGGTCCACCAGACCGGCGCGTCCAGCGCTATGTCCGGGCCCAGGAGGCGGGCGGCCTCACCGGGGACGTGGACGAGCAGCGGGGCTTCGACGGCGAGCAGGGGGCGGCCTGCGGGGGTGGTGAGTTGGATGACCGCGCCGTCGTGGAGCGTCTCGGCGGTCAGCTCGGGGCCGCCCGCGTACAGGCCCGCGAGGATCGCCATGGGGTCGGGCATCTTCTCGGTGAGGGCGATGATGTCCTTGGTCATGACGGGGGCGCTTCCTGGGCTTGTGTGGCGAGGGCGGTCTGGATGAGCTGGTGGCGGCGGCCTCGGCGGGCCAACATGCCGCGGCCGGGCGGTTGCTGGCTCGCGTACAGGCCGGGCAGGAGGGGGCCTTCGCTGCGGTCGCCGGTCATGACCAGGGCCGAAGTGCCGGATTCGCGCAGTGTGGTCAGCAGTGGCTCGTACAGCGCGCGGGCGGAGCCTGCGACGCGGCGGGCGAGGACGAAGTGCAGGCCGATGTCCTGGGCGGAGGAGATGTAGGGCAGGAAGGGTTCCAGGGGCTGCTGTCCTGCGGTGGTGAGGATGTCGTAGTCGTCGATGAGGATGACGATGCGCGGCCCGCGGAAGGTGACGAGGTTGGTGAGGGTGTCGTGGTCGACGCTCTCGTCCGGCATGCGTTTGTCGAGTTCCTTGGCGATGCCGGTGGCCAGGGCGTTGGCCAGTTTGGTGTTGTAGGCGTAGCCGCCGCGGTAGGGCTCGGGGACGAGGCCGCGCAGGCCACGGCGTGGGTCGAAGACGCCGAAGACGAGTTCCTCGTCGGTGTAGCGGGCGGTGAGTTGCTCGACGATGAGTTTCAGCAGGTTGGTCTTGCCGCATTCGCTGTCGCCGAGGATCAGCAGGTGCTGGTCGTTGCCGAACAGGTCCAGGGTGACGGGGGCGAGGGCTTCCTGGTCGACTCCGATGGGGACGCGTAGGGGTTCGGCTGCGAGGTCCGGCAGCTTGTCGGTGGGCAGTTGGGTGGGCAGGACCCTTACGGGGGCGGCGAGTTCGCCGTGCCAGGTGGCGCGCACGGAGGCCGTCGCGTCGTCGAGGGCTTCGGCGAGGTCGCCCGTCGTAGTGCCGGTATCGATACGGGGCAGGGCGACCTGGGCGAACAGCTTGTCGTCACTCAGGAGTCGGCCGGGTTCGTCCGCGCTGAGGGTGGCAGAGAGTTTGCGGTCAATGGCGGAGTCGCCGGGGTCGTTGAGACGTAGTTCCAGGCGGGTGCCGAACATGGCCTGGGTGGCGATGCGGACGTCGTTCCAGCGCAGCATGCCCGCCACGACGTGGATGCCGTAGCCGCTGCCGCGCTTGAGCAGGTCGACGATGTCGTCCTCGAGGTCGGTGAACTCGTCGCGCAGTGCGCCGAAGCCGTCGATGAGCAACACGATGTCGGTGGAGGGCAGTTCGGGTACCCGGCCGTGGGCGCGGAGGTGGCGCAGCTGCTCGATGGAGTCGATGCCGTGGGTGCGGAAGAGCTCTTCGCGCTCGCCCAGCATGGTGCGTACCTCGGCGACGGTGCGGGCAGCGCGTTCGCGGTCGGCGCGTCCCGCGATGCCGCCGACGTGGGGAAGTTTGGCGAGGGCGCTGAGGCCGCCGCCCGCGAGGTCGAGGCCGTAGAGCGCGACGTCGCGCGGGGTGTGGGTGAGGGCCAGGGACAGGGCGAGGGTGCGGAGTGTGGTGGTCTTGCCGGTCTGCGGGCCGCCGATGAGGGCCAGATGCCCTCCCGAGGCCGTCAGGTCCACGGTCCACAGGCCCTGCCACTGCTTGGCCGGGTCGTCCAGGACGCCGAGCGGCGCCTGCAGATGGCCGGGGGCTCTGCTCAGGCGCAGACCGCTGGGAGTGACGTCCAGCGGGCCTGCCGCCGCGTCCAGGGAGATCGCGCCGGGCAGCGGGGGCAGCCAGATGCGGCGTACCGGATCGGCCGCCTTGGTCAGCTGGTCGACCATCACCGACATGACGCTCGGGCCGGTGTCCCGCTTGGTCGCGGTCGGCTCTTCGTCGGCGGGATCGTCGGTCGTGGCGAGGGTGTTGAAGGTGGGGTACGGCCAGGCGAGCGGCTCGTCCGCTTCCGCTTCTCGTCGTGCCGGGCCGGTGTAGGCCCCGGAGACATAGCCGGCCTTGAACCGCTCGTACAGCGAGGTGTCGACCTTGAGGTAGCCGAAGCCGGGCAGCGGCGGCAGGTTGAAGGCGTCGACGGTGTCCAGGACGGTGCGGGACTCGTCGGCGGAGAAGGTGCGCAGGCCGAGCCGGTACGAGAGGTACGTCTCCAGGCCCTTGAGCTTGCCGGCCTCGATGCGCTGGCTGGACAGCAGCAGGTGTACGCCGATGGAGCGGCCGATACGGCCGATGGACAGGAACAGGTCGATGAAGTCCGGCTTGGCGGTGATCAGTTCACCGAACTCGTCGATGACGACGAAGAGGTGCGGCAGCGGGTCCAGGGCGGGTTGTTCGGCACGCAGCGCGGCGTAGTGCCCGATGTCGGCGACGTGTCCGGCGTCCTTGAGGACCTGCTGGCGGCGCTTGACCTCCCCGGCGAGGCTGGCGTGTACGCGCTCGACCAGTCCCGCTTGGTTCTCCAGGTTAGTGATCACGCCGGCGACGTGCGGAAGGCCTGCGAACGGGGCGAAGGTGGCGCCGCCCTTGTAGTCGACCAGGACAAGCGCCAGGTCCTCGGGCGCGTGGGTGGCGGTGAGGGCCAGGACGAGGGTGCGCAGCAGTTCGCTCTTGCCGGAGCCGGTCGCGCCCACGCACAGGCCGTGCGGGCCCATGCCGAGCTCGGAGGACTCCTTGAGGTCGAGAAGGACGGGCTTGTGCCGGTCGTCGACGCCGATGGGTACGCGCAGGAAGTCGCGTTCGCTGCGCTGGGCCCAGAGCCGGGTCAGGTCGAGTGCGGCGGGATCGTCGATGTGCAGCAGTCCGGGGAAGTCCACGGCTCCGGAGACGGGGGTGCCCTCGGCGACGGACTCGGCCGACAGGCGCAGCGGCGCGAGCATCCGCGCCACGCCTTCGGCTCCCGCGATGCTCACCTGGTCCGTCGTGCCGACCGAGTGGTCCACCGTGCCGACCGAGTGCGGGCTGTTGCCGGATCGCAGGTCCTCGACGATGACGTTGTCGCCGTCGACGGTGATGCGGACGGCGACCTCGTCGGGTTCGTGCACCTGTTGCTCCAGCAGGTGCAGCACGGTGACGCCCATGCCGGCCAGGCCCACCGCCGTGTCGGGGCGGGGCAGTTCGGCGGCGTTGTGCCCGTGTTCGTCACTGATGACGAGGAGCCGGTCGACCAGCTGCAGTGCGTTCTTGTCGGACAGGCCGCGGCGCACCTCGGCCGCATACGAGGCCCGGCGCCGCAGATCCGTGTGCAGCAGGTCGGCCAGCTGGTCCAGGCTCGGAGCGATCCGCCGGACAGCAACCGGGCCGTCGTGGTGGTGCGGATCGAGCACGTGCGGAAGCCACTTGGCCCACTTCCACTCGGTGAGCCGGTCGCCCGGCACGCCGAGCGCGAGCGCGACATCGCCCGGAGCGTGCAGCGCGGCCGTCTGGATCACCAGGGCGCGGGCGACGCGCAGGACGCCCTCGCGGTCACCGACGATGCTGACGTTCCCGGCACGGTCGAGCGGCACGGTGAGCGGTGAGTCGCTCGCCCGCGAGTAGCGCGCCACGAGAGCGCGGGCCTCGTTGAGCATGAACGGATCCGGGGGCGTGAGGACGCCACCGTCGTTCTGCCCGATCACCAGCGCCTGGGTGGGAACGTCTCCCGTGCCCACCCGCACCCGCAGGAAATCGGCGTCCAGGCGACGCCGCTCCCACAGCCGGGCCGGGTTGCGCACGATGTCGTACAACGCCTCCGGGGCAGGATCGAGCACCCTGGCCTGACTACGCCGCTCCCGCTCCCCGGCGGTGAACTCCTCGCGCAGCTCCTCCAGATACTCCAGATACCGCTCACGCTGGGAACGGCGGGTGCGCTGCGCCTTACCGCGCTGCGACAGGAACAAGGCCACCGCGGCGAGCAGCGCGAAGACGAGCACGATCGCGCCGATCGCGGCGAACCGGCTGTTGCGGATGACCGTCATCATCACGACGGAACCCATCACGCCGGCCAGCGGCAGCAGCGCGGTCGCCGCCGTGCCGATCTTGCCTTCGGGCAGGTTCGGCGGTGCTTCGATGGTGCGTGGTGTTGCTCCGAGCTGGGGGCGGGTGGAGCGAGCGGGGCGGTGTATCAGCTGCTGGGTCATGGCATCCTCACCGCGAACTGCAGCGCCTCGGCTGCGAGACGGGCGGCGGAGCGGCGGGTGGCTTCGCCGAGCAGAGCGTTCTCGATCACTCCGCCCGCTCCGAGATGGCGGTCATAGGCGATGGGTACGACGGCCACACCCGCCTCCCGCAGATGTGTGGTGGCGGTCTTCAAGTCCAGCTTCGTGTCCGGTGAACTGGCGGTGAGCGCTACCACCGTGGTGGCCAGTGCCCCGCGTGGCAGTCCGGCCAGCCAGTCCAGGACCTTACGCGTCCCGTTGACGCCTTCGGCGGTCACCGGGGCGACGATGACGCGGGCGTGTGCTGTGGCCATCGCGGTACGTGCCACCTCGCCGGGCAGGCACTCGCAGTCCACCACCGTCACACCGAAGTAACGGCGCAGCGCGAGCGTCACCGTGCGGTACATCTCCACGTCCACCTGGGCGCCGATGCGCCCCTGGCTGGCGGGCAGCAGCCAGCCGCCTTCGGCGACGGGCACCAGATAGCCGGTGACGTCCGTCAACAGCATCGACGGCTTGAGGATCTGCGCCAGATCCGACACCGTCCAGCGCACGGTGTCGGCGCCGAGACGCACCGGCAGTGTGCCGAGCGCGGCATCCATCTCCAGGGCCAGGACCGGGTCCTGGCGGTAGTGGTTGAACGTACGCGCCATGAGCGAGGAGACCGTGGTCTTGCCCACGCCACCACGGATCGACGTCACGGCGATGACCCGGCCCGTGGTCACCGGCTGCTGCACCTCACGCCCGAGCCGGGTGACCTCCTCGACCTCCCGCGCGGTGGACGCCGTCAGCTTCCGCAACGAACGCCCCGCGCGCTCCACCACGGAGTCACCGCGCACCGGACGGCCCACCGCTGCGGACAGCCGCGGGTCGAGCGTCGGCTCGGACTCCGGGGACACGGTGGGCAGGCGGGGGTCACGGGGATGGTGGGCAGGGGGCTGCTGTGCGGGAGGTTGCCCGGCCGCGGGAGGGGTGGGCACACGGGCTTGCGCGGGAGGCTGCTGCGGGGCGGGCATCTGCGTACCGGGGCGCTGTTGCGAAGAGGACGCAGCAGGAGCAGCACCCTGCGGCGCGGGGGGTGCTTGTGGTGCGTGCGGCGCCTGCTGTGTCTGGGGTGCCTGGTGTTCATCGCCGCGCCAGGCCTTCTCCGCCTCGGCGCGGGACAACTGCAAGCTGACCGTGTGCTCCCTCTCCTCGCCCTCGGCCTGCTTCAGCTCACGCAGTACGTCTCGCTGCCAATCGCCCCCAGCCATCGCCGCCACGCCCCTTCCTGACCTCGTATAACCACCGGCACCACTGCTTCCGCGCCCCGGTCAGAAGGTGTCGAGCAGACGCCCATACACACCGAACACACCGATCGCCAACGGCAGCATCGCGATCACGCCCACCGACTCGAGGACGTCGCCGAACCGCCGCAGCCGCACGCGAACATGCTCGGCGGGCTCCACCACCAGAACCAGCACAGCCACGACCGACAGTGCGCCAAGAACCACGAACGGAGCGAACGCATACGAGCGATCGAGCCACAGCAGGAGCAGCCGGACGGCGACCGCGGCCCCGGCGACGAACAACACCACGACCTCGGCGACCAGCGGAAAGGCACGCGCCCGCAGCCACAACACACCCACTGCGATCACAGCCAACGACACCGTCCACACAGTGGGCTCACACAGAACGAACAAGGCCGCGACAGCAGTCGATACGGCGGCCACCACCGTGGCGAGCACCAAGCCCCGATGAGTCGCGGTGAGCGCAGACGACACCTCATGCCGACTGACCGAAGTGCCCCCGAGCCGCCGGTCATCCAGACCGGTCAACCCCGAAGCCATCAACGCCAACCGCGGCAACAACCCCAGAACCACCACCGACGCCACGACCACCACAGCACCCACACGGGCCTGCTGACCATCAGAGACCGCACCGTCCTGCAGGGCGGCGACCACACCCCACCCGACCGAAGCCGAGGTGAGAGCGCCGGCACCGATGAGTGCGCCGCGCCCCAGAGGCGTGAACCACCCGGCCAGAGCGAGGGCCACCACAAGGGACGCCATGACGCCGCCCCACCGGCCGAGCCCGGACCAGCCCTGGGCGTCGGCGAGCGTCCACGCGCCCAGCACTCCCAGACCACCGCCGGCCGCGACCAAGGTGGCGGCAACACCATGCCGCCCCAACCGGCCGACGAGAGCACCCACGACAGCCAGGACACCGGCCACCGAGAGCAGCGCCCCCGCGACACCGACCACCGACCCGAATTCACCTCGGGCCAGCACACCGGCGACCAACGCCCAGCCCACCGCCGCCATACCGGCCGTCACACGGCGCGCGGAAGGCCGCCACCGCCAAGAACGCAGCCGAAGATCCTCCGCCACCTCATCGGTGACGTCATGCACCACCGGAGCAGAGGGAGCATCCTGGGCTCGCACCAACCGCAGCACAGCCCCATCGGCGATCCCAGCGGATTCCAGAGTGCCGTCCTGCGGCAACACGGAACCGTCGGATGTCGCCAAATGCCGCAGCATGGGTTGTGCGGATGTCCGGTCATTCAGGAGCTGCAGAATTTCCGGTAGAAGCCGGCCAATCGGCTCGCCCGACGGCAGCACCAGGTCAATACGTCGCTGGTCGCCGACCAGGGTGACTCGACTCAGTCCCGCCCGGCCCGTTCGGTTCAAGGCCCCCATACTCACCACGCGTTCGAACCTATCACCGGGGTGTGACAGTGGCAGAGGGCGTGGAAGACGGCCGGGAACCGTACGAGTCCTGCCCGATCAATCGCTTCGAAATGAACGACCAGCCCACACATCCGGCACACAGAATGGCCGCGATCACGACCCCGGCAACCAGCTTCCCGAGCCGCTCATCGACAGACCGACGCCCGCGCTGCTCCCCGAACAGGAACGCATCCCGCATCCGCCGCCGCCGAACCGACACCGACTCCAACAACTGGCTGTCGTATTCCTGAGCCCCCACTGCTACCTGCACCCTTCAGCCGCCGACGGGCGTACGTCGACCGGACAACCTTCTTGCGGACCCTATCTGCCCAGTGCTCAGCAGCAAGTGGCCAGGACCTTAAGGTGAGGAACCTCATCGCAGTACCAGGGATCACTGGCCGGCGAAATTTCGCCCCAACGTTCGGACATAAAGCGCGACAGTTTCGACTGCCCAATAATTCTGGCACTCAGCGAGAGTGGCCACCGAGCATCGTCGCGTCAGCGAGGCGCGGCGTCGGCGGTCCAGTGTCTGGTCTGGTTTCCGTCCTCGTCCCATTCGAATTCAACCAGCGGACGCAGCCCGTTTGGACTCATGATTCTCTTCGAGGCGAGCGTTCCGTTGGGGTGCCACGACTTGGACTCGCCCACGGGGAACCCCTCCTCCATGATTGCTTCGGTGCGTAGTGTTCCGTCGGGGTACCAGGTATTGGTAGGGCCGTGTGAAACTCCATCCTTGTAAGTGTCCAAGCTGACAAGGGCACCTTGCTGGTACTCCACGGCCTCGCCCGTGAAGAGAGCTCCCCTGTAGAGGAGGCGTTCCCCTTCGTCCATGTCTACATCGGGGTCGTCGACATCGATTCGTGCAAGCGTCATCATGGGATCCAGTTCTCTGGGCCGGGCGGGTCCTTAAGGTAGCGACCGTAGCTACTGGGCATCCCATCAAGAGTGCCGAGAGCTCAGGGCATCCCGCGCCATGCGGCTGATCTGCTCGTCGCCGACTGTGCTGATGTACTCACCGAGTTGCTTCACTTCGAGGGCTTGCGATCGGTGCAGCACCGTAACGACATGGACCAAGGTGCGGCCAGATCGGGAGACATTCAACACGTCCATGGCGAGCCCGGCTGCGACACGTCCGTCAACAGGTGCGCACGCGGCGGCCAGATCCACGAGTTGGGTCGCCACGTCGAATCGCTGACGACCGCCATTGGCAAGGCTTGCGACACCGCGCCTCACTGTTTCCGTGATGTCATCAAGGACGGCGGCTGTTGAATCTTGGTCGAAGATTTCTCCGAGTCTGTCTTCGAAGTATTCGGTGTCGGCGATGCACACCAAGGACCGCAGCGCCTCAAGCCGCTGCCTGAGCGTTCCCTTGGATTCGGAAATTTCGTCGCTATCACCGATGGCTACCGCAAATTGCGCGAACGTGCTGTCGACCGAGAATTTTCGGTCGATGAGGATTTCATACCAGGGTGCGACCTTTGGAGCCTTGGCGGTGCTGATGATGGTCTCGTAGCCTGCTGGCTCTCCCCACGTGGTAAGGGCCACACAGGCGAGGAAGCGATCCCTTGCCGGGGCAGTTGAGTCATTCATCAGCCTGATGAGTCCGGGCACCCGCTCGCGGTGTCGAAGATCGTCGAGTCCGTCGTAGATGACTCCCTCGGGATCGGCGGAGGGCCGACCATCGAAGTCAGTGCCAAGCAGTCGATCGAACTCGCTCATCAGTCTTTCCTCTTCGCACCGTCAGCCTGCTCCTGGCAATACACCAGCGCACGAATCCGCTTCCTTACCAGAACGGCTCACCCCTAGACCCGGGCGAGAGATTGGTCAGTGCCTCAGGGCGCGCTTGTATAACCCAGCCGCGATACGCGGTATGCCTGCCGATAGGAGACCAGTGGCCTACGTATGGCTGGCGATTTCCCTGAGTTCTGCCAGACTCTCCAGAGCCGTAGCGGTGCTGGTCTGCAACTGGCCGGCAACTCGATCTGAGGGAAGAGCGGCGAACTCCCTCAGCGCGGCTGACGGCAGTAGACCACGAGCACTGGCTTCCCTTAGGCGCTCAAGCCACAAGAGTCCCGCCGCATAGCCGGCGTCGCCTGCGCTCGCGCGCGGCTCAAAACTGGCTGCCGCCTCGGTGTCTGACGCCCAGAGGTAGCCGAGTACGCCCTGCTCGCCCGCCACCGGGGTGTGCCGGATCAGCCCGCTCGCGTCGCGCGCGTAGCCAACTGCATCGAACCCCGGCGCATGCCGGAACACACTGTTGCGTTGAGGAATTTCAAAGCGATCCCAGACATCGACAGCGGAACCATCACCATCGCAGATGTTCTCGACTCCCGTCTCGGTCGGTTTGCCGAACCAGGTCGGATCATCAGGGTCGATGTCGGTGTCTACAGCTACTGATACCGCCTGCAGTGCATCGGCGAGCCGTGGATAGTTAGCAGCGTAGCGATCGTCTTGAGCGCGGCCCTTCAGATCACAGGGCATCCAAGCGTCGGAGAACGTCTCGAGCTGCAGACTGAAGAAGCCAGTGAGAAGCGCAGCGCTCAACGAGAACGCTGTCTCGTCAGTTCCACTCGCCATCGTGGAACGGCCGGGAGAGATGTCGGCGTCGACTCCTCCAGGCTTGCCCGGAACCATGGCGGACTGAATCTCCTGCGCCAGGCTCTCCGCATCATCCGGAGATGTCCGAGAGTCAAGCGTGAACTCCCCCCGAAACAGGAATGTCTCGGTTGCCCCATACTCGGGTAGCGCGATCTTCATCGGAACATGTGAAGGGAACAGTCGGCGATCTCGCAGGACCGTAAAGGCGCTGAGGACGCCGCGGAGGAACTCCAGGAGTTCATCCTCACCCTCGGCCTCGCGCCCCCAGCTCCAGCGCGCGACAGGTGTAGACGCGATCACGACATACCTCCAGGCATGAACTTGCCACCAGGTGGAATCATCAGCGTCCCATCCTCAACGCGAATGACAAATTGAACATTACGGTTTCCGTAGACCTCAGTCAGGCGCCTCGGTATGCCGCTTGCGGCTAGGTCGTCCAACGTCCCTCGGGTGTCAACCACGAAGGTTTGGACATCAGCATGGGAATCAGTCAACTGCCGCATGTTGCTAAAGATCTTGTTGACCAGCTTCTTCGGATTCTGAACGTCCTTGAACTGGTAACCGTAGGTAGTTCCATCCGAGCCACGGGCCACGACATCGAGGTCCGTCTTCTCTCCCGTCACCACGCCTGGCTTGAGCTCATACCCAGCTTTGGCCTCGAACGCGATGTCCCGGAGTCCAGCGTCGTACATTCGGTTGGCCAATCGGAGTTGCTCGATGCCGCCCATCATCTTGTCTGGATGGCTGAGACTCGAGACGACTTGGTGGTATCCGTAGCTGTTGTTGTGCCTGCCTGAAGCGATCGTCTCAGCTATCTCTCGGCCGGCCGGATTATTGGTCAGGTTGTCAAGTACCCGTTCCAAGTCAGCTGGCTTGACCCCCGAGCCGCGCAGGTGGTCACGAATCTGCTGCTCGGTCTGACCACCGCGCTCGAACGGCTGGGCATCGTCACCGAAGTGAGAGCCGGAGCCGCCGTGGCCACCGGCTCCATCGGAACCGCCTCCCCCTGAACCACCGCCGTGTCCGCTCCCTCCAGACGGGGGCACTTCGCCGTGGCCGCCAGATGAGACGGAACCGTGATGGCCCGTGGCAGGGGCGTGATGGACGTTGTTCCCGGTTTCAGCCTCTCGCCCTCCGACGGCAGCGGGCTCGCGGTCGGACTGGGGCTGAGACTTCTCCTGCTGGCTGTAGCGCTCCTCGGCCGACATCTCACGTTTCACGTTGTCGGCGTTCTCGATGACGCTGCCGTCGGCCTTGTGGAGCAGGTGGGTTTCGGTGTTGAGGTAGACCGTGTTGCCCTCGAGGTCGGTCATCTTCACCGAGTTCTCGGCACGGAGTACCGAGTTCTCCGGCAGGTCGGCGGCCCGGACGGGCTCGTCGGCGAGTTTGTAGGAGCCGTTCGCGAGGTCCAGGTAGGTGCCCGAGCTCAGGTTGCGCAGGGTGGCCATGGCGTCGCCGACCTTGACCGCGGTGAAGGTGGCGCCCTTGGCGACGTATGTCATCGGGTCGACGAAGTGGACGACCTTGGAGGCTGCGGAGATTCCGCGGGCGATGGCTCCGGTCTTCGCGGCCGCGCCGGCTCCTCCGGTCAGGACCGTGCTGAGTACGTTGAACGTGGCGCCACCGGCCGCGCGGGCGTTGTCCTTGCCCCACTGGTCGTAGGAGATCATCGCCTTGCCGGCGTCCTTCAGCGCGGTCTGCGAGTCCATGATCCAGCGGCGGGTCTTGTCGCCCCCGACTGCCCCGGCGAACAGTGCCGCGCCGGGCATGATGGTGGTGGCGAGGCCGGTGACGACCTTGCCGAGGTTCGTCCAGGCCTGGCCGGCCGCGGCGGCGCCGTCCACACCGAAGAGGGTGCCGATGCCGCGCAGGGTGCCCCAGACGCCGTCGACGATGAAGCTGTCCCAGACGAAGTGCTTGATCTGGCGGTGGAGTTCGTACCAGTGGATGGACTCTTCGACTTTGTCGCCCCAGGGCAGGCCCTGGGCGTTGTTGAGCATGTCGGCGCTGTAGCCGTACTCGTTCTTGTCGGGCTTGTCGCCCTTGCCGTCGTTGGGGACGAGACGGAAGTCCGTGAACAGGGCGAAGATCTTGTTGGCGCAGGCGCGTTCGGCGTTCTGGAAGGCCTCCCAGGTGGCGTGCATCTCGGCACGGCGGTTGGCGTTCTCGCTGGTGAGTGTGTCGTCGTAGTGCCAGTCGTCCTTGCCCGCGATACGGGTGCGGAAGGCTGCTGCTTCGTCCCGCAGCCGGTCCAGCTTGGCGACCAGCGGGCGGACCTCGCTGGCGTACGCGCCCAGGGCCTGGGCCACCGTCTCCAGCTCGCGCTGGAAGTCGTTCGCGGCGGTGGCCACCGGTGCGGTGGTGGCGAAGAGCTGGTCGGCCTCCGGCGCGTCGTAGTACGAGGACAGCCCTCGGAACGTGGTGTCGATCTGCGTGCCGGCGTCCCAGATCGCCGAAGCGTCACCGGACAATGCGCTGATGCTGCGCTCCAGCTCGCCCAGGTCGCCGGTGAACTCCAGCATCTGGCCGGGGTCGAGGGCCTGGGGGCTCACTTGGCGCCCCGCTCTCCGCCCGCACCCGGCATATCGATCTTCTCCGGCGCCTGCACCACCTTGGCCTGGGCGTTGGCCGCCATCTCGGTGTTGCCCTGCTGGTAGTGGTTGGTGGCCGTGGCGGCGCCGTTGATGGCGTTCGCCGTCCGGTTGGCCATGGACTGCACCTTCGGCATGCGGCTCTCCAGGTACTGGCTGAGCGCCCCGCCGACCGGCCCGTTGACCGGCTCGACCACGGTCACTGTCGGACGCTGTGCGTCCGCCTGGGGATCGGCCATGCAGGCCGTCTCCTGCTGCCGAACGCTCGGGCGTGCACCACTGCCGACAGCCATCGGACCCTGAACCGGTGTGTACTCGGCGCCCGGCACGACCGTTCCCGCGGAACTCGCCGCGGTCGACAGGTCTTTCACCATCGCATTGACCGCCGTTTCCAGGCGGCTCGCCGCTTCGCCGGTCATCGTCAGCGTGCCGAGCACACCGGCCGGCTGAATGTCCCAACGCGACACGAAACTCCCCCAACCACTCCTGCGGCACGCACGGCGGCGCAACCGCCGACCGCGCGCCCCGATCCCCGTGACCCGTACCCGCTGCCGTACGCAGGTGACATCACCCGATGTCAGCCGGGTGTCAGCCGATGTTGTCGACCGCTGCCTTCGCCCGCGCCAGCGTCGACTGCGCCGTGCTGTCGTTCTGCTCCATCGTGGAGCGCACCAGGCGGATGATCTCGCGTACCTCGTTGGCCGCCTTGTTCCAGCGGACTTCCTTGCCGTGGTACTCCTCGGAGACCCCGTCGGCCTGGAACTCGCCCATCGCGGCCTTCACCGCACCGTCGCGATCCGAGAGCACCCGCTCCAGCTGACCGATGATCGCTAGGAGGCTGCCCTGCACCTCGGTGGAGGCGCTGATGTCATAGGAGTTGCGGTCCATGTTGGCCATGAGAAAAGAGCCCCCGTTGCTCAGCGTCCGTTGAACCGGGCGGCCTCGAAGTTGGCCGCGCTCATCTGCTGGTTGGCGTTGTCGGCCTGCTCCTGCATACCGGTCGTGAACGCCGTGTCCATGCCGGACTGGCCGCCCAGAATCGCCTGCAGCGAACCGTTCAGCGCGTCCGTGATCTCGTCCGCGTTCCCCTTGAACCGGTCGAACACTGCCCGGCCCGCGCCGTTGAACTTGCCCTCCAGCGGCGCCGCCGCCGCGATCAACTGCCGGATCAGCGCGCCCAGATCGTCACTCGACCCCGTCGTCCGCCGTCCCAGCTCCGACAGCGTCGTCGAACCCATGTCGAACTTCATGCGCCCACCCCCGTGGGGAATCGAAACCGTGGCACTACCTCGTCCAGGTGTGAACATACGCCCCACCACTGACAGTCGCCCCTTTGTACCAATGGCTCATTGCATACGCAACGCGATTCCAGCCACTCATGGATCCGATGCACCACAAGGCCGGCACCGCCTTCGGACGATCAAGCCAACGGCGCCCGGAGGCAGCCTGCAAACGTGGTGATCCAGCCGAAAGCAGACCCTCCGGCTTGGAGGAAGTGACGGGCGGGCACGGCCTGTTGTCAGCAGCCGCCGTCCGTCGGCGCCATCCGGCGAGGTGTGGTCTTGCGGCTGTCGGCCCGGGTCTGGGTGACCTTTTCGACCGGCTCCCTCGAAGGGGCTTGATCCGGTGCGGACTTGTGGTCCTGGGGCGCCGCGGCGGGTGCGGCCGAGCCGGTGGCGGCGACCGTGCCGAAGGCCAGGACGCCGATCGCCGCGAGCGGTACGACGGCGCCGAGTGCGCCGCCGCGCGCCGCGCCGGGTGCGCCGCCGCGTGCCGCCACGCGTCCGCGCGCCGTCCGTACCAGCGCCCCGCACCCCTCGCCCAGACGCTGCAGCGCGTGCTGGATCAGAGGGCCGCCCACCGTCGCCGCCACCGCGAAGACGACCGCGCCCGTGACGGTGCCGTAGAGATGGAGTTCCGAAGCGAGCGTCATGCCCGCGGCCGCGCCGAGGCCGGCGCCCGCGAGCTGCGCGAGGCTTATGTCGGGGCGCCCGGGGCGTCCACCGCGCCGCCCCTCACGCTCGCCGCCGTGCTGTGGTGCATGCCGTGCTCCCATCGTGATCCTTCACACATCGAGCGGTCCGTTGCCACGATGCTGGCGGGCGACAAGGTAGATGGCGGGGGCATGTATATGGACGGCGCGTAGGGGCGTGCTCATCGCGTGTGAAGCGTCCAGCGCACAGCTTCAGCACCGCTGAAAAACGGGGCAAAATTGGGCATTCAGTCGCCAGAATGTGGACGTTTCCGTCGCTGCTGTTCATCTGTCGTCGCCTCGTGAGCGGCGAGTACCAGCTGCACACAGTGCTCGACCAGTCGCTCGCGCGTGACCTCCAGGCTCCCCCGCAGCCAGCCGGCGAAGAGGCTGGCGAGACCGCCGACCAGGGCGTACGCAGTCATCCTGCGGCCCGCGTCGTCGGCGCCGCGCGCCAGCTGGCCGTCGATGAGTTCCGTGAAGGAGGGCATGAGGCGGTGGCTGTGTGCGCCGAGCACGGGGTCGGCGTAGGGCTCGATCAGCAGGAGGCGGCCCTTGTGCGGGGCGTCCAGGACCAGAGCGACGAAGGCAGCCACCGCGGCGCGGGCCCGCGCCTCCGGCTCGGGTGCGGTGGCCGCCACGGCGTTCGTGAGCGCGTCGCGCGCTTCCGTGGCCACGCGTTCGTACGCGGCCAGGAGCAGTGCGTCCCGGCTCTCGAAGCTCTCGTAGAAGTAGCGGTCGGTCAGCCGGGTGCGGCGGCAGACCGAGCGGACCGTGACGGCCGCGGCCCCCTCGTCGCCCGCGAGCCGTTCGGCGGCGGTCAGCAGGCTCGCACGGCGGCTCGCGCGGCGGTCGGCGAGCGTGCTGCCGCCCCAAGTGCGTTCACCGCCCGACTGGTTGCCCAACTCGCCCTCCCCTGGCCGGTGTTGATCAGGAAATTGGTGCGGAAATTGATGCGGTGCCGATACCGGCGCGCATTGACTACAGCTGTCCTCAGATCCTAGTGTGACGGTTCCTGAGGACACCTGTCCTCACTTGGGTTCAGAGGATCAGATCCGCGTTCGGTCACCGGCTGGAGGCCCCCGTGGCAGATGTCGCACCGCTCGGCCCCGACTCCCTCACCTGGCGCTGGTTCGGCGACTGGCGGGCCCTGCTGCTCGCCCCCTGGGCCGGGTCCATGCAGAACATGCACCCCGAACTCGGCGCCGGCGTCGCCGAGCACTCGCGCTTCTTCGAGGAGCGCTGGCAGCGCCTTTTCCGCTCCCTGTACCCGATCGGCGGTGTGGTCTACGACGGGCCGCGCGCCGCCGAGACCGCCCGTGCGGTGCGCGGTTACCACGACACCATCAAGGGCGTGGACGACAAGGGCCGCCCTTACCACGCCCTCAATCCCGGTACGTACTACTGGGCGCACGCCACGTTCTTCGTCCTGACCATGCATGTCGCCGACTACTTCGGCGGCGGTCTCACCGAGGCCCAGCGGCGCCGGCTCTTCGACGAGCACGTGCGGTGGTACGCGCTGTACGGCGTGAGCATGAAGCCCGTGCCGAAGACCTGGGAGGACTTCCAGGCGTACTGGGACCACATGTGTGCCGACGTCCTGGAGGACAACCGGCCCACCCGGGACGTCCTGGATCTGCGCCGGGTCGCCAAACCGCCCAACCTGCGCTTCCTGCCGGGCCCGTTGTGGGCCCTGGCCCGGGTGCCGCTGGCGCGGCTGACCGTCTGGATGACGGTCGGCATGTACCCGCCGGCGGTACGCGAACGGCTCGGGTACGCGTGGACGGCGCGCGACGAACGGCGCCTTCGGGCGTTCGGCCGCGCGGTGCACCGCTGCTGGCGACTCGTGCCGCACGCACGGCGCTACCATCCGCGGGCCCGGGCCGGCTGGGCCCGCGAGCGGGGTGCGGCCGGTGCACCGCCCGTGGAGACCCCGCCGCGCAACCTGCCTCCGGCGGAACGGCGGGATCTGCCCCAGCACTACGTCCCGGGGCGCTGAGCCACCCGGCGCCGGTCAGCGCGGCGGGAACGGGACGTGCGCGAGGGGCGGCAGCAGCACCTCCTCCTCGTACTCCAGATGAACCGTCAACTCCTGGCTCAGCCGGTCGAGTTCACGGCGGAAGCGGTCGGGGTCCGCCGTCTCCATCCGGGCGAGGAGGGCCAGCAGCTCCTCCTTGATACGCGCCACCTTCCGGTGCTCCGCGCTCAGCCGTTCCAGGGCCCCGCGCAGCTCCGGATGGTGCTGCGCCACGCCGGGAAAGACATGCGCGTCCTCACTGGTGTGATGGAACGTCAGGGTCTCGCAGAACGCCAGGCAGTGCTGTCTGATCTGCATCCCGAGGCCCGGCGCCGGAGGGGCGCCGGGGCCCTGGTGGGCGGCCCGCGCGGCGAGTTGGGCGTCGGCCTCGGCGCTGACGTGGCGCAGCTGGGCCCGTAGCCAGGCGTGGATTTCGAGGACCTTGTCGGCGAGCGTCCTGACCCGCACGGGGGCCTCGCCGTCGGCGGGCCGCGCGGGCGGTTCGAGGACCACGGTGCCGGTGCCGTCGGCAGCGGGCACGGCGATCGCCTCGCGTGCCTCGCCGTCCAGGTGCACGGTCACCACGGAGTGGGCGAGCAGGTCGTCGTGCCGGGCGCCGGCCGTGACGACCAGCCGGTCGCCGTCGCGGCGGTAGCCGAGTTCGAGGGTGTGCCGCTCGTGGGAGTCCGCACCGGTGAAGGTCAGCAGCAGACGGTCGTGGGGTGCGAAGTCGTCACGGGCATCGTGGGCAGGGGAATGCGGCATGGGCTGAGAGATCTCCTGGGAAGAGCGTCCCGTCCCGGGCGCCGAGCAGGGACCCGGCGGCGCGGGGAGGGACGGCCCGAAGGGCGGTGTACGGCGATGTACGGCGCCGGGGACGGCAGTTCGCAGCCGTTCGTGGCGATCCGTATCCGAGGTCCCGAAGAAAAGGGTGCTGGCCCGATCGCCGTCCTGCCCACTGCTCTTCGGCCGGCGTCACGCTGCACGCGCCGCCCATTAGAACCAGCGGCCTGCCGCCTGTCAACGCCGAGCGTGGCCTGGCCGCCGGACGGCGGCGCCGCGCCGTGCGCCAGGGGCATGTGGCCGGAAAGGATGAACGGAAGGCGGGTGGATGGCCCCGCCGTGATTCATCGCAGGGGCTCGCGAGGAATGACTGCGCCAGCGAAATCCGCTACGGATGCTACGGACGACGGAGGCGCTGGATGACAGCGAGATCTGCACGGGCCACCCGCACCACCCGACGCGGCGCGAGACTCCTCGCGCTCGTCGCCGCGGGCGCGCTCACCCTGGGGGCGGCGCACGAGACGAGACCCGTGGGCGCGGACGGGCCGCCGAACCGGGTGTCGCCGTACACCGGCCTGACGATGTACCCGGGCCGGGTGCTCGCGGTGAAGTTCGACAACTCCCGGATGGCCCGGCCGCACCGGGGCCTCGACAAGGCGGACATCGTCTACGTCGAGAAGGTCGAGGGCGGGATGAGCCGCCTGATGGGCGTGTACTCCAGCCGCAAGCCGCACGCGGTCGGCCCGGTGCGCAGCGCCCGCGAGTCCGATGTCGAGCTCCTGCGGCAGTTCGGCCGTCCGGCGCTCGCCTACTCCGGGGTGCGCAGCGACCTCACCAAGTATCTGCGCAATTCGCCGATCTACGTACGGCCGCACGGCAAGGTGCCCGGTGCCTACTTCCGCGGTGCGGGCCGCCCCGCGCCGCACAACCTGTTCGTCCGCCCCAAGGCGCTGCTCGACTCGGCGCCGCGCGCCAGCCGGCCCGCGGACATCGGCTTCCGCTTCGGGGCGGCGCCGGCGGGCGGGACCAAGGCGAGCAGCCGTACCGTGCGCTACGCGTCGGCGAGCCACACCTTCCGCTGGTCGCCGCGGATCAAGCGCTGGCAGGTCTCCTTCGACGGCTCGGCCGCCCGCCTCAGTGACGGCCGCCAGATGAGCGCCCGGACCATCGTGATCCAGCATGTGCGGATGCGGCCGTCCAAGTACAAGGACGTCAACGGCGCGGTGACCCCGTATATCCACACCACGGGCCAGGGCCGGGCGACGGTGCTGCGTGACGGCAAGGCGTACGCCACGTACTGGAAGCGTCCCAAGCCGACGGCCGGGACCACCTTCACGCAGAAGAACGGCAAGCCGATGCCGTTCGCGCCCGGTCAGGTGTGGGTCGTCTACGCCGATCGCTGACCGCGCCGGCCACCACGGCCACCGCCACCGCGACCACCACGACGACCAGGACGGCCGGGGTGTCCGGGGCCCTGCCTAGGCTTGGCCCCATGGACGACGCCCCGGATCCGCCCTTCCAGCTTCTTCCCGGTGCCGCCGACGCACCCGTTCTGCTGCATGTGCCGCACGCCGCGCGCACCGTGCCGCGGGCGGTGCGCGGCGGCATCGTCCTTGAAGACGCCGCTCTGGAACGGGAGTTGGACCACATCACGGACGCGCACACGGACACCCTCGCGGCCCGTGCCGCGGCGGCGACGCACCGCGCCAGGCCCTGGCAGTTCGTGAACCGGCGCTCCCGTCTCGTGGTCGACCCGGAGCGGTTCCCGGACGAGCGCGAGGAGATGCGGGCGGTCGGGATGGGTGCGGTCTACACCCGCACCACGCACCAAGAGCCCCTGCGGGACCCGGAGTTCGACCCGCAGCCGCTGCTCGACCGCTACTTCCACCCGTACGCGCGGGCCATGACCGAGGCCGTCGCGGGGCGGCTCGCCGCCGCGGGGCGCGCGGTGATCATCGATGTGCACTCGTATCCGACCGGGCGGCTGCCGTACGAGCTGCACGGCGACGGGCCGCGGCCGCCGGTGTGCCTGGGCACCGACCCGTTCCACACCCCGCCCGAGCTGCTCGCCCGCGCCGAGGCGGCGTTCGCGCGGTTCGGCGGCACCGGGCTCGACAGTCCCTTCGCGGGGACGTATGTGCCGCTGGAGTTCTACGGTGTGGAGCCCCGGGTCGGCGCGCTGATGATCGAGATCCGGCGCGACGGGTACATGGCGGAGCCGGGCGGGGCACCCGGACCCGGCCTCGACGCGCTGGCCTCTGCGCTCGCGGAACTCGTCGACTCGCTTTCCCAGTAGGCGAGTTGGAGCGATGTCTCACCCGTGCACCGGCCTCTCCGGGACACCGGGGTCCGCTCAGGCCGAGTCCTTGACCACGCTCCAGCCGCCGTCCACGAGGAGGCTGGAGCCGGTGATGTACGCGGCCTCGTCGGCGGCGAGGAAGGCGATGGCGGCGGCGACCTCCTCGGGGGTGCCGAGACGGCCCGCCGCGGTCTGGGCGGCGCTGCGCACCCGTTCCTCCTCCGGCAGCCGGTCCCAGGCGCCGGTGAGGATCGGGCCCGGCAGAACGGCGTTGACCCGCACCTCGGGGCCGTACTCGACGGCAAGCTGGCCGCACAGGGACAGCAGGGCGCCCTTCGTGGCGGCGTAGGCGGGGTGGCCGGGGATACCGGCATGGGCCTGCACGGAGGAGGTCAGGACCACCGCGCCGCGCTGGGCGCGCAGTTCGGGAAGGAGTGCCTTGAACCCGAGGAAGGAACCGGTGAGGTTGACGGCGAGCTGACGGTTCCAGGATTCGAGGGGCATCTCGTGGGCCCGGGTCACATCCACCGTGAAGGCGTTGCTGACGAAGACACCGACGGGGCCGAAGGCACTCGCGGCCGCCGCGACCCGCCGCCAGTCCCCCGGTTCGGCGACATCGGCCCGCACGAACTCGGCGCGCCCGCCCTGCTTCTGGATATCCGCGGCGACGTCATGGCCGCGGTCCTCGGAGACGTCGGCGAGGACGACGGCGCCTCCCTCGGCGGCGAAACGGGCCGCAGTGGCGGCCCCGATACCGGAAGCGGCGCCGGTGATCACGGCGACCCGGCCGGTGAAGCGGTCTCCATGGCTCATAAATCGACCCTAATGCGGAGACCGCCCCCACGCCCAGGACTGGCCCACGGTCACCTGCCTCCGGCGGACGCGAAGCGGGACGCCTGACGCCTCAAGTGACCCTGGGGTACGGGAGTTTGAACCCCACCGCCTCCCGACTACGGGAGCTTGAGGACCGTGCCGGGGTGGATCATGTCGGGGTCGGCGCCGATCGCGTCGCGGTTCAGGTCGTACAGCTCGCGCCAGCGGTCCTCGCCGCCGAGTTCGCGGCCCGCGATGGCCGACAGGGAGTCGCCGGACTTCACGGTGTACGTGCGCTCCTTGGCCGGAGCCGGTGCCGGAGCCTCGTGGGCCGCGGCCTTCTCCGGGGGCGGCTTGGGCGCCGACGCCGCGTGCTGCTCCTCCGGCGTGACCCGGGCCCTGGCCGCCATCCGGTCGGCCGCTTCCCTGGTCGCCGCGACGGGGTCCGCGTACTTCGCCGGCGGTTCACCGGGGGCGCCCCGGTCCGCGGGCGTCTCCGCGGCGGTGGCCTGCTCCTGGACCTGCTCCTTGGTCTGCTCCGCCCCGCCCGCCGCCTGGTCGTGTGAGCCCTGCTTGTCGTGCTTGAAGATGTCGAAGATGCCCATGACACCCTCCGGCGCTTGGTCGGCCCCCTGGACTCCACCTTCGGGCAGGGAGCCGGTCCGTGCGAGCCGGGCGCTCACATACCGTCATTCCGCCAGGACGGCACGTCACTCTCAGTGGTGTCCGTCGCCGTGCTGCAGCTCCCTGTACTCCTCCGCCGTCGCCTTCGGCACCTGCGTGCCGGGGCCGTACATCGCGCGGGCGAGGCGGGCGCGCAGACGGTCCGAGCGCTTGACCCTGCGCTCCACGCCGTTGGCGTCGCGGCGCGGGCCGAGTTCGTAGGGCAGGGTCTGCTCGTGCGCGGTCAGGACGTGCCGCTGCGCCTGGCTGAGCGGTTCGTGCACCTCGATGAACTCACCGTGCGGGAGCCGTTTGATGATGCCGCTCTCGCGGCCGTGCAGCGCCTTGTCGCGGTCGCGGTGCTGCAGGCCGAGACAGATCCGCCGGGTGACGACGAACGCCAGGACCGGCACCACGAAGACGGCGATCCGTACGAACCACGTGATCACGTTGATCGACAGATGCAGATGCGTGGCCACGATGTCGTTGCCGCCGCCGATCAGGAGCACCCCGTACAGACTCAGCCAGGCCACGCCGAGACCGGTGCGGGTCGGGGCGTTGCGGGGGCGGTCGGCGATGTGGTGCTCGCGCTTGTCACCGGTGATCCAGGCCTCGATGAACGGATAGACCGCGATGGCCATCATGATCAGCGGGAACAGCGTGAACGGGATGAAGACACCGAGCGCCAGCGTGTGCCCGAAGAGGTTGATCTCCCAGCCGGGCATCACCCGGATCAGCCCCTCGGAGAAGCCCAGATACCAGTCGGGCTGGGCTCCGGTGGACACGAGGTCCGGGCGGTAAGGGCCGATCGCCCACACCGGGTTGATCTGCGCGACGGCGCCGAGGACCGCGAGCACCCCGAACACGAGGAAGAAGAAGCCACCCGCCTTGGCCATGTAGATGGGCATGAACGGCATGCCGATCACATTCTTCTCGGTCCGTCCGGGCCCGGCGAACTGGGTGTGCTTGTGGTAGAAGACCAGGATCAGATGGGCCACGACGAGGCCGAGCATGATCCCTGGCAAGAGCAGCACATGGATCGGATAGAGCCGCGCGATGATGTCGTGGCCGGGGAACTCGCCGCCGAACAGGAACATCGACAGATACGTGCCCACGACGGGCACCGACAGGATCGCGCCCTGAGCGAAGCGGATGCCGGTGCCGGAGAGCAGATCGTCGGGGAGCGAGTAGCCGGTCAGTCCGGTGATCAGGCCGAGCATCAACAGGGTCCAGCCGAACAGCCAGTTGACCTCGCGCGGCTTGCGGAAGGCGCCGGTGAAGAACACCCGCATCATGTGCACCAGCATGCCGACGACGAAGATCAGCGCCGCCCAGTGGTGGATCTGCCGGATCAGCAGCCCGCCGCGCACCTCCATGCTGATCTCGAGCGTGGACTCGTACGCCCTGGTCATGAGGATGCCGTTGAGGGGTTCGTAGGGGCCCTCGTAGACCACCTCGACATTGCTGGGCTCGAAGAACAGGGTGAGCCAGACACCGGTGAGGATCAGGATCAGAAAGCTGTAGAGACAGATCTCTCCGAACATGAACGACCAGTGGTCGGGAAAGACCTTGCGCATCTGGGTCTTGGCGAGGGCGTTCAGACCGATGCGGCCGTCGGCCCAGTCGGCGAGCCGCTCACCCTTGGACGGTGCGACGGGCCGGCCGTTGCTCCGGCTGCGCTCGATACGTCCGCTCATGCGTCTCCCCCTCAGGCGACCGGCTGCGGCGGCGTCCCCCTTCAGGCCCGCTCCAGCGTAGAGGGGCGGGCACCGGGGCCAATAGACCTTGGGACGGGCGGAGTTGACGTCGATGCGCGGAATTCGAACGACATATGCCGCCCCAGGCCGACGGCGCCGCCCCGGCCGCTACCTTGAAAGCAGGACGAGGACCACGACGAGGACCACGTCGCGGCTTCACCGAGCGGGCGGAGGGACGCATGGGCGGGGACGGCCGCAAGGTCACGGGGGAACCGGGAGGACTGCCCAAGCTCCGCCTCGACGAGCTCCTGGAGGAGTTGCAGTCCCGGATCGAAGCCGTCATCGGCACCCGCGACCGGCTGCACGGACTCCTGGAGGCCGTCCTTTCGGTGGGCCGCGAACTGGAGCTGTCGCAGGTACTGCGCCGGATCGTGGAGGCCGCGGTGGTCCTGGTCGACGCCGAGTACGGCGCGATCGGTGTGATCGGCCGCGGCCGGCTCCTCGACGAGTTCCTGCCGGTCGGCCTCGACGACGAACTGCGGGGCGAGATCGGCGACTTGCCGTCCGGGCACGGACTGCTCGGCGAGCTGATCCGGAACCCGGAGGCCCTGCGCCTGGCCGAACTGTCCGAGCACCCCGCGTCGTCGGGGTTCCCGCCGCACCACCCGCCGATGCACACCTTCCTGGGAGTGCCGATCCGGGTGCGCGACGAGGTCTTCGGCAATCTGTATCTGACGGAGAAGCGCGGCGGCGGCCAGTTCGAGCCCGAGGACGAGGCGTTGCTCTCCACCCTCGCCACGGCGGCCGGAGTCGCCATCGAGAACGCCCGGCTCTTCGCCGCGGTACGCCTGCGGGAGCGCTGGCTCGAGGCGGGCGCCGAGGTCAGCAGCGGACTGCTGTCCGGAGTGCCGGAGTCCCAGGTGCTCGAAGTCATGGTCGAGCGGGCCCGGGAGATCACCTCCGCCGACCTGGGTGTGGTCGAACTGGTCCTGGAGGGCGGTGCGGAGCTGCGCTGCGCCCTCGCGCAGGGCGTCGGCGCCGAGGCCCACCGCGACCTGATCCTGCCGCGCGAGGGCTCGCTCGCCGGGGCGGCGATGAGCGCCGCGGGCCTGGTCTCGACCGCCGATGTGCGCAAGGACCCGCGGATGGCCTTCGAGCCGGACCGATGGGACGGGATAGCCCCCGTGGTGGCCGTGCCCATGGGCACCAGGGGCGGACTGCGCGGAGTGCTGCTCCTCGGCCGACGCGAGGGCAGACCGGCGTTCAGCGAGGCGGAGACGGCCCCGCTGCTCGGCTTCGCCGGGCAGGCCGCGGTGGCGCTCGAACTCGCCGACCGGCGCCGGGACGCGGAGCAGATGAGTCTCCTTGAGGACCGCGACCGGATCGCCCGCGACCTCCATGACCTCGCGCTGCAGCGGCTGTTCGCGACCGGCATGACGCTGCAGAGCACCCAGCGCTTCGTCCAGCATCCGCAGGCCGTCGAGCGGCTCGGCCGGGCCGTCGACGATCTGGACACCACCATCAAGATCATCCGGTCGACCATCTTCGGACTGCGCGCCCACGAGGCCGCCCCGGCCGGTCCCGGACTGCGGGTGCGGGTGGTGCGGGCCGTGGAGGACGCCGTTCCACTGCTCGGCTGCACACCGGCCCTGCGCATGGAGGGCCTGATCGACTCCGATGTTCCGCCCACGGTCGCCGAGGAGGTCGTGGCCGTACTCGGCGAGTCCCTGGTCAATGTCGCCCGGCACGCGCAGGCCACCACGGTGGAAGTGGCGCTCGTGGTGCGCACCGGCCGGCTCACCCTCACCGTCGAGGACGACGGCGTCGGCATCACGGGCCGCCAGGGCGCGGACACCCACCGCGGCGGGCTGCGCAACCTCGCCGAGCGCGCCGCCCGCCTGGGCGGTGAACTCAACCTGGGTTCGGGGCAGTTGGGCGGTACGCAGCTGGAGTGGCGGGTACCGGTGGCGCCGGCGCGGTGACGGGACGTTCCCCCCGCGGGGCCCCGGACACCCTGGGCGCCGCGAGCTTCCTGGAGGGGGCAGGTGTCAGTCGCCTGTGCCGGTGCTCGCCCCCGCGCCTGTGGCTGTGCCTGTGCCGCCTGGTGGCGAGTCCGGGGCGGCCGTGATCATCGACCGGACCCGCCGCTCGACGCCCAACTTGCCGAGCAGCTGGGCGACGTGGTGCTTCACGGTGCGCTCCGCGAGGTCGGTCCGCTTGCCGATCTGCCGGTTGGTCAGACCGTCGCCGATCAACCCGAGGATCTCCCGTTCGCGCTCGGAGAGGAGGGCGCGGACGTCGCTTTCGAGGAGCGGGGCGTGACCGTCGCGTTCGCGTTCGCTTCCCGAGGGTGACGGGAGGCCGTTGCGTTCCGGGAGCTTCGCGGCGCCGTCACGCTCCGCGAGCACCGCGAAGCCGTTGTGTCCCGGGGGCGCTGTGCGACCGTCGCCCGGCAGGACCGCGGGCGGAGGGCCTGGGCCGCCCAGGGTGTTCATCAGGCGGGCCGCGGTGGCCGGGTCGAGGAGCGAACCGCCGGCGGCGACCGTGCGTACCGCCGAGATCAGATCGGACCCCTTGATCTGCTTCAGTACGTAGCCGGCCGCGCCCGCCATGATCGCGTCGAGCAGGGCGTCGTCGTCGTCGAAGGACGTCAGCATCAGACAGGCCAGATCCGGCATGAGGGACCGCAGTTCACGGCAGACGGTGATGCCGTCGGTGTCGGCGAGACGGACGTCGAGGATGGCCACGTCGGGACGGAGCGCGGGGCCGCGCTCCAGGGCCTGTGCACCGCCGGACGCCTCGCCGACGACCTCGATATCGGTTTCGGCGTCGAGCAGATCGTGCAGACCTCGGCGGACCACGTCGTGGTCGTCGAGGATGAAGACACGTATGGGGCGGTGTAGGAACTTGTGCGGTGGTTCGGCCATGGCGCAACCCCTGGACTGGCGGGCCGCCGCTCGCGCGCGGCTCTTCGGTCGATCGTGTCGTGCACGGGATCGGCGTGCCAGGGCCGACCGGCCCTCCCCGGGTACGATCCGGTCCCCTCCCCGGGTACGGACCGGCCCCCTCGCCGGGTACGGTTCGGCCCTCCCTCGGTACGGCCCTGCCCTCCCTTCGTGCGGCCGGGACGTGAGCGTTGTGGTCCGGATGTGATCGGTCGTGAGCGGTACGTTCCGTCACCGGCCGCCCGGGGCTCCGAGTTCCATGCGTACGCCGACGACGCCCTCCACACCGCGCACGGCGCGCGCCAGGAGCGCGACGAGCGTGCCGTCGTGCAACTCGCCGCGCACGGTGACCACGCCGTCGGTGACCAGCACGCCGAGCTGTGCGGCGGCCGGCAGCCGGATGAGGA
Source organism: Streptomyces monticola (assembly GCF_042665355.1). Taxonomy (NCBI): domain Bacteria; kingdom Bacillati; phylum Actinomycetota; class Actinomycetes; order Kitasatosporales; family Streptomycetaceae; genus Streptomyces; species Streptomyces monticola. The sequence continues at coordinate 1,102,130 of NZ_JBHTCF010000001.1, read as the reverse complement.
TCGTGCGGCGCAGTTCCTCGGCGATCTCCGCGTCCGGGCGCAGAAACACCTTGAGCAGATCGCTCCGACTGACCATGCCTTGAAGGATGTTGGTCAGATCGACCACGGGCAGTCGCTTGATGCGGCGCTGTGCCATGATCCGTGCGGCCGCGGGCAGGGCGGTGTCCGGGCGCACGGTGAAGGCGGGCCTGGTCATCAGCTCGCCCGCGGTGAGCGCCGCCGCGGCCGCTCCGGTGCCTCCGCCGGCTCCAGCCGCTCCAGCCGCTCCAGCCGCTCCAGCCGCTCCGGCGGCTCCGGCGGCGAGGCGGTCGAGCTGCTCGTGCCGGGTGAGATCGGCGTACGCCGCCTGCGCGGCCGCGGTCGCGCCCCCTGGCCGGGACGTGCCCTCGGCACCCGCCCCGGTGCGCCCCTCGGTATCCGTCCCGTTGCGCTTCTCGGTGTCGGTCCCGTTGCGCCCCTCGGCATCCGTCCCGTTACGCCTCTCGACCGTGAACTCGTCCGCCCTCCCGGCCGTACGTCCCTCGGCCGCCTTCCAGGCCCCCTGCCCTGCCTGCGCGCCCGCCTGCTCCCAGGCCCGTGTGACCGCGGGGCCCGAGCCGAGTCCGGCCCTCTCATGGTCGCCCCGCGGCTCGGCCGTCCGCAGCGCATCGCCGAGAACTGCCGGGTCACGCGCACCCGCCGACAGGAGGTCCGTCTCCGAGACGACGCCGAGCACCCGGCCCTCGCCTTCGAGGACGGGCAGGGCGCCGACGCCCCACTGCCGCATGACTTCGACGATCTCCCTGAAGGTGGCGTCGGGGCCGACGGAGACGACGGTGTGGCTCATCACGTCGCTGACGGTGTGCGGGGTGAGTTTCACGGCTGCCATCGCGGGCCTCCTCGGGTCCGTCACCTCGGATCACCGCTGCCGTGGGGCGCGTACAGATCGAGCAGCCGGGTGCGGGTGGTGTGCAGCCGGTGCGCGAGCACCTGGCCCACCCACCGGGCGACGACCCGGCCGAACTCGGCATCGGTCTCGCACAGCTGCCGCACGGCCGCCGCGTCGAACTCGTGGGCGCCCACCGGGCTCGCGGTCTCTGCGCCAAGCTGCCATACGAAGGGCGGGAACAGCCAGGACCAGCCCACCAGTTCACCGAAACCGACGGTGTCCACGACCGGCGAACGGCGGCCGGGAACGTACACGTCCAGGGCCACCGTGCCGCTGCGGACGATCCAGAAGCGGTCGGCGTGACCACCCTCGTCGAACAGTCTCCTCCCGGCCGGGAACATCACTTCGCGGCCGATGCCGAGCAGCCGGGCACGGTGCACGGCCGCGAGCGCCTCGATCATCCTCGGGGTGGATGTGATCATCGCCGTGCCTCCCTGTGCCGAAGGCCCTGAGCGCCGTCAGGGCACGGTGGTACCGCCGCCGCACCCACGGATGTGCGGCGGCGGTGGCAGGCGGCCGATGCGGCCTCGGGCGCGACGAGACCGCAGTCGGCGCCGGCCGCCTGGCCACCACCGCCCCTGGTGCCGCCCCGGCGGGTCTCCCCATCCCCCGTGGCCGGCGCGCGGAGCGCCCCCCTCCGGCGCTCCGCGCGACGGCCACGGCGACCCGGGCCCGGCGGCGGGGAAAGGGGCGTGGGCAGGGGCCCTCGCCCCGGAGCAACTGCCGCACCTCCGCCGCTCCCGCCCGCCCCGCAGCCTCGCGCCGGCGGTAACAGTGCCCCGCCTCGGGGGAGTTGGGCGGGGATCCGGTACAGCGGCGCGCATGACTGCGGGCGGCGGGAGCGGCGACGGCGCGGAGGCCCACGACCGGAGTCCCGGAACGGGTCCGGCGCGGACGCCCGCGACCGGAGTCCCGGATCGGGCATGGAGCCCGGCCCTGACGACGGTGTCCGCGGCGTTCCTGCCATGAACGTCCGCGGCCCCCGTCGAGGCGGCCGTAGCAATGCTCCCCAGGGCTGCCGTGACTCCGGTGGCCGACATCGCACCCTCCTGTGCTGTCGTGCGACCCATAAAGAATGCGTGCGCACCTGGGCTGCGTGCAGGGGCCAAGTGGCCCTGCCCGCCGGTCGCTTCAGCCCTATTAGTGGCCCGTTCGAGACCTCCGGGGGCACCCGCGGCGCGTGCCGGCCGGGTCCGGCGGGACCGAGTGGCCCCCGCACGGGGCCGGTTCGCCACTCGTCACCGCACCGCCGCGGTGCGAGGTTCGGAGCCGGGGGCCGGGACGGCACGGAGGGTGCGAGCCGAGGAGGTGCACAGCCGTGGAGCGGGAACTGACCGTCGGCGTGGACGGTTCGGAAGCCGGCCTGCAGGCTCTCGACTGGGCCGTGGACGAAGCCGTGCGGTGCGGGGTACCGCTGCGGATCGTGCACGGTTCGAGCTGGGAGTGGTACGAGGGGCACGAACCGTCGTTCAGCCTCAATCGCGACGCCGTACGGCAGCACGCGGAGCGTCTCGTCGAGGGGGCGGCGCAGCATGTCCTGGACCGCGCCCGAGCCGTGCGGGTGACGGCTCAGGTGCTGCCCGATGAGCCCGCGGCCGCGCTGATACGGGAGAGTGGATCGGCCCTCGCCGTGGTGGTCGGCAGCCGTGGCCGCGGGGAGCTCGCCGGGCTCCTGCTCGGCTCGGTGAGTCTGTCCGTCGCGGCCCACGCCGAGTGCCCGGTGATCGTGGTCCGGGGCGCGGCGGCCGGTCGTACGGGCGTGTTCGGCCGGGTCACCGTGGGGGTCGGCGACCCTCAGGAGGCGGCCTCCGCCGTGGAGTTCGCGCTGCGGTCGGCCGAGCGGCGCGGTGCGGCTCTGGACGCCGTGCACGCCTGGCGGTGCCCCGCGCACGAGGTGCCCGACCATCCGCGCGCCGAGGACCTCATGGACGAGCACCGCTCACGGGCCGAGGCCGCCCTGGCCGAGGCGCTGCCCGCCGCCACGGCCGACCGCGCCGTGGTCGCCGTACGCCGCGTGGCCGTGGAAGGCCGCTCCCGCACCGCCTTGCTCGACGCATCGGCCCGCTCCGACCTGCTGGTGGTCGGGGCGCACCGGCGCAAGGGCCACCTGGGCATGCACCTCGGCCCGGTCAACCATGCGGTACTGCACCACGCGAAGTGCCCGGTCGCCCTGATCCCTCACGACTGAACCCCCATGCGCGCGTGGGCCCGGAACAGCAATCCGGCCGCCCCGCGCCGGCCCCGCACCGCCTGCCCGCCCCCCCCCGGCCCGGCATGACTGATCCGCCGTCCGCGTGGAACCCGGCCTGCTTCCACACCCCTCCCGAACAGGCCACCAAGGCCACTTGGACCATCTCGGCCACCTCGGCCACCTCGGCCACCTCGGTCACCTGGAGAGATCCCCTTTGAGAGAAGGCCCTCATGCCCCCGCTCACCCTCATCACCGGCATAGACGGTTCCCGCGAGAGTCTGGACGCCGCCGCCTGGGCCGCCCGCGAGGCCGAACGCCGGGGCCTCGTGCTGCAGTTGCTGCAGGCGGGCGCCGCTCACCACGACGCGCGACGGGCGGAGCACTTCCCGCCCGCCGAGAGCCGCGACACCCCTGACGACGAGGCGGACGGCCCCTTGCTCGAGCGCGCCGCCCGGCAACTCACCCGCGCCCACCCGACATTGGAGATCCACACCGTCCGCACCCCGCAGCCCCCGGTCCCGGCGCTGCTCGACGCCGCCGAGCCGGCCGAGGCACTGGTGCTCGGCTCGCGCGGCTTCTCGGCCTTCGCCGGGTTCCTGGTCGGCTCGGTCGCCCTGTCGGTGGCGGCGCGCGCCGGGCGGCCCGTGATCCTGGTCCGCGCGGGCGAACTGCCGCAGGACGAGCACCTCCCGGGACCCGACGGCACAGCGGGGCCGCACTCCCCGTACCGCCCGGTGGTGCTCGGTATCGATCTGGACCGGCCGAGCGACGATCTGCTCGCGTACGCCTTCGAGGCCGCCGCGGTCCGCCGCGCGCCGCTGCGGGTTCTGCACAGCTGGACGCTGCCGCCGCTGCGCACCTACCCGCCCGGCGTGACCCTGCCGCCCGAGGCGCGGGAGCTCCAGGAGGCCAAGCAGCAGACACTGGCCGCGGTGCTGCAGCCGTGGCACAACAAGTTCCCCGACATCCAGGTCATGGAGCACGTGCTGTACGGACGCCCCGCACACCACCTCATCAAGGCCGCCACCGGCGCGAGCCTGCTGACCGTCGGCCGCACCAGGGCCGGCACCCGCCTCGGCGGCACCGCCCACTCCGTGGTCCACCACGTGACCTGCCCGGTCGCCGTCGTGCCGCACGACTGAGCGCGCCGCTCACCCCACGACCGGAGGGGCGAAAGCCCCGGGGCTTACGGACACGCCACAGGGCCCGAGTCCGCCACGGCACGCCCGGCGCCGCCCGTACTGGCCGAATGGCCGATCTCCGGGCTGGTATGCAAGGTCTTGCATAGATATGTGACTACGCAGATCTCTTCCCGCCAGGCCGCCCGGCGCCACCCCCGCGGCCTCGCCACGCTCGTGCTGGCCGAGATGTGGGAACGATTCAGCCTCTACGGCATGGTGGCGATCCTGGTCCACTTCCTCGCCGCGCCCGCCGCGCACGGCGGCATGGGCCTCGACGAGGGCACCGCCGAGGCCGTCGAGGGCGTCTACATGGCCATGATCTGCCTGCTCGCGCTGCCCGGCGGCTGGGTCGCCGACCGCTTCCTCGGCGCCCGCCGTGCGGTGCTCTGGGGCGGCCTGGTGATCATGGCCGGTCATATCGCCATGGCCATCCCGGGGCACGGCGGCGTCTGGCCAGGGCTGTGCCTGATCGTCGTCGGCACCGGGCTGCTCAAGCCGAATATCTCGGCCATGGTCGGCCGTCTCTACGCCGCCGACGACGACCAGCGCCGCGACGCCGGCTACTCGCTGTTCTACATGGGCATCAACTTCGGCGCCGTGCTCTCCCCGATCGTCGTGGGCTACCTCGGCGAGGAGATCGACTGGCACCTGGGCTTCGGCGCCGCCGCGGTCGGCATGGCGCTCGGTCTGAGCCAGTACGTGCTCGGCGGGCGCCGTCTGTCGGGCCTGCGCGAGGAGCCGGTCGTACGTCCCACCGCCGCGGAGCGCCGGAAGCTGCTCCGCTCGGGGGCCTACTCCGCAGCCGGCACCGCCGTCCTGATCACGGCCCTGGCCGCCACCCACGCCCTCAGCATCGACAACGTCACCTTCGTCCTGACCGTGATCGCCGTCGTCGTACCGGCCGGATACCTGTGGTCGATGTACCGCAGCCCCAAGGTCACCGGCGCCGAGCGGACGAAGATCAAGGCCTATGTCTGGCTGTTCGTCGCCGCGGCGCTGTTCTGGATGGTCTACGACCAGATGGGCAACGAGCTCAATCTGTTCGCCGCCGAGAAGACCGATCTGAGCCTCTTCGGCTGGCACATCCCGGCGAGCTGGACCCAGACACTGCCGTCGCTGTTCGTGATCGTCCTGGCCCCCGTGTTCGCCGCGTTCTGGGTGCGGCGCGGACGGCGGATGAGTACGCCGCTGAAGTTCGGGCTCGCCCTGGTCCTGGTCGGCGCCTCGTTCTTCGTGATGGCCGCGGCGTCCGCCATCGCCTCCAACGGGGTGCGGGTCTCCCTGATGTGGCTCGTCGGCGTCTACGTCATCCAGGTCATGGGCGAGATGTGCCTCAGCCCGGTCGGCCTGTCCGTGACGACCAAGCTGGCGCCCCGCGCGTTCACGAACCAGATGATGGGCGTCTGGTTCCTGGCCGCAGCCACCGGCGACGCCATCGGCGCCCAGCTTCCCCGCCTCGGCCACACCGTGATGTCCCAGAGCATGAACTTCCTGTGGCAGGGCGCCCTGTGCGCCGTCGCCGGGGTCGGCCTGGCCCTCGCCACCCGCAAGCTGCGGGCCCTGATGAGCGAACACCCGGACAAGGCACCGGAGACGGCGGCCGTCACGGTGGCCGCCTGAGCAGGAATGAGCCGTACGCCGCGCCCGCCCCGGGCGGCGAACCCGCCGGTAACAGATGCGCAAAGAGCGTTGTGGAGATCCATGTGATGCGCGTAGACAAGCGGTGACCTGCTGCGGAAGCGAGCTCCTGGGCCGCGGCGGGTCGCTTTGTGAACCCGTGGCCGTCATGGCCGGATCCGGAGGATGCGCATGCGTAAGTCCGTCAGAGTCGTATCGATCGCCGCCGCCTGTGCGATAGCCGGAGGGGCCCTGTACGGCACCGGCGTCGCCACCGCGGACGGCGACCGGGTGACCGAGGCGAAGCACAGCGCCGAACCGCACAACATCGGCCTCCTGGTGAAGGAGATCGACGAGTACTACGGCACCACCCTCGACGGCGACGGGGTCTACCAGGCCTCCCCCAAGAGCCCGTACGCCAAGGACGTCGCCGGTGTCCTGGCCCGCGCCAGGCAGGACATCAAGCGCCTCGCGGACCGCGCCGAGCGGCACGGCGACCGGCCCGCGATCGTCCTCGACGTCGACGACACCGCGCTGCTCAGCCTCGACTACGAGAAGAAGACCAACTACGTCTACAACGACAAGACGTGGAAGGAGTACGTCGACAAGGCCGCCCGCCCGGCCGTCTTCGGGATGCCGGAACTGGTCGCGTACGCGAAGAAGCAGAACGTCGAGGTCTTCTTCCTCACCGGCCTCGGCGAGGCCCAGCGCCCGGCCGCGGTGAAGAACCTCGCCAAGGCGGGCTTCGACACCAGCCTCGACCGCGCGCACATGTACCTCAAGAACAAGGCCGAACCGCCCGCCTACCTGAGCGACTGCGCGACGCCCGAGGCCTGGAAGTGCACGACGGTGCAGTACAAGGAGGGCACGAGGAAGCACATCGAGTCCACCGGGTTCAGCATCATCGGCAGCTTCGGCGACCAGCACTCCGACCTGGACGGGGGCTACGCCGACAAGACGTACAAGCTCCCCAACCCCACGTACTTCGTCGAGTAGCACCGGTCGCACGGCACCACCCCGGGGGCCCGGCGCCGTGGCGCCGGGCCCTTCCCTCTACCAGTGGATGTCGAGAGGGCCACATAGCGGCGGATCAAGAGCGATCGCTGGGCAGGCGAATCAGGATGAGCCCAAGGATCAAGAAATCCGACCAGCGAAGGGGTGGCCCCATGGCGATCGACGGCCACGAACCCGAGGCCGACCCCCAGGCCCGTAAACGCCACCGTGCACTGTTCCGTGCGATCGAACGGCGCAGGCATCCGCCGCTGCGCCGTACCGACATCACCGTCACCGACGAGGCCGCGGTGAAGCGGGCGGTGAAGGCGGCCTCGCTCGGCAATGCCATGGAGTGGTTCGACTTCGGCATCTACGCCTATCTGGCGGGCACCATCGGCCGGGTCTTCTTCCCGTCCGGGAACGACACCGCCCAGCTCCTGTCGTCCTTCGCGACCTTCGCGGTCGCCTTCCTGGTGCGACCGCTCGGCGGCATGGTGTTCGGGCCCATGGGAGACAAGCTCGGCCGCAAGAAGGTGCTCGCCCTCACCATGATCATGATGGCGGTCGGCACCTGCGCCATCGGTCTGATCCCGTCGTACGACAGCATCGGCTTCTGGGCGCCGACCCTGCTGATTCTGTTCCGCCTGATCCAGGGCTTCTCCACCGGCGGCGAGTACGGCGGCGCGTCCACGTTCATCGCCGAGTACGCGCCCGACAAACGCCGTGGTTTCTTCGGCAGCTTCCTGGAGCTCGGCACCCTGGGCGGCTATGTCGGCGCCGCGGGCCTCGTCACGGCCCTGACGGCCTGGCTCGGCAGCGACACGATGGAGAGCTGGGGCTGGCGCGTGCCGTTCCTGGTGGCCGGACCGCTCGGCCTCATCGGCCTCTATCTGCGGCTGCGCCTGGACGAGACCCCGGCCTTCCAGAAGCTGGAGGACTCCTCCGCGCACAAGGCGTCGGACGCCGCCGACGCCGTGGAGACCACCGCGCGCGGCGATCTGAAGAGGATCTTCCGCGACCAGTGGGCGACGCTGGTCCTGTGCATCTGCCTGGTCGGCGCGTACAACGTCACGAACTATCTGCTGCTCTCGTACATGCCGACGTATCTCTCGGACGAGATGCACTACACCGAGACCCACGGGCTGCTGATCCTGGTCGCCACGATGGTCGTCCTGATGCTGATCATCAACCAGGTGGGCCGGCTCTCCGACCGCTTCGGCCGCAAGCCGCTGCTGACCGCCGGCATGCTCGGTTTCTTCTTCCTGTCCATCCCGGCGTTCCTGCTCGTGCAGCAGGGCAGCATCGTGGCCGTCGCGGGCGGCATGCTGATGCTCGGCCTCTCCCTGGTGTGCATGCTGGGCACGATGTCGGCGGCGCTGCCCGCCCTGTTCCCCACTCAGGTGCGGTACGGCGCGCTCGCGGTGGGTTACAACCTCTCCGCCTCGCTGTTCGGCGGTACGACACCGCTGGTCGTCACGGCGCTGATCGGGGTGACCAAGAACGAGATGATGCCCGCCTATTACGCGATGGCCGCGGCGCTCGTCGGTCTGGTCGCGGTCGCCTGTATGAAGGAGACCGCGGGCACTCCCCTCAGCGGCTCACCGCCGTCGGTGGAGACGCCGGAGGAGGCGGCGGAGATCGTGGAGTCGCAGGCTCAGGCGCCGAAGTTCTGACGCCGGACGGCCGACCGCCCGCCCGTCCGCCGGGGCGCCTCAGGAGGAGCCGACGGCGAAGGCCGAGGTGAGCAGCACCTGCTCGGCCCGTTCGCACAGCTCGCCCGCGAGGCGCCCCAGTTCACGGCCGCGGGCCGCCGGTACCGCGAGGGCGAGCGCCGCGGCGGAGCGGCCGACCGTGATGGGCACCGCCGCGCACACGGTGCCCCGTGTGTATTCCTCGCGCTCGATGACCGGGCTGCCGGGGGCGCGGCGCCGCAGCCGGTCCTGCAGGGCCCGCTGGTCCGGCAGGGTGTACGGGGTGAGCGGGACCACCGGGTGCCGGGCCAGGTGGTCACGGCGCTCGTCGTCGCGGAGCTGCGCGAGCAGACACTGGCCGACGGCGTGGGCGTGGGCGGTGCGGTTGAAGTCGGCCCACTCCTCCACCAGCGGGGCGCCCGGTGCGTCCGCCATGGCCACGACCTCGACCTCGCCCGCGCGGTAGACCGCGAAGTAGGCGGCCACATCGAGCTCTTGGGCGAGCCGCTCGACCCACTGGGTGACGCCCTGGGAGGGGGCGCCGGGCGCCGCCGGGCGGCTGTACTCACCGCTGTGGTGACGCAGATAGCCCTCGTGGACGAGGGTCCGCAGCAGGTGGTACGTGGTCGGCAGCGGCAACTGCACGGCCCTGGCGAGCTGCTTCGCGCTCATCGGGCCGTGCTCCGCCGTGGTGTTAAGGAGGCGCAGGGCTCGCTGCACCGATCCGATCAGCGTGGGGCCGCTCTGCGTCTTCCGCCGGGAAGTGGTTGTCATGGGATCCATCGGTCTGTCCGTCATTGCTCCCCTGGAGGCTACTGGTGAGTGGGGCAACAGCTGAGCGGAATCGCCGTATTGCTTCACGGAAGTACCAGTTGCCCCGAGGTGGCACCGGACTGCCCGGCGCAGGCGCCGAGTTGGGGCACCGGGCAGCGACCGGCCGATGGATCCTCGCGCGCCTGAGCAGCCTTGCGGCTCCACCGCGATGGGGGTCCCCCTGCTCGGGCAAAGCCGAGAGCTTGGGGGAACGACCAGCCACGACGCACCCGCAGATGATGCACCGGACTTCCCGCGGAGCGCTCAGGGCACCACGGCCACCGGGCAATGGGCGTGCAGCAGTGCGGCGTTGGCGGCGGAGCCGACGAGCAGCGAGTCGGCCGTGAGGCGGCGGCGGTGCCGGCCGACCACGACGAGCCGGGCCGTCCGCGAGGCGGCGACGAGGGCGCCCGCCGCGTCCCCCGAGAGGACCTCGGGGGCCACCTCGACGTCCGGGTGGCGGTCGGCGAACGGGCGCAGACGCGCCTCCTGCGCCTTCCTCAACTCGCCCTCGATGCGCGGCCCTTCGTCGTCTCCGGCGCCGGTCACGTAGGGGCCCATCAGGGTGAGGGTGGACATCGGCACCGTGTACGTGGTCACGACGTCGAGGCGGGTGCCGCCACGGGCCGCCTCGGCGAAGGCGAACTCGATCGCGGCGTCCGCGGTGGCCGCGGCGTCCTCGGGGTCGAGGCCGAGGACGACGGGCGGGTGGGCGTCCGGCAGGCGTACGGAACGGTCACGGGCGGCGTGCGGGACGACGACCACCGGGCAGGCCGCCCGGGCGGCCGCGGCCCGGCTGACCGAGCCGAGCAGCAGACTGGCGAAGCCGCCGCGGCCGCGGGAGCCGAGCACCAGGAGCTGGGCCTCGTTCCCGAGCTCGGTCACGGTGGACGGCAGCGCGCCGTCGACGGCCACGGTGCGCACGGGCGGCAGGTCGCCGCGGCCTTCGAGGAGCCGGCGCACCTCGGCGAGGACGGGTGAGTCGGCGTCTCCCGGCGGCGGGATCACCGGCCCGTCGCCCTGCGCGGGCAGACTCCGGATGTACTCGGTCCTGACATGCACGACGAGCAGCTCGGCCGCCCGTTCGCGGGCGGCGTCGAGCGCCCATTCCAGGGCTTTGGCGCTGTGATCGGATCCATCGACTGCGGTGACGACCGGGAGCGCGTTCATGCCCCCATCCTGTGCACGGACCGCCGCGCCCGGCAGGGCCGAAGGTCCCCCTCCGGCCGCCGGACGGGTGCGGGAGTACACGCATGCGCGGGCCGGTCGGCCCCGGTGCCCTTGAGAGCCCCGTCGGCACAAGTGGCGACGACGGTGACCTCGGTGGCCTGGGGGCCTGGGTGGCCGTGACGCCGGTGGACCGCGGTGGCCGTGACGCTCGTGAAGACCTCCGCGCCGTCGCGCAGGCCGAATTCCGCGAGCTGTCCCTGAGAGCCCTCTCGGCTCAATGCTCAAGTGGCGACCACCGTCACCTCGGTGGCCTTGACGCTGGTGAAGACCTCCGTGCCGTCGTGCAGGCCGAGTTCCGTGGCTGCCTGTGGGGTGATCTCCGCGACGAGGTCGGGGGCCTTCTCGGAGGTGATGACGACCCGCAGCCGGCTGCCCACCGCGGTGAGTTCGCGGACGGTGCCCGGCCAGACGTTGCGCGGGCTGCCTGTGGGGTGCGCCCGGTGCACCGCCACCGCCTCGGGCGCGATGATCGCGAGGGCCTCGGTGCCCTCGCCCGGGGGGTCGGCCACGACGAGCCTGCCGCCGCCCGCCAGTTCGAGGCTGCCGTCGGCGGCGCCGGTGCCCGGCCAGGCGTTGCGGCCCAGCATGCGGGCCACCCACGGCGAGCGCGGATGCCGGGTGACTTCCGCGGGCGGATCGTCCTGCAGGGCGCGGCCTTCCTCAAGGACCAGGACGCGCCCCGCGAGGGAGACCGCTTCGACCGGGTCGTGCGTGACGATCAGGCAGACGCCGCCGAAGCCGGCCAGGTGGGCGCGGAGCGTGTGCCGTACCTGGGCGCGTGTCGTCTGGTCGAGGGCGGCGAGCGGCTCGTCGAGCAGCAGCAGCCGCGGACGGGCCGCCAACGCCCGCGCCAGAGCGACCCGTTGGGCCTGGCCTCCGGAGAGCTGGCCGGGTCTGCGGTGGGCGAGGCCGCCGACGCCGAGCCGGTCGAGCCAGTGCTGTGCCGTACGGCGGGCCGCGGCGCGGGACTCGCCCTGGGCGCGCAGGCCGTATGCCGTGTTGGCGAGCGCCGACAGATGCGGGAAGAGCGCTCCGTCCTGCGGCACCCAGGCGACGCCGCGCTTGTGCGGGGGCAGGGCGGTCACGTCGCTGCCGCCGAGCCGCAGATCGGCGTGGGCGCGGGGCGTCAGGCCGAGCAGTGCCCGCAGCAGGGTGGTCTTGCCCGCGCCGTTGGGGCCGACGACGGCGATGGTCGTGCCCGCGTCGGCGTCGAGGACCAGCTGGGTCTGGCCGGTGACATCGGCCCGCAGGGGCCAGCTCTCTTGTGGCGGCGCGGGCTTGGGGGCGGACGGGTCACTCGGCGCGGGAGCCGGGGCGGGGTCCGGAGCCGGGTCCGGGGTGCTTCCGTCGGGGCGCGCCGCCGTGCGGCGGCCCTGCATACCGGTCCAGCGGCCGCGCAGCGCGACCAGGACGGCCATGGCGATGGCGAGGAGCAGCAGCGACACGGACGTTGCCGCCTCGGGGCGGTCCTGAAGCAGCAGGTAGACCTGCAGGGGCAGCGTCTGTGTGGTGCCGGGCAGATTGCCCGCGAAGGTGATGGTGGCGCCGAACTCGCCGAGGGCCCGTGCCCAGGTCAGCGCCGCGCCGGCGGCGAGCCCGGGGGCGACAAGGGGCAGGGTGACGGTGCGGAACACCCGTACCGGAGAGGCTCCGAGCGAGGCCGCCGTCTCCTCGTACGAGGGCCTGAGCCCCACCAGGGCGCCCTCCAGGCTGATGACGAGGAACGGCATGGACACGAAGGTCGCCGCGATGACGGCGCCCGAGGTGTGGAAGGGCAGCACGATGCCGAAGGTGTTCTCGAGCCAGGGCCCGAGCAGCCCGCGGCGCCCGAAGCCGAGGAGCAGCGCGACACCGCCCACGGTGGGCGGAAGGACCATCGGCAGCAGCACCAGGGAGCGCACGAAGGCCTTGCCGGGGAAGTCGACGCGGGCCAGGAGCCAGGCGAGCGGCACACCCAGGAGCAGCGAGAGACCGAGCGCCCAGAAGGAGACGACCAGCGAGAGCCGCAGTGCCTCGGTGACGCCGGGCGCGGTCAGATGCGAGCCGAGCTCGGTCCAGCTGGTCCGGGTCAGGATGCCGATCAGGGGCACCAGGAGGAAGGCGACGGCGAGCACCGCGGGAACGGCCAGGGCAACGGGCGTGCGCGGACCGGTCGTTCGGCTGCGGAGGCTTCTCATCGGGGGTCCCGGGGGTGCTGGGCGGGCGGGCTGCTCGGTCCCGTGGCGCAGGGCGGGCTACGGCTGCTGGAAACCGGCGTCCCGCAGCAGTTTCTGCGCCTCGGGCGTGGACAGCCACTTCACGAACGCCGCGGCGTCGCTCTTGTGCTGGGACTGCTCGAGGGTGGCCGCCGGGTAGGAGGCGATGGCGTTCTGCGCGTCGGGGATGTCGACGGCGTCGACCTTGCCGGGCGCGGTGGCGGCGTCGGTCTTGTAGACGAGGCCCGCGTCGGCCTCGCCGAGCTCGACCTTGCTGAGGACGGCGCGTACGTTCGGCTCCTGCGACACCGGCTTGACGGCGAGCTTCTGCGCGTCGAGCACCTGCTTGCTGTAGCGGCCCACGGGCACCTCGGGCGCGGCGAGCACCACCTTCAGGCCGCTGTCGGCGAGGTCCTTCAGGCCCTTGATCTTCTTTGGATTCCCCTCGCCCGCGGCGATGACGAGCCGGTTCTTGGCGATCACGGTCGCGGCGCCGGTGTCGGCCTTCAGGCCGTCCATGGTCTTGGTGTCGGCGGTCACCAGGGCGTCGGCGGGGGCGCCCTGCTTGACCTGGGCGGCGAGTTCCTGCGAGCCGGCGAAGGAGAACTTCACCTTGGTGCCCGGGTGCTCCTTTTCGTAGGCCTTGCCCGCGGCCGTGAACACATCGGTGAGCGAGGAGGCGGCCAGGACCGTCAGCTCGGTCTTCTGCCCGCCGTCCGCGTCGCCCTTGCCGCCGTCGCCGTCGCCTCCGCAGGCGGCCAGGGTGGGCACGAGCAGGGCGGCGGTGACGGCGGCCGCGGTGGCGCGGTGCCCGGTCGTGGCGATGGTCGGCATGGGGCGGTGACTCCTTGGGGCGTACGGGCGCGAGTGCGGGGGCGGCTGCAGGTAGGGGGGTGGGCGCGGGCGGGCTCAGGCGCGGTCGATGTGCACGTTGGTCGACTTCACGCGGGCGGTGGCCCGCATGCCGACCTCCAGGCCGAGCTCCTCGACGGCCTCCCGGGTCAACAGCGAGACCAGGCGGTGCGGGCCTGCCTGGATCTCCACCTGGGCCGCCACGTCGCCGAGCTTCACGGCGGTGACGATGCCCGGGAAGGCGTTGCGGGCCGAGGTGTACGAGCCGCCGTCGTCGTCGGTGCCGTCCTTGCCGAGCTGTCCGATCTCGACGGAGAACGCGGCCAGGTCACGGCCGTCGATCAGGCGGCGTCCGGCTTCGTCGCGATGGGTGGCGACCCGGCCGGCGTCCGCCCAGCGGCGGGCGGTGTCGGGGCTGACGCCCAGGAGCCGCGCGGCCTGGCCGATCGTGTAGGACTGCATGTGCGCCAACGTATGCGCCATCTCCTGGCATGTGCAACGCGATGCGTGAAACCTCATAGCAGATGCCAGCCGCCATGGTCTCGCTCCTGGAGGAAGCCACAAGGGGAAGCCACAAGGGGCGGGGCGGGGGCTCCGGGCGGGTGGCCGTGGATCGCCCGCGGGCGTGGCCTACACTCGCTGGCCCCCGAAGCTGGAGCCGGTCAGATGACATCCGCCGTGCAGGTCCCCCCGGACAAGTGCGCCTTCGACGACCCGCAGACGCGGCGCAACTGGCAGCGGGCGCGGCTGCGCGCCGGTGCGGTGCTGCCGCTGGTCGTGATCCTCCTGCTCGCCACGGTCACGGTGATGGGCCTGCTCGGCGACCGGCAGGGGACCGAGCCGATGTGGATGCGGATCGCGGGCTTCGCATGCCTGGTCGCGGCGCCGTTCATCTTCGCCTTCGCCCTGTACTCGGTGGGCCCGGTCCTGCGCCTGCGCAGAATCCGCAAGGTTCTGCGTGCTTATCCCTGGGAGTACGTCACGGCCGTACGCCGCTGCCCCGGCGTCAAGGACACGATGGCGCTGCCGGTGCAGCTGCGGAACGCCACGGACGGCAGCGACGGCGGCGACGGCACGGACGGCGGCTGGTCGAGGACCATGCGCGCCGTCAACCCCCTGCAGCGCAAGCGCTGGACCGGGGCGCTGGAGGACGGCGCCTGGTTCGCGGGCGACCCGGAGTTCGGCGGCGTACTCGCCGAGCCCGGCGGCCGCGAGCTGATGACCCTGGAACGCGGCAGCCTGACGCCCCCGGAGCGCTACCGCGAAATCGCCCGCGACGAGGCCCGCATGGCACGAGCCAAGAGGGCGGGCATCGCGACCCTGCGGGCGGGCTTGCGCGGCTGAGGGGTGCTTGCGCACGGCGGAGGGCTACGGGGCTGCCCCCACGCACCGCCGGGCGGCCGTTTCCCTCGCGGGGCTGAACTGGCGGGCCAGGCACGGATCTGAGCCCGGTCGCGGCTGAGCCGCGCCGCTGAGCGCTCCGCGGGGAGTCCGGTCATGTACCTGCGGGTGCTGCGTGGCTGGTCGCTCCCCAGCTACCGCTGGAGGTACCCCCAGCGCGGCGGAGCCGCATCTCGACACAGCCCCGCGCCCCTTCGAGGCACGACGAACCGGACCAAATATCCCCGGCCCGTGGCCCTCGTGGCTCAACAGGTACGCTGCCGCGGCCCGTTCAACCCTCCGGCCAGGAGCGATACGTGAAGTCCGACCTCTGGGTGCCGGTTCCGCTGTCCAAGTGCGCCTTCGACGACACCGCCACGCTGCGCACGTGGCAGCGCGTGTGGCGGTGGGCGCTGACCGACCTGCTGCTCAGGGTGGCCGTATGGCTGGCGCTGCTGATCGTCGCGACGCAGGTGGAGACGGCGTCCCAACTCACCGAGGGGCTCGCGTCGTTCCTGCTGATACCCGGCGCCATCCTGCTGAGGGGACCGGCACGGCGGGTGATATGGCTGCGTACCGTCAGGACCGCCCTGATGTCCGCACCCTGGCGGCACTGCACCGCTGTCCGCACGCCGGACGTGCAGACGCGCACGGGAGTCGCCGTGCGGGTCGCGCTCGACGGCGACGAGGGCGCCCCCGCCGTGCTCGTCGCCCGCACCTGGCGGTCCCGTACCCGGTGGCCGGAAGACTTCGGGCAGGCCGCGTGGTTCGCCGGCCACCCCGAGCGCGGCGGCGTGATCGCCCGCCCCGGCGGCGAGGCAATCATGACGCTGCACCACAGGTGACCCCGGCCCCGGCGCTCAGGCCCGCCGGGCCTCGATCAGGCAGAACGGATTGGGCGCCGGCAGCGGGCTCACGTCCACGATCGTGAGGCCCGCGCTGTGGCACAGGAACTCGAAGTCGGCGCGGGTGCGCTCCCTGCCACCCAGGTTCACCAGCATGTTGAGGTCGGTCAGATACGTGAGGCCTGGCCGCGCGGGGTCCACGACCTCGGGCAGTACGGCCTCCAGGATCAGCACCCGGCCCTCGGGCGGCAGCGCCTCACGGATGTGGCCGAGGATCGTGCGCGCCCGGTCGTCCGACCAGTCGTGCAGGATGCTCTTGAGCAGGTAGAGGTCGCCGCCCTCGGGCACCGCGTCGAAGAAGTCCCCTGCCACCAGGGAGCAGCGCTCCTCGAGCCCGTCACGTCGCAGCGTCACCGGCGCCTGGGCGAGGCCCTCATCGGTGTCGTACACCACGCCGTTGAGGGACGGGTACGCACGCAGCACGGCGGCGAGGAGGGTGCCGTCGCCACCGCCGACGTCGGTGACCGTCGTGAAGCGGCCGAAGTCGAAGGCCTCCGGCAGGGCGGCCGCGGTCGCCGCGGTGCCCTGGCTCATCGCGGCGTTGAACCGCGCGGACAGCTCCGGTTCGTCCCTGAGGTGACTGAAGAAGTCCTTACCGAAGATCGCGTCGAAGGCCGCCTCACCGGTACGCACACTCTCGTCGAGGCGCTCCCAGGCCCGGCTCATCGCGGGCTCGGTGAACATGTCGACCAGGGACACGAGGGAGTCCGGGCGGCCGGGGTCGAGGAGCGCGCCGGCGGAGGTCACCGCGAAGGTGTCCGGGGCGCACTCCTGCAGCAGACCGAGGCCCGTCAGTGCGCGCAACAGCCGTGTCATGGCCTGGTGTTGGGTCCCGGCCTCCTCGGCCACATCGGCGGCCGCGCGCTCCTTGTCGCCGAGCAGCTCCACGACCTTCAGGCGGGTCGCCGCGCGCACCGTGAGCGCGGCCATGCCCCCGAACACCAGCTGGACGACCTGGGCGCGGTCCTCGTCGCTCGCCACAGTTGCTCCCCTTCCGTAACGGTCGGTGCGCGACGGGCCGTACGCGGCCCGCCGCGCTAGTTAGGTAAGCCTAACTGTCCCGCCCGCGGAGGGCACGGGAGTGTCCGCTACCGCGCGACGAACTGCGTCAGGATCGCCTGCACCTCGTAGATGTTCACGCCCTTGGTGAAGGTCTTCTCGATCGGCTGCGACTCGCTGGACACCCATATCTTGAGTTCGGCGTCGAGATCGAAGTGGCCCGCCGTCTCCACCGCGAAGCGCGTGATGCTCTTGTACGGGATGGAGTGGTACTCCACCTTCTTGCCGGTGATCCCCTGCTTGTCTATGAGCACCAGGCGCCGGTCGGTGAAGAGCATGGTGTCGCGGATCAGCACATACGCCGCGTACACCTGCTCCCCCTGCCCGAGCAGCCGGGCGTACTCCTGCTGTGCCTTGCCCGGATCGACGGTGTGCGCATTGCCGAACAGCGCCATGAAAAGCCCCCTGTGTACGGAAGTTGAGAACCCTCGGACTCCTCGAACGCGTCGAACCCGCGCAGATTCACGGATTCGAAGATCCGAAGATTTTCAACAGTATCCCGCGCGGGAAGCGCGCGGTGCCGGGCGGGGACCGGGCCGGGAACAGGGCGCGGCACCCTCGGGTTGACCACCGCGAACCGTCGTCACGAGGAGTGCCCAGAATGCGGAACAACGGCAACAGCTGAACCGGGCCCTGGCCGTACGGGCCATCTGGCCTCGTCCGGGATGCCCATGCGTACGAAGAGCGCGGCGGCTTCCGTGTGACAGCGCTCGGCCGCCGCGCGGTCGCCGAGCCGCGCGTGCACCTCGGCGAGGCCGCGCAGGGCGTAGGCCTCTTCGTAGCGCAGTTCCATGCGGCGCGCGATCTCATGGCCGTGGGTGAAGTGGCCGCGGGCCGTGGTGTGTTCGCCGCACGCGGTGAACGTACAGGCCACGGCCACGTACACCGCGGCCCGGTGGATGTCGTCCGTGCAGTGGGACGTCGCGGCCAGTGCCTGCCGCGCACCGTCCAGCGCCTCGTCCAAGTGCCCCATGTGCACCCGCACATCCGCCCGTCGGGCCAGGACGAGCGGCAGCGCGGAGGCCGCGGAGCGCAGCGGACGGCAGCGGCTCGCGGCCTCCTCGATCCGGGCGAGCGCCTCTTCGTGGCGGCCGAGGCCCTGGAGCGCCTGGGACTGGTACACCAGGGCGTCCACGGCCAGTTGGGTCTCGCCGAGGGTGTCGAAGACGTCCAGGGCGCGCCCGGCCGAGCGGGCCGCGTCGGCGTACCGGCCGAGCCGCACCTGGACCTGGCCGAGGGTGCTCAGGGACGAGGCGTCGAGCCGGGTGAAGCCGAGCTCGCGCGCCATCCGGTTGGCCTCCTCGCTCAGGCGCAGGGCGCGGCCGAGTTCACCGAGGCTGCTGTACGCCTGTCCGAGCCGCGCCACGCACTCGGCCTCGCCGCGCGGATCGCCCATGGAGCGGGCGACGAGCAGGGCTTCCTCAAGGTGTGCGACGGCCTCCTGGAGGCGGCCGAGGCGCCACTTCCCCATGGCGAGGTTGGTCAGGTTCAGGCGCAGCAGCGCCGCGTCGTCGAGCTGCCGTGAGACGGCGATACCGGTCTCCAGGGCCCGGTTCACACCGATGTCGTGGCCGCGGATGCTGGAGTGGAAGCCGAGTTCGCGCGGCAGGTACGCGGCGTGCCACAGCAGCCCGTACCTGCGGGCCAGGTCGACGGAGGCGAGCAGGCTCTCCCGGTGCCGGTCGAGCCAGCCGAGCGCGGCCTGCCGGTCGGCGAACGGCGCGCCTTCGGGGGGCGTGGCGAGCGGCCCGGCTTCGGAAGATGTGGCGGACGGCCCGGCCTCGGAGGCTGCGGACCTGGACGGGGCGCCGTCATCGGACGGTGCCGTGAACCGGGCGCGCCCCGGGAAGAGCAGATCGCAGGCGGCGCCGGCGGTGCGCAGATAGTGGTCGAGGAGGCGCCGGACCGCCGGGGCCGACTCGGGGCCGTCCTCCGCCTGGGCGACCCGGCCGACGAAGCTGCGTACGAGATCGTGGAAGGTGTAGCCGCCCGGCTCGCCGGATTCGAGGAGCCGCACGTCGACCAGGGCCTCCAGGGTGTCCTCTGCGGCGGCCTCGTCCGTGTCGAGGAGTGCGGCGGCCTCGGCGAGGTCGAGCGTGCGGCCGGGGTGCAGACCGAGCAGCCGGAAAGCGGTGCGGTGGCCGTCCGTCATCGACTGGTACGACAGCATCAGCGTGCTGGCGACTCCCCTGTCCTCGCTGGCGAGTTCGTCCAGGCGCCGGTCGTGGTCGTGCAGGCGGCCCACGAAGTGCCGGATCGTCCAGTGCGGGCGGTTGGCGAGGCGGGCGGCCGCGATCCGCAGGGCCAGGGGCAGCCCGCCGCACAGCCGGAGCAGTTCGGCACTCGCGTCGGGCTCCGCCGCGAGCCGCTCCTCGCCCAGGGCGTGGCGCAGGATCTCCCGGCCGTCCGAGGGCGCGAGCGCGTCCAGGGACAGCCAGTTGGCGCCTTCGAGGCCGGTGAGCCGCGGTCTGCTGGTGACGAGTACGAGGCTGCCGGGCGCGGCCGGGATGAGGGCGCGCACCTGCTCGGACGTGGCCGCGTTGTCGAGGACGAGCAGCATGGGGCGGCCGCGGGTGTAGCCGCGCCACAGGGCGCTGCGGGGAGCGGCCGCGCCGGGGATCTCCTCGGCGTCGAGGCCCGCGACCGCCAGCAGATCGCCCTGGGCGTCGAAGGGGCTGAGGGGTTCCTGTTCGGGGGTGAAGCCGCGCAGGTCGATGAAGAGGCAGCCGCCCGGGTAGCGGCCGGCGAGCCGGTGCGCGGCGCGGATGGCGAACGCCGTCTTGCCGCAGCCGCCCATGCCGTCCACGGCGAGGATGACCGGGGCTTCCATGCCGGCCTCGTCGGCGTGGCGCGCGGCCCAGTCCAGTTCGGCGGCGCGGCCCGCGAAGTCCGGCACGTCGTACGGGAGATGGTGCGGGGCGTCGGGGCGTACGGGGGCGGTGGCGGCCGTGCCCTCGCTCACCACGGACGCGGCAGCCGCAGGCACGGCCCCGGGCGCACCCGTCACCGCACCCGCAGCACCTGTCACCGCAGCAGCACGTGCAACCGC
This sequence comes from Streptomyces monticola, assembly GCF_042665355.1. NCBI lineage: Bacteria > Bacillati > Actinomycetota > Actinomycetes > Kitasatosporales > Streptomycetaceae > Streptomyces > Streptomyces monticola. The sequence goes on along the minus strand of NZ_JBHTCF010000001.1, from coordinate 1,082,046 downwards.
GGCCACAGGCGCGGGCGCGGGTGTCGGCAGCTGCAGGGCCGGGTCCTGGCGCAGGATGCGCGCGTGCAGTTCGGTGAGTTCGGCGCCGGGGTCGATGCCGAGCTCGTCGGCCAGACGGCGGCGGATCGCGCGGAACTCGGCCAGGGCGGCGGCCTGTTGGCCGGTGCGGTAGAGGGCCAGCATCAGATGGCCGCAGAGCGTCTCGCGCAGCGGGTGCTCCGCCACGAGAGAGCGCAGTTCACCGAGCACGTGGGGTGCGTCACCGGTGTCCACGAGGAGGCGGTAGAGCCGCTCCGCGGTAGCGAGGCGCTCTTCCTGCAGCGTGACGGAGACTCCGTCGACGACCGGCCCACCCTCACCCGCGAGCACGGGACCGCGCCACAACTCGAGTGCTTGGCGCAGCAGTCGGGCGGCGCCCTCGGTGTCGGCCGACTCCTCCGCGGCCCGTGCCCGCCGTACCAGGGCGCGGTAGCGGAGCAGATCGAGCTGGCCCGGACCGACGACCGCGCGGTAGCCGGGGCCGTCCGTGACGATGATCTCGGCGCCGCGCGGGATCCGGCGCCGCAGCTCGGCCATGGTCTTGCGGACCTGGTGGGCGGCGGTCTCGGGGGGCTCATCGGCCCACGCGGCGGCCACCAGACGGGAGACGGGCACGACCCGGCCGGCCTCCAGGAGCAGCACGGTCAGGAGGCGTTTCCTGATGGTGCCGGTGAGGCCGACCGGTGCGCCGTCGTAACGGATCTCGAGGGAACCGAGGATGGCGAAAACCGGTCCCCGTTCCTGCTCTGCCGTGTCCGGCGTTCCCGCGTGCACCTCGGCTCCCAACCGGCTCAGCCCCCAACCAGCGGTGACAGCTTCGAAGTCAAGCCCACGGCCGATGCTAACGCGCCGTGGTGGCCGGACCGTGTGCACGGCGAAGTCCCGGACCGTTGATGGCAACTTGGGCAGGTCCGGACCGCTCCCGTGAGGGCGCGGTCACGATCCGCGGGAGGTGTCCCTAGGCACCCGCCCTCGGCCCCGGCCCCGGGCCCTTACCCCACAAGTGGGCTGCGAGAAAGGCGAGATCCAGTGCCTGGCCACGGTTCAGTCGCGGGTCGCAGGCCGTGGTGTAGTTGCGGTCCAGGTCCGCGGTCCGTACCGGTTCCGAGCCGCCGACGCACTCGGTGACGTCGGCTCCGGTCAGCTCCAGGTGCAGGCCTCCGGGGTGGGTGCCGAGCTCCCGGTGGATCTCGACGAACGCCTGGACCTCGGCGGCGATATCACGCACCCAGCGGGTCTTGATCCCGTCGTCGGTGACACGGGTGTTGCCGTGCATCGGGTCGCACACCCACAGGGCCGGCGAGCCCGAGGCGTGCACCTTGGACACGAGCTCCGGCAGCACGTGCCGGATGCGGTCGGCGCCCATGCGCGTGATGAAGACGAGGCGTCCCGGGCGCCGGTCGGGGTCGAGGACACCGGCCAGGGCGAGCAGTTCGTCGGCGGTGGCGTCGGGGCCGATCTTGACGCCGACGGGGTTCTCCACCCCGGCGGCGAACGCCACGTGGGCGCCGTCGGGCCTGCGGGTGCGTTCGCCGATCCACAGCATGTGCCCGGAGGCCGCGTAGCGCCGCCCGGTGGCCGGATCGGCGCGGACGAGCGCGCGTTCGTAGTCGAGGAGCAGCGCCTCGTGGCTGACGTGGAAGGGCTCCTCGTCACCGGCCTGGCCCGGCTCCTGGGCCGCGATGGTCCTGAGGGTCTGTGCGGAGTGGTGGTAGGCGGTGGCCATCCGCCAGGGGTCGGGGGTGCGGTCCTGCGCGGTGAACGCGGTGCCGTTGACGGCGTCACCCCGGTAGGAGGGCAGTTCGTACCCGTCGCGCACCTCGGTGGGCCGGGAGCGGGGCTTGGCGTACTGCCCCGCCATGCGGCCGACGGGCAGGACCGGCAGGGCCGCGCCGCGCGCGATGATGCCGGCGGTTCTGCGCACCGTGGCGACGACGGCGGGCACTTGGCCCAGCGCGTCGGCGCCGAAGGTCTCGGCGCAGTGCCCGCCCTGCAGCAGAAGCGCCCGGCCGTGCGCGGCGGCGGCGAGCCGGTCGCGCAGGCGCGCGGTGTCCTCGGGCCGCACAAGGCCCGGCAGTCCGCGCAGCCGCTCGGTGACCCGGCGCAGCTGGGCGCGGTCGGGCCAGTCGGGCTGCTGCGCGGCGCGCGGGGCGGTCGCACGGACGGCGGGCCGTGCGACGGGCCGGATCGCCTCAGGGGTTGTCTGCACGGTCCACTCCTCGGCTCGGGCCCGCGGGGGGCTGGTTACGGATGACGGTCTTGCTGCGCATGAGGAACTCGGCGAGGTGGCCGTCGTGCGGGAGTCCGTGCTCCTTGAGATACGTGGGGCAGCCGGCGGCCGCGAAGACGTTCGCGATGCTCGGCTCGGCCACGAGGCGGCCGGTCAGCTCCTCGTCGTGCGTGAGCGCGGCGAGGACGAGGCTGTCACGCAGCGGCGCCGTCCCGGCTTCGCGGGTCCAGGGCGCCACCCATACGCAGGGGAAGGGCAGTTCGGTCCCGGCCTGCGGGGCGTCGGGCCGGTCGAGCTGGTGGACGGCGGGGCGCAGCGCGGCGCTGCCGTCACCGAGGTCGTCGGCGATGCCGTCCCCGCCGAGCAGGGCGCGGCTGCCCGCCGCGGTGCGCAGCAGATACGTCTCGATCGCCCGGGCGGCGGCGAGTGGCTGCACGGGAAGGACGGCTTTGTCGTCGGTGGGCGGCAGGGACGGCAGCGCCGCGAGCCGTTCGGCGAGCGCGGCGGCCAGGGGCGCCGGGTCGCCCTCCACGAAGACGGCGGTGGCGTTGACGCAGCCGGTGCCCGCGTGTCCCGCGACCGAGTCGACGAGGGTGTCCAGGTGGTCGCGCCAGTCGACGTCGGCGGTGACCAGGATCTTGGAGCGGCCGGGGCCCTGGGTGCGGACGGCCGCGTCGCGCGCGTACCGCTCGACGACGTCCGCGCCGCCGTAGACCAGGGACAGGTCGGCGCCCTGGCGCAGCGCGTCGGCGTGTTCGTGGGTGGTGGGCAGGAGCGCCACTTGGTCGTCGCCGAAGCCCGCGGCGCGCAGGGCGGCCACGAGCCGGTGCGGGGTGAACGGCTCGCGCCGTGAGGGGCGTACGGCCACGCGGTAGCCGAGGGCGAGCGCCTCGGGCCAGATGCTGTGGGTGCCGGGGTGGTTGCCCGCGGCGTGCACGGCGAACACCTCTCCGCGCCGGGCCCAGACGGCGCGTCCGGTACGGGTGCCCGGGTCGCGCCAGTCGGCGGCGGCTTCGGTGGGGCGGGCGTGCTGGACGCTGTCGTGGGCGCGGCGCAGGCGTTCCGCGGTGGCGGCGGTGGCCCGGCGGACCACCGAGATCGGGATGCCGCCCGCGCGGCTGGCCGCGTCCTCGTACGCCGCGACGCTCAGACCGCCGGCCTCGCCTTCGGCGAAGAGCCGGGCGGCGCGGGCGAGCAGGACGGTGCGTTCGTCGGTGGGCGGGGGCGTGGCGCGGCGCAGTGCGGTGGCGGTGCGGTGGATGAACAGCGGGGGTACGAGGCTGAGTTCGGCCAGTGGCGCGCCGGTGACGTCGGGCACGGGGGTGCGCTGCCGGGCGCGGTAGGGGCCGCTCGGCCCGAGGGCGTCGAGAGGGATCATGGGCGGGCCGCTTCCGTGGGGTGTGGCGTTTCCGTGAGGTGTGGCGTTTCCGTGAGGTGTGGCGTTTCCGTGGGGTGCGCCGTCTGCGTGGGGTGCGCCTGCCGCGACATACGGTGCAGGGCGCCGGTGTCGGGGGTGCCGTCGGCGCCGAGGGGCAGCGCGTCGAGGGTGATGACGGCGCTGGGCAGCCGGTCGTCGGGCAGCTGCTCGCGCAGCCAGCCGTGCAGCCGGGCGGCGAGTGCCGCGGCGCGGTGGGCGACGGCGGGGACTTCGGTGTGCGGCCCGTCGGCGGGTCCGGTGTGCTGGGGGCGGTAGGTGCCGGTCAGCGGGGTGCCTCCGGCCGGTGCGGCGCCGCCTGGGTCCGCCGGGTCCGCGAGGTTCGCGGTGCCCTCCGCGGCGGGCAGGAACACCGCCTCGAAGTGGTCGGGCCGCCCGGGGCTCGGCGCGAGCGCGACCCGGTGGCCGCCGCCCGCGGCGAACAGGCCGAGCGTGTGCGGGTCGACGGCCGCCGGATCGCCGTCGGCGAGCAACTGCCGTGCCTGGTCGAGGTCCTGGCCGTCGAGGAGGGCGCGGCGGGCCGCGAACTCGCCCGCGACCCGTGCGTTGGGGATGCCGGTGACGCGCACCGGCAGCGGTGTGCCGGCCAGCCGGTCCGCCAGGGCGCCGGTGTCCGTGAGGCCGTCCTCGCCCCAGGCCAGGCGGGGGCAGTCGGCGACATCGGACGGGGGTGTGCCGCCCGCCTTGTGGAGCACGACGTCGTAGCGGTGGCGGGAGAGTTCGTTGTGGTACGCGCCGCTCTTGAGGCGGATGTCCACGCCCGCCAGATCGGCGCGGGCGCGCACGAGTGCCGTGAAGTAGTCGGGGTGGACGAAGAGTTCCTCCTCCCGGGCCCTGGTGCGCTCGGCGGTGCGCAGCACATACGCGGCATCCCTGGCGGTGGGGCGCCCCAGGGCGACGGCGGTGTGCAGTTCCGGCAGGCTCCTCGGGTCGCGCAGATCGCCGAGGAAGAAGGAGCCGCCGGGGGCGAGCAGGCTCAGGGCACGGTCGATGACGGCGGTGAGGTAGGCGCCGTCGGGGAAGAGCTGTACGACCGAGTTGAGGACGACGGTGTCGAAGTGCCCGGCGGGAAGGCCGTCGGCACGGTCGGCGGCCTGCGCGCGCAGGGTGACCTTGGCGGCGAGCCCGGGCTCTGCCGCGATATGCCGGGCGAGGTCGTCGACGGCGACCGGCGACAGGTCGGTGGCCCAGTACTCCGCACAGTCCGCGGCGAGCCGGGAGAGCAGCAGCCCGCTGCCGACGCCGAGCTCCAGGAGGCGGCGCGGCCGCAGCCCGCGGATGCGCTCCACGGCGTGGGCGCGCCACTGCCGCATCTCGTCCGGGTCGATCGGGCGGCGGTCGTAACTGCTGTTCCAGCCGGCGAAGTTGTCGCCCCACGCGCCGGGCGCGGCGCCCTCCTCCACGTCCCCGGCGGCAGCGGCGGGGCCGCCGGGTCCTGCGCTCCGGGCGTCTTCGTAGAGGCGGTCGTAGATCTGCTGCCAGTCGTCGACGCGCTCCGTCGCGCTGGCGGCTCCCGCGGCCCGGGCGGCGGGGACGACGTAGGCGATCCGCCGGGCGGGCTCGCGGGGGGTGGGGGCGGGGATGACTACGGCCTGCGCGACCTGTTCGTGCCGCCTGAGCAGCGTGCCTATCTCGTCGTGGCTCATGCTGGTTCGCTCCTGGGTCCTGCGCGGGTGGGATGGCGGGCGGCGGTCAGTAGACGCCCTCGATGACGGCCTCGTCCTCGAAGGCCGCGACCGGGGCGATATCGGCGACGGCGTCCCCGGGGACGCCGTCGGGGGCCTCGATCCGGGTGGCCAGGTCGCGTTCCAGGTTGTTGGGGAGCAGGAAGGACTTGCTGACGTGGTGGACGAGGACCTGGCCGCGCTCTCCGTAGGGGACGGGCCGGCGGCTGCCGGGGTCGACGACCTGGAAGGTGACGTACGGGCCGAGCGGGTCGAAGACGCACGGGTCGTCGTCCGCGAGCCCGGGCCGCTCCCCCGCCATGCCGAGGATCATGGTGCTGCCGTAGTTGCCGCACAGGACCGTGCCGGGGAACACCTCGGTCCTGTACAAGTGCCGGGTGTCCGGGTCGAGTTGGGTGCCGCCCCAGCGGATGGCCCGCACCTTGCGGTTGACCAGCTCGACGAGGTCCTCGCGCCGGGCGAGCCGTTCGAGCAGGGCCGGAGTGATGGTGAGGACCCCGATGTCCTGCGTACGGAGCACGAACTCCGCCTGGTCCAGGACGTGTTCGGCGTAGGTTCCGGCGTCCTGGCCGCGCCCCTGGGCGATCAGCTTCTTCACCCAGCGCGGGTCGAGGTCGACGGTGAAGCCGTGCCGGCCGTGGGTGGCGGCGGAGCGGCGGAAGAACTCTCCGACGATGTGCGGGCCCCCGGGGACGATGCCCAGCCAGTTCGCGCCGCGCGGGAATCCGTGCGCGTCCAGGTTGGCGTTGCTGACGGCCAGCATCCGCTCCATCCAGTCGCGCAGGAGGACGACGCGTTTGGGTGCGCCGGTGGTGCCGCCGCTCTCGAAGATGCCGATGACATCCGGCTGTTCGCCGTATCCGCGCGGGATCAGGTCCTCGGCGGGTACGTCGCGCAGCTCGGCGGCGACGTTGGGGAAGCGGGCCAGGTCGGCATGGGTGCGGATGTCCGTGCGCGGATCGAAGTCGAGGGTGCGGGCGCGCTCCAGCCAGTAGCGGGAGCCGGTGTCGGGCCCGAAGTGCCAGTCCATGGCGGCCCGTAGGTACGCGTCGGGGTCGGGCGGCCGGGTGTCGGCGGGCAGATCGAGGAGGTCGGGGGTGGCGAGGGTCATGGTGATGCCTCCGACGGGGGCGAGGGCGGGAGCGGGGTGGTTCTGCGGGGGCCGCTACACGCGCAGGAGCGTGGCGCTCCAGCGGTCGGTGGAGATCCCGCAGAGCGCGACGACATCTCCTTGCCGGAGCACACCGCTCGCCAACTGCTGTTCCAGGGCAACCAGTTGGTCGGCGGCGCCCATGTGGCCGTGTCCGGGGGCGACGGCGGCGTTGGTCCGGCTCAGCGGCAGGCCGAGCGGTTCGGCGACGGCGGCGATGCTGGCGGCGCCGTCGTTGAGGTAGATGAGGTGGTCGATGTCGTCACGGCCGAGGCCGGCCCGGCGGCAGGCCCCGTCGATCACTTCGAGCAGCCGGGTGTAGCGGTTGCTGAGGAAGCGCTGCAGGACGGCCGGGTCGTCGCCGAACTGACGGCGTACGTTCTCGTGGCCGCCGGGTGCGTCACGGCTGGTCCAGCCCGCGGGCGGCAGCGGGCTCACCGTGCCGCCGAAGTCGACGCGCAGCAGGTCGCAGTGTTCGGGCTCGGTGAACTGCTCGGTGGCCAGCCACTGGTTGGCCCGGTGGCCGCGCTGGACGACGACGGCGACGGCGGCGTCGCTGAGCACGGCGTTGACGACGTTCATGCGGTTGCGGTGGAACTCGCTGACCCGGTTCACGGCGACGAACAGGGCCGTGTCGATCTCCGGTTGCAGCGCCATGGTGGCCGCCACGTAGTACAGGCCGTGCACTCCGGCGGCGCAGCCCTCGTTGAGCAGCAGCGTCTGGGTGCGCTCGATCTTCAGGTCGCGGGCCAGGGCCGCGGCGCCGTCGCGGTAGGCGTATTCGGGCAGGTCGGAGCTGGCCACGACGACCAGGTCGAGGGAGTCGGCGGTGCGGCCGAGCCGGTCGAGCGCCTGCTGTGCGGCGGCCCGCGCCAGATCGGTGGCGTGGAGGTCGTCGGGGGCTCGGTGATAGGTGCGAAAGCCCCAGTTGACGACGCGCTCGGGGTGGTCGACGTACTCGCCCGCGGTGGCCGCCACATCGCGGTCCTCGCCGAACGCGACCCCGAAGGACGCGATACCCAAGGCGGGGGCCGCGCTCATCGCTCCCCGCTCCCGTCACCGCTGGCGTCACCGGGCTCGTCACGGCTCCCGTCCCGGCCGATACGGACGGCGAGCTCCGCGGCGGCCGTGGCGAGGTCGGACTCGAAGAGGACCATCAGGTCGTACTCGGCGCCGAACCGGTCCTGTGCGTAGCGGCACATGCGCAGGGCGAGGATCGAGTGCCCGCCCAGGTCGATGAAGTTGTCATCGGGTGCGGCCTCCGGGTCGTCGAGGATCTCGGCGGCCCATGCGACGGTCAGCCGCTCCAGTTCGGCGGCGGTGACGGCCGGGGCGGCGGGAGAGGTGGACGTGGAGGTGGCGGTCGAGGTCGTGGAGGGGGTCATGCGCGGGGTTCCCTTTCCGCTTCGAAGAGCCGGGACACCGCGTCCCGGTCGAGTTTGCCGTTGACGGTGCGCGGCATCCGCTCCAGACGGCGGTGCACGGCGGGCCGCATGTAGGAGGGCAGCAACCCCTTGACATGGTCGCGCAGTTCACGGGCCGCGATGTCGCCGCCGTCCTCGGTGGCGTACGCGCACACGAGCCGCTCGTCGTCGGCGGCGTAGCGGCGTACCCACACCACCGCGTCGCCGACCCGCGCGTGGGAGCGCACCGCGGCCTCGATGTCGCTCAGCTCGATGCGGTGCCCGCGCAGCTTCACCTGGCGGTCCTCGCGCCCGTGGTAGACGAGGGTGCCGTCGGGACGGCGGCTGACGAGATCGCCCGAGCGGTAGTAGCGCCGGGCCGGGCCGCCCTCGGGGTCGGTGAGGGTGCGGAAACGCTCCGCGTTGAGCTCGGGCCGGTTGAGGTAGCCGCGGCTGACCTGCGGTCCCGCGAGCCACAGGACGCCCTGCTCGCCGGGGGCCGCTTCGCGGCCTTCAGGGGTGAGCACCCGGTGGTGGAAGCCGGCCAGCGGGCGGCCGACCACGGACGCGGTGCCGGCCAGATCCTCGGCGGTGACCTCGTGGTAGGTGGAGTGCACGGTCGTCTCGGTGATCCCGTACATGTTGACCAGGACCGGCCGGTCGAGGCCGTGCCGCGCGGCCCAGGCGCGCAGGGTGTCGGGGACGAGCTTCTCGCCCGCGAAGACGACGTAGCGCAGATCCGGCAGCTCGGCACCGGCCCGCAGGGCGGCCGCGGCGAGCGGGCCGAACGCGGTCGGCGTCTGGCTGAGGACACCGATCCGCTCCTCCCGCACCACCCGCAGCGTGGCTTCCGGGGAGCGGGCGGACCAGTGCGGCAGGACGACGAGACGGCCGCCGGTGGCGAACGCACCCCAGATCTCCCACACCGACACGTCGAACGCCAGGGAGTGGAAGAGCAGCCAGGCGTCGGCGGCCCGGAAGTCGAACTCCCGTGCCGCGCCCGCGAGAAGGGCCGTCACCGCACCGTGGCGGACGGGCACGCCCTTGGGTCGCCCTGTGGTGCCCGAGGTGTAGATGACGTACGCGAGGTCGTCGGGTCCTGGGTTCGGCAGGGCGTACGGGTCCGTGGGCGGGGCCGCGTCACGCAGGGCGTTCAGCTGCTCCGCGCCGATCACGGGCAGACCCGGGGGCGCGCAGCCGTCCGGGTCGCCGATGAGGGCGACGGTGGCGGCATCCTCCAGGACGAATGTGTTGCGCGCCGGTGGGTTGCGGATGTCGAGGGGTACGTAGGCGGCGCCGGCGCGCAGGACGCCGAGGATCGCGGCGATGGCCACGGCTCCGGGCGGCATCCGCAGGGCGACCCGGTCACCGGGGCCGATGCCGCGGTCGCGCAGGAGCGCGGCGATCGCCCCGCTCCAGTGGTCGAGCCGCCGGTAGCCGACCGAGTCGGCGCCGTCGGTGAGCGCGGTGCCGTCGGGGTGGGCGGCCACGCTGTCGGCGAAGGCGGCGGTGAGGGTGGGCGCGAGCGCCTGGCGGGGAGGAGCGACGTGCGCGGTCATGCACGAACACCTCTCGGTTGGTCGGGAGTTGAGAACGGAGTCATGAGAACGGAGTCAGGGGGCGGTACGGGCATCAGGCGAGGCGGGTCGCGCGGGCGAAGCGCACGACGCGTTCGGCCTGGACGCGGGCGGCGGCGCGGGTGGTGTCGTCCACCGGCCGGGTGCGGCCCTCGGTGCAGTGGGCGGTGCCGTACGGATTGCCGTCGGCGAACTTCTCCGGGCTCGTGTAGCCGGGCGCGACGACGATGCCGCCGAAGTGGTGGAAGGACGTGGTGAGGGCGAGGAGCGTGGACTCCTGCCCGCCGTGCCTGCTGCTGGTGGAGGTGAACGCGCTGTACACCTTGTCGGCGAGCAGCCCGCCGCGCCAGGCGTCGCCGAGGGTGTCGAGGAAGGTCTTGAGCTGTCCGGAGACATTGCCGAACCGGGTGGGCGAGCCGAGCAGCACGCCGTCCGCCCACAGCAGGTCGTCGGCGGTGGCGAGCGGCACGTCCGGAGCGGGCACGGTCCCCTCGACCCGCCGCAGCCGGGTCTCGGCGCCGTTCTTCTCCGCGGTCTCGGCGATCTCGCGGGCGATGTCGGCGACCGTCCCGGTGGCCGAGTAGTAGATGACGGAGATTCTCACTTCGCGGGGCATGGGCGCACTCCTTGCGGACGGCGGGCGGCGGGCGGCAGGCGATGGGGGGGCGGGCGGCAGGCGGCAGGCTCGGGGTGGGCGGATGGCGGATGTCAGGGCTGCAGCCGGCTGACACGCCAGCCATGGTCCGCGTGCCCCTCCCGGACCTCCCAGGCCTCCCGGCCCTCACAGCTCTCGCGGCCCGCGCGGCTTTCGCGGACGTAGTGGAGGCGGCAGTGCAGCCGGTCGGGTCTGGCCAGCCAGAACTCCACCTCGGCGGGCTCGATGACATAGCCGGTGAAGCGTTCCGGGCGCGGCAGCGGCAGCCCCGGCGCGGCGAGCCCGCGGGCCCGTTCGCGCAGCGCCGCCACGTCGTGCACCGGCTCGCTCTGCCGTGACGCCGTCGTCATGGCGTGCAGCGGTACGGCCCGCGCGGCCCACAGCGCCTCGCACTCGGCGGTCTCCAACTGCCGTACAGGACCGGCGATCACAAGCTGCTGTGCGGTCTCACGCCAGTACAGGACGCCGCTGGCCCAGGGGTGTGCGGCGAGGTCGCGGGCCTTGCGGCTGGTGCTGTGGGTGGTGAACAGCAGTCCCCGCGGACCGAGTTCGCCGACGGTGACGATCCGGCTGGACGCACGGCCCCGTTCGTCTGCGGTGGCCAGGGCCAGGGACCGTGGTTCGCGCACACCGCGTGCCGTGGCCTCGTCGAGCCAGCGCCCGGCCAGGGCGAGCGGCTCCGGGGGCGGGTCGTCGTACTCGGGGAAGGGCAGGGCCGTGTCACCGGTGAGGGATTCGAAGCGGCTCGGGTCCTGTGCCGCCTCCCGCACCCCGGGCGCCCTGGGCGAAGAGGCCATGGATGCCATGGATGGGGCGGCCCTAGACATAGAGCACCCCCCGGGCCACCGGCACCCCGTGCCCGCCCACCCACACGGAGTCCACCCGCTCGCCGCCGCCCTCGGCGAGGGCGCGCATCAGCGAGGGGCGGCCCAGCTCCACGCCCTGGCGGATCTCGGTCTCCACCCCCCAGGGGGCGAGTCCGTAGCGGGCGAGATGGATCGCGAGGGGTCCTGCGGCGGAGCCGGTGGCCGCGTCCTCCACCACGCCGTACGCGGGCGAGAACATCCGGCTGCGCCACCGTTTCCCGTCTCTGGCGAAGCAGTTGGCGGCCATGTCGGGGAAGGCGGCCAGGGCCCGGTGGTCGGGGTGCAGGGCCGAGAGCGCGTCGAGGGAGCCGAGGCCGACGAGGACATGGCGCGGCCCGTTGCGGTAGATCTCCACCGGCGCGATGGTGCCGCGGACGCCGAGGGCGTCGAGGAGCGCGTCGGTGTGCTCGTACGGCCGCCAGGTGGGTGCGGGCTGGCGCATGCGTACGGCCATCGAGCCGTCCGCGTCCTCGGGCCGCAGCTCGAAGGGGATGACACCCATCCGGGTCTCCAGGCGCAGCCGCTCCTGCTTGCGTGCGAGGCCCAGGGCGATTGCGGTGCCGAGCAACGGGTGCCCTGCGAAGGGCAGTTCGTTCACCGGTGTGAAGATCCGGACGCGGGCGTCGGCGTCACCTTCGGGCGGCAGGACGAAGGTCACCTCGGAGAGGTTCAGCTCCTTGGCGATGCGCTGCATGAGGCCACTGCTCAGGTCGGCGGCGTCGAAGAAGACGGCCACCGGGTTGCCTTCGAGCGGGGTGCGCGCGAAGGCGTCCACGACCAGGTAGTCATGCATGGGGGTAACTCCCTTGTACGGACGCGGAGCCGGGTTCCGGCCCGGTCTCGAAGGCGGTGGCGCCCGCCGCGGCCTGGACCTCGAAGGACTCCCGGTGCGAGGGCGGGCCGCCGAGGAGTTCGGCCGCACGGTTGGGCGGCAGCAGGCCGGGCTCGGGCCGCTCCGGGTCCCAGAGCATGACCGCGCCCCAGCGGTTGCCGGCCCGGTCGGCGATCCAGAACTTCAGGGCCAGACCCGGCACTTCGTTCCAGGGCCGCACCCAGTCGTCCTCACGCAGCCGGACGTACAGCGAGTCGACGGTGTGTCCGGTGCCGTCCAGGTCCCACCAGGCGATATCGGCTCTCATCGGCCCACCACCCGGCGGATGGCCTCGGCCGCGATCCGCGGGCCGTCCACGGTGAGCAGCGACTCGGGGTGGAACTGCATGCTCGCGAAGTGCGGGCCGCGCAGGCCGTGCACCTCGCAGCCGCCCGGGTCGCGGCTGATCTCGACCGGGCCGATGCCGTCGGCCTCCAGCTTGTCCTCGGTGCTGCGGGCGGCGTACGTGTTGTAGAAGCCGACGCGCTCCCGGCTGCCGTACAGGTCTATCTCGCGCTGTACGCCCTGGTTGGGCACGTCGCGGCGCTCGAGCGGGAGGCCGAGGCGCAGGCTGAGCACCTGGTGGCTGAGGCAGACGGCGAGGAACGGCCGCTGCTCGGCGAGCAGTTGGCCGACGGCCGTGTGCAGATGTCCGATGCGCGGGTCGGTCACGGCGTTCGGGTCGCCGGGCCCGGGGCCCATGACGACAAGGCCGTACGGGTCGAAGGTGTACGGCTCGTCGAAGCGGCGCACGGTGACGTCGAGGCCGAGCGCCGACAGCTGCTGGGCGATCATCGCCGTGAAGGTGTCCTCGGCGTCGACGACGAGGGTGCGCAGGCCTGTGAGCACGCTGTCGGCGGTCCTGCGCCCCGCGGCGTCGCGCAGCCAGAAGCCGGAGATCCGGTCGTTGCGGCGGTCGAGGGCGGCGCGCACCTGGGGGTGGCCGCCGAAGCGTGCGGGCCCGTCCGCGTCGAGTGCGCCGAGCAGTCCGGCCGCCTTCGCCCGGGTCTCGGCGACCTCCGACGCGGGGTCGGAGTGGCGCACGAGAGTCGCGCCGACGCCGATCCGCAGCTGTCCCTCGCGGCTGATGTCGGCGGTGCGGATGAGGAGGGCGGAGTCGAGCGCCGGTCCGCCGTCGGCGTCACGTCCGATGAGGGCGGCGACGCCGCTGTAGTAGCCGCGCCCTTCGGGTTCGTAGCGGCTGATGACGCGCGCCGCGCTCTCCAGGGGGCTGCCGGTGACGGTCGGCGCGAACATGGTCTCGCGCAGGATGTCGCGGACGTCACGGCCGGTGCGGCCCTCGATGAAGTACTCGGTGTGGGCGAGCCGCGCCATTTCCTTGAGGTAAGGGCCGACGACACGGCCGCCGGCGGGGCAGATCCTGGCCATCATCTTGAGCTCTTCGTCGACGACCATGTACAGCTCGTCGGCCTCCTTGCGGTCGGCGAGGAAGTCGGTGACGCCGCGCAGGGTGGGCCCGGTGGGCGGGTAGCGGTAGGTGCCGCTGATGGGGTTCATCACGGCCGTGCCGCCGCTCAGGGAGAGATGCCGTTCGGGGGTGGCGCCGACGAGGGTGCGTTCCCCGGTGTGCACGACGAACGTCCAGTACGCGCCCGATTCGCGTTCCAGGAGCCTGCGGAAGAGGGACAGGGCGGTGCGCGGTGTGTAGTCGCCGATGCGGGCCGTGTACGTGCGCTTGACGACGAAGTTGGCGCCGGCGCCCGTGCCGATCTCGTCGGCGACGACCCGCCGCACGGTCTCGGCGTATGTCGCGTCGTCCACGTCGAACTCGCCCTCGCCGAGCGGCGCGTGGACGTCGGGGATCCCGGTCAGGACCGCCGTGAGCGGCACGGTCTGCCGCTCATCGGCGGTGACGGCGATCAGCGGGGCACCGTCGTCGGGTGCGGTGAAGCCGCGTTCGGCGAGCTGCCGGTAGGGCACCAGGACGAGGACGTCGCGCCCGGCCCGCGCGTCGGGGAGCTCCGCGAGTGACGCGGGCAGCGTCACAGGGCCGGTCAGGATGTCGACGGTGTCGGGGTCGCCGCTGTCGGGGCGGTGCAGGAGCGCGAACGGGGGCGGGTCGTCGGACCGCAGGATCCGCTCCAACAGGCCGGGTACGCCAGGGGGTTGTGCGGCCGCCGGGCTTACAGGGGTTTCCGGGGTCACGGGAACACCTCCGCCGCGGGCAGGACCACGCCGCAGCGCCGCGCCGCGTAGTCGAGGGCGAGCCGGTGGTCGGCCTCGGAGAAGTCACCGAGTGCGTCGGCGGCGAGGAAGGCCTGGATGTCGTGCGTGAACGCGTCGACGGCGGTGGCGAGCACCCCGATGTGCGCGTACACACCGCACAGCACCAGCTGGTCACGGCCCGCGGCGCGCATCCGCTCCAGGAGGTCCGAGCGGAAGAAGGCGCTGTAGCGGAGCTTGCCGAACTCCCAGTCGCCGTGCGCGGGCGCAAGCTCGGGCACCACTTCGCGGTCGGCGGGATCGGTGCGCATTCCGGGGCCCCAGAAGTCCTTCAGCAGGCCCCGCTGTTGTTCGCTCATGCCGCCGGGCTGCGCGGTGTAGGCCACGGGTACGCCGAGTGCGGCGGCCCGTTTGCGCAGCTGCGCGGCGTTGTGCACCAGGTCGGAGCGGAGCGGCTCGGGCAGCGCCGCCAGGAAGTAGCGCTGCATGTCGTGCACCAGGAGCACGGCACGGCGCGCGTCAGGGACCCAGGGCGCGTGGTTGGCGGGCAGGCTGCCGGGTGCGGGCAGCGGGTAGGGGATGATGGCCGGGAGCCCTTGGGCCGTGGTCGGGCGTTCGGGGTGCATGGGGGTGTCCTGGCTCGTCACCCCGGCGTCCGGGGGCGTCATGTGGGTATCCCGGCGCGCTTGACCTCGGGCACCTCGATTCCGAGGGCGCGGAACTGCTCGCAGACGTTCATGAACTCGCGCTGCAGCTTGATCTTTCCGCCCTCGAAGGTGAACGAGTGCAGGAAGTGATTGCGGTAGTGGCCCTCGGGATAGCCGTCGAAGCGGATCTTCCCTTCGCCGTCGCACTCGACCCAGAACCGGTTCGGGTCCTGGGTGTCGAAGATCTCGACATTGATCCAGGCCCAGTCGGGGAAGCACTTGAGCGACCACACGGCGTGCTCGCCGAGCCGGTCGCGTCCGTTGATGGTGATCGGCCGGCCGGTGTCGGTGGTCCACAGTCCGCCCACGCCGTCCTCGGTGAACAGCAGATGGCGGCGGAGCCGGTCCTGGCCGCGGGTGTTCATATACCGCTCGACGATCGCGCGGTTGTGGGCGCGCAGCTCGTCCGGGTCGGTCGGGACGGGGGACTCTGCGGGGGTCTCTTCGGAGGTCTTCACGGGGGTCTCTGCGGTGTGCGTGACGGACACGGGTTTCTCCATGGGGTGGCGGTGGTGGGGGCGTCAGACGAGGAGGCTGACCTCACGCGGGTCCTTGCCGACGAGGGCGCGGCCGTAGACCTGCTGCGGGATGCCCATGCCGAAGCCGGCGTGCCGGCTGCCGACGTGCACGTCGCGCCAGATCCGCTGCAGCGGGCTCGCCTCGCTGAAGGCCGAGGATCCGTGGGCGGTGGCGAGGAGTTCGACGGCCGCCCGGCAGGACTCGGCGACGTGCGCGGAGTCCATCCGGGCGCGGGCCCGGGTGAGCGTGTCGGCGGCGGCGCCCGTGCGGGCGAGGTCGTCGACGGTGTCGGCCAGGCGGCGGGCGTGCAGTACCGCCGAGTCGACCTTGGCGGCGGCCTCGGCCAGATACACCTGGAGCGTCGGCGACTCGGCCTGGTTCGGATAGGTCGACCCCGCCGCGGGCCGCAGCGGCGCCTGCTCGCGTACATACGACAGCGCCGCGTCGGCTCCACCGGCCAAGGAGCCGAGCAGCCCGAGCGAGAACATCCCGACGAGGCTGTTGCGGTACGGGGTGGCGGCGTCGGCGGCGGTCAGCTCACCGTCGAGGACGGGCCGGTAGGGCAGCAGCCGGTGCGCGGGCACGAACACCCGGTCGGCTACGACTGTGTTACTGCCGGTGCCGCGCATACCGGTGAAGTACCAGGTGTCCTTGACGTCGAGTTCGGCACGCGGCAGCAGCGCGAAGTGCACTCCGGCGGGGCCGTCGTCGGGGCCGCGCGCCAGCAGCACACCGAACCACTCGGCGTGCAGGGAACCCGACATGTAGGCCCACTCGCCGGTGACGAGGACCCCGCCGGGCGTCGGCTCGACCCCGGCCGCGGGCCGGCCGAGCACCTGGGCGGTGCGGGCGTCAGGGTCGGGGCCCCACACCTCGTCCTGGGCGGCCTCGGGGAAGAGGGAGACCACGAAGTTCCCGACGTTGAGCACGCCGGTCACCCAGGCCGTGGCCGGGCAGCCGCGGCCCAGTTCGGTGGCGACGTCGAGGAGCGTACGGGCGTCCGCGCCGTGGCCGCCGAAGCGAGCCGGGGTGAGCAGACGCATCAGTCCGGCTCCGGTGACGGCGTCCACGGCCCTGTCGGTCAGACGGCGTGAGCGGTCGGCCTCTTCGGCGTCCTGCCACAGAAGGGGACGCAACTCGGCGGCGCGGGCCACGAGTTGATCGCGCTGTTCCGGCTCACATGGCGGGGAGGCGGGGGTGCTGCTGTGGTGCGTCACGGCGTGTTCCCTTTCCGGGCGTACGGGGGTCTCCGGGCGTACGGGGGGCTCCGGTCGTACGGAGGGCTCCGGTCGTACGGAGGGCTCCGGTCCGTACGGGGGTCTCCGGTCCTACGGGGGGATCAGTTGCCCTGGGCGGCCTTGGCGACGGCGTCCCACTGCTCCCAGGTGTGCAGCCGGTCCTCGTACACGGCCCGCGCGGTCTGCAGCGCGGAGGAGCCGAAGAAGGCGCGCAGGGGCGGGTGTTCGGCGTCGACGAGCTCCATCAGGGGGCCCGCGGTGGCGGCCGGGTCACCGGGTTCCGCCCCGGCGGACGGAGCCTTGGCCCACTCGGCGTAGGCGGGCCCCGGGTCGGCCCAGACGGCCGAACTGCCGCGCCAGTCGGTGCGATACGGGCCGGGTTCGAGGAGGGTGACATGGATCCCGAAACGGGCCACCTCCTGCGCCAGGGCGTCACTGAGGCCCTCGATGGCCCACTTCGTGGCGTGGTACATGCCGAGCATCGGCCAGGACGCGAGCCCGGCGATGCTGGAGAGCTGCACCAGATGCCCGGAGCGCTGCTCGCGCAGGAGGGGCAGAGCGGCCTGGGTGACCCAGAGGGTGCCGAAGAAGTTGGTGTCGAACTGGGCGCGCGCCTGCTCCTCGGTGATGTCCTCGACGGCGCCGAACAGCCCGTAACCGGCGTTGTTGACGACGACGTCGAGGCGGCCGAAGCGTTCGTGGGCCGCGGCCACGGCGGCGCCGGCCGCGGCACGGTCGGCGATGTCGAGGCGCAGCGGCAGCACGGCGTCCCCGTACCGGGCCACGAGCCCGTCCAGGGCCGCGAGGTCACGTGCGGTGGCGGCGACACGGTCACCGCGCTCCAGGGCGGCCCCGGCCCAGATCCTGCCGAACCCACGGGACGCGCCGGTGATGAACCAGACCTTGCCGGGCACAGGGATTCCCTTCTCCGGGCCGATGAGTCGGTGTGACCTCGCGTGAATTCGCCGGGGGTCACTCGAGAACGCTCGGGTGGCACATATCCAGGTGCGGCGTCTCGTTCTCCATTCATCACGACGAGGCACCGTCGTGTCCATGGGATCCGCCGCGGAATACGACAAGGAACGGGCCCGCTACGCCACCGACCCGTCCGACTGCGGAATTTCCGCGGTCGGACGGAGAAAAAGAGGGCCGGAGAAGAACAGCCGGGCGGTGCGGACCCTTGACACCGTGAATTCCCCCGCCCCGGCCGCCCTTTCCCCTTTCGCGCCGCGCAGCCGCCCGGCAATACTCCGGAGCACTGCCGGAACTCCCCCGGCCGCGGCCGGGCCTGGTTCTCCCCGGCCGGTCGTCCTTCCCGAGGAGACTCGTCGTGAGCAGCACCGAGCGGACATACGACTTCGACACCGCCGACTTCAACGCCGTGTACACGGGCGGCGATCTACTGCCGGGCGCCGAGATCAAGGGCGTGCCCTGGGACATCGGCGAGGCCCAGCCCGATGTCGTCGCGATGGAGCGCGAGGGGCGCTTCACGGGCGAGGTCCTCGACATCGGCTGCGGGCCCGGCGACAACGCCGTGTTCCTGGCCCGTCAGGGACACCGCGTGACGGCCGTCGACGCCGCGTCGGCGGCGGTCGAGCAGGCCCGCGTCCGGGCCCGCGGCCTGGACATCGCCTTCGCCGTCGCGGACGCCACCCGGCTCGACGGCTACGACGGGCGCTTCGACTCCGTCCTGGACAGCGCCCTGTTCCACACCCTGGGCGCGGAGGCGCGGCGCCGCTATGTCGCCGCCCTGCACCGGGTGACCAGGCCGGGCGCGCGGCTCAGCATGCTGTGCTTCGCGGATGTGCCGGGCGGTATGCCGGCCCCGCTGTCGGTCGCCGAGAAGGAGCTGCGCGCGGTGCTCTCCGGGGCCGGCTGGGAGATCGACGCCCTGTCCGTCTCGGTGTACTCGGGGCTCGCGGGCCCGGTGAAGGAGTTCTTCGAGAAGACGGGCAGGCGCCCGGACCTCGACGAGAAGGGCCGCACCCGGCTGCCGGTCTGGAAGGTCTACGCCGACCGCGTGGACGCGGCGTGAGCGCCCGCGCCTTCCCCTTGCTGCGGACCACGCGGGTGGCGGCCACCGCCGGTTTCTACGAGCGCCTCGGCTTCACCCGCGGCCATCAGCACCCGGCGCACCCGGACGACGGCGAGCCGGAGTTCGTGGCGCTGCGCAGGGGCGGGACCGAGCTGGCAGTCACGCGCGGCGTGGCCGCCGCGCCCGGAGGCGGGGATGAACGGGCGGGCAGGAGCAGTCCGTTGGAGATGTTCGTGTTCGTCGAGGACGTCGACGCCACCGTGCGGCGGCTGCGCGCCGACGGCGGCGTACGCGTCCTCGACGGTCCGGTGGACATGCCGTGGGGCGAGCGCGTGGCGCATGTGGCCGACCCCGACGGCAACCGCGTCGCGCTCGCCTCGGCCACGCCCCGGCGCGACACGTGAACGCGGCGCCGCGCGGAGCCCCGGTGCGGGGCTCCGCGCGGCGGTCACCGGTATCCCGTGGGTTCAGGGGCGGGGCCGGATGTTCTGGTTGCGGCGGAAGAGATTGTCCGGGTCGTGGACGGCCTTGAGCCGGGCGAGCCGGTCGAGGGTCTCCTTGTCGTACACCTCCGTCACGAACTCGTCCTCCGCGCGGCGCCCGTAGACGAAGTTCAGGGAGCGGCCGACGGTCCACGGCGCGACCGCCTCGTACACCGCACGGTGTGCGGCGCGCACCGTGTCCTGTGAGGTGCCGTCGAGTCCGGACAGGATCCGCAGGATGTACGTGGCCGCACGGAACGGCACGGCGTTCGGGCGCCGCGGTGGCCGCGACAGGGCGCCGCCGAGGTGGCGCAGGTCGACGATGCAGCTCACCGGGGAGCCGGGGCCCGCCAGTTCGCGGACCGCGTCGAGCGCCTGCGGGGTCAGCTCGCCGAGCAGCACGTTGTTGCCGTCGTAGGCGTGGGCGAAGTCCGGTTCGCGGTAGATGGAGCCCACCTCGTCGTAGCCGAGCTCCCCCAGGTGTTCCAGGACCGGCGGGGCGATCTCCCGCCAGGGCGCGACGAGTTCGGGGCCGCCGGCCAGATCGGTGGTCGCGAACCGGACGTGCACGACGTGCCGGCCGCGCAGTGGCTCGGGGAACACCGGGATCGGCGGATACTCGATCATGCCGACGGAGGAGGTGACGGTCTCCGGCGCGGTGGCGGTCCACTCCCGGAAGTGGGCGAGAACGGCTTCGGCGTCGGCCGCGTCGTAGTAGATGCCGCCGCCGTACAGCCGGGCCGCGGGCAGGAGTTCGATCTCCAGGTGGGTGACCACACCGAAGTTGTCGCGGCCGCCCAGGAGCGCCCAGTACAGGTCGGGCGCGCTGTCGGCGGTGACGTGCCGGAGTTCGCCGTCGGCGGTGACCACGTCGAGGGCGCGGACCCGGTCGGCCGCGTAGCCGAACTCCCGGCCCAGGAGGCCGATTCCGCCGCCGAGGGTGTAGCCCGCGACCCCGGTGTGCGGGGCGGATCCGCTCAGCGGGACCAGTCCGTGCGGCACCGTCTGCGCGACGACGTCCTTCCACTTCGCTCCGGCACCGATCCGGGCGGTGCCCTCGCCCGGGTCCACGGATACGTCGGAGAGCCGCCCCGTGGTGATCACCAGACCGTCCTCGTCGGGCACCGTCACCCCGTGCCCCGTCGCCTGCACCGCGACCGCGAGCCCGTGTTCGGCCGCGAACCGCACCGCGTGACGGACATCATCGGCCCGCGCGGCCCCGAGGACCACCGCCGGGCGGTGCTGATAGGCGGTCTGGAATCCGCTCAGCTCCTCGTCGAATCCCTCTTGTCCGGGCCGCAGCACCGGACCGGTGACGCGTTCCGCGAGAGCGGCCACATTCGCCGTACTTACCATGCGTGTTTTCCCTTGTCCCTTTGCGGAGTTCGGATGGATTCTCCTTGCGGAGTTCGGTGGTTTCCCTTTCCGGCGTTCTGGTCGACGATCTACGGCATGCCCTGCACGTCAACTCAGGTGTTTTTCGCTCCCTTTCCGGGATTCCTGTACGGGCGCCGCGGGCCGCTCCGTTTCCGCCGCCGTGCGGGACCGCATGACCAGACATGCGACGGAGCCGAGCAGCAGCACGGCGACGGGCAGCAGCAGCGTCGTACCGGCGGCGTCCGCCAGGCCCGCGTGGAAGGCGGACGAGGCGTTCGCGGGGGCCAGTTCCGAGCCCGCCGACGCGGCCCCGCCGGGGACGCTCGCCGAGATCCTGGCCTGCAGCAGCACGCCGACGGCGGCGCTGCCGACGACACAGCCGACCTGCCGCAGCGAGTTGTAGAGGCCCGATGCGGCGCCCATCAGCTCCGGTGGCATCCCGCTGGTCGCCACGTGCGCCAGCGGCGCGAACGACGCACCGGTGCCGAGGCCGCACACGAACAGCGCGACACCCACCGGCCAGGGGCTGCCGCCCGGCTCCATCACGGCGACCAGGAGCACCAGGCCCGCGGCGAACACCAGGAACCCGGCGAGCACCACCCACTTGCCGCTGATCCGGTCGGAGAGCGCGCCCGCGTACGGGCCGACGAGGCCGCTGGAGACGGCGGTCGGCACGAGCAGCATCCCCGCCTGCTGCGGCGAGAGTTCCATCACCGACTGCAGATAGAGCATCAGCGGCAGGAAGAGCCCGGTGACCGCGAAGCCCACCGCGGCCGCGGCGACGACGCCCGCGCTGAAGTTCCGCCGCCGGTAGAGCGCGAGCGGCATCAGCGGCTCACGGGAGTTGCGCCGCTGCTGCACGACGAACACGGCCAGGAGCAGTACGCCTGCCACCATCAGGGCGGGCACCGTGACCGGGCCGACGACCGTGCCCCAGCCGAAGTGCTGTCCGTTCTGCAGCCCGAAGACCAGGGCGAGCAGGCCGAGTCCGGAGAGCAGGGTGCCGCCGATGTCGAAGCTGCGGCTGTGCCGCGGCAGCCCGTCCGG
Source organism: Streptomyces monticola (assembly GCF_042665355.1). Lineage (NCBI taxonomy): Bacteria > Bacillati > Actinomycetota > Actinomycetes > Kitasatosporales > Streptomycetaceae > Streptomyces > Streptomyces monticola. The sequence continues at coordinate 1,060,546 of NZ_JBHTCF010000001.1, read as the reverse complement.
CAGCAGCCGCAGGGCGAGCACGATGCCGGCGATCCCGATCGGCACATTGACCAGGAAGATCCACTCCCAGCCGGCGCCGGCCACCAGGAAGCCGCCGAGGAGCGGTCCGACGGTGGAGGCCAGACCGGCGACCGCGCCCCACACGCCGAGCGCCGCACCGACCTTGTTGGCCGGGAACAGCGTGGTCACCAGGGCCATGGTCTGCGGCGCCATCGCCGCGGCGCCCAGGCCCTGCACCGCGCGGGCGGCGATCAGCATCGCCGCGTTGTCGGCGAGCCCGCACCACAGTGAGGCCAGGGTGAACACAGCGAGCCCGGTGAGGAACATCGTCTTGCGGCCGAAGCGGTCGCCGAGCCGGCCCGCGACGAGCAGCGGCACGGCGTAGGTGAGGAGGTAGACGCTGTTGACCCAGGTCATCTGGTTGAGGTCGGCGTCGAGGTCGGAGAGCATGGCCGGGATGGCGACGTTCACGATGGTGATGTCCATCATGATCAGGAAGAACCCGACACAGAGCGGCACGAGCGCCGCCCAGGGATTCACCCGAGGCCGTACCCGGGGGTCGGCCTGCTGGCCCGCGGTTGACATGAATGCACCTTTCGCGCGTGACACGCTTGGGGGTAGGGGAGTTGGGGCGCCGCACCGGGCCTGCCCGGAGGGCGCCGGGGTCTATCCGGCCCGCGGCTCCTGCTCGACCGCGCGGGCCTCGAGTGCGACGGCGATCTCCTGCCAGGAGGCCGCACAGGCGCGGGCGAGCGCGGCTATCTGGGTCGCCCGGTGCGTGGGCGCACGGCGTACGACCTCGGCCTCTTCACGGCGGATGACATGGACTTCGAGCCAACGGACCATCGCCCGGCCCTCGTTGCTGTAGCACAGCGCCGGGTCCCTGCGCAGCGAGTCGAGCACTCCGGCGGGGTCCGTGGGCCGGGCCCACCGCCGGGGTGTCTGCAGACTCTGCGCGGGCAGCGGGCTCTGTGCGGCCCGTGCGGGCAGCGGGCTCTCTCCGCGCCGCAGCCGCTCCCGTACGTCACGGGCCGTCTCCACGGAGACACCGGCAGCGGCGGCGATCTCGCGCAGCGACGCGCCCTCGCCGAGTTCGGCCATGGCGTCGCGGCAGCGGATACGGCCTTCGGCCGGGTCCAGGGCCCGGACACGCCCGTCGTTCCCCACTCGGGCGACCACCTTGAGACCGTCGGGGGATTCGAGGGCCGAGGCCCGGCGGAGCGCCCCGACGGTCTTTCCCGACAGGCCCGTTCGTACGGCGATGGCACGGTCGGACCACTGCGGGTGGCTGCGCAGGACGCGCCGCGCGGACTCCTTGCGGTCCGCGAGGGTCAGCGGCAGGCCGTGCCGGATGTTCGCCTCGACGGCCAGCAGGAAGGCCTCCGCCTCGGTGCCGTCGAAGTAGCTCACCTCGACGCTCTCCAGGCCCTTGAGCCGCGCGGCGCGCAGCCGGTGCGCACCGTCGATCACCCGCATCGTCGGCCGGTGCACGAGGATCGGCGGCAGCGGCTCCTGGCTCTCGGCGAGCAGCCGGGCATGGTTCTCGTCGACGCCCGCGAGCCGCGGCGACGCCCCGTCGAGCAGGGCGTCGACGGGCACGGACACGGGCGGCGACACAGGCATGGACGCGGGCGTGGACGCGTGCACGGACACGGGTGGCCCGGCGGCGCCACGCCCTTGCGCGTCCGCGGTGTCGGCGGCCGGGGAACCGGCCGCCGCGGCGTCGATGGACATTCCTCCTCCTACGCTTCCGGTTCTTGCAACTGATCCGGCCCGGCCAACGGTCCCGGTACCCGGGAACGGCCGGGGCGGGTGCGGTCGGTGGCCGGTACGGGCCGGATGGTCGTGATCAGGTCGGCACGTGCCTGGCGGATACGGGCCTGGACGCGTTCGGGCGAGTCGCCCTCCACGACGACATAGCCGCGCCGCGCCGCCGGATCGCCGGGCGGTGGCACCAACTCGCCCACGGCGTGCGGGAATCGGGCCCCGCGCACCCAGGGCGTGACGGCGATGGTGTCCAGGCCCGCGTACGTACGCAGCTCTCCCTCGGGCAGCAGGAAGAAGCCGAGCTCGGCGTACCGGCGCACCGGCGGCACCTCGGGGGCCCGCCCCGCGAGCGCCTCGAACAGGGCCGTCTCCAGGTCGAATTCGCGCGCGACCTCCACCAGGAGCGGCACCCGGCTGGGCCCCAGGTGCGTACCGCAGGAGAGGACGCGCGGCCCGGCGGGGGGCAGGGCCAGCTCCGTGACGGCGGGGCCGCAGCGGTAACCGCTCGCGGTGAGCAGCTCGACGGCCGTCTTCTCCGCGGCCCGCAGCACGGCGGCGGGCAGCGGCGCGGGGTGCAGATAGCCGGTCGTGGCATGGCCGGGCGCGCCGCCGGTGCGGTGCAGGGTCACGCCGACGACGTGGTGCCGCGACGCCACGGTGAGGGTCTGGACGCTGACGCGCGGCACGGCCGCGTCCCGGTCGCCCCCGGCCACGGCCGGGCGGGCTGCCGCTCCCGCGGACAGGAGCCGGGCCACGGCTCCGGGCGGGTTGGGCGAGACGCCGAGACGCCAGGCCTCTTCGACGACGGGCAGCACCGAGTCCCCGTCGCCGCAGTGCAGCACCGTACCGATCCCGGCCTTGCGCACGGTCTGCGCGATCAGCCGGCGCAGCGCGGGTTCGTCCGAGAAGTCGGCGAGCAGCAACTCCTGCGACGCCTCCCGCAGGCGCGGCACGAAGGCGGTGTCGAGGCGCCCGCTGTCCCCCATGGACCAGACCCGGACCCCGGCGGCCGCGGCCTTCCACGCGAGCTGGTGGTAGGGCGACACGAGCAGCACCCGCCCCACGGCCGGTGCTGCTGGCGGATCCTCCGGGCTTCCTTGCGGCAGCGCTGACATGCCCGCCACTGTGCGGTGCCGTCTTCCCGCGCGGTTCCCCTCACGTTCCCCGCGCCCTGCGCACGGCCGCGTCGCCCCGTGCGCGTGCCGCTGCCGTGGGCGCCCGGGTGTTCCCGGCAGCCCACGGCAGCGGACCTCCGTTCAGCTGCTCATCGCCTGCTCACCAGGCGATCACCGATCACCATGCGATCACCGAAGGATCAGCGCACCCGGGCGAGCAGTCCTCGCGCCTTCACCTCGTCCCCCGCTACGCGCGCGTGCTCCGCGTCGGCGATGAGCTCGGCCCAGTTCGACGGGGCACGGCCCGCGAGTACGGCGGCCTGTGCGCGGTCGAGGGCGGCGGTGGCGGGGTCGGCGGCCACACCGTGGGAACCGGTGCGCAGGCCCCAGCCGTAGGGGTACTCAGGCCGGTAGTCCGCGTCGCCGACGTTGATCGGCACCTGGTCCGCGCCGGCCGGCCAGGTCACCGGGAGGCGCCCGGTAAAGGGTTTCTTGCCGAACAGCACGTCCGCCACGCCCGCGCCTTCGCTGCCGGGCAGCCAGGAGGCGACGAGGGCGTCGATACGCCCCGCGGGGTCGGCCACGATCTGCGGCCGTCCGGAGACGACGAGGACGACACAGGTCTCGGCCTCGGCGCACACCTTGTCCACGACGGCCTGGTCGGCGGCCTGCAGGTTGAGGGACTTCTCCTCGTGCTGCGAGGTGCCGCACCAGCCGCACTCGGGCCCGTCGACATCGCCGTAGCCCTCCGCGTACGGCGTCTCGCCGACGACCACGACCCCGACGTCCGCGTCACCGACGGGAGCGGAGGCGTCGGCGCTGTAGGTGACGTCGGCGCGCGGGGCGACCTCGCGGATGCCTTCCAGGATCGTCGTGCCGGGCACGATGTCGCCCGAGGCGCCCTGCCAGCTGATGGTCCAGCCACCGGCCTGGTTGCCGATGTCGTCGGCGCTGCGACCGGCCACGTACACGCTGTCCTTGGTGCCGAGCGGCAGCGCGCGGCCTGAATTCTTCAGCAGCACCTGGGACTTGGCGGCCGCCGACCGTGCCAGGGCGCGGTGCTCCCGGCTGCCGACCTGGTCGAGGTCGTCGGGCGAGGCGTACGGGTCCTCGAAGAGGCCGAGCTCGAACTTCTTGGCCAGGATGCGTCCCACCGCGTCGTCGATGCGCTTCTGTGGCACGCGTCCCGCCTTGACCTCGGCGAGCAGCAAGTCCTGGAACTGCTGTGAGGTGTTGGGCTCCATGAACATGTCCGTGCCGGCGTTCACGCCCGTGCGGACCTTGTACGGCGTGAGCCCCGTCTCGGCGGGCGCGTCCGGGTCGGGTATCTGGTGGATGCCCTCCCAGTCGGAGATCACAAAGCCGTCGAAGCCGAGCTTGCCCTTGAGGGTGCCGGTCAGCAGATCGCGGTGGGCATGCATCTTGACCGGGTTGCCGACGCCGTCCTCGGTCCAGTCGACGCTGGAGAACGACGGCATGACGCTGCCGACGCGATGGTCCGCGAGCGCGGGCAGGTAGGGCGCGAGGTGCCGCCGGGCGAAGTCGCCCTTGCCCGTCACGGTGACGCCCTGGTCGATGGTGTACTTCTGCTCCCACCACGGCTTGCTCTTGTTCGCCTCGGCGGTGGCGGTGTCGAAGCGGGTGCCGCCGTCACCGGCGAAGTGCTTGGCGGTGGCGAGCACTTCGTCGTCGTCGAAGCCCTCGCGGCCGCCGTCGCCCTGGAGGCCGTCGATGACGGTGGCCATCCTGGAGACGAGGGCCGGGTCCTCGCTGAAGCTCTCGTAGCTGCGGCCCCACCGCTCGTCGCGTGACACACACAGGCAGGGCGCGAAGTTCCAGGGGATGCCGGTGGCCCGTACCTCTTCGGCGGTGGCCCGGCCGATCCGCTCCGAGAGCTTCGCGTCCCGGGTGGCGCCGAGGCCGACGTTGTGCGGGAAGACCGTCGCCCCGTGGACGTTGCCGTGTCCGTGCACGGCGTCGATGCCGTAGATCAGCGGGATCTTGAGCCGGGTCTGCAGCGCCTGCTCCTGGAAGCCGTTCACCATCTCCACCCACGCGGCCGGGGTGTTCTGGGCCGGGGTCGAGCCGCCGCCCGACAGGAGCGAGCCGAGGAGCTGGGTCTTCACCTTGCCCGGGTCGTCCGCGACCGCGGCCCGCTCGGCCTGGGTCATCTGGCCGATCTTCTCCTCGAGCGTCATCCTCCCGAGCAGATCGGCGACTCTGCGAGCGGTCGGCTTGCCCGCGTCGAGGTAGGCGGGTGCCGCGGCCGCCGCGGGAGCCGCCGCCCACGCGGGCACCAGCGGCCCGAGCAGCGCGGCGACGGCTCCCATCGCCACCACGGCGGCGCCGGCTCTGTGTCTGGAACGTCTGATCCTTCTGGTCCGCAGGGCTCTGCCGTGCCTCATGGGCGGCTCCTCGCCGTGAAGTCGTACGTCGTGCACCGAAAACCGGATGTCGTACGCAAAGAGGGCGGTACCACTCAACTCGCTTATCTCACGGCGTGATTGAACTGTCCGGGCGTGCTCCCGTCAAGGCCCTTGATGGCTCGGCTTCCGGAACCCGCACCGGGCGCGCAGGCGGCGGGGCTCAGTCGGACACGGCCGCCCACTGGCGGCGGGGCTCAGTCGGACGAGGCCGCCCACAGCCCCCGCACATGCCCGAGGTGCCGGGTCATCACCGCCCGTACCGCCTGCTCGTCGCGCGCCAACAGGGCGTCGAGCAGCTCCAGATGCTCCTCGGCGGAAGCGCGAAGGCGCCCCGAGGCCGACAGCGCTTCGAGCCCGAAGAGCCGGGAGCGGTTGCGCAGCTCGCCGACGACCGCGACCAGGTGCTCGTTGCCCGCGAGCGCGAGGAGGCCGAGATGGAAGCGGGTGTCGGCACCGACGTAGGCGATCAGGTCGCCCGCGGCCGCGGCCGTGACGATCTCGGCGGCCACCGGACGCAGCGCTTCGAGCGCCACCGGGTCTGCGGTGGCGGCCAGTTGGACGGTCGTGGGGATCTCGATGAGCGAGCGGATCTGGGTGTACTCGTCGAGCTGCCGCTCGGAGACCGCGGTGACCCGGAACCCCTTGTTCGGCACCGTGTCGACGAGGCCCTCCTTGACCAGGTCGAGCATCGCCTCGCGCACCGGGGTCGCCGAGACACCGAAGCGTTCCGCGAGAGTGGGCGCCGAGTAGACCTCACCCGGGCGCAGCTCCCCCGCGATCAGCGCGGCCCGCAGCGCGTCCGCCACCCGCTCACGGAAGTTGTTCCGCCTGCCGCCCAGGACGGGCAGCGACGCGGGCGCGGCGGACGGGGTGCCGGGGTTGCCGGTGCGCTGGGCGACCATCGTCGACTCACCTTTCCCGAACGTCGGTTGAAGCAGCCGGGGTGCTCAGAGTACGAACCCGGCCGGGAACGGATCGCCCGGGTCGAGGAGATACTGGGCCGTGCCGGTGACCCAGGCCCGCCCGGTGAAGCTCGGCAGGACCGCGGGAACGCCGCCGGCCTCGGTGGTGCCGAGCAGCCGCCCGGTGAACCGCGTACCGATGAAGGACTCGTTGACGAACTCGGTGTGCAGGGGCAGTTCACCGCGGGCGTGCAGCTGGGCCATGCGCGCGCTCGTGCCGGTGCCGCAGGGCGAGCGGTCGAACCAGCCCGGGTGGATGACCATGGCGTGCCGGGAGTGCCGGGCCGTGGCGCCGGGCGCGTACAGATGGACGTGGTGGCAGCCGCGGATCGAAGGGTCCTCGGGGTGCACCGGCTCCCCGGCGGCGTTGACGGCGTCCATCACCGCGAGCCCGGCGGCGAGGATGTCGTCCTTGCGCGCCCGGTCGAAGGGCAGCCCCAGTTCCTCCAGCGGGGCGATGGCGTAGAAGTTCCCGCCGTAGGCCAGGTCGTACGTCACGGACCGCCCGTCGGCCAGGGTCACCTTGCGGTCGAGGGCGACGGCGAAGGACGGCACGTTCCTGAGGGTCACCGCCGTGGCGGCACCGCCGTCGACGGCGACCTCGGCGACGACGGGGCCTGCCGGGGTGTCGAGGCGGATCGTCGTCACGGGCTCGACGACCGGCACCATCCCGGTCTCCACGAGCACGGCGGCCACTCCGATGGTGCCGTGGCCGCACATCGGCAGATATCCGGAGACCTCGATGTAGACCACGCCGTAGTCGCAGTCGGGCCGCGTGGGCGGCTGCAGGATCGCGCCGCTCATCGCGGAGTGGCCGCGCGGTTCGTTCATCAGGAACTGCCGGACGTCGTCGCGGTGTTCGCGGAACCACAGGCGGCGCTCGTTCATGGTGGCCCCGGGGATCGTGCCGATCCCGCCGGTGATCACCCGTGTCGGCATGCCTTCCGTGTGCGAGTCGACGGCGTGCAGGACGAGTTTGCTGCGCATGGTCCGGCTCCTCCCTCAGGTCTCGGCGGGTCGGCTCAGGCGAGGCCCGCGGCGACGGCCCGCTCGGTGGCCGCACGTACCTCCCGCTCCTGCTCGGGCGCGAGCGCCGAGCGCGGCGGACGGCAGGGCCCGCCGTACCGCCCGACGACATCCATGGACCCCTTGATGGCCTGTACGAACTCGGTCTTCGAGTCCCAGCGAAGGAGCGGGTGCAGCTGCCGGTAGAGCTTCGACGCCGTGCCGAGGTCACCGGTGACGGCCGCGCGGTAGAGCCCCACGGAGGCGGCGGGCAGCGCGTTCGGGTAGCCGGCGATCCAGCCCTTGGCGCCCGCGACGGCGAGTTCGAGGAGGACGTCGTCGGCGCCCGCCAACAGGTCGAGGTCCGGGGTGAGTTCGGCGAGCCGGTAGGCGCGCCGGACATCGCCGGAGAACTCCTTGACCGCCTGGATATGGCCCTCGCCGTGCAGCCGGGCGAGGAGTTCGGGAGTCAGGTCCACCTTGGTGTCGACCGGGTTGTTGTACGCGACGACCGGGAGCCCCGCCGCGGCGACCTCCTCGTAGTGGGCGACGACGGCACGCTCGTCGGCACGGTAGGCGTTCGGCGGCAGCAGCAGGACGCATGCGCAGCCCGCTTCGCCCGCGTGCTCGGCCCAGCGGCGGGCCTCGGCCGAGCCGTACGCGGCGGCTCCCGCCATCACCCGGCCCCCGCCGACCGCGGCGACCGCCGTCTCGACGACCGCCGCGCGCTCCCCCGGTGCGAGGGTCTGGTACTCGCCGAGCGAGCCGTTGGGCACGATGCCGTCGCAGCCGTTGGCGACCAGCCAGGAACAGTGTTCGGCGTACCGCTCCAGGTCGACGGAGAGATCCCCCGGACGCAGCGGCAGCGCGGTGGCGACCCATACGCCGTGCCAGGGCCGGGTCTCATCGGTGTGCGTCATAACGACCTCTTCCTGCCGGTGTCCGCATCGGATTCGGTGTGCGCGCCGGAGTCGCTCTGCGCGTCGGGTTCGGCTTGCGCGCCGGAGTCGCTCTGCGCGTCTGATTCGGCTTGCGCGCCGGAGTCGCTCTGCGCGTCTGATTCGGCTTGCGCGTCGGACGCGTGGTCCGGGTTGGCCCCGGGCTCGGCGCGGGCCAGTACGCCGAGGGGTACCGGGCGGGCGAACGGTCGTCGCTCGGCCCGCAGTTCACAGCCCGCGACCCCGGCGACTCCGGGCCCGCAGACCCGCCCCTGGCACCAGCCCATGCCTGCCCGGGTGAGCAGCTTGACGGTCCGCAGATCACCGGCGCCGAGGACGTCGACGGCCGCACGGACAGCCCCGGCCGTCACCTCCTCGCACCGGCACACGACCGTGTCGGCGCGCACCTGCTCGACCCAGTGCGCGGGCGGCGGCCCGTAGGCGCGGTCCACGGCGGCGAAGGCGGCACGCTCACGCCGCCGCGCCCGCACGGCCAGGTCCCATGACCTCCCCTCATACGGCGAGGAGTTGGTGAGCCGGCCGCCGATGGAGAGCCCGGCGGCATGCCCCTCGGCGAGCGACAGCGCCGCGCCGCCGATGCCGGTGGCCTCCCCTGCCGCCCATACGCCGGGCACGCTGGTGCGCTGCTCGCCGTCGACCGCGACCGACAGGCCGTCGATACGGCAGCCAAGGGTCTCGGCGAGGTCGGTGTGGGCGAGCATGCCGTGGCCCACGGCGAGCGCGTCGCAGGCGATCCGCCGCTCACTGCCGGGCCTGACGCGCCCGGCACGGTCGAGAGCGGCGACGGTGACGGCGGCGATCCGCGCGTCACCGCGTCCGTTGCCGCTTCCGTCGCCGCTTCCGTCGCCGTGCGCCTCGACGACGGTGTGCCGCGCCACGACCGGCACCAGATGACGCATCAACTCCCCTGCGTACAACGCCCCTTCGGCGAACTTGCCGGGGAACGCGGCGAGTCCGGGAGCCGCGCGCACAAAGCCCAGGGGACCGGCGGCCTCGACGAGGGCGGCGACCTTCGCGCCCGCTCCGGCGAGCCCGGCCGCTACGGGCAGCAGCAGCGGCCCTGTCCCGGCCACCACGACCGTACGGCCCGGCAGTACGAGCCCGCCTTTGAGCATGGCCTGAGCACCGCCCGCGGTGATCACACCGGGCAGGGTCCAGCCTGGGAAGGGCAGTACGCGCTCGTGGCCACCCGTGGCGAGGAGCACGGCGTCGGCAGGCACGGAGACCGAGTCGTCGCCCCGGTCCCCTCGCAGCGCACGCACGCGAAAATCCCCCACCTCCCCTTCCACACCCCACACGTGACGGCCCATCAACATCCGCACACTGCCGTCGGCGATACGGTCGTCGAGCAGTCGGCGCAGCCGTCGCCAGGTGCGCCCCCGGCGCTGCGGAGGGCCGAGGCGGCCGGCGCCGAGCGTCACTGGGACCTGCCGGAAGAACTGTCCGCCCGCTTCGGCGCCGGAGTCGAGCACGGTCACCCGTACCCCGCGCCCGGCGGCGGCGAGGGCGGCGGCGAGGCCCGCGGGCCCCGCGCCGACGACGGCGAGGTGCGGCCGCTCAGCCATGGTGTCCGGTTCCTTCCTGCGTACGGATCACATCGCCGGGTTCGGCACGTACGAGGCAAGCGCGTTGGTTCGGGCGGCCGTTGACGTCGACCAGGCAGTCGAAACAGACACCGATTCCGCAGAACACGCCGCGCGGTGCGCCGCTCCCCCGCGTCATTCGCCAGGACGTGATGCCCGCGGCCCAGAGCGCGGCCGCGACGGTCTGCCCGGCGAGCGCCTCGATCTCGCGGCCGTCGAAGGTGACGGTGAAAGCGGCGGCGCGGGCAGTGGTGCGCGCGGCTTCGGACGGACGAGGAGGCCGCCGTCGCGAACGGAACATCACGCGCCCTCCTCCGCCTGCGGCCCCGCGGGCCGCTCACCGAACCTGCCCGGACTGAACGCGGCGCTCAAGTCGGTGCTCCGGCCGGCCTTCCCGGTGAGCGCCTGGGCGATCAGATGGCCGGTGCCGGGGGCCAGGCCGATGCCTGCACCCTCGTGCCCGCAGGCGTGGAAGAGGCCGGGGAGCCGGGGGTCGGGTCCGATGGCGGGCAGATGGTCGGGGAGATACGGCCGGAATCCGACGTACGAGCGCATCACCCGCACCCGTTCCAGGAAGGGGAAGAGGCGGGTGGCGCCCGCCGCGAGGGCCCGGACGACGCGCGGTGAGAACGACCGGTCGAAGCCGACCCGTTCCCGGCTGGCCCCGATGAGCACCGGTCCCGCCGCCGTGCCCTCGACGACGGGGGAGGTCTGCAGGGCGGCCGAGCCGCTGGCCACGTCGGCCACGTAGTCCGCGGCGTACACCTTGTGCCGGATCATGCGCGGCAGGGGTTCGGTGACGAGGACGAAGCCACGCCGTGGCAGCACGGGAAGCCGCACTCCGGCGAGTGCGGCCACTTGGCCGCCCCAGGTGCCGGCGGCGTTGACGACGGCCGGGGCGTGGATGTCACCGCGGTCGGTCCGCACTCCGCGCACCGCACCGGCGGCGGTCAGGACCGCGGTGACCGTCCGGCCGGTGAGCAGCCGGGCGCCGGATGCGCGCAGGAGATGGGCGGCGGCGAGGGCGGGCATCACCTGGCAGTCCTGCGGGTAGTGCACGCCGCCCGGCAGGCCGGGCGCGAGCCGGGGTTCGAGGCCGTGCAGTCCCTCGGCACCGCCGTCCACGGACTCGGCGACGACTCCGGCAGCACGCTGCCCGTCGGCGAACCGCTCAAGTTCCGTACGCGCCCCGGCAGTCGAGGCGACCACGACGCCGCCCTTGGCCTCGAATTCGAACCGCTCACCGAGATCGGCCCGATCGGCCAGCTCCCGCCACAACTTAAGGGAGAGCAGGGCGAGTTCGAGCTCAGGTCCGGGCGCCTTGTCGGAGACCAGCAGATTCCCCTCCCCCGCCCCGGTGGTCCCCCCGGTCACAGGCCCCCGGTCCACCACCGCGACGGAGAGCCCTTCCCGGGCCGCATACAGAGCACAGGCGGCCCCGACGATCCCGGCCCCCACGACGACGACATCACAACTGAGTCGCTCACCCACGCCGGTACCATGTCACATACCACAGCGCCCGCCAAGACCGCGAACGCCCTTACGCTGCCCGCCAGTTGCCCCCGGGCCGGGGGGCCTGTTCGGCTACACCAGGCCGAGAACCTGTTCGGCGCCGCACACTTGAGCCCGTCCGGCACCAACTAAGCCCGTCCGGCGATTGAGGACGAGCCCGAAGGGCGATCTGACCGAGCCGGGCCGCAGGGCGCGAATGACCCGGAGCCACGCCGCAGGGCGCGAACGCCCCCGAGCCACGCCGCAGGGCGCGAACGCCCCCGAGCCACGCCGCCCGGTGCGAAACCCCCAGCCACGCCGCAGGGCGCGCGCTCTTACTCGAACGGCGCCGTATCCCCCGCCCCCTTGCGAACAATCTCCGCCTCACCACCGGAGAAGTCGATCACCGTCGTCGGCTCGGTGCCACAGTCCCCGGAGTCGACCACCGCGTCCACCACATGGTCGAGCCGTTCCTTGATCTCCCAGCCCTGCGTCAGCGGCTCCTCCTCGTCCGGCAGGAGCAACGTGCTGGAGAGCAGCGGCTCGCCGAGCTCGTCGAGCAGGGCCTGGACCACGACGTGGTCGGGAATCCGGACCCCCACCGTCTTCTTCTTCGGGTGAAGGAGCTGCCGAGGCACCTCCTTCGTCGCCGGCAGGATGAACGTGTAACTCCCGGGTGTCGCGGCCTTGATCGCGCGGAACACATTGTTGTCGACGTACACCAGCTGGCCCAGCTGCGCGAAGTCCCGGCAGACGAGGGTGAAGTGGTGGCGCTCGTCGAGCTGCCGGATCGACCTGATGCGGGCGATGCCCTCCCGGTTGCCCGCCTGGCACCCGAGGGCGAAACACGAGTCGGTCGGATAGGCGATGAGAGCGCCGGAGCGGATGCTCTCCACCACGTTGCCGATGACGCGTCGCTGGGGATTCTCGGGGTGCACATCGAAGTACTTCGCCATCCACCGAGCGTATGCGACCCCGGCGGACTCGTCAGGCCAGTGCCCATTGCCCGGCGTTGCGTACGGCACGACAATCGGCGCATGTCGCAGCAGACCCCCGAGCCCCCTGCACACGCGAACGACGAAGCCACCACGGAAAGCTCCCGCCGGGCCGTGCTCACCGCCGCCGGAGCGGCGGCGGCCGGCCTCGGCCTGGGCGCCGCCACAGCGACCCCCGCCTCCGCCACGCCCCACGCCCGTCCACCGGGGAGGCTCCCCGCCACAGCCCAGCCGCCGTCCCGCGAACTACGTGCCCTGCTGCGGGAGTTGGACAGGTCCCGCATCGAGGCGACCGTACGCAGACTCGCCTCCTTCGGCACCCGGCACACCCTGTCGAGCCAGGACGACCCCGAGCGCGGCATCGGCGCGGCCCGCGACTGGATCCTCGCCGAGATGCGGCGGTACGCGAAGAGCAGCGGCGGCCGGATGACCGTGGAGCTGCAGAGTTACGTACAGGAGCCCGCGCCCCGCGTCCCGACGGCCACCCGTATCACCAACGTCGTGGCGACCCTGCGCGGCGCCGTCACTCCCGACCGGGTCGTCGTCGTGTCGGGCCACTACGACTCGCGCGCCTCGGACGTCATGGACGCCACGACCGACGCGCCCGGCGCCGACGACGACGCCTCCGGGGTCGCGGTCGCGATGGAGCTGGCCCGTGTGATGGCGAAGCGGCGTCCGGCCGCGACGCTGGTGTTCGCGGCGGTCGCGGGCGAGGAACAGGGCCTGTACGGCGCGGCGCACATGGCCTCGCTCTTCAAGGCCGCGAAGACCGATGTGCAGGCCATGTTCACCAATGACATCGTCGGCAGCTCCACGGCGGACGACGGCACCCGCGACCCGTACACGGTCCGCCTCTTCGCCGAGGGCGTGCCCACCGCGGAGACTCCCGAAGAGGCCGCCACGCGCCGCTCGGTGGGCGGTGAGAACGACTCCCCCGCCCGCCAGTTGGCGCGCTTCGTACGCGACACCGCCGACAACGACGCGACCGGTATGCGCGTCCGGGTGATCTACCGCCGCGACCGCTATCTGCGCGGCGGGGACCACATCCCGTTCCTGGAGAAGGGCTACCCCGCGGCCCGCTTCACCGAGCCCGCCGAGGACTACGCCCATCAGCACCAGGACGTACGGGTCGTCGACGGCAAGCAGTACGGCGACCTGCCCCAGTTCTGCGACTTCGGCTTCATCACGCGCGTGGCCCGGGTCAACGCGGCGGCCCTGTGGACGCTCGCCCAGGCCCCCGGCACCCCCAGGAACGCCCGGATCCGCACCACGGCGCTGACCAACGCCACGGAGCTGGTCTGGGACCGCGGCGCGGAACCGGACCTGGTGGGGTACGAAGTCGTATGGCGTGAGACGACGGCCCCCGAGTGGACCCATCTCGTCGACGTGGGCGACACCACCGCCCACGAGGTGGATCTCTCCAAGGACAATGTCTTCTTCGGTGTCCGCGCGGTGGGCCGCACCGGCTACCGCAGCCCGGTGGCGTTCCCCACGCCGCTGCGTTAGCCGGGGAAGGTCCGTCGGCGGCCCCGTCGGTCGTCCGGCCGCCGATCCGCTGGGTGCTTCAGTCGTCGAGCCGTGAACGCAGCAGCCGCTTGCCCAGTTCGGCGCCCTTGCGGCTGTCGGCCTGCGCCTTGCGGAACAGCTCCACCACCTCGGTGTCCTTCTCGCGCTCCGCGTCCTGGATATAGGTCTCAAGGCGCAGCGCGTTGCTCAGGCACGACTCGACGTACCAGAAGAGGTTGTAGTCCTTGTCCTTCGTGCCGGTGACGTCACCGGTCTCGCTGCTGCTCGTCACAGTGGATCTCCTCCGTGCACTGGGGACTCGTACGGATGGAAAGGGCCCGGACTCGAATGAACTCCGAGCCGGGCGACGAGTACCCGGGGAGTCCGGGCGTACGCGTAGGCGCGTCCGCCCGGATCGTCAGCTTCGGCGGCCCCGCAGCGGGGCGTCCGGTTTCAGACGCAGGGCGGTGATCGTGGTGGCGAGCATCTGGTAGTGACCGGCCAGGAGCAGAAGCTCGATCGCGGCGGCCTCGTCCAGGTGGGTGCGCAGCCGCCGCCAGGTGGCGTCGTCGAGGTCCTGCCGTTCGTGCAGCATGTCCGTGGCGGCGAGGATCGCCTGCTCACGGGCGCTCCAGGCCGGATCGTCGAGGCTCCCGACGATCCGATCGAGGTCCGCGCGTGTCACTCCCGCACGGCGGCCGATGCGCTTGTGGTGCTCGAACTCGTAGGCACAGTCGCGCAGGTGGGCGGTGCGCAGAATGACGAGTTCGGTCTCACGGCGCGGCAGGGTGCCTCCGGGCATCAGCCGCCCGGCGAAGCGCAGCCAACCGCGGAACAGCCGCCGGTGGCGGCCGAGGACGAGGAACAGGGCGGGCGGCCGGGTGCCGGACACAAGGCCCGTCATCCGGCTCAACAACCAGACGGGCAGGCCGACTTCACGCCGTCCGCCGGGCGCTATGCGTGGCGCGCCGGGCGCCGTCCGGCCTCCTCCTTCCGACGCGGTCACCGGATTCCTCCGCCCGCCGGCCGGGTGCTGACGGCCGCGCCCAGGAACCGGTCCGCCGCCCGGTTCGCGATCCGCATCGCCAGGACGTACAGCGGCGGAGCCAGCCGCTGCAGCCCGTGCAGCAGGCGTACTCCCTGCGAGGTGTGCACGAGGTAGCGGCCGTGGCGTACCCCGTCGAGGATCTTCTCCGCGACCTCTTCGGGGCGGGCGGCACGCGCGCGGAAGGCCGAACTCAGCCGTTTCATCGCCGGGCTCTCGCGGTCCACGCCGACGATCTCCACGGTCTCGGTGAGCGGGGTGTCGACCGCGCCGGGGCACACCAGGGTCACGCCGATGCGATGCCTGCGCAGATCGAACCGGAGCACCTCGGAGACTCCGCGGAGCCCGAACTTGGCGGCGCTGTAAGGCGCGTGCCAGGGCAGCCCGATGAGTCCGGCGGCGGAGGAGACGTTCACGAGGTGGCCGCCGCGCCGGGCGGCGACCATGGCGGGCAGAAACGACTCGATGACATGGATCGGCCCCATGAGGTCCACCTCGACCATCGCGCGCCAGTGCCGGTGCTGCAGGGTCTCGACGGTGCCCCAGGCCGATATCCCGGCCACGTTCATCACCACGTCCACTGCGCCGCCGTCGGCGTGGATCGCGTCGGCCATGGTCCGCACTTCCTCGTACGAGGAGACGTCCACGGCCCGGGAGTACGCGACGCTGCCACCGGCGGCGCGCACCGCACGGACCGTGGCGTCGAGGCCGTCGGCGTCGAGGTCGGTGAGCAGCAGCACGGCGCCCTCGGCCGCGGCCCGCTCGGCGGTGGCCCGGCCGATGCCGCCGGCCGCGCCGGTGAGGAACACCCGGCGCCCCGCGAGGCTGTTGACGCCGCGGCCGCGTTTTCCGCCGTGCTCGAACCAGTTCATGGACGACCTCCGGGGTGCCGGCGACGGGCTACGAATGTAACACCCGGAATATTCGCGTAGGTACAATCAGTTGGTGCCCCCTTCCTCTTCTTCCGCTTCTTCCGCGGTCGCTTCTTCCTCTGCGGTCGCTTCTTCTTCTGCGGTCGCTTCCTCCGAGGGCGCTTCTGCCGAGGTCGCTTCCTCCGGCCCGGAGCGGCGCCGCTATGCCCCGCGCCGGCCGCGCGAGGTGCGCCGCGCCCAGATCCTCGACGCCGCGGCACGACTGATCGCCGAGCACGGCTGGCGGGGCATGACGATGGCGCGCGTGGCCGACGAGGCCCAGGTCGCCAAGTCCGTCAGCTACGCGATCTTCGAGTCACAGGCAGGTCTTCAGCGCGCCGTGATGCTGCGCGCCCAGGAGGTCACCCGCGACCGCGTCGCCCGTGCCCTCGCGGCAGGACGCGCGGCCGACGGGATCGCCGCGGCACTCGGCACGGGTCTGACCGTCTATCTGGAGGGCGTCGCACGCGAACCCGAGATCTCGCGGCTCGTGCTGCTGCCGATCGAAGACGCCCCCGAGAGCGTGCGCGAGGCCATCCGCGACGGCCGCGAGCGCGTACGCCGCGAGATCCTCTCGGTCATCGAGGACCGCCTCGGGCGCGCGGCCACGAGCGAGGCAGGCACGGCGGAGAGAGCGGCCGGACTCGACACCGAGCTGATCGCCCATCTCGTACGGGACAACGCCGAGCATCTGGCGCGCCTGCTCCTGACCGACCCCGGGACGTTCACGCCCCGGCGCCTCGCGGGTTCCATCGCGATGATCACCCGCTTCGTACGGGAAGGCTGACCCTCAACTCCCCTGCTCGCGCAGTGACTCGGCGATCTCCCGCTCCGTGGCGTCGATGATCCGCAGCACGGCTTTCGACGCCGCCGCGGGGTCGCCGCTCTCGACGGCCTCCACGACGGCGCGGTGGGCGGGCAGCGCGCCCTCGACGGCCCCGGGGGCGCGGGTGCTCACGGCGAAGCAGTGCTCGAGGGCGACGTCGACGGCGCGGCCGAGGGAGCCGAGGAGGCGGTTGCCGCTGGCGTCGAAGAGGGCACGGTGGAAGGCGCAGTCGGCCTCGACATAGCCCTCGCGCTCCGGCTCCCCGGCCGCCGACTCCATGGCCGACAGGGCGTCGTAGAGGGCGCGTACGTCGTCGGCGTGAGCGCGCGCCGCGGCGAGCCGGGCGGCCTCGGGCTCGACGATGCGGCGCAGTTCGCCGGTGTCGTGCAGCAACGCCTCGGAGTCGCCCGCCTGTTGCCAGCGCAGCACGTCACGGTCCAGGTGGTTCCAGTGCGCGGCCGGGAGCACCCGGGTGCCCGTGCGCGGGCGCACCTGCAGCATGCCCTTGGCCGCGAGCGCCTTGACCGCCTCGCGCAGCGCTCCGCGGCTCACCCCGGTCTCCTCGGCGAGCGCGTCCTCGACCGGCAGTGGCCGACCGGGTTCCCAGGCTCCGGCCACGATGCGGCGGCCGAGTTCGTCGACGATCCGCTGATGCGTCGTCCGGTTGTCCACCACGATCTTTGTTCCCCCTCTGGACGTCATTCATCGAATCATTGAATGATTGCGCCGCGCCCCATCCTACCGGCCCCGCACCCGAAGAGAGGCGTTCCGCATGACGCACCCGGACGGCGACGTCGGCACCCCGCGCTCCCCGCGCAGTGCCGCCGCGCCCTTTCCCCTGAAGAGCCGTCATATACCCCTGCCCGAAGTGCGCCCGCTGCCCGCGCCGCCGCGCAAGCTGTGGCGGATCGTCGGCCCCGGCATCGTCGCGGCCGGAGTGGGCCTGTCATCGGGCGAGTTCATCCTCTGGCCGTAT
This sequence comes from Streptomyces monticola, assembly GCF_042665355.1. Classification (NCBI taxonomy): domain Bacteria; kingdom Bacillati; phylum Actinomycetota; class Actinomycetes; order Kitasatosporales; family Streptomycetaceae; genus Streptomyces; species Streptomyces monticola. Next base: position 1,042,979 of record NZ_JBHTCF010000001.1, on the reverse strand, counting down.
ATCGCCTCGCAGGCCGGACTCGTCTTCCTGTGGGGAGCGGTCGCCGGCGTCGTGACGCAGTGGTTCCTCAACATGGAGATCGAGCGCTACACCCTCGCCACCGGCGAGACCGCGATGACCGGCTTCAACCGCTACTGGCGGCACTGGGGCGCGGTCCTCGCGGCGCTCACGTACGCGGCGAACCTCTGGCCGGGCTGGAGCACCAGCTCCGCGACGATGCTCTCGTACGTCTTCGGGGGCGACCCCACCGTCATCGCGGTCGGCCTGCTGCTGCTCATCGGCGCGATCCTGACCCTCGCCCCCGTCGTCTACACCGCGCTCGAACGCCTCCTCTTCGTGAAGGTCGCCCTGATCGGCGGGTTCTTCGTGCTCGCGGTCATCTTCGCGGTGAAGGCGGCGAGCTGGCGTGAACTGCCGCAGGCCGTCACCCATTTCGGACAGTTCCCGAGCGAGCTCGGCGTCGCGGTGCTCATGGGCGCGCTCGCCTACGCGGGGGCCGGCGGCGGCCAGAATCTGTGCCAGAGCAACTGGATCCGCGACAAGGGCTTCGGCATGGGGCACTACGCGCCCCGCCTCACCAGCCCGGTGACCGGCAAGAAGAGGGCCGCCTCGCCCGCGTCCTCGGCCTCCTCATCGGCCGCCGGATATGTCTTCGTACCCGAGGGCGAGAACCTCGTCCGCTGGAAGCGGTGGTGGCGGTTCGCCAACCTCGAACAAGGCCTGACCTTCGGGCTCACCACCATCCTCACCATCGTGCTCGCCTCGCTCCTCGCGCACTCCACGCTGTTCGGCACGGAAGGGCTCGCCAACGACGTCGGGTTCGTACAGAAGGAGGGCGAGGCGCTACGGGCCCAGGTGGGCGGCTGGTTCGGGGTGCTGTTCTGGCTGATCGGCGCCTTCTCCCTGTTCAGCGCGGCGACCGGCATCGTCGACTACACCAGCAGGCTGGCGGCCGACGTCCTCAAGTCGACGTATCTGCGCTCCTCCAGGGTCGCCGAGAGCCGGCTGTACTTCTGGCTGGTGTGGGGCCTGGTCGCCATCGGCGTCAGCGTGCTCGCGCTCGGCCTCGACCAGCCGCTCGTCCTCCTGGTCGTCTCCGCCTGCGTCGCCGGACTGATGATGTTCGTCTACTCCGGCCTGCTGCTCTTCCTGAACCGCAAGGCGCTGCCGGCACCGCTGAAGGTGCGCGGCTACCGGGTCGCCGCCCTGGTGTGGGCGATCGGCCTGTTCGGCGTGCTGTCCGTGCTGACCGTACGCCAGCAGATCGTGGATCTGTTCGGCTGACCGCGCCCCACTCACCCGTTCACGACGTATGCCATGCCCCAACTTCCGGCGAGGAGATCACTGATGACGGAACATCAGCACGCACAGGCACCGAACAACACCGCACGCCGCAGCCAGGCCTGGTTCGGGGCGAGCGGGCGCAGCGGAATGGTGTACCGGTCCTGGATGCGCAACCAGGGATTCGGGCCCGATGTCTTCGACGGCCGCCCGGTCATCGGTATCGCCACCAGCGCCTCCGAACTCGCCCCGTGCAACGCCCACTTGACCCGCGTGGCCGAGGCGGTGAAGCGCGGCGTGTGGCAGGCGGGCGGCTTCCCGCTCGCCTTCCCCACGATGGCCACCGGCGAGACCCTGATGCGGCCCACCGCCATGCTCTACCGCAACCTGATGGCGATGGAGGTCGAGGAGCTGATCCGGGCCAATCCGCTCGACGGCGTGGTCCTGCTCTCCGGCTGCGACAAGACCACCCCCGCCATGCTCATGGGCGCCGCGAGCGTCGACCTGCCCGCCGTCATGGTCACCGGCGGGCCGATGCTGAACGGCAAGTACCGGGGCCAGGACGTCGGTTCGGGCACCCATGTGTGGAAGTTCGAGGAAGACCTCAAGACCGGCCGGATGACGCAGGAGGAGTGCTTCTTCGCCGAGGGCTGCATGGCCCGCTCCAACGGCCACTGCATGACCATGGGCACCGCCTCCACGATGGCCTGCGTGGCCGAGGCCCTCGGCATGCAGCTGCCGGGCTCGGCGACCTGGCCCGCCGTCGACGCCCGCCGCATGGAGACCGCGCAGTCGGCGGGGCGGCGCGTCGTGGAGCTCGTGCACGAGGACCTGCGCCCGTCGCGGATCCTCACCCGCGAGGCGTTCGAGAACGCCATCCGCGTCAACGCCGCGATCGGCGGCTCCACCAACGCCGTGCTCCACCTGACCGCGCTCGCCGGACGCGTCGGCGTCGACCTCGCCCCCGAGGACTTCGACTCGCTGGCCCGCGCGGTGCCGACCCTGCTCAACCTCATGCCGAGCGGGGCGTACCTGATGGAGGACTTCTGCTACGCGGGCGGCCTGCCCGCCCTCGTCAACGAGCTGGTACGCGGCGGGCTGCTGCACGGCGAGCAGATCACCGTCACCGGCCGCGGCATCGCGGAGAACGTCGCGGACGCGGAGCGGATCGGGACCGATGTCATCACCGGCCTCGACAAGCCCTTCCAGGCGGCCGGGAGCGGCACCGCCGTGCTGCGCGGCAACCTCTGCCCGGACGGCGCGGTGATCAAGCAGTCCGCCGCGTCGCCGCGGCTGCTCACCCACCGCGGCCCCGCCCGGGTCTTCGACTCCCCCGAGGCCTATCACGAGGTCGCCGACGACCCGGATCTCGACGTGGACGAGAACACGGTGCTCGTCATCCGCAACGCGGGCCCGCGCGGCTACCCCGGTATGCCCGAGGTCTCCAACGTGCCGTTGCCCGCGAAGCTGTTGAAGGCGGGCGTCACCGACATGGTGCGGGTCTGCGACGGCCGCATGAGCGGCACCGGCTACGGCACCGTGGTTCTGCACGTCACTCCCGAGGCGGCCGTCGGCGGCCCCCTGGCCCTGGTCAGGGACGGCGACCCGGTCGTGCTCGACGTACCGAACCGCACCCTGCGCCTGGACATCGAGGACGCCGACGCCGAGCTGGAACGCCGCCGCGCCGCGTGGACACCGCCGCCGCGCCCGCACACCAGCGGCTACGCCTGGCTCTACACCGAACACGTCGAACAGGCCGACCGGGGCGCTGACTTCGGCTTCCTGCGCGGCTGCAGGGGGCACGAGGTACCGCGCGACTCGCACTGAACACCTGCTCCCCCGTACCCCACCCCTTGGAGTCGTTCATGCCCCCGGCACCGCAAGCCGACCGCCAACCCCTCGCCCTGGAACCGGAAGCCGTCCTGCCGCAGGACGCCGCCCGTGCCGCGCTCATCGCCCGTGTCCATGAACCGGAGTGGGACGGACCGTGTGTGGCCGCTGTGCGCGGCGACGAGGTGGTGGACCTGACCGCCCACGCGCCCACGGTGTCCGAACTCCTCGACCGCGACGACGCCGAGGCGCTGGTGCGCGAGGCGCCCGGCGGCCGCAGCTGGCGCCTGGACGACCTGCTCAGGGCGACGGCCGAGGCCCGCCGCGACGCGCCCCACCTGCTCGCGCCCGTGGACCTCCAGGTCATCAAGGCCGCGGGGGTCACCTTCGCGCGCAGCCTCCTTGAGCGGGTCATCGAGGAGAGCGCCGGGGGCGATCCGGCCCGTGCGGCCCAAAGCCGGGAGCGCATCGGGCAGTTGGTGGGCGGCGCCGTCGACCGCGTACGCCCGGGATCACCCGAAGCGGCCGTACTGAAGGAGGCGCTGATCGCGGAAGGGCTGTGGTCGCAGTACCTGGAGGTCGGTATCGGCCCGGATCCGGAGGTGTTCACCAAGGCACCGGTGCTGTCCGCGGTCGGCACCGGCGCGGACATCGGCGTGCTCGCCGCTTCGGTGTGGAACAACCCCGAACCTGAAGCGGTCCTGGCCGTCGACTCACGCGGCCGGGTGCGCGCGGCCACGCTCGGCAACGACGTCAATCTGCGTGACATCGAAGGGCGCAGCGCGCTGCTGCTGCCCCGCGCCAAGGACAACAACGCCTCGTGCGCCATCGGCCCGTTCCTGCGCCTGCTCGACGACGGCTTCGGCCTCGACGACATCCGCACCCTGGACATCGACCTGCGCGTCGAGGGCACGGACGGCTACGTCCTGCGCGGCAGCAGCTCGATGCGGGAGATCAGCCGGGACGTCCTCGACCTCGTCGGCGCCGTGCACGGCGACCACCACCAACACCCGGACGGTTTCGTCCTGTTCACCGGCACCCTGTTCGCCCCCACCGAGGACCGGCACGCCCCCGGCGCGGGCTTCACCCACTCCCCCGGCGACGTCGTACACATCAGCAGCCCGCGCCTGGGCTCCCTGGTCAACACGGTCACCACCAGCGAACAGGCGCCACCGTGGACCTTCGGTGTGCGCGCCCTGATGACCGGTCTGGCGGCGCGGGGTGTGCTCTGACCTCCGCTTCGCGTACCGCGGAAGTGGTACGGAACCAGCGGCCTACCGCGAAGGTTCCGGCATGAACTCAGTCCCTCATGGGACGCCTCGAAGGGCCTCCGCTCCTACTTTGCCGGCCGGAGAGTGACGAACGGTCACTTCAGGAACGGGGGAAGAGTGGTGCGTACTTCACGCATGAAGAAGCGATCGGTGTATGCGCTGGGCCTCGCCGGGGTCGCGGGCCTCGCCTTCACCCTGCCCGCCGCGGCGCAGCAGCCCGGGGCGGGCGGGCAGGAGGCGACGGCCGATGCCCGCGCGGCGGCCGCCGCCCGCTGCACCTCGCAGTGGTTCGAGATGTACACGGTCGAGGGCAAGCGCATGGCGGTCGCCGCCGGCGGCGGCAAGGGCGCCAAGGTGATCGCCTGGAAGAACAACGGGGGCAGCGAACAGGACTGGTGCCTGGAGCGCGCCGCTGAAGGCGGCCGCTATCTGCATCCTCGGCACGCCCCGTGGCTGTGCCTGGATGTGCCGGGCAGCAAGTACGCGAACGGCACCAAGCTGGTCGTCTGGGACTGCAACGGCCGGGAGAACCAGCGGTTCTACCTCTTCAAGGCCAGCAGCACCAGCAGCCGCTTCACCCTGGAGGTCGCCAAGCGGTTCAAGGACTACTGCGCGGACACGCACTCACCGGCCAACGGTGAGCCCGTCCAGCTCCGGAAGTGCAACAACACCAAACGCCAGCTCTGGAACGCCGAGCTGAAGGGCTGGTGACCGACGGCGGGGCGGCCGGTCCGGCCGTCGCCGACCGGCTGGCCCCGTGTTGTTGGTTAGGGTGGCGAAGTCACCTTTTGTGGCTCGTCGTTGGGGGAACGGTGCGGGCAAGAGCCGAAGGCAACACCGGTCGGAGTCCCGTGGGTGCGGCAGGGGGGACCGGCCGGCCCGCGCCCGCGGTACTGCCCCCGTCGCTGCGCTTGTATCTCGGACTGACCGCCGCCCTCGCCGCCCTTGTGGTCGGCGCACTCGGGGCCCGGTACGCCGGCCACGGCGAGCCCGGCCGGGTCGACGGATGGTTCGTCGATCCGACGGCGGACAGTGTGCGGCCGCCGTGGCGGCACGCCGCTCTGGCCACGGACTTCCTGGGCGAAACCGGCGGAGCGGCGATCCTGCTCGCGGCGGCCGTGATGGGCTGTCTGCTCCTTCGGCTCCGTCGCGGGGCCGTGCTCATGGTCGCCGCCACCGTCCTGACCGTGGTGACTTCGACCGTGCTCAAGCTGGTGGTGGGGCGCACCATCCACGGTGCGACCAACCTCTCCTACCCGAGCGGGCACACCGCCTTCCTCACCGCGTTCGCCCTCGTGGTGGCCCTGCTCGCCGCCGGCCGGCTCGGCCTCGGCAGGACAGCGGGCACGCTGCTCGTACTCGGCGCGGCGCTGGTTGCGGGCGCCGCCATGGGCTGGGCGCAGGTCGCCCTGGGCGCGCACTATCCGACCGATGTCCTCGGCGGCTGGTGCACCGCGCTTGCGGTGGTCCCCGCGACCGCGTGGCTGATCGACCGAATGGCCGGCAGAGCAGCCAACACCCGTTCACTCAACAAGCTCTGACGTTACGTCATCTCGGTGCACGTCACGCCAAGCGGCGGAAAACCGGCTTCACCGGTCGCCCGGCCATCCAGGGCGTGGGATCCGCGGCGTCCAGGGCCTTGCGGTACACCGCACACGCCTGGGCCACGACATCGACGGTGTGCTCGATATCGCTCTCGTCGAGCGCGCTGCTCACCACGAACGACGGGGCGAGCACCCCGCCCGCGAGGAGCCTGCGCAGGAACAGGGTGCGGTACTGCTGCGACGGCCGGCCGTTCTCGTCCAGGGTGGCGAAGACCAGGTTGCTGGCCCGGCCCCGGACGACGAGGTGCTCGCCGACCCCCATCCCGGCCGCGGCGTCGCGGACTCCGGCGGCCAACCGCTCGCCGAGGGCGTGCAGTCGGGCGGTGATGCCCTCCTCCGTGTAGGTGGACTGCACGGCCATCGCCGCCGCGAGGGAGTGGGTCTCCGCGCCGTGCGTGGTGGACAGCAGGAACACCCGGTCACGGGAGTCGCGCAGCCCGCCCCGTTCCATCAGTTCGCGACGCCCGGCGAGCGCGGAGACGGCGCATCCGTTGCCCAGCGCCTTACCGAACGTGGAGAGGTCGGGGACGACGCCGTACAGGCCCTGGGCGCCCGCCTCGGACCAGCGGAAGCCGGTGATCATCTCGTCGAAGACCAGGACGCAGCCGTGCCGGTCGGCGAGTTCGCGCAGGCCCGTGAGATAGCCGGGCGGCGGCTCGGTGGGGCCGGCGGCGGGTTCGAGGATCAGGCAGGCGACCTCGTCCCGGTACCGGGTGAGCAGTTCCTCCGTGGCGGCCAGGTCCCCGTACGGGAAGGACACCGTCAGCTCGGTGGTCGCCGCCGGAATGCCGGCGGACATCGGCGTCGTACCGATGAACCAGTCGTCCACGGAGAAGAACGGGTGGTCGCCGCAGATCGCCACCCGCGGGCGGCCCGTGACCGCGCGCGCGAGGCGCACCGCCGCCGTGGTGACGTCCGAGCCGTTCTTCGCGAACTTCACCATCTCGGCGGTGGGCACCGTGGCCAGGAAGCGTTCCGCGGCCTCGACCTCCAGGAGTGACGGCCGCACGAAGTTGCTGCCGCGGTCGAGTTCCCGCCGCACCGCCTCGGTCACGCGCGGGTGGGCATGGCCGAGGCTGACCGACCGCAGGCCCGATCCGTACTCGATGTAGCGGTTGCCGTCGACGTCCCACACATGGGCACCGCGGCCGTGGCTGATGACCGGGGCGAGGTCCTCGGGGTACTGGTCGTCGCCCTTGGCGTAGGTGTGCGCGCCGCCGGGGATCATGGCGTGCAGCTGTTCGTTCGCCGCGCGCGACCGGGGCAGGGTGAACTCTTCGGTGTTCACGGTCAGTTCAGCTCTCTCTCTGCTTCAGGGCCTCGGCGAGGTTCGGCGCCTCCCGGTCCCGCTGGGACATCGACGTGACCGGCAACGGCCACGGAATGGCGAGCTCCGGGTCGTCGAAGGCGATCGTCACGTCCTCGGCCGGATCGTGCGGCCGGTCGATCCGGTACGAGGTGTCGGCGGTTTCGCTCAGCGCCTGGAAGCCGTGCGCGCACCCGGCCGGGATGTACAGCGTCGTCTGTGTCGCACCGGACAGCTCGAAGAAGGCCCGGTTGCGGTACGTCGGTGAGTCCGGGCGCAGATCCACGACGACGTCGAAGATGCTCCCGTACGAGCAGCGCACCAGCTTGGCCTCGCCCGCGCCGGACCTCAGATGCAGACCGCGCAGCACTCCCCGGACCGAGCGGGACAGGCTGTCCTGGACGAAGGCGTCGGGGTCGAGGCCCACGGAGCGGACCACGTCGGCGTCGAAGGTGCGGCAGAAGAAGCCGCGTTCGTCGGCGAACGGTGTCGGCTCGAAGAGGTACGCGCCCGCGATCGTCGGGACTTCGGTCACTTTCACGGGGACTCCTGCCGGGCGTGGGCTTGTGCGTGGCCTTGTGCGTGCTGGCTCGCCGGGAACAGCGCGGTGGTCAAGGCCGCGAAGTGCTGGGCGAGTTGCTGTGCGGCGGCCTCGTTCCGTTCGGTGAGCGTCCGCCGCAGCTCCCCCGACCGCTTCTCCAGCTCCCGGAACTGTTCGAGCAGTCGGTCGGCGTCGACTTCGCGGGCCGGGTGGCAGTACGCGGCGAGGCCCATCCGGTCCATGAGCGCGTCGCTCTTCGCCGCGTAGCTGAGGGCGAGGGCCGGCGTGCCTGCCTTCAGGGCGCAGACCAGGTTGTGGTAGCGGGTCGCCACCACGGTGTCGGCGGCCGCCGTCTCCTTCAACAGGTCGGCGAGCGAGGCCGCGTCGGCGGCGGTGACGAGCGGTGAGTCCACCGCGTCGAGGATCGCGGCGACCACCGGCGTATCGCACGCGTCGCCGGTGAGCAGCCGCACCTGCCTGCCCTCATCGGCAAGGGCACGGACGAACCGGGTCGTTCCGTCGAGGTAGCACCGGTGGATCTCCTCCGCCCGGGCCCGGTCGTCGTTGCCGCCGTGGAAGTCCATGACGCCGACGCAGACCGTGCCCGGTGACGCTTCGGCCCCGGGCACCGGCAGGGCGAACGCGAGGTCCGGGTAGACCTCGTCGCGCGCGGTGTCCACGCCCATCGCCCGCATCGCGTCGCGGGACAGGGCGTCCCGGTACGAGCGGTACGCCGCGAGGCGGGCCGACCAGCGCACCAGGGCCCGGGTCGGCCGGTCCCTGATCGTGTCCGCGCCGACGCCGACCAGCGCGACGCGGGTACGGAGCAGCCGGCCGCTCGCGCAGAGCAGGAACAGCGCGTACGGGAAGCCCCAGGGCCGTAGCGGCAGCGTGGCCTCCAGGACGCCCATGCCCGGCACGATCACCACGTCGTGCCGGCGCACCCAGGCCGCGGTGCGCACGGCGTCGACGAGTTTGCCCAGGCCCTTGCCCGCGACGGCGCCCGCACGTGACGCGGTCCGGTACTCGCCGCGGTACCAGTGCAGCCGCGTCGCGGGAATCCCGTACCGGGCCGTGACGGCTTCGGGGCCGCCGCACAGCGCGTCCACGGCCGCCTCCGGGTGCTCGGCGCGGAGGTAGCCGAGTACGGCTTCGAGCGAGCCGTCGTTGCCGAGGTTGCCGGAGCCGAGCAGGCCGAACACCCCGACCTTTTTGGGGGCCTTCATGTCCGCTCTTCCAGGGGCCTTCATGTCCGCCGCCCCTCACGGCCGGCCACGAGCGCGTCGACGGAGACCGTGAGCTCGGCCGGGTCGACCGGGGCGCGGTCCTCGACCCGCTCGCCGGTGCCGGGCCGGGCGCGACTGGTCATCCAGGTGGCCAAGTGGCGGTAGCAGGCGCGCCGTTCGGCCGGGGACAGCGGTGCCCGCCGGACGGCCGAGACGAAGCCCCAGACGTACTCGGCGAGCAGCCGGGGCGTCGGATGCAGCGGCCCCGCACGGCGCGGGTCCAGGTTGACGCACCGGGAGCGCTTGGAAGGGTTCGCCCGCTCGGCGCGGGTGGGGTGGTCGCGGCGGAAGTAGAGGAGTTCCGGCACCTGGTGGAAGGGCCCGTGCAGGGTGATCTCGGCGACGAACGTGCGGTCCGCGTGGTGGTAGCTGTCGTGCGGCTTCACCCGGCGCAGCACGTCGGCCCGCATCACCCCGTAGAAGTCGTCGCCGCCGGGCTCGAACAGCAGGCTGCGGAAGCGCTCGGGGGCGTGCGGCGAGTCGGTGGCGAGCGTGTACGGGTACGGGACCTTCACCTGGCCGTGTTCGTCGATGACCGCCTGGTCGGCGTGCGCGAGGATCACGTCGGGGTGTTCGTCGAGCGCCTCCACGCAGCGCCGCAGCAGGTCGCGGGCGTAGAGGTCGTCGTGCGAAGCCCACTTGAACAGCTCGCCGCGGCACTCGGTGAAGACGTAGTTGTGGTTCGGTGCGGCGCCGATGTTCCGGGGCAGCCGGAGGTAGCGGATACGTGCGTCCTGATCCGCGTACTTGCGGCAGATGTCCTGGGTTCCGTCGGTCGAGGCGTTGTCGGAGATGACCAGCTCGAAGTCCTCGTAGGTCTGGCCGAGCAGGGCGTCGAGCGCCTCGGCGAGGTACTCCTCGCCGTTGTACACGGGCAGGCCGATGCTCAGCCTGGGCTGGACGGTCATGAAGTCCTCACTTCGGGAACGGAGTTGTGGTGGCGCTCGCGCAGGGCGGACCGCAGCTGCAGCCACCACACGGCCGAGCTGCAGACGGTCGCGGCGGCGACGCCCCAGGCCGAGCCGACCGTGCCGGCGACGGCCGCGCCGCCGAGCCCGCCGCCGACGTAGCAGACGGAGGCGAACAGCTGGCTGCGCAGGCTGCGCCGGGCCGCGCCGAGCGCCCTGAGCCCGGCCGCCGCGCCGGTGCCGAGGCCCGCGCCCGCGACACCGAGGGTGACCGGCACGATGAGCTCCGCCGCGGAGTGCCAGACGCCGCCGAGTACGAACTCGCCGAGCCGGTCCGGCACAAGGAGCAGCGCCCCGCCCCAGAGCAGCGCGGCGACGGCCTGCCCGGCGCCGAGGAGGAGGCAGAAGCGGCCGAGGCGGTGCGGGGCCCGGCGCAGCACCCGCGCCGCCTCCGGGACGGTGACGAGGGAAAGCCCCATCAGGACGGCGAGGAACGGGCCGAGCAGCAGCTCGGCGCCCCGGACCGCGCCCACCGCGCCGACTCCGACGATCGCGCCGAGCCCGTATGCCCGCAGCTGGCTCGCGCCGCTGAGGCTGACGTTCTCGACCAGATAGCGGGAGCCGAGATCGCGCTGCTCGCGCAGCCAGCCGCGCGCCCGGCTCGTCCGGGGCCTGATGCCGGACTGGAGGCAGCCGTACGCGGCGGCCACCGCGGCGGACGCGCCCCAGGCGAGCAGGAAAGCGGCCACGCTGCCCACGCGGGCCGCCACGACCATGGCCGGGACGAGCGCGACGCCCCACACGAGGTCGTTGACGAACGCCTTCCGCCCGGCGCCGGCGGCGAAGAACGCGAACCGCCAGGCGTCCTGGAGGAGCAGCCCCGGCAGTACGACACCGAGGCAGACGAACGCCGGGCCCACGCGGCCGCCGAGCGCGAGCCCGGCCGCCACGGCCACCGCGCCGATGGCGACGCCCGCGCCGAGCGCGGTACCCGACGACCGGGCCACCGCCGCGCGCCAGGACGACTCGGGCACTCCGCTGAAGCGCACCACGAGCGGGTCGGTGGACAGGCCGCGGGAGACGTTGAGCACCACGCCGTAGGTCACCCAGGCCAGGCTGAACACGCCGAACGCGGTAAGACCGAGGGAGCGGGCCACGTACATGCCCACCACGAAGTTGGAGATGCTGGAGGCCGCCTGGTCGGCGAGGCCCCAGGACAGCCGTCCGGCCATGGCCCGCTTGGCGGTCCGCTTCTCCCCCTCGGTGGTCATCGCCGTCATGCCTTGATCAGCCCGGCGCCGTGCAGGGCGTCGGCCGCGGCGGCGACGGTCTCGAACGGCAGCCCCGACCGCTCGGCGACGTCCAGCAGACCGTGCTCGCCGTCGGAGAGGCTGAGCACCCAGAGCATGGCCATCTGGGCCTCCTTGGCGTCGCTGCGGCCGCCGAGCGAGTCGTACAGGCCCCGTCGCCCCAGCTGGGGTTCGCCGTACGGGCTGAGGTTGACGTACCGCCGGTTGCGGTCGAGCACGGCGAACGCCTCGCGGCAGACGGCGAGGGTGTCCTCCATCGCCTCCGGGGAGACGAAGTCCGGGTTGTCCGCCGAGGTGTGGTATTCGGGGTACCCGGCGTACGGGGTCCGGCTGAGCGAGCCCACGCCGAGGTCGAACCCGGGCGAGCAGTACTGCCGCTCGTCGTAGCCGTACGGAGTGAACTCCTCGACGCGGTGGGCGCGTTCGGACGCGGCGAGGACATGCCGCAGCACCCGGTCGATCTCCGCGTCGCCTCGTCTGCTCTGTTTGTACGTCAGCTGTCCCGGGTCCCCGGCGCAGGCGAGGACGAGCCCGTGCTTGACCCGGTCCACCCGTTCCGCGTTGCGGGCCAGCCAGGTGATCGCCCCGATGGTGCCGGGCGCGTAGATGAACCGGTAGGTGTAGTACGGCGGTTGCTCCTGCTCCGCGAGCGCCTGGGCCAGGAATGTCGCCACCGCGATGCCGGCCAGGTTGTCGTTGGCAAGCGACGGGTGGCAGACGTGACAGGAGACGATCACCTCGTCCGGGACCTGCCCGGGGACCACGTGTTCGGCGTAGGTGAGGTGGCCGTCGGCGAGTATGGAGTCGATACGGACCTCGTAGTCGCCGTCCGGCAGCGCGTCCAGGGTGTTCTGGGCCAGGCAGAACCCCCATTCCGGCCGGTAGTAACTGGTGCGGTACGGCACCCAGTCCGGGTGGTCCGGCAGGGTGTGCAGATGCGGGCGCAGCTCGGCCAGGGTCATGGTCCGCGCCACCGGCACGCTGTAGCCGAGCACGTGCAGGCTGGACGCGGCGAAGTCGACGACACGGTTGCCCGCGGTGTCGGCGACGTACGCGTCCCGGATGTTCCACTCCTGCGGCACCGTCCAGTCGAGCACCGGCGTCCCGGTCGGCACCTCGTGCATCTGCAGCGGGACGTATTCGCCGACGATCTCCAGGGTGGCGCGGACCCCGTCGCCCGTGATGCTCCGGCAGAGCGGGTACAACCGCTCCACCAGTGCGTGCATCCGCTCCCCTGCCGCGGTCATCCGCGCCACCGCAGGGTGTCGTCGACGGCACCCGCGTCGGACGCCTCGCGCAGCACGGCGAGCCGGGTGAAGCGCCGTTCGAAGTCCTCCCGGGTCAGGCCGTGTTCGCGGTAGGCGTCGGCGAGTTCGATCGCGCCCTGCTTCACCGTCCACTCGCAGTCGAAGCCGGGGACGGCGGCGCGGAACCGGGAGAAGTCCACCCGGTAGGAGCGCGGGTCGGCACCGGTCTCCCCGGTGATCACCACCTTCGAGCCGGGCACCGCCGCGGCGACCTGCTCGGCGATCTCGGCGACGGTGACGTTGTTGGTCTCGCTGCCGATGTTGAACGCCCGGTCGTGCACGGCTTCTTGCGGCGCGGTCAGCGCGGCCGTGAAGGCGCGGGCGATATCGGCCGCGTGCACCAGCGGGCGCCAGGGGGTGCCGTCGGAGAGCACAAGGACCTCGCCGGACAGGAGGGCGTGGCCGACCAGGTTGTTCAGGACGATGTCGGCGCGCAGCCGGGGCGAGTGGCCGAAGGCGGTGGCGTTGCGCATGAACACCGGGCTGAAGTCGCCGTCGGCCAGGGCGTGCAGATCGTCCTCCACGCGCACCTTGGACTCCGCGTACGGCGTCACCGGGCGCAGCGGTGCGTCCTCGGTCACCAGGTCGCCGCCGCCCGCGGCACCGTAGACCGAGCACGTCGACGCGTAGAGGAAGCGCCGCACTCCGGCTTCGCGGGCGAGGCGGGCCAGGCGTACCGACGCGTGGTGGTTGATGTCGTAGGTGAGTTCCGGCGCGAGCGATCCCAGCGGGTCGTTGGAGAGCGCGGCCAGGTGGATCACCGCGTCCACTCCGGCGACGTGTTCGGCCGTGATGTCGCGCAGGTCGACGCGGTGCCCCCGCGGGTCGGCGGGCATCGGGCCGAGGACGCAGTCGGCGAACAGGCCGGCGTCGAGGCCGGTGACCTCGTGCCCGGCGGCCGCGAGGACCGGGGCCATCACGGTGCCCAGGTAGCCCTGGTGTCCGGTCAGTAGTACGCGCAAGGTTCAGTCCCCCAGGTCGAGCGTGAGTTTGGTGACGGCGAACGCCTCGGCGTAGCGCGCGTGGCATTCGATACCGCGGATCCGGGCGAGGCCGAGGAAGGCCTCCCGGTCGTACCAGGGCCGGTGGCGCTGCGAGGGGTAGTGCTCCTGCAGCAGCCGCACCTTCCGCTCGGCGGTCTCCGGCGCCAGCGGCTGATACACCGTCATACGGCCGAGGTCGCCGTCCCACTTGACGATCTCGTAGCCGAGCACGAGGTGGTCGCGGAACGCGGTGGGCACGAGCTTCGCGAGACCCCGGTGGTCCTGGTGTGCGTCGTCCGTGCGCGGGGCGAGCACCAGGTCCGGGTCGGTCTGCGCGCGCAGTTCCTCGACCGCGGCCTTGGCCTCGTCCCAGTGCACGGGCATCCGGCCGTCCGGCAGCTTGAGCACGGTGAGGCGCAGGTCGGCGTCCGGGCAGAAGGCGGCGAGCGCGGCCTGCTCCTCCTGCTCACGCTCGCTGCCGCCGCCGGAGAGCACCAGCGCGTCGACACGGATACCCGGGTGCGCGAGGCACAGCGTGAGGAGTGTGCCCCCGGCGCCGATGGCGATGTCGTCGCAGTGCGCGCCCAGCGCGACGATCCGGTTCAGACGCCCGGTATTGAGCCGGATCACGCGGTCACCTCTGCCTCGTCGCGTTCCCACACGGCCCACGGGCGGTCGCCCCTGGCGTAGGCGTCGTCGAGCGCGGCCCGCTCCTTCACGGTGTCGGTCGGCTTCCAGAAGCCGCGGTGCTGGTGGGCCACGAGGCGGGCGCGCTTGGCGAGTTGGGCGCAGCCGTCGGCGACCAGGTCCCCGCCTTCCGGGATGTGGTCGAAGACCTCCTGGCGGAGCACGAAGTAGCCGCCGTTCTCCCACAGCGGCAGTTCGCTGACCGCGGTGATGCCGCCCACCAGGCCGTCCTCGCCCAGGTCCACGCAGTGGAACGAGGACTGCGGCGGCACCACCATCATCGACGCCCCGGCGTCACGCCGGGCGAAGGTGTCGATCATCTGGGGCAGCGGGGCGTCGGTGAGCACGTCGGCGTAGTTGGCGAGGAACATCTCGTCGCCGTCCAGGTGGTGCCGCACGCGGCGGAGCCGCTCCCCGATGGGTGACTCGATACCGGTCTGCGCGAACGTGATCGTCCAGTCCGAGATATCGGTGGAGAGGAGCTCGGTCCTGCCGCCTCTCAGCACGAAGTCGTTGGACGTCGTCTCCTCGTAGTTGAGGAAGAAGTTCTTGATGTGATGTGCGCCGTAGCCGAGGCAGAGGATGAACTCGGTGTGCCCGAAGTGCGCGTAGTAGCGCATGACGTGCCAGATCAGCGGGCGCGGGCCGACCATCGCCATGGGCTTGGGCACATCGTCGGACGAGCCGCTGCGCATCCGCATCCCGTAACCGCCGCAGAACAGAACGACCTTCATGACGCCACCTCGTCCTTGTTCGGCTCGACGATGCTCAGTTCGGGGATGGGAAAGACGAGGCGGCCGCCCCAGTCGTGGACGAAGGACAGCTGCTCGGTCAGTTCGGCCCGCAGGTTCCACGGCAGGACGAGCACGTAGTCCGGCCGGTCGGCGGCGATCTGCTCGGGCGGCAGGATCGGGATCCGGGTGCCCGGGGTGAACCTGCCGTGCTTGTAGGGGTTGCGGTCGACCGTGTACGCGAGCAGATCGGGCCGGATGCCGCAGTGGTTGAGCAGGGTGTTGCCCTTGCCGGGGGCGCCGTAGCCGACGACCGTCTCGCCGCGCTCGGCCGCTGTGATGAGGAACTTGAGCAGGTCACGGCGGACCTTGGCGACGCGGGCGGAGAACTCGGTGTACCCGGACAGCTCCTGAAGCCCGGCTGCCTTCTCCCGGGCGAGGACGTCGGCCACGCGCTCAGCCGGCTCGCCGGCCACCTCCGCCGGGCGGGCCCACAGCCGGATGGAGCCGCCGTGCGTGGGCAGCAACTCGACGTCCACGAGCGCGAGTCCGCCGCTCTCCAGGGCCCGGATCGCCGACGCGACCGTGTAGTACTGGAAGTGCTCGTGGTAGATCGTGTCGTACTGGTTCTCCTCGATCAGGGTCAGCAGGTGCTGCACCTCGATGGAGACCCAGCCGTCGTCGGCGACCAGGTGGCGAAGGCCCTGTGTGAACCCGACGACGTCGGGGATGTGCGCGTACACGTTGTTGGCCACGACCAGGTCGGCCGGGCCGTGCTCCTTGCGGACGGCCGAGCCGGTGTCCGGGCTCAGGAACTCCGTGACGGTGGGCACGCCCTTGTCGCGTGCCGCCGCGCCGACGTTCACCGACGGCTCGATGCCGAGGCAGCGGATCCCCCGGTCCACCAGGTGCTTCAGGAGGTAGCCGTCGTTGCTGGCGACCTCGACCACGAAGGCGTCGGGGCCCAGTTCAAGGCGCTGCACGGCGTCGGCGACGAACGTACCCGCGTGCTCCACCCAGGAGGTCGAGTACGAGGAGAAGTACGCGTACTCCTTGAAGGTCTCCTCCGGCGTGATCAGCGGAGGTATCTGTGCGAGCCAGCAGTCGGTGCAGACCCGCAGATGCAGCGGGTACGCCGGTTCCGGCCGGTCCAGTTGGTCCGCGGCGATAAAGCTCTCGCACGGCGGCGTCGCTCCGAGGTCGACGACGCTCGCCATCGCTCCCGAGCCGCAGAGTCGGCATCCAGTCATCTGCTGTCCCCATCCCCCCTGTTCGCGCGGGCCCCCCGCCGCGAACCGGTGCTTGCGTTTCCTGTCGGCGGCGGGCCGTCCCCGCCGCCCGACCGCACCGCGATCGCGGTGCGGTACCCCTCCACCAGGCGCTCCAGGCCGACGGCCGGGCTGAAGCCCTGCTCGTAACGGCGCCGGGCCGCCCGGCCCATCTCCCGGTTGCGGTCCTGCTCGGCCGTGATCCGGCGGATGCAGTCCGCGAGCGAGGCGGACTCACCGGGCTTGTGCAGCAGCCCGGTCACCCCGTCCTCGACGAGTTCGACGAAGGCACCGTGACCGGCGGCGACGGTCGGTACGCCCGCCGCCATCGCCTCCACGACCACCAGGCCGAACGCCTCCAGCCATGTCGAGGGAGCCAGCACGGCGACCGACCGCGCGATGGCCTGACGGCACTGGGCCGGGTCGTACAGGCCGACGTACCGCACGTCGTCCCGGCCCGCCGCCCAGGCGGTCACCTCTTGTTCCAGTGGCCCCGCGCCGGCGATGACGAGCGGCACGCCCGCACCGCCCTCCTCGGCGATCTCGTCCCACGCGGCCATGAGCAGCCGTACGCCCTTGGCCTCCGCGAGCCGGCCGAGGAAGAGCAGGTGCCTGCCCTCGTCCGCCCGGCGGGCGCGCGGCTCCGGCACGAAGTTGTGCTTCACCACGAGGCGCTCGGCCGGCATACCGGCCCGCACCAGGACGTCGCGCTGGGCCGCGGAGATGCAGAAGAACCGCTCCACACCGGTCCACCACCGGCGCCGGTTGGCCGACAGGCTGACCGCGAGCGGCACCGTCGCGAGCCTGGAGCCGCGGTAGCAGCCGTGCCGGACGGCGGGCAGCGGTGTCGCGCCCACGCACTCGGTGCACGGCCGCCCGTCCCGCTGCAGCGTGCCGGGCGGGCAGATCTGGGTGTAGTTGTGCAGCGTGGCGACGGCGGGTACGCCGGCGTCGGCGCAGGCGGCGAGTACCGCGGGCGACAGGAGCGGGAAGACGTTGTGGATGTGCACCACGTCGGGGCGTGCGGCACGGAGCCGGGCCGCGAGCTCGGCGCGGACCGCCGGATTCCACGGCACGAGGAGCGGCACCTTGGCCTTGCCGAGGAGGGACCGGGCGGCGATGTCGTCGCTGCGCCGCTCGAACACCTCGACCCGGTGGCCTGCCGTGCGCAGCAGCTCCACCTCCTGGTCGACGACCTTGTTCTCCCCGCTCGGCTGCGCCGAGTTGTAGCGGTTGTGCACCACGAGGATGTGCATGCTCAGGTCACCTCCGATCTCTGGGCCCAGCGCGGTACGCGGCGTCGGGGAACTCCGGGCGCCACCAGGCGAGTTGCCGCCACGGCCGGTGCGTCGGGTGCGGCGGGTACGGCAAGGAGCGAGGCGGCCACGGTCAGGTGCAGCAGATACGGCGAGGCGTCGCCGAGGCCCGCCTCGGTGTACGAAGCGATCGCGCAGTAGCTGATCAGGAAGATCGCGCAGGCCCTCGCCAGCGAGGGCGGCCGCAGCAACGCGACCCCGCCGAGCACGATGATGATCGCCGCCACGATGGCCGCGCCGGTCAGACCCTGCTCGTGGTAGACGGCCAGCCAGCTGTTGTCGATCGGAAGGCCGCCGAACGACTTGTCGCCGAGGCCCGCGCCGAACAGCTGCTCCGAGGTCGACCGGGGGGCCGCCAGCAGGGCGTCCCAGACCTTGGCCCGGCCTGTGAGGTTGGAGAAGTTCTCCTGGCTCTGCCCGCGCAGGAACCAGGCCTGCAGCAGGGAGCCGAACCCCACCGCGGCCACGGCGGCGCACAGCACCGCCCAGGTGAAGAATCGGCGGGCGGCCGCACTGGTCAGGATGAGCGAACCGATCGCAAGGGCGAGGCCGATGAGCAGGCCGAGCGTGGCCGTCCGGGTATGGGTCAGCGCGAGCAGGACGAGGGCCGGCACGATGACCACCGCCGCGCTGCCCCTGTCGGTCCTGCGGCCCAGGACGAGCAGCACGGTGAGGCCGATGATCACCGCGGCGTACTGCCCGATCTGCGGCGGGGTGAGCGGCCACAGCGCACCGACGAGGCGGCCGCCGTACAGCTCGGGCATGGCGGCGCCCGGCGAGATGAGCGCGCCGGCGGCCACGGAGCCGAGGACCGCGAAGTACATCCGGATGTGATGCCGTACGAACGTCAGGCTGCCGTCCCACCAGCGGCTGAGCAGCCACAGCGTGCCGACGAAGAGCGCCAGGCGGGCGCAGCGGAACAGCGCGCCGAACCCGGACTCCAGGTCCACGCTGGAGATCACGCTCGGCACGAGCAGCAGGGTGAGCAGGAGCACGAAGGCGCTGGCCCGGATGCGCAGCCGGAGATTGACCGCGAGCGCCAGGGCGAACGCCGCGACCAGCGCGCCCATGGTGACCATCTGGATGAGCGAGCGGGGCAGCGGAACGATGGTCTGCGCGCCGGCGGAGCCGAGCGTGTTGAGGATGAGCAGCCCCCAGGCCGTGCCGACGAGCTTCGCCGAGTGGTCCGTGACGTGTGGACTCATCTCAACCACCGTCCCGTGCGCGGAAGACGCTGCCCGTGTCCTGCTGGTACGGCGCGCCCTGCCACTGCCCGGAGTCGAGCACCCGGCTCGGGTCGTGGGCGACGAACTTCCACGGTCCGACGTAGACGTTGTCGTGCCAGCGGTTGCGCTGCTTGCTCGTGATCGCCTCGGCCACCCGTTCGCCCTGGTACGGCGACCAGTCCGGATAGGTGCCGTAGTTGGCGAGGACCGCCATGCGGTCGCACTTGTCCGTGCACTCGACGACGGACGGGTCGAGGACGAAGCGGTTGTCGTGGATGTCCACCCGCTGGGTCTTCCACCGGCAGTCGGCGTAGAGCGGTGCGGTGGCGATGCCCGGCCGTGCGCAGCGGCCGGTGTCCCGGACCAGGAGCGTGCAGTCACCGGACGAGGTGTTGGCCGGGCTGTTGCAGAACCGGTCGGCGTTCTCCCACAGGGTGATCCCGGACCAGTTGTTCTCCAGCAGGTTCCGGTAGATCTCGATCTTGTCCGTGCGGGCCCGGACCCGTGGTTCGCCGCCGGACTCGGACAAGTAGACGGTCGCGAACGGGAAGTTGTCGCCGCGGTCGGCGTAGCTGCGGCCCTCGGCCCAGTTGTTCCGCCGGATGGTGTTGTGGCGGATGACCGCGTTGTAGCTGGTCTCGTAGATCAGCGCGGCGCCGTCGTTGGCCTCGAGTACGTTCTTCTCGATGCGGAAGTCATTGTTGTTGGTGTCCGCCCATAACCCGGTGCCACGGTTGTCGTGCACCCAATTGCCGCGGATATCAGCTCCGTTGACGGCCCAGAACTTGATGCCTCCGGTGCAGCCGCAGCCCTTTCGCCGCCGCTCCCAGTCGTCGCGGTTGTTGTCCGCGATCTCGTTGCCCTCGACCACCAGGCCGCCGATCCGGCCGGAGGCCTTGTACGCGTTCATGCCGTACTGGCCGTTGCCGCGCAGGCAGCTGGCCCGGACCTGCTGGCGGTCACCGGCCATGAGCCCGGCACCGGAGTTGTCCTTGATCGTCGCGTGCTCGATCACCCAGCCGTCGGCCGAGTCGTGGTTGACGACGCCCTCGTTGTGCGGCGCGACGAAGCGCTGCACGGTCAGATGCCGGATGGTGACGCCGCCGGCGCTGCCGCCGAACGCGTACTGGTTGGTCCTGCGGCCGTCGAGCACCGCGCCCGGCGCGCCGATGTAGCTGTTCCCCTTCTTGGGCACGACCTGGGCGTAGCGGTCCGGGTCCAGCCTGTGCTTGCCGGGGCGGAGCCAGAACGTCGTGCCGGGAGGGCTCGACTTGGTCTTCGCGGCCAGATCACCGACCACCGCGGGGTCGACCGTCACCGCGCCCGTCGGCGCCGTCCCGGGACCGGCCGCGGGCCCGGCGCACACCCGGGCCCGGGCCACGGACGTCGACGGTGCGCCGGTCGGCTCCGCCGCCGGGGCGTGCTGCGTGCTCACACAGCCGGTCGCCAGCAGGGCGAGTGCCGCCACCGCCCAGTGCCGCCTCTTGATCACCACGCGTCCCCCTAGCCGTGGAACCTGAGCACGGTGACGAACTCCCCCAGCGGCCCGGTGCCGTCGGCGGTGCCGGTGCCGGTGCCGCTTCCGGTTCCGGTTCCGGTTCCGGTTCCGGTTCCGACCAGCGTGGTGCTGGGTTCCTTGCGCCCGAAACCGGCGGAGTACCAGCCGAGGGGCGGGTCGCTCTCGCCGCGGTGCGCCCGCCAGTTCAGCTGCCCCGGCAGGTCGAGCACCGCGGAACGGTCCTCGCCGTCCCGGGTCCAGGTGAGCACGGCCCGGTTGCCCACCAGGTCCGCGGCGATCGCGGGGCCGAGGTGAAACGCCAGGCGTACGGCGGCACGGCGCGGGCCACGGCCCTCGTCGAGCACCTCGTCGACCACCCTCAACTCCCGGCTCTCGGCGGTCAGTTCGACCCTGCGTCGGTGCACGGAGCGCTGGTAGCCGTCGTGTTCGGCACACCAGCGGGCCGTCCCCGCACCGGCGGTGTCCGCCGCATCCGCGGTCAGGACCCGGGTGCGGGCCTGCCGGGTCCACAGGAACGGGCCGCCGGAGACGGACTGGTCGGCGCCGTCCAGCTGCAGGGTGTTGTGGCCGAGCGTCGAGCGGAAGTACTGCCGCCACTCGGGCTGCCCGTGGTAGCAGTACGTCCCCGGGTCGGCGAGCACATCGACCCCGTCGTGCCTGACCTCCACGGACAGTGCGTCCGCGTGGGCGTGCGCGGCGATGGACAGGAACCCGTGCGGGCCGCCGTCGCAGCGGCACCAGATCCCGTCAGGACCGCGCAGGATGGTCATGCCCGCGTCGGCGAAGTGCCCCGGCCGGCTTGCCGGGCGGGCCACGGCCGGTGCCGCGCCGACCTTCGCGTACGGGCGGATGAGCGCGGCAAGGAGCGGAGTGCGCACATCGGTGCCGGTCACCGCCGGCCACCAGTCGAGCCCGCCGAACACGGCGTCCCCGGTGGCGAGGAGCGAGCCCCAGCGGTCGGTGCCCGCGCCGTCCACGATCAGACCGTGACCGTCGTCCGCGTCGCCCTGGCGCGGCGGCCGCAGCCGGCTGTCCACGACGGCGGCGAGCGCGTCGGTCATCCGCAGCAGCACCACGCGGACCGACGCGGGGACCGGCACCTCTGCGGCGTCCGCCTCGGCCACCGCGGCAAGCCCGAGTTCGAGGACGAGTCCGTGATACTCGGTGGCCAGCTCGCGGTTGAGGCCGGACTCGAAGGTGTTGCTCCGCAGATGCCGCTCCAGGGACCGCAGCGCATCGGCCCGCCAGCGCGCCGATGCCGGGAACCAGCCGAACGCGCAGGCCGCGGCGAACTGCCCGGCGGCCTCGGCGATGACGTGGTTGTTCGCCGAGGAGCCCCGGCTGGGGAAGGCGGCCAGCCAGCGCTGGTGGTGCCATATCTGGTTCAGCGCCACCGGGTTGCCCTCGAACAGGCCGGCCGCGCCCGGCCAGCCGTCGAGCAGCCGCCGGATCCACACCCAGGACAGCAGCCGGATGCCCAGCTCGATGCCGCTGACCCAATGCACGCCGCGCAGCGGTGCGTTGGCCGCCCACCACAACCGCAGATGCTCGGCGACGCGCTCGGCGTACCGCTCGTTCCCGGTGATCGCGTAGGCGGCGGCGAGGACGGTGAGGTACTGATGCCGGGACAGCTCCCAGATCTGCTTGATGTCACCGACCGCTTCCTCGTCGCGGTACGGCACGTCGAAGGCGTAGCCCCACGGGGCCCGGCGCCCGGTCTTCGGGTCGTACCACCAGTCCGGGTCGGCCAGGTCGTCGCGGACGACGCCGAAGTACTCGGCGTGCCCGGCCATCAGCCGGTCCGCCTCGGCGACGAGTCGTTTCGCGGCGTCCGGCGGCACCTCGGCGATCGCCCCGGCGGGCAGTACCGCGGTGAACCGGGCGCCGGGCACACTCGGGCAGTCCGGCGGCGCCGACCGCCAGCGCCGTCTGCGCACCGTGTCGGCCACCCGGCCGCCGACCTCCCGCGGTCCCATCCGGGACAGGCGTCGCAGGTACCAGCCCGCACTCCCCGAGATCACCGTCATCTCGTCCCCGCCAAGGTCACCGGGGCGCCGCCGGCAAGGCCGGCCGGCACGGCGAGGGTGGCCGCCGTGGTGGCGACGAGGGACTCGAGCGGCACCGGCATCGGCCCGCCGGTCCGCACGGCCTTGAGGAACGCGGCCAGCTCGGCGGACTGGCCCTTGTCCCTGGCCTTGGGCAGCCGTGAACTGACCCACCGCTTACGGCCGTAGACCGAGGCACGGACGAAGTCGTCGAGCCGCAGCGCCTTGCCGTCGGCGACCAGGTCGAGGGTCTCCTTGGGGAAGCCGGCCGGGCCGGTGGTGACGTAGCTGATGGTGGCGGTGGACCCGTCCGGGTAGCGAAGGACGACCTGCAGATCCTCGTTGCCGGACGAGGAGAGCGCGTACACCGAGACCGGGTCGGCCCCGAGCAGCCAGCTCGCCGTGTCGATGAAGTGCCCGCCCTCGCCGGTGAACCGCGACCCCTCGGTGCCCTCCTGGCGATACCAGCTGCCGTGCTCGAGGCGGCCCGCGTTGACCAGGTAGCGGATGCTCGCCGGCCCGGTCCTGGCGCCGAACCTCTTCCTGGCCTCCCGCAGCAGCGGCGCGAACCTGCGGTTGAAGCCCACCTGCAGCCGGTCGTTGCCGGACTCCGCCACCGCTTCGAGCACACCGGCGAGTTCGGCCTCGGTGAGAGCCAGGGGCTTCTCCACGAACACCGTCTTGCCCGCGCGCAGTGCTCTTCGGGTCAGTTCGGCGTGCGAGCTGTGCCGGGTGACCACGAAAACCGCGTCGATGGACTGGTCGCCGAGCACGGCGTCGAGGTCGGTGGTCGCCTCGGCGAAGCCGAACTTCCGCTGCGCGTTGGCCGCGGACAGCGCCGTCGTGGTGACGACGGTCGACAGCTTGACGCCCTCGCGCTGTGCCAGGTGCGGAAGCAGCATCGACGTGGCGTAGTTTCCCGCGCCGACGAACGCGAGCCGCACCGGCGACTTCGTGGCCCGGACCGGGGCGGACGGTCCTCCGCCGCCGCGCTTGACCGCGGGCACGGCCACCTCGGGGGCCGCCGCCGGGGCGGCCTCGGCCGCCGGCTGATCAGCGGGCCCGGGGTACCGGAACAGCACAGCCACGGCCTTCAATTCGCCGTCCTTCAGGCGCTGATACGTCTGGACGGCGTCGTCGAACGCGGCGACGTGGGAGACCAGGGGCTCCACGTCGACGCTGCCGCGGGCGAGGAGATCGAGGAAGCACGCCAGGTTGCGGCGCTCGGTCCAGCGCACATAGCCGATCGGGTAGTCACGGCCTTCGAGCTCGTACTCCGGGTCGTAGCGCCCGGGGCCGTACGAACGCGAGAACCGGACGTCGAGCTCCTTCTCGTAGTACGCGTTCCACGGCAGGTCGAGGCGGCACTTGCCGATGTCGACGACCCGGCCGCGGTCCCGGCTCAGCTTGGCGGCCAGCTCCACGGGCTGGTTGCTGCCGCCGCCTGCGGCCAGATACACCTGGTCCACGCCGTGGCCGTCGGTGAGTTCGGCGACGGCGGCCTCCACGGCCGCGGACGCGGGATCGCCGCAGGCCGCGGCGCCCAGGCGGGCAGCGAGTGCACAGCGCTCCGGGTCGGGGTCGGCCCCGACGACACGGACTCCCGAGGCGGCGAGGAGCTGCACCACCAGCTGCCCGATCAGGCCGAGGCCGATCACCAGGGCCGTCTCGCCGAGTTGCGGCTCGCCGCGGCGGACGCCCTGCAGTGCGATCGACCCGACGGTGCCGAAGGCCGCGTGCCGCGGCGCGAGGCCGTCCGGCACCGGCGTGTAGAGGTTCTTCGGCACCCAGTTCAGCTCGGCGTGCAACGCGTGCTCGTTGCCGGCGCAGGCCACGAGGTCGCCGACCTTCACATCGTCGATCCCCGCGCCGACCTGCTCGACCACGCCGCACAGCGAGTAGCCGAGCGGTGTGTAGGAGTCCAGCTTGCCCATCACCTTGCGGTAGGTGGCCGGCACCCCGTTGGTGGCCACGCTCTGCATGACCTTGGCCACCTGGTCGGGGCGTGAACGGGCCTTGGCCAGCATCGACATGCCGGCCTCCGACACCTTCATCAGCTCGGTCCCGGTGGAGATCAGCGAGTAGCCGCTGCGGACGAGGACACCGCCCGGCTTGCACCCCGGCACCGGAACGTCGAGCACCGCCAGCTCGCCGCTCTTGTAGTTCTGTACAACCTGCTTCACCCGAGCTCCTCTTTCATTTCCGAACCGTCAGGCCGCCTGGCTCCGGCCGGAGCCGGAGACCGCGCCGCGATACCAGTACTCGAGGGTCAGCACATGCCACAGATGCTTGGAGAAGTCCCGCTGACCGGCGGCGTCCTCGGCGACCATCCGCGCCAGCGCATCGCGGCGCAGCAAACCGGAACGGACGAGTTCGCCGTCGTTGACCACCTCGCGCACCAGCGGTGCCAGATCCCGGCTCATCCAGGCCCGCAGCGGGGCGCTGAACAGGCCCTTGGGCCGGTACACGATCTCCCGGGGCAGGATCGAGGTGGCCGCCTCCTTGAGGACGGCCTTGCCCTGCCGTCCGACGATCTTGCGGTCGCCGGGCACGGCGAACGCCGCCCTGACCACCTCGACGTCCACGTACGGCACCCGTACCTCGGTCGACGCGGCCATGCTGGAGCGGTCCGTGTAGGCGAGGTTCAGGCCCGGCAGGAACATCCGGGCGTCGCCCAGGCACATGCGGTTGACGAAGTCGTCGAGGTCGTTGTCCTCGTAGATGTCCGCATGCTCGGTCAGCACATCCCCGACCGTGCCGGCCAGGTCCGGATCGACGAGGTCGAGCAGCTCGCCTCGGTCGTACATGGTGTAGCTGCGCCGGAAGGCGGTCTCCTCCGGCAGATCGGCGAAGGAGAGGAACCGCTTGGCGAAGCGCACCGACCGGTAGCCGCGGCGGGCCGTGGCTACCGGAAGGCGGTCCACGGCGCTCGACAGGCCGCGCCGCAGCGGCCGCGGGACGCGCTGGTAGCGCAGCGCGATCAGGTTGGCCAGGTGCTTGCGGTAACCGGCGAACAGCTCGTCGGCGCCCATCCCCGAGAGCATCACCTTGACCCCGGCATCCCGGGCGGCCGAGCAGATCAGGAACGTGTTGATCGCGGCGGGGTCGCCGATCGGCTCGTCCAGGTGGTACGTCATCTGCGGCAGCAGGTCGAGCACGTTCGGGGCGATCTCGATCTCGTGCAGGTCGACGCCGAACCGTTCGGCCACCTGCCGGGCATAGCGCAGATCGTCGGGCATCGCCTCGAACTTGGCGTCCTCGGCGCGGAATCCGATCGTGTACGCGGAGATACCGGGCTTGTCGCGGGCCGCGAGGGCGGTCAGATAGCTGGAGTCGAGGCCGCCGGAGAGAAACGTCGCCACGGGTACGTCGGAGAGCAGATGCTGCCGGGTCGACTCCTCCACGACGGCGGCCAGGTCCGGCAGTTGACCGCTGCGGGCCCGCTCCCGGCCCTCGGCGGCGATGTCACGGAGGTTCCAGTACCGGCCGCGCTCCACCCGGCCGTCGGGCCTGCACCGCAGCCAGCTCCCCGGGGGCAGTTTCTCCGCTTCGCGGAACGCGCACCGAGAGTCCGGCACCCAGTAGTAGAGGAGCGAGGCCACCAGGGCCGCCTCGTCCACCTGCAGCGACCCGCCGGTGGCGGCGGCGAGCGCCTTGAGCTCGGAGGCGAACACCAGGCCCGTACCGCGCCGGAGCAGGAACAGCGGCTTGATGCCCAACTGGTCGCGGGCCAGGACAAGTTCACCGGTCCGCTCGTCGAAGATGCCGAACGCGAACATGCCGCGAAGGCGGGGCAGGCAGTCCGTGCCCCAGCGCCGCCACGCCTCGAGGAGCACCTCGGTGTCGGACGTACCGCGAAAGCGCACCCCGGCGGCCGTCAGCTCGGCGCGCAGCTCGGGCGCGTTGTACAGCTCGCCGTTGTACGTCAGGGCGAGACCGTCCGAGACCATCGGCTGGGCGCCGGTCCCGGACAGGTCGATGATGGCCAACCGGCGGTGCCCGAGCTCTACTTCACCGTCACCGGCGGAATGGCTGTACCGGCCCGCCCCGTCCGGGCCGCGGTGGGCGAGGGTATCGGTGAGCCGGTCGGTCACGGCCTTCCCGTCCGGCCATCGATAAGTACCTGCGATACCACACATGTCTTACGGTGCCTCCTGGTCGCTGTCCGGGACCCGTACGGCCGGCATCGACCGCCGCTCGGTCCGCAGCCGGCCCGTCCCGTTCTGCCGGGCCGGCCACTCGTTCTGGCCGCGCAGCGCGGTGTGCGGCCCGTCCCACAGCGTGCCGTCGGTGCGGTCACGCGGATCGGGGTCGATCAGCACCACACCGATCACCGGTATGTGCAGGTCCGCGAGTTGCCGCGCCACGGTGTGCAGCCATGCGGCGTTGCCGTGCCCGGCCCGTACGACGAGCACCGCCCGGCTGCCGAGGTGGCGCAGGTCGGTCCATGCCGAGCCGGGCGCCACCGAGCCGACGCCGATCCGGCGCATCCGGTCCGGTACGGTCGCGGCCCGCTCACCGCTGACCACGGCCGGCCCTTCCGGCTTTCGGCGGCCGTCCGCGAGCGGCAGCCCCGGAAGGCCGTCGACGATCACCACCGGCCCGTCCTCCGCCAGTGCGTCGGCGAGGCCCAGGGCGATCGTGCTCGCACTGCGCGCACAGCCGAGTTCGAGCAGCGCCACCGGTTCCGCGGAGCCGCGCACGGTGCGGGCCAGAGTCGTGGTGAGCCGTGCCCGTGCCTCCCGGGTCCGTCGGCGATGCCAGAGCCCGAGGGTCAGGCGGGGCGTGCGGGGGAGCTCCGCGATGACCGAGGCGCCCAGGTTCGCCGAGATCTCCCGGCGCAGCACGGGACGGTCCGCCACGACCGTGCCGACCGCGGCGAGCGCGAGCCCGATGACGAGCCCGAGGACGAGGCCGATCGCGGCGTTGGTGGCGGCGGCCTTGGGCAGGGAGTGCCGCACCGCACGCGGGGCGTCCACGATCTGCGTGCCGGCGACTAGCTGGGGCGTACCCATGCGTGCCTCTTCGGCGCGCTGGTCGAAGTCGGCGACCCGCGAGGTGAGTTCGGCCCGGCGGGCGAAGAGCGACTCGACGCTCGCCGACGCCTTGGGGCCGCTCTCCGGCGGTCCGTCTCCGATCTCCCTGTTGACCTCGGCGAGTTCCTTGCGCATCCGGTCGCGCTGGTCGAGCAGGGCCTTGGCCTCCGCCTTCGCGGCCTCCTGCATCCGCCGCACATGGTCCGCGACGAACGCGTCGGCCAGCGCCTTCGCCCGGGCCACCGCTTCCGCGTCGCTCGTACCTGCCACATCGATCTGCAGCAGGTTGTTGGTCAGGCCGGTCCCGCGGTAGTCCCGCATGAAGTCCTCGGGATTCTCACGGGAGTTGAGGGCCTCCAGGGCCTTGCCTGCGATCCGCGTGGTGCCGAGCAGCTCGACGTCGGTGCGGATCAGCGTTCCGGTGTCGTTCGGCTGGTCGTCCTTGTGCACGACGTAGACCTTGGCCATCGCGCTCGGCGGCGGCGGCATCAGGACCGCGAGCGCCGCGCCGACGAGCAGCCCGAGGAGCGCCAGGGCGCTCCAGAGGCGGCGGCGTCTGCGCACCGCGACCACCAGCGCCTGCAGGTCGAGGAGCGGAGCGGCGGCCGGCTCCGAAGTCGTATGCGTCGTCACCCCGAACCTCCCTTCGCACCGTCGCCGACTGCGAGCGCGGGCACGGCGCGGTCCCGGGACCGGCCGGCGGGCCGCGCCGGCCGGGCCAGGACCGGGCCGGCGACGACGGTGCCGACGACCTCGTGCCCGGCGTCCGCACAGGCCTCGGCGATCCCGGCGAGCTCCTCCGCGGTCCAGCTGCCGGCGCTGAGCACGACCACGGCACCGGACTCGGTGTCGCGGTCCGGCACCAGCGGCCTGGACACCGAGACCCCCACCCTTCGCAGCGCGGGGCATCCCCTGCCCGAAGAGCCCGGGGAAGGATCGCTCCCGGCCTCGGCGACCAGCTGCCCCGCGGCCCGGTGGGCGATCTCGTCGCCGTCCGGTACGACGACCAACAGCCCGCGCGCGGCCGGTAGTTGGGTACGCAGACGGGTGCACACCCGCCGGTAGCGGAGCTGCCGGCCGGTCTCGCCGCCGGATGACTGCGGGGCCGGCAGATCCCATCGGGTGTCGAGGCCGAGGAGCCGGCGGACCCAGGCCCGCGGTCCACGGCCGGTGGGCCGCTGAACGCGCCGTTCACCGGGTACGTCGACGGTGCCGAGCAGTGCCGAGCCGAGGGCCGCGGCGATCTCCGCTTCGGTGCGCAGCCGACGGCTCATCCGGGCGGCGGCGAGATGGCCGATGACCGCGAGCAGGAAGAACAGCAGTGCGCCGGCGACGATGAGCTGCAGCCTCGTCGGCGCGGCCTCGCCGGTCGGCCGGGCCGCGGGGCCCATGACGACCATGCCGGCCTTGGTGCTCGCCGGGTCGGCCTCGTCCAGCTTGTTCATGGCCTCAAGCAGCGCGGTACGCAGCTTCTCCAGCTCGGTGCGGGCCTGCACGCTCTCCACGGTCCGCCCGGGGTCGGCCGCCTCGGCCAGATCGGTGATCCGGCGGTTGGTCTGCACGACCTTCTGTCGCAGGGCCTCGGGGCCCGCCTCGGCCTCGGGGTCGGTGCTGTCGCCCGCGATCCGCGCGGCGAAGGTGACGAATTCCTTGGCCACCTGGTCGGAGAGCTGCTGCGCGCGCTGCGGGGTGTCCGCCGTACCGGAGATCTTGATGATGTTTCCGTCGGCGGCCGTGGCGCTGACCCGGTCCCGCAGTTCGG
The DNA here is from genome assembly GCF_042665355.1 of Streptomyces monticola. Taxonomy (NCBI): domain Bacteria; kingdom Bacillati; phylum Actinomycetota; class Actinomycetes; order Kitasatosporales; family Streptomycetaceae; genus Streptomyces; species Streptomyces monticola. Next base: position 1,013,762 of record NZ_JBHTCF010000001.1, on the reverse strand, counting down.
CGCCGCTGACACCGGTCCAGGCGAGCGCGGCGGCCGCGCGGTCGACCACGGCCGAACTGGCCGCGATCTGCCCCTGCGTCAGCAGCTCGCGCTCCTCCCACTGTCCCGACAGGAGTACCGATGCCGACGTCGTATAGCGCGGCGGGAACAGCACAGAGGCGCCGTAACCCACGAGTGCGCCCACCACGGCGACGACGGCGAGCAGCCGCCACCGCCGACGGAGAATCCGCCCGATCGTGACCAGGCGAATCGTGTCTTCGCTCAACTGCGCTGCCTCTTCCCTGTCCGGGCCTGCCCGCCCGCCTGCACCGGAGTGCGGTCACTGCAGGCAGCGGCGTAGGCGGCGAGGAGCGACGCCTGCGAGTTCCGCCAGGAGAGCTGCCCGCTGATCCGCTCCTGGCCGGTCCTGCCCATCCGGTCCCGCAGCTGCGGATCGTCGAGGAGCAGCGCGATGAGCCTGGCGAACTCGGCCTCGTCGTTGGCGGGCGCGTAGAGGGCCGCGTCACCCGCGGAGACGCGCGCCTCGCGAAGGTCGAAGGAGACGATCGGCCGGCCCATCGCCATGTACTCCAGGACCTTGTTCATGGTCGACACGTCGTTGAGCGGATTGCGCGGGTCGGGCGAGAGGCATACGTCCGCGGTGGACAGATGGCGCACCAGGTCGGCGTCCGGAATGCGCCCGGTGAACTGCACCTGCTCGGAGAGCCCGAGCCGCCGGGACAGCTCCACCATCGCGTCGAAGGCGTCGCCTGCACCGACGAACACCGCATGCCAGTCGGTACGCCCGCACTCGTCGCGCAGTTTCGCGAGCGCGCGCAAGGCGTAGTCGACGCCGTCCTGCGGTCCCATCACGCCGAGGTAGCACAGCAGATGAGGTTTGCCGCGCTTCAACTCCGGCTCCGGCGGCACCGGTTGGAAGCGGTCGGTCGCGGGCGCGCTGCGCACCACGAAGACATCCTCGGGACGCCTGCCGCCACGGCGGACCGCGACATCGCGGTAACTCTCGTTCGTGGCGAGCACGATGTCCGCGGCCCGGTAGGTCCGCCGCTCAAGGGCGCACACGGCGCGGTAGAGCAGGTCCTCGCCGCGGTCGAACCGGGAGAGATACAGCTCGGGCACCAGGTCGTGCTGGTCGAAGACAAACCGCGCGCCGCGCCGCTTCAGCCAGAGCGCCGGCAGGAACAGCAGGTCGGGCGGGTTGCAGGCGTGCACCACATCGACCGGGCCGACCTTGCGGGCGAGGCGGAGGGTGTGCCACAACGCCGTTGCGTACTCCCGCAGATAGCCGGCCGGGCCTCCGGTGGCGGCGCGCAGCGGGTAGCGGTGGATCCGCACCCCGTCGATCTCCGCCTCCGGCTCCGTGTCCCGCTTCTCCCCCCGGGGACAGATGACGTGCACTTCCCAGCCCGCGTCGCGCAGGGTCGTGCACTCCTGCCATACGCGCCGGTCGAACGGCACCGACAGGTTCTCCACCAGGATCAGCGCGCGCCGTCCCGGCCGGTCGCCGCCGGCTGTGTCACCAAACGTTGTGTCACCAAGCAAGGCCCATGTACCCCGGTTCGGTCCGGCGCGCTTCGGCGTCGGGAAGGTGGATGAGGTCGACGATCGCCGGTCCTTCGCCATGAGGCAGCGCCGAGAGCACGGCCGGATCCCTGGTCCCGATCACGCACACCTCGGCGTGCTCGAGCACTTCGTCGACGGAGTCCACGAGCAGCTGCGCGATGTGCGGCAGCCGGGTCTCGATGTACTCGCGGTTGGCGCCGAGCAGCCGGGAGAGGCTGACGTTGGCGTCGTAGATCTTCAGGTCGTAGCCCCTGCCGAAGAGCCGCTCCGCCAGCTCGACGAGCGGGCTCTCACGGAGGTCGTCGGTGCCGGGTTTGAAGGAGAGGCCGAACAGGCCCGCCCGGCGCTTTCCGGTGCGCTCGACCAACTCCACGGCACGCTGCAGGTGTTGGGTGTTGGAGGGCAGCACGTTCGCGAGGATGGGCACCGAGACATCGGCCCGCTGCGCCGCGTGCACCAGGCTGCGCAGGTCCTTGGGCAGGCAGGAGCCGCCGAAGGCGAAGCCGGGCCGCAGATAGGCGGGGCTGACGTTCAGCTTGCGGTCGGCGAGGAACACATCCATCACCTGGTGGGAGTCCACGCCGAGCGCCTGGCAGATCGCGCCCAGCTCGTTCGCGAACCCGATCTTTAGGCCGTGGAACGCGTTGTCCGCGTACTTGATCGCCTCGGCGACCGGCACCGGCACCCGGAACACCTCGCCGGGCAGGCCGTCGTACAGCGCCGCCACCATGTCGCCGCTCGCCGGGTCGAGTTCGCCGATGACGGTCTTCGGCGGGTCGAAGAAGTCCCGCACGCTCGTGCCCTCGCGCAGGAACTCCGGGTTGACCGCGACCCCGAAGTCCACCCCGGCCGTACCGCCCGCGGCCTTCTCCAGGATCGGCACAAGCAGGTTCAGGCAGGTGCCCGGGAGCATGGTGCTGCGGAACACGACGGTGTGCCGCTCGCCCCGCCCCTTGCGCTCGGCAAGAGCGGCGCCGATCTGTTCGGTGACCCGCTCCAAGTACGTGGTGCACAGGCTGCCGTTGGGCTCCGACGGCGTGCCCACGCAGACGAGGGACACCTCGCTGCCCAGGATCGCCTCACGCACGTCGTGGGTGGCGCGCAGCGCTCCGCCGCGCACGACCTCGGCGGTGAGCTCGCCGATCCGCTCCTCGACCACCGGGGCCTTGCCGTCGTTGACCAGGTCGACCTTCGCCTGGTTGACGTCCACCCCGATGACCTCGTGGCCCTGGCCGGCCAGACACGCCGCCGATACGCAGCCCACGTAACCGAGCCCTAAGACGCTCACTCTCATGACGCGTTCCTCCCCCCAAGCAGGCCCTTTCGGCCTGCGCTCCATGCGTCGACCGGACAGTCGAACCGCAGCCCCCCGGGCACCAGCAGCGCCCCGCGCATCAATAGGCCCCCTGCCCCTGGACCACCGCACGCAGCGTCTTCCACAAGATCACCGTGTCGAGCGCGAGCGACCAGTCCTCCACGTACCGCAGGTCGAGGCGGACGGCCTCTTCCCACGGAAGGTCGCTGCGCCCACTGATCTGCCACAGGCCGGTGAGCCCGGGCTTGACGAGCAGCCGCCGCCGGATGTCCGGGCCGTACGCGGCGGACTCCTCCGGTAACGGGGGCCGCGGGCCGACGAGCGACATCGAGCCGGTGAGCACATTGAAGAGCTGCGGGAGTTCGTCGAGCGAGTAGCGGCGAAGCACCGCTCCCACCCGGGTCACCCGCGGATCCCGGCGGAGCTTGAACAGCAGCCCCGCACCTTCGTTGCGGCCGGCCAGCTGGGCACGTGCCCCGTGGGCACCGGCGACCATGGTGCGGAACTTGAGAATGGTGAACTCGCGGCCGTCCTTGCCCACTCTGCGCTGCCGGTAGAACACCCCGCCCCGGCTGTCGGCCAGTACGAGCAGTCCGACCAGCACCATCAGCGGCGCGAACAGCAACAGCAGGACCGTCGCGCCCATCCGGTCGACGACCTCTTTGACCGCCCGGCGGCCCCCGGTGAAGGCCGGCATGCTGACCCGGAGCAGCGGAATCCCGAGCACCGCGTCGACGTGCAGGCGCGGCCCCGCGACCTCCATGAGCACCGGGGCGACGACCATCTCGGCATCGCTGCCCTCGAGGTTCCAGGCCAGGCGCTGCAGCCGGTCCGGTGACCAGTGCGGGTCCGATGCGACAGCGACGACACGGTAGCCGTCGCGGCGGACATGCCCGGCGACGTCGGTGAGGCGGCCGACCACCGGCACCCCGTCCAACTGATCGCCGTCCGGCCCGAGTCCGTCCGGCGTGCACACCGCCTCCACCCGCCAGCCGAGGTGCGGGAACTTACGGGTCCGGGTGATCAGGTCGCGCACCGTGGCCGGGCTCCCGGCGGCGAGCACCGGGCGCAGACACCGTCCTTCGTTGCGCTGCTTGTGCAGCCAGAGACGGAGCAGATACCGCTCGGTCATGGTGATGAGTGCGATCGCCGGGATCGCGACGAAGATCCAGAGCTTGATGTTGCGGGAAGTGAGAGCGATCCCGCCGAGAGCCAGTACGACGGCCGCCGTGAACAGTGAGCGTCCGAGCCGGCGGAATTCCTCGGCGCCCTGGCCGAGCACGGCCGGAGCCCACGAGCGGGTCACCGCAAGCGTCCCCAGGACAAGGAGCTCGGTGCCGAAGGCGAGGATTCTCCACTTCTCATGCCAGTTGGCCGCGTCCCTGGCCCCGAAGAAACCGCCGATCGCAGCCACCACGAGGGCGGTGGCCAGGGTGTCGCTGACGATCACGGTACGGCGGTACCGCTGCTCCCAGTCGATCGCGGGCCTGTTGATCGCCCCGTTCACCGGACGCCCGCGCACCGGTGAAAACGGGCTGGCTAATTCCCCCTGCTTCACGGACCCCCCCAGGTCACCAGTGGGCTCGACGTGTTCGCTCAACACGGTTCCTCCCCCCGGGAGGCCCCCGCCCCCCGCGCAGTCGCTCCCCTCGGGAGGCCCCCGCCCCCCGTGCCGCGCCGTTCTCCCCCAGGAGGCCCCCGCCCCCCCCTACCTGACACCAGCCCATATCAGCCCATACCAGCGCCACTTGAATAACCATGAGTGAATTGCGCAACGTGGAACAAGATGCGCTGAACCCGTCGAAACCTCGGGTGCTCCCCGCACCCAAGGACCCCCTCCCGGGCTCCTGGAATTGATCACCCCGTCGTCCGGCGCCGGGAACGCGATGGTGGGCTGTCCGCAGCGCCGGACCTAAAGATCATTATTTGTCAGCTCATGTCCAAACTGGTGAAGCACGGTCAATCTAGACCATCGGTGCCGGTCTTGAAGAGGGGATGTGTGGAATTTGTGCTCAAGCTTTGAGCCGTGAGCCACCGGCCAGTAACCGCCCACAGGCCCCACGACGACCAGGACATACGGCCCGACCTGCACCAACGCCACTTCCCCAGCCCCCGAAACCGCCGCCGCGAGGCACCTCGACATGGCCAACTGGCCCCCACATAGGGCCGATTGGCCCCCCTCCGGCGGAGGCGCCGCGACGAAGCGGAATACACCGAGAACGGCCGGAACCCCTCGCTCCGCGAAACCTGTCGTGCGGCAGAAAACCAGAGCGACGAGGGCGCCACCCGATACTCGCCCCCTGCCGGAGGCGCCCTGCCCCAAAAGGGCACCCCGGCAGCGAAGTTGGAGCGCTCCGCGGAACCTTCCGCCGCCTTCCGTCGCCTTCCGCCGCCTTCCGCCAACCCGCGCCCGGAGAAGTTTCACAGTTCCGGGGCTCCTGCGACCTGGGTCCGGCGCAGTAGCCTCTCGCCCGAGCGCCGACAGGTCCGTACCAAGGCCCTGAGTCGCGCCCGAGTGCACAAGCGAGTCCACCCCACCAATGAAGGGACAGCGATGTTGCACTTCAGACGGCTCGCCCTAGCCGGCACCGCCACAGCGGTCCTCCTGAGCCTGGCCCCCGCAGCGAACGCGTCAGCCATACCGGATCAATCACGCGAAACCAGCGCCAAGGGCATATCCGCAGCAGTGACCCTCCGATACGACGACAGCCAAGCCCGCGGCTGGGAGGCGGCGATAACGGCCGGTGTCGCCTCATGGAACAACAACGTCGACAACGTCAAGCTGGTCGAGGCCCCGCCCGGCACCCGGGCCGAGATCCAGATCGTGGCCACCAGCGGCTGGCCGCAGGCCAGCCTCGGCCCCGTCCGCCCCGGCGGCCGCGCCCGCGTCGAACTGGGCAGCCAGGCCGTCGCCCAGGGCCACGACAAGACCCGCATCACGGCCCATGAACTCGGCCACAACCTGGGCCTGCCGGACACCAAGCCCGGCCCCTGCTCCCAGCTGATGTCCGGCTCGAGCGCGGGCACCAGCTGCAAGAACGCCATCCCCGACGCAACCGAACAGGCCCGCGTCGAAGCCGCCTACGGCAACGGCATCGCCGCACTGGTCCCGGCCGGCGGGCGCATCCTGGTGGACGCGGGGTAACCAACACCCTGACCTTGTAGGGGAATTGACAGCACAACGGTGCCTGGCCGCGTGGCGTGCGCGGTCAGGCGCCGGCGCGGTGACGTGGCGCGGGGCCATCGGGGCTCAGGGCTCGTCAGCCGATGGTGGTCCACATGGCGTTGGCTGCGACGGCTGCGAACCATCGAGGCTGTCCTGCGCTCGCTCCTCTGTCAGTCCTGTGCCGTGGTATACGAGCAAGGTACCCAGATCAACGTCGGCACTGGCGTGCTGCTGTGGCTCGACGCCGGCACAGAGGACGAACAGTGGCCATCGACGCTGCCGCGCGGGCCTGGCGCCTGCGCTGCCGAAGATGGAGCGAGGGCCGCAGGCTCTGCGGAACACCAGACAGACAGCCGCGTAGACAGAAACCCAGAAAGGGACTCCCACACCATGACAGCGCCATCCCCGGCCACCGCCCCGAACTCCGAAGCCAGCGTGGTCCGTTCCGGAGCGAAGAACATCCGTGGCGCGATCCGGTTCGGGAGCGTTCTCCTCGTCGTCGCTGCGGGCCTCGCCCTCCATACGGTGCTGCTGGCGGCCGGGCTCACGGGCGGGGAGCCGAACCCCGGAGTGCTGCTCGGCCTCCTGCTCCCTTGCCTCATCGGCGTCCCCGGCGCCCGACTCATCCAACTGGCCCGTAGAAAGCAGCGGACGTAGTCGGCCGTCGACAGCATCGGCCTGTGACTGCACAGCAGCGAGGCACGGGGGCGTATCCGCTGCTATGCACTCGCCGTCCTCGCCGTACGGCGGAGCACCGGCTCGGGCACGGACGTCGGCACCGAGGGCAGCGGCGCCCCTGCGTCGGCGGTCCACGCTCTTGCACTGTGCCCGACCGGTGACGAAGCGACCGGGATCGAGATCGACAACATCGCTTCCGGCCATGACAAGGGCCAGCTGGGGCTTCTGTCTGCGGCATCACGACGTGACTCGTGCAAGGAGACCAGGCCGGGCTGGCCGATCTCCTCGACCGCGCGGCCACCGGGCTGGATGACGACGGCCTGTTCACCGGCCCTCAGCGCTTTACCGCGCATGGGCAGTAAAGGAGGCCGCCCGCGCCCTGCTTCGCCGCGCAGAACCCGACCGTCCCGCTCGCATGAAGGACAGGCCAGGATGGCAACGGAGTCCGAGTTCTTCGCAGATCTGTTCCTACCAGGGACTTCTCGCGTATCTGATGCCTGGTCAAGCCTGTCTGAGCCCCTGGTCAGGAAGTCCGTCCTCGACTCGGAGACGCCCGAGGTAAGGGCCTCGGTCAGTCGTCCACGCGGAGATAGGGGAACAGGACGTCGCGGCAGCGGAGCACGGCGTCCGGGTCCAGTTCCGCGATGACGGGGACTCCCCAACTGACTGACCCATCGGTCGTCCTCGCGGGGAATCGTCGGCCTGCCGGGCGATACCAATTGGCGCATGGCCGATCGAGTGACTGTGACTGCAGAAACCCCGGCGTCTTGAAGTCGCAGGCCAGTGAGGGGAAATGAGGTCCTGTCGGGATGCTCGTGCTGGTGACGTGCGGCGGCCTTGGGCCAGCTCATACCTCATCTGCCGGCGGTTCACTTCAAGGTTGGTGAGTACGAGCAGCGCGCAGGAGGTCGTTGGCGTGAGCGGGTTCGGTGCGGAGCTCCACCCCGCGCGAGGACGCCGTCACCCCCGCGCTGGACGCCTGGCCGGCCGACACCTTCACCCCCGCCCACCTGGCCGCGACCCTGACCACTCTGGAACAGACCCAGCCTCCCCTGGACATCCGCGAGGTCGCCCGCCGGGAGCTGGCCACGTGTGATCGCAGAGCTCGCGCAGCACCGCGCCGCCCCGGAAGCCGGGGCCGACCCGAAGGGGTGATCACCACCTGGATCACCGGCACCCAGGCCCAGCGCGCCGCCGCCCGAGCCGCCCTCGACCGTCGACCGTCAGCACGCGCCCACCCCGCCGGGTCGCGGCTCCGGCGGGTTCCTCGCCCTGCTCGACAGGGCCGACCCGCTCAACAGGGCCGAGGTCTACCGCCAGCTCGGGCCGCGCCTGAACTATGACCACGAAAAGCAACCGGTGCTGGCCGAGAGTCGGCCAGCACCGGTTGCTGTACTGGTTGTGTCCGAGGGGGGACTTGAACCCCCACGCCCGATAAAGGGCACTAGCACCTCAAGCTAGCGCGTCTGCCATTCCGCCACCCGGACTAGGTGTGTGTCGACCGCCGGGGCGTGCCCCGTGGCGACATGGACAACAATACCAAGGATTCAGGGTGCCTTTCACCTGCGTATCTGCCCGCCGCGCAGCGGCCACCGGGAGCGCAGGCGGGGCCCGCCGAGAGTTTCACTACGTGTGACGCAGTGACTACCGAGAGACGTCATCTGTGGGTGCCGCGGGTGCTTCCAGCGGTACGTGAGCGTCCGCGGGGCAACCCTCCGTACACGGGTGCTCGACGCGGCGCAGGGAGCCGCCGCTGCGGCACTGTGCGCTCCTGGAGCAGGCCGTGGAGCGCACAGTGCCGCAGCCCTCGGACCGGACCCCGCCCTCACCCCGGACCATCAGGGCACGGACCGAGGCCGGAGCACGGAAGGCGGCGGCGGCAGCAGCAGCAGCAGCAAGAACAACTGAGGCGTAAGCATGCCGCCTACGGCAACAGCTGATACTCCGGAAAGTTCCCGAGCAGCCGCTCCCCCGCCGGGCCCTGCGTGACCGCGCGGACGAGGAGTTCGCCGCCGACGAAGGCGCCGCGCCAGGATGCTCCGAAGCCGCCGAAGAGTTCCTCGCGGTCGCCGCGCGAGCGCGGCTTTCCGTGGCCGACCTTGAAGGCGCGGATCTGCGGGGCCAGGCGGTCGTAGGTGTCCTTGTCGTCCGTGGAGAGAGTGGCGACCAGCGCGCCGTTCGACGCGTTCATCGCGGCGAGGAGCTCCGCTTCCGTGTCGACCAGGACGATCGTGTCGACCGGACCGAAGGGTTCCGCGTGGTGCAGGGGTGAGGAAGGCGGCGGATTGAGGAGGGTGACGGGCGGGACGTAGGCCGAGGTGTCCTGGCCGGGCAGGAAGTGACCCTCGTCGAGGGCGCCGCGGTACAGCGGGACGGCGCCGCGGTCGACGGCCTCGGTGACCTGGTCGCTGAGTTCCTTGGCCTTGGCCGCGTTGATCACGGGGCCGAAGTCGAGGGTGGGCAGCGGGTCGTCGGGGTTGGCCACGGCCAGCGGGTGGCCGGTGCGGATGCCGCGAACGGCGGGCAGGTACGCGGCGAGGAACTGGTCGAACAGGGCGCGCTGGACCACGAAGCGCGGGTAGGCGGTGCAGCGCTGCTTGCCGTAGTCGAAGAGCTTGGGGATCACGGCGGAGAGTGCGTCCCAGTCCGAGTGGTTCCAGATGCCCCAGGTGTTGAGGCCCTCCTGCTCCAGGATGTGGCGCTTGCCGAGGTCCGCGACCGCGGTGGCCACCGCTGCTCCGGTGTCGCGGCCGCCGACGAACGAGACACAGCCGATCTCGGGGGCGCGCACCAGCGCGTCGGAGAGTTCGCCGCCGCCGCCGCTGACCAGGGTCGCCGGGATGCCTTCGCGCTGGGCGAGGGCGCAGGCCAGGGTGAGGCAGGCCAGGCCGCCGTCGGTGGGGGTCTTGGCGATCACGGCGTTACCGGCCAGGGCCTGGACCAGCATGGCGTGAACGAGTACGGACATCGGGTAGTTCCAGCTGGCGATGTTGGAGACCGGTCCGACGAGCGGGGTCCGGCCCTCGACCATCGGCTCGATGCCGTCGACGTACCAGCGCACGCCGTCGATGGCCCGGTCCACATCGGCCTGCGCCAGACGCCAGGGCTTGCCGATCTCCCAGACCAGGAGCAGCGCGAGCAGTTCGCGGTGCTCGGTGAGGGCGTCGAGGGTGGCGGCGACGCGGGCGCGGCGCTCGGTGAGCGGGATGTGCCGCCAGGCGCGGTGCTGGTCGAGTGAGGCGCGTACCGCCTGCTGGGCGGTGGCCGCGTCCAGGCGTGGCGGTCCGGCGATGGGGCTGCCGTCGACGGGGCTTGTGGCGGGCAGGGCGCGGCCTTCGGCGTGCCAGGCGGCGCCCCAGAGGTTGAGGACACGGTCGTCGCGGAAGGCCTCGGGGGCCACGGCGAGACAGCGCTGCCACGCGTCGGACCAGGCGGTGCCCGGCTTGAGGGTGAGGGTGTTGGGGGTTGCTGCCATCGGTTCTTCTCCGCTCACGGTGCACAGTCGGTTGAGGGCCCGGAGGACCTTCCGCAGAAGGCTGGTGGCGGGCGACGGGCGGGAGGGAGGTGCATGGCTGTTCGGGCTCGACGGTAGTGCTCCGGGTGCCGGGCACCTATGAGTGAGGTCACGTATGCGGCAAGTAGCCCGGGCGCCACGCCGGTTGGGCTCCCCGCGCGCGCCCGGGCGCCCCACTTGGCTGCACCCCGCCTCCTCTTGGAGATGTCATACGCCGAGCCGGTCGAGTACGAGTCGGGCGGTCTCGGTGGGGGTCGCGCCGACGCGCACGCCCGCGGCTTCGAGGGCCTCCTGCTTGGCGCGCGCTGTGCCCGATGAGCCGGAGACGATGGCGCCGGCGTGGCCCATGGTCTTGCCCTCGGGGGCGGTGAAGCCGGCGACGTAGCCGATGACGGGTTTGCTGATGTGCTCGCGGATGTACGCGGCGGCGCGTTCTTCCGCGTCGCCGCCGATCTCGCCGATGAGGACGACGAGTTCGGTGTCGGGGTCGCCCTCGAAGGCCTGCAGGCAGTCGATGTGGGTGGTGCCGATGACGGGGTCGCCGCCGATGCCGACGCAGGTGGAGAAGCCTATGTCGCGCAGCTCGTACATGAGTTGGTAGGTCAGGGTGCCCGACTTGGACACGAGGCCTATGCGGCCGGGCTTGGTGATGTCGGCGGGGATGATGCCGGCGTTGGACTGGCCCGGGGTGATCAGGCCGGGACAGTTGGGGCCGATGACGCGGGTGCCGCGTTGTTTGGCGTACGTGTGGAAGGCGACCGCGTCGTGTACGGGGATGCCCTCGGTGATGACGACGGCCAGGGCGAGGCCCGCGTCGGCGGCCTCGGTGACGGCGGCCTTGCAGAAGGCGGGCGGGACGAAGACGACGGTGGTGTCCGCGCCGGATACCTCGACGGCCTCGCGAACGGTGCCGAACACAGGCACCGCGCGGTCGTCGAAGTCGACGGTGCGGCCCGCCTTGCGGGGGTTGACGCCGCCGACCACTTCGGTGCCGGCGGCCAGCATGCGGCGGGTGTGCTTCATGCCCTCGGCGCCGGTCATGCCCTGGACCAGGACCTTGCTCTCCTTGGTGAGGTAGATCGCCATGGTGTGAACTCCTCTGCTTCGGGCGGCTGAGCGTGCTTGCGGAGGGCCGTGTCGATGTGGCTCCACCGCGGCGCGGGCGCGACCGCCTACGGCTCAGCCACAGATGGTGGCTGGTGGACGGCGGACGCCGGCTGGTGGACGGCGGATGACGGATGACGACGGCTGACGACTGACGACTGGCAGCTGACGGCTGACGGCTGACGGCTGACGGCTGACGGCTGACGGCTGACGGCTGACGGCTGATCAGAAAGCCCGCGGAACGCTCAGCCGGCCAGTTCCGCGGCGCGGCGGGCGGCGCCGTCCATAGTGGGGGCCTGCTCGACGAGCGGGTGGTGGTGGCCGTCGAGGATGGCGCGGCCTTGTGCGGCGTTGTTGCCGTCGAGTCGCACGACCAGGGGTTTGGTGAGGCGGATCTCGCCGAGTGCCTGCACGATGCCGTCGGCGACGGCGTCGCAGGCGGTGATGCCGCCGAAGACGTTCACGAAGACGGACTTGACGTCCGGGTCGGAGAGGATGACGGACAGGCCGTCGGCCATGATCTGCGCGGAGGCGCCGCCGCCGATGTCGAGGAAGTTGGCGGGGCGGGCGCCGCAGCCCGCGACGACGTCGAGGGTGGACATGACGAGGCCCGCGCCGTTGCCGATGACTCCCACCTGGCCGTCGAGTTTGACGTAGTTGAGCCCCTTGGCCGCGGCCGCCGCTTCCAGGGGGTCGTCGTGGGCGCTGCCGGCGGAGCCCCAACGAGCCTGCCGGAAACGGGCGTTGTCATCGAGGGTGACCTTGCCGTCGAGCGCGAGAAGCCGTCCGTCGCGGGTGCGCACCAGCGGGTTGACCTCGACGAGTACGGCGTCCTCCTCGGTCAGTACGGTCCAGAGTTTGACCAGGACGTCCGCCGCTTCGGGAGGCAGGCCGGCCGCCGCGGCGATCTCCGCGGCCTTGTCGGCGGCGACGCCGTGCGCGGGGTCGACGGGGATACGGGCCACCGCCTCGGGCCGGGTCGCCGCGACCTCCTCGATCTCCATGCCGCCCTCGGCCGAGGCGATGGCGAGGAAGCGGCCCGCGGCCCGGTCGAGGACGTAGGAGACATAGAACTCCCGCTCTATGTCGACAGGTTGGGCGAGCATCACCTGGTGCACGGTGTGGCCCTTGATGTCCATGCCGAGGATCTGTCGGGCCGTCAGTTCGGCGGCGGCGGGGTCGGCGGCGAGTTTGACGCCGCCCGCCTTGCCGCGCCCCCCGGTCTTCACCTGGGCCTTGACGACAACGCGTCCGCCGAGGTCATCGGCGATACGGCGGGCCTCCTTGGCCGTGCCGGTCACCCCGGCTCTCGGCACCAACACGCCGTATTTCTCGAAGAGTTCCCTTGCCTGGTACTCGAACAGGTCCATTCCGGCTCCTGACTTAAAAGTGCCGCACGCCCCCTGGACACCACCCACCGGATGCGGGATAACAAGCTTCATACAGTATTCGTCGACTGTATGCAATCTACCGCGACGGCGGTGTGAGCAGTACGTCAGAGCAGCGCATGAGCAGTACGTGAGCAGTACTCGAGCCCTGCCCGAGTACGCCGACCCCCTACGAAGGGACAGGACTTCGCCATGCCCGACGAGAACAGCCAGCAACTCATTTCCGGTGGGCACCTGGTCGCCAAGGCACTCAAAGCGGAGGGCGTGGACATCATCTACACCCTGTGCGGCGGCCACATCATCGACATCTACGACGGCTGCGTCGACGAGGGCATCGAAGTCGTCGACGTACGCCATGAACAAGTCGCCGCCCACGCCGCCGACGGCTATGCCCGTATCACCGGGAAGCCGGGCTGCGCCGTCGTCACCGCGGGCCCCGGCACCACCGACGCCGTCACCGGAGTCGCCAACGCCTTCCGCGCCGAGTCACCGATGCTGCTCATCGGCGGCCAAGGGGCCCACACCCAGCACAAGATGGGCTCGCTCCAGGACCTGCCGCACGTCGACATGATGACGCCGATCACCAAGTTCGCCGCGACGGTGCCGGATACGGCGCGCGCCGCCGACATGGTGTCCATGGCGTTCCGCGAGTGCTATCACGGCGCTCCCGGACCCTCCTTCCTGGAGATCCCGCGCGATGTGCTCGACGCGAAGGTGCCCGTGGACAAGGCGCGGGTGCCCCGGGCCGGGCAGTACCGGGCCTCGACCCGGTCGACCGGTGACCCGGAGGCGATCGAGAAGCTCGCCGACCTCCTGGTGCACGCCGAGAAGCCCGCGATCCTGCTCGGCAGCCAGGTGTGGACGACGCGCGGCACCGAGGCGGCCACCGAACTCGTACGCACCCTCAATGTGCCGGCCTATATGAACGGCGCCGGCCGCGGCACGCTCCCTCCCGGCGACCCGCACCACTTCCAGCTCTCCCGCCGGTACGCCTTCTCCAACGCCGATGTCATCGTGATCGTCGGCACTCCCTTCGACTTCCGGATGGGCTACGGCAAACGGCTCTCGCCCGACGCCACCGTGGTGCAGATCGACCTGGACTACCGCACCGTCGGCAAGAACCGGGACATCGACCTCGGGATCGTCGGCGACGCGGGCCTGATCCTGAAGTCGGTGACCGAAGCCGCCTCGGGACGCCTGAACGGCGGTGCCTCCAAGCGCAAGGAGTGGCTGGACGAGCTGCGCGCCGCCGAGCAGGGCGCCCTGGAGAAGCGGCTGCCGAACCTGCGCTCGGACGCCTCCCCCATCCACCCCTACCGCCTGGTCAGCGAGATCAATGACTTCCTGACCGAGGACTCCATCTACATCGGTGACGGCGGCGACATCGTCACCTTCTCCGGTCAGGTCGTCCAGCCCAAGTCACCGGGGCACTGGATGGACCCCGGGCCGCTCGGCACGCTCGGCGTGGGCATTCCCTTTGTGCTCGCCGCCAAGCAGGCCCGCCCGGACAAGGAGGTCGTGGCGCTCTTCGGCGACGGCGCGTTCTCCCTGACGGGCTGGGACTTCGAGACCCTGGTCCGTTACGACCTCCCCTTCGTCGGCATCGTCGGCAACAACTCCTCCATGAACCAGATCCGTTACGGCCAGAAGGCCAAGTACGGCGATGAGCGCGAGCGCGTCGGCAACACCCTCGGCGACGTCCACTACGACAAGTTCGCCCAGATGCTCGGCGGTTACGGCGAGGAGGTCCGCGACCCCGCCGACATCGGCCCCGCGCTGCGCCGGGCCCGCGAGTCAGGCAAGCCCTCGCTCATCAACGTCTGGGTCGACCCGGACGCCTACGCCCCCGGAACCATGAACCAGACCATGTACAAGTGAGGAGCTGCTTGTCATGACGACCAAGGCTCTTGAGGGCGTACGCGTCCTCGACATGACCCACGTCCAGTCCGGTCCTTCCGCCACTCAGCTGCTCGGCTGGCTCGGCGCGGACGTCGTGAAGCTGGAGGCGCCGACCGGGGACATCACCCGCAAGCAGCTGCGCGATCTGCCCGACGTCGACTCGCTCTACTTCACGATGCTCAACTGCAACAAGCGGAGCATCACCCTCAACACCAAGACCGAGCGCGGCAAGGAGCTCCTCACCGAGCTGATCCGGCGCTCGGACGTGATGGTCGAGAACTTCGGCCCCGGGGCCGTGGACCGTATGGGGTTCACCTGGGAACGCATCCAGGAGATCAATCCTCGTATCGTCTATGCCTCCATCAAGGGCTTCGGGGAAGGTCCGTACACCAACTTCAAGGCCTACGAGGTCGTGGCACAGGCCATGGGCGGGTCGATGTCGACCACGGGCTTCGAGGACGGGCCGCCGCTGGCGACGGGGGCCCAGATCGGCGACTCGGGAACCGGCATTCATGCCGTCGCCGGAATACTCGCGGCGCTCTACCAGCGGGAGAACACCGGGCGCGGGCAGCGGGTCAACGTGGCCATGCAGCATGCCGTGCTCAACCTCTGCCGGGTGAAGCTGCGCGATCAGCAGCGCCTGGCCCACGGCCCGCTCGCTGAATATCCGAACGAGGACTTCGGCACGGAAGTTCCCCGCTCGGGAAACGCCTCCGGCGGCGGCCAGCCCGGCTGGGCGGTCAAGTGCGCCCCGGGCGGCCCCAACGACTACGTGTACGTCATCGTGCAGCCCGTCGGCTGGAAGCCGATGTCCGAGCTGATCGGCCGGCCCGAACTGGCCGACGACCCCGAGTGGGCCACGCCCGAGGCCCGGCTTCCCAAGCTGAACAAGATGTTCCAGCTGATCGAGGAATGGTCCTCCACGCTGCCCAAGTGGGAGGTCCTGGAACAGCTCAACTCCCACAACATCCCGTGCGGCCCGATCCTGTCCACCAAGGAGATCGTCGAGGACGCCTCGCTCGCCGCCAACGAGATGGTCGTGAAGGTGCCGCATCCCGAGCGCGGCGAGTTCACCACGGTCGGATCCCCGCTCAAGCTCTCCGACTCCCCCGTGGATGTGATCAGTTCACCGCTGCTCGGCGAGCACAACGAAGAGGTGTACGTCGGCGAGCTCGGCCTCGGTGACGAGGAGCTGCGCCTGCTCAAGTCGAACGGAGTGATCTGAGTGATGGCAGAGGACCGCACGCAGACGGTGCGGGCGCTGCTCGACGCCGTACGGGCCGAGGGGCGCACCGCGCTCACCGCGCCCGAGGGCAAGGTGATCGCGGACGCGTACGCCATCGCCGTGCCGGGCGAGGAGCTGGCCCGTGACGTCGACCAGGCGGTGGCGGCGGCGGCGCGCTTCGAAGGACCCGTCGTCCTCAAGATCGTCTCCCCCGACATCCTGCACAAGACGGATGCGGGCGGCGTCATCGTCGGCGTGGAGGGCGCCGCGGACATCCGCGCCGCCTTCCACACGATCGTCGACAGTGCGCGCGCCTACGCGCCCGACGCCCGCATCGAGGGCGTCCAGGTGCAGCAACTGCTCCCCAAGGGGCAGGAGGTCATCGTCGGCGCGGTCACCGACCCGACCTTCGGGAAGGTGGTGGCCTTCGGCCTCGGCGGTGTCCTCGTGGAAGTGCTCAAGGACGTGACGTTCCGGCTCGCGCCCGTCGACGCGGACGAGGCCGTCTCCATGCTGGACTCGATCCGGGCCGCGGAGATCCTGCGGGGCGTACGCGGAGCTGCGGGCGTGGACCGGTGGGCGCTCGCCGAGCAGATCCGCCGCGTCTCCGAACTGGTCACCGACTTCCCCGAGATCGCGGAGGTCGACCTCAACCCGGTGATCGCCACCCCCGAAGGGGCACTCGCCGCGGACATCCGCGTCATCCTCTCCACTGAGACGCCGAAGGCGCGGCGCACCTACGGGCGCGAGGAAATCCTGCGCTCTATGCGCCGGTTGATGCAGCCCGCCTCGGTCGCCGTGATCGGCGCCTCCAACGAGCAGGGCAAGATCGGCAATTCGGTCATGCGCAATCTGATCGACGGCGGCTTCTCCGGCGAGATCCACCCCGTGAACCCCAAGGCCGATGACATTCAGGGCCGCAAGGCGTACAAGAGTGTCACCGACGTTCCGGGTGAGGTGGATGTGGCGGTCTTCGCGATCCCCGCCAAGTTCGTGGCCTCGGCCCTGGAGGAGGTGGGACGCAAGGGGATCCCCAACGCGGTGCTCATCCCCTCCGGCTTCGCCGAGACCGGCGAGCACCAGCTGCAGGAGGAGATCGTCGCGATCGCCGAGCGGCACGGCGTACGCCTGCTCGGTCCGAACATCTACGGCTACTACTCCACCTGGCACGATCTCTGCGCCACCTTCTGCACGCCCTACGACGTCAAGGGCGGCGTGGCCCTGACCTCCCAGTCTGGCGGCATCGGCATGGCCATCCTGGGCTTCGCCCGCGCCACCCACACCGGTGTCTCCGCGATCGTGGGCCTCGGCAACAAGTCGGACCTGGACGAGGACGACCTGCTGACCTGGTTCGGCGAGGACCCCAACACCCAGTGCATCGCCATGCACTTGGAGGACCTCAAGGACGGGCGCGCGTTCGTGGCGGCGGCACGGGAGACCGTTCCCAAGAAGCCCGTCGTGGTCCTCAAGGCGGGCCGTACGGCGGCCGGCGCCAAGGCCGCGGGCTCGCACACCGGGGCGCTCGCGGGCGACGACGCCGTGTACGACGACATCCTGCGGCAGGCTGGGGTGATCCGCGCACCCGGCCTCAACGACATGCTGGAGTACGCGCGCGCCCTGCCGGTGCTGCCCGCCCCCAAGGGCGACAACGTCGTCATCATCACCGGAGCGGGCGGTTCCGGGGTGCTCCTGTCGGACGCGGTGACCGACAACGGCCTGTCCCTGATGGAGATTCCGCAGGACCTGGACGCCGCCTTCAAGAAGTTCATCCCGCCCTTCGGGGCCGCGGGCAACCCCGTGGACATCACCGGCGGAGAGCCCCCGTCGACGTACGAGGCGACCATCAGGCTCGGCATGGAGGACCCGAGGATCCACGCTCTGGTGCTCGGCTACTGGCACACGATCGTCACCCCTCCCATGGTGTTCGCCGAGCTCACCGCGCGCGTGGTGGCCGATTTCAAGAAGCGCGGCATAGAGAAGCCGGTGGTGGCATCGCTCGCGGGTGACGTCGAGGTCGAGGAGGCCTGCGCGTATCTCTTCGAGCGCGGCGTCGTCGCGTACCCCTACACGACCGAGAAGCCCGTCGCCGTACTCGGCGCCAAGTACCGGTGGGCGCGGGCGGCGAGGCTGCTGTGAGAGCGCGGACCGGTGACCTGCGGCAGCCCGCCCGGAGGTGGTCGATGACGGCCTGACGTGGAGGGGGCGGCCGGCGGTGCGCGCCGGCCGCCCCCGGGACCCGGGCGCACACGAAAGGAATTGGACAGGGGGCGCTGGCCAGGCTCTTTTCGACGCAAGGGGTGCTAACGCGAGATGACAACCACCGACATACCCACGTCCGTCCCCTACAGGGAGGTGACGGACGCCAACGGCCGGATGTACCGCGTCGGCGAGACCGACATCGACATCATGGGCCGCAAGCGCAAGTGGATGGTCATCCTGCCGTGGATCGGCATGATGGGCATCAGCTCCGCGGAGTACGCGTTCGCCTCCGCGGAGGACACCCTGCACACCGCGCACAGCTGGGGCAGCGCGCACATCTTCTGGATGCTCGGCGTGTGGGTCTTCTTCCAGGCCGCCGTGGCCTTCCCCGCGGGCAAGCTGCGTGAGTCGGGCAAGCTGCCCGCCCGCTGGGCGATGATGCTGGGCGCCGTCGGCACGCTTCTCGGCTATCTGTCACTGGCGTACGCGCCTCATGTGGTGGTCGCCTACATCGGCTTCGGCATGTTCAGCGGCATGGGCGCCGGCATGGTCTACGCGACCTGCGTGAACATGGTCGGCAAGTGGTATCCGGAGCGCAAGGGCGGCAAGACCGGCTTCGTCAACGGCGGATTCGCCTACGGCTCGGTGCCGTTCGTGTTCCTCTTCACCGGCTACATGGACCTGACCAACTTCCGCTGGGTCCTGGTCTCCGTCGGCGTCTTCCTGGCCGCCACCGTGGCCGCGGCCGGCTATTTCTTCAAGGACCCGCCGAAGAACTGGTGGCCCGCGGAGGTGGACCCGCTGCGCCCGCCGGACGACCCCCGCGCGCGCCGCGCGCTGCGGATGAACCCGCCCGCCGTCAAGCAGTACACCCCCAAGGAGGCCTGGCAGACCGGGCGGGTCGCACTGATGTGGTTCTGTCTGCTGTGCACCTCCGGCGTGAATATCTTCGGCATCGCCTTCCAGGTCGACATCGGCAAGGAAGCCGGGTTCGCCGGCGGCATCGTGGCCACGGCCATGTCCCTCAAGGCCATCGTGAACGGCACCGGGCGGGGCGTCATCGGCTGGCTGTCGGACCGCTACGGCCGCAAGCGGTGCCTGATCTTCGTCTGCGTGGTGCTCGGTCTGTCCCAGTACGGAATCCTGTGGTCGGCGGGTATCGAGAATCTGCCGCTGTTCCTGCTGTTCTCCTCGATCTCCGGATTCGGCGGCGGCGCGATCTTCCCGATGTTCGCGGCCATGACGGCTGACTACTTCGGCGAGAACAACAACGCCTCCAACTACGGCCTGGTCTACAGCTCCAAGCTGGTCTCCGGACTCCTCGGCTCCGGCATGGGCGCCTTCGTGGTCGGCCACTGGGGCCACACCGGGGCGTTCACTCTCGCCGGGTCCATCTCTCTGTTCGCCGGCTTCGTCGCCCTGTTCCTGTCGCAGCCCGGCAGACCCAAGGGCAAACACATCACTCCCAATCCCATGCCGATCAGCCGCGACGCGATCTGACGGCACGGCGCGGCACGCAGCACCGCACGGCCGGCGGATCCGCCACCGGATCCGCGCATACGACAGGGCCCGGGCCGCTCGCCGGTACCGGGCCCTGTCGTGTGTCCGTGTCCGTCAGTCGCCGCAGCGCTCCCGAAGCCCGTGCAGATGGGCACTGGACTTGCGGGCGAACGCGAACGACTCGGCCGGACTGTCGTGTTCCGCCTGCCAGTGGTGGTAGCGCCGCCCGCCCGGGGTGCGCCGGGTGACGGTGGACAGGAACGTCTTGTAGTCGATGTCGCCGTCGCCGACATCGCTCATGCGGTAGCCGTCACGCACCGTGTCGTCCTTGATGCCGTCCTTCACGTGGAACAGCGGATAGCGGTGCGGCTGCTTCAGCACGTACTCAAGGGGCGCGAACGGCGCGGGCGTGCCGTCGACGCGCTTGGAGAACCGGAACTGGGCGGCGTAGGCCCAGTAGATGTCCATCTCCAGATAGACGAGGTCCGGGTCGGTCTCGGCGAGCAGAACGTCGTAGAGGCGTATGTCGGGACGGTCGGTGGCGAAGGAGAACTCCTCGGCGTGGTTGTGCTGGTAGAACTTCATGCCGCGCTTCTTCGCCTCGGCGCCGTAGGTGTTGAACTCCTCGGCACAGCGCTTCCAGCCGTCGACGGTCGTGCCGTAGCGCCAGGGGCCCGAGGCGGTGCCGATGTGCTTGAGGCCGAGGGCCTGGGCCTCGTCGAGGACCTTGTTGAGGTTCTGCGCGAAGGTGTACGCGTTCGGGTCGTCGGCGTAGTAACCGACGTGGCTGCCGATCGGGTTGAGGCCGTGGTCGGCGGCGAGCCGCTTGAGCTGGGCGAGGGTGATGGGCCCCGCGGAGCCCTGCGTGTATCCGGCGAACTCGACCTCGTCGTAGCCGTACTTCGCCAACTCGGCAAAGACCGGGGCGAATCCGAGTGTGGAGACCTTGTCGCGCAGGCTGTACAGCTGGATGCCGAGGCGTCCGGGCGGCAGGACCGGGCCGCCCTTGCCCTTGCCCGTCGTGGCCGGGGCGTCCGCTGCGGCCTGAGCGGCGGCGGGCGTCGCGGCCGCGCCGAGTACGGCGGCCGCGGTGGCGCCGGCGGCGACGCCGAGCATGCCGCGGCGGCTGAGTCTGCGGGTGAGTTCGGGGTCTGCGGCGGAGTTGCGGGATGTGCGGGGCATGCGGGAACTCCTCGTGGTCACAGAGCGTTGTCAGTGGTGTCTGGTTCAGTTGTCTTCAGCGGGTCGGGCTTGCAGGCCCGCGAGTTGGAGCAGCAGGGATTTCACATCGGTGGCCCGGACGGGGCCGGTGAAGGCGCGGGGGGTGGAGCACAGGATGAGCGGACCGTCGTTCGGGTCATCGGGGAGGCGGCCATGGCTGCCGCGAATAGGTGAGGGATCCAGGGGCACCACCGCCATGCGGTAGCGCATGCCGAGTTTCTTGCGGGCCAGTGCCTTGGCTGCCTTGAGCTTCACGTAGGGATCGAGCGGGTCCATGAACAGCTCGACCGGGTCGTAGCCGGGCTTGCGGTGGATCTCCACGAGCTGCGCGAAGTCGGGGGCCAGGGTGTCGTCGAGCCAGTAGTAGTACGTGAACCACGCGTCCGGCTCGGCGACGGCGACGAGTTCGCCGGAGCGCGGATGGTCCAGGCCGTGGGCCTTCTTGCCCTCGTCGTCCAGGAGTTGCTCGATCCCCGCCAGGCCGGTCAGTGCCTCACGAGCGGAGTCGAGGTCTTCGGGGCGGCGGATGTAGATATGGGCGAGCTGGTGGTCGGCGACGGCGAAGGCGCGGGAGGTCATCGCATCGAGGTATTCCATGCCGTCCTGGGTGTGGACCTCGAGCAGCCCCGCCCGGCGCAGGGCCCGGTTGATGTCGACGCTCCGGCTGACCTTGGTGATGCCGTACTCGGACAGCGCGACGACGGTGCGGCCCTCGCGGCGGGCGTCGTCCAGGAGCGGAGCGAGGGCCGTATCGAGATCAGTGGCCGCTTGCAGGGAGCGCGGGTCGTCGGGGCCGTAGCGCTGCAGGTCGTAGTCGAGATGGGGGAGGTAGGCCAGGGCCAGATCGGGATGGTGGGCATCGAGGATGTGCCGGGTCGCGTCGATGATCCACTGGGAGGAGACGAGGTCGGCGCCCGGACCCCAGAAGTGGAACAGGGGGAACGTACCGAGTTTTTCGGTGAGTTGATCGTGCAGGGCCGGGGGCCGGGTGTAGCAGTCGGGTTCCTTGCGGCCGTCGGCGTAGTAGACGGGACGGGGGGTGACGGTGATGTCGGTGTCGGCGCCCATGGCGTACCACCAGCAGATATTGGCGACCGTGTAGCCGGGGTGCGCACGCCGGGCGGCGTCCCAGAGTTTGTCGCCGGCGACGAGCCCGTTGTGCTGGCGCCACAGCAGGACTTCGCCCAGTTCCCGGAAGTACCAGCCGTTGCCGACGATGCCGTGTTCGGCCGGGGGCGCTCCGGTCAGGAAGGTCGACTGGGCGGCACAGGTGACGGCGGGCAGGACGGTGCCGAGCTCGGCCTGGGAGCCGGAACCGGCAAGGGTCTTGAGGCGGGGCATGTGGTCGAGGAGCCGGGGGGTGAGGCCGACAACATCCAGCACCAGCAGCGGAGTCGGTGTCGCGGGAGAGGCAGGGGTCATGGGAGTTCCTTCAGGCCGAGGTCGACGAGGAGGTCGCGGGCGAGGGTGAGTTCGGCGGCGATGCCGTCGGCCAGCTGGCCGCGTCCGCGCGGGCGCAGCTCGGCGGGAAGGGCCTGCCAGGTGTAGGTCTCGACCTCGAGATGGCGGGTGCGGGGGTGCGGGCCGCCGACCAGGCGGGCCAGGGTCCCGCGCAGCACCTCCAGGGTGGAGGCGAGCGGCGCGGCGGGAGCGGCGTGCAGCGGGACGTGGAAGTGGGCCCGCCAGGGCGTCGTGTCCGGGAGGCTGCCTCCCGTCAGTGCGGCACCGAGGTCGTCGGTGCCGTGCAGGCCGGAGCCGTTGCGGGTGCGGGTCTGGTGCAGGAAGCGGGGCTCGTCGAAGGCCTCCAAGGCCTGGCGTACTTCCGTCAGTTGTGGCTGCTCGGCATGCAGGGCGGCGGAGAGCTGGACCTTGGGGATGGCGATACCGGCCGAGCCCAGGGCGTCGAGTGCGGTGTGCGGATCTTCGAAGGAGGTGGCGAGATGACAGGTGTCCACGCAGATGCCGATGCGGCCGGTGGGGGTGAGAGTGCCGGTGCCCGTGGCTGTGCCCTGTGTGCCGGAGTGCGCGGGACGCGTGCCGGTGTCCGTGGAGCGCGTGCCGGTGTCCGTGGGGCGCGTGCTGATGTCCGTCGAGCGCGTACCGGTGTCCGTGGAGCGCGTACCCGCGTTCGTCGAGCGTGTGCCGGGATGCGCGGAGTGCGGCCTGGTGGTGTGCTCGCGGATCGCGGTGAGCGGGGCGATGGCGTCGGCGGTGGTCTCGATGACGCAGCCGGGTTCGGGTTCGAGGCCGATACGGATGGAGCGGCCGGTGAGGTCTTCGAGGGCGTCGAGGCGTTCGGCGAGGGTGACCAGGGCGGTGCGGGCCTCCTGCGCGCGGCGCTCGTCGAATCCGGTGCGCCAGGCGAGGGGCAGGGTGGAGATGCTGCCTTCGGTGACGTCGTCCGGGAGGAGGGCGGTGAGCAGTCGGGCGAGGTCGGTGGTGTGAGTGAGGCGCGCCGGATCGGTCCAGTCGGGTTTGTAGACGCGGTATTTGACCTCTTGGGCGCCGAAGCCTTCGTAGGGGAAGCCGTTGAGGGTGACGACTTCCAGGCCGCGGCGGTCGAGTTCGGCGCGCAGGCCGCGCAGCGAGGCCGGGTCGGAGATCAGGGCGCGGGCGGCATCCCTGGCCAGCCACAGGCCGATACCGAGGCGGTCGCGGCCCAGACGGCGGCGCACCGGCTCGCAGTGGTCGCGCAGCTGCGCGAGGACGCCGTCGAGGGTCTCGGCGGGGTGGACGTTGGTGCAGTACGCGAGGTGGACGGTCGAGCCGTCCGGATGCCGGAAGCGCATCGCTCATTCGCCTCCGCGCAGGATGGAGTTCCCCTCGTGGGTGGCATCCGTGCCCGCCACGTCCAGGGACAGGCGGCCGCTCAGCCCGTAGAAGGCCACCGGGTTACGCCACAGCACCAGGTCCACGTCATCGTCGGTGAACCCTGCCTGCAGCATCGCCTCGGCGACCTTGCGGGTCTTGAGCGGATCGCTCTTGCCCCAGTCCGCCGCCGAGTTGACCAGGACCTTGTCGGGGCCGTAGGTCTGCAGGATCGCGACCATGCGGTCCTCGTCCATCTTGGTGTCGGGATAGACGGAGAAGCCCAGCCAGCAGCCGGCGTCCTTGGCCTCCTTCACGGTGGTCTCGTTGAGATGGTCGAGCAGCACCCGGTCTTCGGGCAGAGCGGATTCGCGGACGGCGTCGAGGGTGCGGCGCAGGCCGGCGAGTTTGTCGCGGTGCGGGGTGTGCACAAGGGCCGGCAGGGTGTGGTCGGAGGCGAGCTGGAGCTGGGCGGCCAGAGCGGTGTCCTCGGCCTCGGTCATGGAGTCGTAGCCGATCTCGCCGACGGCGACGACGTTGTCCTTGACCAGATAGCGCGGCAGTTGGTCCAGGACGGGGGTGCAGCGGGGGTCGTTGGCCTCTTTGGGATTGAGCGCGATGGTGCAGTGGTGGGCGATGCCGTACTGGGCGGCGCGGAAGGGCTCCCAGCCCAGGAGTCCGTCGAAGTAGTCGTAGAACGAGGCGGGCGAGGTGCGGGGCTGGCCGAGCCAGAAGGCGGGTTCGACCACGGCCCGCACTCCCGCGGCATACATCGCCTCGTAGTCGTCGGTGGTCCGCGAGGTCATATGGATGTGCGGATCGAAGATGCGCATCAGAACTCCTTGCGGGACACGTCCTCTTCGGACACGGGGGACACGGCTGGCTCGGTGGGTTCGGCCCGCTCGGTGGGTGGGGCCGGATCGGCGGGTTCGGCGGTCGGGGTGGTGAGGGCCAGGACGCGGTGCAGATCGCCGGGGACGGGACGGCCGGCCGCGGTGCGCTCACCGGCGTAGTCGCCGAGCATGCGGGCGAGTTCGCCGTCGCCGCGGGCCCGCTGCGGCAGGGCTGCGACGGCGTCGACCGGGACGCCGGTGAACAGGCACTTGAGGACGGCGTGCCGCCACTGGTGCGCGTCGAGGTGTTCGGCGGCGTAGGGGCCGACGGCCGCGGCGACGAGGCGGGTGTCATTGGTGCGCAGCGCGTCCTCGGTCAGGGGCAGTGCCTGCGGTCCGACGACGAGATGGGGCAGTGAGAGGAGGACGGCACGGCGTTCGGCTGCGGTGCCCTGCTGGTAGAGGCGGGTGAGGTCGGGGAGACCGGCATCGGCGGTGTGCAGAAGCAGCACCCGGGCGTCGTCGGCGAGCTCCGCCCCACAGCGGCGGCCCGCCTCGGCGAACCTCAACTCCCATACGGCCACTGCCGCGGCCGCGGCCGCAGGGTCTTCGTCGGGACTCCCAGCGGCGTGGGCCGAGGCTTCCGCGAGGGCCTGGTCGAGCCAGGCGCGGGTGGCGCCGTCCAGGGCGGAGTCGAGCCGGGCGCGGAGGGGCGCGATGCCGTCGGTCACGGGATTCCTCCTTGTTCCGCTGCGGGGGCACCGCTCGATCCGCGTGCTGCTGGGGCTCCGACCGGTCCGCGTGGCCCGCGGGCTGTGTGCGCTGTCTGCGCTGTGTGCGCTGTGTGCGCTGTGTGCGCTGTCTGCGCTGTGAGCGCTGTGAGCGCTGTGTGCAGGAACGACAGGGATTGCTCGGCGAGTTGGGGGCCCGCGTGGGAGTGGCGGGGCAGTTCGACGACGGTCAGGCCCTGGTAGCCGGTGGCGGCCAGGGCGTCGAGGACGGGCGGGAAGTCGATCTCGCCGTCACCGAAGGGGAGGTGTTCATGGACGCCGCGGCGCATGTCCTCGATCTGGACGTGGCGCAGCCATGGGGCGGCGGCGGTCACGCAGTCGGCGGGTGAGGCGGGTTCGAGGCACTGGCAGTGGCCGATGTCGAGAGTGAGGCCGAGGGCGTCGGGGGCACCCAGGTCGGTGCGCAGGCGGTGGAAGTCATCGAGGCAGGAGAGGAGGTGGCCGGGTTCGGGTTCGACGGCCAGCGGGATACCGGCGCCGGTGGCGGCGTCGACAACGGGGATGAGCGCGTCGGCGAGGCGCTTCCAGGCGAGGTCTTCGGAGGTGCCGTCAGGGGTGATGCCGCTGAAGCAGTGCACGGCATGGGCGCCCAGGTCGGCGGCGACCTGGATGGCACGGAGCAGCAGCCGGACCCGGGCTGCGCGCTGGTCGGGGTCGGGGTCCAGGAGGGAGGGGCCGTGTTTGCGGCGCGGGTCGAGGACGTAGCGGGCGCCGGTCTCGATGGTGACGCCGAGGCCGAGCTGTTCGAGCCGCCGTCCCACGCGGCGGGTCCGTGCGGTCAGGTCCGGGGCCATCGGGTCCAGATGCATATGGTCGAGGGTCAGCCCCACGCCGTCGTAGCCGAGGTCGGCGAGGAGGGTCAAAGCATCGTCGAGGCGCAGGTCGGTGAGCCCGTTGGTGCCGTAGCCGAAGCGGAGGGTCATGGGGCGGGCGTCCTTCTCGCGGGGGTGTCGGGGACGTTCACGGCAACGTTGTCGGCCGGTGCACGGGATCCGGCGGGGGCCCGGCTCATGTGGCGCTCACCTTCCGGGCGAGGCGGCGGGCCAGCGGGGCGAGGGCCGCCGTGGCCAGGGCCGTGCCGAGGGATCCGGCACGGGCGGCGAGTGCGGCCTGCAGGGGGATCATCGCGCGGATACCGCCGCCGACGGCGCGCTGGGTCAGCTGGGGGGACGGGTTGAGCGCGGCGTGCAGCAGGGGGCGGGCGGCGGTGGCGATGTAGGCGGCGCCGAGGAGCTGAGGGGCGCTCCGGTGCGCGGTGAGCGCGGCCGGCAGGCCAAGGGCGGCCGCAGGCCCGCGCTCGGGCCCGCGCCCGACCACCGCCCCCAGCACCACCGTCGCCGCGAGGGCTCCGAGGGGTATCGCCGATGAGCCGCCCTGGGCTTCGCGGCGGGAGACGGCGGTGACCGCGAGGGTGTGCGCGGCGAGCAGCGCCGAGGCGGGCAGCGCGGCACGGACGCCCGTGACCGGACCCGCCCCTCGCGCCGAACCGCGGTTCCAGTTCCAGTTCCGGCTCCGGTTCCGGCTCCCCGGCCCCCAAGTCGCCGTAGCACCCAGCAGGAGGTCCAGGCCGCGGGCGGTCGCCATGGCCGCTGGGCCCGCGGGGGTGTGTTTCAGGTGCAGGTCGTAGGCCCAGACGGTGCCCGCGAGTGCCGTCGCGGCGGTGAGGGCGGGGCGGCCCGCGCGGGCGGCGAGGCCCAGGCCGGCCACGGTCAGCGCGCCGGCCGCGGTGAGGGCGGCGGCCGGGGCGATGCGGCCGGAGGGCAGCGGGCGGTGCGGGCGTTCGACGGCGTCCTCCTCGCGGTCGGCCCAGTCGTTTAGCGCCATGCCCGCCTCGTAGAGGCACAGTGAGGCGCACAAGGCGGTGAGGGTGCGCCGGTTGGGGTGCAGGCCGACGGCCGCCGCCCCGGCGAGAGCGTCGCCCGGCACGGTGAACAGGGCGGATATACGGAGGAGTTCGGCCCAGTCGGCGGGACGGCCGAGCCCCGTCCCCGGGACTCCCGGGGCTCCCGTGGCTCCCGGGGCTCCCGGGGCTCCCGACGCCTCCGACGCCTCCGACGCCCCCAACATCCCCAGCGCTCCCACTCCACCCCGCGCAACCCGCGCAACCCGCGCCAATGCCGTCACCGCTCCCCGCCTCACCGCTGCTCCCCCCGCAGCCGCTCCGCGAGGCCCAGCAAGGCTCCGTACTGGTCGGCCAGCGATGAGGAGCCGGCGTCCGGGTCCTTGAAGTAGAAGCCCAACTCGCCGACCGGTCCCGTCAGTCCGGCTTCGGCCGCGCGGGCGAGCAGGCGGGCCAGGTCGAGGATCAGGGGCGCCGCGAGGGCGGAGTCACAGCCCTGCCAGATGGTCTGCAGGACCATGCGGGAGCCGAGGAAGCCGTCGAAGGCGATGTGGTCCCAGGCGGTCTTCCAGTCGCCGAGTGCCGGTACGTCGTCGATATGCACCTCGCCCTGCGGGGCCGCGCCGAGTACATCCGCGAGCACCCGTTCCTTGCCCGCGTTCTTCGCGGCCGCGGCGGCCGGGTCGGCGAGCGCCGCGCCATCGCCGCCGCCCAGGAGATTCGTACCGGACCAGGCGCGGACGTCCAGGGCCCGCTGCAGGAACATCGGGGCGAGGACGGAGCGAAGGAGGGTCTGTCCTGTCTTGCCGTCACGGCCCGCGCAGGGCACCCCCGCGGCGGCGGCCGCATCGCGAAGTGCCGGGTGGTGCAGGCCTGTTGAGGGGGTGAAGTTCACATACGGACAGCCGGCGCGCAGGGCCGCTGCCGCATACAGGGAGCTCGCCGGCAGCCGCGCCGCGCCCGCGTCGCAAACCGGCTCCGTCGAGGCGACGTTCACCACGACAGCACGGCCGAGGCCCCCTCGGCGTACGAAGTCCTCGATGTCGGCGGCGAAGGCGGCGATCAGTTCCTCGTCGTCCCGGGTGTCGCCGTGCAGCGGGCCGCCCGGCCTGATCTCGGCGTCGGCTGCGGCCAGTTCGGCCCGTACCGCCGACGGCAGACCGTGCGGGAGCACACCGCCCGCGGCCAGCTGCTCGGCCCGTTTGGGCAGCGGGCACTCCATCGTGTCGTGGCCGCCGAAGACCAAGGAGGCGAGGGGCGGCAGACCGGCCGCGGCGAAGGGCGGCGTCTCCGTCACCATCCCGGTCGCCGGATGGAGCCCCGCGGCCACCGCCGCACACCCCGCGACCGCCGTGGTGGCCACGGAGCCACGCGCACCGATCAGCCAGACACCAAGAGGAGGAAGAGGAAGAGGAAGAGGAAGAGGAAGAGCCGGAGGCAGAGGAGGAGGAACAGCGGCGGCAGGACTGCCGGAACTGCCAGGACTGGCAGAAGCGGCAGGACTGCCGGAACTGCCAGGACTGGCAGAACCGCCAGAAGCAGCAGGTCCGGCAGAACCGCCGGAAGCACCAGGTCCGGCAGAAGCAGAAGCGGCAGGAGTGGGCGAAGGGGACACGGGCACAGCCTCCTCTGGATGGGTGGAGACGGCGGGCGGGGGTCCGGCGTCCCTCGCCCGCCGCCGTTCGGTGGCCCGGGCCACGGCCCGTGGGGGACCGTGGCCGCCGGGCGCCTGAGCGCTCCGCGGGAAGTCCGGTACGACACCTGCGGGGGTACGACACGTGCGGGTGCGTCGTGGCTGTTCGCGCCGGGCACCACGACCGCACCGGACTTCCCCCGAGCCGCCTAAGGGGCCGCGGCCAGGTCCTTGATCCGGATATTGCGGAAGGACACGTCGTCACCGTCACCGTGGTTCTGGATGCCGATATGTCCCTGGACCAGGCTGCGGGCCGGATCGGTGTTCGTGAAGTCGTTGACCTTCACGCCGTTCAGCCAGATCTGCAGCCGCTCGCCCTCGACCCGGAGTTCGTAGGTGTTCCACTCCCCCGGCGGGTTGAGCGCCTTGTCGCGGGCGGCGATGTCGGCGGACTGGAAGCCGTACACCGAGCCCGTGGTCTTCTCGGATACGTCCGTGGCGTCGATCTGGATCTCGTAGCCGTTGTTCACCGCGGACCAGGGGTCGTCGGACGGCGGGAAGCCGATGAAGATCCCGGAGTTGTCGTCCCCGGCCATCTTCCAGTCGAGCTTCAGGGAGTACGAGCCGAACTCCTTGGCCTCGTACCAGAGCATGCCCATGCCGCCGACGGTGGTGAGCGTGCCGTCCTTCAGCTCGAAGGAGCCGGGGCCCGCCTGCTTCCAGCCCTCCACCGACGTGCCGTCGAACAGTGAGGTGTAGCCCTGCTCGGGGCGGCAGTCGGCGTTCGCGGCGCCGGCGGCATAGCGGATGCCGCCCAGCAGATGCCGTTTGAAGGCGGGTTCGGCGTACGACTCCTTGGTGTGGCCGCCGCCGGTGTAGAACGACCGGCCGCCCTCGTACTCCTGGCACCAGGCGATCGGATGGTCACCGCTCATCGAGCCGCCGGTGTACGAGGACTCGTCGAGGGAGGCGAGGACCCGTGCCCGGTCCCGGGGGTTGGAGCGGTAGTTGTACCACTCGTCGGTGCGGTCCCAGGTCGCGGTCGGGCCCAGGTGGGCGGTGGCGTCGTGGGCGTGGTCCTCCACGTTGATCTTCGCGGGCTGTATCGCCGGGTGGGACTGGAAGTAGGCGCCCGCGAGGCCGCCGTAGAAGGCCCAGTCGTACTCGGTGTCGGCAGCGGCGTGCACACCGACGTAGCCGCCGCCCGCCTTGATGTACTCCTCGAAGGCCGTCTGCTGTTCGGGGTTCAGGACGTCGCCGGTCGTCGACAGCCAGACGACGGCGTCGTACTTGGCGAGGTTGCCGGGTGTGAAGGCGTTCGCGTCCTCGGTGGCGTCGACGGTGAAGCCGTTCGCCGCGCCGAGTTCCTTGACGGTGGCGATGCCCTCGGGGATCGAGTCGTGCCGGAAGCCTGCGGTCTTGGAGAAGACCAGGACGCTCTCGCCGTCCTTGCCCGGCTTGCCGGGCTTCTTGGACTCCGGCCCCGGCCCCGGCCCCGGCGATCCGGACCCTGACGATTCAGGCCCGGACGATTCCGGTGTGGACGCGGCCGGCCCGGATACGCAGCCGATGAGCAGGGCCGCTGCCGCGGTGGCGGTGAGCAGTCGGGCTCGTGTGCGCATGGCGGTCACTCCCTTTCTCTGCTCGTGGTTCAGCCAGTGGTGAAGGTGAAGTCGTCGAGATCGAAGAGCGCTCCGGTGCCCTCGCCCTTGAAGACGAAGAAGAGCGTCGTGGACTCGGCGGGTGCGCCGCTGAGCTCGGCGCTCACGTCCTTGTATGTCTCCCAGCCGCCGGTCGGGTCGACCTCGGCGCTGCCGAGTAGCTTGCCGTCGGCGGCCCCTGCCCGCACTTCGAGGGTGCCGCCGGCTCCGCCGGAGGCGACGCGCGCGGTGAGCTTGGTGGCGCCCGCGAGGATGTACGGCTTGAAGGAGATCCAGTCGCCGTTGCTGATGTCGCCGACGGCCTTGCCGCCGTGTGCCGGGGTGTGACTGACGACGGAGACGCCCTGTGAGCCGTCGTAGTGCTCGCCCTGGCGGTGCTTGGGCTGGACGACGTTCTGGTCGTGGGTGGTCAGGGCGGGCTGGCCGTTCGCGCCCTTGTCGGTGTACTCGGCGTCGAAGACCCCGAAGATATTGGCGTTCGGGTCGTGCTCGCCGTCCGCGGAGGTCTGCAGGGTGCCTTCGCAGCCGTTGGCGGAGGTCACCGGGTGGCCGTGGCTGTCATGGCCGAGGATATGGGTGACCTTGACCTTGGTGCAGTCGATGGTGCCGTCCTCCGGGTCGGTCACGGTGACCTTGAAGGGCACCTTGTCGCCGAAGGTGAACAGCTGGCCGTCTCCGGGCAGTTCGAGCTTCACGGTCGGCGCGGTGTTGCCGACGGTGACATGGGCGCTGGCCGAACCGGTGCGGCCGGTCTTGTCCTTGACGGTCACGGTGGCGGCGTAGACACCGTTCTTCTCGTATGTGTGCGAGGGGTTCTGCTCGGTGGAGGTGGCGCCGTCGCCGAAGTCCCAGGCGTAGGTGAGCTGGTCGCCGTCGGCGTCGCTCGCCTTGGCGGTGAAGTCGACCTTCAGCGGGGCCTGGCCGCTGGTGACGCTGGCCCCGGCCTCGGCGACCGGTGAGTGGCCGTTCGTGGCGTTCTCTATGCGGTACAGGGCGGAGTTCTCGTCGCCGTTGAAGTAGCCGGTGCCGTAGTCGAGGACGTACAGGGCGCCGTCGGGTCCGAAGGCCATGTCCATGACCTGGGTGCCGGTCCAGGGGAAGGCGTTGATGGACTGCACGGCGCCGTCGGTGCCCTGGGCGATGCGCTTGATCCAGCGGCGGCCGAACTCGCCGGCGAAGAAGTTGCCGTCGTAGGACTCGGGGAACTTGATCTGCGAGTCGGAGTTCGCGTCGTAGCGGTAGACCGGGCCCGCCATCGGGGACTCGGAGCCGCTGCCGAACTCCGGCACGCTGCCGCCGTCATACGGAATCCAGGCTTCCTGCGCGGCCGGAAGATCGGTCAGGCCGGTGTTGTGCGGCGACTCGTTCTTCGGGGCCGCGCAGTTGAAGGCGGAGCCGGAGGCTCCGGAGGCGAAGTCGTAGTCGATGTACGCGTCGTTCTTGCCGGTGCAGTACGGCCAGCCGTAGTTGCCGGGCTTGGTGACACGGGCGAACTCGACCTGCCCTGCGGGGCCGCGCTTGGGGTCGGCGGTGCCGGAGTCGGGGCCGTAGTCACCGACGTAGACGATGCCGGTGGGCTTGTCGACGCTCATCCGGAACGGGTTGCGGAAGCCCATCGCGTAGATCTCGGGGCGGGTCTTCTCGGTGCCCTTGGCGAAGAGGTTGCCGTCCGGGACGGTGTAGGAGCCGTCGTCCGCGACCTTGATGCGCAGGATCTTGCCGCGCAGGTCATTGGTGTTGGCCGAGGAACGCTGCGCGTCGTACGCCGGGTTGCGGTTGGCGCGCTCGTCGATGGGCGTGAAGCCGTCCGAGGCGAAGGGGTTGGAGTCGTCGCCGGTCGACAGATAGAGGTTGCCGTCCTTGTCGAAGTCGATGTCGCCGCCGACGTGACAGCAGATACCGCGGCTGGCGGGGACGTCCAGGACCTTCTTCTCGGCGGCCGTGTCGAGGGTGCCGTCCTCCTTGAGGACGAAGCGGGAGAGCCGGTTCACGCCGTCGAACTTCGCGAAGTCCTCGGCCGTGCCCTCGTTGGGGGCATCGCCCGCGGGGGTCTCCAGAGGCGGCGCGTAGTAGAGGTAGATCGCTCTGTTCTGCGCGAAGTTCGGGTCGACGCCGACGCCCTGCAGACCTTCCTCGTCGTGCGAGTAGACCGGGATCTTGCCCGCGACCTTGGTGGTGCCGGTGGCGTCGGTCAGACGCAGGGTGCCGTCGCGCGAGGTGTGCAGGACGGAGCGGTCCGGGAGCACCGCGAGCGTCATGGGCTCGCCCGTCTCCGGCTCGCCCTTGGCGAGGGTGACCTGCTGGAAGTCCTCCGCCTTGGGCTTCTTCTTGTCGGCGTCCTGCTTCTTGTCGGCGGCCTGCTTCCTGTCGGCGGCCTGCTTCCTGTCGGCGGCCTGCTGCTCCGCGCCGCTCTTCCGCTCGACGGGGGCCGTCCCCGACGTGGGCGCGTCCGGTACGGCGCCGGCCGGCGAGGCGACGGCGAGTGCCGTCACCGTCAGCAGGGAACCGGTGAGCAGGGCGAGCGTCTTGCGCAGTCTGAGCCGTTCTCTGTGCACGGATGTCCTCCGGAGTGGGGCCGGTGGTACCTGGCGGGTGCTCGTAGGGCGTGCGGTACGTGTCGCGCACGCGGCGCTCGTGGACCGGGTGGTGCGCGTGCGGTGCGCGTGCGTGACACGTGCGTGCATGACGCCGGGGTGCGCCGTCACCCCGGAGGGGCTCAAGTTCTGTACACGTCAGGGAAGGTAGCTACGTTTGTCCTTGACGGAAAGCCCTTGCACAGAAGGAGAGTTCAGCTTTCTCCTCGCGCTGGACAAAGTGGGGGGTTCAGTCCCCGCCGCCGAACGCCGCGTCGAAGGACGTTGTCGGGGGCTCGAAGTCGAAGGCCTTCAGGCGGGCGAGCGCCTCGGGCGCGCCCTGGAGACGGTCCATGCCCGCGTCCTCCCACTCCACCGAGACCGGGCCTTCGTAGCCGATCGAGCGGAGCATCCGGAAGACGTCCTCCCAGGGCACATCGCCGTGCCCGGCCGAGACGAAGTCCCAGCCGCGGCGCGGGTCGCCCCAGGGCAGATGGGAACCGAGGCGGCCGTTGCGGCCGTCGAGACGGCGCCGGGCCTCCTTGCAGTCCACGTGATAGATCCGGTCGCGGAAGTCGTAGAGGAAGCCGACCGGGTCGAGGTCCTGCCAGACGAAATGGCTGGGGTCGAAGTTGAGGCCGAAGGCCGGCCGGTGGTCGACGGCGGCAAGCGCTTCCTTCGTCGACCAGTAGTCATACGCGATCTCGCTGGGGTGGACCTCGTGCGCGAACCGGACGCCCTCCGCGTCGAAGACGTCCAGGATCGGGTTCCAGCGGTCGGCGAAGTCCTGGTAGCCGCGCTCGATCATGCCCGGCACGACCGGCGGGAACATCGCGACCAGATGCCAGATCGCCGAGCCGGTGAAGCCGATCACGGTGTCCACGCCGAAGGCGGCGGCCGCGCGGGCGGTGTCCTTGATCTCGGCGGCGGCCCGCTGCCGTACGCCCTCGGCGTCCCCGTCGCCCCAGATGCGGGCGGGCAGGATCGCCTGGTGCCGCTCGTCGATGATCGCGTCACAGACGGCCTGGCCGACCAGGTGGTTGGAGATGGCCCAGCATTTGAGGCCGTACTTGTCGAGGAGCTGGTGACGGCCGGCCAGATAGCCGGGGTCCGCGAGGGCCTTGTCGACCTCGAAGTGATCACCCCAGCAGGCGAGTTCGAGGCCGTCGTAGCCGAAGTCGCGGGCGAGCCGGCAGACCTCTTCGAGCGGCAGATCGGCCCACTGCCCGGTGAAGAGCGTAAAGGTGCGTGGCATCAGTCCTGAGCCTCCAGTGCCGGTATGGGGGTGTACGCGGAGTTCTTCTCGGCGCTCTCCTCGACCGCCGCGAGGACCCGCTGCACCTGCAGTCCGTCGGCGAACGACGGTGCGGGCTCGGTGCCGGTGGCGATGGCGTGCACGAGGTCGCGGGCCTGGTGGACGAAGGTGTGCTCGTAGCCGAGGCCGTGGCCCGGCGGCCACCAGGCCTCCAGGTAGGGGTGATCGCCCTCGGTGACGAGGATGCGCCGGAAGCCGGACGAGGCGGCCGGCTCCGTGTGGTCGTGGAAGGAGAGTTCGTTGAGTCGTTCCAGGTCGAAGGCCAACGAGCCCTTCTCGCCGTTGAGTTCGAGGCGCAGCGCGTTCTTGCGTCCGGCGGCGAACCGGGTGGCCTCGAAGGAGGCAAGGGCTCCGGAGGCGAGCCGTGCGGTGAACACGGCGGCGTCGTCGACGGTCACCGGACCCTTGCCCGCGCCTCCCGCTGCGCTGAGACCCGCTGAGGCGCCGGTCAGCAGCGGCCGCTCCCGTACGAAGGTCTCCGTCATCGCGGAGACGCCGACGACCGGTTCGCCCGCGACGTACTGCGCGAGGTCCACGATGTGCGCGCCGAGGTCGCCGAGCGCCCCCGAGCCCGCCTGGGCCCGGTCGAGGCGCCAGGTCAGCGGGAAGTCCGGGTCGACCAGCCAGTCCTGCAGATAGGTGACACGGACGTGCCGGACCGTGCCGAGCCGGCCGTCGGCGACCATCTGCCGGGCGAGTGCCATGGCCGGTACGCGGCGGTAGTTGAAGCCGACCATCGCGAGCTGTCCGCGGGCCCGGGCCCGGCGGGCCGCCGCCGCCATCGCCTCGGCCTCCTCGACCGAGTTGGCCAGGGGCTTCTCGCACAGCACGTGCTTGCCGGCGTCCAGGGCGGCGATGGCGATCTCGGCATGACTGTCGCCCGGGGTGCAGATGTCGACGAGCTGCACATCGTCGCGGCGGATGAGAGTGCGCCAGTCGGTCTCGGCGGCGGCCCAGCCGAGCCGGTCGGCGGCGGCCCGCACCGCGCTGCCGTCACGGCCGCAGACCGCCGCCATCGCCGGCCGCAGAGGCAGGTCGAAGACACGGCCCGCGGTGCGCCAGCCCTGGGAGTGGGCGGCGCCCATGAAGGCGTAGCCGACCATGCCCACGCCTAGGATCGGCCGCTCCTGGGGGGCGGGCTGCTCACCGGGTGCGTGGTGCACACCGGGTTCGGGCTGCACACCGGTTGCGGGCTGCACACCAGGTGCGGGCTGCTCCTGCTGCATGGGCAATGCCTCCTCGTCGACGGCGGTGGGGGGTGTCAACCCGGTGCCGGGAGATGCCAACCCGGTGTCCTGGCGGCTCACTTGAACCCGGTCGGCATGTACTCGTCGACGTTGTCCTTGGTGACGACCGCCGAGTAGAGAGTGAGCGAGGACGGGATCTCGAACTCCGCCATGCCGCTGACGCCCTTGCCCTGGCCGAGGGCGCGGGCCAGGTCGATGGCGGAGGCCGCCATGGTGGGCGGGTAGAGCACGGTCGCCTGCAGCACTCCCTTGCCGGCCTTGATCTCCTGGAAGGCGGAGAGGGCACCGGCGCCGCCGACCATCAGGAAGTCATCGCGCCCGGCCTGCTTGATCGCGCGCAGGGCGCCCACGCCCTGGTCGTCGTCGTGGTTCCACAGGGCGTCGAAGCTCTTCTGCGCCTGCAGGAGCTGGGACATCTTGGCCTGTCCCGACTCGACGGTGAAGTCGGCGGCCTGGCGGGCCACCTTCTTGATGTTCGGGTAGTTCTTCAGGGCGGCGTCGAAGCCCTCGGTGCGCTGCTTGGTCAGCTCCAGGTTGTCGAGCCCGGCGAGCTCGATGACCTTGGCGTTCTTCTTGTCCTTGAGCTTCTCGCCGATGTAGTGCCCGGCGTTGAGGCCCATGCCGTAGTTGTCGCCGCCGATCCAGCAGCGGTAGGCCTGCGGCGAGGCGAAGATCCGGTCGAGGTTGACCACGGGGATACCGGCGCGCATCGCCTTCAGGCCCGCCTGGGTCATGGCCTTGCCGTCGGCGGGCAGGATGACCAGGACATCGACCTTCTTGTTGATCAGGGTGTCGATCTGGCCGATCTGCGCGGCGGTGTCGTTGGAGCCCTCGGTGATCTCCAGGGTCACGTCCTTGTACTTCTTGGCGCGTTCCCGGGCGTTGACGTTGATCGCGTTGAGCCAGCCGTGGTCGGCCTGGGGCCCGGCGAAGCCGATGGTGACCTTCTTGCCGGGCTTGTCGTCGGCGACCGGCACATCCGCCTGGTCGTTCCCGGTCTCCTTGGGCTCGTTGCTGGTGCAGGCGGTCAGCAGGGCGCCGGTGGACACGGCGGCGGCTCCGAAGAGCAGTCCTCTGCGACTGGTGGACGTTGGCAGACTCGGCTTTTCAGGCATGGCGGACCCTTCAAGTGAGGCGCTACTGGAGGCACTTCTCAGAGGTACTTCTCAGGCGTACGGAGACATCAGGCGTACGGAGAAAGGGGCGGCGCTACTCCCGTACGAGGCGGCGCTACTCCCGTACGAGGCGGCGCTACTCCCGTACGAGGCGGCGCTACTCGCGTACGGTGCGGCGCTGGATGAGGACGGCGGCGACGATGATCGCGCCCTTGGCGATCTGCTGGGTCGCGCTCTCCAGGTTGTTGAGCGCGAAGATGTTCTGGATCGTGATGAAGATCAGTACGCCGAGCACGGAGCCCGTGATGGTGCCGCGGCCGCCGGTGAGCAGCGTGCCGCCGATGATCGCGGCGGCGATGGCGTCGAGTTCGTAGAGGTTGCCGTTGGTGTTCTGGCCCGAGCCCGACAGGACGATCAGCAGGAAGGCGGCGATGCCGCAGCACAGTCCGGACAGCAGGTAGATGTAGAGCCGCTGGCGGCGTACGTCGATACCGGCGAGCCGCGCGGCCTCGGCGTTGCCGCCGACGGCGACGGAGCGGCGGCCGAACGTGGTCCGGTTGAGCAGCAGCCAGCCGACGACGACGACCACGGCGAAGACCAGGACGAGCGGCGGGATGCCGAGGACGTACGAGTCGCGCTCGCCGAGCACCAACACGTTCTGGTCGGTGACCACTTGGGTCTTACCGTCGGTGATCTGCAGGGCGAGCCCGCGGCCGGCGGCCAGCATGGCGAGCGTCGCGATGAAGGGCACCAGGCCGCCGTACGCGATGAGCGCACCGTTGACGAGCCCGCAGCCGAGGCCGACGGCCACGGCCGTGAAGAGGATGCCCCCGAAGCCGTACTCCTGTGTGGCGAGGGTCGTCGCCCACACCGAGGCGAGCGCGACGATCGCGCCCACCGACAGGTCGATGCCGCCGGAGATGATGACGAAGGTCATGCCGACGGTGACGACGCCGATGACCGAGGCCTGGGTGAGGATCAGCTGGACGTTGCTGGTGGCGAGGAACTCGTCGGGCTTGGTGAACCCACCGATCAGGGCGAGGACGACGAGGACGCCGATCAGCGACAGGGTGCGCACATCGGCCCGGAAGAGCCGGTCGTGCCAGCGGCGGCCGTGGTCGTCGGGGGCGGCTGCGGTCTTCCGGGCGGCGGGCGGGGTGTCCTCGGCCCCCCGGCCGTCCTGCTGCGCCGGCGATGCGGGCTGCGTCATGACGCCGGGCTCCCTTCCATGACGAGGTCGAGTACGCGGTGTTCGTCGAGGTCGCGGGCGGGTGCGGTGTGTACGACGCGGCCTTCGCGCAGGACCAGCACCCGGTCGGCGAGACCGAGGACCTCGGGCACTTCGCTGGAGACGAGGAGCACGCCGAGCCCTTCGTCGGCGAGCCGCCGGATGACGGCGTAGAGCTCGGCGCGGGCGCCGACGTCCACGCCGCGCGTGGGCTCGTCGAGGAGCAGAACGCGACAGCCGCGCAGCAGCCAGCGGGCGAGAACCGCCTTCTGCTGGTTGCCGCCGGACAGGGTGCGGATCAGGGCGGCGGGGTTGTCGGGCCGCAGGGACAGCTCGCGGGTGGCCTTGCGGGCGGCCGCGTGCTCCTGGCCGCGGTCGAGCCAACCCCCGTACGAGAAGCGGGACATGGAGGAGACCGAGACGTTGCGGGTGACGGACTCCAGCATCAGCAGGCCCTGCGCCTTGCGCTCCTCGGGAGCGAGCCCGAGCCCGGCGCGGACGGCGGAGCGCACACTGCCGGGCTTCAACGGCCGTCCGTCGACGAGGACTTGACCGGCGCTCGGCTTACGCGCCCCGTAGACCGTCTCCAGGATCTCGGAGCGCCCGGAGCCGACGAGCCCCGCGAGACCGACGATCTCGCCGGGCCGCACTTCGAGGTCGATCGGCTCGAACTCGCCTTTCCTGGCGAGCCCTTGGACCTTGAGGAGCGGCTCCTTGGCGGCTGCCCCGGCGGGTCCTGGCCGGTCGGGGAAGGCGTACTCGACGTTGCGGCCGGTCATGAGCGCCACGACTTCGCGTGTCGGGGTCGACTTGGCGGGCAGTCCGCCGGCGACCGCGCGGCCGTCCTTGAGGACGGTGACCCGATCGCCGATACGGCGGATCTCCTCCAGGCGGTGCGAGATATAGACGACGGCGACACCGTCGGCGGTCAGATCGCCGACGATCCGGAAGAGATTGTCGACCTCGTCCGGGTCGAGGGCCGCGGACGGCTCGTCCATGACGATCAGGCGTACGTCGTGGGAGAGCGCCCGCGCCATGGAGACGATCTGCTGTTGCGCCGCGGAGAGTTCACCGACGAGCCGCGCCGGGTCGACCTCGGTGTGTCCGAGCCGCTTGAGGAGCGCGGCCGCCCTGGCCCTGGCTTCCCGTCCCCGTACGACGAATCCGGCGCTGGTCGGCTCGTGTCCGAGAAAGACGTTCTCGGCCACCGAAAGGCCCTCGACCAGGTCGAGTTCCTGGTAGATGGTGGCGATGCCGAGGCGCATCGCGGCGATCGGGGACTTCAGGGTGACACTGCTGCCGCGCCAGCCGATCTCGCCGCCGTCGGGCTGATGGGCGCCCGCGAGCACCTTGATCAGGGTGGACTTGCCCGCGCCGTTCTGCCCGAGCAGACAGTGCACTTCACCGGCCTGGACCGACAGATCCACGCCGTCGAGTGCCCGGACGCCGGGGAAGGTCTTGGTGATGCCGGACATGGTGAGGAGCGGCGGCCCGGAGGAGGCGGGCAGCGGTCGGTCGGATACCGTTCCGGGTGCTGGTTCAGGTGCCGGTTCAGGTGCCGGTTCAGGTGCTGGTTCAGGTGCCATGACGAATTCCCTCGGCGGGTGCGGTGCGGCCGTTGCGTGGGCAGGGCAGGGCTGAGCGCTGTGCTGGGTTACCTGAGGGTGCTGGTGGCGCGGGTGGCACGGTGGCGCTGAAGGTGCAGGTGCAGGTGCAGGTCGTACCGGTTCGTGCGGGCGGCGCGGTTCAGGCCGGTGAGAACAGGTGGTCGCTGATCAGACGGGCCCCGCCGATGACACCGGCGGTGGGCCCCAACTCGCCCAGGACGATGGGGAGATTGCCGGTCGCGAGGGGCAGCGACTGGCGGTAGACCTGGGTGCGGATGGCGGCGAGCAGGGTGTGGCCGAGGCCGGTGACACCGCCGCCGATCACCACGAGGCCGGGGTTGAAGAAGCTGACCAGGCCCGCGATGACCTGGCCGGTACGGTTGCCGCCCTCGCGGATCAGCTCCAGAGCGGTGGCGTCGCCCGCGGCGGCCGCGGCGGCGACATCGGCGGCGCTGAGCGTGCCCGCCGCTTCGAGGCGTGCCGCGAGCTCCTGCGAGTGTCCGTGCGTGGCGGCCTCCTCGGCGTCACGGGCCAGGGCCGCGCCGCTGAAGTGGGCTTCCAGGCAGCCCTTGTTGCCGCAGGCGCAGGGCCGCCCGTCGGGTTCCACCTGGATATGGCCGATGTCGCCGGCGCTTCCCGTCGTACCGCGGTAGACCTCACCGCCGACGACGATGCCGCAGCCGATACCGGTGCCGATCTTGACGCAGAGGAAGTCGGCCACGGAGTTGGCGACCCCCGCGTGCTGCTCCCCCATGGCCATCAGGTTCACGTCGTTGTCGACCATGACCGGACAGCCGAGGTCCTGGCTGAGCGCCTCCCGCACCGGGAAGCCGTCCCAGCCGGGCATGATCGGCGGGGCGACCGGGACACCCTCGGGGAAGCGGACGGGTCCCGGTACGCCGACACCGCAGCCGTCGAAGCCCTCGGCGAGTCCGGAGGCCTTCAACTTGGCTGCCATGGCGAGGACTTGCTCGAAGACCGCGACCGGCCCCTCGCGCACGTCCATGGGCTGGTTGATATGGCCGAGCACCTCGAGCTCGGCGTTGGTAACGGCCACGTCGACCGAGGTCGCGCCGATGTCCACGCCGAGGAAGCGCAGGGCGGGCGCGAGGCGGATGTTGTGCGAACGGCGGCCGCCGCGGGAGGCGGCGAGACCGTCGGCCACGACCAGGCCGGTCTCGAGGAGCCGGTCGACCTCGACGGCCAGCTTCGACCGGGAGAGATCGATCTGATCGCCCAGCTGCGCACGGGAGTTCGGCCCGCCGTCACGCAGCAGGCGGAGCAGTCGCGCCTGGTGCGCGTTCGCGGGTCGAGCCGTCATCCGTCTCACGCCGCCCCTCCCGCCGTAGTCCGGCATCTGCTGGCTTTCGAGGGGAACGTAGCAGCGGCTGCCGGGACTGGGAAGAAGTTGAGCAGTAATCAACGCCAACTTTCTCCACAGCGAGGACAAAGATGGGTGGCGACCTCATCACCCGATGCCAACTTCACCCGGTACCGGGGGCACGGACAGCGGCACGGACGGCACGGACGGCACGGACGGCGGCACCGGCAGCGGCACTGACACCGGCCGCGCCGCTTGCTACCGATTACTTCGGATCACTCGGATTACTTCGGAGGTAATCGCCACCCGCGCGGCCCGCCGTCATCGTGACGCCATGACCTCCCACGACAAGAGCCCCCACGACGGGCCCTCTCACGACACGAGCCCCGCGGGTCTCCTCGCCGCACTCCCCTTCGCCGCGCGCCTGGGTATCGAGCTGTCCGAGGCCTCCGCCGGACGCACCACCGCCGCCCTGCCCTGGTCGGCCGATCTGTGCACGGTCGGCGGGGCGCTGCACGGCGGGGCCCTGATGACCCTCGCGGACACGGCCGGAGCGGTGTGCGCCTTCCTCAACCTGCCGCCGGGCACGACCACTTCGACGGTCGAGTCCAAGACCAACTTCTTTCGCCCGGTGCGCTCGGGCGCCGCACGGGCGGTGGCCAGGCCTCTGCACATCGGACGGTCCTACGTCGTCGTACAGACCGAGGTGTACGACGCGCAGGGCCACGCCGTCGGCCAGACCACCCAGACTCAAGCGGTACGGGAGCCTCGGCCGGGCCAGGACGCGGCGGGGGCCTGAACCGCGGCCCGGCGGCCCACGCCCGGTGCCGCTACTTGGCGCGCTGGTGGTACGTGGTGCGGGTGTGCTCGGTGTGGGCGCGCATGACCTCGGTGGCCCGCTGCTCGTCACGGTCGGCGATGGCCGCGATCAGTTCGCGGTGCTCGATCCAGGACTGCTTGCCGCGCTGGCGGGCCACCGGTTGGTAGTACCAGCGCACCCGGCGGTCGACCTGTCCCGCGAGTTCGGCGAGTACGACATTGCCGGCGAGGTTCATGACCTTGGCGTGGAAGGCGGCGTTGGTCGCGACGACGGTGTCCACCTCGCCGTCGGCGACGGCCTGCTCGCCCGTGGCGCAGATCTCCTCGAGGGCGGCGATGCCCGCGGAGTTCGCGTTCGCCGCGGCGAGCCGGGCCGCCTCGGCCTCCAGCAGCGTACGCACGGTGAGGAGTTGATCGGCCTCCTCTTCCGTGGGCTCGTGCACGAACGCCCCCTGCGCCGGGCGCAGATCGACCCAGCCCTCGGTGTTGAGGCGCTGCAGCGCCTCGCGCACCGGCTGCCTCGACACCCCCAGATGTCCGGCGAGTTCGCTCTCGACCAGATGCTGGCCGGGGCGAAGGGCGCGGGTGGTGATCAGCTCGAGCAGCGCCTCGTACACCCGCTCGCGCAGCGGGCCGGGCCGCTCGAGCTTCGGCACGGCCCCCTGCGGCAGTCCTGCGGACAACATCGCGGTCCCCCTCCTCGGCGACGGAGCGACCTCGTTGGCAGCCGCCCTGCATTGGCTATCGTCTACAGTCTACCGAGCACAATGGCCAGTACACAGGGGAGTTGGGCTCGTCACAGGGGTGCACAGTGGCCGGAACCGGGCCTTCCGCCCAGCTCGCAACAAGTGGGCCGCCCTCACGGGCAGCGGATCACCAGCCCCGCGTACGACAGATTGCCACCGAAGCCGAAGAGCAGCACCGGGGCGCCGGGGGCGATCTCGCGCCGCTCCACCAGCTTGGACAGGGCGAGCGGGATGCTCGCGGCCGAGGTGTTGCCGGAGTCGACGACATCGCGGGCGACCACGGCGTTCACCGCGCCGATGCGCTCGGCGACCGGTTCGATGATGCGCAGGTTGGCCTGGTGCAGAACGACCCCGGCGAGTTCCTCGGGGGTCAGGCCCGCGCGCTCGCACACCGTCCGGGCGATGGGCGGAAGCCGGGTCGTGGCCCAGCGGTAGACGCTCTGGCCCTCCTGGGCGAAGACCGGCGGGCTGCCCTCGATCCGGACGGCGTTCCCCATTTCGGGCACCGAGCCCCACAGGACGGGGCCGACGCCCGGCTCCTCGCCCTCGGGTGCGGCCTCGACGACGACCGCGCCCGCGCCGTCACCGACCAGAACACAGGTCGTGCGGTCGCTCCAGTCGGTGACCTCGGACATCTTGTCCGCGCCGATCACCAGGGCCCGGGTCGCCGAGCCCGCCCTGATGGCGTGGTCGGCGGTGGCCAGGGCGTGCGGGAAGCCCGCGCACACCACGTTCAGGTCGAGGGTCGCGGGCTCGGGCACGCCGAGGCGGGCGGCGACCCGCGCGGCCATGTTCGGGGACCGGTCGATCGCCGTGGAGGTGGCGACCACGATCAGGTCGATCTCGTCCGGCAGCAGGCCCGCGGCGGCGAGCGCCTTGGCCGCGGCCTGTGCGGCGAGGGCGTCGACGGGCTCCTCGGGGCCCGCGATCCGGCGGGTGCGGATACCGACGCGGCTGCGGATCCACTCGTCGCTGG
The DNA here is from genome assembly GCF_042665355.1 of Streptomyces monticola. Lineage (NCBI taxonomy): Bacteria > Bacillati > Actinomycetota > Actinomycetes > Kitasatosporales > Streptomycetaceae > Streptomyces > Streptomyces monticola. The sequence continues at coordinate 970,477 of NZ_JBHTCF010000001.1, read as the reverse complement.
TGTCGACGCGGCGCGCGAGCTCCTCGTTGGTGAGCACCTCGGCGGGCTGGTAGTGGCCGACCGCGGCGATCCGCGAGCCGTTCATGCCGTTGTTGGGCATGCCGTTCATGGGGCGGGGCCTCTCGTCGCCGTGCGGTGATCAGGGCCCACCAGTCTCGTCAGCGACTCGTCAGTAGCCGTGCACGTAAGGCAACAGGATTCCCGCGCCCGGCTTGGAGCTTTCGGACGATGACCCGTGGGGCGCCCGCGCCGCGCTCCCCGCCGGACGACGGGCTTGGCCGTCTCACCCCGTGAACAGCTGCGTCGCCTTCCGCACCAGTTCGTACAGGCCGTAGCCCAGTGGCAGTGCCACCCACAGCCAGGCGAAGAGGACGAGGGGGCGGCGCCGGGGCGGGTCAGTGGGGTGCGGCGCTTGAGGGGCCTGTGGTGTCGGGGACGTCGGAGGCGTCGGCTGCTGCTGCGGCATCGGGGGCCTTTCGCGGGGCGGGGACGTGGTGGTGGCGCGGGTGGACGGGGCGTACCAGTTCATTGGCGGCGAAGCCGAGAAGCAGCAGGCCGATCATGATCGTGAGGGACAGGCCGTAGAGGCCGGGGCCGCTCTTGCCCGCGGCTTCCTGGGAGTCGGCGACCCGGTTGACGATCAGCGGGCCGAGCACGCCCGCGGTGGACCAGGCGGTGAGCAGCCTGCCGTGGATGGCGCCGACCTGGTAGGTGCCGAAGAGGTCCTTCAGATACGCCGGGATCGTGGCGAAGCCGCCGCCGTAGAAGGAGAGGATCACCAGGGCGCAGCAGATGAAGAGCGGTTTGGAGGCGTCGCCGAACTGGGCGATGAGGAGGTACATCACGGCGCCCGCGCCCAGGTACAGGCGGTAGACGTTCTTGCGGCCGATCAGGTCGGAGGTCGAGGACCAGCCGATCCGGCCGGCCATGTTGGCGGCCGAGAGCAGCGCCACGAAGCCCGCGGCGGCGGAGGCGGAGACCGGTGTGGAGGTCTCGGCGAAGAAGTCCGTGATCATGGGGGCGGCCTTCTCGAGGATGCCGATGCCCGCGGTGACGTTCATGCACAGGATCACCCACAGGCACCAGAACTGCGGGGTGCGCACGGCCTGCCGGGCCGAGACCTGCACCCCGGTGTCGGGCTCGGGGCCGCCGCCGGTCCGGGCCGGCCGGGGCCGCGGCACCCGTACGAGAAGGACGCCGAGGGACATGAAGACGGCGTACGTCACACCGTGCACCGCGAAGGCCAGGGCGATGCCGCCGCTGCCGGCCGGGAAGGTCTCCAGCATCTGCGCGGACCAGGGCGAGGCGATGAGGGCGCCGCCGCCGAAGCCCATGATGGCGATGCCGGTGGCCATGCCGGGGCGGTCGGGGAACCACTTGATGAGGGTGGAGACCGGGGAGATATAGCCGATGCCGAGGCCGATGCCGCCGACGAAGCCGTAGCCGAACACGATCAGCCAGTACTGCTCGGTGGCGGCGCCGAGTGCGGCGAGCAGGAAACCGGAGGAGAAGCAGCACAGCGCGACCGTCATCGCCCAGCGCGGACCGTTGCGCTCCACCAGGGTGCCGCCGAAGGCCGCGGACAGGCCCAGCATGACGATGGCCAGCTGGAAGGGCAGGGCGCTCTGGGTGCCCGAGAGGCCGAGCGCGCTCTCCAGGGGCGGTTTGAACACGCTCCAGGCGTAGGCCTGTCCGATGGAGAGATGCACGGAGAGCGCGGCCGGCGGGACGAGCCAGCGGCTCCAGCCGGGTGGGGCGAGGGGCGGAGTCATGGTCGCGAACCCTAGGAAGCGGAACGGCTGTTGGGAAGACCGTATCCACCGTGGCGGTCAACTGTATGCAATGTGCTGCGCAACCCCTTGCTGCGCCAACTTCCATACTGTAGACAATATTTCGTCGACAGAGTGCGACTCCCCTCGCCGCATCCGCGGCTGATCCGCTGCGTCCGCGGCCGATCCTCGGTTCCCTCGACCGACAGGAGCCACACGTGAAAGTCGCAGTCCTCGGCGCCGGAGCGATCGGCGCCTATGTCGGAGCCGCGCTGCACCGCGCCGGCGCCGACGTCCATCTCATCGCCCGTGGACCGCACTTGGCGGCCATGAGGCAGCACGGCGTACGCGTGCTCAGCCCCCGCGGCGACTTCACCGCGCGGCCGCACGCCACCGACGACCCGGCCGAGGTCGGCCCGGTCGACCATGTCTTCCTGGGGCTCAAGGCCACTTCGTACGCGGCGTGCGGGCCGCTCGTAGAGCCGCTGCTCCAGGACCGCACCACTGTCATCGCCGCCCAGAACGGCATCCCCTGGTGGTACTTCCACCGGCACGGCGGGCCGCACGACGGCCACCGCGTCGAGAGCGTCGACCCGGGCGGCACGGTCAGTGCGGTGCTCGCGCCCGAACGGGCCATCGGCTGTGTCGTCTACGCGGCGACGGAGCTCGAAGGACCCGGCGTGGTACGGCACTTGGAAGGCACCCGGTTCTCCATCGGCGAGCCCGACCGGTCGGTCTCCAAGCGCTGTCTGGAGTTCAGCGAGACCATGCAGGCGGGCGGCCTGAAATGCCCCGTCGAGGCCGAGCTGCGCGACGACATCTGGATCAAACTGCTCGGCAATATCTCCTTCAACCCGATCAGCGCCCTGACCAGGGCCACGATGCGCGAGATGTGTCTGCACGACACGACGCGCGGGGTCATCGAGCAGATGATGACCGAGACCCTGAGCGTCGCGGCCGCACTCGGCTGCCGCCCCGCCATCTCCGTCGAGCGCCGGCTCGCGGGCGCCGAACGCGTCGGCGACCACCGGACCTCCACGCTCCAGGACCTGGAGAAGGGCAAGCCACTGGAGCTCGACGTGCTGCTCGCCGCAGTCGTGGAGCTGGCCGCCATCACCGGCGTGCCGGTTCCCACCCTGCGCACCGTCGGCGCCATCTCGGACCTGCTGGCGAGCACCACCGCACCCGCCACGAGGAGCGCGGCATGAAGAAGCGCGACCGCACCCCCAAGACGTACACCCGCCTCACCCACCCCCTGATCCGTGACGACAAGAACGGGCCGCTGCGCCCCGCCACTTGGGACGAGGCCTTGACCAGGGCCGCCGAAGGCTTCCGGCACACGCGCGTGCAGCACGGTCCCGATGCCTTCGCGATGCTCTCCTGCGCCCGCGCGACCAACGAGATGAACTATGTGGCGCAGAAGTTCACCCGGGTCGTCATGGGCACCAACAACGTGGACTCCTGCAACCGCACCTGCCACGCGCCCAGCGTCGCCGGTCTCTCCGCCGTCTTCGGCTCGGGCGGCGGCACCTCCTCGTACGAAGAGGTCGAGCACACCGACCTGATCGTGATGTGGGGCTCCAACGCCCGCTTCGCGCACCCGATCTTCTTCCAGCACGTACTGAGGGGGATACGGAACGGGGCGCGGATGTACGCCGTCGATCCGCGCCGTACCTCCACCGCCGAGTGGGCGGAGGGCTGGCTCGGCCTCAACGTCGGCACCGACATCCCCCTCTCCCACGCCATCGCGCGCGAGATCATCCACGCGGATCTGCACAACAAGGCGTTCATCGAGCGGGCGACGACCGGCTTCGACGAGTACGCGGCCCTCGTCGAACCCTGGACGCTGTCCCTCGCGGAGAAGGTCACGGGCGTACCGGCCGCGGCGATCAAGGAGCTGGCGCACGCCTACGCCACCGCCGAGCGCGCCCAGATGTGCTGGACCCTCGGCATCACCGAGCACCACAACGGCACCGACAACGTACGGGCGTTGATCAATCTGTCGCTCCTGACCGGGCACGTGGGCCGCTTCGGCTCCGGCGTACAGCCGCTGCGCGGACAGAACAACGTGCAGGGCGGCGGCGACATGGGGGCGATCCCGAACCGGCTGCCCGGCTTCCAGGACATCCTCGACGACGGCCACCGCGCCAAGTTCGAGGCGGCCTGGGACACCGTGATCCAGCCGCGCTACGGCATGACGCTCACCGATATGTTCGAGGCGATGGAGCACGGCACGCTGCGCGCCGTGTACTGCATCGGCGAGAACCCCGCCCAGTCCGAGGCCGACAGCGAGCAGGCCCTGCGCCGGCTCGCCGCCCTCGACCACCTGGTGGTGCAGGACATCTTCCTGACGAAGACCGCCGAGATGGCCGATGTGGTGCTGCCCGCCACGGCCTCCTGGGCGGAGACGGACGGCACGACCACCAACTCCGAACGGCGGGTGCAGCGGGTACGGGCCGCGCTCGCGCCGCCCGGTGAGGCCCGCGAGGACATCGACATCATCTGCGAGGTCGCCTCCCGCCTGGGCCACGAGTGGAAGTTCGCCGACGCCGAGACCGTCTGGAACGAACTGCGCTCGCTGTCCCCCGACCACTTCGGCATGAGCTACGACCGCCTGGAGGAACACCAGGGCCTGCAGTGGCCCTGCCCCGACCTGGAGCAGCTGCCGTCGAGCTTCCTGCACGCGCGCCTGTGGGACCCCGACCCCGCACGGCGCGGGCGGCTCGCGCCCTTCGGCCTGGTCGAGCACGACCCTCCGGTGGACCTCACGGACGAGGAGTTCCCGATCCGGCTGACCACCGGGCGGCGCCTCGACTCGTACAACACCGGTGTGCAGAGCGGCAGTTTCGCCTCTCCGCTGCGCCGCGGCGAGTACGTCGAGCTGTGCCCCGAGGACGCCGAGCGCTACGGCGTCGTGGTGGGCGAGGAGGTACGGGTCTCCTCCCGGCGCGGCACCGTGACGGCGCCGGTCTGGGTCGATCCGGGCCTTCGCCCCGGCCTCGCCTTCATGACCATGCACTTCCCCGACGAGGTGGACACCAACGCGCTCACGATCGAGGCCAACTGCCCGATCGCGGGCACCGCGGAGTTCAAGGCGTCGGCGATACGGATCGAGAAGATCGAGTTGGCCGTGAGGAGCTGACGTGGATCTGCACTTCGGTGACAGCAAGCCGACCGACGAGGAACGGGCCGCCGTGGACGCCCTGTTGGGCCCTCCCGATTCGGCGTGGGAGGGCGCCTCCGACCGCCCGGACGCGGATCTGCGCTGGGCCCGCGGCGGCCGCGCGGCGCGGGAGCGGCGGGATCTGCTGTTGCCGGGACTGCACGCGGTGAACGACCGGGTGGGCTGGATCAGCGAGGGCGCCCTCGACTACCTGTGCCGGCGTCTTACGGTGCCGCCGGCGGAGGCGTACGGAGTCGCGACGTTCTACGCGATGTTCTCGGTCAGGCCGCGGCCCGCGACGGTGGTCCAGGTCTGCACGGACCTGGCCTGCGCGACCCGCGGGTCCGACCAGCTGTGCGCGGACCTGGAGTCCCGCCTCGGCCCCGCGGGCTCGCAGTGGGAGAAAAGCCCCTGCCTAGGCCTGTGCGAACGGGCCCCCGCGGCACTGGTGGTGCGGGCGGGTACAGCCACCGATGCGCCTGCGGCGGGCTCTTCCCCCACCCCACCCCTTCCGGGGCGTGAAAAATCAGCCCCTCCGGCGTTTGAGGAGCGGGGGTCCGGGGGCGGAGCCCTCAGTTACGGGAAGGGGCGGGGCGGGGAAGAACAGCCCCGCAGGGCAACGGCCGTCATCGCTCCCGCCACAGCCACCGCGGTAACCCTGGCGGCGAGCGCCCCCGAGGCCGCCGCCCCCGAACCCCCGGCCACGACGGCCGTCCCCCAAGCAGGCCGGCCAGGCCTGATCCTGCTCAAGCGGATCGGCCAGATCGACCCGTACTCCCTCGACGACTACCGCGCCAACGGCGGCTACGAAGCCCTGCGCCAGGCCTTCACCCTCGGCCCCGCCGGAGTCATCCGCGAGGTCACCGACGCGGGCCTGGTCGGAAGGGGCGGAGCCGCCTTCCCCACGGGCCGCAAGTGGCAGGCCACCGCCGCACAGCCCGACCGGCCGCACTACCTCGTCTGCAATGCCGACGAATCCGAACCCGGCACCTTCAAGGACCGGGTCCTGATGGAGGGCGACCCGTACTCCCTGATCGAGGCGATGACGATCGCGGGGTACGCGACCGGCGCCCACCGCGGCTATCTCTACCTGCGCGGCGAATACCCGCGCGCCCTCGACCGGCTGAGCCACGCGATCGCCCAGGCACGCGCGCGCGGCCTCCTCGGCGACGATGTGCTCGGCCAGGGGTACGCCTTCGACATCGAGATCCGCCGCGGCGCGGGCGCCTACATCTGCGGCGAGGAGACGGCCCTCTTCAACTCCATCGAGGGCTACCGGGGCGAGCCGCGCTCGAAGCCCCCGTTCCCGGTCGAGAAGGGCCTGTTCGGCAAGCCGACCGCGGCGAACAACGTCGAGACCCTCGTCAACGTGCTGCCGGTCCTGACCATGGGCGCACAGGCGTACGCGGCCATCGGCACCCCCAAGTCCACCGGGCCGAAGCTGTTCTGCGTCTCGGGCGGCGTGGCACGGCCCGGGATCTACGAGCTGCCGTTCGGCGCGACCCTCGGCGAACTGCTCCAACTCGCCGGCGTGCACGACGACTTGCGGGCCATTCTGCTCGGCGGCGCGGCGGGCGGCTTCGTACGCCCCGACGAGACGGGTATTCCGCTGACCTTCGAAGGCACCCGGGAGGCGGGCACGACGCTCGGCTCGGGGGTCGTCATGGCCTTCGGTGCCTCGGTCCCGCTGCCCCGGCTGCTGCTGCGTATCGCCGAGTTCTTCCGCGACGAGTCCTGCGGGCAGTGCGTGCCGTGCCGGGTCGGGACCGTGCGCCAGGAAGAGGCGCTGCACCGCATCGCGCAGCGCACGGGCGCGGCGGCCGCCGATGACATCGCCCTGCTCAGAGAGGTCGGCCGCGCCATGCGGGACGCCTCCATCTGCGGTCTGGGGCAGACCGCTTGGAACGCCGTGGAATCCGCCATCGACCGCCTGGGGGCGTACGCATGACCGTGACACCGCTGGGAATCCCCCGTCGGCTCCTGGAATTCACCCTCGACGGCGAACCGGCCAGGGTCCCCGAGGGCTCGACGATCCTCGACGCCTGCCGGGCCGCGGGCAAGGACATCCCGACGCTCTGCCAGGGCGACACGCTCACCCCGAAGAACGCCTGCCGGGTGTGTGTCGTCGAGGTCGAGGGCGCCCGCACCCTCGCCCCGGCCTGCTCCCGCAAGGCGGAGGCGGGCATGGAGGTGCGCACCGACACCGAACGGGCCCGGCACAGCCGCAAGGTGGTGCTCGAACTCCTCGCCTCCTCGGTCGACTTGTCGACCACGCCACAGGTCCAGGAGTGGATCAAGGAGTACGAGGCGAAGCCCGACCGGTTCGGCCCGGACGCGGCCCGCCTCAACGAAGAGCCGAAGATCGACAACGACCTGTACGTCCGCGACTACGACAAGTGCATCCTCTGCTACAAGTGCGTGGACGCCTGCGGCGACCAGTGGCAGAACACCTTCGCCATCTCGGTGGCGGGGCGCGGTTTCGACGCCCGGATCGCCGTGGAGCACGACGCCCCGCTGACCGACTCGGCCTGCGTCTACTGCGGCAACTGCATCGAGGTGTGCCCCACGGGCGCCCTCAGCTTCAAGAGCGAGTTCGACATGCGGGCGGCCGGAACCTGGGACGAGTCGGCGCAGACCGAGACGACCACCGTGTGCGCGTACTGCGGCGTCGGCTGCAACCTCACGCTCCACGTGCAGGACAATGAGATCGTCAAGGTCACCTCGCCGCACGACAACCCGGTGACCCACGGCAACCTCTGCATCAAGGGCCGCTTCGGCTACCAACACGTACAGAACCGGGACTGATCACCTCATGGGACGTGTCACCGATCGACGCCGCGTCATCCGTGTCCGGGACGGGGCCGTCTCCGCCCGCCCGGACACGCTGGTCGCGGAGGAACCCCTCGAGATCCGGCTCAACGGCAAGCCGCTCGCCATCACCATGCGCACCCCGGGCGACGACTTCGCGCTCGCGGCGGGCTTCCTGGTGAGCGAGGGCGTGCTCGGCGCGGCGGACGAACTGCAGTCGATCGTCTACTGCGCGGGCGCCACCGCTGGGGGCACCGCCCGCCCGGAGGGTGGGGGAGGCTCGAACACCTACAACGTCGTCGACGTGACGACCGCCCCCGAGGTCGAGATCCCGGACATCACCCTTGAGCGGAACGTCTACACGACGTCCTCCTGCGGACTGTGCGGCAAGGCGAGCCTGGACGCGGTGCACACCACGGCCCGCTGGCCCATCGACGACACGGCGGGCGCGGACCCCGGCACTCCCCCGATCCGGCTCGAACCCGAGCTGCTCGCGAGCCTCCCCGACCGGCTCCGTGCCTCGCAGCGGGTCTTCGACCGGACCGGGGGCCTGCACGCGGCGGCACTGTTCTCCGAGAGCGGTGCACTCCTCGACATACGCGAGGACGTCGGGCGGCACAACGCGGTCGACAAGCTGATCGGCCGCGCCCTGCCCGAGGGCCGCCTGCCGCTCGCCCGCTCGATCCTGCTCGTCTCCGGCCGTGCCTCCTTCGAGCTGGCACAGAAGGCGGTCATGGCGGGCATTCCGGTACTGGCGGCGGTCTCCGCGCCCTCCTCCCTCGCCGTCGACCTCGCCGCCGAGTCGGGGCTCACGCTGGTGGGCTTCCTGCGCGGCTCCTCCATGAACGTGTACGCGGGCGACCACCGCATCGCCCTGCGGGCCCCGGCCCGCCAGGGCTGATCGCGGCCGCACGCCTACACGGCGACGGGGCCCCGGCCGGCGGGGAGCGCCCCCTGCGCCGGCCGGGCCCGGTTCGCGAATATTGAGGTGCGGCCAGGTCAGAGGCTGCTTAGGGTCGACGCTTGTGGAACCGCTCAGTGAGAAACAGATCCGTTCGTCCTTCGTGAACTGCACCAAGGGCGAGGCGTCGCGCCTGAAACTGCCGCTCGACTTCGCCCGGCTTCCGTGGCCGGACCTCGACTTCCTCGGCTGGGTCGATCCCGGGGCGCCGCTGCGCGCACACCTCGTGCTGCCCCGCCCCGAAGGCCCGCTCGGCGTCTCGCTGCGGGTGCCCGCCGTCGGCCGCACCAGCGCGGTCAAGTCCAGCCTGTGCCAGATCTGTCTGACGGGCCACGCCTCCTCCGGGGTGACCCTGCTCGTCGCCCCGCTCGCGGGCGCACGGGGCCGTGACGGCAACACGGTCGGCACCTACATCTGCGCCGATCTGGCCTGCCCGCTGTACGTACGCGGCAAGCGGGAGCCGAAACTGCGCGCCGGACGGCACGAGGAGTCCCTGGACCTCGACGAGCGCCTGGCCCGGATGGCACAGAACCTCGACGCCTTCGTGGCCAAGGTCACCGCGGGCTGAGCTTCCGCGGCCCGCGCGACCGGGTCCGGCACTTCCCTGGCGCACGCTTCTTGTGGGGTCCGCGACGGCCCAAGTAGCGTCTGTGGCGCGCACATTGGACGTGGGATGTCCAGATGTACAGATGTCCAGACGCCGCACAGGTCCGTTGAAGGGCAGGTCGCACCATGCCGTCCAGACTCCGTGCACGACTCGCAAGAGCACCCTTCGGAAGAGCCCGCCTCCGAACGTCCCTGGCCCCGCTGCTCGCCACCCTCGCGGTGGCCGCGGTCGCCACCCCCGCGCAGGCCCGTCCGGCGGCTCCCGCCGCACCGGCCGGCTTCGAGCAGCAGGTCCTCTTCAAGGCCTCCCAGGACCCCGGTTACGCCTGCTACCGGATTCCGGCGGTCGTGCGGACGACCGAGGGCACGCTGCTCGCCTTCGCCGAGGGACGGGTGAACGACTGCAGCGACGCCGGGGACATCGACCTCGTCATGAAGCGGTCCACGGACGGCGGCCGCACCTGGGGCCCGCTGCAGGTGGTCAACGAGGGCGCGGGCGACACACACGGCAATCCCACCCCGGTCGTGGACCGCGAGACGGGCCGCGTCCTGCTCGCCGAGACCTGGAACCCGGGCAAGCCCGGCGGCGGCAACTGCGATGTGCCCTGCGAGCGCACCCCGCATCTCCAGTACAGCGACGACGACGGCAGAACCTGGTCGCAGCCGCGGGACCTGAGCGACCAGATCCTGCCCGCCCACTGGAACTCCTGGTACGCGACCGGGCCCGTGCACGGCATCCAGCTGGAGCGCGGCCGGCACAAGGGACGCCTCGTCTTCGGCGTCAACACCGAGACGTGGAACGGCAGCCGGGTCACCGCCAACCACGCCGCCCTGATCCACAGCGACGACGGCGGCGACACCTGGAAGGTCGGCGCCACCGACTCCTGGCCGATCGCCGTCGACGGCACCTTCCGCCAGAAACCGTCGGAGGTGACGCTCGCCGAGCGCACCAACGGCGAGATCTATGTCAGCGGCCGCGAGCAGGACGGCACCGACCTCGGCCACCGCACGCACGCGGTCAGCCGCGACGGCGGCTCCTCCTTCACCGGGAAGTTCCGCGCGATCCCCGACCTGTACGCGCCCCAAGTGCAGTGCGCCGTCGTGCGGTTGGAGCGCCGGATGCTGCTCTCCTGCCCGGCCGACCCGGACCGCCGCCGCACCATGATGGTGCGTTCCTCCTACGACCAGGGCCGGACCTGGGAGAGCGTGGACCGGGGCACGGTGGTCACCACCGACTGGTCCGGCTACTCCGACCTGGTGCAGATCTCCGACGACTCCCCGGGCACCGGCGGCTCCCGGAGCACCGGCGCCACCGTGGGTCTGCTGTACGAGGGCGGCGCGGTCGACGCCCGCGACGAGATCCGCTTCGCCCGCTTCGGCGAGGACTGGCTGAAGCCACGGCGCGGACCCGACCCGACGACGCCCGACCTGGCGCCGTACGCGCGCGGCGCGGCCGTGCTCGGCGGGGCGAGCGGAACGGAGGGCCGGTTCGGCGGCGCGATCGCCTTCGACGGCACCGACGACGCCGTACGCCTGCCCTACCGCGATCAACTCCCGCTGGGAACGAAGGACTTCACGGCATCGCTGTGGTTCCGCTACACGGCCACGAGCGGCGAGCAGCCGCTGCTGTGGATGGGCGGCATCGGCACCAACCAGCCGCAGGTATGGCTGCGCGGCGAGCCCGCGTCGAACCGGATCACCGGCCTGATGACCACCCGGGACGGCGCGACGCCTCCGCGGTCGGCGTCCGTGCGCACCACGTCTGCGTACAACGACGGCCAGTGGCACCATGCCGTACTGCGGCGCGGAGGCGGGCAGTTGAGCCTCACCGTGGACGGCGTCACGGCCGCCGGGCCCGACGTGCCGGGCACGGTGACCCGTAACTCCGGGTTCGGGGTGCACATCGGCCAGCGCCTGGACAGCCGGGCCCACTTCACCGGAGCGATCGACGAAGTGCGGGTCTGGGACCGGGCGTTGGACGACGCCGAACTCGGGCGCCTCGGCACTCCCGGGACCGCTGTGACTCGGGACACCGTCCTGTGGCTGCCCATGGACCGTATCCGCGACAGGAGTTAACGTCCGGTCCGTGTCGGCCGCGGAGCGAACCAGGAACAGCACACCCACGGGCAACAAGAACAACAAGGGCACCGGTCTGGTCCTGCTGCTCGCCGTGATCATGGCGGGTGTCCTGCTCACCGCCCTCCCGGAGGACGAGGACCGGGAGGGCGGCGCCGCGTGCGCCCCGCGCAAGGTGACGTCCTGGACCGCCGACGAGCGCACCACCGGTGAGTTCGCGCGCTACGGCAATGACGCCTCGCGGGCCGACGACTGGACCGGCGGCGACGGCACCCACTCGGTGCGCCTGCCCGACGGACGTGTCCTGTGGCTGTTCTCCGACACGTATCTGGGGCAGGTGCACGCCCCGCCGAACCTGAGCGGCCAGCCGCACGAGTGGCGTGACGGCAGCGCGCCGTTCGTACGCAACTCGGCGGTGGTGATGGGCAGTTCGGACCGCCTGGAGCAGACGCTGCCGGCGCCGCTGTTCCCCGACCCGGCGCCCGGACAGTGGCGCTGGCCGGTCGCCGCGAAGGTGGAGCCGCGCTCCCCCGGCTCGGCCGAGAAGGTGGTCCGCGTCCTGCTGTGGACCCGCGCCACCGGCACCGGGCCATGGATCTACGGCGTGCCCATGGCCACGGAGGTCGCCACCCTGTCACTGCCGGACCTGCGCCTTGAGGGCGTGGTGAAGATCTCCGACCAGAGCGCCGTGCCCGATCCCGCCGAGCGCGTCCTGTACGGCACGACCGCGGCCGACGACGACGGCTACACGTATGTCTTCGGCGGCAACGACGGCAAGACGGCGGTACGGCCCGCGTCCGACGCGTACGTGGCGCGCGTGCCCGAGGGGCGGCTCGCCGAGCCCGGCGCCTGGCAGTACTGGAACGGCCGCCGCTGGACGGCGGGCGGCAAGCCCGCCCCGGTGCTCGGGGACGGCACGAAGAAGGGCGTGGGCAGCGCCTTCACCGTCGTACGCGACGACGACACCTGGGTCCTTCTCACCATGGCCGCGGGCACCGAAGGCCTGTCGAAGGTCACCTCGTACTGGTCGTGCTCACCGACGGGCCCGTGGCACGGCCCCGCCAAGGGCTTCGCGCCGCCGCTGCCCAAGGACGGCGCGCCCCAGCAGAACGCGGCCGCCTACAACCCGCAGGCCCACCCGGCGCTCGGCACCGGCGGCGGCCGCCTGCTGCTCAGCTACGACGTGAACTGGCTGGACGCCTCCGCGCAGGTGGCGGCCTCGCATGTCACCCGGAACGTGTCCCTGTACCGGCCACGGTTCGTGCGCCTGCGGATCGCGCCGGCGGACTGAGCGTCTCGGCGGCCGCCGCCTCCTGCGCCTCGGGGTCGCGGGAGCGGCGCTTGGCGAGCACCGCGCACACCATCAGCTGCATCTGGTGGAAGAGCATCAGGGGCAGCACGGCGAGCGAGGCATGCGCGCCGAACAGCACGCTCGCCATGGGCAGTCCGCCCGCGAGGGACTTCTTCGACCCGGCGAACTGGATCGCGATCCGGTCCCCCCGCGGGAAGCCGAGCCTCTTCGCGCCGTACCAGGTCAGGGTCAGCATCGCGGCGAGCAGCACCGCCTCGACGCCGAGCAGCGCGAGCAGCCGCAGCGGTGTGACCTGGTGCCAGATGCCCTGCACCATGCCCTGGCTGAACGCGGCGTAGACGACGAGCAGGATCGAGCCGCGGTCCACATAGCCGAGGACCTTCTTGTGCCGGGCGATGAACCCGCCCACCCAGCGGCGGAGCAGCTGGCCCGCGAGGAACGGCACGAGCAGCTGCAGCACGATCTTGACGAGGGAGTCCGTGGAGAAGCCCGCGTTGCCGCCGATCAGGCCGGCCGCGAGCAGCGGCGTCAGGAAGATCCCGACGAGCGAGGAGAAGGACCCGGCGCAGATCGCGGCGGGCACATTGCCCCGGGCGATCGAGGTGAACGCGATGGACGACTGGACCGTGGACGGCACCAGGGTCAGAAACAGGAAGCCGCTGTAGAGGGCCGGGGTGAGGACATACGGCACCAGGCCCTTGGCTGCCAGGCCGAGCAGCGGGAAGAGCGCGAACGTACAGGCCAGGACCGTCAGATGGAGCCGCCAGTTGCGCAGCCCGTCGAGCGCCTCGCGGGTGGAGAGCCGGGCGCCGTACAGGAAGAACAGCAGGGCGACCGCCCCGGTGGCGGCCCCGGAGGCCACATCGGCGCCGGTACCACGGGCCGGGAACAGCGCGGCGACGCCCACGGTGCCGAGCAACGCCGCGATGTACGGGTCGATCGGCAGCCAGGACGGCCAGGACAGCCAGGTGGGGCGTTTCACGGTGCGCTGTGCTCCAGTGCGGTGGTCGGTCCGGCACGCGGTACGGGGCGTGCCCTCTCCATCGTCCTCCTGATCGCCGTAATCGGGAATCCGCCTTACCGGACTGACTGCTATCGCGGTTCGCGATAGGCGCATAGGCTTGCGGTGTGTACGACCCCACGCACCTGCGCACCTTCCTCGCCGTGGCGCAGACCCTGAGCTTCACGCAGGCCGCCCGGCGCCTGGGCCTGCGCCAGTCCACGGTGAGCCAGCACGTACGGCGCCTGGAGGACGCGGCGGGCCGGCAGCTGTTCGCGCGTGACACCCACAGCGTGGAGCTGACCGAGGACGGCGAGGCGATGCTCGGCTTCGCCCGCACGATCCTGTCGGCGCACGAGCGGGCCGCCGCCTATTTCGCCGGTACGCGGCTGCGCGGACGGCTGCGCTTCGGGGCGTCGGAGGACTTCGTCCTGACCGAGTTGCCCGAGATTCTGGAGGCATTCCGCCGTGACCACCCCGAGGTCGACCTGGAGCTGACCGTGGAGCTCTCCGGCACCCTGCACCGCAGGCTCGCCGACGGCCGCCTCGACCTGGTCCTCGCCAAGCGACGCCCGCAGGACGGCGACGCCGGGGCGGGCACGGTGGTGTGGCACGACGAGCTGGTGTGGATCGGTGCCGGGGGCGGCCCCGGCGGCAGCGGGAGGCTGCGCCTGGACCCGGAGGCTCCGGTCCCGCTGATCGTGTACCCGCCGCCCGGAATCACCCGCGCCCGCGCCCTGGAGGTCCTGGAGCGGCACGGCCGTCCCTGGCGTATCGCCTGTACCAGCGGCAGTCTCAACGGACTGGTGGCGGCGGCCCGCGCGGGCCTCGGCGTGATGGCCCACAGCCGCGGCCTGATCCCGCCGGGCCTGACCCGGATCCGCGCCGGTCTGCCCGATCTGGGCGGCGTCGACTTCGTCCTGCTGCACGGCCGCGGCCGCACCCGGGCCCAGGAGGCGGCGGACGCCCTTGCGGCGGCGATCCTGGCGAGCGGGGACCGGCTGCACCGGCGCCGCTGAGCGCTCCGCGGGACGTCCGGTGCGTCATCCGCGGGTGCGTCGTGGCCGGTCGTGCCCGCCCGGCGGAGCCGCATATCGACACAGCCCCGCGCCCCTTCGGGGCGCAACGAACCGCACCGGACTTTCCCGGGCCCCTCAGTGTGCGGACGTCACCGGCTCCCGCTCAGGGCGGTGCCGGTCACCGGCCGTGTCCTGGCCGCCCCTTGGCGACCCGCCGCGCTCGCGCAGGAGCACCAGGACGGCGAGGCCCGCGACGAGGCCGACCGCACCGGCGAGCAGCGCCGCCGAGTCGAGACCCGACGCGAACGCCGACCGCAGGGCCTGCTCCGACACAGGCCCGCCGCGCAGCGCGGCCGCCCCGCCGCCCGCCAGGGCGTGTGCCTGCTCGCCGGTCAGCGGGCCCGTCATCCGCGAGGTCAGCACCGTGCCGAAGACGGCGACCCCGAAGGCGTACCCCAGCTGCCGGAAGGTGTTCACCGCGCCGCCCGCCATGCCCGCGCGCTCCGGCGCAACCGCCGCGAGCGCGCCGCCCGCGAGGGCCGGGGCGACCAGGCCCGTGCCGACGCCCGCGAGCACGAGACCCGGCACGAGCGCCGTCCAGGACGAGTCCGCGTCCAGGATTCCCTGCGCCATCGTGCCCGCCCCGATCAGGACGAGACCGGTGCCGATGAGCAGCCGCGGGCGCACTCCGTGCAGCAGACGTCCGGCGGCCGCCGACACCACGAAGGCCACCGCGGCCAGCGGCAGGATCGCCAGGCCGGCCTGGACGGGGCTGAGGCCGAGCACCGTCTGCAGCCATATCGAGGTGTAGGGCAGGACGGCGAAGGCGGCCGCGTTGAAGGCGAGCGCACCCGCCATGACGCCCGTGAACGCGGGCGTGCGGAACAGCGACAGATCGATCAGCGGGTGCGCCGCCCGGCGCTCCACCACGACGAACGCGAGCAGCGCCACGGCCGCGACCGCGAACGTGGCCAGGGTGCGCGGCGAGGTCCACCCGAGGGCACCCGCCCGTACGACGGCGTAGGTCGCCGCCCCCGCGAACAGCGCGAACGTCACCGTGCCCGCCCAGTCGACCCGGCCGTCGCCCGCGCCCCTCGACTCCGGCACCGTGCGCCGCGTCAGCCAGACCGCGGCCACGCTGACCGGCAGGTTCACAAAGAAGATCCACCGCCAGCCGGGACCTTCGGTGAGCAGCCCGCCGACCACAGGGCCGATGGCCGCGGCGGCACCGCTGACCGCGCCCCACAGGCCGAGCGCCACCGAGCGCTGCTTGCCCTGGTAGACGGAGCCGAGCAGCGGCAGTGTCGTCGCGAACATCGCGGCGGCGCCCACTCCCTGGACGCCGCGCGCCGCCACAAGGAGCGCCGGCGACGTGGCGAGACCGCAGGCGAGCGAGGCCGCCGCGAACAGGCCGGTGCCCGCCAGGTGCACCCGGCGGCGCCCGAGCCGGTCGGCGGCGGCGCCGATGCCGAGCAGCAGCGCGGCCAGGGCCAGGGCGTAGCCGTCGATGACCCACTGCAGATCGGGCAGCGAGGCGTCGAGCGCCCCGGCCATGTCGGGGAGTGCCACGACGACGATCGTCACGTCGATCAGGAGCATGAAGGTCCCCAAGCAGACCGCTGTCAACGGCCCCCACTTACGCATGTCTTCTCCAAGTCGTGGTCGTGATGCGATGTCTCGTACGATCGCGATCACGATCACGCAGAGGTGGCCGGAAGCGGTGGTACTGACCGCTCCAGCGATGGAATCCGACATTTGAGGGGTGCTGAGCGGTGGATGGCCACGTAGTCGATGAGCTAGACCGGAAGCTCCTTCACGCCCTGGAGGTCGACGGGCGAGCCTCCTTCAGCCGGATCGCGGCGGTGCTCGGTGTCTCCGACCAGACCGTCGCGCGCCGCTACCGCAGGCTGTGCGCCGAGAGCGGTGTGCGCGTGGTCATGGTGCGCAACGCCGAACAGCTCGGCCAGGACCAGTGGTTCCTGCGCCTGCGCTGCGCGCCGGACAGCGCGGAGGCCATCGCCGACGCGCTGGCCAGACGCCGGGACACGGTCTGGATCGGTCTGATGTCGGGCGGCACGGAAGTGGCCTGTATGACACTGCCGCGCTCCCCCGGCGACCACGACGAACTGCTGCTCGGCAAGCTGCCGCGCACCCCGAGCATCATGGAGATCCGCGCGCACCAGATCCTGCACCGCTTCCACGGCGGACCGGACGGCTGGTTCAGCAAGTTCGGGGATCTCACACCTGACCAAGTGGCCGCCCTCCGGCCCGAACTGCCGCCGCACAGCGGCCCCGCGCACCTCACTCCGGAGGACGAGCCGCTCGTCGCCGCCCTCAAGCGCGACGGCCGCGCCACCTATCCCGAACTGCAGAAGGCCACCGGCCGTTCCGAGTCCGCGGTCAAGCGCCGTCTCGGCACCCTGCTCGCCTCGAAGGCGTTCTATCTCGACGTGGACTATCCGCCGGAGATCGTCGGCTTTCCGGTGGCGGCCTCTCTGTCGATCACCGCCGAGCCCGCGGCCCTGCACTCCGTGGGCGAGACCCTCGCCGGGCATCATGAGATCGCCTTCGCCGCGGCGACCGCGGGTCCGTCGAACCTGGTGGCCACCGCCGTCGCCAAGGACACGGCAGGTCTTTACGCGTACCTGAGCGGCCGCCTCGGCTCCCTCGAGGGCGTACGCCATGTGGAGACGACGCCGTTCCTGCGGCGCGTGAAGCAGGTGACATACCGTCCGCTGCGCGGCTGAGCGCCGCGGAAGAACTCCGGGCGCCACCCCGCTTACGGGAGAAAACGCCCAGGTCTGCGTGACTGCCGCGTACAAATTCCGTGGAGATTACGGCACCGAAACTTACCCGGAGGTCAGGATTCCGCCCCAACCTCCGCCCTTGTGGCCCCATTTCAGCTGCTGACCAGTGACGATGACCGTGTGTCCGGGCCCGGGCACCCCCTCCCGCGCGGGCTCGCCGTGGGGTACCGTCACCGGCGCTGTGCGGAGCGCCACAAGGAGAACCATTGCGCGAGTTCACCTCACCTCCCCTGGCGTCGGCGCCGCCGGTGGGCGGTCTGGCCGATGCCGTCTTCGACCATGCGCTCGAGGACCCGCTGCGGATCGCCCTCGGCCGCAAGGTCGACGGCCACTGGCGCGATGTGACCGCGGCCGAGTTCCGCGACGAGATCCTCGCCCTCGCCAAGGGACTGCTCGCCCAGGGCGTCCGGTTCGGCGACCGCGTCGCGATCATGTCCCGCACCCGTTACGAGTGGACGCTCTTCGACTTCGCCCTGTGGACCGTCGGCGCCCAGGTCGTCCCGATCTACCCCACCTCATCGGCCGAGCAGGTCTTCTGGACGCTGTACGACGCGGAGGTCTCGGCCTGCGTGGTGGAGCACGAGGACCACTCGATGACGGTCGGCTCCGTCATCGACCGCCTCCCGGCACTGCGCCGGCTCTGGCAGCTGGACTCCGACGCGGTCGGTCAGCTCCGGCTCGCGGGCGAGCACATCGAGGACGAGGTGGTGCACCGGCACCGGCGCGCGGTCACCCCCGACTCGGTGGCGACGGTGATCTACACCTCCGGCACCACGGGCCGCCCCAAAGGCTGTGTGCTCACCCACGCCAACTTCATGTTCGAGGCGGACACGGTCGTCAAGCGCTGGGACCCGGTCTTCCACTCCAAGCCGGGCGACGAGGCCTCCACGCTCCTCTTCCTGCCGCTGGCCCATGTCTTCGGGCGCATGGTCGAGGTCGCGGCGGTCAGGGGCCGGGTGAAGCTGGGCCACCAGCCGGACCTCAGCGCCTCCGCGCTGCTGCCCGATCTGGCCGCGTTCAAGCCGTCGTTCATCCTGGCCGTGCCGTACATCTTCGAGAAGGTCTTCAACGCCGCGCGCCGCAAGGCCGAGACGGACGGCAAGCTGGGGCCCTTCGACAAGGCCGTCGAGGTGGCGGTGAAGTACTGGGACGCCATCGAGCACAAGGCGTTCGGCACCGGACCCGGGCCATCGGCGGGCCTGCGGATGCAGCACCAGCTCTTCGACAAGCTCGTCTACTCCAAGGTGCGGGCCGCGATGGGCGGCCGGGTGCGGCACGCGATGTCGGGCGGCTCCGGCATGGACCGCAGGCTCGGGCTGTTCTTCGCCGGCGCGGGCGTGATCATCTACGAGGGCTACGGGCTGACCGAGTCGTGCGCCGCCGCCACCGCCAACCCGCCCGAGCAGACCCGCTACGGCACGGTGGGCCGCCCGATACCCGGCACCACGGTGCATATCGCCGACGACGGCGAGGTGTGGCTGTGGGGCGGCCATGTCTTCCAGGGCTATCTGGGCGACCCGAAGGCCACCGACGCGGTGCTGCACGACGGCTGGCTCGCCACCGGTGACCTGGGCCACCTCGACGAGGACGGCTATCTCACCATCACCGGGCGCAAGAAGGAGATCCTGGTGACCTCCGGCGGCAAGAGCGTCTCGCCCTCGCAGCTGGAGGAGCGGGTGCGCGACCACCCGCTGGTCGGGCAGTGCATCGTGGTCGGCAATGACCGTCCGTATATCGCGGCCCTGGTCACCCTGGACGCGGAGGCCGTCGACCACTGGCTCGACATGCGCGGCAAGCCCCGCCTCTCGCCCACCGAACTGGTCCGCGACCCCGATCTGGAGACCGAGATCCGGCGGGCCGTGGTGGCCGCCAACACCCTGGTGTCGCAGGCCGAGTCGATCCGTACGTTCCGGATACTGGCGCACCAGTTCTCCGAGGAGCACGGGCTGCTCACCCCGTCCCTGAAGCTCAAGCGCAAGGCCATCGAGCAGGCGTACGAGACCGAGGTGGACGCGCTGTACCGCAGCTGAGCGCGGTCGGCACGGGGGCACTCCGGCAGCCCCGGCCACCTTCCGATCGCCTCCCAATCGCCTTCCTGTCGCCTCCCTGTCGCCTTCCTGTCGCCTCCCGACCGGTCCTCGACCAGCCCCCGTACCGCTTCTGACGGGTCATCAATTACCGATGCGTCAGTTATTGACGGTTCATCAGGTCCCGCACAGAATCTCCCTCACTTCGACGGAGGGATCTGGACCGTGCCTGGACGACGCCCCATCCGCGCCTTCGCCACAGCGGCCGCACTGCTGCTCGCCGCCACCGCGTGCAACTCCGCTTCCACGTCAACCTCCGGTTCGGAACAGGGCGGTTCGGCACGGGGAGTGACCGACGACTCCATCAAGGTCGGCGGCATCGTCTCCATGACGACCTCCAGCGGCTACAGCAAGAAGGACACCGACCTCGGCGCCAAGGCACGCTACGACCGCGCCAACGCCGAAGGCGGCATCAACGGCCGGAAGATCGACTACCTCGGTGCGGAGGACGACGGCCAGGACCCGGGCAAGAACCTCGCGGCCGCCCGCAAACTCGTCCAGCAGGACAAGGTGTTCGCCATCTCGCCGATGAGCTCGGTCACCTTCTCCGGCGCCGACTTCCTCGACAAGCAGAAGGTGCCGACCTTCGGCTGGGGCACCATCCCGCAGTTCTGCGGACCGAAGTACATCTACGGCTTCGGCGGCTGCATGGTCCCCATGCCCGGCGGCACCATCACCCAGAGCTGGCCCGAAGGCCTGGCGAAGGTGCTCGGCGGCGCCAAGGGCAAGTCCGTCGCGATCCTCGCCAACGACAACGACGCCGGCACCTTCGCCATCCGCACCTACAAACAGGGCTTCGCGGCCGCCGGGTTCAAGGTCACCTACGCCAAGTCGACCGTGCCCGCGACCTCCACGCCGAGCGACTGGTCGGCGTACACCAAGGAGATCCTGCGCAGCGACGGCGGCAAGGCGCCCGACGCGGTCGTCTCCGTGATGCAGACCCCGTACAACATCGGCCTGTTCACGGCCGTCAAGCGCACCGGCTACAAGGGCCTGATCACCGACCCCACCGACTACGACCCGGGGCTGCTCGCCAAGAGCGCCACCAAGAAGGCGCTCGACGGGGTGCACGTGCTGCTCTCCTTCGAGCCGTTCGAGTCGGACAGCGCGCAGATGAAGCAGTTCAAGGCCGACATCAGGAAGGCCGCGGGCAAGGACGTACCGCTCAATATGCACATGATGACCGGCTATATGTCGGCCGACTTCTTCCTGGCCATCGCGGAGAAGGCGGGCAAGAACCTCACGACCGAGTCGTTCCAGAAGGCGGCCGGCAGCTACTCCGACACCGGCACGATGGTCGGTGACCGCGCCCTGCCCAAGGGCCAGAAGGAGGCCTTCGGCTGCGGTGCCCTGGTGCAGCTCAAGAACGGCAAGTACGAGGTGTCGTCGCCGTTCAAGTGCTACGAACCCATCCCCTTCAAGTAGGGGCGCCGCATGGCCGACCTCATCGGTTTCATCCTGAGCGGACTGGTGTCCGGCGCGCTGTACGCGCTCCTCGCCACGGGACTCGTCCTGTCCTACTCCGCCTCCGGCCTCTTCAACTTCGCGCACGGCGCGACCGCGTACCTCTGCGCCCTCGCCTTCTACGAACTGCACTCCGGCTTCGGCTGGCCCGCCGTGCCCACCGCGCTCCTCCTGGTCTGTGTCATCGCGCCGGCGCTCGGCTGGGGCCTGGACCGGATGATGTTCCGCAAGCTCGCCCGGGTCGGCGAAACCGCCCAAATAGTCGCCACCATCGGCCTGTTGGTGGCGCTGCCCGCCCTCGGCCTGTGGATCGTCGAGCTCCTGGAGGACGCGGGCGCGAGCGTCAAACCCGCGGAGAACCAGTTCGGTCTGCCCGGCGTGGGCCCGAGTCCCGCCGAGTCCTGGCAGCTCATGGACGGCGTCGGTGTCGACTCCGACCAGCTGATCACCTGGGTGACGACCGCCGTGGTGGCCGTCGGCCTGTGGATCCTGCTGCGGCACACCGCCCTCGGCCTGCGCCTGCGCGCCTCCGTCGACAACCGCACCCTCGTCGAGCTGCGCGGCATGAGCGCGGACCGGCTCTCCTCGATCGCGTGGATGCTGTCGTCCGCACTCGCGGGCCTCGCGGGAGTCCTCGCCACTCCCCTGCTCGGCCTCTCGGCCCACGACTACACGCTGTTCCTGTTCGTCTCGGCGACGGCCGCGGTGCTCGGCCGCTTCGCCTCCGTGCCGCTCGCCTTCGCGGGCGGCCTCGCCCTCGGCGTGCTGCAGAACCTGGTCGCCGGGTACGCCTCCTTCGCCGACGGCATCACCGGCTTCCGTACGGCCGTGCCCTTCCTGATCCTCTTCGCCGGGCTCCTGGTGATGGCCAGACGGCAGCGCACCGCGGGCACGGCCGCCATGGACCCGCCGCCCCTCGACTATCTGGCGGGCCGCTCCTGGGCCCGCCGCTGGGGCCCATGGGCGGCGGGCGCGGCCCTGCTCGCCCTCGCCTTCTACACGGTGACGACACCGTTCTGGAGCGGCATCCTCGCCCAGGGCCTGGCGATCTCCCTGGTGTTCATCTCGTTCACGGTCGTCACCGGGCTCGGCGCGATGGTCTCCCTCGCCCAGGCCACCTTCGTCACCGGGGCGGCACTCGTGGCCGGACTCCTGATGAGCCACGGCTGGCCGTTCATCGCGGCGGCCATGGTGGGCACCTGCGCGGCGGCGCTGCTCGGCGCCCTGGTCGCCCTGCCCGCGCTGCGCCTGGGCGGCCGCTCCCTGGCCCTTGCCACCCTCGCCCTGGCCTTCCTCGCCGACCAAGTCCTTTTCCAGATCGGCTGGTTGCGCAACGGCGACACCGGCTGGGAGATACCGCGGCCCGTCTTCGGCCCCGTCGACCTGGGCGACGACCGGGCCATGGGCGTCGCGATGGTCGTCCTCGTCACCGCCGCCGTCGCGGGCCTCAGCGCACTGCGCAACTCGCCGTCGGGCCGCGCGATGCTCGCGGTGCGGTCGGCGCCCGCCGCGGCGATGGCCTCCGGGGTGTCGGTCGTGCGCACCAAACTGATGCTGTTCACCCTGTCCGCCGGGCTCGCCGGCTTCGGCGGCGTCATGTACGCCTCGTACAACACCCGTATCACCGCAACCGACTTCACGGCCATGACCGGCCTCATCTGGCTCGCGGTCGTCATCGCGGCCGGAGTGCGCAGGCCGCAGTTCGCGGTGGTGGCGGGCCTCGTCTTCGCCCTCGTACCGCATCTGATGGCGGACTACGTCACGGAGTCCGTACACCTCCCGGTCATCCTCTTCGGCCTCGCGGGCCTCGCCCTGGCGAACGACCCGGACGGATACGCGGCGGCGGCGTCGGTACGCCGCCATCGCCACCACGTTTCGGCCCGTCTGGGGGCACCTCCCGGCCGAAGGCTGGGGGAGATCGAGGACGAGCCCGAAGGGCGATCGACGGGGCCCGGGGCGGAGCCCCGGTTCGGTAAGGGGCGGGGTGGGGAACGAGAAGCCGCCCTCACCCTGCACGACATCCACGCCGGATACGACGGAGCCCTCGTACTCCACGGGGTGGACCTCACCATCAAATCCGGCGAGATCCTCGCCCTACTCGGCCCCAACGGCGCCGGAAAGACGACCACTTGCCGAGTGGCGGCAGGCCTCCTCACCCCCCGCACCGGCACAGTGCACCTGGCCGGCCGCGACACCACCCGCGAAGGCCCCGTGCGCCGCTCCCGCGCCGGCATCCTCCTCGCCCCCGAGGGCCGCGGCATCTTCCCCGCCCTCACCATCGACGAGAACCTCGCCCTGTACTTGGGCGAGCGCACGGACCGCGACGCGGTGTACGACCGGTTCCCGGTGCTCGCCGGGCGCCGCACCGTCCCCGCGGGCTCACTCTCCGGCGGCGAGCAGCAGATCCTCGCTCTCGCCCCGCTGTTGCAGCGCCCGCCGAAGGTCCTCGTCGCCGATGAGCCCTCGCTCGGCCTCGCACCGCAGGTGGTGGACGAGGTGTTCCGGCTGCTCACCGAACTCCGCGACGCGGGCACGGCGTTGCTGCTCGTGGAGGAGAAGGCGGCCGAGATCCTCGGGGTGGCCGACACGGTGGCCTATCTGGCGCAGGGCCGCGTCTCCTGGTGCGGGCCGCGCGCCGACGTACAGGCCGACCGACTCACGGAGGCGTATCTGGGCATGGGCATCGCGAACCCGGCACCCGGTGGCGACGCGGCCACCGCCGCCGCGAGCGACAGGACGGAGGTGCCCAAGCCATGAGCCGATACGTGCTGGAGGCGACCGGCATCGGAGTGCGCTTCGGCGGAATCCAAGCACTGCGGGACGCCCGTATCGGGGTGCGCCCCGGCGAGGTCTGCGGGCTCATCGGGCCCAACGGCGCCGGAAAGACCACCCTGTTCGACGTCGTCTCCGGTATCCGGCGCCCCGACGCGGGCCGGGTCATGCTCGACGGTACGGATGTCACACGCCGCTCCCCGGTGTGGCGGGCCCGGCACGGGATGCGCCGCACCTTCCAGCGGCAGCAGCTGTTCGGACAGCTCACGGTCGCCGACAATCTCGTGGTCGCCCAGGAGTGGCGGGGCGGCGGTGGCGGCCTCGTCGCCGATGTCCTGGGCGCGCCCGCGCGGCGCCGGCGCGAGACCGCCCGCCGTGAACGGGCCGCTGACGTGCTGCGCACCTGCGGTCTCGACGCGCTCGCCCCGGAGTACGCGGGGGCGCTGCCGGTCGGCCGGGCCCGGATGGTGGAGCTCGCCAGGGCCCTGGCCGATCCGCCGCGCGTGCTGCTCCTGGACGAGCCCGCGTCCGGGATGACGGCCGATGAACGGCAGCAACTCTCCGCGGTCATCCGGCACTTGGCGGACGAGCAGGGCTGTGCCGTGCTGCTCGTCGAGCACAACGTCGCCTTCGTGATGGAGCTCTGCGCCCGTGTCGTCGTCCTGGACCTCGGCACGGTGCTCGCCGAGGGCACCCCGGCCGAGGTCCGCGCCGACGCGAGGGTGCGGGAGGCCTATCTGGGCACCACGGCCTAGCCTTACGTCATGACGAGACACGGTCAACGCTGACGAGGCACGGTCAACGCCAGGAACCAGCCGCCCCGGCCGTCCGCTCTGCGTGAACCTCTCGTGAACGGGAATGCCGATCACCACGTGATCGTTGACGATGGAAGTTCCACCCGACCACGTAAGGACAAGAGCTCGTGAGCAAGGTCCCCACCATCACCCTCAACAACGGCGTCGCCATGCCCCAGCTGGGCTTCGGCGTCTGGCAGGTGCCGGACAACGAGGCGCAGACGGCGGTCGGCACCGCCCTGGATGCCGGGTACCGCAGCATCGACACCGCCGCCATCTACGGCAACGAAGAGGGCACAGGACAGGCCCTCACCGCCTCCGGTATCGCCCGCGAGGAGCTCTTCGTCACCACAAAGCTCTGGAACTCGGAGCAGGGCTACGACGCGACGCTGCGCGCCTTCGACACCTCGCTCGACAAGCTCGGCCTCGACTACGTCGACCTGTATCTGATCCACTGGCCGCTGCCCGCCAAGGACAGCTACGTGGACACGTACAAGGCCTTCGAGAAGATCTACGCCGACGGCCGCGCCAAGGCGATCGGTGTGTCCAACTTCCTGCCCGAGCACCTGGAGCGCCTGATCGGCGAGACCTCCGTCGTGCCCGCGGTCAACCAGATCGAGCTGCACCCGCAGCTGCAGCAGGCCGCCTCGCGCGAGTTCCACGCGCAGCACGGCATCGCCACCGAGGCCTGGTCGCCGCTCGGCCAGGGCAAGGGCCTCCTCGACGTGCCGACGGTCGTCGCCATCGCGCAGAAGCACGGCAAGACCCCGGCGCAGGTCGTCCTGCGCTGGCACCTGCAGCTGGGCAACGTCGTGATCCCCAAGTCCGTGACCCCGTCCCGGATCCAGGAGAACATCGACGTGTTCGGCTTCGAGCTCGACGACGAGGACCTGGGTGCCATCGCCGCCCTGGACGAGGGCAAGCGGCTCGGCCCCGACCCGGCCACCTTCGACGTGGCGTGAGCCCGTCCGCGTAGGAGCTCAGCTCCCCGGCAGACCGCAGCGGCCGCCGTCCGGATTCCGGGCGGCGGCCTTTGCGTACGCCCGCGGCGGCACCGGTCGCCGTCCCCGGCTCAGGCCTTCGTCGCCAGGTGCACGGTCTGGGTGGCGAGGAGAAACACGTCCGGCCTGTGGTGGAGGCTCTCCTTGTCCGACGGGTCGAGGAGCCGGTCGAGGGTGGCGAGGTCATCGGGGGACAGCTGGTCCGCGGCGACGTCGCGCAGCCGGGTCGTCACCGCGACGACATGGGCACGTACCTGCTCGGGCACCGGGCCGGGCAGATCGAGGAGATGGGTGCGGGTCCCGACATGGGTGAGGCCCGCCGCGGTCAACAGCGCGGCCCAGTCCTCGACCTCGTCCTTCGCGCCGGGCAGCGCGGCCCGCATCGCGGTGAACGCCTCCTCGTTGGCGGCGTCCAGGCGGGCCTGGAGTCCGGGGCGCCCGATACCGATGTCACGCGGCAGGTGACGCGCGGGCAGTCCGCCCTCCAGGAGGACCAGAGCCCCGCCGGGCACGAGGTGCCGGGCGCACTCGGCGAGCGCGGCCCGCTGGTCGCCGATGTGGTGCAGGGCCAGGCCGAGCCAGATCACATCCGCCTCGCCGGCCTCGGCGAAGCCCTCGGGCAGATCCGCGAGGCAGGTCCGCAGCCGGCTGCCCACCCCCATGCGCCCGGCGCGGGCCGTGGCCCGTTCGAGAAGTGCCCCGGCGCCGTCCACCGCGACGACCTCGGCCTGCGGGAAGGCCTCGGCGAGCGCGCACGAGATCACGCCGGGGCCGCTGCCCGCGTCGACGATACGGCGCGGCTCCGGCCGCACGGCGCGCAGCCGCTCGATGATCTGCGCAGTGAGCGGCGCGTAGATCTCGGCGCGCCGCTCGAGCGTCTCGCTCATGGCCTCCCAGTCGATGTGGGTGGGATCGTGGTGATGCCCGTGCTGATGGTCGCCCATGGTCGTCGCCCCTCGGTATGCGTGCGGATGCGGCCGGCTGTGACGGTGACGGTGCTGCCACGTGCCCGTGCCCATGCCCGACAGCGTGCTCCGCGGCCTCGCACCAGGCCAGCTTTGTTGCGCTTTCGGCAAACCGGTTTTCCGTATCCCTGGATCCGCGCCCGGGCCCGGAAGTCACTCCCCCTTGCGAACCCTTACGAACCCTTACGAAGCCCGAGCACCCTGAACCGCGGCTCGGGGCGCGCAAGGCCGGGATCCGGCAGGGCGTCGATCCGGTCGGCGAGCTCCCGGGTTCCGGCCGGGGACAGCGCGAGCCGCGCCGCGTACCGGCCCTCGCGTACCGCCCAGGCCGTGCGGCGCGGTGTACGGCCCTGGCCGTGCCCGGTGAACCGGGCCTCCCCCGCCACCGTGAGGCCACGGGCACGGGCGTGGGCCTCGACCAAGTCCGCGCGGTCGTACACCTCGGGCCTCAGATGCGGTGCGAGCAGTGCGTCGATGTCACAGCCCACGTCGTGCCCGGCGTCCTTGTCGACGGTGGTGACGAGCACTCCGCCGGGCCGCAGCACCCGGGCGCACTCGGCGACGATCTGCTCGGCCTCGGGCACCAGATGGAGCAGCCACACCGCGGTGACGGCGTCGAACACGGCGTCCCCGAACGGCAGTTGGCGGCTGTCACCGAGGACGACGGCACCCGGGAGCCGGCCCACGGCGGTCCGCGCCATTCCGTGCGCGCGGTCCGTGCCGGTCACCCGGAGGCCCGGCCGGGCGAGCCGCTCGGTGACGAG
This sequence comes from Streptomyces monticola, assembly GCF_042665355.1. NCBI lineage: Bacteria > Bacillati > Actinomycetota > Actinomycetes > Kitasatosporales > Streptomycetaceae > Streptomyces > Streptomyces monticola. The sequence goes on along the minus strand of NZ_JBHTCF010000001.1, from coordinate 943,109 downwards.
ACCCGTACCGCAGGCCACGTCGAGCAGCGTGCCGGCGCCCGGCGGCACCAGGGAGAGCACCGCCGCGGCGGCCGCGGCGGCCCGTGGCACACCGCCACGGGTCTCGTCGTAGACGGCCGCCTCGGCGGTGTAGTCGATGAGCGGCGCACTCACGCCGCCCCCGGCGTCCCCTGCACTCTCAGTTGCACCCTCAGTGCTCATGAGTCAGCTCGCACCGTGCCCGCCCGCGAGCGCCTCCACGCGAGTGGCGAGCTCGAAGTCCTTCTCGGTGACCGCGCCGCCCGCACTGTGCGTGTTCACGGACAGGGCGACGGTGTTGTACCCGAGGCTGAGCTCCGAGTGGTGACCGAGCTCGTCCTGGACCTGGGCGATGTGTACGACCATCGCGGTGGCAGCGAAGTGCGATGCGAGCCGGTACGAGCGGCTGATCCGGTCGCCGTCGAGCGCCCAGCCGGGGAGTTCCGCGAGCCGGTCCTCGATGTCCTTCTGCGACAGCGGTTCGAGTTCCATGGCCACGCTCCATTCCTGGTCGGCAGTGGTGACGACGTCAGACTGCCACAGCCGGGCCGGGTCCGATCGGTTACGGTCGTCGTATGGCAACTGTCGTACCGCGCAAGGGAGTAGGGCCACTGCTGCGCGGCTGGCGGGAACAGCGGCGCATCAGCCAGCTGGAGCTGGCGCTGCGCGCCGACTCCTCCGCGCGGCACATCAGTTTCGTGGAGACGGGCCGCTCGCGCCCCAGTGAGGAGTTCCTGCTCCGTCTGGCCGATCACCTCGACGTGCCGGTGCGGGAGCAGAACGCCCTGCTGCTGGCGGCCGGTTATGCCCCGCGCTTCCCCGAGACCCCGCTCGACGACCCCTCGCTCGGCACCCTGCGCGCGGGCCTGGAGCAGCTCCTGCGGGGCTACGAGCCGTATCCGGCGCTGATCGTCGACGCGGCCTACGACGTGATCGCCGCGAACCGCGGCATCGCGACGCTCCTCGACGGGCTGCCGGAGCAGCTCCTGGAGCCGCCGCTGAACGCCATGCGGATCACCCTGCATCCCGAGGGCCTGGCGCCGAGGATCCGCAATCTCGCCGAGTGGCGCGGTCATCTGCTGCACCAGATGCGGCGGCAGATCGCGCTGCAGCGCTCCGACGCGTTGCGCGCGCTGTACGAGGAGGTGGCGGCGTATCCGGTGGCGGATCCGGGCGAGCGGGCCGCCGCTGCGGAGTCCGATGGGCCCGTGCCGTACTTCGCGCTGCCCCTGCGGATCGAGCACGAGGGCCGGGTGCTGTCGTTCGTGTCGTCGATCTCGACGTTCAATACGCCGATGGACGTGACGGTCGCCGAGCTGGCCGTGGAGACCCTGCTCCCGGCCGACCCGGCGACGGTCAAGTACCTGCAGTCGCTCATGCCCTGACGTCGGCGGCGCGCGGCGCGGTGTCCGCGCGCAGTGCGGCGTACTGCAGGGCGGCGAAGCCCGCGACGACAAGTGCCTGCAGCGGGATCCACACGGCACCGGCCGCCGTCGGCGACAGCCACAGGAGGAGCGCGAGCAGACTCAGCACGGCCCAGGCCGCGTTCACCTCGACGACCACGCGCACCCCGGGCGCCGGCGGCTGCCTGCGCGCACCGAGAAAGCCGACGCCGGCCGCGTAGAGCACGAGGGACAGGCCGAGTCCGAGCAGCAGCCCGGCATCGACGCCGAGCAGCCGTCCGAGCGGCCCGGACCCGGCGGCGTAGGCGAGCCCGTTGGCCGCGGTGACCACCGCGTCCAGGACGAGGAAGCGGCGCAGGGCGGTCCGCGGGTCGGTGGTACGGGCAAGGCCGGTGAGCTGAGTCATCGGCATGGTCATGGTCGATCCCCTCCGTCGAGGTGGGCGTTGCCCAGGACTCTGCCGGGCTCCGCCCCAGGGGTCGATTACGCGCGAGGTAATGGCCGACTAGCCTGGCTGCGGAACGTGTTCGGGCGTGGACCGGGGAGGGATCCATCGTGGCGGGTCGCGGCAAGAGGCGCCAGAAGACGTTCACGGTGGGTTCGTACGTCCCGCTCGACGACATGACGGCCACCCCGACTCCCGCGCAGGACGCGACGGTCGGGGCCTTCTTCCAGGACGTGGCCGATCTGGTCTTCAAGGGCGGCCCGCGCGGCATGGAGCTGACGGCCATGGACGCGCTGAGCCGGACGTTCTCCTTCCGGCACCTGGACACCCCCGATCCCCGCGCCCTGGTGAGCGAGGCGGGCGAGGTGCCCGCGGACGACACCGGGCGGGCCGGGGTGCTGTGGACGCCGCAGCCGGGCTCACCGGCCTGGGCTCATCTCGCCTGGCTGCTGCAGGAGTTGCCGTTCGTCGCGGCGTTCCGGGAGTACGGGCCGCAGGGCGGCCCCACGCTGCTCGGAGTGGAGTCGCCGGGGCGCTCCCACGCGGAGGTCCTGGTGGAGCACCGGGGCGGTCGCTGGCGGGTGCGGGTGGACCTTGAGGGGCGCACGGAGCCGCTGGAGTCCCCCGGCATGGTGATCGGCGAGCTGTTCGGCGAGGGCGGTCACCGCGACCGGGTGCGCGACGGCGTGGTGCACGCGCGCGTGTAGCCCCGGCCGCGCACCCTGCCGGGCCGCAGGACGGGCGGGCCCGCTACAGCTCCGAGTGCTCCCAGCCACGGCGGTCGGGCCGTGCGCCCAACTGCCGCTGGTCACGGCTGCGGTACACGACGTACGGCCGGAACAGATACTGCACCGGCGCCGAGAACATATGGATCAGCCGCGTGAACGGCACGAGCGCGATGAGCAGCAGCCCGATCACGGCGTGGATCTGGTAGGTGAGCGGTACGCCGTTCGCCATCAGGTCCACCTTGGGCTGCAGCGTGAACAGGCTGCGCACCCAGGGGGCAATGGTCTCGCGGTAGTCGTAGCCCTCGCTGACCGATGAGTTGGTGAGCTTGGCCCACATGCCCATCACGATCGCGGCGAGCAGGACCAGGTACATCACCTTGTCGTTGGTGGTGGTCGCCTTGAAGACGGGTGCCTTGGTGCGGCGGCGGTAGAGCAGCATCAGGATGCCGAGCACCGCGAGGACGCCGGCCGCGGTGCCGCCGTACAGGGACATCAGGTGGTACGTGTGCTCCTTCATGCCGATCTTGTCGGTCCACGACTCCGGGATGAACAGGCCCATGAGGTGGCCGACGAGCACGAAGAGGATGCCGTAGTGGAACATCGGCGAGGCGATGTTGAGCAGCTTCGACTCGTAGACCTGCGAGGAGCGTGTGGTCCAGCCGAACTTGTCGTAGCGGAAACGCCAGACGGTGCCCGCGATGAGGAGGACGATCGCGATGTACGGCAGCGCGCCCCACAGCAGCGTCTTCATGAGCGGTCTCCGGTGAGTGCGTGTTCGTCGATGAGGGCGAACGGTTCGAGGCCGACGTCTTCGCGGGGCGGCCCGCCGCGGGCCAGGGCCTGGGCCTCGGCCCGGTCCTTGGGCGAGGGCCCCGGCAGGGTGGCGCAGACGGCCTGGAGGACCGTGGCGTAGGGCGTGCCGTGGTCGGTGAGGGCGAGCCGGAGCAGTTCGAGGCCCGCCCGGTACTCCTTGAGGAGCTCGGGCCCGGCGTGGGCGGAGAACTCCAGGACGGCGGGCAGGAAGTCGGGCAGTTCCTCGCCGGTGAGGTCGAGGCCGTGCGCCCGGTAGGTCTGCTTGAAGGTCACCAGGGTCATCCCGCGCCGCCGGGTGTCGCCGTCGCGCCACCAGCTCAGATAGAGGCTGTGCCGGTTCTTGAAGTCGAAGACCCCCACGTAATGGGCGGCGAGCTCCTGGGGACTGGTCGACTCCGCGTAGGTGAGGAAGGCGTCGAGGGCGGCCGGCGCGGCGGCGCGCAGCAGCGGCAGCCGCTCGTGGAACTCCTCGTCCGGGTAGGCGAGGCAGAGGGCCGCCGCCTGGTAGAGGACGGCGTGGTCCTGTCGTACGTCCTTCACTGCTGCTCCCGTACGTCGTCGGGCTCTTCGTCGGAGGTCTGGCGCTTACGGGCCGCGTGGAAGTTCTCGATGGTCACCAGGGGCAGCTGCTTGCGGCCCGAGTCCTGGCCGAAGGGTCCGTCGCCGCCCGCGCCGGGACCGTCCTCGAAGTCGAGGGAGCAGGTGTCGGGGATCGCGGACTCCTCCAGGCGCTTGGCGTCGCCGACGGCGGCGGTCGGGATGACGTAGCGGTCCTCGTACTTGGCGATGGCGAGGAGCCGGTACATCTCCTCAATCTCGGGGCCGCTCATGCCGACCGAGTCGGCGATGGAGGCCGCGGGGCGGTCGCCGAGGTTGATGGCCCGCATGTGGGAGCGCATCGCGGCGAGTTTGGTGAGCGAGGAGCGGACCGGGCCCGTGTCGCCCGCGGTGAAGATCTCCGCGAGGTATTCGAGGGGGATGCGCAGGGTGTCGATGGCGCCGAAGAGGTTCTCCGCGTCCTCGCCGTCGTGGCCGGTCTCGGTGAGCGCGTCGACGACCGGGGACAGCGGCGGGATGTACCAGACCATCGGCATGGTGCGGTACTCCGGGTGCAGCGGCAGAGCCACCTTGTATTTGCTGATCAGGGCGTGCACCGGGGAGCGGCGTGCGGCCTCGATCCAGTCGTGGGCGATGCCCGCCTTCTCCGCCTCGCGCCGCACCTGGGGGTCGTCGGGGTCGAGGAAGACCCCCAACTGGGCCTCGTAGAGCGCTGTTTCGTCCTTGGTGGAGGCGGCTTCGGTGACCTTGTCGGCGTCGTAGAGGATCACGCCGAGGTAGCGGAGGCGGCCCACGCAGGTCTCGGAGCAGACGGTGGGCAGGCCGACTTCGAGGCGCGGGTAGCACAGCGTGCACTTCTCGGCCTTGCCGGTCTTGTGGTTGAAGTAGACCTTCTTGTACGGGCAGCCGGTGACGCACTTGCGCCAGCCGCGGCAGCCGTCCTGGTCGACGAGGACGATTCCGTCCTCCTCGCGCTTGTACATCGCGCCGGAGGGGCAGGACGAGACGCAGGACGGGTTGAGGCAGTGCTCGCAGATCCTCGGCAGATAGAACATGAAGGTCTGCTCGAAGGCGAACTTGACCTTCTCCGCGGCCTTTTCACGGGTCTTGGCGATCATCGGGTCGAGATCGCCGTACTCGGTGGCGCCGCCCAGGTTGTCGTCCCAGTTCGACGACCACTCGACCTTCATGGGCTTGCCGTCGATCAGGGAGCGCGGCTCGGCCACCGGGTAGTCGTCGCCGAGGGGGGCGTCGGTGAGGTTCTTGTAGTCGTACGTCCAGGGCTCGTAGTAGTCCTTGATCTCCGGCAGCTTCGGGTTGGAGAAGATGCCGAGCAGTGACTTGATGCGGCCGCCGTTCTTCAGCTTGAGCGCGCCGCGCTTGTTGAGTTCCCAGCCGCCGCGCCACTTCTCCTGGTCCTCGTAGCGGCGCGGATAGCCCTGTCCGGGGCGGGTCTCGACGTTGTTGAACCAGACGTACTCCATGCCGCTGCGGTTGGTCCACGCCTGCTTGCAGGTGACCGAGCAGGTGTGGCAGCCGATGCACTTGTCGAGGTTCATGACCATCGCGATCTGTGCCATGACGCGCATGTCAGTACTCCACATCCTGCGAGCGGCGGCGGATGACCGTCACCTCGTCGCGCTGGTTGCCCGTCGGGCCCAGGTAGTTGAAGGCCCAGGAGAGCTGCGCGTAGCCGCCGATGAGATGGCTCGGCTTCATCAGGACCCGGGTGAGGGAGTTGTGGATGCCGCCGCGCTTGCCGGTCGTCTCGGTCTTCGGGACGTTCACCGTGCGCTCCTGGGCGTGGTGCATGTAGACCGTGCCCTCGGGCATCCGGTGCGAGACGATCGCGCGGGCCACGACCACGCCGTTGCGGTTGACGGCCTCGATCCAGTCGTTGTCCTTGACGCCGACGGCGTCCGCGTCCTGCGGGGACATCCAGATGCACTGGCCGCCGCGCGAGAGGGACAGCATGAACAGGTTGTCCTGGTACTCGGAGTGGATGGACCACTTGTTGTGCGGGGTCAGATAGCGCACGGTGACCTGCTTCTGGCCGTCCGCGCCGAGTACCGGTTCGTTGAAGAGCCGGTTCATGTCCAGGGGCGGCCGGTAGACGGGCAGGGCCTCGCCGAGTTCATGGATCCAGTCGTGGTCCAGGAAGAAGTGCTGGCGCCCGGTGAGGGTGTGCCAGGGCTTGAGGTGCTCGGTATTGAGGGTGAACGCGGTGTAGCGGCGCCCGCCGGACTCGCTGCCCGACCACTCGGGGGAGGTGATCACCGGCACGGGTGCGGCCTGGGTGTCGGCGTAGGTGATGCGTTTGCCCTCGGCCTCCGCCGCCAGGTGCGCCATCTCCTGTCCTGTGCGGGCCTCCAGGGCGTGGAAACCCTGGGTGGCGAGGCGCCCGTTGGTGGTGCCGGAGAGGGCGAGGATGGTGTTGCAGGCCTTGATGGCGGTGTCCAGGAGGGGCCGTCCGTCGGCGGCGCCGCCACGGGCCTCGCCGTTGCGCTGCCTGAGGTCCTCCACCTCGTGGTCGGGCTTGAACGCGATGCCCTTGACGGGCAGTCCGAGCTGTTCCGCCAGCGGCCCGAGGGCGGCGAACTTGTCGCCGATCGCGGTGTAGTCGCGCTCCACGACGGTGAGGTTCGGCAGGGTCTTGCCCGGTACGGGCTCGCAGTCGCCGCGCTTCCAGTCCAGGACCACTCCGCCGGGCTGCGCGGTCTCGCCGGGGGTGTCGTGCTGCAGCGCGGTGGCGACGAGATCCTTGCGTACGCCGAGGTGAGGTCCGGCCAGTTCGCTGAGCTTGCGGGCCAGTCCGAGGAAGGTGTCGAAGTCGGTGCGGGCCTGCCAGGGCGGGTCCACGGCCGGGGTGAAGGAGTGCACGTAGGGGTGCATGTCCGTGGTCGACAGATCGTGCTTCTCGTACCAGGTCGCGGCGGGCAGGACCACGTCCGACAGGAGCGTGGAGGAGGTCTGCCTGAAGTCCAGGGAGAGCAGCAGGTCCAACTTGCCCTCGGGGGCGTCCTCGTGCCACTTCACGTCCCGCGGCCGCACATGCGGTTCGGCCTCGTCGGCGCGCAGCGAGGAGTGCGTGCCGAGCAGATGCTTGGTGAAGTACTCGGCGCCCTTCGCGGACGAGCCGAGCAGATTGGCCCGCCACAGGGTCAGGACGCGCGGCCAGTTCTCGGGGGCGTCGGGGTCCTCGCAGGCGAACTTGAGGGTGCCCGCCTTGAGTTCGCCGACGACGTTCGCCACCGGGTCGTCACCGCTCTCGCCGAGTTCCAGGGAGTTGCGGTCGAAGGTCGGATACGACGGCATCCAGCCCGAACGCGCGGACAGGGCAAGGCAGTCGGCGCCCGTCATACCCTCGAAGCGGCCCTCGCCGAGGGGTGAGGCGAGCACGTCGGCGGAGAACTTGTCGTAGCGCCACTGGTCGGTGTTGAGGAACCAGTAGGCGGCGCCGATCATCTGGCGCGGCGGCCGTGACCAGTCGCCCGCGCCGGCGAGGGTGGCCCAGCCGGTGGCGGGGCGGCACTTCTCCTGGCCGACGTAGTGCGCCCAGCCGCCGCCGTTGCGGCCCTGGCAGCCGGTGAGCTGAAGGAGCGCGAGGAAGCCTCGGTAGATGGTCTCGGAGTGGAACCAGTGGTTGGTGCCGGCGCCCATCAGGATCATGCAGCGGCCGCGGGACTTCTCCGCGGTCTCGGCGAACTCCCGGGCGATCTTGACGGCCTTGGCGGCGGGCACGGAGGTGTGCTCCTCCTGCCAGCCGGGGGTGCCGGGCGTCGAGGAGTCCTCGTAGGAGTCGGGCCACTGTCCCGGCAGTCCGTCACGGCCCACGCCGTACTGGGCGAGCAGCAGGTCGAAGACCGTGGTGACGAGCGGGCCCTGCTGCCCGCCGAGCCGGGTCGCGGGCACCCCGCGGCGCAGGACCTCGCCGCGGCCCTGCCCGTGTTCGCCGCCCTCGGTGTCGAAGCGCGGCAGGAGCACCTCCACGCCGGCGGCGACATCGGAGTCGTGCAGCGACAGCTGCGGCGTGATGGAGCCCAGCTGCAGATTCCACTTGCCCTTGCCGGATTCGGTCCAGCGAAAGCCCAGCGAGCCGTTGGGGACGGCGGGCTGGCCCGTGGACTCGTCCAGGACCACGGTCTTCCACGCGCCGCCCTCGCCGTCGTCGCCGAGGTCGCTGGAGCGCAGGAACTTGTCAGGGACGTACGCCCCGTCCTTCTCGGTGAGCGTCACGAGGAAGGGCAGATCGGTGAACTTGCGTACGTAGTCGTCGAAGAACGGTGTCTGCTTCTCGACGAAGAACTCCTTGAGGATCACATGCCCCATGGAGATGGCGAGCGCCGCGTCGGTGCCGGGGTGCGGGTGCAGCCACTCGTCGGCGAACTTGGCGTTGTCCGCGTAGTCGGGCGCCACGACCACGACCTTCTGGCCGCGATAGCGCGCCTCGGCCATCCAGTGCGCGTCGGGGGTGCGGGTGACGGGGACGTTCGAGCCCCACATCATCAGATACGCGGCGTCCCACCAGTCGCCCGACTCGGGTACGTCGGTCTGGTCGCCGAAGACCTGCGGCGAGGCCACCGGCAGGTCCGCGTACCAGTCGTAGAAGGACAGCATCGGGGCACCGATGAGCGAGTGGAAACGGGCGCCCGCCGCGTGCGACACCATCGACATCGCGGGGATCGGCGAGAACCCGGCGATGCGGTCGGGCCCGTACTCCTTGATGGTGTGGACGTGCGCGGCCGCGACGATCTCGAGGGCCTCGTCCCAGGTGGCGCGCACCAGACCGCCCTTGCCGCGCGCCTGCTGGTAGGTACGGCGCCGCTCGGGATCGCCCTGGATGTCGGCCCAGGCGAGCACCGGGTCCTTCAGGCGCTTCTTGGCCTCGCGGTACAGCTCAAGGAGCACCCCGCGGATGTACGGGTAGCGCACCCGCGTCGGGGAGTACGTGTACCAGGAGAACGCCGCGCCCCGGGGGCAGCCGCGCGGCTCGTACTCGGGCCGGTCCGGGCCCACCGACGGGTAGTCCGTCTGCTGGGTCTCCCACGTGATGATGCCGTCCTTGACGTACACCTTCCAGCGGCAGGAGCCGGTGCAGTTCACGCCGTGCGTGGAGTTCACGACCTTGTCGTGGCTCCACCGGTCCCGGTAGAACGCGTCGGCCTGGCGCCCGCCGACCTTCTGGATGCTGTGCAGGTCCGGAGCGGTCGTGCCCCGGCGGAAGAACTTCCCGGCCCGCAGCAGCGCGGCCCCCGGCTCGGTCACGTGGTCGGCCACCGTTGAGCTCCCTCGGTCTGTGCGCAGACACCCTCAGGCGAACCTAGGCACCAGACCGGACGGCCACATTCCGACGGGACCCATACGGGTCACGGGCCCCGTAAAGGGGCGCGGGGAACAGCGCGACTAAGGGGCGCGGGGCTGTGTCGATATGCGGCTCCGCCGCGCGGGCGCGACCGAGCCACGCACTGCCCGCAGGCAAGCTCAGGCGGCACCCCCTGTTAAGGGGCGCGGGGAACTGCGCGACCGAGCCACGCACTGCCCGCACGATCGCTCAGGCGGCACCCCCCTTGGGATCGTCCCGGGGACCATCCTTGGCGTCCTCGTCCACGATCTCCGCGTCGACGACGTCCTCAGGCCCGGACTCCCCGGACTCCCCGGACTGCCCCGACTCCCCGGACTGCCCGGACGGCCCGTCGCCCTGACCGCCCTCGCCGGACGGCGCCTCCGCGGACGCGTACATCGCCTGCCCCATCTTCTGACTGACAGCGGCCAGCGCCTCCGTGGCGGAGCGCAGCGCCTCCGTGTCCGACTCGGCCTCGATCTTCTCCTTGAGCTCCGCGAGTGCCGTCTCGACCTCGGCGCGCGTCTCCGCGGGGATCTTCTCCTCGTTGTCCCGCAGGAACCGCTCGGTCTGATAGGCGAGCTGCTCGGCCTGGTTGCGGGTCTCGGCGGCCTCGCGCCGGCGCCGGTCCTCGTCGGCGTACTCCTCGGCCTCCCGCATCATGCGGTCGATGTCCTCCTTGGGGAGGGCGGATCCGCCGGTCACCGTCATCTTCTGCTCACGCCCGGTCGCGAGGTCCTTCGCGGAGACATGCATGATCCCGTTGGCGTCGATATCGAAGGTGACCTCGATCTGCGGCACTCCCCTGGGCGCGGGCGGCAGCCCGGTCAGGTCGAAGACGCCGAGTTTCTTGTTGTACGCGGCGATCTCCCGCTCGCCCTGGAAGACCTGGATGCCGACCGAGGGCTGGTTGTCGGCGGCGGTGGTGAAGACCTCCGAGCGGCGCGTGGGGATGGTCGTGTTGCGCTCGATCAGCTTCGTCATGATGCCGCCCTTCGTCTCGATGCCCAGGGACAGCGGAGTGACGTCCAGCAGGAGTACGTCCTTGACGTCGCCGCGGATCACTCCGGCCTGCAGCGCGGCGCCGACCGCCACCACTTCATCGGGGTTGACGCCCTTGTGCGGCTCCTTGCCGGTGAGCTCCTTGACGAGTTCCGTGACGGCGGGCATCCGGGTCGAGCCGCCGACGAGGATCACGTGGTCGACCGCGGCCAGCTTGATGCCGGCGTCCTTGACGGCCTGGTGGAAGGGGGTCTTGCAGCGCTCCAGGAGATCCTGCGTGAGCTCCTGGAACTGGGCGCGGGTGAGCTTCTCCTCCAGATGCAGCGGGCCGTCGGCGGAGGCCGTGATGTAGGGCAGGTTGATATTGGTCTCGCCCACGGCAGACAGCTCGATCTTGGCCTTCTCCGCGGCCTCACGGAGCCGCTGCACCGCCATCTTGTCCTTGGCGAGGTCGACGCCGTGACCGTTCTTGAACTGCTTGGCGAGATACTCGACGACCCGCTGGTCCCAGTCGTCGCCGCCGAGGTGGGTGTCGCCGTTGGTGGCCTTGACCTCGATGACGCCCTCGCCGATCTCCAGGAGGGATACGTCGAAGGTGCCGCCGCCGAGGTCGAAGACGAGAACGGTCTGCTCGTCGCCCCGGTCGAGGCCGTACGCGAGGGCGGCCGCCGTCGGCTCGTTGATGATGCGAAGGACCTTCAGACCCGCGATCTCGCCGGCCTCCTTGGTGGCCTGGCGCTGGTGGTCGTCGAAGTAGGCGGGGACGGTGATGACCGCGTCGGTGACGTTCTCGCCGAGGTAGGACTCGGCGTCGCGTTTGAGTTTCTGCAGGACGCGCGCGGACAGCTCCTGTGCCGTGAAGCGGGTGCCGTCGACGGTGCCTTCGCGCGGGAAGCGCCAGTCGGCCTCGCCCATGTGGCGTTTGACGGAGCGCGCGGTGCGCTCCACATTCGTCACGGCCTGCCGTTTGGCCACCTCGCCGACGAGCACCTCGCCGTTCTTGGCGAAGGCCACGACTGAGGGGGTGGTGCGTGCGCCCTCGGCGTTGGCGACGACGGTGGGTTCGCCGCCCTCGAGGACGGCCACCACGGAGTTCGTCGTACCGAGATCAATGCCGACCGCACGTGCCATGTCAGTTCCCCTTCCGGCGCGATTACCGTCCCTCCAGCACAAAACTTGAGTGGCGGCTTGTCAATGCCCCGAAATGAGGCTGCCGTTGCCCGGAGATCCCGGGCAACGGCAGTGCGGTAGGGCGAGTTCCGAGGTCGGGAGCCTAGGCCAGGGAGGCCGTCAGCGTGATCTCGGTGCCCGAAAGTGCCTGGCTGACCGGGCAGTTGGCCTTCGCGTCCTCGGCGGCCTTGAGGAAGGCGCCCTCGTCGAGCCCGGGCACCTCGCCCTCGACGGTGATGTGGATACCGGTGATGCCGGTGCCGGGCTGAAAGGTGACCTCCGCCTTGGTCTCCAGCTTGGTGGGCGGGGTGCCGGCCTGGCTGAGGCCGTGCGACAGCGCCATCGAGTAGCAGCTGGAGTGGGCGGCGGCGATCAGCTCCTCGGGGCTGGTCTTGCCGTTCGCCTGCTCGGCGCGGGACGGCCAGGACACCGGGTACTCCCCGATGCCGGACGAGTCGAAGGTGACATCTCCGCTGCCCTCGGCCAGATTGCCTGCCCAGACGGTGTGCGCGGTGCGCGTCGTGGCCACGACGGTTCCTTCCTTGTCGGACGGTTCAAAGACGGTGAACGTCGCCACCATCCGACCACACCCGGTGTCCCAGGACACGCCATATCGGACCGGATCACCCCTGCTTGGGCAGATCGCGGACCCATGGTCGAGCGTTTCCGGACCCACCCTCCGCCATCGTGATCCACCTCGGCATGATGGACGGCACGAAGAGGCCGTTCAACGGCGGATGCCGGGGTCAGGGGAGCGCAGTCATGGAACCTATGGACGTGGACGCGGCGGTGTTCGACGTATTCGGCACGCTCACGGACTGGCGTGCCGGCGTGACCGCCGAACTGGCCGCCGCCGGCACCCGCACAGGCCTGCGCGCCGACTGGGCCGCCGTCGCCGACGCCTGGCGCGGCCGCTACCGCCCGAACCTGCTCAAGGTCCTGGGCGGTGAACTCCCCCACTGCGGCCTGGACGAGCTGCACCGGATCATGCTCGACGAGGTGCTCGCACAGCAGGGCCTCGACGCGTTCACCGAAGCCGACCGGGCGGATCTCGTCCGTGCCTGGCACCGTCTGCCCGCCTGGCCGGACGCCGGTCCCGGACTCGACCGGCTGCGCGAGTCCCCGCTGCTGACGGCGACCCTGTCCAACGGCGGCGTCGGTCTGCTCGCCCGCCTCACCAAACACGCCGGGCTGCGCTTCGACTGCGTCCTGTCGGCCGAGCTCGCCCGCTCCTACAAGCCCGACCCGAAGGTCTACCTCAAGGCGGCCGAACTCCTCGCGGTCCCCCCGCACCGTCTCCTCATGGTCGCCTGCCACCCCGACGACCTGCAGGCGGCAGCCGGAGCCGGCCTGCGCACCGCCTACATCCCCCGCCCCGAGTGGGGCCCCCGCACCACCCCCGCCGACCCGCCCGCCGGCGTCGACCTGGTGGCGGACGATGTGCGGGACCTGGCGCGGCAGTTGACGGCACAGCCGCCCGCGCGGGGCTGATACCCGGCCGGTGAAGGCGGCGCACCAGATGAAATCGGGCCGCGCGATGGCGAGAACTGAACGGAATTCAGCGCGGCCCGCCAGAGCGGTGACGCCCTGCGTCTGGCGGGGCGGATTCCCCAGGGGTGTTCGAGTGGGGTGTGCAGGTGCGGGCGGTGCGGTGCGAACAGCGAGTTCCGGCCAGGCACCGCACTACGGCGCGGGCGCCGGGGGCACGGGCGTCCCGTACCACCGGCGGCGCCGTGCGCGGCAGTGCAGGGTGAGGCTGCACGATATGCCTGGGACGAAGGCCGTTTGACCGGATTCGTCGCTGGCGAAAGGCCTTTCGCGGTGACACGTTGAGCGCCCGCTCGCGGGGCGGTGGGGTCCTCGGCACATGGGGGTGGGGCCCTCGGCACGCGTGGGGGATCGAAGCACTCAAAGGGGAGGCTTTGCCATGCGCATGTTCTACGCGGACCGGGGTCCGTCGCCGTTCGACACCGAGAAGATGGGCGCGGTCGAACGGGACTCGACATTCGGCTGGTGGGGGGCGTTCAGCATCCAGAAGTTCGTCAACCAGTCCCCGCTGTCCCACACACACGCGGACGCGAGCGGATTCCTCGCGTATCTGCAGCAGTTCTACGACCGGAACTTCTGGTTCGCGGACACCGGCGCGCAGGTGTGGGCGTACGAGGAGACGTACGACAACTGGCAGGACCGGTACGGGATGGACGCCGTCGTCGCCGTCTATCACTCCGGGCACGGCGGCATGGACGGCAACGGCGTGTTCTTCGCGCCGCTCGGCGCCAAGTGGGACAACCGCAGTGACGCGATCTCCAACCGGATGGCGTTCGGCAACGAGAAGGCCAACTACGTCTTCTGGTCGACCTGTGACTCCCTGAAGGTCACCGGCGGGCACAGCCCGATCCGCACCTGGGCGGGCCCGAACCTCGGCTCCCGCATGATCTTCGGCTTCGAGACGGTCTCCATCGACCACCCCGACTACGGCAAGAAGTTCTGGGAGAAGTGGCGGGCCGGGCAGACCTTCTGCGACGCGTGGCTGAACGCGAGCTGGGACATCTACCACGGCCAGGCGCCCTCGGTCTGTGCGACCGGTGCCACCCAGGCCGAGGCCACCAACCGCCTCAACACGGAGCGCAACTTCTACCGCGAGCACGTCTCCGACGCCTGGTACGCCTGGCGCTGGTACTACGCGCGCAGCAGCATGCGCGAGTCCCTGACGGAGCTGACGGGGGAGCCCCAGACCGTACAGCTGGCGCCGCGCGACCCGAGCGCGGAGCTGACCCGGCTCGGCCAGGCCTGCGACTTCCCGACGGCGGCGCTGCAGGAGGTACAGGTCGAGCGGCAGGGCGTGGCGAGCGCCGTCTCCGGCGACCGCTTCATCTCGACCGCCCCGCACGCCATCCGCTGGGTGAAGCTGGCCGAGGCCAACCGGCGCAACACCGAGCAACTGCCCACGGAGCGGGCGGTGGAGCTGGCCCGGGCGTTCGCCGAGCGGCACGCCGACGGCGCCGAGCTGGTCCTGGACTCGGTGCACGACCTGATGGAGAACTCCGGCAAGAAGGACGGCTCCGAGATCGGTGAGCCCTACTCCCTGCAGACCCATGTCACCTTCCGGCAGGCCTTCGACGGCGTCTCGGTGATCACCCCGGACCGGGGCGGCATCCGGGTGGCGCTCGACAACGACGGCACCGTCGTGCAGGCGCAGATCTCCACGCGGCAGTCCACCGGCGGTATGCGGACGCCGAGTTCGGCCATCGCGCCGCCGGCCGCCAAGGGCGCGGCGCAGAGCGCGGCTCCGCGCGAGAGCGACCCGAAGAAGGCCCTGGCCGCCGTACAGCAGCGGATGCTCGCCGAACTCGCCGCCGTATCGGCCGAGTCGGTGCAGGAACTGACCGAGGCACGCGAGCTCATCGAGGCGCGGGATGTACCGGGCTCGATGGAGGTCGGCTACGAGATCGAGGGCAACGAGGCGTATCTCGCCGCCCGCAAGCTGATCGAGATCGGCCCGCGGGACAGCATGTTCAAGACCCGCCGCTGGGTCGTGGCGCCGCTGGCCAGGTGAGGACGGCTCGGACGGCACGTACGCAGCGGCAGCCGTCCCGATGAGCAGGACGGTACGGAGGCGGCGGCAGCCGTCCTGAGGACCACGGGGGTGCACGCTGGCCCTCCGCCCTGGAGGTGCGGAGGGCCGGACCCGTGTGCGCGCGGCGGGGGTGCTCAGACCGGCGGGGTGCCGGCCTTCTTCTTGCGGGCCGACATCACCGCGTACACGATCACGCCGACGAAGAGGAACATCACGCCCTGGTAGACGGCCTCGTAGCCGGCGCCGCCGACCAGCCACATGGAGAAGGCGCAGGCGATGACCGCGACCACCGAGTCCCGTACGAGCCGGGAGCGGTTGACCCGGGCGCCCTGCCCGGACACGAGGTAGTAGATCTGCGCGGCGGTGGCCAGGAGGTAGGGGACGGTGGCCATGAAGGTCGTGACCGTGACGAGCAGCGTGAAGACCTCGCTGTCGTCCTTGCCCTGCCCGGACGCGTAGTTGTAGACCGTCAGGATCGAGGCGAGCACCACCGTGATCACCACGCCGGTGGTGGGTACGCCGCGCTCCTTCTTGGCGAACATCGACGGGAAGAGACCGTCCTTGGCCGCGGCGAAGGGCGTCTGCGCACTGAGCAGCGTCCAGCCGTTGAGGGCGCCGAGGATGGAGATCACCGCGGCCAGGGCGACGGCGGTGCCGCCCCAGGTGCCGCCGAACATCGCGTTCACGGCGTCCGAGAACGGCGCCTGGCTGGACATCAGCTTCTCGTGGTTGACGGTGCCGAACACGGCGAGGGTGCCGAGCAGATAGACGAAGGCGGCGCCGAGCACACCGAAGATCGTGGCCCGCCCGACATTGCGCCGCGGGTCGCGCACCTCTCCGGCGCTGACCGCCGCGGACTCCACGCCGAGGTAGCTGAAGAGCAGCAGCGCGGCGGCCGCCGAGATGGCGCCGACCGGGTTCGAGTCACTGGCCTGGAACGGGCCGAGGTTGTCGGCGTCGAAGAAGAACAGACCGCCGATCGCGACAAGCAGCAGCGGCGCGAACTTCAGGACGGTGGCGACGAGTTGGACCGCGCCGACATAGCGGGTGCCGGCGAGGTTGGCGAAGCCGGGCAGCCACTGGACGACGAGGGCCGCCAGACACATCGTCCACCAGCTGCCGTCCACCTTGAACAGCAGGTTCACATAGCCGACGGCACCGACGGCGAGCGCGGCGTTCGACACCCAGGAGGTGATCCAGTACGACCAGGCGGCGAGGAAGCCGGCGAAGTCGCCGAAGGCCTCTCGCGCGTAGACATAGGGGCCGCCGGTGCGCGGATCGCGCTCGGCAAGGCGTCCGAAGACCAGGGCGAGGGCGATGGCGCCGACCGTGAGGATCGCGAAGGCGACGAGGCTGATGGTGCCGTAGGCGGCCACGTCGTGCGGGAGCCGGAAGATGCCACCGCCGATGATGTTGCCCATCACCAGACAGGTGGCGATCGGCAGACCGAAGCGTCTGGCGTGCTTGCTGAGTTCGCCGCGCTCTTCGATCAGCTCGCCCACGGGGGTGTCGGCCGGAGCCGGCTTGGCTGCGGATCCGGGCTCTTGCATGGGGTGGTACGCCTCTCGTCGTGCCTGCGGCCCGGGATCGCCGGGCGGCTGACCATGGTCAGCCAAGAGAAACGCTGCACCAAATCAGCGGGTTTTGTCCTCTACGGCACGACCAACAACCGGAAATGTTTCTTCCGTTTGATCGGCCGGACGGGAATTCTCCGCCACCGGCACCTGCGGTCCGTCCGTCTCCCACAGCCAGCGCCGCAGCACCCGGTGCACCTGCTCGGCACCGGTCAGCAGCTCGCCGTCGGCGGCCGGCGGGGTCAGGGCCAGCGGGAAGAGCAGAAAGGGCCGGCTCTGTTCGCCGCCGAGCCCGCCGTGCGAGCCGATCTGCTCCTCGAAGGCGAGGACTTCGCCCTCCTCCGGGTCGTACCAGGAGTTGACCATGATGTCCGCGACATGCGGGAAGCCGTCGGTACGGCGTACGGCATCGGCGGCGCCGGGGCCGAAGTCGGCGAGGGGGCCGAGGAGTCGGGGATCGTCGGCCCCCTCGCCCAGTTCGTCGAGACGGATCTCGGCGCCGCGCGCACCGAGCACGAGCGGCCCGTGCCGCTCGCTGCGGACCAGGACGAACCCGACACCGGGATGGTTGGCGAGGGTGGAGAGCAGCGCGGGATGGCGCCGGTCGATCTGTTCCCGTGTCATCCGGCCCGGCACATCGGGGAACGAGATGAGACCGAGGTTGCCGGAGGCGAGCACGATCGGCTCGGAGTCCTTGGCGGGCCGGTACTGCTCGACGCCCTCCTCCACCGGGCGGTGCAGCGCGGCGCGGACGGCGGCACGGGCCTCGGCGCCGCTGTGGGTGCGCCGTGCCCTGCGCGGCACGGGCAGTCCGCAGCCGGCCCGCACCAGGTCGCCGAGGGTGAGGCCGAAGCGCGCCCGGAAGGTCTCCCCCGGGCTCTGCCCGTGGTCGGACAGAAGCACGATCCGGTAGTGCCGCGGAGCGTGCTCGGCGACCTTGGCGAGCAGTCCGAGGGAACGGTCGAGACGCTCCAGGACCTGCTCGGCGTCCCGGCTGCGGGGCCCGGAGTGGTGGGCGACCTCGTCGTACGCGACCAGGTCGGCGTAGACGGCGCTGCGTCCGGCGAGCATGTCCCCTATCACCGCGGCGACCACCACGTCCCGTTCGACGACGGTGGCGAAGGCCCGGATGAAGGGGTAGAGCCCGCCGCGCCCCACGCGGGGCCGCACCTGGCGGATCCGGCCCCGGAGGGACTGGCCGATCTCGCGGACGACTTCGGCGACGAACGACATGGCGGTACGGACGGCGTTGGCCGGGTCGGAGAAGTACGCGAAGTACCCGGCCCGCGAGCGGTTGGCGCGGCCTCGTCTGGCGGCCACCGACAGGACCAGGGCCAGCTGGTCGGCGCCGCCGCTGAACAGATTGCCGCGGCTGGCGCCGTCCACGGTGAGCAGTCCGCCGTCGCCGGTGAACTCGACGGCGCGGCGCTGCAGTTCGGCGGCGCTGGCCGGCCGGTTGCAGACCATCACCTCGCCGCTGTCCTTCTCGTACCAGCGGAAGGCCGGGATGTCGTGGTTGCTGCCGTGCAGAATGCCGAGCTGGCTGGCCCCGGTCTGGCTCGACCAGTCGGTGCGCCAGGGGGTCAGGAGGTGGCTCGGCACCCCGCTCTCGGCGGGCGCTCCCTCTGCGGGCGCGCCGAGCCAGCTCGCGACGGTGGGCATCAGGCCCTTGTCGACGGCGTCCCGCAGCACATCGTGGCCGACCCCGTCGAGCTGCAGGAAGACCGTGCCGGGGGTGCGCGGTCCGGCGACTGTGGCGGCGCGGCGCCGGCGCCGGTCGGAGAGCCGGTAGAGCCTGCGGCGGTACGCGTCGTCGTCACGGACGGCGAGCGCGGTGGATGCCGCCGAGGCCACGGCGGACATCACGGCCGCCACCACGACGGCCGTCTCCGCGTTGGCCTCGCCGCGCCCGTCGGGGATCAGGCTCAGCGCGACGAGCAGCAGCGAGCCGTTGAGGAAGAACACGAGCAGGCCGAGGACCAGGGCGGGTACGAGGAGCAGCGCGCGCACCACGAACGGCCACACCAGGGCGCTCAGCAGACCGAAGACACCGGCGCCGATGCCCGCGGTGATGCCGATCCGGGTGGCGCTGTCGCCGTTCTCCGACTGCAGCCGGAAGTCCGGCAGGATGCCGGCGAGTACGAGCATCGTCAGAGTGCTGATCGCCCAGACCGCCGCGATACGCCACGCGGCGTGTCCGGCCCGCCGCCAGTTGCCCTCGGCCACGTCCACCTCACGTCCCGGGCCCGCACTTTGGCCCGGACCCGGGCCCAGCCTGTCATATCTGCCGGAATGGTCCTATTCTTCCGGCCCTTGCCAACCTGGGGCTCCGCCCCGGACCCCGCTCCTCAATCGCCGGAGGGGCTGGGTACAAGGCTCAGCGGCCGTCGTAGCCGGCCGTCGGCATCGAGAGCCGCCGGTGCACCCGGGCTTTCATCGCCGCGTTGTACGCCGGTTCGTTCAGGCCCGCCGTCTCGAGCCGCACCCCGCGCCTGCGGCACTCCGCCGTGAACTCGTCGACCGATACGAGGGCCCGCTCCAGGACGCGGCGGCTGGGGGCCACGAACACATCGACCAGGCCGGCGTCGACATCCGCCCACAGGCTCAGATGGTCGGTACGGAGGCGGTGCACGAGCAGCTCGCGTGTGACGACATAGCCGCGGTCCGCGGCCCAGCGCGCGCACATGGCGTGCTGGCTGCGCGTATCCACGAGGAAGGGGTCCTGGTCCAGCTCCTCGAGCGGCGTCAGGCTGGCGATGGACGCCACCCGCACCTCACTCATGCCGTCCCCTCTCGACCACCGGGCTCACCTCGGCTCCGTCGCCGACCCTACTACTCGCCGTACGCTCGTAGCAGTCCGCGGAAGGAGGCCGTACGTGCCGGTGGAGATCACGTGGTGGGGCCATGCCACCTGCACGGTGGAGGACTCGGGTGTCCGGGTCCTGACGGACCCGCTCTTCGCGCGGCGGTTCGCGCATCTGCGCCGCCGCCGCGGCGACCTGCCGCCACCCGGTGCGGCGGTCGCCGATGTCGCGCTCGTCTCCCATCTGCACGCCGACCATCTGCACCTGCCGTCCCTGGCCCGGCTCGCCCCCGGTACGCGGCTCCTCGTGCCGCGCGGTGCGCCCGCCGCGGTGCCCGGGCTCCGCAGGCTCGCCGGCCTCGACATCACGCAGGTCGCACCCGGCGACGAGGTGACGGTCGGGAACGTCACCGTTCGCGTGGTGCCCGCGCTGCACGACGGGCGGCGGCTGCCGCTCGGCCCGCACCGCTGCCCCGCACTCGGCTTCGTGGTGAACGGCGCCGCCCGCACCTACTTCGCGGGGGACACTGGGCTCTTCGACACGATGGCCGACGAGGTGGGGGATGTGGACGTGGCACTGCTGCCGGTCGGCGGCTGGGGGCCCTACCTGGGAGCCGGCCATCTGGACGCGGGCCTGGCGGCCGAGGCCCTGGCCAGGATCGCGCCGCGCAGCGCGGTGCCGGTGCACTACGGCACGTACTGGCCGATCGGCATGGACGCGGTGAGGCCGCACGAGTTCCACGCGCCGGGCGAGGAGTTCGTACGCCTTGCCGCGCTCGCCGCTCCCGAGGTGTCCGTGCATCTGCTCGGGCACGGCGAGCGCGCGCGGCCGGAGGTCGCCAGGTGAGAACGACCCTCCTGGCCGCGGCCGCCACGATCGCACCGGAGTCGACCCAGCAGGCCGTGGCCTATCCGTCGCTGTTCCTGCTCGTGGTGATCGGCGCGCTGGTGCCGGTCGTGCCCACCGGGGCCCTCGTCAGTTCGGCGTCCGTGGTCGCCCTCCACCAGACGGCGCCGCTGTCGCTGCTCTGGGTCTTTCTGGTGGCATCGGCCGCCGCGTTCATCGGGGACACCGGCCTCTACTGGCTCGGGCGGCGCGGGATCCGCTCGAAGAACGGCTCGCGCTGGCTGTCCGCGCTGCGCGACCGGGCCCCCGAGGAGCGGCTCGCCCAGGCGCAGGACAAGCTCGACGACCACGGTGTGGCCGTCCTCGTGCTGTCCCGTCTGGTGCCCGCGGGCCGGATCCCGGTGATGCTGGCCTGTCTGCTCGCGAAGATGCCGCTGCGGCGTTTCATGCGCGGCAACCTGCCGGCGTGCCTGGCCTGGGCGGTGACCTATCAGGTCATCGGGCTCCTCGGCGGGTCCCTGTTCGCCGAGCCCTGGCAGGGGGTGGTCGCGGCGGTCGCCCTGACCGTCGTGATCAGCGCGGCGCCCTCGGTGTGGAAGCGGCTGCGGCGCGGATCACGCTCCGACCAGCACGCGTGACGCGCCGACCGGCAGATCCCACAGATCACCCCGGTCTCGGCCCGCGTCCGCCCACGCCTTGCGGACCCGGGTGAGCGGTTCGAGCACCGGCTCGGCGGAGAGCAGGAACGTGGCCCAGTGCATCGGGGCGAGACGGGCCGCGCCCAGGTCGGCGACCGCACGGACCGCCTCCTCCGGGTCGCAGTGCACATCGCTCAGCCACCAGCGCGGGTCGTACGCCCCGATCGGCAGCATCGCCAGATCGATGCCGGGGTGGCGGCCGCCGATCTCCGCGAACCAGTGGCCGTAGCCCGTGTCCCCCGCGAAGTACACCTTGCGGTCCGCGTCGTCGGTGAGCACCCAGCCGCCCCACAGGGAACGGCAGGTGTCGGTGAGGGTGCGCTTGGACCAGTGGTGGGCGGGCACGAAGTCGAAGCGGACGCCGCCGAGTTCCGCGGCCTCCCACCAGTCGAGTTCGGTCACACAGGTGAAACGGCGGCGCCGGAACCAGCGTCCGAGCCCCGCCGGAACGAACACCGGCGTCTGCCGCGGAAGTCTCTTGAGGGTGGGCGCGTCCAGGTGGTCGTAGTGGTTGTGGCTGATGACGACGGCGTCGACGGGCGGCAGCGCGGCCCAGGCCACACCGGCCGGGGTGATCCGGGCCGGGATGCCGAGGATCTTCCGGGACCAGACGGGGTCGGTGAGCACCGTCAGACCACCGATACGCAGGACCCAACTGGCGTGTCCCACCCAGGTGACGGCGATGCCGGACGCGGTCACGTGCGGCAGCGGTCCGGGTTCGAAGGGCAGCTGCGGAATGTCCTCTAGGCCCTCGCGGTCGGGCCGTACGGCGCCTTCGCGGGCGAACCGGGCGAAGGCCTTCACGCCGGGCAGCGGTGCCGTGAGCCGGTCGGCGAAGGTCCTGGGCCAGCTGCGTGTCTCGCCGAGGGGGCGCAGTGCGGTGGGGTGCTCGGACGGCGCCGTCGGTCTGAGACGGGGGGTCGTCGACTCCGACTGCTGAGTCATCGAGGCGGCTCCATTCGCTGGGCGGCGTCCCGGAGCTCGTCCAGGGCCGATCCGAACATGCTCAATGCTCGTTCCACATGCGGCAATTCCAGTGGCTCCAGTGCGGTGAGTGACTGCAGCTGCTGCTCGGGGGTGGTGCCGAGGAGCGGGGCGACCGACAGGCGTACGCGCAGCGAGCCCAGGTCGTCGCCGAAGCGGTGGCCGCCGGGCGCGTGTATGCCGAGCCGCCTGCTGAGGTGCTCCTCCAGCTCCATCGCGTCGCTCACACCGCGGGCGGAGAGCGCCGCGCGCAGCGGTCCGAGGTCGGCGTAGAGGTGGCGGCCCGCCTGGGGCGGCCGGGCGAGGGCACCCGCGCCCCGCACCGCGCGGTGTGCGGCGGCCGCCACGCGCGCGTGCAGCCGGACGGCGGCGGTGCGGCGCTGTGTCACCTCGTCGGGTTCGGCGAGGGCGTAGGCGGCGGCCGCGGCGACCGGGGCGGCGACGACGGCGCCGAGCCCGGTGAGCACGTCGAGGACGCGGTCGTGCAGGCCGGCGCCCTCACTGGTGGCGGGAAAGCGGGCGACGGCGGCGGGCCAGTCGCCGGGCAGGAAGCCGCCGCCCAGGTCGGCGACCACGGTGACCTGCCCGGGGGCCATCTCGGCCGGGCTGATGAGGACCGTGTCGTGCGGCTGGTGCACGGTGTCGCGCCACGTCTCGTCGGAGACGATGTGCAGCCCTTCGCCGAGGGCCGCCTCGACGGTCTCGTGCACGGCCTCGGGCGGTGCCACGGTGGCCGTGGGGTCGTCGGCGGCGCTGAGCAGAAGCAGCCGCGGACGGCCGCCTTCGGCCCGTACCCGGCGCACCGTCTCAAGCAGGGCGTACGGATCGGGGACTCCCCCGCACTCCGGCGGCGTCGGCACCGAGTAGGTCCGGTGGCCGGTCAGCCGGACGGCCGGTGTCCACCAGGCGGGGCAGGGCCGGGGCAGCATGACGTCGCCGCCGAGTACCGCGGTCAGGGCGAGGAGCAGGGGGGCCGCGCCGGGTGCCACGGCCGTGTGGGTCCGCTCTCCCGGCAGTCCGCGCCGCTCCCAGTAGCCGGCGGCGGCGTCCCTCAACTCGGCCGATCCGCCCGGCACTTCGGTGTGGGCGCGCTCGGCCGACGCGGCGAGCACGGCGGCGAGTGCGGGGAGCACGGGCAGGCCGGGCTCGGGGGCGGGCGGCGCGTACCGGACGGGTCCATGTCCTTCTGGGGCCGTCCGCCGCATGCGTACCTCCGCGAAGTCTTGTGCGCCGCCGTGGATTCCGGGGGCGTGCGTCCGTCCAGGAGCCGGACGTCCGGTTGACCGTCGTCCCTTCCTACCGCCGGATCGGCGCCCCGTCGTGGTGTGCACGCGCCGCCGCCCGTATCCATGCCCCGGTGGAGCACTGCGGATACGGGCGGGGCGGCGGAGACGCGGGCCGTCGGCGGTGTCCGGCCGGAACCGGTGGCCGGGCTCGGCGGGCTCACTCCTGCGGGGAGCCGCTCCTGCGGCGCATCACGTAGTAGGCGGCGCCGAGGGCGCCCACCACGAGGACACCACCGGTGACCATGGTGGTCGCGGAGTCGGTGAAGGAGCCGCCGAGGCCGCCGCGGACACCTCTGTTCTGGTGGCCCGAGCCGGACACGGTGTAGCTCGCCGTCCACTGGCCGTCGCCGGGGCAGTTGCCGTCGACGCCCCACTCGGAGGTCGGCCCGACGCCGTTGGGCCCCGTGCTGGAGAAGTTGCCCGAGGGGGCGATCGTGGCGGTGCCGCTGTAGGAGGGGCCGACGCCTGGGACCGGGGCGTTCTCGACCTTGTGCAGCTGGACCGTGCCCTGGCTGAAGCCCTGCGAGTTGGCGCTGATCGACTCGGGTGCGGGGGTGCTGCCGGTGGACGGGCAGGAGACGGAGATCGTGACGGTGCCGCCCGGGGCGACGGTACGCGGGCTGACCTCGGCCGCCGTGTCGGCCGCGAACGCGGCGGGGGCGGCGCCCGCGACGGCGGCGCAGGCGAGTGCGGTGGCGGCGAACGCTCGGGCGGTACGCATGGATGGGGCTCCTTCTGGCTGGCTGCGCGAGGCGCGGGGCGCGCGCCCAGGAACCCATCCAAACCTGACATTTCCTCAGCCGCGCGCGTGTGGGCCCCATTCGTGGGGCCGCGCGGCCAAGTGGGTTAAGGGGGTGGCTTGCAAGTGGGTTGAGGGGGTGACTTGCCGTCGCTTCGGCGCTGTGCGTCGGCGGTGCGCACCGTCCCGGGGGATTCGCCCTCAGGCCCCCACCATCGCCCTTCGGGCTCGTCCTCAATCGCCGGACGGGCTCTCTTTACCCCGACGGGCTGAATGACCGTAGGAACTACGAGGAGCGCAGGGCCTACGGATCCAGCGTCGTGAGTTCCGCCTCCAGGCCCTCGCCGCGGGTCTCGACCAGGGCCGTTGCCACGTCCGTCAGCTTGCGGTTGGTCGTCTGGGAGATACGGCGGAGGATCGCGAACGCGTGGTCCGCGTCGCAGCCGAGTACGTGCATGACGATGCCGCTGGCCTGGTCGACCACGGGGCGGGTGCGCAGGGCGGTGCCGAGTTGGTCGATCTCGGCGAGGGCGGCCTGGTAGCGGCGGTCGCGGACCAGGGCCGTGGTCGCGAGGTCGCCGAGCGCCTGCGCGGGGCCGTGCGGAACGTCCTCGAGGGTGCGCGGCCGGAAGCTGTAGAGGCTGAGGGTGACGGTGAGGCCCGCGCGCTGGAAGGGGATCGTGACGCTCGCCCGTACGCCCGCGTCGAGCGCGACCGCGCGGTACTGCGGCCAGCGCTCCTCGTGCAGGAGATCCGCGGCGTCCACCGGCTCGCCGCGTTCGAGCGCGGCGGGGATCGGGCCTTCGCCCGAGCGCAGTTGGACGGAGACGACCCCGGCCAGGTCGGGGTGGGTGACGGCGGCGGGCCGCTCGACCGCGGCGGCGGCACCCGCGGTCTCCATCACGGTCGCACCGGCGCCGCAGGCATCGGCCGTGCAGCGGGTCGCCTGCTCGGCGAGCTCCGAGAGACGGCGCCCTGGAAGCGCGGATTCCGGTCCGGTCAGCACGGTGTCCGGCATGGTGATGCTCCTCCTTCTCCCTCTCGTCGCTCTCACGACGCCGTCGCGTCGCCCTCACGCACTCGACTTCCCTGCGGGTACCCCGGAAAACGGAATCAAGAGCTAGGTTTCAGGTCATGACGCAGACGGAGGAGTTCGGTGAAGAGTTCGCAGACTTCGTGCGCCGGATCAATGAGTTGAAGGCGGCGCGCACGGTACCCGCGGACGAACTGCACCCGGTCCTCGAAGCCGCGCTCTTCGAACTCGACCACGTGACGCAGAAGTTGTGGCCGCGCTATGAACAACTCGCCGCGTCCGGGGCCCAGGGCGGCTCCGCTTCCGGAGCCGACCGGCAGGAGCAGCAGCTGCTGCGGGCGATCTTCCAGCGTCTGCCGCTGCCGGTCGCTCTCGTGGACCGGGAGACGGTGGTGCGGCGGATGAACTTCGCCGCCACCTCCTTCACCGGGGTGCGCGCGGGCTATGCGACGGGCCGGCCGCTCGCAGGGCTCCTCGCGCACTCCGACCGGGCGGCCTTTCGCTCACAGGCGGCGGCGGTGGCGCGCGGCGAGGGCGACCGCAGCCTGACCGTGCATCTGCAGCAGCGGCCCGATGACGCGGTGCGGGCCACACTCACCCCTGTGCGGCCGAGCAATGAGCCGCGTACCGCCGTGCTCGTCCTGCTGCAGCCGGCCGAGGCGGGCCTTCAGCATCCGCAGAGCCGGCCGACGGTACCGATGCCCGATCTGGCCGAGGCCACCCGGCACGCGGCGCTGCTCGACCTGGTCGACAGCATGGCGTCGGCGCTCCTGAGC
The DNA here is from genome assembly GCF_042665355.1 of Streptomyces monticola. Classification (NCBI taxonomy): domain Bacteria; kingdom Bacillati; phylum Actinomycetota; class Actinomycetes; order Kitasatosporales; family Streptomycetaceae; genus Streptomyces; species Streptomyces monticola. The sequence continues at coordinate 917,314 of NZ_JBHTCF010000001.1, read as the reverse complement.
GGCGGCACCGGGGACCGTGCGGCCGTCCTGGAGCGGGCGGCGCGCGTGCTGCACGGCAGGTTCGCGGACTGGGTGATCACGGACAGCTGCGGCAGCAGTCTCGTCCGCACCACCGTTCTCGGACCCCAGGACGAAGGCGAAGACGAAGACAGGACTGCCAGGGGTGCCAGGGCTGCCAGGGCTGCGACGGCCGAAGACAAGGGTGCCAAGGACGCCAAGGGCGCCGAGTGTGCCAAGGGCTCGACGGGCGGCGAGAGTGCCACGGGCGGTGCGGGCGACCCGACCGCGGGCCGCGACAAGACCGCGGCCGCCGTGCGGGCCGTCGCAGAGCAGGACCCCGCCGCGTGCCCCCTCGTGGTGGAGGCGGCACGCGGCGGGGCCACGGCACTTCAGGTGCGCCCGGAGGACCCGGACGGCTTCGGCCGGGACGCCACCGGTGCGCCGGTTCTCGTACGGGCCAACGCGACGTCCCTGCTGTGCGTACCGCTGACAGGGCCCGACGACGGACGGGTCGAGGGGGTGCTCACGCTGTTCCGCACGGGCGCCCGGCTGGCGTTCTCGATGGCCGAGGCGCAGGCGGTCGATGTGATGTCACGGCATATCGCGCTCGCGCTGCGCCGCGCCGCCGGGTAGGCCCCGGCGGCGCGAGCGCGGGCGCCGACGCGGCGTTCAGGCCGCCGCGTCCCGCATGACCTCGTCGCGCAGACGCGTGCAGCAGCGGCTGATCAGCCGCGACACATGCATCTGCGAGATACCGAGCTGCTCGGCGATACGGCTCTGCGTCATGTCGCCGAAGAACCGCATGTACAGGATCGCCCGCTCCCGCTCCGGGAGTTGGCGCAGGCGGGGCTTGATGGCCTCGCGGTCGACCACGACGTCGAGCGCCGGGTCATCGGAGCCGAGCGCGTCGCGCAGGGCGTAGCCGTCCTCGCTGCCCGGCAGTTCCGCGTCCAGGGAAAGGGCGGTGAAACTGTCGAGCGCCTCAAGCCCTGCCCGGGCGTCCTCCTCGCTCATGTTCGCCTTCTCGGCGATCTCGGCGACGGTGGGGGTGCGCCCGGAGACCGTCTGGGCCAGGTCCTGTGACGCGAACCGGACACGGTTGCGCAGGTCCTGGACCCGGCGCGGCACATGCAGGGTCCACATGTGGTCGCGGAAGTGGCGCTTGATCTCGCCGGTGACGGTCGGTACGGCGTAGCTCTCGAAGGCGTTGCCGAGATCGGGGTCGTAGCGGTCGACGGCTTTCACCAGGCCCAGACAGGCCACCTGGCGCAGGTCCTCATAGGCCTCGCCGCGATTGCGGAAGCGTCCCGCCAGTCGCTCCGCCATGGGGAGCCAGGCGCGCACGATCTCCTGCCTGAGCTGCTCCTTCTCCGACTCGTCGGTGAGTGCCTTGAGCCGGCGGAAGTCCTCGGCGGTGTCCGGTGCGTCGTCATGCGGGTGGTGCTTCACAGCTGCGTTGGTGCGCATGTGTGCTGCAACTCCCTGATCGGTGCTTGTTGATGGACCATTCACCGTGGGAGCGCACCAGGACACGGGTGGGCACACCCGGGGTGCGAGAAGCTCCCACGGACGTGCCTCCGGTCCGAAGCACATCGTCCGCCTGCCCTTTGTGCCCGCCGTCAAACACCGCCCCAGGTTTCCGGGCCGTCGCGCGGGTCACCCGATGCGCCGAGATCCGTCGAGCTTCCGTGGAGGTCCCGTCATGAGCGTCAAGGTCGCCGACCGCATCCTGGAGAGGCTGCGTGAATGGGGTGTCGACCAGGTATTCGGCTACCCGGGGGACGGCATCAACGGACTGCTCGCCGCCTGGGGCCGCGCCGAGGACGTGCCGCGTTTCGTGCAGGCCCGGCACGAGGAGATGTCCGCGTTCCAGGCGGTGGGATACGCCAAATTCAGTGGGCGCCTCGGCGTCTGCGCGGCGACTTCGGGACCGGGGGCCGTCCATCTCCTCAATGGCCTGTACGACGCCAAACTCGACCATGTGCCGGTGCTCGCGATCGTCGGGCAGACGCACCGCAGCGCGATGGGCGGCTCGTACCAGCAGGAAGTCGACCTTCACACGCTGTTCAAGGACGTGGCGTCCGACTTCGTGGAGACCGTGACCGTGCCCGAGCAGCTGCCGAACGTCCTGGACCGGGCCATCCGCACCGCTTACGCGCGCCGGGCGCCGACCGCCGTGATCGTCCCCGGTGACGTCCAGGAGCTCGACTACACGCCGCCCTCGCACGAGTTCAAGATGGTCCCCTCCAGCCTGGACCGCAGCGGCTGGACGGCGGTCCCGTCGCCGACGTCCCTGGAGCGCGCCGCCGAGATCCTCAACTCCGGTGACAAGACGGCGATCCTGGTCGGCCAGGGGGCGGCAGGCGCGCGCGCCGAGGTCGAGCAGATCGCCGAGCTGCTCGGCGCCGGGGTGGCCAAGGCGCTGCTCGGCATGGATGTGCTCAGCGATGAACTCCCTTACGTCACCGGCTCGATCGGCCTGCTCGGCACCCGGCCCTCGTACGAGCTGATGCGGGACTGCGACACCCTGCTCACCATCGGTTCGTCGTTCCCGTACTCCCAGTTCCTGCCGGAGTTCGGCAAGGCGCGCGCGGTGCAGATCGATATCGACCCGCACATGGTGGGGATGCGCTATCCGTACGAGGTCAACCTGGTCGGCGACGCCAAGGCCACGCTCAACCGGCTGATCCCGCTGATCGAGTCGGGGCGCGGACGCGAGTGGTACGACGAGGTGTGCGCGGGCGTCACGCGCTGGCGCGAGGTGATGGACCGCAGGGCGCACCTGAGCGCCGACCCGATCAACCCGGAGTACGTCGCCAGGGCCCTGGACCCGCTGCTCCCGGACAACGCGATCATCACCGCCGACTCGGGCTCGGTCGCCAACTGGTATGCGCGGCACCTGACGATGCGCGGCGAGATGCGCGCCTCGCTCTCGGGGACGCTCGCCTCGATGGGGTGCGCGGTGCCCTATGCGATCGGGGCGAAGTTCGCGCATCCCAACCGGCCGGTGATCGCGCTCGCCGGGGACGGCGCGATGCAGATGAACGGCCTCGCGGAGCTGATCACCGCCGCCAAGTACCGGCACCGCTGGGACGATCCGCGGCTGATCGTCGCGGTGTGGAACAACCAGGATCTGAATCAGGTGACTTGGGAGATGCGGGCGATGCAGGGCGCCCCGTCGTTCGTGCCCTCGCAGTCACTCCCCGACGTGCCCTACGCCGCGTTCGCCCGCTCCATCGGCCTGACCGGCATCCGGGTCGAGAAGCCCGACGACGTGGAGTCCGCCTGGCGCGAGGCGCTGCGGGCCGAGGGCCCGGCGGTGCTCGAGTTCCTCACCGACCCGGCGGTGCCGCCGATTCCGCCGCATGCGACGTGGGAGCAGATGGAGTCGACGGCGGCGTCGATCCTGAAGGGGGACGAGGACCGCTCGTCGGTGGTGAAGCAAGGGCTGAAGGCGAAGATGCAGGAGTTCCTGCCGGGAAAGGCGGATAAGGGCGAGAAAGACTGAGGCTGAAGGCTGGCTGCAGCCGACGCGAAGTGCCCGTCCGGAATAGCCGGACGGGCACCGTCGTCCACACGTTTTTGATTCTCAGGCGGGCCACTTTCCCGTGACCCGGTGGAATCCCTCCGCTCCGCCGCGCTCCACCGCGGCCTTGACCGCGGCGAAGGTCGCGCCTTCCAGCGCGGCAGCGGGGATCACTTCGCGCCAGGAACGGTCGCGGTCGGTCGGCCGGGGAGCTTCCCGCTCCCCTCCGGCCAGCGCCCACAGCTTCTTGAACAGCGCGCCGGCGATGGCGCCGCTCAGCGCTCCGAGAAGCAGTGCGAACGGCTTGTAGAGGAGTTTCACGAGCATCATCGCCCTGTCGTCGGCGTCGTCGGCGTCGGCGTCGGCGTCGGCGTCGGCGTCGTCAGCCGGCCGGCGCCGGGCCGGCCGTGCGGGGTTCTTCCGTTTCCTTCGGCACGGGCAGCAGCAGTTCCTCGTACCTGCCGAGAGCGAGCAGCACGCCCAGCATCACCACGGGTATGAACACAGCGAGTACCGCCATGACCCCTTCCTTCCACTTCCTCCCACAGAAAATATGGATATTCGGGTCTCCCGGACATGACGCTGCAAACAAGGGATGTGCAATCTGCACAAAGGGGCTCGCCGAAGGAGCTCGCCGAAGGATCACGAAAAGAGGATCACGAAAAACGCTTCGGGCACGGTCCCTGTCACCGTGCCCGAAGCCTTCTCATCTCCCCATGGCCGCTCGGCCGCGCACCGGGTGCCTCGTCGTCCCCACCGCAAACACTCCCGTGGGGCCGTGTCATCGACCGCCGCCCGGGTACGCGTAGCGCACTCCGGAGCGAGAGGAGCGAGGAATGCAGCGCGGTAGCGACCGGCTCAACGTCCACAGGGACGACGAGATGAAGCATGAACTCCAGGGTCTGCTCAGGTCGGGGCACCCCACGCGGACCGAGGAGTGGAACGACCCGGAGCCGGCGGCCGACGACGATCCGCGGCCGGTCTCGGCGGCGGAGCCGCCCGGGCGTCCGCTCGGGCCGGTGGCGACGACGGCTTACGAGCTGGCGCGGCTGCTCGGCCGCGGCGGCTTCCCGGCGACGGCGGCCCAGGCGGCCTGGACCCTGCGCGAGAAGCACGCGCCGGACCAACTCGTGGACCGGGTGCGGTCGTTGACCGGTGACACGGTCTACCCCACCGCCGAGGAGCTGGCCAGGGCGGTCACGGCCGCCGATCAGGAGGCGGAACAGGAGGCATAGGAGGCGCCCAGAGGGGTACTGCGGGCGAGGTCAACGACGTAGCAGGAGCCGTGGGCGGAGCACGAGCAGGAGCAGCCGTCGCACAGCAGCGGAACCAGAAGGGGCCCGAGAGCCATGGCCGAGATCGTGAGGGAAGTCATGACCCCGGGAGTCGTCGCGGTACGCCCCGACGCCTCCCTCGTCGAAGCGGCGCAGCTCATGCGCGCCCAGGACATCGGGGACGTGATCGTGGCCACCGACGGCCAGGTCCTGGGGGTCCTGACCGATCGCGACATCACCATGCGGGCCGTCGCCGACGGCGCTGATCCGCTGACCGTCAGCGCCCAGGCCGTGTGCACACCCAACCCGGTGGTCGTCAGCCCCGAGGACGCCGTGGAGGCCGCGGTGTCGTTGATGCGGGAGCACGCGGTGCGGCGCCTTCCGGTCGTCGAGGGCGGCCGCCCTGTGGGCATGGTCAGCATCGGTGATCTGGCGGTGTCACAGGACCCGCGGTCCGCGCTCGCGGACATCAGCAGGGCGCGGCCGGACAGCTGGCCCGGCACGACCACGGCCTGAACGGACCCGCACGACACGGTCCGAGCAGGGCTCCGCCCCTTCGTCAACTCACAGCAGAGCAGAGGCAACTCATGCGTATCGCACTTCTTGTGGCGCCCGAGGGCGTGGAGCAGATCGAACTGACCGACCCGTGGCAGGCGGTGACGGACGCCGGCGGTGAGCCGGTGCTCGTGTCCACGGCGCCCGGTCCCGTGCAGGCGTTCCACCACCTCGACAAGGGCGACACGTTTCCCGTGCAGCAGGTCGTGGGAGAGACCGGCGCCGAGCGTTTCGACGGGCTCGTGCTGCCCGGCGGCGTCGCCAATCCGGACGCCCTGCGCATGGACGAGCGGGCGGTGGCGTTCGTGAAGGAGTTCTTCGAGAGCCGCAAGCCGGTCGCGGCGATCTGCCACGCCCCGTGGACCCTCGTCGAGGCCGATGTGCTGCACGGACGCACCCTCACGTCGTGGCCGAGTCTGCGCACCGACATCCGCAACGCGGGTGGCGACTGGGTGGACGAGCAGGTGAAGGTCTGCGACGGCGGGCCCAACACCCTGATCACCAGCCGGAAACCGGATGACCTCAAGGCCTTCTGCGAGGCCTTCCTCACCGAGTTCACCAAGGCAGCGAAGGCCGCGAAGGCCGCGAAGGCCGCCGAGGAGTCGAAGTGACGGACAGCGCGGGAATCGGCGACGCCAAGCAGCGCCAGCGCGACCGCTACCGGGCACAGGACCCGGCGAGCGGGCCCCTCACGACCGACCAGGGCGTGACCGTCGACCACACCGACGACTCGCTCGCCGCCGGTGAGCGCGGTCCGACGCTCCTCGAGGACTTCCACTTCCGCGAGAAGCTGACGCGTTTCGACCACGAGCGGATCCCGGAGCGGGTGGTGCACGCGCGTGGCGCGGGCGCCTACGGCTACTTCGAACCGTACGAGTCCTGCGCCGAGTTCACCCGCGCGGGCTTCCTCCAGGATCCCTCGGTGCGCACCCCGGTGTTCGTACGGTTCTCCACCGTGCAGGGCCCGCGCGGCTCCGCGGACACGGTGCGGGACGTGCGCGGCTTCGCCACCAAGTTCTATACGTCCGAGGGCAATTACGACCTGGTGGGCAATAACTTCCCGGTCTTCTTCATCCAGGACGGCATCAAGTTCCCGGACTTCGTGCACGCCGTGAAGCCGGAGCCGCACAACGAGATCCCCACCGGCGCTTCGGCGCACGACTCGCTGTGGGACTTCGTCTCACTGCAGCCGGAGACGCTGCACGCGATCATGTGGCTGATGTCGGCCCGTGCGATTCCGCGCAGCTACCGCATGATGCAGGGCTTCGGCGTGCACACCTTCCGTTTCGTGGCGGCCGACGGGCGCGGCACCTTCGTGAAGTTCCACTGGAAGCCGAAGCTCGGGGCGCACTCCCTGGTGTGGGACGAGGCGCAGGAGTGCCAGGGCCGCGACCCGGACTTCAACCGCCGTGACCTGTGGGACGCGATCGAGGCGGGCGAGTTCCCCGAGTGGGAGCTCGGTGTCCAATTGGTCCCTGAGCAGGACGAGTTCGCCTTCGACTTCGATCTGCTCGACCCCACGAAGGTCATACCGGAGGAGCAGGTGCCGGTGCGGCCCATCGGCCGGATGGTGCTCGACCGCAACCCGGAGAACTTCTTCGCCGAGACCGAGCAGGTCGCGTTCCATACGGCGAATGTGGTGCCCGGCATCGACTTCACCAACGATCCGCTGCTGCAGGCCCGCAACTTCTCGTATCTGGACACCCAGTTGATCCGTCTGGGCGGGCCCAACTTCGCGCAGCTGCCGGTGAACAGGCCGGTGGCCCCGGTCCGCACCAACCAGCGCGACGGTTACCACCAGGGCGGGATCCACTCCGGCACCAGCTACTCCCCCAACTCTCTGGGCGGCGGCTGCCCGGCGCTCGCGGGTGCCGACGGGAGTGCCTTCTCGCACTACACGGAGCGGGTGGACGGCGCGAAGATCCGGCGCCGCAGCGACAGCTTCCAGGACCACTACAGCCAGGCCGCGCTGTTCTGGCACAGCATGGCGCCGTGGGAGCGGCAGCACATCGTGGCGGCGTTCCGCTTCGAGCTCGGCAAGGTGACGGCACTCGCGGTGCGCCAGCGCACGGTCGATGAACTCAACCACGTGGACCACGAGTTGGCGGTTCAGGTGGCGCGCGGTGTCGGCGCGCAGGAGCCGCCCGAGGCGGGCGCGGGCGCGTACAAACCGGCGTCACCCGCGCTCAGCCTGGACAGCCTTCCCGGTGACGGCTCGATCCGTACGCGGCAGATCGCCGTCCTCGTCACGGACGGCGTGGACGCGGCGCAGGTCACCTCCGTGCGGGAGGCGCTCGCCGCGCAGGGCGCCGTGGTGGAGGCCCTCGCGCCCACCGACGGAACGGTCCTGGGCGCCGACGGCGAGAAGTACACCGTCGACCGGGCGCTGCCCACGGTGGCGTCGGTGCTGTACGACGCGGTGCTGCTGCCCGGCGGGCCCACCGGCACACCGGCGCTCGCCGACGACCCCGACGCGATGCGCTTCGTCCGCGACGCCTACCGGCACGGCAAACCGGTCGGCGCCCTCGGCTCCGGTGTCGGGGTGCTCGCGGCCATGGAGCCGCGCGGCCTGCGGATCGACTCCGAGCACGGCCGGACGGTGAGCGATCACGGCGTGGTGACGGACATGACCCCGGGCGCGGCGAGCGAGGAGTTCACGCGCGCGTTCACCGAGGCGCTCGTGGCGCACCGCCACTGGGACCGGCCGCCGCTGCGCTGCTGACACTTCTACGGAGGGGGAGCCCGGTGCAGTTCCCCGCGCCCCTAAGGGGCGCGGGGCTGTGCCGGTATGCGGCTCCGCCGCGGAGCCGGAGCGCTAAGGCCGTCGTCCCAGCAGACAGAGCAGCTTCGTCTGTACGTCGGCGTCCGGCGGCGGCTCCACGGGCGCGGCGAAGAGTCCGCTCTTGGCCAACTCCGCGGCGTACGGCGACACTTCACGTACCGCGAAATCCACCAGGTCCGTGGGGAGCCGCTCGTCCGCGCCGGTCGCGCGTGACAGGTCCCAGGTGTGCACCACCAGATCGGTGACCATCTGGGCGCAGTAGTGGGCTGCCGGAGTGTCGCCGTACGACAGCTGCACCGTACGGTCGAGCGCGCCCGGCTCGGCGAACGCGGCACGCGAGGCGGCCGCCGCCGTGTCCCAGGTCCCGGCCGGGTCGGGGCCGAGCACATCGCCGTCGAAGCGCTCGCCGACGGACTCCATGGTGGCGCCGTCCCGGACCAGGGGCGGCACCCACAGCTGTTCCGCGGCGAGATGGTTGACCAGATCGTGGACGGTCCAGTCGGTGCACGGTGTGGGCGCCTCCCACTGGCCGGCGCCGATCTGGTGCACCCGGCCGGTGAACACGTCCAGGGCCTGGCTGTGCCGTTCGAGCAGTGCTTTATGGGACATACCGCTCATTATCCCCTCGCCTCGCCCGGCACTCCCCTTGAGCGGGCGCCCTCACGGGTCCGCTCCGGCGTCACCGCGCGGATCGGATGCCGGCGCAGATATTCGTTCTCCAGGGCCGCCATCCGCACGGTGTGCGCGTCGAGCGCGTCACCTGGGCCGTGCAGGAGCGTGTCGTGACGCGTGCGGTGGATGGTCTCCAGCTCCCTGAGCAGCTCCTTGTCGTCGAGCCTGCCCGGGTCCACGCCTGCCATGGCCGCCTCCTCTGCCTCGCGTGTGCCTCTCGTGTCGTTCCTTGCCCTGCGGGTACCCGGTGGGCGCCGTTTACCCGGCACGAACGACGTCTCCGTGCGGAGGAGCAGCCTGATGGATCTCGCCTTCCTCAACCCACTCTTCACCCGGCCGGGGCCCTACGCCTCGGTGTACGTCGACACCTCGCGGCACAGCGAGTCGACCGCCGACGAGCGCTCCCTCGAAGCCTTCGCGGCCTACCGCAGCCTGGCCTCGCAGGGCGCCGACGAGCCCACCTGCCACGCCGTGCACGCCGCGATGGAAGAGCTGCGGCACTCGTCGGAGCCGAACGGCCGCGCGCTGTTCGCGGCGGGCGGTGACGTGGTCCTCGACCCGCCCCTGACCTCCCCGCCGAGCGGCACGCGCGTGCACTTCGGCGTCCTGCCGCACGTGGCCCCGCTGCTCGAACTCGCCGACGACTCCCCGGTCTGCCTGGTCGCCTACGTCGACCGCCGGGGCGCCGACTTCGAGCTGCACGGCGGTCACGGCACCCACGCGGCGGGCGGCGCGACGGGGCGGCGGCAGTGGCCGGTGCACCGCACGGCGACCGCCGACTGGTCCGAGCGGCACTTCCAGAACAAGGTCGAGAACGCCTGGGAGCACACCGCCCAGGACATCGCGGCGGCGCTCGCGGCCTGCCAGGAGGAGACCCGGGCCGGTCTCGTCGTCCTCGTCGGCGACCCCCGTGAACGCCGGGCCGTGCACGACCGGCTGCCCGAGCAGGTGCGCGCCCGCACCGTGGAGTCGCAGCGCGGCAGTCGCGCCACCGGCGGTACGGGGCGGCTCCTCGACGAAGAGGTGGAGCGGCTGCGCGCCGAGCACGCCAGGCAATGGGCGGACGATGAACTCGAATCGTTCACCGCGGCCCTGGACAAGGACGGCGGCGCCGCGGCCGAGGGCGTGCCCGCCCTGGTCGAGGCGGCCCGCGAGCACCGGATCGCCGAGCTCCTGATGCGCCCCGCCGGGCCCGACGCCCACCGCACGGTGTGGGTGGGCGATGAGCCCGACCAGCTGTCGGTACGCCGCTCGGACTCCCGGTACCTGGGCGCCCCGAACCCGGAGGCGGCCCGCGCGGACGACGCCCTGCTGCGCTCCGCCTCGGCAACCGGCGCCGAGGCCGTCGCCGTCCACTCGCGGAGCACGCCCCATGGCGGCCTGGGGGCGCTCTTGCGGTGGTCGTGAGCCGCCACCGCCGGCGCGTCGTCCGCTAGGACCGGTGCCGGGACCGGGACCGCCCAACGGGCGCGCCACGCCCGGGGTCCTGTGCGAAGATCCGTTCCATGGCAGAGCTGAGTGAACTGCTCCCGGTGGCGGCGGTACGGCTCGATGTCCGCGCCGCCGACTGGCGGGCGGCGGTCCGTGCCGCGGGCGGCCTGATGGTGGCGACGGGCGCGTGCACCGACGCGTACACCGAGGAGATGCTCGACAACGTCACCGAGAACGGGCCGTACATCGTCGTCGCGCCCGGCTTCGCCTTCGCCCACGCCAGACCCTCACCGGCGGTCCTGCACACCGGCATGTCCTGGGTGCGCCTGGCCGAGCCCGTGGAGTTCGGGCACGAGACGAACGACCCCGTGGACCTCGTGGTCGCGCTCGCCGCGCGGGACTCGGGCGCGCACACCGAGGCGATGGCGGCGCTCGCCCGGCTCCTCGCGGATCCGGTGACATCGGCGGCGCTGCGCGAGGCGGCCACACCCGAGGCCCTGCACGCCGTGCTCGCGGGCACGTCCGGTACGGCGGCCACGCCCGCCCCCGTGGAAGACACGCCCGCCCCTGTAGATGAGCAGCCGCGCTCCGGCCACGGCCTGCACAAGATCCTCACCGTCTGCGGCAACGGCGTCGGCACCAGCCTCTTCCTCAAGAACACCCTGGAACAGGTCCTGGACCGCTGGGGCTGGTCCCGGTACGTGACCGTGGAGGCCACCGACACGATCTCCGCGAAGGGCAAGGCGTCCGAGGCGGTCGCGATCCTCACCTCGCGGGAGATCGCCAGAACGCTCGGCGACGTGGGCGTGCCCGTGAAGGTGGTCGAGGACTTCACGAGTACCGCCGAGGCCGACCGCGTACTCAGGGACACCTATGCCGTGGACGGCATGGATGACACGGACGGGGCGTGATGCAGCGTGGACTGGCTCGTATCGATCGCGAAGTTCCTCGTCAACGAGATCCTCAGCGTCCCGGCGTATCTGATCGGCCTGATCACGGCCGCGGGCCTGATCGCCCTCAAGAAGTCGGCGGGCCAGGTCGTCGGCGGCGCCATCAAGGCCACGCTCGGCTTTCTGCTCATCGGCGCGGGCGCGGGCCTGGTGGTCAACTCCCTCGCCCCGCTGGGCGAGATGATCCAGGGCTCGACGGGCGCGCACGGCGTGATCCCCACGAACGAGGCGATCGTCGGCATCGCGCAGGCCGAGTACGGGGCGCGGGTGGCCTGGCTGATGATCCTGGGCTTCGCGGTGAGCCTGCTGCTCGCCCGTTTCACACCGCTGCGCTATGTGTTCCTGACCGGTCATCACATGCTGTTCATGGCAACGCTGTTGACGATGGTCCTGGCCACGGCCGGGCAGTCTTCGGTGATCGTGGTCCTGGTCGGCGGTGTGCTGCTCGGCATCATGCTGGTGTCGATGCCGGCCTTCGCGCACCCGTGGACGAAGCGGGTGACCGGCAACAACACCGTGGCGATCGGGCACTTCGGCACCGCGGGCTATGTCGCGGCGGGCGCGGCCGGGCAGCTGGTCGGCAAGCGCAGCCCCTCCACCGAGGACATGAAGCTCCCCGAGGGCCTGCGCTTTCTGCGTGACTCGATGGTGGCGACGGCCCTGTCGATGCTGCTCATCTACCTGATCATGGCGGTCCTGTATCTCGCCAAGGCCGGCAAGGAGACGGCGTTCAAGGCCTTCGCGGGGGACGGCGGCACGGCCGCCACCGATATCGGCAACTACCTGATGCAGTCCGTGATGCAGGGCCTGCAGTTCGGTATCGCGGTCGCGGTGATCCTGTTCGGTGTGCGCACGATCCTCGGCGAGCTGGTGCCCGCGTTCCAGGGCATCGCGCAGAAGATCGTGCCCGGCGCGGTGCCCTCGCTCGACGCGCCGATCGTCTTCCCGTACGCACAGAACGCGGTACTGATCGGCTTCATCTGCAGCTTCATCGGCGGTCTGGTCAGCCTCGGCCTGCTGTCCGCCGTCTTCAACCCGGCCTTCGGCCTCGCCCTCGTCCTGCCCGGCCTGGTGCCGCACTTCTTCACGGGCGGCGCCGCGGGCGTCTACGGCAACGCCACCGGCGGGCGGCGCGGCGCGGCCGTGGGGGCGTTCATCAACGGCGTACTGATCACGTTCCTGCCCGCGCTGCTCCTGAAGGTCCTCGGCGCCTTCGGCAAGGAGAACACCACCTTCGGCGACGCCGACTTCGGCTGGTTCGGCTCACTCGTCGGCAATGCCGCGAAGGCCGGTACGGTCGGCGGAGTCGTCCTGATGCTGCTCATCGGCGCGGCGATTCTCGCTGCCGCGATCGTGGTGCAGAAGCGGGTGGTGGAGACGGGGTGGGATCCGGGGGCGGGGCGCGATGTGTACTTCCCCCGGGAGGGTGCGGCGGAGCCGGCAGCCAGCGGGGAGTCCGCCCCGGCGGCATACGCGAAGATCGCGCCCCCGGCGGGTGCGCCCAAGCCCCCGCCGCCCGAATAGGCCCCTCAGGAGGGTGCGGCCAAGCCCCTCAGGGGGTGCGTCCGTACCGACGGTGCGGATACCCGGCCTATCGCTGCCGCGACACCCGCCGCTCGTCCCACACCGGCTCCGCCGTCTCCCGTACGCGGCCATCGCTGCCGAAGACCAGATAGCGGTCGAAGGCGCGGGCGAACCAGCGGTCGTGGGTGACGGCGAGCACCGTGCCCTGGAAGGCTTCGAGACCTTCCTGCAGGGCCTCGGCCGACTCCAGGTCGAGGTTGTCGGTGGGCTCGTCCAGGAGCAGGGCCGTGCAGCCCTCCAGTTCCAGGAGCAGGATCTGGAAGCGGGCCTGCTGGCCGCCGGAGAGCCGCTCGAAGTTCTGCTCGGCCTGCCCCGTCAGCTCGTAGCGGCGAAGCCGTGACATCGCGGCGCCGCGGTCCTGGGCGTGCTCGCGCCACAGGATGTCGAGCAGGGTGCGCCCGAACAGCTCGGGGTGGGCGTGGGTCTGGGCGAAGTGCCCGGGCACGACGCGCGCGCCCAGCTTCCAGTTCCCCGTGTGGGAGACGTCGTCGCCCGCGAGCAGCCGCAGGAAGTGCGACTTCCCGGAGCCGTTGGAGCCGAGGACCGCGACCCGCTCGCCGAAGAAGACCTCCAGGTCGAAGGGTTTCATCAGGCCGGTCAGCTCAAGTCCCTCGCAGGTGACGGCCCTTACTCCGGTGCGGCCGCCGTGCAGGCGCATCGTGATGTCCTGCTCGCGCGGCGGCTCGGGCGGCGGTCCCGCCTCCTCGAACTTGCGGAGCCTGGTCTGCGCCGCGTGGTACCGGGAGGCCAGCTCGTGGCTGATGTCGGCGGCCTGGCGCAGATTGCGCACCAGCTTCTTCAGCTGCTCGTGCTTCTCGTCCCAGCGCCTGCGCAGCTCCTCGAAGCGCGCGAAACGCTCCTTGCGGGCCTCGTGGTACGTGGCGAAGCCGCCGCCGTGCACCCACGCGTCGGCTCCCCCGGGGCTCTGCTCGACGCTCACGATCTTCTGGGCGGCGCGGGCGAGCAGTTCACGGTCGTGGGAGACGAAGAGGACCGTCTTGCGGGTCTCCTTGAGCTTCTCCTCCAGCCAGCGCTTTCCGGGTACGTCGAGGTAGTTGTCCGGCTCGTCGAGGAGCAGCACCTCGTCGTTGCCGCGCAGCAGGTACTCCAGGACGAGGCGCTTCTGCTCGCCGCCGCTGAGGGTGCGCACCTCGCGGAACTGGGCCTTGTCGTAGGGCACGCCCAGGGCGGCGACGGTGCACATGTCCCAGACCGTCTCGGCCTCGTAGCCGCGGGCCTCGGCCCAGTCGGAGAGGGCTTGCGCGTACTGCAGCTGGGCGGCCTCGTCGTCGACGGTCATGATGGCGTGCTCGGCGGCATCGACCGCGCGGGCCGCCTCCCTGATGCGCGGGGGCGCCACGGAGACCAGCAGGTCGCGCACGGTGGTCTCGTCGCGCACGGAGCCGACGAACTGCGGCATCACACCGAGGCCGCCGCTCACGGTGACGGTGCCGCCGTGCGGCTGCAGCTCGCCGGCGATCAGCCGGAGCAGGGTCGTCTTGCCCGCGCCGTTGGGACCGACGAGGGCGACGACGGCGCCCTCACCGACCCGGAAGGAGACATCGCCCAGCAGGGCACGCCCGTCCGGGAGGTAGTACTCGAGATGCGCGGCTTCCAAATGACCCATGGTCAGGCATTCTCATCGCAGACCTGTGCCCGCGGCAAACGCATTCCGGACAGCCGTGGGGCGGCTCGCGCGGGGTACTCGGCGCGCATGACTTCCGACTTCGCACACAGCGACCTGACGATTCTGCCCGCCGGCCCTCCCAAGGGGCTGCGCGAACGCCTCGTTGCCCTCGACTGCCGGGTCTTCGAGTCCGTGGCCGCACGGCACTGGCCCGGGGCCGACCCGTTCCTGCCGAAGCTGAGCCGCAGCGCCAACCACGGCGTGCTGTGGTTCACGACCGCCGCGGCCATGGCGGCGAGCCGGACACCGCGCGGGCGGCGGGCGGCCGCGCGCGGGGCGGCCTCCCTCGCGGTGGCATCGGCGATGGTCAACACCTTCGGGAAGCGCTCGGTGCGCCGGGCCAGGCCGCTCCTGGACTCGGTGCCGCTGATCCGGCAGCTGCACCGGCAGCCGATCACCACGTCGTTCCCTTCGGGGCACTCCGCGTCGGCGGCGGCGTTCGCGACGGGGGTGGCCTTCGAGTCGCGGGCCCTGGGCGCGGTCGTGGCGCCGGTCGCGGCGGCGGTGGCGCTGTCCCGGGTCTACACGGGGGTGCACTTCCCCAGCGATGTGCTCGCGGGTGCGGCGCTCGGCGCGGGTGCCGCGTACGCGGTCCGCGGGCTCGTGCCGTCGCGGGCCCAGCTGCCGCCGCCCGGCCGGCCGCGTGCCGAGGTGCCGGCGCTGCCGGCGGGCGAGGGTCTGGTCGTGGTGGTGAACGCGCGGGCCGGTTCGGCGGCGCGGAGTGCGGCGCCGCTGCGTGACGCGCTGCCGCTCGCCGAGTTCGTGGAGGCCGAACCCGCCGACCTGACGGCCGAGTTGGAGAAGGCCGCCGCCCGTGCGCGGGCGCTCGGCGTGTGCGGCGGCGACGGCTCGGTGAACGCCGCGGCGGCCGTGGCCCTGCGCCATCGTCTGCCCCTGGCCGTGCTGCCCGGCGGCACCCTCAACCACTTCGCGTACGACCTGGGCGTGGAGGACCCCCGCGATCTCGCCCGCGCCGTGACGGAGGGGGACGCGGTGGCCGTGGACGTGGGGCGGTTCAGCTCCGACAACGGCGCCGACGGGGTCTTCCTCAACACCTTCAGCCTGGGCGTCTACCCGGACCTGGTGCGCGAGCGGGACCGCTGGGCGCACCGGATCGGCACCTGGTCGGCGCAGGTCCTGGCGGCGACCCGGGTGGTGCGCGCGAAGCGGCGCCCCATGCATGCCGAACTCGGCGGCACCAAGCGGCCGTTGTGGATGCTGTTCGCGGGCAACGGCCTCTACCACAGGATGGGCCTGGCCCCGGGCCGGCGCTACGACCTGGCCGACGGGCTCCTCGACATCCGGATAGCACACGGCGGCCGCGGCCCCGGTCTGCGGCTGCTCGCCGCGGCCATCGCCGGGCCGCTGAGCCGCTCCCCCGTACACGCCGCGGTACGCGTGCGCAGGCTGCGGGTGAGCGGGATCGAGCCGGGCGCTGATCTGGCGTACGACGGCGAAGTGGCCCCGGTGGGCAGTGAGTTGATGCTGGAGAAGCTGCCCGAGGCGCTGCACGTCTACCGGCCGCTGTCGCTGTAGCGCCAGCAGCACCGAGTCCACATAGCAAGATGCAGATCTCACTATTCGGCCGATGGGCGTACGGTTCAGCCAGCGCCGCGGGAACGGACACCGCGGGATGAGCACCATCGAGGAGACGCGTCATGCCGAAGGAGACCGCCGTCTACACACACGGGCACCACGAGTCCGTGCTGCGCTCACACACCTGGCGTACCGCTGCCAACTCGGCGGCGTATCTCCTCGATGAGCTCAAGCCGCATATGAAGATCCTGGACATCGGGTGCGGCCCCGGCACCATCACCGCCGACCTGGCCACCCTCGTCCCCCAGGGCCATGTCACCGCGGTGGACGCGGCACCCGGCGTCCTGGCGCGGGCCCGCGCCCACGCGGCCGAACGCGGCCTGGAGAACGTCGAGTTCACGACCGCCGACGTACACGCCCTCGACTACCCGGACGACACCTTCTGCGTCGCCCACGCCCACCAGGTGCTGCAGCACGTCGGTGACCCCGTGCAGGCGCTGCGCGAGATGCGCCGGGTGGTGAAGCCGGGCGGCATCGTCGCGGTGCGGGACGCCGACTACGCGGCGATGTCCTGGTACCCCCGCACCCCCGGCCTGGACGAATGGCTCGCCCTGTACGAGCGGGTGGCCCGCGTCAACGGCGGCGAGCCGGACGCGGGCAGCCGGCTCAAGTCCTGGGCACTGAAGGCCGGTTTCGCGCCATCGGAGATCACGGCCATGGCGTCCGCCTGGTGCTTCAGCTCGACCGAGGAGCGGGCCTGGTGGAGTGGTCTGTGGGCGGACCGCACCACCGAGTCGGCGTATGCGGCGCGGGCCGTCGAGACCGGGCACACGGACGCCGCACGGCTCGCGGAAATCGCCGAGGCATGGCGGGAGTGGGGGCGCCACGAGGACGCCTGGTTCGCCGTCCTCAACGGGGAGATTCTCTGCCGGGTATGAGGCGCCCGGCACGAAACGCCACCTCCTGCAGTCCGGCCAATTCCCCAACACGCCGTGTTTTTCGGCACATTGGGGAAACTCGGACTACAGGAGGTGTGAATAGTGGTTCCCATTCTGGTCGTTCTGCTTCTGGCCCTGCTTCTGTTCGGGGCCGGATTCGCCGTCAAGGCCCTGTGGTGGATCGCCGTGGCCGTACTCGTCGTATGGCTGCTCGGCTTCCTCATGCGCTCCACGACGGCGACCGGCACCAGGTCACGCTGGTACCGCTGGTAGACGAACCGCCGGTCCGCCGGTGGACAACTGAAGATATCCGCTAATCCCTGGGGAGCAGGGGGCCCAGCGGACCGAGGTCGATATTGAGGTCCTCGGGGCGCAGACCGTAGCGTTCACGCAATTCGGTCATGCGGTCCTCGAGCAGCATCAAGGTCAGCCCGATCCGCTCCTCCTGCTCCTCACTCAGGTCTCCCGAATCGAAACGGCGCAGCGCCTGCCTTTCCATCAGCTGGCGCAGCAATTCCACGACGGTGAGGACGAGTTTGATCAGATCCCGCTCCACGGTGTCGGGATCGAGTTCCAAACGATTTCGGTTGCTCCGGCTGTCGTTGCTCCGGCTGTCGTTGCTCTGATTGCCGTTGCTCTGATTGCCGTTGCTCCGGTTGTTGTTCCGGTGCGCGGTGTCATGCGTCACCGCTTCGTTCTTCACAGCGTGCCTCCGATGTCCGGGAACGGCGACGGAACCTGCTCGTTCACCGAACTGATCAGCGCGTTGAGGTCGATCCGTACGAGATCCACATCCGCGATCCGCAGCGTGAGGTCGCCCGCGACGACCACTCCCCCGGCGAGCAGCCGGTCGAGCAGGTCGACGAGGGCGACCTCACGTCGTTCGACGACCGTCATGACTCCATCCCCTCGGGGTCGGCGAAGGAGTACGCGGCCCACGGACCGGTCAGCTCGACCCGCAGGCCCGGCAGGTCCGCCGCCTCGTCCTTCGTGCGGTCCACCAGTTCCACGAACGCCTCTGACAGCTGCCGGGGCACCAGGTAGGCGGCGTTGAGCACATTGCGCCCGCTCTCCCTCGTGAGGCTCGGGTTCTGCGGCGCGTGCAGCCGGGTCGCCTCCGCGTGCCGGGTCAGCTCGGCGTGCAGGCGGTCGGCGAAGGCGTCCGCCCGCTCGTTGCCGGCCTCACGGGAGCGCTGCTGCTCGCGCCGGCGGCGCAGATAGTCACGGCCGCTCGCGGCCGCGGGCCGCGCCCCGGCGGCGCTCTCCTGGGCCGGTGCCGGTGCCTCCGCCTGTGGCTGCGCATGGATCTTCACGCCCCACTCCACCCGTCCGTCGAGACGGTCGAGGGTGCGCCGGAACCGGTCGCCCTCGTCCTCGAGGAGCGTGCGTACGCCGCTGTCGTCACGGAAGACGGTGGCGAGCCGGAGCGGCAGCGGACAGGTCACGGTGGTCAGGGCCGCGATGACGGACTGGTGGGCGCGGGCGGTCGCCGACAGCCAGTCCAGGTCCTCCAGGTGGGCGCGGAGCGGCTGTTCGGCGAAGTCCTCCTCCGGAACGGCGCTGACCACGGCGATCAGATCGCCGTGGCGCAGCGTCTTGGCGGGGGCTCCGCCGACTCCGGTCAGCTCGGCCTGCAGCGGGGCCTCGAAGGGGCGGCATACGGCATAGACGTAGCGCAGTTCACCGCTCATCGGCTTCCTCCTCGGTGGGCGCCCGTTCCACGGGCTCTCTCTGTTCTGCCCCGCGCACCTGGCCGCCCCCCTCCTCGAGGGCGGCCAGGCGCGAGCGCAACTCGGCGTTCTCGCGGGTGAGTTCGTCGCGGCGCGCCTTGGTCGACAGAGCCGGGTCGTCCTCCCACCAGTCGATGCCCATCTCCTTTGCCTTGTCCACCGAGGCGACGATCAGGCGCAGTTTGATGGTGAGCAGCTCGATGTCGAGCAGGTTGATACGGATGTCGCCCGCGATGACGACACCCTTGTCGAGGACCCGCTCCAGGATGTCGGCCAGGTTGGCGCTGCCGTCGCGGGCATAGGGGTCTGGCAGCCGGCTCGGGGAGGTCATCGGCCGCTCCGGCCCGCGTACTCGGGTTCACGCGCGGATTCGGCTTCGGCTTCCTCGGGCTCGGGCTCGGGCTCGTCGTCGTACTCGTACTCGCCCTCGGGCTCCCGCTCCTCGTCTACCTCTTCTACCTCGTCTTCCCCGCCTTCCTCGGCTTCCTCGGCTTCCTCGGCTTCCTCGTCCTCGGGGCCGAACTCCTCGTCCTCGTCCTGGTCCTCGTAAGCCGTCTCGTCCTCGTCCCCGGGCTCGTCCTCTTCGCGTACGTCGTCGCGGGCGCCCTCGTCGTCGCGGGCGCCCTCGTCGTCGCGGGCGCCTTCGTCGTCGCGCGCGTCCTCGTCCTCGTGCTCGCTGACGACCTCCCCGTCGCGGATCTCACCGCGCCAGCCGTCGCTCGCCTCGCCGCGCAGCGTGATGTGCCGGGCGAAGTGCTTGAGGTCGAGCCGGGCCCGGCGGCCCTGGGCGCGCCAGATGTTGCCGGTGCGCTCGACGAGGCCCTTGGGGTAGTACTCGATGAGCAGCACGATCCGGGTGAGGTTCTCGGTGAGTTCATGGAACGAGACCACGCCCTTCGTCGAGCCCTTGGCGCCCTCCGAGGTCCAGGCGATCCGGTCGTCCGGCACCTGTTCCGTCGTATGCGCCTTCCAGCTCCGCCCGGACCAGAAGATCTTGAGCTGCCAGTCGGACGTGGTGTCGTCCGCGGCCTGGACGCTGCGCACACCGCGCGCGAACGTGCTGAACTCCTGGTACTGGGTCCACTGGTCGTAGGCGGTACGCAACGGCACGCCCACGTCGACGTATTCGAGGATGACGGTCGGCTTGTTGCCGGCTCCCTTCTTGCGGCCGCCGCCCTTCTTGCCGAGGCCCTTGACCGCCTCCGTCACCTGCTCCTTGAGCCGGCCGGCGCCGACCTCCACCGCGCTGCGCAGCGGTCCCTTGCCCTCGGCCAGCTTGCGGCCGCCGTCCAGGGCGAGTTTGGCGAAACCGGGGCTGCGCCCCTCGGCTATGTCATTGAGCTTGACGGTGGTCTCGCCCAGCTTCCGTCCGGCGCCCACGAGCATGCGCTGCGCCTGGACGGCGAGGTAGTCCTGCAGTTCGCCCTTGAGGCGGTCCGCTGCGGGGCCCTGGGCGACGTCGCGCAGGGCGTTCGTGCCGGACGCGTCACGGTCAGCCATGGTCACGGCCTCCCTTCGCACGGCTTCCGGTGGCACGCCGGGCCGTACCGCGGGCCGCCTTGGCCGCGGTCCTGGACCCGGACTTGGCCGCCGACTTGGGGCCGGTCGTCTTCTTGGCGGTGCCGCCGGCGGCGCTCTTGGCCGCGGTGCTCTTCTTGGCCGGGGCCGTCTTGGCGGCTGTCCGCTTCGCGGATGCCTTCTTCGCGGGCTTCGCGGGCGCCTTCTTCTGCGCCCCCTGTGCCTTCTGCGCCGCCTTCTTGGCGGGGGCCCGCCGCCTGCGCGAAGGCTCGTCGTCGCCCGCGTCGCCCGCGTCGCCCGCGTCGTACTCCTCCTCGTCCGGCACTCCCGACAGCCTGTCCCGTACGTCGAGGGTGCGGTCGTGCAGGCGGTCGGACAGGGACTCGAGCCGGCGCTCCAGGAGCGCGCCCGACGCCGCCTTGCCGACGCCGCGGAAGTCCTCACGCAGCTGATCGCCGATCTCCTTGAACTGCGGGTTGTTCTCCAGCTGCTGGCGCGCGAGGTCCATCAGGGCCTTCGGGCTCAGCTGCATACGCTTGCCCGCCACCAGCGTGCCGACGGCGAAGGCGAGCTTCATCTTCTTGGTACGTCCAAGCACATAGCCCGCGCCCACAGCGAGGCCCAGTGCGGTGCGATTCATCAAGTCAGTCCGTCCGTCCTATTGCGGCGGGCCGCCGGCCCGCTGCATGGCTGTTTCGAGGCGGTCGAGCAGCTCGTCCTCAAGCCGGTCGAACTCCTCCGAATCGATCTCGCCCGCCTCGAGCCGCTGCTCGAGGCGGGCGAGTTCGGTGCGGACAGTGCCGGGGTCGTAGTACTGCCGCTCGGCCTCGTTGACCACCTGTCTGATCACCCAGAGCGAGCCGCGCACCGGCGCGACCGGCAGCAGCAGCACCTCTCCCAGGAGTCCCATGCCGCCGCCCCGTCAGGCCGACCACTCGGGCACGGACGATGTCGCGTGCTCGGCGGGGCCGGGGTCGACGAAGCTGTACGGCGGCAGCGGGCCGTTGATCCGCACGTCCAGGTGCGGGTTCTCGGCGCGTACGGTCTCCACGGCCGTCAGGAACTGCTCGGCCGTGTCACGCCGTACGAGGAACGACACATTGGCCAGCCATCCCGTCGACTCGGGTCCGGCGCTGACCGCGTCGGCGGCCGGTTCCAGGGTGCGCTGCAGCAGCGTGGCGTCCTCCGCCTCGCGGGCCTGCACGGCCGCCACGACCATCTCACCGAGCTGCAGCCGCTGTTCGTAACTGCCGCCGCCCGCTTGCCTGTTGGCCTCGGCGAGGGAGCGGATCTCGGGGTTCTCGGCCATCACGCGGTGCAGGACGGCCTCTTCGTTGTGGGTGGCCTTGACGTTGTACTCGACCTTGCCCTCCAGGGCGGCGAGGCGCTCCTTGTAGTGCTCGGCGCGCTCTTCGAGTACGGCCTCGACGGTCTTGTCGTCGGGCGCGAGACTGCCGAAGCGCATCGGCAGGACGGGCCCGCCGCTGCCGGCCTCCGACAGCACGTTCTGGTGGGCGAGCAGGTCATTGCGCTTGGGCCGCAGGCCGTCGGGCGCCTCGCTCACGATCGCGGCGAGGTCGCCCCCGGTGACGATCCGCACGGTGCGCGCCGGATCGCCGATGCCTCCCATCCCTTCGGGCAGACCGGAGTGGCCACGGTGCGCGATTCCGTAGATGTACGTGCTCACTCCTGCTCCTCCTTCTTGCGGCGCGCGCTGCTCGTGCCGCTCGTGCTGCTGCGCCGACTGCGCGACCTGGGCTCTTCCTGGCCCTCGTCACGGGCCTGCCGGAACGCGTCCGACACCGTCTCCGCGGCCCCGGACAGGGCGCCCTTGGCCTTGCCGCGCGAACCCGACTCGGTCATCTGGCCCACCATGTCGGGCAGACCGGGGTTCTTGCGCGGGCCTGCCTCCAGGTCGAGGCGGTTACAGGCCTCGGCGAAGCGCAGATAGGTGTCGACACTGGCGACGACGACCCTGACGTCGATCTTCAGGATCTCGATACCGACCAGGGACACACGGACGAACGCGTCAATGACGAGGCCGCGGTCCAGGACGAGTTCGATGACGTCGTACAGGCCACTGGTGCCGCCGGAGCCGCCACCGGATTGCTGTGCAGGGACAACGGTCATCGCGACCGGTCCTCCTCTACTTGTCTTGCTTGCTTGTCGGGCATCTCTGGCTTCTCCGGCCCGACCGCTCGGGTCGGGCGCTCGGCCGCTGCGGCCGGAAGCCGTGCCGTAGTAACCGGCGCGGGGTCGGCGGCCGTCAGCGGCCGCCGGACCTGTGTGCGTCGCTGCGCCCACGTTCGTAGCGCCGGACCCGCCGGTAGCCCGTGAGCGTGCCCTGCGGGTCGAGATCGACCTGGTAGCTCGCCATCAGGCTCATCGTGTCGGGGACCCTGGCGAGTTCGAGTACCTCGATCTCCAGGGCCCAGCCGTCCTCCGTGCGTTCGAAGGACGTCACGGACTCGGCCGCCATGCCGGTGAGCTCGGCGAGCTGGGTGCGCGCCTCGCGCTGCACCGTCATCGGGCCCGGCGCTTGTTCCGCCGCGCTCGGCTTCTTGTTAGCGGTACTTCTTGATCTGTTCGGGGTGTTTCCTGATGTATTCGCCATGGCAGCCTCCCCGTTCGAGTGACCCCGGCGGTCCTGGCCAAACCTTGGCCAGGGTGACCTTCAGGAGCTTGAGCTGGTGTTGTTGCGCAGCGCATTGAGGCGGCGCCGCGCCGGTCCGAGTGCCCGGCCGTGCCGCAGCAGTCCCTGCCATGGATTGCCGCGCGCCTGCTCGGCGGCGTCGGCGATGGTCCAGCGGCGGGAGTGCAGCTTCGGGTCGTCCAGCTGGTCCCAGGCGATCGGCACCGCGACGGGTGCGCCCGGCTTGGCGCGCACGGTGCACGGCACGACGGCCGTCTGTGCGTAGCCGTTGCGCATGACGTCGAGGTAGAGACGGTCGCCGCGGTCCTTCTTGCGGGCGGCCGTGGTCAGCTCTTCGGGATGGGCCTCGGCCAGGGTGTCGGCGACGTCCTTGGCGAAGCCGCGTACCTCGTCGAAGTCGTGATGGCCGTTGACCGGCACGACGACATGCAGTCCGCGCGAGCCGGTGGTCATCAGGGCGGAGGCCAGACGGAGCTGGTCCAGGAGCTCGCCCACGCGGTGCGCGGCCCTGCGTACGTCCTCGAAGTCGTCGCCGGCCGGGTCGAGGTCGAAGACCATGCGGTCGGGCCGGTCGATCCTGCCGGTGCGGGACTGCCACCGGTGCAGGGTCACGGCGGCCTGGTCGGCGAGGTAGACGAGGGTCGCGGTGTCGTCGCACACGGTGTGCGTGACGGTGCCGCCCTCCTTCTTGTCGACCGTGACCCGGGTGATCCAGTCGGGGTAGTGGTCGGGGGTGTCCTTCTGCATGAAGCGCTCACCCTTGATGCCGTCCGGGTGCCGCTCCAGCATCAGCGGGCGCCCGCGCAGCTGCGGCAGCATGAACGGGGCCACCGACCGGTAGTAGTCGACGAGGTCCGCCTTCGTGTAGCCGTCGTCGGGGAACAGCACCTTGTCCGGCCGGTGCAGCTGCACGGTGCGCTGCCCGGCACGCACCGACTGCGCGTGGTCCATCACATCTCCTCTCAAGTGGGGCGATGTCCTGCGGGGGTACCCCGAACAGGCCGGGGTACTCCGTGGCCGGCGGCCGTACGCCCTCTGGTCTGTGATTCACCCAACAACTAACCTCGCCGGACATGCAGGCTCGACTCGGTTCGTTACGGCCCACGTGGCAGACAGGGCAGGCAGGGCAGGCAAGAGCGAAGGGGAGAGCGGGCACGGCGGCGCTCCTGGGGCTCGCACTGGTCGCGGCGGGCTGCTCCGGTGGCGGCGAGAGCCCGGGCGGCGGCTCCGGCAAGGCGGCGGGCGGCCTGGAGAAGACCACGGTGACCGTGGCCTCGCTCCCGCTGGTCGACGCGGCTCCCCTGCATATCGCGGTGGCGCGGAAGTTCTTCGAGCAGGAGGGCCTGACCGTCCGGGTCAAGCCGGTGCAGCAGTCCGTGCAGGTGCTGTCCGCCCTCGCCAAGGGGCAGCTCGACGTCATCGCCGGGGCGAACTACGTGACGTTCCTGCAGGCCCAGGAGAAGGGCACGCTCGCGGTCCGGATCCTCGCCGAGGGCGCGACCCTGGCGCCCGGCATGATGGATGTCGTCGTGCCCCGGGACTCCCCCGTCGAGTCGGCCGCCGACCTCAAGGGCAAGTCGGTCGCGATGAACATCCTCAACAACATCCAGTCGCTCACCTTGGACGCGGTGCTCGCAGGGGACGGCGCCGGGCCGGTGACGTACCGTCAAATACCGTTCCCGCAAATGGGGGTGGCCCTTGAGCAGAAGCAGGTGGACGCCGCGCATGTGGTGGAGCCGTTCCTGTCCGACGTGAAGAAGAAGCTCGGCGCACGCGTCGTCGTCAAGGGCGGCGACGGCCCCGTCGAGGGGCTGCCGATCAGCGGCTACGTCACCACTCGGCAGTTCGCCGACGCCAACCCGCGCACCGCCCGCGCCTTCCAGCGCGCCATCCGCAAGGCGCAGGCCGTCGCGGACGAGGACCGCGACGCCGTCACCGCCGTCCTGCCCGGCTACGCCCGGATCACCCCCGCACAGGCCCGCGGCATCGCGCTGCCCGGCTACCCGGAGAAGTCCGATCCGCGGCGGCTGCGCCGTCTGATCGACCTGATGGTCGAGGACAGACTCCTGAAGAAGCCGGCCGACCCGGCCGAGCT
The DNA here is from genome assembly GCF_042665355.1 of Streptomyces monticola. Taxonomy (NCBI): domain Bacteria; kingdom Bacillati; phylum Actinomycetota; class Actinomycetes; order Kitasatosporales; family Streptomycetaceae; genus Streptomyces; species Streptomyces monticola. The sequence goes on along the minus strand of NZ_JBHTCF010000001.1, from coordinate 892,383 downwards.
GCTGCACCTCGGCGAGCGATGAGGCACGAGTCCGGGTGGGCGGCTGGCGGGGCGGTGGCGGTGGCGGTGGCGGTGGTGGGCCGATGACACACAGGGACCGGTGGCCGGTGGCCGGTGGTGGGCCGATGACACACAGGGACCGGTGGCCGGTGGTGGGCCGATGACACGCAAGTCCCGGCGGACGGCGGTGGGCCGATGACACGCAAGTCCCGGCAGACGGCGGTGGGCCGATGACGCACAGGGACCGGTGGCCGGTGGCCGGCGGTGGACCGATGACGCACAGGGACCGGTGGCCGGCGGTGGGCCGATGACACGCAAGTCCCGGCGGACGGCGGTGGGCCGATGACACGCAAGTCCCGGCGGACGGTGAACCGATGACACACGTGTACCGGTGGGCCGTGCTCGCCCTGGCCGTTCTCGGCTGGCAGCTCGTGGCCCGTGCGCACGGCAGCGTCTTCTTCCCGCCGCCCTCCTCGATCGCCGCCCACATGCGCGGCCTGTGGTTCGACGGGCCGCTCGCGCACGGCTTCCTGTCCGCCGACGCGACCGCCCACATCCTGCCGAGCATGGCCAGGATGGGCGTGGGCTTTCTGCTCGCCGCGGCCGCCGGAATCGTGCTCGGCCTTGCGCTCGGCCGCTCCGCGTACGCACACGCCGCGCTCGACCCGGTGCTGCAGTTCGCCCGCGCCGTGCCGCCGCCCGCGCTCGTGCCGGTCTTCGTGGTGTTCCTCGACTTCGGTACGCAGATGCAGATCACGTCGATCGTGTTCAGCGCGGTGTGGCCGGTGCTCATCAACACCGCGGAGGGCGCGAGGGCGGTGGATCCGGTGCAGTTGGAGACGGCGCGGGTGTACGGGCTCAGCGGCCCGCAGCGGGTACGGCTTCTGCTGCTGCCCGCCGCGCTGCCGAAGATCTTCGCGGGCCTGCGCCTGTCGCTATCGCTCTCGCTGATCCTGATGGTGTTCTCCGAGCTCCTTCCCGGTACGGCGAACGGGCTCGGCTTCCAGCTGACCGACGCGCAGAGCCGCTCCGATCTGCTGACGGTGTGGTCGGTGATCGTCCTGCTCGGCGCGCTCGGCTATCTGTGCAACGCCGCTCTGCTCGGTGTGGAGCGACGCCTGCTCGCCTGGCACACGGCGGCCCGCCAGAGCTGAGGGCCGGCCCGCCAGAGCTGAGGGACCGGCAGGAACCGAAGGACCGGCAGGAACCGAAGGACCCGCAAGAACCGAAGGACCCGCAAGAACCGAGGGAGTTGAGGACTTGCCCCTGATCCCGCCGCAACCCACCGTCCGCGAAGCCGTGCTGGAATTCTGCCGGCAGACCGGAATGACGACCGTGTTCGGCAACCCGGGCTCCACGGAGCTGCGCTTGCTGCGCGACTGGCCCTACGACTTCCGCTACGTCCTCGGCCTGCAGGAGTCCGTGGCCGTCGGCATGGCAGCGGGCCACGCCCTCGGCACGGGCCGCGCCGCCCTGGTGAATCTGCACTCCGCGGGCGGTGTGGGACACGCTCTCGGCGCCGTGTTCAACGCCTGCCGCGACCGGGTGCCGGTGGTGATCGTGGCGGGCCAGCAGTCCCGTCCACTGCTGCCCCTGCACCCCTTCCTGGGCGCCGACGAACCCGCCGAGTTCCCCCGTCCGTATGTGAAGTGGAGCCGTCAGCCGCAGCGCGCCGAGGATGTGCCGGCCGCGCTCGCCGAGGCGCACCGGGTGGCGATGACACATCCGCGGGGCCCGGTGTTCCTGTCGGTGCCGGAGGACGACTGGGACGCGCCGGCCGCGCACGTGCCGCCCCGCACGGTCCATGACACGTTCACGGCCGCGCCCGCCGTCCTCGCGGACCTGGCCGAGCGGCTCGACTCCTGCGCGCGGCCCGCGCTGGTGGTGGGTCCGGGTGTGGAGGACGACGGGGCCCTTGAGGCGGTGGTGGCCCTGGCCGAGCGCATCCGCGCGGCGGTCTGGATCAGCCCGCTCTCGGGACGCTCGGGCTTCCCGGAAACGCACCCGCTCTTCCAGGGGTTTCTGCCGCCGGTGCGCGGGCAGTTGGCGGCGCGGCTCGCCCACAACGACGTGGTGGTGGCGCTCGGGGCGGCCCTGTTCACGTATCACGTCAGTGGCGGAGGACCGCTCCTCGCCGACGACTGCGAACTGTTCCACCTGGACTGCGACCCGGCGCAGGCGGCGTGGCTGCCGATCGGCACGAGCCTGCTCACGACGGTACGAGCGGGCGTCGAGGCCCTGACGGGCCTGGTGAAACCGGCGACGCGCACCGCTCCCCCGCCCCGCCCCCGTACTCCGCGGGCCACCGAATCGGAGCCGCTCTCGGCGGCGTACGTCCTGGACGTACTGTCCGAACTCACCGACCCGGCAGGGGTGTTGGTCGAGGAGGCCCCGAGCCACCGCGAGGCCCTGCACGCGCGCGTGCCGATCACCCGCCCCGGCGGCTTCCTCACCACGGGCAGTGGTGCGCTCGGCTGGGGCCTGCCGCTCGCCGTGGGCCGGGCCCTTGTGGGTGACGGGCGGGTGGTGTGCGTGGTCGGCGACGGTTCGGCGCTGTACTCGGTGCAGGCCATCTGGTCCGCGGTCCGGCACCGGGCGCCGGTGACGTTCGTCCTGCTCGACAACGGCGGCTACGAGGCGGTCAAGGCACTCGGCCTGCGCATCGGCGCCGGCGATGTACCCGGCACGGACATCGGCGGCATCGACTTCACGGCTCTGGCCACGGCCTTCGGCTGCCCCGCGACCCACGCCGTCACCCCGGAGGAGCTGCGCGCGGAACTCCCCCGCGCCCTGGAACCGGCGGGCGGCGGCCCGGCCCTGGTGCGGGTGGAGGTGGCACGGGAGGGGACGGCGGCGTATCCGGAGTGAGGAGCCCCGGAGGGCCGGCCGACCACCATGAGCGCGGGGATCAGAGCCCCCTCCCCCTTCAACTGGCAACCCACCCTTGACACTTGAGGACTGTCAAGGCTCACTTGACGTATGCCACTTCCCGACCTGGACGACCTCATAGCCGAGGTGGACCGCACCTGCGCCACCGCCCACACCGCCACCGGCCAGGAGCAGCCCGACTGGCTCGCGCTCCTGACCACGGCCGCGCACCTCTCCGGCCGACTCCAGGCACTCGCCGACGACCTCGTGGAGGACTACGTCGAGCACTGCCGCATGCACGGCGTCTCCTGGGCCGACATCGGCTCGGCGCTCGGCGTGACCCGGCAGGCGGCGCAGCAGCGCTTCCACGCCCCCCACAAGCGCTACAGCCAGGAGGACTTCACCGAAGAGCTGCGCACGGCGATGACCCACGTGAAGCGGGCGGCCGTGCAGCACCGCAACAACTACATCGGCACCGAGCACCTGCTGTACGGCCTGACGGCACAGGAGAACAGCGCCACACGACTGCTCGCGGCCGCCGGAGCCCCGCGCGCCACGGTGCACGACGCGGTCGCGTCCCTCCTGAGCACGGGCGCCTCGCAGGCCGCGGAGCGGATCGCCTGGACGCCTTACTCCCGCAAGGCCATCGCCATCGCCGAAGAGGCGGCGGAGCGCGCGGGGGCGCCGCTCATCGGCTGCGACCACCTGCTGCTCGGGCTCGCCGCCATCGGGCGCGGGACGGCCATGGCGGTGTTGTGTGAATCCGGTATCAATCCGTCCGCCCTGCAAGAAGCCGTTGTGAGCGCATAAGGGGATTGATAGGTTCCCGTCAATTAGGCGCGCCCGGTGGCTCGATTCCATCGCTGGTCGCTTGCGTTCGCGCGCCCACAACGGGGAGGGACCCGGACCATGCGTCCAGCTGAACCCTCGGGGCCGACCACCAGAGTCGACACCGACAAGCTCAACACGGCCAGCAACAACCTCGTCGAGCTGCGCGGCGACACGGACAACGCCGACCGGGTGTCCCAGGAGGACACCTTCGACGCGATCAAGTACCTCAACAAGCACTCCTTCGGCACCGCCCCCGACGACGGCTCCTGGGCCACGGCCGGCGGGCTCGTCGAGCTGGACACCCGCTGGACGCAGCAGGTGCTCAACCTGAAGGAGATGCTGCAGTCCATCAGCGACAAGATCCATGACACCCGCGGGAACTACACCCGCCGGGAGGACCACGAGCGGTCCCAGCACGACCGCGGCGTGATGAGCGACTTCGGCTGACGTCCGCCCGCTCCCCGGTTCCTTCTCTCAACTCCCTTCACGTGCCGCTGGATTGGTGCTCATGGTCTCGTTCGCGTATCTCAATGAAGCCGACCTCTCGAAGCTGGAGACGGCCGCCAAGTCCTGGGGCAAGCTCCGCTCCAAGTACGAAGGGCTCGCCATCGAGTTCGACCGGGGCGTGCATGACGTGCTGCAGGGCAACTGGGAGGGCGAGGCCGCCTCGGCGGCCTTTCGCACCATGAAGGCGGCCACCCGCGAATACCAGGGCGCCGCGGACGAGTCCAAGCGCATATCGAACCTCCTCACCGACGCCCACACCGAGTTCTCCACCTACCAGAAGCAGCTGCACGAGCTGGTGCGTGAGGCCCGCAAGGACAGCTACAAGATCTCGGACAAGGGCCGGGTCGAGGACGTCGACTCCCGCTGGGACAGCCCCACCGCCACCGCCGCACCGGGCTTCGCCGAGGAGCGCAAGCAGGGCCTCGACTCGGTCGTGAACCGGCTCGAGAAGATCCTGATGCAGGCCACCGCCGCCGACGAGGCCTGCAACGCTGCCCTGATCCGGGACGCCAACGGCGCCGACGACGACCGCTTCAACGGCAAGCGCACCTACGAGAAGCTCGATGCCATCGAGGCGGACAAGGCCTCGCACCTGATGAAGAAGAAGGGCCGCCTGACCGACGGGGAGTTCATGGAACTCAACCGGCTCCTGGAGGCCAACCGGAACGACCCGGAGTTCTCCCGCCGCTTCGCCGTACGCACCGGGGCCGAGAACACCCTCGAGAAGTACAACGAGATGATGAACCCGCCCCCCGGCACCCAGCTGTCCAAGGCGGAGCTCGCCGAGCTCAAGGAGTTCCGCAAGAACCTCGGCACCACCATCGGCACCGCGACCCGCTCGGACGACAAGGCCGATAGCCCGGACCGCGGTATCACCAAGTTCCAGAACGATCTGCGCGACATGGAGCAGCGGGACTTCAACGCCAACCCCAGCGACTCCGCGTACGGCCTGAACGGCTTCCAGGTCACCAGCAGCCTGATGAGCGAGGGCAAGTGGGACAAGGGGTTCCTGCAGGACTACGGCCATGACCTGATCAAGGCGGAGAAGCAGGGCACCAGCGGCTTCCAGAACCCGGACGCGTTCTGGTCGGCGAACGGCAACCGCACCCCCGGCATGGCCAACATGGGCGTACTCGACCCCATGACCGGCTTCATGGACGCCCTCGGCCACAACCCGGAGGCGTCCACGGAGTTCCTCGGCTCGGAGACCGAGGTCGGCGACGAGAAGGTCGACCACCTCGACTACCTGATGGAGGACCGCCATTGGCCCGAGGGCGCGGCCTACACCGGTGACTCCGACAACCCCAAGGGCTACAACAACCTCGGGCACGCCCTGGAGTCGGCGACGACCGGCCACCCCTACGACACCCCGGCCCACGGCAATCTGCCCGCCCACAACGACGCTCAGACGGACATCATGCGCCGCGTCGTGGAAGGCGTGTCGAAGGACGACGGGCTCGCGCACGGCGGCATGCAGGACAGCCTGGGCCAGATGACCGCCGAGTACATGTCGGACTTCAACCGGGCCGTGGCCAACGACCAGTCCGACGACATGAAGTCCCTCTACCCGGTCGCGGGCAGCGAGCTCGGCCTGAGCGAACAGGACGCGACCCGCTTCATGATGACCGTCGGCAAGGACCCCGACGGCTACGCGGCGATCAACCTCGGCCAGACCGCGTACGCGTCCAACCTCATGGACTACCACCTGCAGCACCCGGACAAGTACGGCCCCTCCACCGAGGAGGCCATCAACAACATCGCGCACAACTCGGGCGAGGTGCAGGGTGCCATCGGCGTCGGCAGGCGCGAGTCGAACATCGGTGACGCCGTGGAGGCCGACAAGGCGTACAACGAGTCCATGTCGCGCGGCGGTTCGTTCGCTGCGGGCATCGTCGGCGCCGGTATCGGTGTGGGTGCGTCGTTCATCGCCTCGCCCGCCGTCGGCGCCGGGGTCGGCGGCGTGGCCACCACCATCACCGGTGACCTGATCAACCAGATCGTCAGCGGCAACGAGCAGGACACCAAGGGCGACGCCGTCTACTCCGCGGGCAAGGACTGGGAGCACGTCAAGCACTCCACCGCCGCGGTCACCCAGGACGCCTTCCAACGTGCGGCCGAGGCGAACGGGCTGCAGAACACCGGCGACTACAACAGCAGGATCGCCGACAAGACCACGGCCGGCATCGTCGAGGCCGAGTCCAACCTCAAGGGCTACGCCCAGGACAAGGAGAGCGAGTGAACCGGCGCATGGCGCTGACCGGCGCCGGTGCGGCGGTCCTGGCCGCCGGCCTCGTGGGCGTTCTGTTCGCCACCGGTGCCCTGGGCGGCGGCGACCGGTCGGCGCTGGAAGCGAAGAAGATCTGCGGGGACATGGATTACGCGTCGCAGGCGAAGGCGTTCCAGCGCGTGGTACCCGACGACGGCGGCGACGTCGGCACCGACTCCAGCGTCCGCGGGCGCCCGGAGGACCACGAGTGGACATCGCGCTGTCTGCTCTCTCTCGACGGCGAGAACGCCCTGCTGATCGACAGCAGGCTGGTGCTCACGACCCCGGAGAACTGGCAGCGCAACCTCTGGTCACGGGAGATCGCCGACGGCAAGGACCTCAAGAAGGTGGACCTCGGCGCCCGCGCCCTGTCCACCCCCAACTCCTTCGCCCTGCTGGTGAGTTGCACTTCCGAGGACCGGAGCAACCGCCCCCTGCAGCTCAGCGTCGCCGTCACCGCTCAGGGCGAAGCCCGCACGGACGACGGCGCCCGCCGCCAGGACCTGGCCGACATCGGCGTACGGGCCGCACAGCTCGCGGACGCGGAAACCGGGTGCAAGCCGGCCGAGGCCCTGCCGAAGACGGCACCGGAAGTGAAGTGACGCAGCGGCACCGGCCGTGAAGTGACCCAACGGCACGGGCCGTCAAATGAACCAGGAGGCCCGCCCCGGTGAGTCACCGGCCCCGGTGACTCACCGGCCTCACTGCACCACCGCATGCTCCACCAGCAGCCGCACCCCCGCCGCGATCGACTCCGCGTCGATGCCCGCGGCGTGGAGCTGCTCGGCCGGGGTGGCCGAGCCGGGCATGGTGCGGACGGCGAGGCGGACAAGGCGCGGGGGCGGGCTGCCGTCGGTGAAGGCGTCCAGGACCGCGTCGCCCAGGCCGCCCTCCTCGCGGTGGTCCTCGACCGTGAGGAGACAGCCGGTCCGCTCCGCGGCCTCGCGCAGGGTGCGGCGGTCGACGGGCTTGACGGAGTAGAGGTCGATGACCCGCACGCGGATGCCCGCCGTCGCCAACTCGTCGGCAGCGGCGAGCGCTTCGTGCACGGTCACCCCCGCGGCGACCACCGTGACCGCGTCCTCGTCGCTGGAGCGCAGCACCTTGCTGCCGCCGACGGGGAAGGTCTCGTCGGGGCCGTAGATCACCGGGGTGTCGCCGCGCGACGTCCGCAGATAGCGGATGCCGGTCTGCTGCGCCATCTCCGCCACGAGGTGCGCGGTCTGCTGGGCGTCGCACGGGTAGAGCACCGTCGAGCCGTGCACCGCGCGGAACAGCGCCAGGTCCTCCAGGCCCATCTGGGACGGGCCGTCCTGCCCGATGGCGACGCCGGCGTGGGAGCCGACCAGGTTCATCGAGACGCCGCCGATGGATGCCATGCGGATGAAGTCGTGCGCCCGGGTCAGGAACGCGGCGAAGCTCGTCGCGAACGGGTTGAAGCCGCGTACCGAGAGGCCCGTCGCGGCGGCGACCAGCTGCTGTTCGGCGATGTAGCACTCGAAGTAGCGCTCGGGGTGCTCCTTGGCGAACATCTCGGCGCGGGTCGAGTCGCCGACCTCTCCGTCGAGGGCGACGACGTCCCCGCGGGCCGTGCCGAGCGCGGTGAGCGCCTGCCCGAAGGCGGTACGGGTGGCCACCGAGTCGCCGACCTCGTAGCGCGGCAGCTCCAGATGACCACTGCGTACGGCGTGCAACACCCTTGCTGCGGGCGGCACTTGGACCTGCACGTGCAGATCGCGGACGCCGCCCAGCTCCTCGATGGCCGCCTCGGGGTTCTTCACGGGCTTGCCGTGCAGGCCCTCACGGTCCTCGGCGGCGGCCACACCCTTGCCCTTGAGGGTGCGGGCGAGGATGACCGTGGGCTGTCCCGCCGTGGAGCGCGCCTCCTGGTAGGCGCGGTCGAGTTCGTCGATGTCGTGTCCGTCCGCGACCTCGATGGTGTGCCAGCCGAAGGCGGCGAAGCGGCGGGCGTACGCGTCCAGGTCGTGCCCGTGCCGGGTGGGGCCGCGCTGGCCGAGGCGGTTGACGTCGACGAGTGCGGTGAGGTTGTCCAGGTTCTCGTGCCCGGCGTGCTCGGCGGCCTCCCACAGGGAGCCCTCGGCGAGTTCGCTGTCACCGCACAGCACCCACACCCGGTAGCCGATACGTTCCAGGCGCTTGCCCGCGAGGGCCATGCCCACGCCGACCGGCAGGCCCTGTCCGAGCGAGCCGGTCGCGACCTCGACCCACGGCAGCCGGCGCGGCGTCGGATGGCCTTCGAGGCGGCTGCCGAGGGTGCGGAAGGTGCGCAGTTCGTCGTCGGTGAGCGCGCCGGCGGCCTTGTACGCGGCGTACAGGAGCGGCGAGGCATGTCCCTTGGAGAGGACGAACCGGTCGTTGCCCGGGTGTTCGGGCCGCTCGAAGTCGTAGCGGAGATGGCGGGCGAAGAGCACCGCCATCAGGTCGGCGGCCGACATCGACGAGGTGGGATGGCCCGAGCCCGCGGCGGCGGCCATCCGGATCGAGTCCACTCGCAACTGCTGGGCGAGCTCGGCGACTTGTTCGGTGTGCATGGTGGCGATCAGTCCTTCCCTCCGGGCTTTCCTGGGCCCCTGGGGTCTCCGGGGTCTCCAGGGTCTCCGGGGCCTCCGGGGCCTCCGGGGCCTCCGGGGCCTCCGGGGCTCTCGGGCGGTGCCAAATCCCGGGGACCGGCGGCCTCTTCGTCCCGCTCCGCACCCCCGTCCCGCTCCGCACTCCCATCCCGCTCCGGAGGCCCCGGCAAACGGGCGAGTTCGGGGGATGCCGTGTCGAGGGGGACCGACCAGGAGCGGACCAGGCCCAACTGCACGGCCTGGCGCGGCAGTACGGCGTCCAGGAGCCAGTCCGCACCGACCCTGATCCGGTTGCCCGGCATCGCGGCGAGGTGGTAGCCGCGGGTCACCGCGGCCGCGACGGGACCGGCAAGGGGGACGCCGAGCGGGTTGGCGACCGCCTTCACACCGCCCAGGTCCACGGTGAAACCGAGGTCGTTGTGGCGGTACTCCTTGGACGTGCCGATACCCATCGAGGCGGCGACGTTACGGCCCGCGACGGCGCCCTGCCGCCAGGCGTGCTGGGCGGTCATCGGGGTGAAGCTCCCGGGTTCGCTCAGATCGGGTACGGCCGCGGCGTCACCGCAGGCGAACACCTCGGGATGGCCCGGCACATTGAGCTGCGGGTCGACGACGAGCCGGCCGCGTTCGACGGGCTGCCCGACCTCCTGGACCAGCGGGTCGGGCCGCACGCCCACGCACCAGATGAGGGTGCGGCTGTCGATGAAGTCGCCGTCGTCGAGCAGGACTCCATCGGGCTTGGCCTCCTTCACGGACGTGCCCGTGCGTACGTCGACGCCGCGCTGCTCCAGCACCTTGCCGGCGGTACGGGACAGCCGGCGGTCGAGTTCGGGCAGCACGCGCGGCGCGATGTCGAGAAGCATCCAGCGCGGCGTGACGCCCTGGCGCAGCGGCCGCTTCTTCACCAGCGCGTCGGTGAACAGCTTTCCCTGGGCGGCGACTTCGGTACCGGTGTAGCCCGCGCCGACGACCACGAAGGTGCAGCGGGAGCGGCAGCCCTCGGGGGTGTCGGCGGCCGCGCCGAGCTCGATCTGCCGGGTCACGTGATCGCGTAGATACAGGGCCTCGGGCAGGCTCCGGAAGCCGTGCGCGTTCTCGGCGACGCCCGGGACGGGCAGCAGCTTGTTGACGCTGCCGACGGCGAGGACGAGACGGTCGTACGACAGCTCGCCGCGGTCGCCCTCGGGGTCGGTGTAGCTCACCCGGCGTCGCTCCAGGTCGACGCCGTCGGCCTCACCGAGGACGAGGCGGACCCGTGGCAGCGTGCCGGGCAGCGACACGGTGACGCGGCGCGGTTCCAGGACACCGGCGGCGACCTGGGGCAGCAGCGGCAGATACAGGAAGTAGTCGGTGGGGTTGAGCAGGACGACCTCGGCCTGGTCCCGGGCCACCCGGGAGAGGGTTCGGGCGGCCCGGAATCCGGCGAAGCCGGCCCCGACGATCACGACGCGGGTACGGCTCACGTTCGCCTCCTGCACGGTCTCGGCTGCGGTGCCCGCGGTCACGGTCCCGGCCGCGGGGCTTGACGCGTGCCCTTGCCGACCGCGCCCAAACGTGGAGCACACCTCAGCTGGAACGCCAGGTCGCGCACGTTTCCCCACGTCCACCGGGGATACCCGGTCGACCCGCCCCTTTCCGGAGGTGACCCCATGGCCGAGTACGGCTACTTCCTGGCGACCGAGGAGTTCGGCCCTGCCGAGTTGGTCGAACAGGCACGGATGGCCGAACAGGCCGGCTTCAGCTCGCTGTGAATCTCCGACCACTACCACCCGTGGAACGAGGCACAGGGACAGAGCCCCTTCGTCTGGTCGGTCATCGGCGCGCTCTCCGAGTCCGTGTCGCTGCCGGTGGAGACGAGACCGCCGTCACCTGCCCCACCACGCGGATCCACCCGGCCGTCGTGGCGCAGGCCGCCGCGACCAGCGCCGTGCAGACGGAAGGCCGCTTCCGGCTCGGCGTCGGCACCGGGGAAGCACTCAACGAGCACATCCTCGGCGGCGCGTGGCCCCCGTCGCACCTGCGCAGGGACATGCTCGAAGAGGCCGTACTCGTGATGCGGCAGCTGTTCTCGGGCGAGGAGATCAGCCACTACGGCAAGCACTACACGGTGGAGAAGGCCCGCCTCTACACGGAGCTGCGGGCGTACATGCGCGACTACCCGCACTGGGCGGTACTCGGCGCGCTGTGCGAGTTCCTGCCGCACCCCGGCAACCGCGTGACGCTCGACCGGCAGACCGACCGGCACGGGCTGCCCGTGGCGCGCTTCACGCACAGCATGTCCGGGAACGACGAGGCGCTGGTGGCGGCCGCACGCTCCACGATGACGGACATCCTGCGCGCGGCCGGCGCGGGCGAGGTCCTGACGGTGCAGCGGTACGCCCACCTGGCGGGCGGCTGCCGGATGGGCGACGCACCCGAACACGCCGTCGTGGACGCCGACTTGAGGTCCTTCTCCGTCCCCAACCTGCTCATCACCGACGGCAGCGTGCTGCCCACACAGGGCGCCGCCAACCCCGCTCTCACGATCATGGCGCTCGCCGACCGCGCCGCGGACCGGCTGATCACCGGCGCCCGCGGCGGACTCCCCTCTCCAAGTACTGGCACCCGAGAACGAACGGACCGATGAAGAACACCGTAAGAATCGAACCCCCCGCCGTGTCCGCCTACGTCATCCCCACCGACGCCCCCGAGGCGGACGGAACCCTCTCCTGGGACACCACGACCGTCGTGGTGACCGAGATCACCGCCGGTGACGCCACCGGCACCGGCTGGACCTACGCTCCCGCCGCCGCCGCAGACGTGGTGCGCGAACAGCTCGCCCCCGTACTCACCGGCGGCGACGCCCTCGACATCCCGAGGGCGCACGACCAGATGTGCAAGGCGGTGCGCAACGCGGGCCGCCCCGGCATCGCGGGCTGCGCGCTGTCGGCCGTCGACATCGCCCTGTGGGATCTCAAGGCCCGCCTGCTGGAGGTGCCGCTCGCCCGGCTCCTCGGCTCGGTCCGCGACACGGTGCCCGTGTACGGCAGCGGCGGCTTCACGACGTACCACGACACGCACTTGGCGGCGCAGCTCAACGGCTGGGTGCACGGCCAGCAGATCCCCCGCGTCAAAATCAAGATCGGCGAGGCCTGGGGGCGGGCCGTGGAACGCGATCTCGCGCGGGTCCGCACGGCCCGCAAAGTCGTGGGCCCCGGCACGGAGTTGTATGTCGACGCCAACGGCGCCTACACCCGCAAGCAGGCCGTCAGGATCGGCGGTGCGCTCGCCGACATGGAGGTGGGCTGGTTCGAGGAACCCGTCTCGTCGGACGACCTCAAGGGCCTGCACCGGGTGCGGCAGGCCCTCGTATGCGATGTCACAGCCGGCGAATACGGCTACGACCTCCCCTATTTCGCGCGGATGATCCCCGCGGTGGACTGCCTCCAGGCCGACGCCACGCGCTGCGGCGGCCTCACCGAGTGGCTGCGTACGGCCGCCCTCGCGCAGGCGCACGGCCTGGAGGTCTCCGCGCACGGCGCCCCGCACGTCCACGCGTCGGCTGCCGCCTGCGTACCGAATCTGCGGCACATCGAGTGGTTCCACGACCACGTACGGATCGAGTCGATGTTCTTCGACGGCGTCCTGGACCCGACGGGCGGCACGGTACGTCCCGACGGCGGCCTCGGGCACGGGCTGATGCTGCGGACGGAGGAGATCGAGGAGTTCCGGATCGTGTGACCGTGTGAGGCCCCGGTGGGCGGCCCCACCGCCTGATGACGGCCCTCACCGCGTGATGAGGGCCCTCACCGCCGGGTGAGGATGAGGCGCCGTCCCAGCACCGTCGCCGCGCCCGCCGCCGCCAGGCCCCCGATCCGGCCCCGGTTGCGCGACCACCAGGCCGCGGCGCTGCGTTCACGCGCCTCGTCGTCGTACCGGCCGTGGGCACCGTGGTCGTGGCCGTGCGGCCCGTCCGCCGGTGTCCACAGATTGCCGCCCTGCGGCGACCCGGTGCCGGTGGCGGGGCCGGTGCCGGTGCCGTCGGCCACTTCGCCGTTCTCCGAGTGCTCCAACTCGGGGTCTGCGTCCTCGACTTGGGCGGCGAAGGCGGTACGGGCCAGATAGCGGTCGAGGAGGCCCGGCATGAGCTTGTTGGCGATCAGGGCCGCCGTGGTGCTGCCGCCCACCCAGTACTCGCGGCGGCGCCCGTGCGCGGCCGCGTGCACGACGGCGCGTGCGGCCACTTCCGGCTGGTAGACCGGCGCGACGGGCCTGGCACGGCCCGGCACCCGGCTCAACACCCAGTCGAACTGCGGGGTGTTGACCGCGGGCAGCTGCACCATCGTGGTGCGCACCCCGCTGCCCGCGTGCAGCAGTTCGCAGCGCACCGATTCATTGAACCCCTGGATGGCGTGCTTGGCGCCGCAGTACGCGGACTGCAGCGGAACGCCCCGGTAGGCGAGGGCCGAGCCGACCTGTACGACGGTGCCACGGTCGCGCGGCAGCATCTGCCGCAGGGCGGCCCGGGTGCCGAACACATAGCCCAGATACGTCACTTCGGTGACGCGCCGGAACTCGTCGGGGCTGATCTCGGTGAACGGGGCGAAGATCCCCGCGAAGGCGTTGTTGACCCAGACGTCCACGGGCCCGAGTTCCTGCGCGACCCGCTGCCCGGCGTCCTCGACGGCCTTCGCGTCGGCCATGTCGACGGGGACGACGAGTGCCTCGCCGCCCGCGCGCTGCACTTCGTCGGCGGCGGCCGCGAGTCCGGTCCTGCCGCGGCCGAGCAGCGCGACCTTGTCGCCGCGGTCGGCGAAGGCGCGGGCCACGGCCCGGCCCACGCCGCCCCCGGCGCCGGTCACCACCACGGTCCTGGGGCGCCGGCCGAGGGCGGCCATGCCTCACCTCGCCCCGGGCTGCGGCCCCTGCGGGCCGGGCGGATCACTCTGCGCGGGCGGTGTGCCGGTGCCGTACGGCCCGGCCGGCGGCACATCGGTGCCGGTGCCCATGGGTCCGGGCGGCCTGCCGGGCGGCGGCGTCGGCGAGCCGGGGCTCACGGGACTGCCGACGGGGCTGCCGGACGTGCCCGGGGTGCCGGGCTGTTCGGCGGAGGGCCCGCCCGGCGGCAGCAGCGAGGCGTCGGTGCCCGGCGCGGGGTGCGCCATGGCCTCGTCCCGCTGCGCGTCGTGCTGTGCCCGCCCGCCCGTACGCGCCGAGCTGCGCAGCGCGTACGCCAGGGCCGCGAGCAGCCCGGCCATGATGAACGCGGCCGCCCAGCCGGGCAGTCCGAGAGCGAGCAGCAGGCCGAGCGCGAGGGCCGCGAAGCCGCCCGCGTACAGGGCCGCCGCCCCGGACGCGGCGTACAGCGAGGCGGTACGCCGCTGTTTGCGGGTCTGTTCGCGCAGTTCGTCACGGAGCTCGTCGCGCACCGTCTCGCGGACGATCTGCGCGAGCGCGTCGGTCAGATTGCGGTCCAGTCGATCTGTGCGTGTTGTCCGTTCTGTGCGTTCCATGTCGCCCCGGGTACCCGGGCGCCTCGGGGCGTAACGCCACCGGGCCCGGGTACCCGGGCGCCTCGGAGCCGCACCCGCAGGAACCATCCCGACATGGAGGCTCACATGGCTGAGAACCAGGACGTGGTGACGCTCCTGAAGGAGCAGCACACCCGTATCCGCACCCTCATGGACGAGGTCGCATCCACCAGGGGCGAGGAGCGCAGGCATCTCTTCCAGGACCTCGTCCGGCTGCTCGCGGTGCACGAGACCGCGGAGGAGGAGGTCGTCCATCCCTTCGCCCGCAAGAACGTCGAAGGCGGCGAGGCGGTCGTCGACGACCGCGTATCGGAGGAGGAGAAGGCCAAGAAGGTGCTCCTGAACCTGGAGAAGATGGACACCGAATCCCCCGAGTTCCTGGACAAGTTCGCCGCCCTGCGCCAGGACGTGCTCGCGCACGCGGAGGCGGAGGAGCGCTACGAGTTCGCGCATCTGCACAAGCACGCGGAGCGCGCGACGCTGGAGAACCTGGCCCGCGCGGTGAAGGCCGCGGAGGCCGTCGCGCCCACCCACCCGCACCCGGGCACGGACACCGCGACGAAGAACATGGCGGTGGGCCCGATCGCCTCGGTGATCGACCGCACCCGGGACGCGATCCGCGCGGCGAAGGGCGACCGCTGAGCACGCGGCCCTGAGCCACTGAACCGACCGGGAACCCCTGGGCCCCTTGACCCCTTGGCCCCTTGGCCCCTTGGCCCCTTGGCCCCTTGGCCCCTTGCTCCCAGGGTCCCTGGATCAGCCAGCCTGGATCCCTGGATCAGCCAGTTCCCGAATCAACGGAAACGATCACACACCCCGCCCGCGCCAACTAGGCTCCTGTCCATGGAGATCCTGGGAACCACGCTGCGCATCTGCGTCGATGACCTGGACGCTTCGGTCGCGTTCTACGAACGCGTGACGGGCTCCACGGCGCAGCGCTTCGAGCGCGGCGGGGTGTCCGTCGCCGCGGTCGGCTGCTTCCTCCTGATGAGCGGCCCCGCGGCGGAGATCGACGTACTGCGCAAGGTGACCGCCACGATCGCCGTCCCGGACGTGGACGAGGCCCACGCGATCCTCAGCGCCTCCGGCGCCCAGGTGGTCGCGGGCCCCGTCGCCACCCCGGTGGGGCGCAACCTCATCGCGCTGCACCCGGACGGCTCGATCTTCGAGTACGCGGACCGCCGCGGCGAACCGTAGACCACCGGCACGGCCACGGCGTTCCCCGCGCCGACCTACGTCACCGGCCGAAGCCGTGGACCTCCCCGGACCTCTCCGGACCTCCCCGGGCCTGGATCCGGGCCTACGTCGCCGCGGGCGGCCGCATACGGAACTCGTAGTGATCGGGAAGCGGTTCATCCGTGAGCCGGGCCCACGTCTCCCCGAGGACCTCCGCGCCCTCGCGCAGATCCGCCACCTCGAAGCCCGCGTCGAAGACCGCCCGCGCCCCTTTCTTGTCGCCCTCGGCGAGCAGCAGCCGCGCCAGGAGCAGCCGGAAGCGACCGCGTTCGCGGTTCTCCGGGCGCAGCCCGTCCCAGACGTGCCGCGCCTGCTGTGTGCGGCCCACGGCGAGCAGCGCCTCGATCGCCTCCCGGCCGAGCGCGGCCGTCGCGGCGGTCCAGCTCTCGCCGTCGTCGCGCCGCTCGGCGCACAGGTCGTCGAAGGCCTCGGCATAGCGGTCGGCGGCTCGCTCCGCATGGCCCGAAACCCGGTCGGCGACGGCCAGACAGCGCAGCAACGGCCACTGCGACGGGGCGAGTTCGAGTCCTCGCTCCCAGCTGCGCACCGCCTGCGCGAGATCACCGGCGTGCCACTGCGCGATGCCGAGGTGGTACTCGGTGAACGGTTCGGCCGGCGCGGTCTCCAGCATGTCGCGCCAGCCGGGCGCGACCAGACTCGGCCCCGGCGGTACGACCTTGCGCGGCGCCGGAAAGGCCCCGTTGCGCAGCAGTTCGAGCCACGGCGCCTGGTCGTCGCCGAGCGTCGACTCGTCGAAGGGCGTGCCGGGCAACTTGCGCCCGGTGCGGAGGACTTCGAGGGCGCCCCAGCCGGAGCCGGTGGCGAGGCGCTCGCCGGGGTCGGTGTCGGCGGCGGCCCGCCACGCCTCGTAGGCCGTGTCCACCGCCGTCCGCGGGAGGGCCGCTTCGAGCCGCCCCGCGACCTCGGCCCGGGCCGCGGCCCAGTCCGTGCCGTGCACCGGGGCCGGGTCGGCTTCGATCGGCCCGTACGCCTCCAGCCAGGCGAACTCGCTCTCCGCGTCCAGCTTCACGTGCTCCAGCTGGGTCCGGGCGAGGCCCGCCTGTATCTCCGCGTAGCCGCCGGTGCCGGGCTCGGTGAGCCAGCTCTGCCAGCGCCGGCCGCCGGTGCCCGCGCCCCACAGGAACAGCTTGCGGCCCCGCAGCAGGTCGGTGGAGGTCTGGACGAGGCCGTGCCCGTCGTCGTCGAGCGCGGCGATCCAGCGCCGTTCGCCGTCCGGCACTTCGTAGAAGTAGTCCGCCGGATACTCGCTGCGCAGCGGATACGTCCGGTCGGCGCCGTCGAACTCCGGCGCGGGCACCCGCCGCAGGGTGCGCTCGTAGCCGAAGTGCCAGGCCTCGTCGGCGGGTACGAGGACGCGGTGCTCCTCGGGTACGGCGATATTGGACCACCAGTAGGCGGGCGCGGGCTTCTCGTGCGGGTTGCGGATACGCACTCCCACGTACAGGAAGTCCGAGCCGTCCGGCAGCCACAGGTCGACCTGGAAGGGCAGATCGCGCAGTCGTTCCCACTCCCAGAGGCGCAGCATCTCGCCGCCGTCGGGCGCGGGCACGCGGGCGGCGTGCACGGGGGCGCAGGACAGGGTGGTGTGGCCTGTGGCGCCGATGTTCCACTCGATGCCGCCGGAGAACCAGGCGCCGTTCAGGGCGAAGTCGGCGGGCTGGAACACCGGGTTGCGGTAAAGGAGTTCACGTCCGGTGGGCTTGTGGCGCAGGGAGTGGACACGGCCGCCGAGCCCCGGCAGGACCGTGGCCCGCAGCCGGTCGTTCTCGATCACGAGCGTGTCGAGGGTGATCTCCGACCGCTCCCGCTCGTACCCGTCGAGGATGCGCACCGGGAGGACGCTGTGCAGCGGTTCGTACCCGATCTGCCGGGCCATGTCCCGTGGCAGGCCTTCGCGGGTGCGCTCGTCCACGGCGTGCATCTCGTCGAGCGGACGCAGCGCGGGCAGCGGGTTCTCCGGCCCGATCGCCACGCCGGGCAGGGTCAGTTCGGCACGGCGGATCGTGGTCCCGGTCGCGTTCGCCAAGGCGGCCTCCCCTTCACTGGGCGTGCCCGGCGCACCCCCGATGACCATGGAACACGCTCGGCGACCCCCTGAACAGGCCCGCTCCCGGTCAGGATTGCGCAAAGGCCCGTCCTCAGCGCAGCATCTCCTTGGTCAGAGCCCATCGCTCGTGATCACGCCAGGCCCCGTCGATGAACAGGAAGTCCGGCGAGTACCCCTCGAGCCGGAACCCGCAGCGCCGCGCCAGCGCGATGGACGCCTCGTTGTCCGGCTGAACGTTGATCTCCAGGCGGTGCAGCCCCATCGCCGGCCCCAGCGCGTACCGCACGACGAGTTCGAGACCCTCGGTCATCAGGCCGCGCCCGGCCGCATGCACGAAGGCCCCGTAGCCGAGAGCTCCGCTCAGGAACCCGCCCTCGACGATGTTGTTGATGTTGATGAACCCCGCGATGTCCCCGGTCGCCCGCTCACAGACGAGGAACCCCGCCTTCGTGGGGTCGTCGATCAGGCGTCCCGCGTACGTGGCGTAGGCCTCCGCGGTGACCGGCGGTGCCAGCCAGGGGTGGTGCAGCTCGCGGCTCTCCAGGGCGAGCGCGACGAAGGCCTCGCCGTCGGCGTACGTGTAGTGCCGTATGCCGACGCGAGGCCCTTCGCGGAGGTGGGCTCCGGCTTGCGTATCAGACATTTCCGCAGGATACGCGCGCCCGCCGCCCGGTCACTCCGGGCATACGCCCTCGCTTACTTCGGGCATTTCTCCTCGTCCTTGACGACCCGCAGGGTCACCGCTTCCCCGTTCAGTTTCTTGCCGGGAGCCGGGGACTGGGTGCACACCTTCCAGTTCAGCGGCCAGAGCACATTGCGGTCGAAGCCACTGGCGTCCACCAGGTCGACCCGGGTGCGGTAGTCGACCTGCCGGTAGACGCTCTCCAGCGGCTTGCCGCGGAAGTCGGGCATGGGCGGTCCGGCCGCCGCGGCGGCGGTCACGGTAAGGCCGGTGACCGCGGCGGCACTTCCGGCCACCACGGCGATCCGTCGTCCCCACTGCTTCATTTGCGTCTCCTGACGAAGTAGGCCCCGCAGAGGGCACCGATCACTCCCGTGCTGAGGAGCGCCATCCACAGCGGTATGGTCACTTCGGGGATCAGCAGGCGGATCTTGGTGTTGCGGGTGTTCTCGAAGATGAAGATCAGGCCGAGAATCCCGATACCGGCGACGGTCAGCCGTCCGGGCGTGAGGAAATCGCCCTTCTTGCCACCGCCACTGGTCGAGGCGTTGGGGCTCATGCTGGACCCTTCCGTCGGAGTTCGGCCGTCCGCCCCCTGGGACAAGAATGGGCAGTCACTCACGGTCGCGCACGGTGAGCGGTCGGTCCGGACGCCTCGGCTGGGCCGTACGGGTTACTTACCGCACCACAGGAAGTCGCAGCACCCCGGTGTCCGCCGGCGTGTGGGTGACCGTCACCGGCTTCACGCCCTTGTTGCCGTAGTACGCGTCGTCACTCGCTGCGACGACGAACTGGAGGCGGTGCCCCTTCTCGTAGCGGTGCACGATGCCCGGCAGGGTCACGGTGAACTTCCGGGTCACATCCGGCACCCGCACCGGTGCCACCAGACGGTGCACCAGCGTCTTGGAGCCGTCGGGCGCGATGTCGTAGAGCTTGGCGAAGAGCACCAGCTTGTCCGCCGCGTCGCCGGAGTTCTGCACCCGCTCCGTCTTCGGCGAGACCACCTTGAGGGTGGCCTCGGGGGCGCCGACCACATCCGTGGCCTCGGCGAGGGGTTCGCTGGTCCAGTCGAGGTAGGTGCCCTTGGTGTCGCGCGGGGCCGGGTCGGGCAGCCCGATCATCCCGGCGAGCGAGGACTCCGAATGACTGGTCGGGATCAGCCAGTTGCGGTACTCACGGCTGCCGCGGGCGACCTTGGCCCGGTTGTCGACGAGCTTGCCGTCGCCCGACAGATACAGCTCCTGCGACAGCGCGGGCGGCTTCCGCGCCGTGGCGTAGGCGTCCTGGCCCGGCTGCCAGTCCCGGTAGTAGGCGAACCCGGGACCGGTGTCCGTGGACTGCTCCTTCTGCAGATAGCGGTCGAACCAGGCGAGGATCCGCTTGCCGACATAGGAGGTCTCCAGATTCCCCTCCCCCAGGTTGAGCTCGCCCGCGGCCGGGTCGGTGATCCCGCCGCTGTGCCCCCAGGACTGCCAGATCATCTTGGTCTCGGTGCCCTGGGCCTTGAGCGTCTTGTACGTCGCCGTCGCCTCGTTCAGGTTGAACAGGCTGTCGGCCTGCCCCTGCACGAGCAGCGTCGGCGCCTTGACCGTGCGCAGATACGAGACGGGGGACGCTCCGCGCGCGAAGGCCAGCATCTCGGCGGTACGGTCCGCCGGATACCGCTTCTGGTCGAGGAGCCGCTTGGTCTCGCAGGCCCCGGAGACGAAGTGCAGACAGCCGGCGCCGCCGAGCCGCGACGGGTCGAGGCTCGGGTTGAGCAGTCCCTGGGCCTCGCCGATGAGGAAGAACCCGTTGGTCCACTGATACTTGTACGCGCCCGGGGTGTCGGACGAGACTCCCGTGGGCGTCGTCCGCGCGGTGTTGTTCGGGTCGAGGGAGTACGCCAGGTCGTGCCAGGTGATCATCGGCACCAGGGCGTCGACCCGCTGGTCCTGCGAGGCGGTGGCCATCTGGACGGCCCCGCCGTACGAGCCGCCGATCATGCCGACCCGCGGATCGCCCGAACCGTCCTTGGTGACGAAGTCCGCCGTGGTGCCGTCGTCCGCGGCCCGGGTGCCGGCGAGGAAGTCGATCAGACCCGAGGCGGCCTTTCCGTCGATCCGCGGGTCGTCCAGGGAGATCGGGCAGCCGGTCTTGCCGAAGCCGAGCCCGGAGTAGGCGAGCGCGACATAGCCGCGCTCGGCGAACGCCTTGGCGGTCGCGTCCGTCGAGCCGTCGGCCTTGCTGCCGCCGAAGCCGTTGGTGGTCAGTACGGCGGGCGCGGTGTGGTCGGCGTCGACTCCCGCCGGCCGGTAGAGGTCGGCGTCGACGGTGCAGCTCGTGCCGCCCGCGTCGACCGTGAACTTCAGGGCGGTGACAGTGAATTGGCCGTCCTCGGGGGTGGCCTGGGCCGGTGCGGCGAGGGCGAGGGGCGCGGCGACGGCGGCGGTCGCCACACCGACGGCGAGGGCCAGAAGCCTGGGACGGGAACGGGACACGCACGACCTCCACGCTGAGGAGCGAAATTACCGCCGGGTAAGTCCGGGGTCGCGCTCATGTTGTGACACGTGTCAGAACGCGGTCAACGGTCGTGACGAGGGTTAATTACGGCAGTTGACGGAGATTCAGTGAAGGAGCGGGCCATTCCGGTTCGCCGCCGTGCGCGGAACGCGGAACTCGTGCGGGCAGCCCGAAAGCCTCAACTCAGGGCAGGCGGCTCGAAAGCCTCAACTCAGCGCAGGCAGCCGGAAGGTGAGCGAGCAGTCCTCCGCGTCGAGGACCCCCGAGACCCCGAACGGCACCGTCAGCGCCCCCTCGCAGTGCCCGAACCCGAACTCCTCCACCACCGGCACACCCAGCGGCGCCAGGCGGTCGACGAGGACGGCACGCACCTCCTCGTACGGCCCGCACTCCGCCCAGGAGCCGAGCAGCACTCCCGCGACGCCCTCCAGCCAGCCGGAGCGCAGGAGTTGGGTGAGAATCCGGTCCAGGCGGTACGGCTCCTCGCCGGTGTCCTCGATGCAGAGCAGACCCCCGCGCGCCGACCGGCGTGCGTGCGGGCTTCCGAGGTCGGCGGCGAGCAGCGACACGCAGCCGCCGAGGGTGACGCCCGCCACGCGCCCCGGCACCAGGGGCGCCGCACCGGGCACCCCGACGATCCTCTGGACCGTCTCCGGCTCGAACAGCGTGGCCTTCAAGTGGTCCTGCGCGCGGGCGCTCTTGAGGAAGTCCGCCGCCGCGGCCATCGGGCCGTGCAGCGTGACGAGCCCCATGCGCACCGCGAACGCCTCGTGCAGGGCGGTGATGTCGCTGTACCCGACGAAGACCTTGGGCCCCGCCGCGCGCATCGCGTCCCAGTCCAGGAGGTCCACCATGCGCTGTACGCCGTAACCGCCCCGGGCGCAGAGGACGGCGGCCACCGTGGGATCGCACCAGGCCCGCTGCAGATCGGCCGCACGGTCGGTGTCCGAGCCCGCGAGATAGTCCAACTCGGCGTGTTCATCGAGCACATGGGCCCCGACCACCGGCTCCAGATCCCATCCGCGCAGCAGGTCGAGCCCGGCCTGCAGCCGCTCCTCGGGCACCGGCCCGCTGGGCGCGACCACGGCGACCCGGTCCCCCGGCACAAGCCGACGGGGCCTGACCGGAGCGGACACGGCCCCGTCGACAGAACTCACCCGGACAACTCCCGCCGCAACAGGCTCACTTGGACAGTTCCAGCTTGGGTACGCCGGGTGGCTGTATACCGAACACCTGGGCGTACAGGGAGAGTTCCGACTCCAGGACGCGGATCATCGTGTCCGCGCGCCGGAAGCCATGCCCCTCGCCCTCGAAGGCGATATAGGCATAGGGCACCCGGCGCCCCTCCATCCGCTCCAGGAACCGCTCGCACTGCGCGGGCGGGCAGATCACATCGTCAAGGCCCTGGAGCAGCAGGAACGGTGCGGTGATCCGGTCGGCGTGCTGGACCGGGGAGCGCTCGCGATACCGGCCGGGCACCTCGTCGATCGGCCCCACCAGGGACTCCAGATAGCGCGACTCGAAGTCATGGGTCTCGCCGGTCGCCCACCCGGCGAGGTCCAGGATCGGGTAGATGACGGTGCCGCAGGCGTAGACATCCGTGGTCGCCAGGGAGGAGGCCGCCGTCCAGCCGCCCGCGCTGCCGCCGCGGATGGCGAGCCTGGCCGGGTCGGCGGTGCCCTCCTCGGCGAGAGCGAGCGCGGCGGCCGCGCAGTCCTCGACGTCGACGACGCCCCACTGCTCGCGAAGGCGGTCGCGGTAGGCGCGGCCGTACCCCGACGAGCCGCCGTAGTTGACCTCGGCGACGCCGATGCCGCGCGAGGTGAAGTAGGCGATCTCCAGGTCGAGTACGAGCGGGGCGTGGTCCGTGGGGCCGCCGTGCGCCCACACCACGTAGGGCGGCAGTTCGTCGTCGGGCGCGCGGTGGCGGGGGTTGTGCGGTGGATAGATGTGCGCGTGGATCTCCCGGCCCGTGGGGCCGGTGAAGGTCCTGATCTGCGGCTCCGGGTAATAGGACGGGTCCACCGGGTCGTCGTGCTCGGCGCCGATGACACGGGCACGGCCGGTGGCGGTGTCCAGCTCCACCACTTCGTACGCACTGCGCGGGCTGGCGCCGACGCCGACGACCCGGGTGCCGTGCGCCGCGAGCGTGGCGGCCCAGGCGGTCCAGGGCCCGGCGGCATCGACCAGCTCGCCCGACTCCGGGTCGAGCACGCCGAGTGCGGTGGCGCCCTTGCCGTGGACCACGGCGACCAGGCCGTTCTCCAAGGGCGCGAACCAGCTGAGGCCGATCTTCCACAGCGGGCCCGCGAACTCCTCGTCACGCAGGCACAGGCGCACGGCACTGCTCTCGTGCCCGTCGGCGGGAGTCACCGGCGCGGCGGACAGGGGCGGCGCGGCGGACAAGGGCGGTGCGGCGGTGGGCGGCAGCGCGGCGGGCGGCCGTGGCGGATCCATCCGGTACAGATTCCACCAGCCGCTGCGGTCCGACGCGTACAGGAGCGAACCGTCGTGCGCCCACTCCACCTGCGCGATCGACTCCTCGGCGCCGCCCGCGACGGTGCGCGGGGCGGTCGGCACGGCCCCCGCGCCCGGCGGCAGCTCGGCGACGATCAACTCGGTGCCGTCCCAGGGCATCCGGGGGTGGTCCCAGGCGATCCAGGCGACCTGCCGCCCGTCGGGCGAGAGCCGGGCACCGGTGAGGAAACGGTGCCGCCCGTCGGACAGCTCCCGCACCGCGCCCCGGTCCTGCGCGGCCGAGCCGTCCAGGGGCACGGCCGCCACCACGCGCCGTACGTCACCGGGCCCGTCACCGGTGAACTCCTCCAGGACACACCACACTTCGCCCCGGTCCTGATACACCTGGGGGTCGGCCCAGCGCAGCCCTCCGCCGATGGGCGAGACGGGGGTCAGCGGCTGCGGAACGGCACCGGGCACATCGGGTTCATAGGCATAGAGACGCTGGTCGGCGAAGTCGACGAAGACGATCAGCGGGCCCTCGCCGGCCCTGGCGACCCCGGCCCAGGGCCGTCCGCCGTACTCGATGACTCTGCTGCGCACATTCCAGGGCGCGGGCAGGACCGACCGCTCCACTCCGCCCGCCTGGCGCATCAGCGCGCGGCGGCCGCCCTCCGTGGGCCGTGGCGCGGTCCACCACACCTCGTCACCGACGAACCCCGCGTACTCCGGGCGCCCGTCGTGCGAGGCTGCCAGCGCGGCGTCGATGGGCGACTGCCACGCTCCGTACGGCACCGTCCGGACCATGTCCCCCACTCCCCCTAGGCTGTTCTCAGAAAGCGGTCGAGTACCCGGGCTCCGAAGTGCAGCGCCTCCACCGGCACCCGCTCGTCCACGCCGTGGAACAGGGCTTGGTAGTCGAAGTCGGGCGGCAGCTTCAGCGGCGAGAAGCCGTATCCGGTGATGCCGAGCCGGGAGAACTGCTTGGCGTCCGTGCCGCCGGACATGCAGTAGGGCACCACATGCCCCTCGGGGGCGAACTCCTCCACGGCAGCGCGCATACGGGCATACGTCGAGGAGCCGACCGGGGCCTGCAGGGCGACTTCGCGGTGCTGGAACTCCCACTCCACATCGGGCGCCGTCAGCCGGTCGAGGGTCTCGCGGAACTCGTCCTCGCCGCCCGGGAGATACCTGCCGTCGACATACGCCACGGCCTCGCCCGGAATCACATTGATCTTGTATCCGGCCTGCAGCATGGTCGGGTTGGTGCTGTTGCGGACCGTCGGCTCGACCAGGGCGGCGGCCCGGCCGAGCTTGCCGAGCAGCTCGTCCACATCGAAGTCGGGGGCGCCCACGTCGGTTTCGACGCCGTGCAGCGCCGCCAGCTCCGTCAGTGCGGCCCGCACCGTCGGGGTGAGACGCGTCGGCCACTCGTGCTCGCCGATCCGCGCGATGGCGCCGGCCAGTCTGCTCACGGCGTTCGAGCGGTTGACCTTGGAGCCGTGGCCGGCCCGGCCGCGGGCGGTGAGCTTGAGCCAGCCCGTGCCGCGCTCACCCGCCGCGATGGGGTAGAGCTCCATGCCGGTGTCCGCGTGGAAGGTGAAGGCGCCGGATTCGCTGATGCCTTCCGTGCAGCCCTCGAAGAGCCCGGGATGGTGGTCCGCGAGAAAGCCGGAGCCGTCGACGGCGCTGGCCTCTTCGTCGGCGGTGAAGGCGATGACGAGGTCGCGCCGCGGCCGGACGCCCGCGCGGGACCAGGCGCGCAGGACCGCGAGGATCATCGCGTCCATGTTCTTCATGTCGACCGCGCCGCGCCCCCAGACCACGCCGTCGCGGATCTCCCCGGAGAACGGGTCCACCTGCCAGTCGGCGGCCTCCGCGGGCACGACGTCCAGGTGACCGTGGACGAGCAGGGCGTCGGCGGAGGGGTCGGTGCCCTCGAGGCGGGCCACCACATTGGTCCGGCCCTCGGTGCGCTCGAGCAGGGTGGGGGTGAGCCCCGCACCGGCCAGTTGCTCGGCGGCGTACTCCGCGGCGGGGCGCTCGCGGCAGTCGCCGCCCCCGCGGTTGGTGGTGTCGATACGGATCAGCTCGGAGGTGAAGCGCACCACCTCGTCCAGCGCCTGCTGATCGAGCGCCTGCGCGTCCAGCGCCTGCCCGTCTGCTGCCTGGGGGTCAGCCATACTGCTCCTCCACCGCGGCCGAGACGATGGTGGTGACGGCCTTGAAGGTACGGATGCCTTCGAACATCGTCTCGCTGGTGTACACCACTTTCCGCTCCGCGTGGCGGTCCACACCAGGCACCACCGTGGCGGCCATGGCCAGGTGCTCGGCGTCGAACTCGACCTCGACGGTGAAGGGGCCGCCCCGCACCGGTTCGTGCCGCACGGCCAGCTGGGTCGCCTCCTTGGCGGCGGACCTGATGTCGGTGGCGGTGCGCGCCGGGGTGCGGCACACCGCCGCGTACCGCGAGACGTAGTCCTTGACGGCGACCTTGAGGGCGCCCGGGGCGTATCCCAGGGCGTCTTCGCAGGTGAGGTCGTCGCCGGTGACGAGGATGACCGGGACGCCGTACTCCGCGACCACATGGGAGTTCAGCAGGCCCTCGCTGGCCCGGGTGTCGTTGACCCACACGCCGGTGATCGAGTTGGCGAGATAGGTGTGGGCGAGGACTCCCTCGGCGCCTGCCCCTGTGTGGTAGCCGACGAAGGCGATGCCGTCCACGTCTCCGTGCTGCACACCCTCGACCATGCTCAGGGACTTGTGGCGGCCCGTGAGCATCTGCGCCCGTTCGTCCAGCTGCTCCAGGAGCAGATTGCGCATGGTCCAGTGCGCTTCATTGATGAGCACCTCGTCGGCACCGCCGTCGAGAAAGCCGAGCACGGCGGCGTTCACATCGGAGGTGAACATCGCACGGCAGCGTTCCCACTGAGGTGTCCCGGGCAGTACGTCCGCCGGCCAGGTCACCCCCGTGGCACCCTCCATGTCGGCGCTGATGAGGATCTTCATGCAACGAAACCGTA
Organism: Streptomyces monticola; assembly: GCF_042665355.1. Classification (NCBI taxonomy): domain Bacteria; kingdom Bacillati; phylum Actinomycetota; class Actinomycetes; order Kitasatosporales; family Streptomycetaceae; genus Streptomyces; species Streptomyces monticola. The sequence goes on along the minus strand of NZ_JBHTCF010000001.1, from coordinate 865,842 downwards.
CGCGTTGGCGAAGGCCTCGGCCAGGCCTGTGGATAACTCTCACCGGCCCGGTCCACCACCCGTCACCCGCTCCCGCCGAACCTGTACGGCAGTTGGCCCAGCGGCTTTCAGCCCGCGACTATCGCCCGTACCGTCTTGCCGCCGCCGGCGGCCGCCTCCACCTCGAACCGCTCGGCGAGCCGGCGCACCAGGCTCAGCCCGCGGCCCCGTTCGCCGCTCGCCCGCTGCACCCCCGGCCGGGGCCTGCCAGGGCCGTCGTCCTGCACTTCGACCGTCACCCGGTGGGCGGAGCTCTCCAGCCGCAGACGGCAGCCGCCGCGGCCGTGCTCGGTGGCGTTGGCGACCAGTTCGGACACGACGAGGGTCACGTCGTCGACCGCCTCGGCGTTCACTTCCGCCCCGCTGCCGTGCACCCGGGCCAGGAACGCGGCGGTCAGCCGTCGCGCCCGGCCGGCGGAGACCGGATCACGGTCCAGCCTGTACTCGACACTTGACGTACTTGTCCCAGCGCGCCTGTGCGCATGCATGGCGCGTCACTTCCCCTCCGTGGACCGCCGGCATCCCCGCGGACAGTCCCCCCGCCGGGGGCCGCGCGTTCGTCGCGCAGCCGGGCTTGCTGACGGGTGATGCCCCGCCGGGAAGATCTCCAACCGGCCTGCGCGGTAAGGGCGTCCACTACGAGCCGCTTCGATTCGGCGTGTACGAGCCGCTTGACTTCGGTGATACGGGTACCCGCCCGCGCCCGGCCGACTCCCCTCCCGTCAGGGCCACCTCGGCCCCACCCGTACACTCCTCTCCCCATGGACACGACCGCGTCGCACCGAGCGATGATCGCCGTCCCGCCGGGGCGGGTCACTCTGTCGGACCGGCGCACGCGAAGCGACTGGTCCGTCGGCCTGGCGGCGTACCGGATCTCGGCGGTGCCGGTGACACAAGCGCTCTACGCCGAGGTGACCGGCGCCCGGCCGAGCGCCGCCCACGGTGACCGGCGGCCGGTCGAGAGCGTCTCGTGGTGGGACGCGGCCCGCTTCTGCAACGCCCTGTCGCTGTACGACGGGTTGAGGCCCGCCTACCGCCTGCACGGCGAAGACGACGCGGGCACAGCGGAGAGCGCGGGCGTCGACTGGGACATGTCCGCCGACGGCTACCGCCTGCCGACCGAGGCCGAGTGGGAGTACGCCTGCCGCGCCGGCACGGACGGGCCGCGCCACGCACACCTCGACGACATCGCCTGGTACCGCGGCAACTCCGCCGAGCGCAGCCACGACGTGGCCGGCAAGGAGCCCAATCCGTGGGGCCTGCACGACACGCTCGGCAACGTCTGGGAGTGGTGCTTCGACCTCTACGACCCGGAGGTCTACGGCACGTACCGGGTGCTCCGCGGCGGCGGCTGGTTCGACGAGCACTGGAGCTGCCGCGCCTCCGTGCGCCGCCGCAGCCACCCGGCCTTCCGGGTCGACGACGTGGGCTTCCGCCTCGCCCGTTCCGGGGCGCGCTGACCCTGCACGGCCCGACGCCCCACCCGGCCGTCCCCGGCTCAGCCCTCCCGGCCCACCACCAGCCAGTGGGACGGCAGCTCGATCCGGGTGCCGTTCGGTGCGTAGTCGGTGGTGGTGAGCGGAAGTTGGCCCTCGGCGACGATCCGCAGACCGGCCGCGCGGAACATCTCGGGCACTGCCTCGTCCGCGACCTCACCGGGCGCGATGCCGTGCCGGAACACCGGCTGCAGCTTGGGCGGCGGACCGTCCGGGCCCTGGGCGAACCCACGCAGCACCGCCCCCGCGGCCTGCGCGAGTTCCACCACGAAGGCCCGGCCGCGCTCGCCGATGAGCGTGGCGATGCCGTCGACGAGGGGCTGACGGTCCTCCGGCTTGCACTGGTGCAGGACGCCGCGCATATACACATTGGCGTCGCCCAGTTCCGCGTGCAGCTGCTCCAGCTCGCTCTTCTCCGCGGCGTCGAGCTGGCGGTACTCGGCCTGGCCCCGGGGGTCGGCGTGCCGTGCATGCGCCACGGCCGCGGCGGACAGATCGGCGCCGACGACTCGCGGGAAGCGGTCGGCGAGGAAACGGGTCTGGGTGCCGTTGCCGCAGCCGAGGTCCACGACGGGCAGCCCGGGGGCCGTCAAGTGCGGTTCGAAGAGGGCGAGATGGAGGCCCGCGGTGAGGGCGGGTTCGGCATCCCAGAAGACCGCGCCCTGCTCTTCGGGAGCCTCCTGCCAGAAGCCCTCCCAAGCTTCCTTGTACTGATTCGTAACGCTCATGACCAGCTCCCCAGGTGCCGCGGCGGCCATCGCCAGTGGCTAGTAGAGATCGGTCTACAACCAGGGGAGGAGCAGGGACAAGCTGCCCGCGCACACCTTCACTGATCGTTCGACGGAAGGGTGCCGGCGCACGCCCCCACGGGGCTCCCCCGGACAGCCGTCAAAGGCGGCCCTGCGGGGCCACCGACGGCCCTGCGGGGGTCAGCGGCGCCCGCGCGGCAGCGTCAGCTCGAACCACACGGACTTACCCGATCCGGTACGGCTCGCACCCCACTCCTTGGAGAGGCTGCTCACCACGGTGAGGCCGCGCCCGCTTTCGTCCGCGGCGCCCGCGCTGCACAGTGTGGGCAGCGTGTGATCGTCGTCCTCGACCTCGCACAGCAGCACGTCGGTACGGACCAGGCGCAGTTCCACCGGCCGGCTGTGGGAGTACCGCAAGGCATTGGTGACCAGCTCGCTGACCATCAACTCCATGCTGTCCAGCACGTGTTCGAGATCCCAGGCGAGCAGCTGCGCCCGCACGAGACGGCGCGCACGGGCCGTCTCGCGGGTGTCGAGGTCGAGCCGCCAGCTCGCCACGTCCTCGGCGGCGATGCCGTTGAGACGGGCCATGAGCAGGGCCACGTCGTCCTTGCGGCCACCGCGTGTGTTGAGGGCGCGGATGATGGTGTCGCAGGCGTCGTCCATGGACGCGGCGGGGTGGGCGGCCGACTCGCAGAGGGTGGCGAGACCCACGCCGATGTCCTCGCCGCGCACCTCCACCAGGCCGTCGGTGCACATCACCAGGCGGTCGCCGGGCGCGACGGGGAGGCGTACGGCCTCGAACGGCACGCCGCCGACGCCTATCGGGGCGCCCGTGGGCAGTTCGAGCAGCTCGCTGCGGCCGTCGACGGCGCGCACGATCACGGGCGGGATATGGCCGGCGTTGGCGATGTTGAGCTCGCCCGCGATGGGGTCGTACACCGCGTAGAGGCAGGTCGCGAGGTACTGCTCGCCGAGCCGCTGCGCCAAGTCGTCCAGATTGCGCAGAAGTTGGGCCGGGGGCAGATCGAGTGCGGCCATCGTCTGCACGGCGGTACGCAACTGGCCCATCATCGCTGCGGAGTTCAGACCGTGCCCCATGACGTCGCCGACGACGAGGGCCGTACGCGAACCGGGCAGTTTGACGGAGTCGAACCAGTCGCCGCCGACCCGGCCCAGGAGGGTGCCCGGCAGATAGCGGGTGGCGATGTCACAGCCGGACATACGCGGCGCGATATGCGGCAGCATGCTGTCCTGGAGGGTCTCGGCGACGCTCTCCTGGTACGTGTACATGCGCGCGTTGTCGAGTACGAGCCCCGCGCGGGCGGCGAGTTCGGCGCCGGTGACCCGGTCCATGTCGTTGAACTCCACGCGCTCCGGGTGGCGGAGCAGGATCATGAAGCCGAGCACGACATTGCGCGCCTTGAGCGGTACGACCAGCATCGACCGGTTGTTGATCAGCGGCCGGATGTCGCGCTTCTCGAACTGCGCGGCGATCGCGGTGCCCATCTCCTCGCTGATCCGCGGCACCAGAACCGGCTGGCCCGTGGTCATGCACTGGAAGAACGGGGTGTGCACGGGGAACGGCATGGACTCGCCGACCGGCACGACGTCGTCCCAGCGGCCCGGCTCGTCGGTGTGCTCGACAGCCACGCGGTGCCACATCGTCGTCGCGTCCGGCGGCCCTTCGGGGAACCCTTCGCCCGCCACGACCTGTTCGCGCAGATAGGTGCCCGCTACGTCCGTGAAGCGCGGGACGACGGCCCTGCTGACCTCGATGATGGTCCGCGACAGGTCGAGGGACGAACCGATGCGCCCGCTGACCTCGTTCAGGAACTCCAGGTGCTCGCGCACCGCGGCGTATTCGAGGTCCTCCGCCTCGTCCTCGGCCGGGAGCTCGGGCCGCGCGGGAAGACCGGCGGCCACGGCCTGCGCCGCGAGGCGTTTGCGGGCCTTGCGCTCGGCGCGCCGCGGCACTCCCCAGTCGGGGGTCACCGGCACCCGGTCGTGCTGGCTGAACTCCAGGACCGGATAGCCGAGTTCAAGGATCTGGGCGACGATACGGGAGCCCTCGCCGACACTCATGCTGGGCAGGATCTCGGGCAGCCTGCGGGCCAGCTCCTCGGAGCCGGGGAACTCGGTGTGCAGCGCGAAGCCCGGAGCTATGCGCTCGGCGGTGATGTCCGTGTCGTCCGCGGCGCTCTCGTCCTGCAGCCGGTCCGCGTCGGCGGCGAGCACGAGCAGCCGCTCGGGTCCGGGGCCCACCAGCGGATAGGCCCACCACAGCACGTCGACGCGGTCGTGCCCCGCTTCGGAGAGCCGGGCGCGGCCGGCCGCGGGGTAGGAGGTGCGGCCGCCGAGGGAGGCCTCCAGGTCGGGCCCCAACTCGCCGTATTCGTCATAGCCTTCGAAGGCTGCCTCGGGCTGCGCCGACCGGTCCTCGGGCAGCGCGCCGGACACCGGGAGCAGATCGACGGCGCTGCGGCCCACCGCCTCGTCCTTTTCGTACCCGAACAGGCGGCGCGCGCCGCTGCTCCAGTGCGAGACCAGGCCCGCTCCGTCGACGACGACCACGGCCAGCGGAATACGACCGGCCACGGCTGACTGCGTCACCGGCCCATCCGGAGTGGCACGCTCCATGGTCTGGGCTCCTTCCCCTGGCGCCGCGAAGATCTGCGGTGCCACCCCCAAGGTACGACCGCTGCGGCCCACCGTGTGCGGCATCTTCGGAAATTCGACCGGTCCGGTACGCGGGCGGCGCCCCCATTCCCGACCGGGCCGGCGCCACCGACGCATCGCAGCCCCCGCGCCGGTCGCCCCCCCTCGTGGCCCGGCGGGCCCCGAGCCCCGAACCCTCAGTCCTCGTGCCCCAGTTGGAGGTCGCGCTCGGTGCGGCCGCCCCCGGCGACCTGGAGCACCGTGGCCACCGGCGGGTAGCCGGCCGCGATCACCGTGTACTCGCCGGACGAGAGGTCGACGAAGCGGAAGGTGCCGTCGGGGCCTGTGGTGAGCGTGTCGACGACATTGCCCGCCGCGTCGAGCAGGGTGACACGGGCGTCCTCCACAGGGCGGCCGCCGCTCGCCCGCACGGTGCCGCGGAGCACGGCGCCGCCGGCGAGTTCGATGTCCTGCCGGGTCTCGCGGGAGGCCTGCACGCTGACCGGCACGGCGGCCGGGCGGAAGGCGGGGGCGCTGGCGGCGAGGGTGTACTCGCCGGCCACCAACTCCGTGATCACATACCCCCCTTCGCGCCCGCTGCGGGTGGTGGCGACGACCTCGCCGCGTACGTCGGTGAGTGTCACGGCGGCGTCCCTGACCGGGGTGCCGTCCGCGGTCACGACCAGACCGGCGAGCCGGCCCGCGCCGCCGAGCACCACGTCGAGCTCGACGGGCCGATCGCCGACGGTGACGGAGACGGCCTGCGGCTGGTGTCCACCCGCGGCGGCGATCAGGACGTAGGCACCGGCGCCCGGTGTCGAGAGCGCGTACCGTCCGTCCTCGCCGCTCGCGCCGCGGCCGATCTGCTGCCCGGTGACGTCGATCAGGGTGAGCGCGGCGCGCGGCACGCTGGTGCCGTCGGAGTGCTGCACGGTGCCGCAGACGGGCACCCCGGCCGCGTACGACGTGCGGGCCTGCGGGACCGGGGCGACGGGCTCGGCGGCGGCACTGTGGGCGGCGGCACTCGGCGAGTTGGCAGACAAGAGGGGGGTCTCCTTCAGGAACAGGGCGATGAGGAGGCCGAGTACGAGGACCGGCACGAGGTAGAGGAAGATCCGCGGCATGGCGTCCGCGTAGGCGAGGATGTAGCCCTCGCGCAGCGACTCGGGGAGCTGGTACACGAGTTGCGGGGTGATCGACTCGGGATCGGGCAGCTCGGCCCCGGCCGGCACCCGGTCGGAGAGCGCGTCGGCGAGCCGGTCGGCGAAGAGGGTGCCGAAGACGGCGGCGCCGACGCTGCCGCCGATCTGCCGGAAGTAGTTGTGCGCGCTGGTGGCGGTGCCGAGGTCGGCGGTCGGCACGGCGTTCTGCACGGCGAGGATCAGCACCGGCATGATGAGGCCGATACCGACGCCGAGTACGCCCATCCAGATGCTGTAGTCCAGGCGCGAGGTGTCCGCTTCGAGGCGGGACAGCAGCCACATGCCCACGGACGAGACGGCGCCGCCGAGGATCGGGTAGAGGCGGTAGTGCCCGGTGTGGCTGATGAGCTGGCCCGAGACGATCGAGGCGGCGACGATGCCGATCATCATGGGCAGCATCAGCAGACCCGACTCGGTGGCGCTGGCCCCGTCCACCATCTGCAGGAAGGTCGGCAGATAGCTGGCGGCGCCGAACATCCCGACGCCGACGACCATTCCGACGACGCTGGTGATGTTGAAGGTGCGGTCGCGGAACAGCCGCAGCGGGATGAGGGGTTCGGCCGCGAAGCGCTCGACCACGACGAACAGCGCGGTGGAGACGACCGCACCGGCGCCGAGCCCGATGATGACGCGGTCCCCCCACTCGTACTCCGTACCGCCCCAACTGGTCAGCAGCACAAGGCAGGTGGAGGCCACGGCGAGCAGGATCGCGCCGAGCACGTCGAAGCGGGGCTTCGCGGTGGGCTTGGGGAGCTTGAGGACGACCGCGATGACGGCGAGGGTCAGCAGGCCGAACGGCACGTTGATGTAGAAGCACCAGCGCCAGGAGGCATGGTCGGTGAAGAAGCCGCCGAGCAGCGGGCCCGCGACGGAGGCGAGGCCGTAGGCGGCGCCGATGACGCCCATGTAGCGGCCGCGTTGGCGGGGCGGCACGATGTCCGCGATGATCGCCTGTACGCCGATCATGAGGCCGCCCGCGCCGATGCCCTGGATGGCCCGGAAGGCGATGAGCTGGTCCATGGTGCGGGACCAGCCGGCGAGCGCGGAGCCGACGATGAACACGACGATCGCGAACTGGAAGACGCTCTTGCGCCCGAGGAGGTCGCCGAGCTTGCCGTAGACGGGCAGCCCGATGGTGGCGGTGAGCAGATACGCGGTGATCGCCCAGGACATCTTGTCCAGGCCGTGCAGCTCGCCGACGATCTTCGGCAGTGCGGTGGCGACGATCATCTGCTCAAGGGCGGCGAGCAGCAGGGCGAGCATCAGGCCCATGAAGACCATCCGCACCCGGCGCGGGCTGAGACCGTGCGCGGGCTCCGGCGCCTTGTCCGCGGGCGGCGGCGGGGGCTGCTCCGCCGCTGTGGCCACGGGGGCCTGCTCGTCCTTCACCAGCGTCGTCCCACCCACGTATCCGCTCCCCTCGTTCGCGCCTGCGCCGCCCATTTCTCGCATTACGCGACAACCATGAGCAACTGAGCGGATCACTCCAAAGGAGGGCTACGCCCCTCGGTTCCAGGGCTGTTGGGCGTGATGCGCACCACCTGGACCTTGGTGTTTGATCCACAGCGCGCTAGCGGCGGGCACAATCGGGAAGCGCCGGAAACCACCCGAACCAGCGACCTCCATCAGGGCGTTGTGCCGCCGCCGTGGCACGCGCGGAGGCGCCTCAGCGAAGGCCAGGACTCTCATGGATGCCCAACTGCCGCCCGTACTCGCCTCGGTGACCGCAGGCGACGGCGGGGCGTCGTTCGTACTCCGCGCGCTGCGTGCCGCGGATCCGTCGGCACCGGTGACCGTGATCCTGCCGGCGATGGGCACTCCGGCCAGGTTCTACGCGCCGTTCGCGCACGCCCTGCACGGCGAGGGCCTGTCGGTGGTGACGGTGGATCTGCGCGGCCAGGGCGAGTCCGCGCCGCGCACCGGCCGGGGTGTGCGCTTCGGCTACCGGGAGATCGTCGAGGTGGACCTGCCCGCGGTGCTCGCCGCGGTGCGCGGTCAATTCCCGGGCGTTCCCCTGGTGTTGCTCGGCCACAGCCTCGGGGGCCAGCTCGGCCTGCTGCACGCGGCGACGACCGGTGAGCGCGTGGACGCGCTCGCGCTGATCGCCAGCGGCTCGGTCTGGTACCGGGGTTTCGGCCCCCTGCTCGGGCCGCGCAATCTCGTGGGCAGCCAGCTCATCGCCGGCGTCTGCGCGCTACGGGGCCACTGGCCCGGGCGGCGCCTCGGCTTCGGCGGCGATCAGCCGGGCGGGGTGATGCGGGACTGGGCCCGCCAGGCGCGTACGGGGCGCTACACGCTCGACGGCAGCTCCGTGGACTACGAAAGCGCCCTGCGCGCACTCGCGTTGCCGCTGCTGATGGTGGGCGTGGACAACGACGCGCTGGCGCCCGCCGGTGCGCGCGAGCATCTGCTCTCGAAGGTGCCGAACGCGGCGATCGACCGCTGGCAGTACGGCGAGGACGCGGCCGGGGGCAAGCGCGTCGACCACTTCCGCTGGGTACGCCACCACGCGGGGCTCGGCCGGCACGTCGCCCAGTGGACGCTCAAGGCGACGGCGGACAGCGGCTGTCCGGACACGGAGAGGGCGGACAGCGGCGGCGGTCGGGCCGCGGAGAGCCCGGACAGCGGCGGTGGGCCGGGCGCAGCCGTCTGAACGGCGCCGAAAGCGCGGCCCACCGCGCGCCTCACTTCTCCGGGCTCACCACTCCTGGCTCACTTCTCCAGCTCGGCCGCGAACTTGGTGAGCAGGGCGTCGTAGATCCGGCCGAGTCCCTTGGGGGCGAAGGTCTTCTCGAAGAAGCCGCCGATACCGCCCGCGCCGTTCCACACGCTCGATACGACGACCTTGGACTTTCCTTCACCCGCGGGGGTGACGGTCCAGGTGGTGACCATCGACGAGTTGCGGTCCTTCTCGACGAGCTGCCCGTCGGTGGGCTCGGTCACCTCCAGGAGGCAGTCGCGGATCCGCTTGCTGGTGGCCTGCAGCTTCCAGTGCACGAGGGTGCCCTCGCCGTCGCCGCCCTCACGTACCTCGTACTCGCTGAAGTGCTCGGGCAGCACCTTCGCGCGCGTGCCCTTGTAGTCGGCGAGCGCGTCGAAGACATCGTCCGGGTCCGCCGCGATGATCCGCTCGGTCACGGCCTCGACCTGTGCCATGGCACTTCCTCCACTGCTTTGCTCTCGGGGGATTCGGGGTCCTGCGTACCCCATTGTGGCGCGTTGACGTAGTCCGCCGGGACGTGGGGCGAAAGCCCGTGACCGCTCGGCACCCCACTCGTTCGGGCCCCGCCGGGGCCGCCGCCCCCAGGTCGCACGATCATGGGAACGTGTGTTCTATTGTGGGGTCAGTGCTACCGAGGAGGCACCATGCGCTGGGACAACCTGACCGCCGACGACGCCGCACTCTTCGGCGCGGACGCGGTCACCACGCGGACCTTCGACACTCCGGAGTTCCGCGGCATCACCTTCCACGAGATCCGCGCCAAGTCGATCGTGAACCGGGTGCCCGGCGCCTCCCGTATGCCCTTCGAGTGGACCGTGAATCCATACCGCGGCTGCACGCACGCGTGCGTGTACTGCTTCGCCCGCAAGACGCACAGTTATCTGGACCTGGACACGGGGCTCGGCTTCGACTCCCAGATCGTGGTGAAGGTCAACGCTCCGGAGCTGCTGCGCCGCCAGCTCACCGCGCGGCGCTGGCACGGCGACCACATCGCGATGGGCACGAACGTCGACTGCTACCAGCGGGCGGAGGGCCGCTATCGCCTCATGCCGGGCATCATCGCCGCCCTGCGCGACCACGCGAACCCCTTCTCCATCCTGACCAAGGGCACGCTGATCCTGCGCGATCTGGATCTGCTGCGACAGGCCGCCGAGGTCACCGAGGTCGGCATCTCGGTCTCCGTCGGCTTCACCGACCACTCCTTGTGGCGCACCGTCGAGCCGGGAACCCCGGCACCCGAGCGCCGTCTGGAGGTCGTGCGCACCCTCACCGACAACGGCATCGGGTGCGGCGTCCTGATGGCCCCCGTGATCCCCTTCCTCGGCGACTCCCCCGACCAACTGCGGGCCACAGTGCGGGCGATAGCCGCCTCGGGCGCCACCTCGGTGACGCCCCTGGTGCTGCATCTGCGCCCCGGCGCCCGCGAGTGGTTCATGGCCTGGCTGGCCGAACACCACCCGCATCTCGTCCGCCGCTATGAGCGTCTGTACGCGGAAGGCGCCTACGCCCCCAAGTGGTACCAGCGCCGGATCACCCGCCATGTGCACGAACTGGCCCAGGAGTACGGCATCGGCCCGGCACACTCCGCCCGCGCCCGGCGCATCACACCGCCGCCTGCGGCGCCGTCACCGGCGGCTCCCGCGACAGAGCACTCCACCCAACTCACCCTCCTCTGACGCTCCACAGGACGGGGATCGGCGCTCCGTAGCCCACCTGGCGCTCCATAGGGTCGACTTCCGGCAGAACATGCCCTTCCGGGCGGATTTTCCGGGACGATGCGGCGGGGGGCTGTGGCATGCACAGTCCGAACTCCCCGTCTCGGGAGGTCAGATGAGAAAACGTGTCATCGCGCTGTTCGGCGTCGTCGCCGCAGTGGGGGGAATGGCCACCGCGGTTCCGTCCGCGGCGGGCGCCGCCGGCACCGAAGGGGCACCCGCCCCCGCGGCTCGTACGACCCTGAAGTGGAAGGACTGCGCCACCGACGCCTATCCGGCACTGCAGTGCGCGACGTTGAAGGTGCCGCTCGACCACGGCAGGCCGGGCGGCGAGAAGATCACCCTGGCGCTGTCCCGGGTGCGGCACACCGACACCGCGAACTTCCAGGGCCCGCTCCTGGTCAACCCCGGCGGCCCGGGCGGCAGCGGCCGCACCCTCGCCGGATTCGTGGCGGGCTCACTGCCCAAGAAGCTCGCCGCGCAGTACGACGTCATCGGCTTCGACCCGCGCGGTGTGGGCGCCAGCAAGCCCGCACTCGACTGCCGCCCGGGCCACTTCGATCCGGTGCGCCCGGACCCGGTCCCGTCGACGGCGGCGATCGAGCGGGCCAACCTCGACCGTGTGCGGGCCTTCGCGGCCGCCTGCGGCAAGAAGTACGGCAGCCTCCTGACGTACATCGACACCGTCAGCGCGGCCCGTGACATGGACGTGATCCGCCGCGCCGTGGGCGCCAAGAAGATCAACTACTTCGGCTACTCGTACGGCACCTACCTCGGCGCCGTTTACGCCAAGCTCTACCCGGAGCGGGTCCGCCGGGCCGTCCTCGACTCCGTCGTCGACCCGACCGGGGTCTGGTACCGCGACAACCTCGACCAGGACTACGCCTTCGACGCCCGCCACAAGGCGTTCGCCGCCTGGGTCGCCAAGCACGACAAGACGTACAGGCTCGGCACCGACCCCGCCGGGGTCGAGGCCAAGTGGTACGAGATGCGCAAGGCGGTCGCCAAGAAGCCCGCGGGCAAGAAGGTCGGCCCCGGCGAACTGGAGGACACCTTCCTTCCCGGCGGCTACTACAACGGCTTCTGGCCCGCTCTGGCCGAGGCCTTCGCCGCGTACGTCAACGACAAGGACGACGTACCGCTGGTCGAGGCGTACGAGAACTTCGCGGCCATCGACGCGGCAGGAGACAACGGCTACTCGGTCTACACATCCGTGGAGTGCCGCGACGCCGACTGGCCGCGGAACTGGAACCGCTGGCGCCACGACAACTGGAAGGTGCACGCCAAGGCACCCTTCATGGCCTGGAACAACGCCTGGTACAACGCCCCGTGCGCCTTCTGGCCGACCCGGCACCTGAGCCCGCCGGACATCGCCAACGCCAAGCTGCCGCCGGTGCTGCTGTTCCAGGCCACCGATGACGCGGCCACGCCGTACGAAGGCGCTGTCGTCGTCCACCGCAAGCTGCGCGGTTCGAGCCTCGTGGTGGAGCAGGGCGGCGGCAACCACGGCATCACTCTGAGCGGAAGCACCTGCCTGGACCGCTACTTGACGGACTACCTCGCCACCGGCGAGGTCCCGCGCGGCTCCGGCGAGGCCGACGCCACCTGCGCGGCCCTGCCCGATCCGGTGCCGGCGGCCGCGGCGGCCGGCTCCTCGGCACCCTCAGGTTCGAGCAGCCTGCACGGCCTGCTCAGGCACCGCCGCTGACGACCGTGCCGGGGTGCACGCACGCGTGCACCCCGGCATGCGAGTGCGTGCACCCCGGCACGTGACCGCGCGCACCCCGGCACGTGGCGGTGAAGTCGCGGAGGCGAGGATGTGGTCATGCAGGCCAAGAACGGACTCACCCATATCCCCGCCCCGGACGGCGTCTTCCCGGCGACCGCGTACACGCACGTGGTGACGGGCAGCGGCCGTCTCGTCGCCGTCTCCGGGCAGCTGCCCATCGACGAGAACGGCGAACTGGTCGGCGAGGGCGACCCGGCGGCACAGGCCCGCCAGGTCTTCGAGAACCTGCGCCGCTGCCTCGCCGCGGCGGGTGCCGGTTTCCCCGATGTGGTGAAGCTGACGTATTTCGTCACGGATATGGCGCATCTGCCCGCCGTCCGCGCCGCGCGCGACGAGTTCCTCGACCCGCAGCGCCTCCCGGCCGCCTCCGCGGTGCAGGTGTCCGCCCTCGTCGGACCCCAATTCCTGATGGAGATCGAGGCGTTGGCGATCGTCGCGCAGGAGTGACGCCCGGCGTCCGCACCGGCGGGGGCGCGCCCGCGCGTAAAGGAGATCGCCGTACCGGCGATCCGGCCCTAAGGTGCGGCCATGGACGTGTACGTACGGGAGATGACCGAGGCCGACTGCCCCGCCGTGGCCGAAATCCGGGTGCTGGGCTGGCAGTTCGCGTACGCGGGCCTGATCCCGCAGTCATATCTCGACGCGATGAGCGTCATCGACGACCGGGAGCGCTGCCGCGACCGGCTCGCCCGCGCCGCACAGGGCGTGGTGGCCCTGGTCGCCGAGCGCGCGGGCACGGTCGTCGGCTGGGCCAGCTTCGGCCCGTACCGCGACGGCGATCTGCCGCCCACCGCGACCGAGTTGTACGCCTTGTACGTCCACCCGGACCACATCGGCACCGGCGCGGGCCGCGCCCTGGCGGCGGAGGTCGTCGCCCGCTGCTCGGCCTCCGGCACTCCGCGCCTGCTGCTGTGGGTCCTGAAGGGCAACTCCCGCGCCCGCCGCTTCTACGAACTTGCGGGCTTCGCCCCCGACGGCGCCGAGGAGCCGTTCGAGGTGGAAGGGGTACCGGTGCCCGAGGTGCGGTACGCGCGCACGCTCCACTGAGGGGCACCTGCCGCGAAGCCCCCGCTCACACGGACCCCTTCAGTCCTCCCCCTTCACTCCTCCCCGATCCGCGCCAGCGCGGCCGTCGCCGCCGCGGCCAGGCGTGGCTGGGAGCGGGCGGCGACGAGTACATGCACCGCGCGCTTGTCCGCGAGGGCGCCGAGTCCTTCGACGCAGGCGAGGGCCACGCGCCAGTACGGGTCGCGGGGTTTGGACAGGCGCCGTTCCAGGGTGGTGATCAGCGCGGGCACCGACTCGGGGGCGCGCAGCGCGGTGAGCAGCCGCACGGGGTGCAGGGCGTAGGCGACGCGGAGTTCATTGGTGGCGAGGGCCGCGGCGGCGCGGGCGGTGCGCGGATCGCCGAGTTTGGCGAGCGCCTGCGCGGCGGAGGCGCAGCGCTCGGGGTCACGGTGGTTGAGCAGCAGGACGAGGGCCTCGAAGGCGCGCCGGTCGCCCGCGCGGCCGAGCCGGAAGGCGGCGATCTCCCGTGCCCACAGGGGCTGTTCGGGGGCGGTGAGCACCCGGGCGAGCTCGTCGTGATCGTCCGTCGCGCACAGGCTCCGGAAACGTGCCGACCCCCCGGACTCCTTCCGTAAGCGTTCCGTGACCGAACGCAACTCTTCGTCCATGTAGCCAGCGTAGCGACCGGGCGCGAGGGCGCGGGGCGGCGATCCAGGTCACAGACTCCAGGGGCTGGCGCGCTCGTTACTCGCCGGTTAAGCTCATAAGAGCGGGTCACACCCGCACCCTCTCGGCGGCCTGGTGACGCAGCCGCCGAGTGTCTGTCGGTTCGGCTTTCAGCACGACGCGTACGACGCGGCCTCGGGACAGGGCCCGTCGCTTCTCACCGGCTCGCCGCCGCCCTTCTGCGCGGTGCCCCGGTTTCGACACGCAACTCCCGCACGCAGCAACGCAGTTCGCCCCTCGGCGCCCGGCGGCCCGTCGCCGTGACGCCGCCGGGCCCCTGCCGCCGTGCGCCCTCTCAGTCGTCACTCACACTCTTCCTGGAGTCCGCGATGGACCGTCCCTCTTTGCACACCGTCGCCGTCATCGGCCTCGGCACCATGGGCACCGGAATCGCCGAAGTCCTGGCCCGCGCGGGCCGCGAGGTCATCGGTATCGACATCAGCGAGGTGGCCGCCACGCAGGCCGTCTGCGCCCTGGAGGCGTCGACCGCGCGGTCCGTGCAGCGCGAGCGCATCAGCGAGCAGGAGCGCCGCGACGCGCTCGCCCGCTTCCGTACGTTCACCGATCTGCAGGCCGCGGCCGAGGCCGACCTGGTGATCGAGGTGGTGCCCGAGACGTACGAGATCAAGAACCAGGTCTTCCGCGAACTCGACGCGATCGTGCGCCCCGACGCGATCATCGCCACCGGCACCAACGCCCTGTCGGTGACCCGGCTCGCCGCCGACTCGGCCAAGCCCGACCGCGTCCTTGGGCTGCACTTCTTCAACCCGGCCCCGGCGATGAAACTGGTCGAGGTGGTCTCCTCGGTGCTCACCGACCCGCAGGCCGTCGAGGCCGTGACCGCGCTCGCGCTCGACCTCGGCAAGGAGCCGGTCTCGGTCGGCGACCGCCCCGGATTCGTCGCGGACGGGCTGCTCTTCGGCTATCTCAACCAGGCCGCGGCGATGTACGAGGCCAAGTACGCCTCGCGCGAGGACATCGACGCCGCGATGAAGCTGGGCTGCGGCCTTCCGATGGGCCCGCTGGCACTGCTCGACCTGATCGGTATCGACACCGCGCGCACCGTCCTCGACGCCATGTACGCCGCGTCCCGCGACCGCCTGCACGCGCCCGCGCCGATCCTGAAGCAGCTCAGCGAGGCGGGTCTGACCGGCCGCAAGTCGGGCCGCGGTTTCTACACGTACGCGGAGCCGGGCAGCGCCGATGTCGTCCGCGACGCCCTCACTCCGCTGGAGAACGCGCAGCTCGCCCACGGCCGCACCGTCGACTCGGTGGGCGTCGCCGGTTCGGGCACCATGGCCTCCGGTATCGCCGAGGTCTTCGCGAAGGCCGGTTTCTCGGTGGTGCTCGCGGCGCGCAGCCAGGAGAAGGCCGAGACCGCCAAGTCCCGTATCGGCAAGTCGCTTTCGCGCTCGGTCACCAAGGGCCGGATGACGCAGGAGAAGGCCGACGAGACCCTCGCCCGGATCACCGCGGCGGGCACGCTCGACTCCTTCGCCGATGTCGATCTGGCGGTGGAGGCGGTCGCCGAGGACCTGGAGGTCAAGCAGCAGCTGTTCGCCACTCTGGACAAGGTGTGCAAGCCGGGCGCGGTCCTGGCCACCACCACGTCCTCGCTGCCCGTCGTCGCCTGCGCCCGCGCCACCTCGCGCCCGCAGGATGTGATCGGGATGCACTTCTTCAACCCGGCCCCGGCGATGAAGCTGGTCGAGGTGGTCCGCACCGTGCTCACCGCGGACGATGCGCACGCCACCGTCCGCGAGGTGTGCGCCAGGGTCCGCAAGCACCCGGTGGACTGCGGCGACCGCGCCGGCTTCATCGTGAACGCGCTGCTCTTCCCGTATCTCAACAACGCGATCAAGATGGTGCAGGAGCACTACGCGACCCTCGATGACATCGACACCGCGATGCGGCTCGGCGGCGGCTACCCCATGGGCCCCTTCGAGCTCCTGGACGTCGTCGGCCTGGATGTCTCGCTCGCCATCGAGAAGGTCCTGCACCGCGAGTTCCGCGACCCCGGGCTCGCCCCTGCGCCGCTCCTTGAGCACCTGGTCGCGGCGGGCTGCCTCGGCCGCAAGACGGGGCGCGGCTTCCGCGAATATGCCAGGCGCTGAGCCGCACGCTGACTGGGGCGGGCTGCTCGGGGCGAACGGCAGCCCGCTCCCAGAGGCGCACCCAGCTGCGCACATGCAGTACGTTCGGTCCATGTCCAAGGCCGCCAAGTCCCCCCGTACGCCCGCATC
This sequence comes from Streptomyces monticola, assembly GCF_042665355.1. Classification (NCBI taxonomy): domain Bacteria; kingdom Bacillati; phylum Actinomycetota; class Actinomycetes; order Kitasatosporales; family Streptomycetaceae; genus Streptomyces; species Streptomyces monticola. The sequence goes on along the minus strand of NZ_JBHTCF010000001.1, from coordinate 849,495 downwards.
CCCCGACGTCCCGGAGACCGCTGCCGGCTCACGCGCCGCGGCGCAGCGCCTGAAAATGCGCCGGGAGCTGGCGGCCGCGGCGATGGAACTGTTCGCGACCAAGGGGTACGAGGCGACGACCGTCGACGAGATCGCCGCGACGGCGGGGGTGGCGAGGCGCACCTTCTTCCGTCACTTCCGCTCCAAGGAAGAGGCGATCTTCCCGGACCATGACGACACCCTGATCCGTGCGGAGGCGGTTCTGAACGCCGCGCCCGCGCACGAGCACCCGCTCGACACGGTGTGCCGGGGCATCAAGGAAGTCATGAAGATGTACGCGGCCTCGCCTGCGGTCTCGGTCGAGCGCTACCGCCTGACGCGTGAGGTACCGACGCTGCGGGAGCGCGAGATCGCCTCGGTGGCCCGCTACGAGCGGTTGTTCACGCGCTATCTCCTGGGTCACTTCGACGAGCACGCGCACCACGACGGCAACGACGACCCGCTGCTCGCGGAGGTCGCGGCGTCGGCGGTGGTGACCGCGCACAACCACGTCCTGCGGCGCTGGCTCCGGGCAGGGGGCCAGGGCGATGTGGAGACCCAGCTGGACCACGCGTTCGCGATCGTACGGAAGACCTTCGGCACGGGGATCGGCGCGGGCCGGGATTCCGCGGCTCCCGCGGCCCCGGCGGCGAGCGTTTCGGCGCAGGGCGAGGTCCTGGTCACGGTCGCCAGGACCGACGCTCCCCTGGACGAGGTCATGCGCACCATCGAGGCGGCCCTGCGGGACCGCACCTAGCACGCACGAGCACCACCCTTCACGAGCGCCGGACGGGCCGAGGTTCAGCCCGTCCGGCGCTCGCGTCCTGTCAGGCACCGGCCATACCGCCTCTGACCTGCAATGATCGATCATCGCTCATCTGAAACCTCCCGGTGACAACTGAGAGAAATTGTTGGCACCGAGTGTCTTGTGCCCTGGCACGCCGTGCCATACCTTGAAGTCAGTCCGGGCGGCCGGCGTGCAGAGATCTTCCGTACGCCGGCTGTCCCCGCAAGCCCCGCACGGGGCATCGCGCCCGCCCGGACGCCTGCGTCACAGGCAACCTCCCGCGCCACACCAAGCGCTGCCGCAGCACCACCTCCGCCGAACCGACGGCACACCTCCACAGCAGCTCAGCACCACAGCAAGCCCGTACCCCGACGCACCCTCAAGCCGCGTTCCCGCAACGAGCGCGCTTCGCCGGAGGCACCCGTGAAGGAAATCCTGGACGCGATCCAGTCGCCGGACTCCACATCCGCCGACTTCGCCGCACTCCCCCTGCCCGACTCGTACCGCGCGATCACCGTGCACAAGGACGAGACGGAGATGTTCGAGGGGCTCGAGACCCGCGAGAAGGACCCGCGCAAGTCGATCCACCTGGACGACGTGCCGGTGCCCGAACTCGGCCCGGGCGAGGCCCTGGTGGCCGTGATGGCCAGCTCGGTCAACTACAACTCCGTGTGGACCTCGATCTTCGAGCCGCTGTCGACCTTCGGCTTCCTGGAGCGCTACGGCAGGCTCAGCGAGCTCACCAAGCGCCACGACCTGCCGTACCACATCATCGGCTCCGACCTCGCGGGCGTCGTCCTGCGCACCGGCCCCGGAGTCAACGCCTGGAACCCGGGTGACGAGGTCGTCGCGCACTGCCTGAGCGTCGAGCTGGAGTCCAGCGACGGCCACAACGACACGATGCTCGACCCCGAACAGCGGATCTGGGGCTTCGAGACCAACTTCGGCGGCCTCGCCGAGATCGCGCTCGTCAAGTCCAACCAGCTGATGCCCAAGCCGGACCACCTCAGCTGGGAGGAGGCGGCCGCTCCCGGGCTCGTGAACTCCACCGCGTACCGCCAGCTCGTCTCCCGCAACGGCGCCGACATGAAGCAGGGCGACAACGTCCTGATCTGGGGCGCGAGCGGCGGACTCGGCTCCTACGCCACGCAGTTCGCGCTCGCCGGCGGCGCCAACCCGATCTGCGTCGTCTCCAGCGAGCAGAAGGCCGACATCTGCCGCTCCATGGGCGCCGAGGCGATCATCGACCGCAGCGCCGAGGGCTACAAGTTCTGGAAGGACGAGCGCACTCAGGACCCGAAGGAGTGGAAGCGCTTCGGCAAGCGCATCCGCGAGTTCACCGGCGGCGAGGACATCGACATCGTCTTCGAGCACCCCGGCCGCGAGACCTTCGGCGCCTCCGTCTACGTCACCCGCAAGGGCGGCACGATCACCACCTGCGCCTCCACCTCGGGCTACATGCACGAGTACGACAACCGCTACCTGTGGATGTCCCTGAAGCGGATCATCGGCTCGCACTTCGCCAACTACCGCGAGGCGTGGGAGGCCAACCGCCTGATCGCCAAGGGCAAGATCCACCCCACCCTGTCGAAGGTGTACTCCCTGGAGGAGACCGGACAGGCCGCGTACGACGTGCACCGCAATCTCCACCAGGGCAAGGTCGGCGTGCTCGCACTCGCCCCGCGCGAGGGCCTGGGCGTGCGCGACGAGGAGAAGCGCGCCCAGCACATCGACGCCATCAACCGTTTCCGCAACGTCTGAGGGTCCGAGGTCCCGTAAATGACTGAGCGTCAGAAAGACCGGCCGTGGCTCATGCGCACCTATGCCGGTCACTCCACGGCAGAGGCGTCCAACGAGCTCTACCGGCGCAATCTCGCCAAGGGCCAGACCGGCCTTTCCGTCGCCTTCGACCTGCCGACCCAGACCGGCTACGACCCCGACCACATCCTCGCCCGCGGCGAGGTGGGCCGGGTCGGGGTCCCGGTCTCCCATCTGGGCGACATGCGGCGCCTGTTCCAGGACATCCCCCTGGAGCAGATGAACACCTCGATGACGATCAACGCCACCGCGATGTGGCTGCTCGCGCTCTACCAGGTGGTCGCCGAGGAGCAGGGCGCGGACGTCACCAAGCTGCAGGGCACGACGCAGAACGACATCGTCAAGGAGTATCTGTCGCGCGGGACGCATGTGTTCCCGCCGGGGCCGAGCCTGCGCCTGACCACCGACATGATCGCGTACACGGTCAACCACATCCCCAAGTGGAACCCGATCAACATCTGCAGCTACCACCTGCAGGAGGCCGGGGCCACTCCGGTGCAGGAGATCGCGTACGCCATGTCGACCGCGATCGCGGTGCTCGACGCGGTGCGTGACAGCGGCCAGGTGCCGCAGGAGCGCATGGGCGACGTGGTGGCGCGGATCTCCTTCTTCGTGAACGCGGGCGTGCGCTTCGTCGAGGAGATGTGCAAGATGCGGGCGTTCACCCGCATCTGGGACAAGGTCACGCGGGAGCGGTACGGGATCGAGAACGCCAAGCAGCGGCGCTTCCGCTACGGCGTCCAGGTCAACTCCCTCGGCCTGACCGAGGCCCAGCCGGAGAACAACGTCCAGCGGATCGTCCTCGAGATGCTGGCCGTCACCCTCTCCAAGGACGCACGCGCGCGTGCCGTCCAACTCCCCGCCTGGAACGAGGCCTTGGGCCTGCCCAGGCCGTGGGACCAGCAGTGGTCGCTGCGTATCCAGCAGGTACTGGCGCACGAGAGCGACCTGCTGGAGTACGAGGACATCTTCGCCGGTTCCCATGTGATCGAGGCCAAGGTGGAGGACCTCGTCACCGAGTCCCTGGCCGAGATCGAGCGGATCCAGGAGATGGGCGGCGCGATGGCGGCCGTCGAATCGGGCTACCTGAAGTCGCAGTTGGTCTCCTCGCACGCCGAGCGCCGGGCCCGTATCGAGGCCGGCGACGAGAAGATCGTCGGCGTCAACTGCTACGAGTCCACCGAGCCCAACCCGCTCACCGCCGACCTGGACACCGCGATCATGTCGGTGGACCCGGCGGTCGAGGGCGGGGTGGTGCGGGCCCTGCAGAACTGGCGCGACACCCGCTACCAGCCGCCGTTCAACCACCCGCGGCCCTGCAAGGCCCTGGAGAAGCTGAAGGAGGCCGCCGCGGGCGACGCCAACCTGATGGAGGCCACCGTCGAGTGCGCCCGCGCCGGCGTCACGACCGGCGAGTGGGCGGGCGCCCTGCGCGAGGTGTTCGGCGAGTTCCGCGCACCCACCGGCGTCTCGTCGGCCCCCGTCGCGGTGAGCGCCGAAGAGGGCACCCCGATGGCGGTCGTCCGCGAGAAGGTGGACCGCACCGCGCGGGAGCTCGGCAGCGGCAAACTCCGGCTCCTGGTGGGCAAGCCGGGCCTGGACGGACACTCCAACGGGGCCGAGCAGATCGCCGTACGCGCGCGTGACGCCGGTTTCGAGGTGGTCTACCAGGGCATCAGGCTCACCCCCGAGCAGATCGTCTCGGCCGCACTGGCCGAGGACGTGCACTGCGTGGGCCTGTCGATCCTGTCCGGCTCCCACGCCGAGCTGGTGCCCGACGTCCTCGACCGGCTGCGTGAGGCCGGGGCCGTGGACATCCCCGTCATCGTCGGCGGCATCATTCCCAACGGCGACGCCGACCAGCTGAAGCGTGCGGGTGTGGCCGCCGTCTTCACCCCGAAGGACTTCGGTATCACGGAGATCATCGGCCGTATCGTCGACGAGATCCGGAAAGCGAACAAGCTCGACCCCCTGGAGGTCCCCGCATGACCCAGCCCGCCCACCCGTCTCCCGGCCACCACCCCTCAACGAGCGGCTCCGCCGCACACCTTCCTGATCGCCTTCGCCCGCGCCGTTCGTGCCTGGCCGTGCCCGGTTCGAACCCGCGCTTCCTGGAGAAGGCCCAGGGCCTGCCGGCCGACCAGGTCTTCCTCGACCTGGAGGACGCCTGCGCCCCGCTGGCCAAGCCCGAGGCCCGGCACACCATCGTGAAGTTCCTCAACGAGGGCGACTGGACGGGCAAGACGCGGGTCGTGCGCGTCAACGACTGGACCACCGAGTGGACCTACCGCGATGTCGTCACGGTCGTCGAGGGAGCGGGCCCGAACCTCGACTGCATCATGCTGCCGAAGGTGCAGACCGCGGACCAGGTCGTCGCCCTCGATCTCCTCCTCACCCAGATCGAGAAGACGATGGGCTTCGAGGTCGGCAAGATCGGCATCGAGGCGCAGATCGAGAACGCGCAGGGCCTGAACAACGTCAACGCGATCGCGCAGGCCTCCCCGCGGATCGAGACGATCATCTTCGGCCCGGCCGACTTCATGGCGTCGATCAATATGAAGTCCCTGGTCGTCGGCGAGCAGCCGCCCGGCTACGGCGCCGACGCGTACCACTACATCCTGATGAAGATCCTGATGGCCGCCCGCGCCAACGACCTCCAGGCGATCGACGGCCCCTATCTGCAGATCAAGAACGTCGACGGCTTCCGCGAGGTCGCGGGCCGTGCCGCCGCCCTCGGCTTCGACGGCAAGTGGGTGCTCCACCCCGGCCAGGTCGACGCGGCCAACGAGGTGTTCTCGCCCTCGCAGGAGGACTACGACCACGCCGAGCTGATCCTGGACGCCTACGACTACTACACGTCGGAGGCGGGCGGAAAGAAGGGCTCCGCGATGCTCGGCGACGAGATGATCGACGAGGCCAGCCGCAAGATGGCGCTCGTCATCTCCGGCAAGGGCCGCGCCGCCGGCATGAAGCGCACGTCCAAGTTCGAGGCCCCGGAGGCGTAAGACCATGCAATTCGGCCGCACCTACGAAGAGTTCGAAGTCGGCGCCGTGTACAAGCACTGGCCGGGGAAGACGGTCACGGAGTACGACGACCACCTCTTCTGTCTCCTGACGATGAACCACCACCCGCTCCACATGGACGCCAACTACGCGGAGCAGACGACCGACTTCGGCAAGAACGTCGTCGTCGGGAACTACATCTACTCGCTGCTCCTCGGCATGTCCGTGCCGGACGTCTCCGGCAAGGCCATCGCGAACCTGGAGGTCGAGTCGCTGAAGCATGTGGCGCCGACCTTCCACGGCGACACCATCTACGGCGAGACGACGGTCCTCGACAAGACCCCCTCCAGGTCGAAGAACGACCGCGGCATCGTCTACGTGGAGACCAAGGGCTACAAGCAGGACGGCACCCTCGTCTGTGTCTTCCGCCGCAAGGTCATGGTGCCCACCGAGACGTACATCAAGGAACGCGGCGGCGAGCAGCCCGGCCGCCCGGAGCTGACCGAGCCCACGAAGAAGGCGGAGAAGTAGCGATGAGCCGACTCGCCCAGACCCACGGCCTGACCGATGTGCAGCAGGAAATCCTGTCCACGGTGCGGGACTTCGTGGACAAGGAGATCATTCCGGTCGCGACCGAGCTTGAACACCGCGACGAGTACCCGACGCAGATCGTCGAAGGCCTCAAGGAACTCGGCCTGTTCGGCCTGATGATCCCCGAGGAGTACGGCGGCCTGGGCGAGTCGCTGCTCACCTACGCACTGTGCGTCGAGGAGATCGCGCGCGGCTGGATGTCGGTCTCCGGCATCATCAACACGCACTTCATCGTGGCGTACATGCTCAAGCAGCACGGCACGCAGGAGCAGAAGGACACGTTCCTGCCGCGGATGGCGCTCGGCGAGGTGCGCGGCGCGTTCTCGATGTCGGAGCCCGGCCTGGGCTCGGATGTGTCGGCGATCACATCGAAGGGCGTCAAGGACGGCGACGAGTACGTCCTCAACGGCCAGAAGATGTGGTTGACGAACGGCGGTACGTCGACTCTGGTGGCCGTTCTGTGCCGGAGTGACGAAGGCCACCCCGAGGGCACGGCCCCGCACAAGTCGATGACGACCTTCCTGGTCGAGAAGGAGCCCGGCTTCGGCGAGGTCCGCCCCGGTCTCACCATCCCGGGCAAGATCGACAAGATGGGTTACAAGGGTGTCGACACCACTGAACTCATCATGGACAACCTACGTATTCCGGCCAATCGCGTGCTCGGCGGGACCACCGGCCGAGGGTTTTACCAAATGATGGACGGCGTCGAGGTCGGGCGCGTGAATGTAGCGGCACGTGGCTGCGGGGTCGCACAGCGTGCTTTCGAATTGGGTGTCGGTTATGCCCAACAACGCCACACTTTCGGCAAGGCAATCGCCCAGCACCAGGCGATTCAGTTCAAGCTGGCCGAGATGGCTACCAAGGTAGAGGCCGCCCATGCGATGATGGTCAATGCAGCACGCAAAAAGGACTCCGGGGAGCGTAACGACCTCGAAGCAGGGATGGCGAAGTACCTCGCGTCCGAATACTGCAAAGAAGTCGTGGAGGACGCGTTCCGTATCCATGGTGGCTACGGGTTCTCGAAGGAGTATGAGATCGAGCGCCTCTACCGTGAGGCACCGATGCTGCTGATCGGCGAAGGTACCGCCGAGATCCAGAAAATGATCATTGGTCGTCGACTGCTCGAAGAGTATCGACTCCAGGGCTGAAAGTCCCTTTTTGGGGTGTTTTCTTCAGGAGGAAGATCACACCCCGTCAACACTCTTCGACGGCCGACTCGGCTTCCTGGCTTGCCCAGTTGCGGCTCGCAACCGATAGCATCCCCGGAAAAGCCGCCGTCCCCCGTCATATGCGCGGCATCATCCGCTACGAAGGTCATCCATGCCCCACAGCCAAACCTCTGCACCACGCGGCAGCCTCGCCGGCGTACGCCTTGCGCGCGGAGCATCGCCGTGGCTCCTGCCGACCGTCGCCACCGCGGCCCTCAGTCTGGCCCGTTCGCGTCGCTCCGGCGCCGCGAAGGCCGTCGCCGTGCCCGCAACCGCTCTTGCGGCGGGCATGCTGTGGTTCTTCCGCGACCCCGAGCGCGACATCGCTCAGGGCCGGGTCATCTCCCCGGCCGACGGAGTGGTGCAGAGCATCATGCCGTGGAAGGACGGACGCACTCGCGTCGCGATCTTCATGAGCCCGCTGAACGTCCACGTCAACCGCGCGCCCCTCGCGGGCACGGTGACGTCCGTGAAGCACATCCCCGGCGGGTTCGTCCCGGCGTTCAACAAGGAGAGCGAGAACAACGAGCGCGTTGTCTGGCACTTCGACACCGAGCTCGGCGACATCGAGATGGTGCAGATCGCGGGCGCCGTGGCCCGGCGCATCGTGCCCTACATCCCGCAGGGCACGAAGGTGGAGCAGGGCGAGCGGATTGGTCTGATCCGCTTCGGCTCACGCGTCGACATCTACCTCCCGGAGGGGGTCGACGTGGACGTCGAGGTCGGTCAGAAGACCGTGGCTGGGGTGACTCGAATTGACCGTGATTGATCCTGATACACAGGCCGGCTGGGTGCCGGAGGCCGATGAGGACGACGACGCGGAGGACATGCCGCTGTCACTGCGCCTCTCAATAGCGGACACCCTCACCCTGGGCAACGCCACCTGCGGCTTCATGGCCGTGTACTTCACGACCACCGGCATCCTCATCCCGAACCTCACGGGTGACGAGTCGGGCATGGCCCGCAACAGCGCGGCCACGGCCGTGATCCTGATGCTGTGCGCGGCGGTCTTCGACCTGTTCGACGGCCTCGTCGCGCGCAAGCTGCGCAGCTCGCCGATGGGTGCGGAGCTGGACAACCTCTCCGACCTGATCAGCTTCGGCCTGGCGCCGGCGTACTTCGTGCTCGTCTACGGCATGGTCGCCGACGGCGCGCACGAGCGGGTGGCGGCGGTGGGCGCCGTCGTGGTGCTGTTGGCGGTGGTGCTGCGGCTTGCGAGATTCTCCTGCGTCACCGTGAAGGACGGCACCTTCCAGGGCATGCCCTCGCCGTTCGGAGCGCTGACCGTGGTCTCGATCGTGCTTCTTGAGCTGCCGTTCGTGGCGACGCTGATGGCGATCATCGGCACCGCCTGGCTGATGGTCAGCCGGGTCGAGTACCCGAAGCCCCGTGGCCGCCTCGCGGTGGCCATGCTGTCGTGGATCGTGCTGAGCATAGGGCTGCTCGCGGCCTGGGCCTTCGACGCCCCCGGCGGCCAGCTGCTGCTGCAGACGGGCTGTGCGCTGCAGCTGGTGCTCGGTGCGGTGATCCCGCTGTTCGCGACGGCCCGCCGCGTGAACAACTTCCGGGACAACCGGCGCGAGGCACGGGCGGCGCAGCTGCCGTAGCGGTCTTCCCACGTGACGAAGGGGCCGGAACCCTGAGGGTTCCGGCCCCTTCGCGTGCCCTGTGCCGCCTGCAGCTTCACATGCCCCGTGCCGCCTGGCGCGCGGTCGTCAGTCGCGCTTGTACGCCTGTGCCGCCTCGGACGCCTCGCCCTCCCGCACCACCGACGAGCCGCCCTTGGCGCCCTTGTCCGGGCGGATGATGACGCTCTCCAGGGAGGAGGGCGCCTTGGGGTCGGTGAAGTTCTGGGGGCCGAAGCCGCTGTCGTAGTCGGACATCGTCAGGAGGGCCTTGTCGACGCCCTCACGGGTCAGGTCCTTGTCCTTGCAGGCCCGCTCCAGCGCTTGACCGAAGGCGGACGCCGCGGTCCAGCCCGCGACGACGCCGTTGTCCAGGGCGTCCTTCGGATAGGCCTTCGCATAGGCGGCGGCGAGCTTCTTGGGGCCCTCGGCGTCCGCGCCGATGGGCAGCGCGGGTGTCGCGACGTAGTACATCTTCTCCAGGGCCGGTCCCGCCTGGGTGGCGAGCAGCTGGGGCGCGAAGGCCGAGTTGTTGCCGATGACCGGGACGCGGAAGCCGCCGGCCGCCGCGACGCCGACCAGGGAGGCCGCCTGGCGCGGGCCCGCGCTGATCACCACCGCCTTGACGCCCGCCTTCTTCAGGGCGGCCACCTGCGCGGACATATCGTTGTCGGTCGGCTTGATCTTCTGCTCGACGATGGTCAGGCCCGACTCCTCGGCCATGTGCCGCGAGCCGGCGAGGGAGTTCTCGCCGTAGTCGCCCTCGAAGTAGACATGGCCCAGCTTGTCGCCCTTCTTCAGGCCCTTCTCCTTCATCAGGAAGTCGATCGCGTTGATCGTCTCGATGTCGTACGTGGAGCCGAGGACGCGGATGTACGGGCTGCCGAGCAGCGACGCGGACCAGGCCTGCGGGATCACCAGGGCCTTGTCCTGGGAGTCGATGCGCTGCTTGACCGCGGCGACGAAGGGCGAGCCGATGAACTGGGCGAAGCCGAGCACCTTCGGTTCGAGCTCGGTGTACGCGGCGATGGCCTTCTGCGGATCGTAACCGTGGTCGCGCACAGTCAGCTCGAGCTTGCGGCCGCAGATGCCGCCCTCGGCGTTGGTCTGCTTCACATAGAGCCGCTGAGCCTGGGTGACGCTCTTGCCGAGGGTGGCGTACACCCCGGTCATGTCGGTGAGCACACCGAGCGTGATCTTCTTGTCGGAGACGCCGTCACCGGTCTTCACTCCCCCGGCACCCGCCTTGCCGTCCCCGCCGGAGTTCTTCGCCTTGCCGCTGCAGGCCGATGTGGCGCCGAGCGCGAGCAGCGCGGCGAGCACGGTTGCGGTCGCCCGGAACCGTGCGGTGTGTGAAGTCATTGTTCCTCCCCTTGAGTTGCCTGTCTTGAGGTGCTGCGCCGGGCGGCGAGCCTGACCAGGCCGCCGGGCAGGAAGAGCACGACCGCCACGACCGCGGCGCCGTAGAGATAGCGGGACGCCTCGCCGGGGGCGACGCCGCCGGTGCCGGGGGCCGAGACCAGGGGCAGGGCATCGCTGTAGCGGGTCAGGAGCTGTGGGAGCAGGGACACGAAGACCGCGCCCACCACGGCGCCCGCGACCGAGCCGAGGCCACCGATGACGATCATGGCGAGGTACTCCAGGGAGAGGACCATGCCGAAGTAGTCGGGGACGGTGCGCTGGAAGACCAGGGCGAGCAGCACGCCCGCGAGGCCCGCGTACATCGAGGAGAGCACGAACACCCCGGCCCGGTAGCGCGCCACCGGTACGCCCATCACGCCCGCGGCGATGCGGTGGTCGCGGATGGCGTTCATGGCCCGCCCGGGGCGGCCGCGCAGGACGCCGCGGGCGAACAGCGCGCAGCCCACGAGCAGCACGAGCCCGGCGTACCAGAGCTTCTCGGCCGCCCCGAACGGCACGGCCGCGACGACGAGTTCGCTCTCGTCGAAGGTCAGGCCGAACAGGCTGAGGGGCGGTACGTCACGGCCGTTGAAGCCGCCGGTCAGATCGTGGGCGTTGAACAGGACGTGCTGGCCGATGAAGATCAGGGCGAGCGTGGCGATGCCGAGGTAGGCGCCGCGGAGGCGGCCCGCGATGGGGCTGAACAGACCGCCCGCTAGGCCCGCGAGGGCGACCGCGCCGACGGCGGCGAGCCAGGTGGGCAGGCCGAGGCCGGTCAGCCGGTCGCTGCCGTCGCCTGCGAGGGCGCAGTAGCCGTAGGCGCCGACGGCGAGGAAGAAGGCGTGCCCCATGGAGAGCTGGCCGGTGGCGCCGGTGAGCAGGTTGATACCGATGGCGCCGACCGCGGCGGCCATGGCGAAGAGCCCGGCCTGCAGCCAGAAGCGGTCGAGATAGAAGGGCAGGGCGAGCAGCAGGAACGCGCCGGCGAACCAGACGTAGGCCTTCGGGCGTGCGGCCCACCGGGGGCGCCGCGGGCCCGTCGTGTCCTTGGCCTCTCGGCGGACGAGTACGTCAGACACGGGCGAGCTCCTTCGTGCCGAAGAGGCCAGAGGGGCGTACCAGGAGGATGGCGACCATGACCAGATAGGGCGCGAGGTCGCCGAGGCCACGGCCCATGAAGGTCAGATCGCTCTGGTAGCCGGTGGCCAGGGACTCGGTGACACCGACGATCACGCCGCCGACCAGGGCTCCGGTGGTGGAGTCGAGGCCGCCGAGAATCGCCGCGGGGAAGGCCTTCAGGGCGGCGAGCGAGGTGGAGCGATCGAGGCCGGGGGTCGGGAAGACGGTGAGGAACAGGGCGGCCACGGCGGCGAGTCCGCCCGCCACCGCCCAGGCGCCGAGCGAGACCCGGGTGAGGCGTACTCCCATCAGGGCGGCGGTCTCGGCGCTCTCGGCGGCGGCCCGCATCGCCACCCCCCAGGAGGTGTGCCGGAAGGCGAGCAGGAAGGCGGTGATGAGCAGTCCCGCGGCGATGAGCGCGGCGATCCGGGTCTCGGCGATGGTGACGGAGCCGACGGTGACGACGGCATCGCCCCAGGGGTCGCCCACGGTGAGGACGTCCGTGCCGATACGGCGGGTCAGGTCGGTGAGCAGGAGGATGTCGACGCCGATGGTGACGATGGCGAGGACGCTGTGGTCCCGGCCGCGGTAGCGGCGCATCACCAGGAACTCCACGGCCGCGCCGACCAGGGCGGCGCCCGCGATCCCGGCGACGAGCGCGGGCCAGAAGCCGATGTCGTCGTGCAGGACGGCGGTGAGATAGCCGCCGGCGAGCAGAAGTGAGGCATGGGCGAAGTTGACCACCTCGGTGGCCCGGAAGATCACTACGAAGCCGAGGGCGATCAGGGCGTAGACGGAGCCCAATGAGACGCCGTTCAGGAGGAGTTCGGCGAAGGTGCTCATGAGGTGGCCTCCTCGTCGTTGCCGGGGTCGCCGAGGTAGGCGCGTACGACTGCGGGATCGTTCTGTACGTCGGTGGGGGCGCCGTCGGCGATCCGGCGGCCGAAGTCGAGGACCGTGACGGAGTCGGCGAGGCGCATGACCACGCCCATGTCGTGTTCGACCAGGACGATGGAGATGCCGAGGCTGTCACGGACCCCGGCGATGACGGCCGAGGTGCGGCGCCGTTCATCGGCGGTCATGCCGGCCACGGGCTCGTCGAGAAGCAGCAGCTTGGGCTCCATGCACAGGGCTCGGGCGAGTTCGGCGAGCTTCTGCTGCCCGTACGGCAACGAGCCCGCCGGCTGGTCGAGTTGACGCTCCAGGCCGACGAACGCGGCGATCTCGCGGACGCGTTCACGGTGCCTGGCCTCCTCGCGGATCGCTGACGGCAGCCGGAGCCCGGCGGCGACGAAGCCGCTGCGGGTCAGGCTGTGGCGGCCGAGGAGCAGGCTGTCGGCGACGGTGGCGCGCGGCGGCAGGGCGAGGTTCTGGAAGGTACGGGCGACACCGAGCGCGGCGATGCGGTGCGGCGGCAGTCCTGTCAGCTCGCGCTCGCCGAAGCGGACGCTGCCCGACGTGGCCCGGTAGACCCCTGAAAGGACGTTGAAGCAGGTGGACTTGCCCGCGCCGTTGGGCCCGATGACGGCATGCACGGAGGCGGGCCGCACGGTGAAGTCGACAGCGTCGAGGGCGGTGAGGCCGGCGAAGCGGACGGTCAGCTCGCGGACGGTGAGGGCGGGCACGCCGGTGCTGCCGGGGGTGTCGGCGGGAGCGGCCGTGTCCAGGGTGCCGGTCCTGTCCGCGCCGCCGTGGCTGTCCGCGCTGCCGTGGTCGTCCGCGCTGCCGTGGTCGTCCGCGCTGCCGTGGTTGTCTGCGGTGGGCGCCATGGTGCTCACCCCTTCCACCGGGTCAGGGACGGGTGCGAGGCCGCGGCGCCGCTCGCGTCGGCGGCGGCCGTCTCGTCGACGACACCCAGATAGCGGCGGCGCACCTCGTCGGACGCGGCCAGTTCGTCGGCCGGCCCCGACAAGGTCACCTCGCCCACTTCCAGGACGTACGCGCGGGACGCGAGCCGCAGCGCGAGTGCGGCGTTCTGCTCGACCAGGAGCACCGAGGTGCCCTGGGCGTTGATCTCGCGGACGGTGTCGGCGATCCGGGCGGCCATCATCGGGGCGAGGCCGAGCGAGGGCTCGTCGAGGAGCAGCAGCCGGGGCGCGGCCATCAGGGCGCGGCCGACCGCCAGCATCTGCTGCTCACCGCCGGACAGCAGCCCGGCGCGCTGCTGTGCGCGCTCGGCGAGCACGGGGAACAGCTCGTGGACACGGCGCAGGGCGGCGGACCGCGCTCCCCGGTCGCCGCGCGCCCCGAGCGCGCCCGCCCGCAGGTTGTCCTCGACCGTCATGCGTGCGAACACCTGGCGCCCTTCGGGTACTTGGGAGACACCGGCGGCCACGACCCGGTCGGGGGTACGGCCTTCGAGGGGACGTCCCGCGAAGGCCACGGAACCGGCGGTGACGGCGCCGCCGTGGAAGGACAGAGTGCGGGAAATGGCCCGCAGCAGCGTCGACTTGCCCGCGCCGTTGCTGCCGAGCACGGTGACGACGGCGCCCTCCGGCACTTCCAGCGTGACCTCGCGCAGTGCGCGCACCGGCCCGTAGCCGACCGACAGCTGCCGTACGTCGAGTGCGGCACCTCCCATGACTCCCCTTCCCTGAGGGCCTGCGGTGGCGCCCACCGGTGGCCTGCGGTGGCGCTCACCCCAGCACCGACCAGTCGGTACGTCTATGCGGCACCGTCGAATCGCTGCCGGTGACCAGCGGGCCGGGCAGCGTGTTGTGCACGCGCACAACACCGCCTGTCAGGGCTCTGCCGCGAACCGCGAAGGGGTGGCATCCTCCGCCTCATGGCCGAGCGCAGACCCCGCACGAGGCGTGACTGGAAGCTGCTCGCGGAGACCTGCGGCACGCTGCTCGAACGGCTGCCGGAACTGGTCGACGAGTATCTGCGCAGACTTGCCGCGCACTCCGCCACGTATGGACGTGTCATTCCCTACGACCAGCACTGGCAGGAGGCCGAGGAGGCGATCAGGATCGGGATCGAGGCGATCCGGTCGCCGCGTGCCGCACCGCGCCGCGACCTGCTGCACGCCGAGCTGCTCGGCCGCCGCCGGGCCCAACAGGGGCTGCCGCTCGACCTGTTGGTGCACGCCTACCGGCAGGCGGGCCAGCTGGTGTGGGAGACCCTGATGGAGACGGCGACGGCCAAGGAGCCGGAGCGCCTCGCGGTCCTGATGCAGTCGGCGACGATGGTGTGGTCGGCCGTCGACGAGGAGGCGGACACGGTGGCCGAGGCGTACCGGGCCACGGAGCTCGAACTGCGCCGGCGCACCGACGAACGCCTGCAGGCGCTGCTCGACGCCCTCCTCGACGGACGCCGCGAGCCGGAGCTCACCTCACGGGCGGCCGCGGGCCTCGATCTGCCGGAGCACGGGCGGTACGCGGTGGTCGTCCTGCGGGTGGAGCGGCGCGACGGGCGCGAACCGTTCCACCGGCTGATCCAGGGGGCCGGGGTGCGGTTCGTCTGGCGGATGCGCACGGACTACGAAGTGGGCGTCGCCGCGCTCGCGGAGGACACCGGGCTCGACGCGCTCGCGGAGCTGCTCGACGGGCGCTGCCCGGGGCCCGGCGGCATCAGCCCGGTCGTGACGGGCCTCGGCCGCCTCGGTCAGGCCCGCCGCCTCGCCGAACTGGCCCTGCGCACCTGCCCGCCGGACGCGACGGGGATCGTACGTCTTGACCGGCGGATGCCCACGGCCCTGGTGGTGAGCCAGCCGGAGCTGGCCCGCCTCCTGGTCTCCGATGTCTTCGACCCGCTCCTGGAACTCGACCCGGCGGACCGTGCGGTGCTGCTCGAAACGCTGGAGGCGTGGCTGGCCTGCGAGGGCTCGGCGGGGCGCGCCGCCGGACGCCTCTACTGCCACCGCAACACGGTCTTCAACCGCCTGCGCAGACTGGAGCAGCTGACGTCCCGCTCCCTGTCACGGCCCCGGGACCTGACGGAGATGACCCTTGCGCTCGACGCTCACCGCTTGACTCAAGGGTGAGGTTGTTGCGCGGGGACGAGTGAGGTGGCCGCGGTTCACCGCACCGTGAATCGCCCTTCGGGCTCGTCCTCGAACGCCGGACAGGCTGACAACTGGACCAGCCCGTCCGGCGTTGCACCCGAAAGCCGCGGGAGAACCTCAGATCAGCCGCTCACGCGCGATCACCTCGGCCACCGCCTCCAGAATCGGACCGGCGTCCGCGATGCACTTCTGCACATCCGGCTCAACGGAAGTCAGCGGATAGGCCCGGCTGATCCCGGCCTTTTCCAGTGCTTCCTGCGACAGCGCCAGACGGCCGCAGACCGCCACGACTTCGACGCCGGCCGCGCGGGCCGCCGCCGCGACGCCCGCGGGCGCCTTGCCGTGCAGGGTCTGCTCGTCGAGGGAGCCCTCACCGGTGATCACCAGGTCGGCCCGCTCCAGGGCCGGGGCGAAGCCCAGGACGTCCAGCATCACGTCGATACCGGGACGGAAGCGCGCGCCGAGGGCGACGAGCGCGCCGTAGCCGATGCCGCCCGCCGCACCGGCGCCGGGGGCCTTCGCGTGCTCGGCGGCCTCGGGCCCGGCCGTCTTCTCCAGGACGACGGCGAAGTGGGCGAGTGCCGCGTCCAGGGTCGCCACGTCCTCCTCGGACGCGCCCTTCTGCGGGCCGTAGACCGCCGGGGCGCCCTTGGGGCCGGTCAGCGGGTTGTCGACATCGCTGGCGAGGATCAGGTCGACCTCGGCGAAACGGGGGTCGATGCCGGACAGGTCGGCGCTCACCAGCTCGCGCAGTGGGCCGCCGCCGGGCGCGACGGGCTCGCCGTCCTCGTCCAGGAACGTGGCGCCGAGCGCGGCCAGCATGCCGGCGCCGCCGTCGGTCGTGGCGCTGCCGCCGACGCCGAAGACGATGGTGCGCGCGCCCGCGTCGAGGGCCGCGCGAAGGAGCTCGCCCGAGCCGTAGGTGGTGGCGGTGAGGGGGGCGAAGACACCCTCGGGGAGCAGCTGGAGGCCCGAGGCCTCGGCCATCTCCACGACCGCGGTGTCACCGCGCAGCGCGTACGCCGCCGTGACCTCGGTGCCGACAGGTCCTGTCACCGTCACCTCGCGGCGCTCGAAGCCGCCCGCGACCGCCGCCGCGACCGTGCCGTCGCCGCCGTCGGCCACCGGCAGGGCCTCGACCCGGACCTCGGGGTCGACCCGGCGCAGTCCTGCCGTCACCCGCTCCGCGACCTGCACGGCCGTGAGCGAGCCCTTGAATTTGTCCGCGGCTATCAGCACACGTCGCGCCTGTGCACGTCCCGTCGCCGCCGTCGCTGCAGCGTCCGCCACCTTGGATCCCCTTGCTTTCCGGGCCTTGCTCACGTCAAGGCAGTCGCGCCGCTGCGACCATAACCTCACCAGGTACTCCGTGCCCATGGCCGCCCTCACGTCGAGACGGCGTGCCCCCCGGATGAAACCGGCCATACACCCCCATAGTGGGACAGCATGAGCACGGAAGTCATCGATCAGTCACCCGCACCCGACCCGCCCGCTCCGAGCGGCGACGACGCACCCGATTACCTGCTGGTCGGCATCGGGGTGGCCGCGGTCCTCGGCGTCGTCGGCTGGGCCGCGCTCGGCAAGAAGTCCTTCAGCAGCGTCTCGGACACCGCCCTCGCCTGGGTCCTGGACAACTTCGCCTGGCTCTTCGTCATCGCCGCGGACGTCTTCCTCGTCCTGTGCCTCCTCATCGCCTTCAGCCGCTTCGGGCGGATCAGGCTGGGCCGGGACGACTCGGAACCGGAGTTCAACAACCTCGCGTGGATCGCGATGATGTTCAGCGCGGGCATGGGCATCGGGCTCATGTTCTACGGCGTCGGCGAACCGCTGCAGCACTACCTCTCGCCGCCCCCGATGACCGGCGCCACGGGTCAGTCCGGTGACGCCGCGAACATCGCGCTCCAGTACTCCTTCTTCCACTGGACGCTGACACCGTGGGCGATCTACGGCATCGCGGGCCTGGCCCTCGCCTACGCCGGGTTCCGCAAGGGCCGCGGCAACCGGCTCAGCTCGGCCTTCGTACCGCTCATGGGCGAGCGGCGAGCGGCCGGCTGGCCGGGCCGGATCATCGATCTGCTCGCCGTGTTCGCCACGGTCTTCGGCACCGCCACCAGCCTCGGCCTCGGCGCCCTCCAGGTCTCCAAGGGGCTGCACCTCACGGCGGGCGTCGACGACACCAAGACGCTCCAGCTGATCATCATCGTGGCACTCGGCGCCGCGTTCGTGGTCTCGGCCTTCTCCGGTCTGCACCGGGGCGTCAAGTGGCTGAGCACGCTCAACATCGTGCTCGCCGCCGTCCTGATGGCCTTCGTCTTCATCCTCGGCCCCACCGTCTACATCCTGGACGCGATCCCCGAGAGCGTCGGCGGCTATGTGCACTGGCTGATCCCGATGGCCACCCGCGCGGGCTCCTTCAGCGACAGCGGCTGGCTCGGCGCCTGGACGATCTTCTACTGGGCCTGGTGGCTCTCCTGGGCGCCGTTCGTCGGCACGTTCATCGCCCGTATCTCGCACGGCCGGACCATCCGTGAGTTCCTCATCGGCGTCCTCCTGGTGCCCAGCTCCGCCACGGTCGTCTGGTTCTGCGTGATGGGCGGCACCGGCATCCGGCTCGACGAGACCGGCAAGGTCGACATGGCGGGCAAGATGAAGGAAGGCGTGGAGGCCTCCCTGTTCGGCATGCTGGACGGGCTGCCCATCGGCACGGTCACGTCCTGGGTGGCGATGCTGCTCGTCATGACGTACTTCGTGACCAGCGCCGACTCGGCGTCCCTGGTGATGGGTTCGCTGACCAGCAGGGGCGCCCTGCACCCGAAGACCTGGCTGGTCGTCGCCTGGGGCGTGCTGATGGGCGCGGTCGCCGCGGTGCTGCTCGTGGCGGGCGGCCTGGACTCGCTCAAGACGGCGACGATCCTGGTGGCCCTGCCGTTCGTGCTCGTGATGCTGACGCTCTGCTGGTCCCTCTACAAGGAGCTGCGCGACGATCCCGGCGCCGGTCCCGCCCGGCACCAGGCGCTGCACGGCCTGCGGGACGCGGTCAAGGCGATGGTCGGCGACGCGATCACCGAGCAGGGCGCACCGACCCGTCACCACCGGCTGCGGCGGATCGTGAAGTCCCGCAGCCAGGACGAGGAATGACCCGGTACCCGCCCGGCAGGGAGTGTGTATGAAGCGCCGTACGACCGTGCTGACCGCCGCCGTCATCGGCGCCCTGTCCGCCACCGCGCCCGCCCACGCCGCCGCCGGTCCCGACCCGATCGTGCGCACCGGTGACATCGATGTGCTCGAGGACGTCCTGGAGCACATCAGTGTCCCGGTCGGCGAGGGCGGGCGCGCGGTGCACCAGCTGTACGGCTCCTCCCGTGGCACGGCCGGGGACTGAACCGGACCGCGTCCCGCCCACCGCCTAAGCTCGGCGGGATGACTCTCGACTACGCCTCCTACATCGCAGGCCTGCCCAAAATCCTCGCCGGCGCCGCCGTGCTCTTCCGTGACGGCGAGGGCCGGGTGCTGATCCTGGAGCCCAACTACCGGTCCGGCTGGGCCCTTCCGGGCGGCACCATCGAGTCGGACGAAGGCGAGACCCCGCGCGAGGCGGCCCGCCGGGAGACCAAGGAGGAGATCGGTCTCGACGCGGTGCCGGGGCCGCTGCTCGCGATCGACTGGGTCTCCGGTGCGGACCGGCCGCCCATCGCGGCCTATCTGTACGACGGTGGCGTTCTGGCGCCGGAGCAGCTGGACGCGATCGTGCTGCAGGAGGAGGAGCTGGACTCCTGGCGCCTGGTGCCGGTCGCCGAACTCGACGCGTACGGACCGCCGTGGCTGGTCCGCCGTGTGACGGCGGCCCTGGCCGCGCTCGAGGCGGGCCGCGGCCCGGTGGAGCTGGTGGACGGCTACCGCGCGGGGTGAGGGCCGCCGCGCGGGGTGACGGCCGCCGCGCAGAGTGACGGCCGCCGCGCAGGGTGGGACCGTCCGGCGAGAGGTGCTGGAAACGGCGGAAAGTGCAGGCACCCCTGGCCGCGGCATGCGGTAGGAACCAGGATGGTGAGCGGGAGGCCGGTCCTCGGCAGCCCCGGGGAGGGGAGCGCGATGCACTGCTTCGACTGCGCGAAGGACAAGCGGGTGGTGGTGGCCCTCGCGGTGTGCCGGCACTGTGGCGCGGCGGTATGCGAACAGCACGCGCGCGTGGCGGAGGTCGCCGCGCAGCGCCCGGCGGGCCTGGCACCGGGCGTACCGGTGCGGGCGACCCGCCTCATGACCTGCGGGGTGTGCCGCGAGCCCGAGCGTCCGGGCGGCCGGGTGACGCACGCGACGTGACGCGACGCGAGGCGACGGGCCCGCCGCCGCAGGGGATTTACGCTCGCACCGCGCGGGGACGGCTGCGTACCCTCGCGCCATGACCAAGCAGCCCCTCGTCGCGATCCTCAGTGGTGCCGGTGTCTCCACGGACTCCGGCATCCCCGACTACCGCGGCCCGCAAGGGCTTTGGCGACGCGATCCCGAGGCGCAGAAGCTTGTCGAGTACGACTCCTATGTCTCGGACCCGGAGATCCGCCGCCGCTCCTGGCAGATGCGGCGCGCGAACCGCACGCTGCAGGCCGAGCCGAACGCCGCGCACCGCGCGGTGGCGGACCTCGAGCGGGCCGGGGTGCCGGTGCGGGTCATCACGCAGAACGTCGACGGGCTGCACCAGCTCGCCGGGCTGCCCGCCCGCAAGGTGCTCGAACTGCACGGCACCGCACGGTCGGTGGTGTGCGTGACCTGCGCGGCCGGCTCGTCCATGGCGGACGCCCTGGCACGGGTCGAGGCCGGCGAGAGCGATCCGGCGTGCCTGGAGTGCGGCGGCATCCTCAAGTCGGCGACCGTGATGTTCGGCGAGCGGCTCGACCCGGCGGTGCTCGGCGAGGCGATGGCCGTCGCCAGGGCCTGCGAGCTGTTCATCGCGGTCGGTACGAGTCTGCAGGTGCAGCCCGCGGCGTCCCTCGCCGGACTGGCGGCGGAGCACGGGGCGCGGCTGATCATCGTCAACGCGGAGGAGACTCCGTACGACGATCTCGCCGCGGAAGTCGTCCGCGAGCCGATCGGCACGGCGCTGCCCGCGCTCC
Source organism: Streptomyces monticola (assembly GCF_042665355.1). NCBI lineage: Bacteria > Bacillati > Actinomycetota > Actinomycetes > Kitasatosporales > Streptomycetaceae > Streptomyces > Streptomyces monticola. The sequence continues at coordinate 828,814 of NZ_JBHTCF010000001.1, read as the reverse complement.
TCGCCCGGATCGCGGGCTCCTGATCCCTGCCCCCTGATCCCTGCCCTCTGCCCTCTGCCCTCTGCCCTCTGAGCCTCAGAACTTCAGGTCGTCGTCCCAGGACGTGCCGAACACCCCGTCGTGGCTCTCGAGGAGGGCGACGAGTCCTGCCGCCACGCGCGGGTCCAGAGCGTGCTCGGACACCTTGAGGTGGGGGCTGTCCCAGTCGAGCTCCGTCCGCCCGTCGCGCCGCCACTTCATGCGGCGTGGCATCCGCGCGACATCGCCGTGGCCCCCGAGGAAGGACAGGACGATGATGGAGAGCTGAATCGGGGAGATCAGCCACCAGACGAACCACCAGACGGGGTGGCCCTTGCCGCCGCTGAGTTCCGCGGCGCCGTGCTGCATCACCGTCCAGCGCGTTCTGATCCCCTTGGTCAGGGCCCTGTCGCGGACGACGGTCGCCAGCGGTTCCTGTGCCGCGCCGAGCACCTCGTACGCCACCGCCTTGCCCTCTGCCGACTGCCGCGTGACGACATGGGCGTAGACCTGCTGCCGGTATGGGTCGGCCCACAGAGTGAAGGCGCGGAACCCGGAACGGCGTGCCTTGCGGTACTCCTTCACGCCACCGGGCGGCAGGACGCGTTCGGGATAGGCGAGGGCGGCGGCCGTCCGGCGGTCTTCGGGGGCGTCCACGGGGGCTGCCTGTATCGCCCGGGTCACCCGGCCGTCGGGCTCCGGCCGTTGCTGCTTCTTGCTCGCCGGGCCCGTTGTGACCGTTGTCCGCAGCCATACCCTCGTGGCCATGGTCCGCCTTCCCACCGTGACGTGTACATGTGCCAGGCGGACCTTACCCTCCTGCTCAGAACAGGCCCGCCGCGGCCCTTTCCGCTCCTTCGGACTCCAACAGCCGCTGCTTGCGGTCGAGTCCGCCGCCGTATCCGGTGAGGCTGCCGTCGGCGCCCACGACGCGGTGGCAGGGCACGATGATGCCGACCGGATTCTTGCCGTTGGCCAGGCCCACGGCGCGGGAGGCGCCCGGTTTGCCGATTTCGGCGGCGAGTTCGCCGTACGTACGCCGCTCTCCGTAGGGGATACGCAGGAGTCCGGCCCACACCTCGCGCTGGAAGGGGGTTCCTTCCAGGTGCAGCGGCAGGTCGAACACGGTGCGCTCGCCCGCGAAGTAGGCCGTCAGCTGGCGGATCACCTCGTCGAAGGGCGGGTCGTGCGGGTCGGCGCGCTCGCCGAAGGACTCATCGGCCGGGCGGTGGCGCTGCCCGGCCATGTAGAGGCCGGACAGGACGCCGTCGGTGGCGACCAGGGTGAGCGGGCCGTACGGGCTGTCGGTGACGGTGTGCCGTTTCATGGCAACTCCCTTATGCGGGCAGGTGGTTGATGGGATGGTCGTCCGTGGCCCACAGATACTGGACCGCATAGGCCCGCCACGGCCGCCAGGCCGCCGCTCGCGCGGTGAGCGCGGCGGGTGTGGACGGCAGACCGAGGCCCTGCGCGGCCCTGCGGACACCGAGGTCGGTGGGCAGGAACGCGTCCGGGTCGCCGAGGGCGCGCATCGCGATGACGTCGACCGTCCAGGGCCCGAAGCCCGGCAGATCCCGCAGCCGGGCGCGGGCCTCGTCGCGGTCGCTCTCGACGCCCAGTTTCAGGGTGCCGTCGGCGAGTCGGCCGACCAGGGTGGTCAGCGTGGTGCGGCGGCTGCGGGGCAGCGCCAGGGACTCCGGGTCGAGCGCGGCGAGCGCCTCGGGGGCCGGGAAGAGATGGGTGAGGCCGCCTTCGGGGTCGGCCACGGGTTCGCCGTGGGCGAGGACGAGGCGGGCGGCGTGGGTACGGGCCGCGGCCGTCGAGACCTGCTGGCCGAGCACCGCGCGTACCGCGAACTCCGCCTCGTCGACGGTACGCGGCACCCGGCGGCCCGGCGCCTTGTCGACCAGCGGGGCGAGCAGTTCGTCGGTGCGCAGCTGTTCGTCGACGGCGACCGGGTCGGCGTCGAGGTCCAGCATGCGGCGGCAGCGGCTGATCGCCACGGTCAGATCGCGCTGGTCGGTCAGGGCCAGTCGGCAGCCGATGTGGTCGGCGGCCGGAGTGAGGGCGACGACGCCATGGCCGTAGGGCAGCCGCAGGGTGCGGCGGTAGGCGCCGTCGCGCCACTCCTCCACGCCGGGCACGGCCGTGGCGGCCAGATGCCCGAAGAGGTTGTCGGGGTTGAGGGGGGCACGGAACGGAAGGCGCAGGGTCAGCACGCCCGGGGCGGCCGCCCCAGTGGTGTCCCGGCCACTCTTGCCGGCGTGCCCGGCATGCCCGGCGCGCGCGGCGCGGGTGCGCAGGTCGCCGGGGGCCAGCGCGTACACCTCGCGGACCGTGTCGTTGAAGGTGCGGATCGAGGCGAAGCCGGCGGCGAACGCGACGTCCGCCATGGGCAGTCCGGTGGTCTCGATCAGGATCCGGGCGGTCTGCGCTCGCTGCGCGCGGGCCAGGGCGAGCGGCCCCGCACCCAGCTCGGCGAGCAGCTGCCGCTCGATCTGCCGGGTGCTGTAGCCGAGCCGCGCGGCCAGACCCGTGACCCCCTCGCGGTCCACCACGCCGTCGCCGATCAGCCGCATCGCGCGGGCCACCGTGTCGGCCCGGTGATTCCACTGCGGCGAGCCGGGTGTGGTGTCGGGGCGGCACCGCTTGCAGGCCCGGAAACCGGCCTGCTGGCAGGCCGCGGCGCTCGGGTAGAAGCGCATGTTGGCCGGCTTGGGCGGCACCACCGGGCAGCTGGGACGGCAGTAGATCCCGGTCGTCACGACCGCGGTGAAGAAGACCCCGTCGAAGCGGGCGTCCTTGGACTGAACGGCGCGTACACAGCTCTCGGTGTCGGTGTGCATACGTCAAGCTTCGCCCACTGCTCCCGCACCGGCTGGCGGGAATCCGACATGAACCTTCCGCTGCCAGGAACTGCCCGACCGCCCGCGCATACGTCCGCCCTGCGTGCCCTAGGCTGACCGCTGCAGCTGGTTCGCCCTGTCCGCCAGACAGGCGCGTCGCAAGAGGGAACCCGGTGGGAATCCGGGACTGCCCCGCAGCGGTGAGCGGGAACGACCGCCGTCATACGCACTGGGTCCATGAGTCAGGACCCGGGAAGCGACGGCCAGTAGGGGCCGCGTCCCGACAGGGATGTGGCGTGCCCGTGAGTCCGAAGACCTGCCATCTGCCCGTGCGCGACCGCGCACGGCTTCTCGGTGACCTCGAGGGCGGGTCGGCGGCAGCAGCGCGAGCATCCCCTGCGGAACTCGCCGCACATCGCCGTTCCTTCGCGTCCTCGCCCGGTCCCGGGATTCCTGAACGAGTGCTCGCGAAGGAGAGTTCCGTGACAGCCACATCCGCATCCGGCGCCGCCGCATCCGCGGCCCGCACCGCCGGCGCCACCGTGTACGGCTACCCCCGCCAAGGCCAGAACCGGGAGCTGAAGAAGGCGATCGAGGGCTACTGGAAGGGCAGGACCGACGCCGAGACCCTGCGCCGCACGGCCGCCGAACTGCGCCGCACCACCTGGCAACAGCTCGCCGACGCCGGTCTGCACGAGGTGCCCACCGGTGACTTCTCGTACTACGACCACGTCCTGGACACCAGCGTCATGGTCGGCGCGATCCCCGACCGCCACCGCGCCGCCGTCGACGCGGACCCGCTCGACGGGTACTTCGCGATGGCCCGCGGCACCCAGGACGTGGCGCCCCTTGAGATGACCAAGTGGTTTGACACCAACTACCACTATCTCGTCCCGGAGTTGGGCCCCGACACCGTCTTCACCGCCGACCCGGGCAAGCAGGCCGCCGAGCTCACCCAGGCCCTGGCGCTCGGGCACACCCCGCGCCCGGTCCTGCTCGGCCCGGTCACCTATCTGCTGCTCGCCAAGCCGGCCCCCGCCGCGGCGCCGGACTTCGAGCCGCTGACCCTGCTCGACCGGCTGCTCCCGGTGTACGCCGAGGTCCTCGCCGATCTGCGGGCGTGCGGCGCCGACTGGGTGCAGCTCGACGAGCCCGCCCTGGTCCAGGACCGCTCCCCCGCCGAACTCAACGCCGCCGCCCGCGCCTACCGCGATCTCGGCGCCCTCACCGACCGGCCGAAGCTCCTGGTCGCCTCCTACTTCGACCGGCTCGGCGAGGCCCTGCCGGTCCTGGCCAAGGCGCCCGTCGAGGGACTCGCCCTCGACTTCACCGGGCCCGCCGCCGCTCAGGTCGACGACCTGGCCGCCGTCGGCGGGCTGCCGGGCAAGCGCCTGGTCGCGGGGGTCGTCGACGGCCGCAATGTGTGGATCAACGACCTGGAGAAGTCCCTGGCCACCCTCGGCACCCTGCTCGGCCTGGCCGACCGCGTCGATGTGGCCGCCTCGTGCTCGCTCCTGCACGTCCCCCTGGACGCCACCGCCGAAAGGGGCCTCGACCCGCAGATCGCCCGCTGGCTGGCCTTCGCCCGGCAGAAGACCGCCGAGATCGCCACACTCGCCCGTGGCCTGACCCGGGGCACCGACACCATCACCGCCCAACTCGCCGCCAACCGCGCCGACTTGGCATCGAGGAGCGGATCGCCCCTCACCCATGACCCGGCGGTACGCTCCCGCGCCGCGGCCGTCACCGACGCCGACACGCGCCGCTCCCAGGCCTATCCCGAGCGGGCCGCCGCCCAGCGCGAGCGGCTGCGGCTGCCGCTGCTTCCGACCACCTCCATCGGCTCCTTCCCGCAGACCGGCGAACTGCGCACCGCCCGCGCCGATCTGCGCGCGGGACGCCTCGGCCCGGACGCGTACGAACAGCGCATCGAGGCCGAGATCCGCGAGGTCGTGGCCTTCCAGGAGAAGACCGGCATCGACGTCCTCGTGCACGGCGAGCCCGAACGCAACGACATGGTGCAGTACTTCGCCGAGCAGCTCACCGGCTATCTCGCGACGCAGCACGGCTGGGTGCAGTCCTACGGCACCCGCTATGTCCGCCCGCCGATCCTGGCCGGCGACATCGCACGGCCGCAGCCGATGACGGTGCGCTGGACCACGTACGCCCAGTCCCTCACCGAACGGCCGGTCAAGGGCATGCTCACCGGCCCGGTCACGATGCTCGCCTGGTCCTTCGTCCGTGACGACCAGCCGCTCGCCGACACCGCGCGGCAGGTCGCCCTCGCCCTCCGCGACGAGGTGAACGACCTTGAGGTGTCCGGGAGTTCGGTGATCCAGGTGGACGAGCCCGCGCTGCGCGAGACGCTGCCGCTGCGCTCCGCGGGACACCCCGCCTACCTCGCCTGGGCGACGGAAGCCTTCCGCATCGCCACCGGCGGCGCGAGCCCCGGCACCCAGATCCACACCCACATGTGCTACGCCGAGTTCGGCGACATCCTGCGGGCCATCGACGACCTCGACGCCGATGTCATCAGCCTGGAGGCCGCCCGCTCCCATATGCAGGTCGCCGATGAACTCGCCGGCGCCGGCTACCCGCGCGAGGTCGGGCCAGGCGTCTACGACATCCACTCGCCGCGCGTGCCGGGCACACAGGAAGCGATCGCCCTGCTGCGCAAGGGCCTTGGGGCGATCCCGGCCGAGCGGCTCTGGGTGAACCCGGACTGCGGCCTGAAGACCCGCGGCTGGCCGGAGGTGCGCGCCGCCCTGGAGAACCTCGTCGCCGCCGCCCACGAGGTCCGCTCCACCCTGCCCGCCACGGGGCGCTGACGCTGCCCGCCGGCGGGCGCTGACCGTTCCCCGGACGCGTCCCGGAACGGGCGCCGCCCCCTCTCAGCAGGGCGTACGCCGTGGTGGTGCAGGTACGTGTGCACCACCACGGCCGGGCGGCCGCAGTTGTCAGCGCCGCGCTCGCGCAATAAGGTCGCCACGCCTTGGTGTACGGGAAACCGGTGTGATGCCGGTGCGGCCCTCGCCACTGTGAATCGGGAAGTCCGGCTCCAGCCCTCTGCGGGCAGCCACTGGGTGCATACGCATCCGGGAAGGCGGAGTACGGGCGGTACGACCCGTCAGCCAGGAGACCGGCCAAGGTGCGTTGTCCATCCACGAGGTGCTGGAGAGGGTCCGCTGAACCATGCACATAGCCGAGGGTTTCCTCCCGCCGGCGCACGCCGTCGCCTGGAGCGTCGCGTCCGCGCCTTTCGTCGTCCACGGAGTCCGCTCCCTCACCCGTGAGGTCAGGGAGCACCCGGAGAGCACCCTGCTCCTCGGCGCCTCCGGTGCCTTCACTTTCGTCCTGTCGGCCCTGAAACTGCCCTCGGTGACGGGCAGTTGCTCGCACCCGACGGGTACGGGGCTCGGCGCCATCCTGTTCCGGCCGCCGATCATGGCGGTGCTCGGCACCATCACCCTGCTCTTCCAGGCGCTGCTGCTCGCCCACGGCGGGCTCACCACCCTGGGCGCCAATGCCTTCTCCATGGCGATCGTCGGGCCCTGGGCGGGATACGGCGCCTACCGGCTCCTGAAGCGGTACGGCGCACCACTGATGGTCGCCGTGTTCTTCGGCGCGTTCGTCGCCGACCTGTCGACGTACTGCGTCACCAGCGTCCAGCTGGCCCTGGCCTTCCCGGATCCGGCCAGCGGATTCCTGGGCGCCCTGGGCAAGTTCGGGGGCATCTTCGCCGTCACGCAGATCCCCCTCGCGATCAGCGAAGGGCTGCTCACCGTCCTGGTGATGCGGCTGCTCGTGCAGTCGAGCAAGGGCGAACTCACCCGGCTCGGAGTGCTGCTGCAGCGCAAGCAGAACGGACAGCAGAGCGGGCAGCGGACCGTGCAGCAGACCGGACAGCAGAGCGAGCACCAGACCGGGCAGCAGAACGGGCAGCAGAACGGGCGTCCCGCCGAGCAGGGGGCGCCGCAGGACACGGAGCCGGAGGTCGGTACCCGATGAGCCGCAACGCCAAGATCAACGCCCTGCTCCTCCTCGCCGTCGCGGCCCTCGCCGTGCTGCCGCTGGCGCTCGGGCTCGGCGACCACAAGAAGGAGCCGTTCGCGGGCTCCGACGGTGAGGCCGAGGCGGCGATCACCGAGATCGAGCCGGACTACAAGCCCTGGTTCTCGCCCCTGTACGAACCACCGTCCGGCGAGATCGAGTCGGCGCTGTTCGCCCTGCAGGCGGCGATCGGCGCGGGTGTGCTCGCGTACTACTTCGGGCTGCGCAGGGGGCGCCGGCAGGGCGAACAGCGGGCGGCCGCGGCGCAGTCGGAGCGGTCGCAGCAATCGGAGCTGTCGCAACAGTCAGAGCAGTCAGAGCGGTCGGAGCAGTCGCAGCGGTCATCGACACCGGAGGGCTCCACCGCCGGACCCGGTCGGGACTGAGCCCGCGTGCTGCCCATCGACGCGGCGGCGCACAGCAGTCGCTGGCGCCGCCGCCACCCCGTGGACAAGGCCGTGCTCGGCCTCGGCCTCACCGTGCTCGCGATCTCCCTGCCGCCGTGGCCGGGCGCGGCCCTGGTGCTCGTCGCCGCGGCCACGGCGCTGCTCGGCCCGGCCGGGGTGCCGGCGCGCAAACTGTGGCGCGCCTACCGCGTCCCGCTCGGCTTCTGCGTCACGGGGGCCCTGACCCTGCTGGTCCAACTCGGCGGCCCCGACGGCTTCGTGACGCTCGCCGACGGCGGCCCCGCGCGCGCCGGGGGCCTGCTCCTGCGCACCTCGGCCGCCTCACTCGGGGTCCTCCTGTTCGCCTTCACCACACCGATGTCGGATCTGCTGCCACGCCTGGTGAAGGCGGGGGTACCGGCGGCGGTCGTGGACGTCGCGCTCGTGACGTACCGGATGAGCTTTCTGCTGCTGGACTCCATGAGCCGGATCCGGCAGGCCCAGGCCGCGCGCCTCGGCCACACCTCCCGCGGCGCCGCCTGGCGTTCACTCGCCGGGCTCGGCGCCACCGCGTTCGTGCGCGCCTTCGACCGGGCCGGCCGCCTGCAGTCGGGGCTCGCCGGACGCGGCTACGACGGCACCCTGCGCGTGCTCGTGCCCGAGGCCCGGATATCGCGGCGCTTCGTGGCCGGGAGCGCGGGGCTCCTGGTGGCGCTGACGGCCCTCACCCTCGTACTGGAAAGGTTCCCACTGTCATGAGCGAGCGGAGTGAACCCGGCGGCCCTGCCGGACCGCAGGGGCCGGGGCCCGGGGATCCACGTGATCCGCTGGTCTCGCTGAGCGGTGCCTCCTACGCGTACGAGGACGGGCCGACCGTCCTCAGCGGACTGGACTTCGCCGTGTCCGAGGGCCGTGCGCTCGCGCTGCTCGGGCGCAACGGCAGCGGCAAGACCACCCTCATGCGGCTGCTCAGCGGCGGACTGCGCCCGGACACGGGCCGCCTTGCCCTCGCGGGACGGCCGGTGTCCTACGACCGCGCGGGCCTGACCCGGCTTCGCACCACCGTCCAGCTCGTCGTGCAGGACCCGGACGACCAGCTGTTCGCCGCGTCGGTGGGGCAGGACGTGTCGTTCGGGCCGATGAACCTGGGCCTGCCCGTCCCGGAGGTGCGCGCCCGGGTCGACGAGGCGCTCGCGGCGCTCGACATCGGCGCCCTGGCCGACCGGCCCACCCATCTGCTCTCGTACGGCCAGCGCAAGCGGACCGCGATCGCCGGTGCCGTCGCGATGCGTCCGCGCGTGCTGATCCTCGACGAACCGACCGCGGGCCTCGACCCCGACGGCCAGGAACGTCTGCTCGACACCCTGGGGCGGCTCCGAGAGTCCGGCACCACGGTCGTCATGGCCACCCATGACGTGGACCTCGCCCTGCGCTGGGCCGACGACGCGGCGCTGCTCACCCCCGCCGGGGTGCGCACCGGGCCGGTGAGCACGATGCTGGCCCGCCCGGACCTCCTGGCCCAGGCCGGCCTGCGCCTCCCGTGGGGCATCGCCGTCACAACCCTCCTGCGCACCCACGGCCTCCTCACGGACACGGACAACGGCCCACGCACACCCGATGAGTTGGCTGCTCTGGCGGGGGCCGGGGCCGGGGCGTCGACGAGCCCCGGCGCCCCGGGCGGCACCGGCTGAGCCGAGGAGGTCAGGCGATGCGCGCGGCGAACGCGGCGTAGGCCCGGTCGTCGAAGAGCACGAACCTGACCTCTTCGACGGCCGTCTCCGTGTTCCGTACCGTCTCCACGGCGATCCGGGCGGCGTCCTCCATCGGCCAGCCGTAGATCCCCGCGGAGACGGCGGGGAAGGCGACCGTGCGTGCGCCCAACTCGTCGGCGACACGCAGCGATTGGCGGTAGCAGGAGGCGAGGAGCTCGGCACGGTCCTCGTCGCGCGCGTACCTGGGCCCTACGGTGTGGATCACCCACCGTGCGTCGAGCCGCCCCGCGGTGGTGGCCACGGCCTGTCCGGTCGCCAGGCCCTTGCCGTAGTGCCCGGCGCGCAGCCTGCGGCAGTCGGCGAGGATCTCGGGACCGCCGCGCCGGTGAATGGCCCCGTCGACCCCGCCGCCGCCGAGCAGCGAGGAGTTGGCCGCGTTGACGATCGCGTCGACGGACTCCTGCGTGATGTCGCCCTGGACCAGGGTGAGAGTGGGACTCATACGCCCATCATGGCCGCCGGCCCCACCGAGACGGGGCGACAGACCGCCGTCAGCGGCTTCGCGCGGTCACGTTGTCGCGCAGTCGCGCAGTCGCGCTGGAAGGAAGCGTGGCGCTGCCGTGCCCCGAAGGGGCGCGGGGCTGGTGTCGATATGCGGCTCCGCCGCGCTGGGGGTACCCCCAGCGGTAGCTGGGGGAGCGACAAGCCACGACGCACCCGCAGATGCCATACCCGACTTCCCGCGGAACGCTCAGCCCGGTCGCGCCACCCCGAGCAGGACGTACCGGCCCGCAGCGTCAGCCCATCGTGCGCAGGCGTCGCCACACCGCCTTCGCGGCGTTGTGACCCGGCATTCCGTGGACGCCCGGGCCCGGCGGGGTGGCCTGTGAGCAGAGGAAGATCGCGGGGTGCGGGGTCCGGTACGGGAACAGGCTGAGCTTCGGGCGCAGCAGGAGCTGCAGTCCGGAAGCGGCGCCGCAGGCGATGTCCCCGCCGACGAAGTTGGCGTTGCGCGCGGCGAGTTCGGGCGGGCCCGCGACGGCGCGGGCGAGCACACGGTCACGGAACCCGGGGGCGAACCGCTCCAGTTGGCGCTCGATGGCGTCGGTCAGGTCGCCGTCCCAGCCGTTCGGCACATGGCCGTACGCCCAGAACACCTGCTTGCCCTCGGGGGCGCGGGACGGGTCGGCGACGCTGGGCTGTGTGGTGATCAGGAACGGTCTGTCCGGGGCCTGCCGGGTGCGGGACGCGGCGTGCAGGGCCGCGCCGATCTCGTGCCGGTCGGCGCCGACCTGGACGGTGCCCGCGCTCCGCGGCTCCTCCGCGGTCCAGGGCACGGGGCCGTCCAGGGCGTAGTCGACCTTGAAGGCCGCGGCGCCGTAGCGATATCCGTCGTAGACCCGGCCGAGGCCGGCGATTCTGGCCAGGGCCGTGGGCGAGGTGTCGAAGACATAGGCGCGGGCGGGCGGCAGGTCGTCGAGGCGCTTCACCTCATAGTCCGTGTGGACGGCGCCGCCGAGGTCCTTGAGATACCCGGCCAGGGCGTCGGAGATCGACTGCGAGCCGCCGCGCGCCACCGGCCAGCCGTGCTCGTGGGCGGCGAGCGCGAAGACCATGCCGACGGCACCGGTGGCGAGCCCGCCGAGCGGGGCCATGACATGCGCGACGAGCCCGGCGAACAGGGTCTTGGCCCGCTCGTCCCGGAACCGCTGGGCCATCAGCCAGGACGACGGGGGCAGCCCGGCGAGGCCGAAGCGGGCGAGGGTGACGGGGTCGCGGGGCAGCGCGGTCGACGGCAGCGACATGAAGTCCCTGACCAGGGTGTCCCACTTGCCGATGAAGGGGTCCACCAGGCGGCGGTACGCGCCCGCGTCTCGCGGTCCGAACGACAGCGCCGTCTCGGCGACCGACCGGGACAGGACCGCGGCGGTGCCGTCGGGGAACGGGTGCGCCATCGGGAGCGGGGCGTGCAGCCACTCCAGGCCGTACCGCCCGAGGGGCAGGTCCTTGAAGGCCGGGGAGCCGATGCCCAGGGGGTGCGCGGCGGAGCACGGGTCGTGCCGGAAACCGGGCAGGGTCAGCTCTTCGGTGCGCGCTCCCCCGCCCACGGTGCTCTTGGCCTCGAAGACGGCCACCGAGAAGCCGCGCCGTGCGAGCTCCACGGCAGCGGTCAGTCCATTGGGTCCCGCTCCCACGACGACGGCATCGAGCATCGACGGCACCTTCGGACTCCTTTGTCAGTCGGTGGCCACTGACCTAGAGGATAGGCGGGCCCACTGACAGCCCGGCCCCGGGTGAGGGGACTTCGATGGAGCACCCGACGGGGACTTCGATGGAGCACCCCACGAGCGGGGCGCCCGACGCACCGACGCGCGCCGCCCTGGATCAGGCTCCGCCCGACAGGAGCGCCACCAGCCGGTCGACCGTGGCCGTGTCCCGGGCCGCGGTGAAGGGCAGTGCGTTGTCACCCGCGATGCGGAAGTGCTCGCCCGCGACGGTGCGGTGGTCGCCGCCGGCCTCGGCGACGAGGAGCAGACCGGCCGCATGATCCCAGGCGTTCTCCCAGGAGAAGGCGATCGCATCCAGCTCGCCCTTGGCGATGGCCAGATACTCCAGGCCTGCGGAGCCGCAGGGACGCGTGTGCACGCCGTCCGTGCGCAGTCCGAGCAGGGCCCGCTTCTGGTCGGGGGTGGTGAAGTCCGGGTGGGACGTGGCCACTTCGATGGGCCGGCCTGGCTCGGGTGCGCCGCAGCGCAGCTCCTTGCCGCCCAGGCGCGCACCGCGGCCGCGCACGGCCACGGCCATCTCGTCGAGCGCCGGGGCATAGGTCCACGAGGCGAGCAGCTCGCCGCCGCGGGCGAGCGCCACGAGGGTGCAGAAGCCGGGGTCGCCGTGGACGAACTGGCGGGTGCCGTCGACCGGGTCGACGATCCACACCGGGGCGTCGCCGCGCAGGGCGGCATAGCTCGCCGGATCGGCGTGCACCGCTTCCTCGCCCACCACGACGGAGCCGGGCAGGAGCCCGGTGAGCGCGGCCGTGAGGTGCTCCTCGGCGCGGCGGTCGGCGACGGTCACCAGGTCGTGCGGGCCGTTCTTCTCGACGATCTCGTGGGCCGCGAGCTGCCGGAAACGGGGCATGACCTCGGCCGCGGCCGCCTTGCGGACCGCTTCCTCCACATCACCGAGGCCGTGTTCGAGAAAACCTTCGAGATCTTCGATCATGCGTCCCATCACACCACGCGGCTCTGACATTCCCTACCCGGGCGGTGGCCGCCGGGTAGAGCCCCCGTGAACGCTGGGTACGCGGCGGTCCCGGCGGGCTCAACGCCCCACCGCGTACCCCTGCATCCCACGGGGATTCGCCGCGGCCGAGAGGATTCCGGTCCGGGGGTCGCGGGCGACCGCGCACAGCCGCCCCTCCGACCAGGGCTCACCCACCGTGACGTCGTGTCCGCGCTCGCGCAGGGCCTCGATCACCTCGTCCCCGATGCGGGACTCCACGGTGACGCTGCCGGGCCGTATGCCGCGCGGGAAGAAGGAGCTGGGGAAGGAGTCGTTGTGCCAGTTGGGGGCGTCGACGGCGCCCTGCAGGTCGAGCCCGCCGCGGACCCGCTCGCGCAGGGCGACGGCGAGGAAGAAGTGCAGCTGCCACTGGTCCTGCTGATCGCCGCCCGGGGTCCCGAAAGCGAGCACCGGTACGCCGTCACGCAGCGCGAGCGACGGGGTGAGTGTGGTGCGGGGGCGCCGCCCGGGGGCCAGGGAGGCCGGGAGGCCGGGCTCCAGCCAGGCCATCTGCAGCCGGGTGCCGAGCGGGAAGCCGAGTTCGGGCACGACCGGGTTGGACTGCAGCCAGCCGCCGCTGGGCGTGGCGGCGACCATGTTGCCCCAGCGGTCGACGACGTCGAGATGGCAGGTGTCGCCCCGGGTGGCCCCGCTCTTGGCGACGGTCGGCTCGCCCGCGCCCGCGACGGGGGTGCCCATGGCGTACACCCCGTCGACCACGGTCGTCGCGGCGGAGGCGAGGAGCGGGGTGCGCCCGTCGGGGCTGCCGGGCCGCAGCTCGTGCGAGGCATGTGCGCCGACGAGGGCCCGCCGTTCGGCGTTGTAGGGGGCCGAGAGCAGCTCCGTGAGCGGCACGTCGGCGGTGTCGCCGTACCAGGCCTCGCGGTCGGCCATGGCCAGTTTGCAGCCCTCGATCAGCAGATGGACGTAGTCGGCGGAACCGTAGGCGGGCAACTCGTCCGGCAGCAGGGCCAGTTGCTGCAGGAAGGCGGGGCCCTGGCTCCAGGCGCCGGCCTTGCACAGCGTCCAGCCGTTCCAGTCGTACGTCGCCGGGGCCTCGTAAGAGGCGCGGTACGCGGCGAGGTCGGCCGCCGTGAGGGTGCCGGTGTGGCGCCGGCCGCTGGTGTCGAGAGTGGGGACCGCGGCCTGCCGTACCAGCGCCTCGGCGATGAATCCCGCGCTCCAGACGCGGCGCGCGTTCTCGATCTCCGTCACCCGGTCGTCGTGCGCGGCTTCGGCGAGCAGCCGCCGCCAGGTGGCGGCGAGCGCGGGGTTGCGGAACAGCTCGCCGGGCCGCGGTGAGCTGCCGCCGGGCAGATAGACCTCGGCGGACGAGGCCCATTCGGGTGTGTTCTCGAAGAGTTCGCGCACCGTCTCGACGGCCTCGCCGACCCGCTCCACGGGCGCGTGCCCGTCCTCGGCGTATCCGATCGCGTACCGCAGCACTTCGGCGAGCGGCTTGGTGCCGTGGTCGCGCAGGAGCAGCATCCACGCGTCGAAGGCGCCCGGTACGGCGGCGGCCAGCGGGCCGGTGCCGGGGACGAGTTCAAGGCCCAGGGAGCGGTAGTGCTCGATGCTCGCCCCGGCCGGTGCGGGCCCCTGTCCGCACAGCACCCGTACCTCACCGTCGGCGGGGGCGAGGATGATCGGCACCTCGCCGGCCGGGCCGTTCAGGTGCGGCTCCACGACATGCAGCACGAAACCCGCGGCCACGGCGGCGTCGTAGGCGTTGCCGCCGTCCTCCAGGACCGCCATCGCGGACTGCGAGGCGAGCCAGTGGGTCGAGGACACCATTCCGAAGGTGCCCTGCAGGGTGGGGCGGGTGGTGAACACGGGGCTCCTTCAAGGGGTATGACGACGGCGGGGGCGGCGCGCCGCAGCCTGCCGCCATCCCGGCAGGCTAACCGCCGCCCCACAGAGCCCGATCACCGACCACCCTTCCCCCATGCGCGGGGCTGCGCCGATATGCGGCTCCGCCGCGTGGGCGCAACCAGCCACGACGCACCCGCAGGTGCCCTACCCGACGTCCCGCGGAGCGCGGAGCTCGTAGCAGATGGGCATGCGCCACGCCGAGCCCGAAACCAGCCCGTGGCGCCGCCAAGATCACGACTACGCTTCCGCGCCATGTCCGTCACGCCGCAACAGCCCTCCCCGCCCACACGTCCCGTGCTCGCCGCGTTCGGCGCCGAGGGGCCACCACAACCGCTCCCCGGCGGCCGGGGCGGCACCTGGTGCGCCGACGGGATCGTCCTCAAAGAGACCGGAATGCTCGCCGAAACCGCCTGGCGCGCGCAGACGATCGCCGCGCTGCCGGAGTCGGAGCAGTTCCGGGTGGCGCCGCCGGTGCGGAACAGGGACGGCACATGGACGGCCTACGGCTGGGAGGCGTGGCGGCTCGTGCCCGGTGAGCCCGACCCGCACCGGGTGGAAGACATCGTGCGGGCGGGCGAGGCCTTCCACGCGGCCCTCGCGGACCTGGAGCGCCCCGCGTTCCTCGACGTACGCGACGACCCCTGGTCCCGCGCCGACCGGCTGTCCTGGGGCGAGGAGATGCCCGGGCCGAGGGCTCAGGACAGCAGGAATCCCGCGGTGCGGGGGCCGGCGGCGGAGGGCGACGAGGCCGGACACGGCGCCCCCGCAGGCGACTTCGAGCTGCTGCGACAGCTCCTCGCCGCCCGTGAGCCGCTCGCCGACGACACCGCACAGCTCGTCCACGGCGACCTGCTCGGCAATGTGCTGTTCGCCGAAGGCCTGCCGCCCGCGATCATCGACTGGCCGCCGTACTGGCGTCCCCCGGGCTGGGCGTCCGCGGTCGCCGTCGTGGACGCGCTGTGCTGGTACGACGCGTCGCCCGAGCTGCCGGCTCGGTGGGCGCACATCCCCGACTGGCGGCAGCTGCTGGTCCGCGCCCTGATCTACCGCATGGCCACCGTCGAGGAGTTGGACCGCGAGGCCGACGCGACCTTCCGCCCGGTCTGCGACCTGGTCCTCAGCGCCCGTTGGCCGAGAAGTGCTGGTAGTCCGGATTCGCCCAGCGACCTCCCCACTTCCAGCCCGCTCTCCGCATCGCACTCGTGATCACGTCACCGGACCTGATCATGCCCTTGACGGGCCGGTCGCGGCGCAGATAGCGGGTGCCCGCGGCCGGGTGGACCCGGCCCGCGACATCGACGTACGGGTTCTCGACGGTGTTGATGTCGACCGCGTCGCCGTAGGAGTGCTGCGACAGGCTGCCCGGATTGCCGGTCACCTGGCGGCAGTTGAAGGCCGAGGTGTTGTCGTGCGCCATCGCGGCGGGGTCGCTGCCGCCGTACTCGGCCATGACCCGCATACGGCGGATCGGGAAGCGGGCGTCGAAGGCACGCCCGAAGACGTACAGGAGGGGCCGCACGGCCCGTTCGTGCACGACCAGTTCACCGGTGTGCACCCGCCCGTCGAAGCCCCAGTGGTTCATCCGGATCAGCCGCAGCCGGCGCGGCGGCACCGGGCAGCCGGGCCGGTACGTGGCGCCGAGCTTCGCCCGGGGGACGGTGGTGACGACGGCGGCCAGCTTGGGAGGCGGCACACGCGCGTGGTGCGATTCCTGCGGCACGCGCGCGTGCGAGCCGATTACGGGCCCGTCCGGCCCCGGGGGCGGCGCCAGCGCGAGAGACGAGACCAGCACGGCAGCGGTCACCGCTGCGCGGAGTACGATTTGCACCTGTTCACCCTAGGTGTGACATACATCAGGCTGGAGGAAGCCACGGTGCACGGTGAGTACAAGGTCCCCGGCGGCAAGCTCGTCGTCGTCGATCTCGATACCGAGGACGGGGTGCTGCGCCATGTGCGCGTGGCCGGTGACTTCTTCCTGGAGCCGGACGAGGCGTTCCCGGTCCTGAGCCAGGCCCTTGAGGGCGCGCCCGCCGACACCGACGCGGCGGGTCTCGCCGCCCGGATCGAGGCTGCGCTGCCCGAGGGCGCCGTGATGTACGGGCTGACGGCGGAGGGCGTGGGCATCGCCGTACGCCGCGCTCTTGCGCACGCGACCGACTGGACCGACTACGACTGGCAGCTGATCCACGAGGATCCGCAGCCGCCCGCCCTGCACATGGCACTCGACGAGGTGCTGACCGCCGAGGTCGCGGCCGGGCGCCGCCCGCCGACGCTGCGGGTCTGGGAGTGGGGCTCACCCGCGGTGGTGATCGGCAGCTTCCAGTCGCTGCGCAACGAGGTCGACGCGGAGGGCGCGCGCCGGCACGGCATCGAGGTGGTGCGGCGGATCAGCGGCGGCGGCGCGATGTTCTGCGAGCCGGGCAACACCATCACGTACTCGCTGTCGGTGCCCGAAGCCCTGGTGCAGGGGCTCTCGTTCGCCGACAGCTACGCCTATCTGGACGACTGGGTGCTCGGCGCGCTCGGCGACATGGGGATCAAGGCCTGGTACCAGCCGCTCAACGACATCGCCACCGACGCCGGAAAGATCGCAGGCGCGGCCCAGAAGCGGGTGGCGGGCGGGGGCGGCGCGGTCCTGCATCACGTCACGATGGCGTACGACATCGACGCCGACAAGATGCTCGAAGTGCTGCGGATCGGCCGCGAGAAGCTCTCCGACAAGGGCACCAGGAGCGCAAAGAAGCGCGTCGACCCGCTGCGCCGGCAGACGGGCCTGCCCCGCGAGGCGGTCATCGACCGCATGATCGACTCGTTCCGCAACCGCTACGGCCTGGCGCCGGACAAGGTCACCCAGAGCGAACTCTCCCTGGCCCAGGACCTGGCCCGCACGAAGTTCGGCACGCCGGAGTGGACGGGGCGAGTGCCCTAGCCCTTCCCCGGCCGTCCGAGAGGACGAGGACGTTCGGGCGCCCCTGCCCCAGCCCTCATCACCCCTGGCCGCCCCGCGCCGTCACAAGCCCCGACTCGTAGGCGAAGACCACCAGTTGGGCCCGGTCCCTGGCGCCCAGTTTCGTCATCGCGCGGCTCACATGGGTCTTGGCGGTGAAAGGGCTGATCACCATGTGTGCGGCGATCTCCTCGTTGCTGAGGCCGCGTGCCGCGAGGGCCGTGACCTCGACCTCGCGACGGGTGAGCCCGTCGAGTGCGGGGACGCCGAAGCGGTCCGGAGGGCGGGCGACGAACTCGCCGATGAGCCGGCGCGTCACCGAGGGCGAGAGCAGCGCGTCTCCGGCGGCCACCACACCGATCGCGGCGAGCAGCTCCGCGGGTTCGGTGTCCTTGAGGAGAAAGCCGCTGGCGCCTGCGCGCAGGGCCTCGAAAACGTACTCGTCCAGGCCGTAGTTGGTGAGGATGACGACGCGTACGTCCGCGAGCCGTGGATCGGTGGCGATCTGCCGGGTCGCCTCGATGCCCGTCATCACCGGCATCTGCACGTCGACGAGCGCTATATCGGGCAGTTGGTCCCGGACCAGGGCCAGGCCCTGTGCGCCGTCGGCCGCCTCGCCGACCACCTCGATGCCGTCCTCGGCGTCGAGGAGGGCGCGGAAACCGGCCCGCATCAGCGCCTGGTCGTCGACGAGCGCCACCCGGATCGGCGCGGCGGCGGGCCCCATGTCCTGGTGGCCGCTCCGCTCGCCCGTCGTCACGGTGCCCCCAGGGGAAGCCGGGCGCGGACGGTGAATCCGCCTTCGTCGCGCGGCCCGGTGTGCAGGGTGCCGCCGAGGGCGGTGACGCGCTCGCGCATACCGGTGAGGCCGGTTCCCGCGGTGCAGGGGCGGTCGGGGCGCGCACGCCCGTCGTCGTCCACAGTGATCGCCAGCTCGGCCGGACCGTGCCCCGGCCGGACCTGTTCGAGGCGGACCGCCACCTCGGCGGGCCCCGCGTGCCGCGCCGCGTTCGTCAGGGCCTCCTGGACGATGCGGTACGCCGCTCGCTCGATGTCCACGGGCAGCGCGTCCTCGGTGCCGCTCACCTTCAGGTCCACGGCGAGCCCGGCCGACCGCGCCCGCTCGACCAGGTCCGGTATCCGTCCGGGCGGCCGCTCGTCGCGCAACACATCGAGGGTCGCGCGCAGTTCACGCATCGCCTCGCCGCCGGCCTCCTGGATGGCGAGGAGCGCGGGCGGCACGGTGTCACCGCGCTTGCGCGCCAGATGAACGGCGACGCCGGCCTGCAGCTTCACGATCGAGATGCTGTGCGTGAGCGAGTCATGCAGCTCGCGCGCGATCCGCAGCCGCTCTTCGCCCGCCCTGCGCCGGGCGACCTCCTCACGCGTGCGCTCGGCCTCCAGGGCGCGCTGCTCGGTCTGGCGCAGATACGCCTGCCAGTTCTTGTCGGCGAGGCCCGTGACCAGGGCACACAGAAACCAGCCCGCGAGCAGCAGCGTGCGCTCGACGATCTCCTGCGAGGTCGGCCCGGTCGCCAGATACGCGCCCAGGAACGCGGCGCTCGCCAGAGCGGCCACGCCCCGGCGCCCGGTCCGCGCCGCGGTGTGCACGGCCCCCACGACCGGCAGCGCGGCGGAGGTGCCGGGGTGCGCGTGCAGCACATAGGCCGACAGGCACAGGGTGGTGACCGCCAGGACCGCGCGCGGCGCCACCCTGTGCGCGGCGAGGGCGAGGGAGCCGGCCACGATCAGTACGTGGTCCACGGCGCCGGCGCCGTCGAAGGACGCGGCGACGGACACGATCGCAGCGACCACCGCCGCAACAGCCGTGCTGATCAACCAAGTTCGGCGGGCGCCGGGCCCGGACTCGTCCCCCATGCAGGGCACCTTAGGCCCGCCGCCGCCCGCGCGCGTCACCCAGTGAGACGGCTTCGGCACTACTACGCGGGGAGTAGTCGCCGCCCCTCACACGCCGCCCGGCAGCAGCCGGAAGACACGACGGCGGTACGACGCCCCGGCCCCCTGCCCGGCGCGAGCATCGACACCGTCACCAAGCACCAAGCACCAAGCACCAAGCACCAAGACGCAGATGAAGGCACAGGCGCAGACGCAGACGCAGACGCAGAAGACGGAAACGGAGCCCGTGATGCCCAGCCCCTACCTCTACACCCACCCCGTACCGCCCAAGTCGACCACCGGTGTCGTCGCCGAAGTGCACGCCCAGATCACCAGGGACTTCGGCATCGACCGCGCCGGCCCCTTCATGGTCCTGTCATCCGCGCCCGAACTCTTCACCGCCACTTGGGCGTTGCTGCGCGAGTCACTGCTCGCCGGGCCCGGTACGCGCACCGGCAAGGAGGTCGCGGCGCTCGGCGTCTCGCTCGCCAACCGGTGTGCGTTCTGCGTGGACGCACACACCCTGCTTCTGCACGCCACCGGCGACCACCGGCTCGGCGAGACCGTGGCACGCGGCGGCATCCCGGAAAACGAGCACCACGCGCGCGTGCTGGCATGGTCGAAGGCGACCCGCGTCCCGGGAGCGCCGGAGCTCGCACAGGAGCCGTTCCCGGCGTCCGAAGCGCCCGGCTACATCGGCACGGTCCTGGCCTTCCACTTCATCAACCGCATCGTGTCAGCGCTCCTGAACGAGAGTCTGCTGCCGGCAGACGCGCAGAAGTACCGCCTGGTGCGCAGCGTCGCGGGCCGCACCCTCTCCCGTGCGGTGCGCCGCACGCTGACCCCGGGCGAGAGCCTCGCGTTCGTCAACAGCCGTGCGAACGGGCCCGGTTGGGCGGCGGGCACCCCGGTCGGTCCTGCCTACGCGGCGCTGGGCGAGGCCGCCGCACAGGGCGCCGGGCTCCTGAGCGAGGCGGACCAGGACCTCGTACGCGAGACGGTGGCCGCCTGGGACGGCACGCATCCGCCACTCGTCTGGGACGGACTGCCGGGCCGCGGCCGGCCGGGCGCGCGGCTTGCGGTCCTGGCCGCCCTCGCCCCGTACCGGATCACCGGAGAGGACGTGGCGGCCTGGTTCGAGCCGCCGTTCACGGACCACTGTCTGGTCCATCTGATCGCGTACGGGGCGTTCCTGGCGGTCGAGCACGCGGAGGCCTCCCTCACCGCGGCCACCGCGGCCACCACGGCCACCACGTCAGCCGAGGAGTCGGCATGACCCCCGTGGCCGTCAACGTGACGCACTGATCGTCCGGTCGGGCAGCCGCCCCTATTGCCCACCCCGCCTCATGTGGCACTGTCGTCCCTCACACCCCGCTTGCCGCCGACCGTTGCAGGAGGTGGACCATCGTGCGTTCGCTGCCGCTGCTGCTCGCCGGGCGACTGCTGCCCGTCGCCGTACTGGCCACGGGCGGCTGGGCCTGGACGACGGGCCCCGGCGCCCCGGCCGACGAGCCCGCCGTGGCCGCCGCCCGCTCCGCGCAGAAGCCGGAGCCGGAGCCGGTGCACCGCAAACCGCCCGCACCCTGCGAGGCGCTCACGAAGGACACGGTCGGCAAGCTCGCCCCCGAGGCGGACCGGGACGGCAAGGAACTGCGCCTGACCGACCCGGACCGCCGCAGGACCTGCTCGTGGAGCGCGCTCAAGGGCTACGACTACCGCTGGCTCGACGTGAGTTACGACCTGCACAAGACGGTGGCCGCCGCCCGCCAGGCGTACCCCAAGCGCGGCGCCGACGGTGACCCCGTGCCGGATCTGGGCGACAAGGCGGCCGTCACCGTGGATCTGACCACGAAGGACCGTCAGGAGACCCGGGAAGCCACCGTGGTCACCCGCAGCCGCAACGCCCTGGTGACGGTCACCTACAACGGCAGCGACTTCGAGTCGAAGGGGGCCCCGAAGGCGGAGGCGATGCAGGAGGGCGCGGTACGGGCGGCCCGTGAGGCGGTGTCCCGCCTCACGGACACGGCACCCCGGAACTAAGCCGCTTCAGGGAGGTCCGGTCCGCGTCCCGGCAGCATCAGCGCCGCGTACACCACGAGTGCCGAGGCGAGCCCGATGGCCCAGCCGTAGTCCGCGAGCGGGCGCAGGAAGGGGATCAGTCCGTCCTGCGGGAACGGGCCCTTGCCGGGTGCCGAGTGCGAGCCGCCCACCGCGAGGGCGCCGCCGATGACGAAGGCGGCCACGGCACGCCAGTTCCAGCCGCCGGAGTACCAGTAGCGGCCGCCGGCCGTGTAGAGGTCGACGAGGGCGAGCCGGGTGCGCCGCACGATCCAGTAGTCGGCGATGAGGATGCCCGCCACTGTGCCGAGCAGTCCGCCGACGACGCCGAGCCAGGTGAAGATATACAGCTCGGGCGTGGCGATCAGCTTCCACGGGAAGATGATCACGCCGACGATGCCCGTGATCAGTGCTCCGGTACGGAAGTTGATGTACTTCGGGGCGAGATTCGCCAGGTCGTACGCGGGTGAGACGACGTTGGCCGCGATGTTCACGGAGATCGTCGCGACCAGCACGGTGACCAGGGCGAACAGCAGGCCGAAGACGCTGTCCGCCTTCGCGGCCAGCTCCACGGGCTCCCAGATCGGCTCGCCGTACACCGCCTGCGAACCGGAGGTGACGAGCACGGAGAGCAGCGCGAAGGCGGTCATCGTGGTGGGCAGCCCGAGCGACTGGCCCCAGACCTGGGCGCGCTGGCCCTTGCCGAAACGGGTGAAGTCCGGGATGTTCAGGCTCAGGGTCGACCAGAAGCCGATCATGCCCATGAGCGCGGGGAAGAAGACCGGCCAGAAGTCGGTGCCCCAGCCGAGCGCGGAGGGCTGGTCGAGCAGCGGTCCGAAGCCGCCCGCCTTGTCCGCGATCCAGACCAGGAGCACCACGGCGCCGATCAGCACGAAGGGCGCGGCCCAGTTCTCGAAGCGCCGCAGCGTCTCCATCCCCCGGTGGATGATGGCCAGTTGGAGGGCCCAGAAGAGGACGAAGCAGAGCCACAGCGTCCACGGGTAGCCGCCGATCGTACCGGCCTTCGCCCAGGCGCCGCCGAACACCTCGTTGAGCAGGATGAAGATTCCCTGCCCGCCGATCCAGGTCTGGATCCCGAACCATCCGCACGCCACCGCCGCCCGGATCAGCGCCGGCAGGTTCGCTCCCCGTACACCGAAGGAGGCACGGGCGAGGACCGGGAAGGGGATGCCGTACTTCGGCCCGGCATGGCCGGTCAGGAGCATCGGAAGCAGCACGATGACATTGGCGAGGGCGATCGTGATGACCGCCTGCTTCCAGTCCATGCCGAGCGCCACGAGGCCCGAAGCGAGCGTCCAGGAGGGGATGTTGTGGGCCATGCCGATCCACAGGGCGGCGAAGTTGTACGTCCCCCAGTGGCGGTCGGCGAGCGGTACGGGCCGCAGATCGTCGTTTGCGTAGCGGGAAGCGGAGGGGTAGGCGCCGGGGAGCAGTTCGACCCGGCCGTCCTCGGCGGTGGTCTGGGATACGGCCGATGGCGGTCCGGCGGGGACGGTGTCGGTCATCGAGACTCCCTGGCTCCGTGACTGCTCACTCCGGGACTGCTGACTCCGACCTCCGGGTCGTCGGCTCCCGGTTCCGTGACTGACTGGATCAGGCGGTCAGCGCGGGGATGATCTCGGCACCGTATGCGTCGATCACCGATTCCCGGGCGTCGTGCATCGCGTACACCGCGAACTGGTCGACGCCGAGTTCACGCAGCGCCCGCAGCTTCTCGATATGCGCCGGGACGGGCCCGACCAGACAGAAGCGGTCCACGATCTCGTCCGGTACGAAGTCGGTGGACGGATTGCCCGTACGGCCGTGGTGGCTGTAGTCGTAGCCTTCGCGTGCCTTGATGTACGAGGTCAGGGCCTCGGGCACCAGACCCGAGTCCTCGCCGTACTTGCCGACAAGGTCGGCGACGTGATTGCCGACCATGCCGCCGAACCAGCGGCACTGCTCGCGCGCGTGCGCCAGGTCGTCGCCCACATAGGCGGGTGCGGCGACACAGATCTTCACGTCCGCCGGATCTCGCCCCGCGGCCGCCGCGGCCTCGCGTACCGCCTTGACCATCCACTCGGTCAGATAGAGATCGGCGAGCTGGAGGATGAAGCCGTCGGCCTTCTGCCCGGCGAGGGCGAGCGCCTTCGGGCCGTACGCCGCCATCCACACCGGCAGTTTTCCGTCGCGTACCCACGGCAACTGCACGGATGTGCCGCCGACTTGGGCCTCGCGTCCCTCGGCGAGATCGCGGATGACCTCGATGGCGTCGCCGAGCCTGGCCAGGGTGTTGGGCTTGCGTCCCGCGACCCGCATCGCGCTGTCCCCGCGGCCGATCCCGCACACCGTGCGGTTGCCGTACATCTCGTTGAGGGTGGCGAAGGTGGAGGCGGTGACCTCCCAGGTGCGGGTGGACGGGTTGGTCACCATGGGCCCGACGATCAGCTTCTTCGTATGCTCGAGGACCCGGCTGTAGATGACGAAGGGCTCCTGCCACAGGACGGCGGAGTCGAAGGTCCAGCCGTAGCGGAAGCCGTTGCGCTCCGCGCGCCGCATCAGGCCGACGACGGCGGAACCCGGCGGGTCGGTCTGCAGAACGAGTCCGAAGTCCATGCCCTGGCCTCCCGCGTGATCGGAGAAGGGACAATGGTGGACTTGTTCCGGGGGCTTGGCAAGAGCGACTCGGCGGGTGAGTACGACGTACGCGTACGGGTTTCCCGTTACTTGGCCCCGCTGGCTTTCCCGTTCCGGTCGGCCGCCATGTCGTCGGCTTCCCTTCCCGCGCCCCCGGTTGCCGTGCTTCCGGTTGCCGTGCTTCCGGCTGCCGCGCCGCCGGGGACTTCTCCCCGGAAGGGGCCGCTGGCCCGCACGATGCCCCGGAGGGCGGCGGACCTCTCCCCCATCGCGGCGAGGGCCGCGTCCAGGTCGTCCGCGAACTGCAGCCGCCACGCCGTGTCGTCCTGGGCGGCCTCTCTGATCATGGACCAGATCCACAGCATCTCGTTGCGCACCAGCGGGGTGTAGTGGGGGCGCTCCCGCTCGGTGACATGGAACCGGACGCTGTCGCCACCCTGCCGTGCCGCGACGCACAACACCCTTAGGAGCAGGGCGTACTCGGGCTGCGGCAGGGTGTCCCGTAAGGAGGCCAGGTGAGGGAAGAGCTGCCGCCGCGCTGCTGTCACGTGGTACTCCGTCTCTTCGGGAGGCCCTGTTTGCGAATGCCGTTCGATCTACCGCAGTTGAGGTGAGAGCATGTGTGCCGCTCCGCGCGGCCACGACGGAGGCTTGCGGCCGTCCCCACCGCGCAGCAGCATATCCATCTCAGTTGAGACCGCGTCGGGGAATTCGGGGCTGAGGGTGCGAAAGTCTCAACTGGTGTTAATGACAGCGGTGGGGAGGCAGAGAGCAATGGCAGAAACCGGCATGGACTCCGAGTCGGTGAGCGGCTCGCTCGCCGACCGGCTCAACCATCTCTTCGAGGTGATCCACCCTGCCGGCCGCCGGCCCTACAGCAACGAGGAAGTCGCGACCCTGCTCCAGGAACAGGGCGGCCCGACGGTGTCCGGCACCTACCTGTGGCAGCTGCGCACCGGTCGGCGCGACAACCCCACCAAGCGCCATCTCGAGGCGCTGGCGGACTTCTTCGGCGTTCCTGTGGCGTACTTCTTCGACGACGACGTCGCCCGCCGCGTCGGCACCGAGCTCGACACCCTGCGGCGTCTGCGCGAGGCCGGGGTGCAGCACATCGCGCTGCGCGCCGTCGGCCTCTCGCCCAAGTCGATGAACGCGGTCCTCGGGATGATCGACCGGGTGCGTGAGCTGGAAGGGCTGCCGCCGACGGCACAGGGGCCGAACTCCGCGCCGCAAGGCCCCGCCGCGCAGGGCCCGGACGCCGAGGTTCCCGCCGCGCAAGAGGCGCCGGAGGGCGGCCGGTGACCCGGAAGCGCCGGATACACGCCACCGGATCCGATCTGCTCCGGCGCAGCAGCCAGGACTTCGTGACCGGCCTCGCCCTGCCGCCCGTACCCGGCGTCCGGGATCTCGTGCCGGAGATAGAGCGGCGCAGCGGACGGGCGCTGTCGCTTCAGGCGGCCGAGCTCGAGGCGTCGGAGACGATTCCCTGCGGCATGTGGCTGGCCACCCGCGACACCCACTACGTCTTCTACGACCCGCGTACCAGCAGGGCCCACCAGGACCACATCATCGCCCACGAGTTCGGGCACATCCTCAAGGACCACCGCGGCGGCCCCACCCTGCCCTCCAAGGACGCCACCGGCCTGATGACCCATATCGATCCCGATGTGGTCCGGATGGTCCTCGGCCGTACCGACTACGCCGAACACGACGAGATGGAGGCCGAGTTGATCGGCTGCTATTTGCAGGCGCACACCCGTGGGTACGAGCCGCCGCCGAGCGAGGAGGCCGCCCGCGTCGCGCGTACGCTGCTGCGCCGGGGGAGCCGCAAGCCGTGAAGGATCTGCTGCACCCCCTGGGCCTGTTCCTCGCCGGCGCCGGGTTTCTGCTCCTGCTGCGCGATCTGCGCAAGGACCGCCGCGACCGCGCCCTGACGGCGCTCAGCATGGCCTACCTCGCCTCCGCCCTCAGCTACGCCATCTCCCTCACCCCTGTGTGGGTACGGATCGACGGCTTCTTCGGCGTGACCAACATCGCCGTCCCGCTGGCCCAGAGCTGTGTGATCGCCGTGCTCGTCGCGCAGGCGGTCGTCCTGGCCTACTGGGCGGTGCCCGAGCGGGAACAGCACCTGGCGCGGCGCCGCAGCCGGTTCCTGATCCTGTCGGGCGCCACCGTCATCATCGCGCTCGCCGTCCTGTTCACCCTGCTCACGCCCGCCGAACAGCGGCCCGCCGACTTCACGCTGTACTACACGCACGACCCGTACTACCAGGCGTATCTGACGCTCTACATCACCACGTACACGGTCGCGGAGATCTATCTGGCCGTCGGCTGCTGGCGGCAGGCGCGGCACGCGACCTCCCCCTGGGTGACCCGTGGTCTGCGCACCATCGCGGTCGGCGCCGTCATCACGCTCGGCTACTCCGCCATCCGGATCAGCGCCGTCTTCGGCGCACTGTTCGACTTCAGCGTCGCCCATCTCGAACCGTACGCCTGGATCTGCGGTGACATCGGGGCGGCGATCACCCAGGTCGGATACTTCCTGCCGACCGTCGCCAATCGCCTGGCGGAAGCCCGTTCCTGGGTCCGTGACCATCTCGCGTACCGCCGTCTTCGGCCGCTGTGGGCGGCTCTGTACGCAGCTACTCCCTCGATCTCCCTGATCCCGCCGCCCCGGCAGCTGCCCGAACTGCTGCGCCTTCGCGGTGTCCGGTTCCATGTCTACCGCCGCACGGTCGAGATACGCGACGGACAGATCGAGCTGCGCTCCTACCTGGACCCGAAGGTGCGCGAGGAGTCCGAACGCCGCCGCAAGGACGAGGGTCTGCGCGACCCGGAGCTGGCCGCGGCCGTGACCGCCGACCAGATCCGCCACGCCCTGATCCAGCTGCGCAACGGGCCGGTGGCCGAGCCCACCACGTACAGCGACGCGCGGCTGCCCAGCCCGACCACCGACGAGGACACGCAGCTGCTGCTGCGCGTGGCCGCGCACTTCAGACCGCCGGACGGCCCCGAAGAGCCGGACCGGGACCCGCAGTTGAGCGGGACCAGTAGTTGACCGGAGCCAGTAGTTGACCGGAGCCAGCAGTTGATCCGCCGCACGTTCCTTTCCCTCCTCCCCCTGTCCACGGCCCTCCCCTTGTCCACCGCCCTTGCCCTGTCCACGCCCCTTGCCGCCCCCGCGCGGCAGAAGGTGACGAAGCCTGTGCGTACCGCCCCCCACCTCGCCCCCGCCCGCGAGCAGCTCGCCGCCCTGCGCAGCAAGCAGCTGTCGAGCCGGGAGCTGCTCGAACTGCTCCTCAAGCACCACGAGAACACCGACCCCGCGCTGAACGCCGTCGTCACCCTGGACGCCGACCACGCGCGCGAAGCAGCCCACAAGGCGGACCAGCACCTCGCGCGGACCGGTGAGACGCTCGGCGCCCTGCACGGCCTGCCGATCACGGTCAAGGACGCCTTCGAGACCGCCCACTTGCGCACCACCTGCGGCGCGCCCGGCCTGAGCGATCACGTCCCCGCCCGTGATGCCGACGCCGTGGCCCGGCTGCGCGCCGCCGGCGCCGTCATCTTCGGCAAGACCAACACTCCGGCGTACTGCCAGGACATCCAGACCGGCAACGACCTCTTCGGGACGACGAAGAACCCCTTCGCCGCGGACCGCACCGCGGGCGGCTCGTCGGGCGGTCCGGCCGCCGCGGTCGCGGCCGGGCTCTCCAGCCTCGAAGTCGGCAGCGACCTCGCGGGCTCCCTGCGCCTGCCCGCCCACTACTGCGGTGTGTACGCGCTGCGCCCCACCCATGGCATCGTCGCCACCCGCGGCCATATCCCGCGCCCGCCCGGCTGGATCACCAGCGGCGACATGCTCACGCCCGGTCCCATCGCCCGCACCGCGGACGACCTCGGCCTGCTCCTGGACGTCCTCGCGGGCCCCGCGCCCACCGACGCGGCAGCCTGGCGCCTCGACCTACCCGCGCCCCGCCACCACCGCCTGGGCGACTACCGCGTCGGTGTCTGGGCCGACGACCCGTACTGCCACGTCGACACCGAGACCGGTGAACTGATCGCCCGAGTAACGGAGTTGCTGAGCGATGCCGGCACCCGGCTCGACACCACCACACGCCCGGTGGACTTCGCCGAGTCCGACCGCCTCTTCCAGACGCTGATGTACGCCACCGCCACCGCATCGGCGACCGGCGACGCCTTCCAGGGAGAAGTGGCGGCCGCCGCGGCGCTGGCGGACGACGACCACTCGCCGGGCGCCTTCTATCTGCGCGCCCGCACCCAACGCCACCGTGACTGGCTGCTGTCCAACGAGCGGCGCGAGAAGCTCGTCCGGCAGTGGGACGAGTACTTCACCGGCCATGACGTGCTGATCACCCCGGCGGCCCCGACCGCGGCGGTGCCGGACCAGACCTCAGCTCCCCTCCCCCAGCGGTACATCACCGTCGACGGCGAGAAGCGCCCCTACTTCGACCAGACGGCCTGGGCGAACCTGACGAGCCACGTCAAGCTCCCCGCGGCGGTCGTCCCGGCCGGTACGACCAAGGCCGGGCTGCCGCTCGCCGTGCAGGTGATCGGCCCCCGCTACGCCGACCGCACAGTCCTGGCGGTGGCAACCCACCTCTCACGCCTCCTGCCGCCCGTCGTCGCACCGGCGCTACGGGACTGAGTCAGGACAGTCCCCGGGGGCGAGACGTACTCAGGGCGAGCAGCTCATGAATACGCCGGCCCACGTCCTCGGGGCTCGTCGCCGCCGAGGCGAAGGGCACCCGTACGTCATGGTGGGTGCGCAGCCGTTCCAGACGCAGCACAAGTCCCTTGCTGTCGATGCGGACCGGCCGGATGCCGACGACGTCGAGCAGCAGCCGGGCGGGCACGAGCCGGGCGAGGCGCGCCACGGTCTCGCCGTGCGCGGCGTCCAAGTGGGAGAGCAGCTCCGCCTCTTGGACGGCCAGCGGATCGGGAGGCGCCGCCGCGAGACAGGCCACATCGATGGCCCTGACCTCGTCCCCCTCGGTGAGGGCCGCTCGCGCGGGCCGGAAGAGCAGGGTGTCGGGACAGGCGAGCGTCAGCCGCCCGCTGAGGGCCAGTCGCGCCCTGACCCGGTCCCGCACGGCGACCGGCGCCACATCCGTGAACTCCGCGAAGGAGGCGAGCCCGGAGCCCGGGGCGACGGCGAGTTCGGCGGTGAGACGTCCGTCGGGCGGGTTGATCAGCAGCAGACGGGAGGCGGTATCGACGACGTGCAGCACGACACGGTCGTTCTGATGGCCGTCGGTGGTCAGGGTCAGCGACCCGGCGGCGGCAAGGATCGTACGGGCCCGCTCCGCGTCAGTGGGCGCGGCGGGCACAGCGGGCACGGCGGACGGGTCGGTGGGGGCAGCCATCTCCACTCCAAACTTAGGTAAGGCTGACCTTACTAGAAGACTCCCGTCCTGTGGTGACTCCCCTACTTCCCTGCGGGCGACGCCGCCTCCGCCGCCGACCAAGCCGACCAAGCCGACCAAGCCGACCAAGCCGATCAACAAAAGGAGTTTCGGGCGGCCGACGCTTCACCGGGCGCACTTCGTACGGCACGGTGGAGGCGGCGGCCAGAGCGGCGCCGTGGGTCGTGCGGCAGGGGGCGCGATGGGCAGGCGGAGGGGCGCGTACCGCTCGGGAGGACTGCGACGGCCCGGAGGGTGGCGGCTCCTGTACTGGACCGTGTTCGGCGCCGGAACCGTGGCGGCGATCCTGGCCCTCGTGCAGGCATGGACCACGGCTGCCGTCGCGGTGGGGCTCGGCGGCGCCTCAACCGCAGCGCTGGGCCTCCTCGTTGAGCAGATCAGGTCCCAGGAACGATGGCCGGAGCACCTGTCCGGGGCGCGCCCGGGGCGGGTTCCTCGCGTGCGGGAAGCCAACGACCCGGCCGACTGGGTGGCGCAGCCCGCGGGCCGCGACAACTGGTCCGCGACCCCCTATGTCGAGCGTGATGTCGACACGGAGCTGTCCGCTCTGTTGCGGCACGGCGGATTCGTGCTGTTGCTCGGCGAATCCGCGGCGGGCAAGTCACGTACCGCCTATGAGGCTGTGCGCAGGACGCTCCCGGCGCACGCCTGGGTGTGCCCCTTCACCCGGGCCTCGGTGGCGGTCGCCGTGGAGGCCGCCCGCGCGTGTACACCGAGCGTGCTGTGGCTCGACGACCTGGAGAACTACCTGGGCCTTGAGGGCTTGACCGTGTCACAGGTGCACCACCTGCTCGGGCAACCCCGGCCCGCGGTGCTCGTCGCCACGATGCGCAGCGAGGAGTACCGCCGCTACGACACCCATGAGGGAAGCCGGCTGACCGGCGCCGACCGGGATCTGTGGCGTTCCGAACGCGCCGTGATCGCCAGGGCGACCGTCGTCCGGGTGGAACGATTATGGTCACCGGCCGAACTCCGCCGCGCCCGGAGTCTCGCCCCGAGCAGACGTATCGGCATCGCCCTGCGGGCCAGCGACCGGTTCGGGATAGCGGAATCACTGTCCTGCGGGCCCGAGTTGGTGAACCTCTGGAAGAACGCATGGGCCTGCGGCGGACAACCGCGTGGGGCCGCACTGGTCACCGCGGTGGTGGACTGCCGCCGGGCCGGCCTGCGAAGGCCGGTTCCCGTCGAGTGGGTGCGACGGACGCACGAAGGCTATCTGGCGGCACGCGGCGGTGAGTGCCTGCGGCCCGAGCCCTTCGAGGAGGCCGAGGACTGGGCATGCCTGACCGTTCGCGCCACCAGCAGCCTGCTGTCGAGGTCGGCTGATCCGGCA
Organism: Streptomyces monticola; assembly: GCF_042665355.1. NCBI lineage: Bacteria > Bacillati > Actinomycetota > Actinomycetes > Kitasatosporales > Streptomycetaceae > Streptomyces > Streptomyces monticola. Next base: position 798,330 of record NZ_JBHTCF010000001.1, on the reverse strand, counting down.
GGACTGACGTGCTTCGACTACCTCCTCGGCAGCGACGGCCTGGAACCCGTCCCCGATCACTTGTGGGAGACGCTGCTGCCCCTGGTCCAGGGTGAAGAGGCTTACGACATCGGGCTCGTGGCACACGGCGAACTCCGGCTGCGGCACGCCCTCGTCGCGCTGAACCGGGCCCAGCGGGATCAGGTGCCGGGTGCGGACTTCGCGCTTGCCCTGGTCATCGGGGATTCCGGACACCCCCGACGGGCCATCGACCTGTTGCGGGCCCAGGCCCGGGGCCGGATGGTCCCCCTGCCCGTACGCCTCCAGTTGGCCCACTTCCGGGGAGTCGCGGGGGACTACGCCGCTTCGGCCCACGCCTTCCGCGGCCTTGTCCATGAGATGACCCGTACGCTCGGAGCCGACCACCCGGACACACTGGCGGCCCGCCATGAAGCGGCCTTCTACACCGGCGAGTCCGGACGTACATCAGAAGCGGTCGCGGAGCTCACAGCCCTGGCAGCGGTTCGCCGGCAGGTTCTGGGCGCCGACCACCACCAGACTCTGGCCACCCGCCGCAGCATGGCCTGGTTCCAGGGCAAGGGCGGCCAACTCGAGCTGGCGGTACGTGAGTTACAGGACCTGCTTGCCGAGTCCCGGACGATTCTCGGGGCCCGCGACCCCCACACCCTCGCCGTACGATCAGCCCTCGCCCAGTTCCAGGGCGAAGCAGGCGACTGGGCACGGGCCGCTCGCGAGCTGGCCGATATCTCCGCCGACCGGCAGGCCACACTGGGCCCCGGCCACCCCCACACCCTGGCCACTCGGCACCAGCTCGCCCTCGCCCTGGCCCACGGAGGCGACCGAGAAGGCGCCCGTACGCTCCTGTCCGCTCTGCTGTCGGACATGACATTCCATCTGGCCCCCGACCACCCACACCTGACCGCCACCCGGGCCACCCATGCTGGGCTCCACTGATCCGGGGGCGGCTGCGCCGTCGAACTGTCCGGGGAGCTGCCGGCCGCCCCCGGGGCGGGCGGCTTTTCAGTGTTCTGCGGACTTACGCCCGACCGCGCCCGGCTCTGACCTTCCGGCGAGCAGAATCAGCAGGGACGCCGCGATCGACACGGCGGCCAGCACAGCGCTGGTCGTACTGAATGCACCTTGGGGTCCCCCGCTTCGCGTCACCAGATCCAGATAGACGGTGCCGAAGACGGCAACTCCGAGGGTGCCACCGACCTGGAGCGTCGTATTGAACAGCCCACTGACGTCCGGCGCGTAGCGTGCCTTAGGACGCTGGAAGTGGACGGTCCGCTTGACTACCGCCGCACGTTCCCTCTCGAAGGCCGCAAACCACTCAACTTTGCGATGTCTTATCTGTGTTGCAGCTGTAACTCCACCGCTGTTCACTGTCAGTCCCGGTGTCTACAGTGACTAGTGATGCTTGGCCAACGGGGAGGGTGTTGTGGCGGAGAGCGGCGGGGCGATGGACCCTGCGACAGCTTCCATGCTGGGAGCCGCGGGAGCGGCTGTGGTCGGGGGGCAGCGTCGGAGCAGGCGCGGCGATGCAGAAGCTGCGGGTCGAGACCGAGACGCTCACGACCTTCAAGAAGCGTGTGGACATCCTCCTGAGAGAGCTCGAGCAGTCCAAGGCGGCGCCGAAGCACATCGCTGACGGAGTGCTGCCTTCTGGCCGTCTCGGGAATTTCGGCGAGGCCGAGGCGCTCCACAGCTCGTATCGCCGCGTGCACGGCGAACTGGAGAACCTGTCCAAGATGCTGGCGCTGCAGATCGAAGGACTGCTCGTAGCAGCAGGCGCGAACAAGACGGGCTACGACAACACCGAGGATGGAGCGCGCGAGCGGCTGAGCAGGATCCGGTCTGAGGCGGACGCCCTGTTCGAGAAGACGCGACGAGATGCCGGGAAGGCCCATGGTGCAGGCGCGGCTGATCCGAAGCCCAAGCCGGAGGGCCCACGTGACGGAATCCGTCGAAAGGTGTGGCCCTCAAGGCGTTCTCTTGTTTCAGAAGCTGCCGGTAGGGCCTACTTTCTGCGACACAGCTTCCGAGCGCCGGGATGCGGCCCTGACGCGCTGCCGGTGGACCGGCCCGGTTGCACAATTTTCCCACCGCACGGGCGCTGTCCCGAGAGGCCAATGAAGGTCAATCGGCCAGCGCTCGATGCTTTTGTCGTTACGTGCGGAAGCGCACTTCTTCCTCTCAAATGGCCATGCGAGCGGTGCAGGCGACAAGAGGAACGGCGCCGGCCCTACGAGATGAGACACAAGTGCATGCACCACTTACTCCGCATCGGGGCCAGTCCCCCATGTGGCCTTCAAGTCCGAGCACTTTACGACGATTGACGAATCGGCCAACGCGATCTCATGAAGGCAGCCACCAGGGTTTGGAGTAACTTCATCCAGCACGATCGTGTCCGCATTCATCCAATCGATCGAATCTTCACGATCGATAGACAAGTGCGTCACTCCGCTATATTCAATCGACAGACCACTGTCATGCTTCCATTCATTAGGCGCGAATCGAATCACTAGCGCCCCCTCCCCGGAGGCGAAGCAAACTTCATCCGGTTCGAGATCCTTCACACAACGGCGACTGCGAAAACTGTAGTGACCTGGGTCCGGCTCGAAAGTTCGCTACGGCTGGGGCCGACCAGCCCTTCCCACCCGCACACGCAGGCGTCAATATGTGTACACCCTATGAGGAACGCAGCATCAGGGCGTACCCCGTAGCGGACCGAAGCGGGACGGGGCTCGGTGATCCCCGTTGTCTTCGTGCCACTGACAGCTAGCCGCCTGAATATATCCCTCTCCCCCATTGAGGAGAAAGAATTCTCCACGAGAAGATGCCGCGGCATTGCCTCCCAGGAAATTCAGCCGCTCTCCCATATCGAGCCGAGTAATATCCAGCCGCGCATAGCTTGGCGCCAAGTGCATCAACTCCACTGCCGGGAAAACGATATCGATCCGCGTAGCATATTGCTGCGGATGGAAGCTCCTGAGGAGCAGCATTGAATGACTAACCGAATACTGCCAAACCTGAAATTTTCGCTCCCACGTAGAAATCTGATGCACCTCAGCTCCCTGGCATCGGCCACGAAGGTGGCTCTGGCACGTTGATTTTCTTCCCGCCCTCGTAGAATGAGATGCTATCCCACGACCGGTCACCAACTCGCACCGCCTTCCCGATGTGGTACATCTCGCGCTCAGTCGCGAACCAGTTGTCACCCATGCCAGATCTATGCGTTCATGAATCGCTCGGCTGGAGTTGACCCGTCGCCGGCCTCCAACTCGCCGACGCCTTTGCGGACCGTCGTCTCGCTGACCTGCGCCGCCTGCGCGACCGCCCGAACACCACCATGGCCCAAGATCCGGGCCTCGGCCCCCATCAGTAGACGGCGCTGCCGATCGTCCAGGTGTGGGAACAACACCACGAACTTGATGGGGAGTTGCTCTCGAGTCTCGTCAGGTATGCCCATGCCAGGTGAACGAGCTCGCTGACGGGAAGCAACACGTTGATTCTCTGCGAGCCCTTAATCGTGCCGCCGCCCTACAACCATGCACGAGCTCTTCAGGCGCCTCGGAATGCTGGAATTTCAACTTCTTCGGGGTCGAAGCAGGATTCGTCCTCGCGACCTTCGAGGATGAACCCGAAGAACTCCCTCAGCGCCTCGTTTCCAAAATCGATCGGATGGAAAGGCAGGCTATAGCTAGCCTCGTTTCGAACGGAACGCTCACCTTCCCAGAAGGGAACCTCGAATGGGATACGTTCACCCACGTCCTCGATGACGCCAGAATAGGGATTCACGCTCACGGACCTAAGTAGGTGACCACCCGACCAGACCGCAAAAGCCCCCCAGTCTTCAGCGCTGTGCATAAAAACGGCGTAGGCGTCCCTACCGCCCGCAAAGCTGGAGATCCATTCAGACAACTCGCTCGGCTGATGCCGCGCGAGTTCGCGAGAACAGATAACCTCACATCCAGTTAGGCTCGCGGCGCATACAACTCCATTATTGGGCCAAATGGCAAGGTCAAGCGCAAGTGGACCCATCTCGTGCGAAGTAACTCCGAGGAGCATCTCTGCAAGATGTTTCGACTTATCGCGATCGATCACGATGGGGCCACGAAAGGCCTCTTTGGGTTCTGTCTCAGCGAATACCACCACGGCAGCTTTTGACCCCACCGAATATCTCCCTAGATCTTCCGGCCATAACTCTCCTGGCGAACAGCCCTAACAGTCAGGGCAGCGCCACAGGTCAACTTCCACCTTCATGGTGACCGTTGAGCCCTTATTTAGCCCTGGAACTCTGCTGGTATTCAACACTGCTCCGCCGTGCCCAAGTTCAGCATAGCCCAGCGCTTGATTATCGGTCAGAGAAGCCCCTCTACCAGTCTTCACCTCAACCGCAACCCAGTTTCCTGAAGGATTCTGCGCAACGAAGTCGGCACGAAATACGTCCCCTTGACTGTTCCTGAACATGACTTCCCTTGTGATATTCGCGTACCCCTCATTTTGAAGCCTCTGAAGAGTGGCACTTTCACCTAGGGCGCCGTGCGGAAATCCTGTGGTAGGACACTCGCCAGCGTTATGCACCAGGACCGGAGTCTCGCCAGCCAGCACATAGTACGTATGCAGACCAGCGACCGTGAGGTTGTAGACCGCTGCGCGTTGGGTCCGGCGCTCGATCGCCGTGACGAATACCTGCGTGCCGGCTGAAGTGCGGAGCCACTGTCCCGACTTGAGGTCGGTGGCATCGATCCACTCACCGAGCTCCGGTACCCAGAAGGGGTGGCCGGCCGTGGTGGTGACGGTGGCTGTATCGGTGCCCTTCTTGCCGTCAACGTCGATCGTGACTTCTACCAGGCGTTTGAGGCCGCTTCCCTTGATCTCGGCAGTGACTGTCTTGACTGTTGTCTTGCCGGTTTTCGGGTCGGACGCGAGGACCTTGTCACCGATCTTTACGTCCTCGATGTCCTTGGTGGTGCCGTTGGCCATGAGGACTTTGGTGCCGGGCGTGAAGCTGTTGCCTACCGGACAGATGGAGAGCTTCGCGGCTCCTGCTCTGTCTCCGGACTTCAGCAGCTTCGCTGCTCTGCCGACCTTCCCGAAGGGGATGAGACCGGCCGTGGTCCAAAGGCAGCCGCCCACACTGCCTTTGGCGCACTGGATGGCATCGGTTACGCCGAGGACGTCGAGGAGTTCCTTGGGGCCTCCTGGTTTTACCCAGCCCAGCTTGTGTGCCGCTCTGCATTCCTCTGACCCCGGGTCCGACGCGCACAGGCCCTCGGACCACATCATCACCTGGGCTTGGTAGTCCCCTCGGATGTTCTCGTAGCCGGGCCAGTAGTCGAAGTTCTTGGACGTGGGGACCACCGTGCCGGCGGTCAGGTAGATCACCCCGGGCCCGGACACCGGCTTGGGACGGCAGTTGCTGTTGCAGGGGTGGGGCGGAGCGGGCCTCGTATAGTCGACGCCTTCCCCGGGGCGCCCGTTCCCTGGCTTACCAGTCTCCGGATTCTTGGGGCACGCTTCGGGGAACTGGGCGGAGCCGCAGCCAAGCTTGAGACCTGTGGGGTCTGAGAAGGTCAGCGGGTTGTTGTTGCTGTATGTGTAGCCGTGGATCTGTTGGGGGTCCGTCAGATCCATGATCGGGTCGACGCTGATGAAGCGGCCCGTGGTGGGGTCGTACTCACGGGCGCCGAGGTGCGTGAGGCCGGTGGCAGGCGTGTCATCGGTGCCGCCGATGAATCCCTTGGTGCCGGGCCAGGTTGTCGGCTGTTTGCCGCGCAGTCCGCCGAAGGGGAGGGTGCGGCGCTGCGAGAGGTCCAACGTGGTGGCGTTGACGGCCAGTTGGCCGGTGCCGTGGTGGTCGGCGGTGGTGATGGTGACGGCCTTGTCATCGGCCTGTACGGCCTCGTGACCGCCGCCCAGGGGGGTGTAGCGGGTGGCTTTGGCCTTGGTGGCGCCCTTGGGCAGGACGACTTCGGTGTGGCCGAGGTAGAGCGTCGTCTCGGTCGGGGTGCGGCCGATCAGGCGGTTGCCCTCGGTGTCGTACAGGTATGTCGTTGTCTTCGCCGTGCCGTCGTCGCCTGGTCCGGTCACCTTGGCGAGGTGGCCTTCGGCGTCCCAGGTCAGTGTCTGGGTGTCGCCGCCCAGCACCCTGGTGGTGGTGTTGCCCGTCTTGTCGTAGCCGTAGGTGTCCCTCGCGGTGCCGTTGGGGCCGGTGGCGGTGACGGAGGTCAGGGTGTGCGGCTGCGGCTGGCCCGGGTCGGGGTAGGCGTAGGTGCGCTTCGTGTCCTTGCTGTTGTCGCCCGTGGGGTCGTGGAGGGTTTCGGTGAGGCGGTTTCCTGCTTTGTCGTAGGTGTAGCTGTTCCAGTACGGGGCCGGGCCCGTGCGGCTGCCCGTGGCCGGAGCAGTCGTGCAGGCCTCGTCGCTTTGGGTCCACGCTTCGGTCAGGCGGCGGAGGTAGTCGTAGGTGAAGCACTGGTTGTCGATGCCGTCGCGGGAGGCGTCCGTGACGGCCAGGACGTTGCCGGCCTGGTCGTAGCGGTAGGTGTTGTGCTGGTCGACACCTGTTTTGTCCTGGCGTTCCACGCGGGAGGTGGCCAGGCGTTGGGTGCCCCATTCGTAGGTGTTGGTGGCCCAGGTCTTCTTCGATCCGGCCACGCTGCTGCCGAGTTGATGCTGTAGCGGTTTACCGGTCAGGGAGTAGCTGGTGTCGGCCTGGATGCCGTTGCCGAGGAGAGAGATCGGGCGGAGCGTTTGCTCCTCGTAGGTGTAGGAGTATCCGCCGCCCGGCAGGGAGCCGGCCGCCGAGTAGGACACGGCTCCTACCACTCCGGAAAGCTTGTAGGCGGTGCCGGTCTGGTAGGTGCCGGCCAGAGCTCCTTCCGCTGCGGGGATCACCACGGCGGTCCTGATCGGCCGGTAGAGCTGGTCGTACTGCGTGACCTGCGAGGTGTAGGCCGCGCCGTTGACGTAGCGCGTGGACTGGGTGAGTTGCCCCTTGGCGCCGGACAGCGTGTCGTAGGTCCACTTGGCCTGCAGCTCGCCGGTGGGAGTGTCCTTGCGCAGCTCGGTCTTGCGGTCCAGACCGTCGTAGACGTTGGCCAGAGTGGTGCCGCGGGCGTCGGTGCTGGTGGTCAGCAGTCCGCGGTCGTCGTGCGTATAGGTGGTGGTGCCCTTGTCCGGGTCAGTGGACTTGGTCTTGCGGCCCAGTTGGTCGTAGGTGTACGTCCAGTCGTTGCCCGCGGGGTCGGTGACCTTCGCCAGTTTGCCGCTCGCGGTGTAGGCGTACTTGGTGGTGTCGTACGCCGCTGTCACGTTGCGGCTGTGGTGCTGGCGCAGTTCGGTGGTCCGGCCCCGGGTGTCGGTGAGCGTGGTGGTGGCGGTGGCGCCTTCGGGCGGAATGACCGTGGTGCGGTCGCCGCCGTAGATGGTCGTGGTGGTTCCGAGGACTGTGCCGCCGTCGCCGTTGCCGGCGATCTGCTTGGCTTCGGTCACCCGGCCGAGGCCGTCGAACGCCTGGCGTGTCTGGGACTCCACGGACAGCGCGTTGTCCGGCTTGAACAGGGCGCGGTTGGGCGGGCCTTCGGTGTAGTAGGGCGCGAAGGCCTTGGCCTGGAGGCCGCGCTCGTCGTAGAAGTTGTCAGCGAGGATGCGGCCGCCGTCGGGGCCGGGACTCTGGCTCTGCCGCTCGCGCAGGAAGCCGTCGTAGACCGTGTAGGAGGCGATTTGCCCACCGCTGTTGTTCAGCGTCTGGGTACGAACGGCGACAGGCTGGCCTTCGTCGACGAAATAGGTGAACTCGTAGCTGGGGGTCTGCCCTGTCAGGCGGTTGGGCAGCCAGACCTTGGCATTGCGCCCCAGGGCGTCGTAGGTGAGCTCGGTGCGCTTGCCGTTGGTGTCCACCAGTGCCGTGGGCTGGCCGCGCAGGGGGTCGAGTTCGGTGCTCTTGGACTGCGCGGTCGAGGCGTCGCCTGCCTTGGCCGGTGGGGTGGTTGTGGTGACCTTGGCGGCGAAGCCCGTGCTGGGGCTGTACGACGTGGTCGCCGTGCGGCCGTCGGTGCGTGCGGTCCGTGTGGGCGTACCGGAGCCGGTGACGGTGACGTTGGCCGTCAGGTCTGTCGCCTTCAGCTGGCGGCCGTAGGCGTCGAATTCGCTACCTGCCTCCAGGTAGGTGGCGGTGGTGCCGTCGTGCTTCTTGAGCGTGGCGACGGCGGTCGCGTCGCCCTTGGTCGGGGGCGCGCCGTAGGCGCTGCCGTCGTATGCGGTGCGGACGTCGGAGATGACGTCCTTGGTGCGGTCGATGGCGTCGTCGCAGGACGCGGCGACAGTCTCCGCCCGCGAGGCCAGCGTCAGGATGTTGGCGTCGGCGTTGGTGGCGTAGCTGGTGCGAGCGCACTGGTTGTCCGCGGCCGTGGAGTTGTCGCCGAAGTCGTCGACCTGGGTGACGCGTCCTGCGGTCGTGTCGTAGGCCGTGGCCTTCGAGGCGATCCGCCAGGTGCTTCCTGCGCCATGGTCCAGGGAGGTCCAGGTCTTGGAGTGGGAGGTGCCGGTGAAGTTGGCGGTCACCGTGCCCCAGTCCCGCTTCTTCTCCGCGGTCTGGTGGCGCCAGGGCCGGTTCACGGTCTTGGCCAGGACCTTGCCGCCCGGCCCGGAGTAGCTGACGGTCTTGTAGGTGAAGCCGGCGGCGGACTCGTGGTCGGTGATCGGGTCGCCTTCGCCGTCGCCGAGGGACACGGTGACGTCCTTGGTGCCGCCTGTGGTGGTTTCGCGGTCGCCGTGCATGCCGCGGAGGAAGTAGCTGTCCTGTTGGGTCTTCATCGCGGCCTGCCCGCCCTGGCCGCCGGTCTGGACGCGGACATGGCCGTAGCCGCGCCACTGGGACCAGGTCTTGAATTTCTCCTTGGTCAGGCCGTCGTCATCGTCGTAGTGCCAGGCCGCATTGCCCTTGTATTCGTACGTGGTGACCTGGTCGGGTGCGCCGCCGGTGCGGTCGGTCGCGGTGACCGACGTGGTGACGTACTTGTTGAACCACTGCCGTTCCGGGTCGTCCGTGGTGGAGCCGCCGATGTACTGGGGGAAGCATCGGGTGGTGTTCGACTGTGGGGTGGGCAGAGCGTTCCAGTCGCAGACGGGTGCCGAGTAGTTGGCATCGATCTGACCGCCCGACTCGTCCGCGATCGTGGACAGGCGGGCCTTGATGAAGGGGGCGTAACCGTCGCCGGTCTTGTCGAGGCGGTTGGCCAGCTGGGTGTAGGCGAAGGTGGTTTTCGGCAGCGTCACTGCGGGCTCGGCGCTGTGGCCGGTGTGCTGGATCGAGTCGAGCAGCAGCTGGTAGTCGATATCGGCCTGTCCCCAGCGGTGGCCCAGCTTCCAGGAATCGACCTTGCTGTATGTGTCGCCGCGGAGGACCTGCGTGGTGACGCCGGTCAGCCGCTCTCGCGTGAAGAAGGCCGGGGCGTAGCGGCCCTGGTCACAGTCATCGCCCGCGTCGCAGTTCAGGTCCCAGGGAGTGTCGTACCAGTAGAAGGACTTGTCGTCGATGGTGTCGGCGGCGCACGTGACGCCGTTGGTGGGCAGGCAGCGCTCGGCGGTGGTGAAGTCCACCTTCGCCAACGGCTTGGCGCCGTACATGGCGGACGATTTGAGGCCGTACTCGGCGCGACTCAGCGATCCGCCCCGGGTGTAGCGGGTGTCGTCCTTCGCCTCCAGGTTGCGGCCGTAGGAGTTCCGCTCTTGGTCGTAGTAGTACGCGACCGCGTTGCCGCGTGGGTCGACGACATAGTCGAGATTCCAACGCCACGCCTGCTGGCACCAGGAGTCGGCGAAGGATGCTGCGTGGCAGGGCTCGCCGGAGTTGTTGCCGAAGACCGGGGCTGTCCAGACGGATTCCGTCGTCTGCTTGCCGTCCGTCCAGCCCGGCAGGCGCTGGTAGCCGAAGTAGTAACGCACGCCCTGGGGGTCGGTGAGCCGCCAGTACTCGCCGTCGTTGTCGCCGTTGCCGCGGTCGGTGGACTTCAGGCGCTTGATGCGGGAGCCGTCGTCCTTCTTGAACTTGAACTCGTCGTCCCCGGCCGGTACCAGCTCACCGCCCTGTCCGTTGATGGTCATGAACGCGTTGTCGTAGCCCCAGCACAGATCGCCCGGCTTGTTGCCGTCGGCATGCTTCACGCCGTCATCCGCACATGGCTTGTAGCGACGCTCGATGAATCCCGGCCACAGATCGAATCCGTCGCCGGCCCAGGAGGACTGGTTGTTCGTCGCCGATGTGCGGCCGTCGATTCCAGCGGAGGAGTACGAGAGACCCAGGTTCGGCTTCAAGCCGCCCGGCACGTCCGGCACCGGCATGTCGTACGACCACGTGAAGTCGCCGGTGTTCAGGTTCGTTTCCCAGGTTGCCGACGGGGACAGTGAGGTGGCCTTGAAGTCGCCGCCCGAGCCCTGCGCCCCGGCAACGGCCGCCAGGACCGTCGGCTCGCTCGTCTTCACCGCGACCGTGTCCGCGGTCAGCGTCCGCTTCTCGGTGTCGTTGGCCGTCGGCAGTGGCTTCGCTTCGCGGCACTGACTCACGTTCGGGGTGTCCAGTGCGCAGGCGGGCAGCTGGACCAAGGTGAGACGGTCCGCGTAGTCGCCCCCGAACGCCTCGGCGAAGGAGGAGTAGTCGAGCCGGGCACGGACCTTTCCAGGTCGGTCGCCCTTGCCGGTCCCCGCTCTCAGAGTGAAGAGCACTCCGTTCACGCCGGCGCGCTCGGCGTCCTCGTGGTCGAGGACCCGGGCCATGACCTCGCCTTGTGCCACCGACTTGGCACTCCCACCGCTCGGATGTCCCGAGGATGCCGCTGTCGGCACACCGACAGCGAGCGGCAGGCCTCTGGCCCTCACCTGTTGCCCGGCCGTCGCAAGGGCCACCTCTGGCACCGCCACCCTTGCCGCTCTGGCCTTCGGCCAGGAAGCCCTCGGCGCCGTGGCAGGGCCCCTCGGCTCCTTGGTCACCGTGCGAGGCTCGGCCTGGATGCCGTCCCGCCCCTTGACCGGTTTCTCGGACGCCGGCAGACCGGGACGGTCGTTGCCCTCCGCGGTGGCCACGGGCGCCGTGACCGCCTGCAGCAACGTTCCGACCATGACCGCGGTCACGGCCAGCGCGATCCTGCGTCGCACGACCGCGAGGGGACGCGGTCCGGGTATGCCGTTCATCTCTGCCATCCGTCCTTCACACGACAGCGCCGGCTCTCACGTGGGTATGCGTCGCGGCGTAGAAGATTCAGGGGAAACGTCAGGAGCCGGCGGGCCGGGATGCAGCGCCCGGCCCGCCAGGGTTCAGCTGCCTTCCGGCACCTCAGTCGGTACGTCGAACCATTGGCCGGCCAGCCATGCGACCTGCGCGTCACTCAAAGCGCCTTGGAAGGCCCATACGTCGTCCACCAGGCCGGGGAAGTACTCACCCCAGGCCCCATCGGTCTTCGACCGCCCGACCTGGAAGGACTTGGTGGCCTTGAACGTCAGGACGTTTTCCGCCCAAGGGACCAGCTCCGTGCAGGTGGGGTCGTCTGCCTCACCGTCGCCGTCACCGTCCCCGCAAGCGACCTCCGCCAGACTGCCGTTGACATACAGCCGGGCTTCCTTGGCGAACCCGTCGTAGACGAGGGCGAGGTGGTTCCACTCGCGTACGTCGTAGAACTCGCCGTTGTCCATACGTGCTGTTACGGACTCGGCTCTGTCTTCGTCTGTCATGGCGAGCTGCCAACGCCCCGGATTTCCCTGCGGGTTCGTGGCGTCAGGCAGGTAGCGGACCGAGAAGGCGCTCTGGGTGGCGCCTTCCGCGCTGACCAGCGCGATGTCATCGTCGGGCATGGACGCGGCCTGGGCCCATGCGGTCACGGTGAAGCTTGTGTCACTGTCCATTGGCACGGCGTTCGTGGCTGCGTAGCCGTTGACGCCGTCGAGCTCAAGTGCGCCGCCCATGAAGCCCTGATCCGCCGGCTTGGCGCCCCCGTTCAGTGTCAGCGCACTGGCGCCGGTGTCGTTGGGCGTGGTGGCCGGACTTCCCGTGGATACCGCGTCGAGCAACCAGCGGCTCTTGACCAACGAACGTTGCCTGAAGAGCTGCTGGACTTCCTCGGCGGACACGGGTCGGTTGAACAACCGCACGTCGTCGATGACGCCAGGGAAGTGGTTGGACACTTGCCCGCTGTAGCTTCCGGCGCCGATGAACATGGACTGGGTGGCATAGAACGCGCCTCCCAGCTTGGTCGTTCCCGCCGGCCTGCCGTTGAGGTAGAGCGTGAGCGTGTCCGCCACCGTGTCGTGCACGCCGACCAGGTGCACCCATTCTCCGGCCCGGGCCGTCGTGCCGGTCGGCGACATCGCTCTGATGATCGTCGCGTCCGCGCTGTCCGCGGAGTACTGGTTGAACGCCCACCGGTCGTACGCCTTGGAGTAGTACAACTCGAATCCCGGCCGCTGCACGCCTGCCTGTGCGGTGATGACCGCCGCTTCGTCCGGCTTCCGGTCAAGTTTCGCCCAGGCCGAGACCGCGAAGCTCCCGGCGGTGTTCACGTGCGGGCCACTGTTCTGTCCGATCTTGGCGTAGCCGTCGGTGCCGTTGAACCGCACGGCTTTGCCGTCCACCCCCGCCTGACCGGCCGTGACCGAGCCCTGGAACTTGGCGGGCAGTACCCCTCCATGCCCCGCGATCTGCGTCGTGCCCGGCTGCTCGTCCAGGGGGAAGACCGCCAGAGCGGGTCGTCCGGGGTCACCCACCGACTGATTCGCGTACAGCTTGTCGACCTCGTCCTGCGCCAACGGCTTGTCGAACAACTGGACTTCGTCGATGGCGCCGGGAAAGAAGGCCTTCGGTGCGCCACTCGTGGAGCCCGCGCCGATCTGCAGTCCGCGGCGGGCCTCCCACGGCGTGCTGTAGGTGGTCTGTCCGACTCGTCTGCCGTCGACGTACAGCTCCAGCAGGTCATGGGCCGAGGAATAGGAGCCCACGAGATGGGTCCACTTGCCGGCGCTCGCTCCACCCGGGGCATCCGGCATGACTCGTGCGATGCCGGCGTCCGTGGTGTCGGCCTTGTACTGGTTGAATGCCCACCGGTCGTACGCCTTGGAGTAGTACAACTCGAATCCCGGACTGTGATTGCCCGGCTGTGTGGCGACGACCGCGGCGTCGTCCGGCATTCTGGACAACTTCGCCCATGCGGACACCGCGAACCCGCCGCTGGTGCTCACCACCGAAATGTCGGTGGCCGCATAGGCGTTGGTGCCATTGAACTCGATGGCGTTGCCTTTGACGCCGGCCGCACCCGCCACAGCCGCACCGTGCAGAGCCGCGGTGCGCTCCGGCGTCGACCCTGCCGCCTCCGTCGCGCCTGCGGGCTCGTCCAACTGCCAGGTCGCCCGCTCGGGCTGCCCTGCCTTTACCCGAAACTGGTAGGTGCGGATCTCGCTTCCGTTGCCGGCCGAGTCGAAAGCCTGCGCCGTCACGAAGTTCACTCCGGGCTCGGCCGGCAGCACCAGCGCCGACTTCGCCACGCCTCCGGACGTGACCAGTGTGTTCTTCGACGCAGGATCGCCGTTGACTCCGAACCAGTACTTGGTCACATCTCCGTCAGCAGCCTTGAGCTGGAAGGTTCCGTACTTGCCGACCCCATCGAGCCAAGGGTCGTCAGGGTTCTCCGGATCGGAGGCCGGATACTGGGCAGAAGTGATCGACGGCGCCTTCGGAACCCTCGTGTCATACACGAAGTAGCAGGCCGTCGGGTCACCTGCGTAGGACCACGGCGAGTACTGCGCGCCGTCGTAAGCCCGTGCGTAGAAGTGGACCGTCTTGTTCTGTGACACGGACGACGGAAGGCTGATCGAGAAGATCGATCCGGACTTCTTCGCCGTCGTACGCGCGGGTTTCCAGCGGGTGATCAATCCCTTCCCGTCGCCGGAGTCCCATTTCGCCTGGAACTCCACCGAGACACTGTCACCATCAGGGTCCTTGACCTTGTTCGCGTAGATCTTGCCCAACGTGCGCACCCGCGCCGCCTTGTCCGGCTTTTTGCAGGTGCCGCCGTACTCCATGGACAGCTGCGACATCTTGATCTGTGACGGCGGTCGGTTGTACTTGACCCGCAGGAACGCCTTGTCGGAGAACCGCTTCCATCCGTATCTGTCGGACTCGCTGGAGGCCTGCAGGCCGAAGGTCATGGTCGACCACTTGCCGTTCGCGGCCTGCTGTACCGCCGACCTCACATCGAACTCGGCGTCCTTGGCCGCACACCCTTCATAGCCATGGGCGAAAGACTCCGACCTCAAATGATCTATCCAAAAACCCGAGGCGTTCTGGGAGTTCCAGGTGGTCGACGAGGAGATGTCCTTCGTACGCCACAACTGCACCCCGCGGTCCGCGCACGAAGCCGACCAGACATTCCGCACCACGAACTCAGCCGACAAGACCGACTTGCCCGCGAACCTCGATGTCGGTATCCGGTAGAAGAGCCGCTTGGTGTCATGCGGCGCGCAGTAGTCCCAGCCGCAGTACCCCATGCCCGCATCGGACTTGCCGTTGAACTTCCACTGCGGCGAAGACGCCCAGTACTTCGATGCCATCGTCCACGCCGAAGCCCGCGGCGTGTACCACTGCGGGTCGATGAACACCGGGTACGTGGTGTCCTTGCCTCTGAGGACCCCTGCGTCCGGTGTCAGCACCAACTCCCCGCCGCCCGCCGCGATCTCCACGCCAACCGGAGCCAACTTGGCCGACTCGCCGGCCCCCGGCTCTGCCGGCTCCTCTCCCATCGCGCCCGTCGATGGCTCCTTCGCGCCCGCCCCCTCGGACTGCGGGCCCGTACCGGAGTCCCACATCACGGGCCTGGGCGCCTCGAACACCGCGCCCTTGGCGCCCTGGTCCACCGCCTCGAGCCCGCCTTGCGCTGTCTCCCGAACATCCATGCCATCTGCCGCGAGTTGCAACCGCAGCTCAGCCAGCTTCGTGCTCGCCGCAGCTTCGGCGGTCTTGACCACCAACAGCTGTGTGAATCCGTCTTCCTGGGCGCCCATCCGCAGATCGACCCCGGGAAGCACATCCGGGTAGGTCGCCGTGTTCCCTTCCAGATCGGGAGCGGGCAGGTTGCCGGGCCAGTACAACGCGAGTTCACGGCCCGCCCTGGTCATCCGAACCAGTGGCTCCGACCCGCCCCCGGAGAACTCCAGATCCACCGTGGCGGCCTTCGGCTTCACCATGCCGTCGGTCGCGACCAGCCCGGTGTCGACCTTCCGCCACTCACCGTCGACCCGCGCCCACACCGGTCGCAGATACTCCCGGGCCTCCAACTCACCTTCTGGGGTGGCGAAGACCTCACTGCTCTCGCCTCTCTGCGAGGCGATCTCCACGCTCTCTCCGACGCGCTTCGCCTCGGCCAGCGCCTCCGACTCGGATAAGGCCCTGGGCATCTCCGACCTGTGCTCCGCCGAGGACGGGGGCAACTCCGTCATCGCCGAAGCCGCATCAGCCCCCGGAAGCACTCCGCCTGCCAATACGGCAGCCAACAGGGCCGCAGCCGGCCTCCCGAACCCATGTAATCGCGTGAACGTACCCATGCCCCCACCCACCCCACCCACCCCGCCCACAACATGGAGAACAGGAAAAGAAAGTAAGCCCAGAAGGTAATGACTGCTTCACGAGTGGTCCAGGTCTACGAAAGGGGCGTACCAGGGCAGCCCTTAACTCTTGCCTGTGATGCGCGTCACTCTCGTAAAAGGTTGTACGCGACGGAGATTCAATTCGATTAAGTTCACTAACGATCAATTCAAAGGCCAACGAGCTTCGAATTCAGCCAAATTGGCGCACAGTAATCGTCTGTCTCACCTTCGGCTGCAACATCATCGAATCGGAACCGGCTCTTATCGACTTGCCCACGCCAAGTAACAGCAGGAAGCCAGCACAGCCCGCTGACCCGTCGGGCTGGTCACCCGTTTCCGGCCGCCTGGTCCACCGCGTCGAGCAGCACATCCACCAGCTCTTCATAGCGCTGCCGCCCCCATCGTCCGAACCTGCCCCACCTGGCATCAAACCGATCGCCGAGCCCCCGATCGGTCCCACTCCCCCGCCCGATCCTGCCCCTTCCGGCCCTCTGACCGCCCCGACGCACCCGGCCACACCCCCACCCTCCGACGACGGGGGCCCCACGGCGGCCGACAGCGCGCCGGGCACAGCCTCGGTGACCCCGGTGGGCGAAGCGCGTACGGACAGCCCGACACAGGGCGACGTGTGGGCGCGCGCCACGGCGATCGACGACGCGGTGCGTGCGGTCACTGGCCGACCGGTGAGCGTCTGGCGGCTCCGATCGGATCTGCACCTCGGCCCGAAGCGGGCCCGCCAGATCCGGACACAGCTCCTGGCCCGTCGGCCCGACCACGCCGAACCGCTCTCCTGACCAGCGACGATCCGTTTTCCCACCCTCGATCGCAATATCCGCCGATCGACTTGACAGGGGAAACCCTATGGAGCGTCCATGGGTCGCACCGGCCGAGCGTCACGGGTTCACGCACCCCGAACCCACGGGCGCCCGGGCCGAGTTCGACCGGGATCTTCTGCGCTGCGCACGCACCCGTTCGACACCGTGGCATTCCATGCCGCACCCCGGCCGGGGCCCTCCATCCATCTCCGCTCACCGGAAGCGAGGCCCCACCATGTCCGATGTCCAAGACTCCAACGTCCGTGATCTGCGCCCAGTACCCAGCCCTCAACCTCTGACCGGCCTTACCGGTGCCCCTGCGGCGATCTACACCGAGCTGGTCACCACCCCGTACGCCACGGCGGCCGAACTGGCCCTCGCCGCCGGGCTCGGCCGCTCCACCGCAACCAACGCCCTGGCCACCCTGGAGAAGCAAGGGCTGGTCGTGCGTGAGCCCGGCGGGCACGAGGGGGCGCGGCGCGTCCCCGACCGCTGGCGCGCTGCGGGTGACTCCCCTTCAGCCACCGGCGAGGGCGACGCCCCCACCGGCAACGACAGCGAATCTGCCCAAACTGGCCAACGGCCGAAAACGCCAGCCCCCGCCCTCACAGTGGCCGACCCTGACGGCACTGGCACTACTAGCGAGAACCCGCCAACCACCCCCAGCGCACAAGAGGACTGCCTCGAAGTCCCAGGCGACAGGGAGCAGTCGCAGACCGAGAGCGCAGCAGCCCCGTTTGGTGAGAAGAAGCGACTCGCGCCCGGCGCACTACGGCAGCTTGTGATCGAACACCTCGAAGCGCACCCCACTGAGACGTTCACCGCCACCGCCATCAGCCGTGCCGTCTCGAAATCCTCGGGTGCTATTGCCAACTGCCTGATCACCTTGGCGAAGACAGGTGTCGCCGAGAAGGTGAGCGACAGGCCGCGGACTTACCGCCTCGCGGCGGCACCCACAGCCAGCGAGAACTGATCAGCCGGACCCACCCGTGCTTCCGCCCCACGTGTGCGGGGATGGAAGCACGGATCGCTTCCCGCTGGGCGGTGACGACAGTTGCATGTCGAGCGACACCACGCGCGCGGCGAGGTGGAGCGGCTGTGCGGCGAGCGGAATACCCTTTCGGGCGAGATCGTCCGCCGGCAGCGCGCGGGGCGAAGTAGCCGGAGGCCTGCCCGCGTGGGTACAGAGGCTGTGCAATCGCTTGGTGATGGTCGCTATCCGTCATCGGCGAACTCTCATCTTCACCCAGGCGCGACGGCTGGTCCCCTACGGCCACACCCAACGGCGGGTCAGCGTTGATAGAGGGTGATCTTCAGACCATGGACGTTGCGGTAGTAGGCGAGGGACAGGCCCGCGCGAGTGAGGGCCTGTTTCTGGGATGCTGCTGTGCGGGCGCCGGCTTGGCGGGCGCCGGAGGAAAGGTGCTGGCAGGTGATGTGCCAGACGCGGGGTGCTTGGGTCAGCCGCCGACGTAGGGGCGCTTTGTCGGCGCTCTGGTTGTCCAGGGTGCCGCGTTCAGCGGCAGTCCGGGTCGTGCCCACATCTTGGAGAGGGGCGAAGACCTCCGGGTGGGCAGAAGCGATCAGACCGCACCGGCCGCCGCTGAAGAGGAAGCCGTCCCCGGGGACGGCGCGATCCTGCAGCGTGGTGATTACGGCGGTGGTGTCCCAAGAGCGGCTGTCCTGCTGCCGGATGGCTTGGTGCGACAAGGCAATCGGGACAGCTAGCAGGAGGGCGAGCAGTACCTGCTGGGGCGGAGTAAAAACGGTGGCGGCCGCGGCGATCAGCAGTGCCAGGGCCGGCAGGCAGAACAGCAGGTAGCAGTAGGCGAAGAGCGGATTGCCGAGCGCGACGGCCATCAAGAGCAGCGGGGGCACAGTCAGCCACGGCACACCGACGGCTAGGGCCAGGTGCGGGGCCTTGCGCCGACGGGCCACGAGGAGGGCCACGGCGACAAGAGCCGTGGGGGTGAGCACGAGCTTCAGCGCGGCGGGGAGGGTGCCCTGGCCAGGTGTGAGCAGCCACGTAAGGAAGTTGTACGGGGTTCCACCAGTGATCGGTGCAATCTCACCCACGGCAGATCGCTGGGTGAAGCCTAGGACCAGCAGCGGCACGACGGCGGCGATGCCGCTTGCCTGGGCCAGCAACAGGCGTTTGACCACGCGGCGGCCGGGGCGTCGCAGGGCCGCAGTGACTCCGTGGGCTGCCACCAGCAGCAGCCCTAACACGTTGAACCAGCCCAGCAGGGCTATGAGCACGGCATAGCCAGCCGCCCACCGGCGATCACCGGACAGGGTTTTCACGAGGGCGTACGTGGCCAGCACCGCCACCGCCATGACGAAGGCGAACGAGCGGGCCTCCTGCGCGTACCGCGACGCGGTCGGCAGCACGGCGAGCAGCAGCCCTGCGTACAGGCCCAGGCGTGGACCGCTAAGCAGCCGCCCCAGCCACGAGAGGCCGGCTGCTGCGACGGCCACTGCCAACGCGGAGGGCAGCCGCATCGTGAACTCGCTGATTCCCCCCAGCCGCCCGACCAGGTGCATCAGGACGTAATGCAGGCCGTGCACAGCGTCTACGTGCTCTAGCAGTTGGACAAGTTGAGGCCAGGACCGCCGCGCCACGTCCATCGTGACGATTTCGTCGGTCCATGCGGAAGGGCGCGCGATCCTCCACATTCCGAGGCCGAGTGCGACGATGAACGGCACCCACACTGCTGCCCGATCCGGGCTACATAACTGCGAGCGAATGACCCGAAGGATGAACGTCCTCCCAGTGACCGGTGGTAGACGAGCACACGGGAGCCTCAAGGTGCTGTCCTGCCGAACATGACCACGCGAGAGTACAGTTTTCAGCACGTTTTCAAACGAACTTTCGGCGATTCAGATGTTTTCCAGCCATCAGCCGACGAGACCAACGCAGTGCTGCTTGCAGCGGAATCGGCCAGATAGGCAGGGCACTCCGAAAGATGTTCATGTAGCAAGGCATCGAGCAATCCGCTTCGTTGGGGTGGCCATGCTGAGCAGAATCAGCCACCGGTCCTCGTAAAAGTCTGCTCGACTAATGCTGTGCGCGAGTCGACGGGCATCTGGATCGCTGTGCTCCGTAGGGCTGTTACAGCTCACGAGACAGGGTCAGTCGCCGCGCGGACGCCATGCACGGGCTTGGCGGACCGCCGCGGCGGTTGCCCACAACCACATGAGGACGCTGATGAGCAGGACAACCCCCACTGCCGACCCGAAGAGTTCAGGGGTGATGTAGGACTCTCCGTTGGTTGTGACCGGGGCCGCGAGGCCGGCCGCGATGACGCTCCCGGCGAGGCCCGCTATCGCCAGCGGAGTGAGGACAGACCATGCTGAGCTTGCGCGGAAGACACGTAGGCGGGCCCTGACCCCGGAGTTTGGACACCGGAGAGACTTGGATCTTGATGGTCCAGGAGAACGGAGTCCCTGTGGGGATGAAGCACTACCCCGCCGAGTTCAAGGCGGACGCGGTCGCGTTGTACCGGTCCCGTCCGGGAGCGACGATCAAGTCGGTCGCTGCCGATCTCGGAGTGAATACCGAGACGCTGCGTAACTGGATCCGTGCCGCCGACGGACGACGTGCCGGTGCCCACTCCGCGCCCGCGGAGAGGCCGCAGCCGGCCGGTGACGCGGTGCAGGCGGAGCTGGCCGCCGCGAGGAAGAGGATCCGCGAGCTGGAGGAGGAGCGGGACATTCTCCGCAAGGCAGCCCGGTATTTCGCAGGGGAGACGCGCTGGTGAACCGCTGCCAGTTCGTTGAGGACCATCAGCGCCGGTTCGGCGTGAAGCGGCTGTGCTCGATCCTGGGGATTGCCCGCTCAAGCTTCTACTACTGGCGCCGCACCGCTGCGGACCGGGCAGCCCGCCAGGCCGCCGACGACCGTCTCGCGGCCCGCATACGCAAGGTCCACCAGGACTCCGACGGCACTTACGGCACCCCCAGGGATCACTGCCGAACTCCGCGACGAGGGCGGCCAGTTGGTCAACCACAAGCGCGTCGCGCGGATCATGCGGACCATCGGCCTCGAAGGGGTCCGCCTGCGGCGCCGGCACCGCACCACCCTCGCGGACCCGGCTGCGGCGAAGCACCGGACCTGATCGGCCGTGACTTCACCGCGACCGCGGTGAACACGAAGTACGTCGGCGACATCACCTACCTGAGCGTCGGCAGCGGGAAGTTCTGCTACCTCGCGACCGTCATCGATCTCTGTTCACGACGTCTGGCCGGATGGGCGATCGCCGACCACATGCGCACCGACCTCGTCATCGACGCCCTTGCGGCGGCCGAGCGGACTCGCGGCAGCCTCGCCGGAGCGGTGATGCACACCGATCACGGAGCCCAGTACACGAGTCGGGCCTTCGCCGATGCCTGCCGCCTCGCCGGCGTCCGCCAAAGCATGAGCGCGGTCGGCAGCAGCGCAGACAACGCCGCTGCGGAATCGTTCAACGCGACCTTCAAAAGGGAGACGTTGAAGGGGCGACAGAGCTGGTCAAGCGAACGCGAAGCCCGCCTCGACGCCTTCCGCTGGCTCCACCGATACAACACCCAACGCAGGCATTCCCGACTCGGACAGCGATCGCCGATCACTTACGAGAACGCCTTCCACACAACATCAACTACCCTGACCCGAGCCGCATAGACGTGTTCAAACTCCGGGGGCAAGGCCCATCCTTTAGACCGGCAGTTGGACGACAGTGACCCCGTCGTGCTCGGCGACCCAGTTGCGCAGGCTCACTGCACGATGGGTGTTGAGATTGTCCCATACGAGTACGAGTGGGGCACCAAGTTGCTGGTGGGCGGCGCTGAGCAGGTCGCGGTAGTCGGTCCAGGAGAAGCTGCGGCGTCCGGCTTTCGTATGGCCGCCGTGGGGGTCGTGGAGTATGTACCGGTAGATCAGGCGGGACCGTTCGCCGGGGCGGTAGCAGCACAGAGCGGCCACCGACACCCGTCCCCGGGAACGCCCTCTGACCCGGATCACCGGGGTGTGGCCGCGCCTGGACCAGGTGCGGGAGGTCGGCGGCGTCATCGAGAAGCCGGCTTCGTCTTCGAAGACGATCCAGCCGTCGAGTGCCGCCGCGGCGCTTCCACCTGGGGGCCACGTGTCTTTCACCCAGCCGGTGACCGCGTCGTCGTTCCGCTCCAACGCCCGCCGGGCCGGGACCTGGTGGCTGAACCCGTGTCGGTGCAGCATCTGCGCGATGGCCGACAGCGTGAGTGTCTTGTGGAACCGGCGTCCGATCAGTGTCTTGATCCTGGCCAGGGTCCAGGTCTGGTCCGGCCATCCGTGCGCGACCGGCCCTCTTGCCAACTCCTGTTCCAGGACCGTGAACAGGGCCTCGCTCAGCTTCGGCCGGGCAGCCGACCCCTTGGACTGCAGGGCCTGCCGGCCGCCGTCCTGCCAGTCAGCACGCCACCTCTGCACCGAGCGCAGACTGACCCGCAGCTGCTTGGCCATCACCGTGTTGACCTGCCCGGCGGCGAACATTCCGGCCGCTTCCATCCGGATGCGCTCCCGAAACGCCCGCCGCTCGGCCGTGAGCCCACCACCTTGCGGATACCTCATAGTTCCGACGTACCGCGACGGCCACCCCCTGCCAACCCTCCACGACATCACGCCCGGAAGGTCAGTAACGAGCCGTCCAGCCCTCGAGCAGCCCCGAGGCGGTGCCAGGTTGCAGCGCCGAATGCTGCGCCTTCTTCAGGCCACCGCGGGATGCTACACCCACGATGCGGCCCTCAATGGCCCGTCGCGCTCGTGAGATCGCTGGCTTGGTCGCCTCTTCCCCCTTGGGAAAAGTGTTCCGTAGAGTGACACGAGAGCGATCATTACCAGCACGGGGGACGTCATGGCCTGGGACGAATGGGAACAGCTCAAAGCCAACGCAAGTGGCTCGAATTCCGCACAAACTCGACTGAATCAGGTGGCTCCGCCCAGCGGTGACGGCGGCGGCCCGGCCGACCTGGCCTCGACTCCCGCAGAGAAGCGGACCGCCGCGAACGCCATCGAGCAGCACCTCGAACCCGGCACCGCGAAGGCGGGCAACACTGTAGAGATCAGCACAGAATCGGCAGTCAGCGAATTCCGCGGCAAGGACGGCCACGGCTGGGACACTTCCACAGCGCTGAAGAAGGCACACGCCGCATGGGAGAAACAGGTCAAATCGCTCGTCGGCCGCTTGAGTGCGGAGAAGTACGCCCTTCGTGAGACCGCCACCCGGATTCAGAACACCGATATCGGCATCGGCACCCAATTCCGGCAGCAGTCCCAGATCGACAAGCACTAACCGGCTTCGGGGGAACCATGCCGACGTATCACGAAGTGATGACCACCGACCTGTCCAAGCTCACCGCGGCCGCCGCCAAGTGGGACGACATGGCAGGTGAGTTCAAGAAGCTCGAGGACCAGTACCAACGGGATGTGCACGGCGTCACCCTGGGACCGTCGTGGCAGGGCCAGAGCGCCCAGGCCGCCAATGCCCGCTTCGACACCGCGCTCCACGAGTTCCAGGCGGCCCAGAAGGAAGCAAAGGCCATAGCCTCCCTTCTCCGCGACGCCCACGACCAGTTCACGGAACTCCGAGGCAAGGTCGAGGCCGCACGCGCCGACGCCATCAAGGCCGGCATGCGCGTTTCCGACCAGGGTGCGGTCCAGTTCGACTATGCCCGCGCCGACGAAGCGACCCGCCGAGCAGCGCAGCACGACCCGGGGCTCCGTGACGCCGAAGCCAGTTGGGCCGCCCACATCCGGCAGGCGGTCAAGGCCGTCAGCGATGCCGACGCCGGCGTGAAGATCGCGCTGGAAGCGGTCGTCATCGACGCCGACACCCGCGACGGCTCGCTCAACGGCTTCAACGCCTACGCCAAGGGCGATGTCGAGAAGTACGAAGCCCTCGAGCTCAAAGAGATCGCGACGCGCATCAACTCCGGGGACGCCACCGGCCAGGACCTCAAGGAAGCCCAGCGCGCGTTCCGCGACAACTCCGGGAACAAGGAGTTCAGCCAAACGCTCCTCAGCAGCCTCGGTCCGGCGAACACCATCAGGTTCACCAACAAGCTGAACGACCTGGCGTACCTCGACGACAAGGGCCACAAGAGGGACTACCTGTCACTCCAAAAGAGCCTGGCCACCGCCCTCGCCACCGCCACACAGGACCCGAAGTCCAAGTTCTACAAAGACTTCCGCGCCGACCTCCAGAAGGCCGGAATTCAGAAGTACGAGTTCGACGTGGCGGGAGAACGGATCCACTCCGCGGGCCACGGCCAACAAGTCCGCGGCTACCAGAGCCTGATCACGCTCATGCAGCACGGCAAAGGCTACTCAGGACAGTTCCTCGGCGACCTCACAGACGACATGATCGCCGCCGAGAAGAAGGACAAGAACATCTGGGACCTCCACGGCCGGTTCGAAGGCAAGCACGACGGCTGGTTCGCCAACGACCCGATCGACGGCGCACTCGGCCTGATGAGCCACGACCCGGACACGGCCACCGGCTTTCTCGACCCGAAGGCGGACGGGGGCAACGACCGCCTGCAGCACCTCATCCGCGAGCGCGACTGGGACACCACGAACACCACCAGGTGGAGCGGGAACGTCGAGCTGCCGACCGACGATGTCGCTGACAAGGACGCACGCAAGGGTCTCGGAGCCGCCCTGGAGGCCGCGGCGACCGGGCACACGCCAGGGTCGGAGCATGCACTCGGCGGTCACACTCTGGCCCAGGCTCGCGTGATGAACGAGACCATCGGCCAGCTCAATGCGGAGGGCATCGCCGAGAAGCTCCCGGAGAACCTCCGTCAACCGATGGCCAATATGCTCGCGGACTACACGCCGGACACCCACCAGATCTTGGCCTCGGACAATCTCACGTACAAGGATCGTGTCTGGGATGACGACGGAACCGTAAAGATGGGTGTTCCTCACGAGGAATTGGTCAAGGTGATGCGCGGTGTCGCTTCCGACCCGGAGGCGTTCGGCCACATGTACCGCGCCGAAAAGCAATACGCACTGGATGTATTCGCCGGCATGCCCGACGACCACACCAGCCTGACCACCCAGAATCGCATTCACGAAGCAGCAGCCGCCATAGGCGCCTACGACGGCGTCCGAACGGACACTGTCTTCGACAAGCGTTTTGAGGCCACGCAGTGGTCCAACGACTTCAACGCTCATGTCACGCGGACTTCCGGCGCAGCACTCAACTTCGTTTCCCCAGGGGCTGCTATCCCCGCTGACTTCGCCAACCGAATCCTCGACTACACCCTGTACGAGGCGACAAAGGATCGCATCGCCGAAGCCAACCTTGAGGCCACCAAGGGCAACGCCAAGCTGTTCATGGCAGGCCAGACGGAAGTCGACGAGATGGTAGGGGCCTGGGCCAAGAGCAACGGGCACGAGCTGGACAGCGAGTTCACCAAGCACTTCGTCGGCGAGGGGCAGAACGATCATGCAACAGCTCGTCACAGAGCGCTGATCCTTCTGCGCCCCGACTACTGACAGCCACGAGCACAGCAATAGCCCAGACAGGGACGTTTCAGAGTGACGCACAGCACGCCGGACAACCAATCCAGCTCGCAGACTGAGCCGGACCAGGAGTCGACATCCGCTCTCGAGCCCACCGCACAACGCCGGCTCCGCCGCAAGCCGGTCATAGCCGTGGCGGTACTCGCCCTGGCCGCAGCCGGATTCGGGAGCTGGGCGTTGACTGCGGGTCCCTTGTCCACGGAGAGCTACTGCTGGGGTGCTTGGGAAGAGGGCAGCGGCTCACCAATCCTGGGGGATGCGGCATTGAAGGACGACGGCTCACGAAAAGCCACCGAAACCTCACCCTCGGCCGACAGCCCTCACGGTGAGTGCACCCTCACAGTGAAATCCGCCAGCTCCCAGGGAAGCCAGAAGATCTCCTACGAGGACCGCGTCACCGTCCGCTACGGCACCGCTCCGCGAGACACTGCCGACCGCAGGGCGTGGATGGGTGAGTTTCTTTACGCGGGCGGCGAGCGCTTGCCTGACGGGCTGCCGGGTCTCGTCGACACCGACCGCGGGCTTCTGGTCCTGCCCAAGGAATGCGATCAGGACGGACAGCCGACCGTCGTCACTCTCCGGGCGCACGGCACGAGTTCCTCCGCTGGAGACAGCGTAGCCAACCCCACTAGCCTCGGCGTCGAACGCGACGTCGCCAACCTGCTCCTTCACGCCGCCAACCAGGGCATGGAGAAGGCGGGCTGCGCTCCCGACCAGAAACTGCGCCTTACCGAAGCGTTTCCTGCCACCGAAGCGAACAGTCCCAAGGCCCGCTCCGAGGAGCGCTCACCTGCTCCCAGCGGAGTGTGCGACATCCCTGGCTTGCGCTCCGGGGACAACTGGATCCAGACGGGCCGGGACGAGCGTCTCGAGATCTGTTCCGTCACCACGGAAGTACCGCAACAGGAGCCTGAGTTTGCGGGTCAGTTCCTGGCCGTGACCGAGCCTCGCATCGTCGACCTGTTCAACAGCATGGCAGGTAACCGCACTCCAGGCTCGGGCTGGAAGGGCAAAGGTGTCATCGAGGACTCGTACGCCGTGGTGAAGGCCCAGTGCAACGGGGCCGCGACCGTCTTCTTCCAGCAGCTCAGCGAGGACATGCAGAAGGTCTCCAAGCCGGGGCCCAAGCAAGTCTTCGCCAACCGGGTCAACGCTGCGACCGAGCGTGCGCAATGCGACAGGATCACCCCGGCCAACTGACCGTCCCCAACGACAAGTCATCGCCGCCTGCACTGCCTGGCAGGAATCGCGAAATGATATGCGGCAGGGCCTTGCTTCTCAGCAAGCCCGTGCCGCATTTCGTAAGCCTCTTCGCTCAAGACCAGGCACCGCTGCTACGTCGACGAGACCGGATCACGGTGACACCGACCGCGCCTCCCAGTAGGAGCGCTGCTCCAATCCCCAGTCCAGTCCACAGCGCACCACTTCCGTCACCGCCGCCGGAATCGGCGGCAGCTGCGGCAGGCTTGTCGTTCTCCGGCTTGCCGTCATCCGGCTCAGCGGCATCGGAAGAGGGCGGCGACTTCGGCTTGGCCTTTGGGAAGTCCGGCAGCGGGTATGTGTTCAGCTGGACCGGGATCACCGGGGTTCTTTAGGGCGATGCGAGGGCGGACGGCTCCGTAGCCGACGTAGTCCGATCGCTCCTTGCCGCTCTTGGCCTTGCCCGCGGTTTCGACCAGGACACGGAGCACCTGGTTGTTGGTCCAGGTCGGGTGCTTGGACCAGATCAACGCTGGCGACGCGGAGGCGATCGCCGCAGCTCCGCTCGTGCCGTGAGACTTACACAGACCAGTTCCACCCGCACAGGCATGTACCAGCTCATCACCGGGCGCTGACAGATCAACATGCGGCCCGTGTGTGGACTCCTTGGTCGTCTCGATGTTCCTACCGAGCGCAGCCACTCCTACGACCCCGGGCGTCGCTGCCGGCCAGTTAACAGGACTACCGTGTTCGCCTTCGTTGCCGGACGAAGCGAAGATCAGCTTTCCCTTGGACAGCGCGTACTTCACCGCTGCGTCCGCGCCTGGGATGTCTCTCGCGCCTCCGACGGAGATGTTGATGATCTGGGCATTCGAGTCGGCTGCGTAGCGAATGGCTTCTACGAGGGGCTTGTCAAATTTCGACCCCAGACTGTCGTAGGGGACCCGCAGCGGGAGGATCTTGCTGTCAGGTGCCAATCCAAACGCACCGTCACCACCCGGACCGGCCCCAGTACCGGCGATCAACGCTGCGATACCGGTGCCGTGACCGTCGTAGTCCGTGTGTTCGTCTCCAGGTTTGTGCGGTGCGAAGTCCTTACCGTCGAGAACCTGCCCACGCAGCTCCATAGGAGACTCTTCCACGCCGGAGTCGATCACAGCGACGGTGACGCCCTTGCCGGTGCTCGTCTTCCACATCTCATCGGCACGCATGGCATCGAGATGCCACTGCTTGTCGCGAACCTCCCCTACGTGAGCAGGAGTTGCCGCTAGGCCTGCGAGCAACAGGCCCAGTGCGGCGGCTGCCCCGCGGCCCAATCGTCGGGGCAGGCCGATACTGCTGCGCATCATTGTTCCCTGTGTTGTACGGCTCGGCATTACTCGATCACAGGCGGCACGGGACGGCGGCTGTCCTGCTGCCAGGTCTCTTCGGGCTCGGTCGCATACCCCGCCGAGCGACGCCCTTCGCGAGGGTCCCACCGGGAAGTGCTGCTCCGCCCAGGCGCCATGCCGATGGCATCACCACGTCGCCCGGCCCCTTGCGGTGTGCTGCTACCAGAAGCCGACCCACGAGCTCCGCCACTGCCACTGCCACCCGACGTGGTGCCCGCCGCACCACCTACACCACCGGACTGGTTAGGGGTTCTGGTCGTACCACCGGAGCCCGGAGCTCCGGGCCGGGGAGCGGCCTGGGCCCTGCCGGCTGCAGGTTGCTGCCCGGCTCCGACCACGCCATTGGTCCCACGTGCACCAGGAATACCGGTAAGCGGCGCGCCACCAGTACCACTGCGTCCATCTGCCCGTGGTGCCCCGACGGTGTCTCGAGCAATTGGCCCCACTCCGCGAGGGCCAGGCATACGTCCTTGAGTGCTGCCGCCTCCCGCAGGCCCGCGGCCAGCAGGGGTGGCTGGACCTGTACTCGGCGGGCTGCCGATGACAGTGCCTCGCGGCCCGGTGCCGACAGGTCGGCCAGTTGCTGGTGGGACCGGTCGTCCACCGATGATGCCGTTGCTGACGGGCGGTCGACCGGTGACACTGCGCCCAGGCTGCGTTGGTATGCCCTGACTGGGAAGCGAAGGCCGACTGCTGGGAGCGCGTCCGGTCGTTGCACCTCCGGTGGGCGCCGGCGCCGGCCTCGGCAGCTGCGGCACCGGAGCACCCGGCATCGGCGAGATGGCTTCCGGCTTTCCGGCCGGCGGCGTGCCCTGCGGTGGGGCTGACGGCGTCACGGACAGCGGGGGCTCGGTCGCCACACTGTCGATCCCCATGTCGGCGGTGCTGCCGCCCGGCCTTGAAGCCGAGTTATCCGGAGAGACCACTCGGCCAGGATCCGCATTGTTCCCCACGCCGCCCTTCACCTGCTCATGAGAAGCAACGCCAGCTGCCGATGAACCACCTCCAAGCCCAGCGGTCCCTCCGCTCCCCCTTCGCGGGCCACGTAGTCCGAGCCCTGCTGTCCATTGACAGGCACGAACTCCTCAGGCAATTCAGGGAACTTAGAACTCGTAACACGATCTTACTGAAGCGTTCTGGTCGAGCGTGACGGTTGTGACGATCTGACCGTTCGGGTGGGTGTGACGACTCGGCCGTGGATCGTGGATGACGACTTGTGGGCGCTGATTGAACCGTTGCTGCCGCCATGGCCGGAGCGGTCGCCGGGGCCGAACCCGGTGGACGACCGGTTGTGCCTGCAGGGCATCCTGTATGTCCTGTACCAGGACATCGCATGGCAACTCCTGCCGCTGGAGCTGGGGTTCGGCTCCGGGCAGACCTGTTGGCGAAGTCTGGATCGCTGGCAACAGGCGGGAGTCTTCGACCAGTTGCACCGCATCCTGCTCGCGAAGCTGAACGCGGCCGGCGAGCTCGACTGGTCCCGCGCCTGCGTGGACGGCTCCCACGTCCGTGCGAAAAGGGGGGAGCCGCAACCGGCCCGTCGCCGGTCGACCGGCGCAAGACGGGCAGCAAGCACCACCTGATCTGCGACGGGAAGGGCACCCCCGCTCAAGGTCATCACCACCGCGGCGAACGTCAACGACATCACGCAGACCCTCGCCCTCGTCGACGGTATCCCACCGGTGACCGGACGCCCGGGCCACCCCCGCCGGCGCCCCGACGTGGTACTGGGCGACAAGGCATACGACTCCCGGGCCGTCCGCCGTGCACTGAGCAAACGCCGGATCATGCCGGTGATCTCCCGCAAGGGCGCCCCGAACATTAAAGGCTTGGGCAAGCTCCGCTACGTCGTTGAGCAGACCTTCGCCCTGCTCCACCAGTTCAAGCGCCTGGCCGTGCGGTGGGAGCGACGCCTCGAGCTTCACGACGCCTTCGTCTCGTTGGGCTGCAGCCTTATCTGCTGGAGGCGAATCAAGAAGGCCGGATTACATCCGCGGTAGGAGCTTACGAGGTTCCGCGCCCCTCATGAGGCGCCCGGCGCCCGACACCGTTGGATGAGTTCGGTCGTGGAGACGCCGGCCGTGTACCGCACAAGCCGCAGCTTCCCCGCATCGGCCACCGGACCGAAGACCTCTTCGACCTCGTCCGCTGTGAGGTCGTCGCCGTGCACGACCACGTCGATGCCGTGCCGGTCCAGGAACTCGTTCGTGACCCGGTAGGGCGCGTCCGGGAGCACCACATCGACGTACCGGCACGCCTCGATCACCGCGACCCGCTCCGCCAGCGTCATGATGGGCCTGCGCTTGTAGCCGGCCACGACCTCGTCCGAGAGCACCCCGACAATCAGCCGCTCCCCGAAGTCCCGCGCGGCCCTGAGCAGCGCGACGTGTCCCGGGTGGAACAGGTCCCCGACCATGTCGACGTAGACGTTCCCACGCTCAGCCATGCCTGTCGCCCTCTCGACGATCCCAAGCCGACCAAGACTGGGTCACCGGCCCCGCTTCGTCAACCATCCGCCGGTCGACGCCCGAAGCGGCTCAAGAAGGCTCACTCATGATCGTGTTACGAGCTCGTAGCGTTGAATTCTCGCGGTTTCCACCTCATGGTGATGGATGTCCGGCGTACGGCCGCGCAGGTCTCGGGGGCGTCGGGGCCGTGTTCCCGTATGCCGCCGCCAGGCCGCGCTCCGGGGGTCACGGCGTGGCTCCTGCCGCACCATCTCCGATCGGCGGTTGTTCGGTGGGCTCGGCGCTTGCCTTGAGCAACAGGCCCACTGCGTGTGCCGCTTGTTGGGGAACGACGCTGTTGCCGAGGAGGCGGAGTTGGGCGGCGCGCGAGAGGCCCTCGGTATGGGTGACCCAGCCTTCGGGGAGGCCCATCATCCACTCGACGAGCTCGGCGGAAAGGCGGCGGGTTCCGGGGACCGTGGGGCTGGGCGCGGCGCGTCCGGTTATGTGTTCCCAGCGGCGGATGGCGGGGAGGTAGGGGGCCCACCATTCCCTAGGTGAGTGATGGCGGTGCGGAGGTTCACGCCGCCTCTGCGTTTCGATGTGGTGCCCGCACCGCCTTTGCCGTCGGAGGAGGTCGGGGTCGGCAGCAGACGCTCGCGTACGGCGGCTTCCGCAGCCCCGGTTGATGTGTGGGCAGTCAGTGCCGCCGCCGTGGAGGCGAGAGTGAGGCTGCCGTTGCCGTGCTTCTGGTTCGGTGAACCCTTGGCACCGTCGCTGGCTCTGGGAGTGGGCAGCAGGCACACAACCTCGTCGGCCAGAGCACGTCCGAGT
Organism: Streptomyces monticola; assembly: GCF_042665355.1. Taxonomy (NCBI): domain Bacteria; kingdom Bacillati; phylum Actinomycetota; class Actinomycetes; order Kitasatosporales; family Streptomycetaceae; genus Streptomyces; species Streptomyces monticola. The sequence goes on along the minus strand of NZ_JBHTCF010000001.1, from coordinate 767,471 downwards.
CCTGCTGCCATGTCTTTCGACTGGTGTTGACGGCCGCCAGGCGAGGACGAACACCCTCGCCCTTTGATGCGGTGCTCCGACGTCACTCGCACGAAACAGGCCCCACTGCGCATCGCGCCCCCGCTCGGCCAGATCCGCGAGAACGGCGCCCAGTGCCCGCATACCGGGTTCTTCCACGGGGTCTCCCACACACGGCGTGCAGTGTTCCAGCGCGCGAAGGGAGTCGGTTCCGGCTCGGGTGGACAGCAGGCCGCGGACATTCTCAAGCACCACCAGATTCGGGTTGAGGTGGGAGATGGCAGTGGCGACGTGGCGCCAAAGCCCGGAGCGGGTCCCTGCCAAGCCCGTACGAGGACCGGCCAACGACAAGTCCTGGCAAGGGATTCCCGCGGTGAGGACGTCCACGGGTTCCACGCGGCTCCAGTCCATCGTGCGGAGGTCGCCGAGGTTCGGGACGCCGGGCCAGTGGCGGGCGAGAACCTGCTGGGCCCGAGGGTCGTTCTCCACATGCCAGGCGATGCGCCCGCCCAGGACACTCTGCACACCAAGGTCCAGGCCACCGACCCCGGTACAGATACTTCCGATCCTGGGTTCAGCGGTCGGCACGGTCGCCTCCGCCGGTGCAGCTGCGGGAACGGAAGACGGCTGTGGTCACTGGCTTGCGCGACGCGCACCGACGGGTCCGAGCATGCGTACGGTGCGCGTGCTTGCTAGGTGGGGAACTCCCGGGCCCCGGTGGTGCTTTGAGGACAATGACGTCTTCGTGTGCGATCAGGTGGAGCGGGGTTCCTTGGCGGCGGGCGTCGCGGACGTTCTTCATCTGGAAGAACGACGGACGGGGAATCAGCTGACTGTCGCGGATGCCTGCCAGAAGGGCGACATTGCGCTCGGTGGGGACGAGGCCGGCGGCTTCTCCGGCGGCGAGGGCGGCGCTGGGCAGGTCGATGAGTTCGCCGCGTTCACGCCAGGGCCGGGTGGTGACCACGACGGTTCCCCCGGGCCGGAGCACACGTCGGCATTGGGTGAGGATGTCGGTGAAGGCGTCCAGGAGTGCGTCGGTGGGGATATGGGCGAGGTTGTGGGGGTCGTGGCTGTAGCGGAAGTTCCGCTTGGTCACGCCTGGTTGGCCGCTGTCACGGCTGGAGCGGACCTGTCCGTGGTCGGAGGGTCCGTACGGCGGTGAGGTGAGGACGAACGCGATCTTGCCATGGTGTTCGGCGGGGATCAGAGCGGGCAGGTCGCGGGCATCGCCGCAGGCGACCGAGCCGTGGCCGTTGCCGCCGTCGAGCATGGCGGAGTCGGCGTTGCGGCGGGCGAGGTGGGCCCACTTGGGTTCGTACTCGACCCCGAGGGCGTTACGGCCGTGGTGGATCGCTTCGACGAGGGTGGTGCCGATGCCGCACATCGGGTCCAGGACCGTTTCGCCGGCGTGGGTGTAGGCGAGGATCGCGTGCGCGGCGAGGATCGGGAGCATCTTGGCCGGGTGGGCGGCGGACCCGGGCACGTAGCGGTCCTTGCGCTGGGCGGGGGCGGAGGTGGGCGCGGTGTTCCACACAGAGGCAAGACGCACGGTCATGGCCGCACCCCCTGGGCCCTGAGCACGAGCAGGTCACTGTGGATCAGGCCCAGCGGTGCGCCCTCTGGTGGCGTGGGGACGATGCGGTCGCCCGATGCGCGGCCGTGGGCGATGACGACGTGCTGCAAGTAGCGAAAGCCCGCCGTGCGCGCACAGGCGATCAGCGAGCCGAGAGGGTCGGTGAGGCGGCCGGCGTCCCGATGCTGACGGGTGGCGAGGAGCAGCAGTTCGCCGTGGCGGAGGTAGTAGTGGGCGCGGTGGAAGAAGCCGGGCCAGCCGTCTTCCATCCCGCCGGACGACGCGCAACTGGTGGCCGTCCAGTCCTCGGTGGCAGCACGGAGCGTGTCAGGGTGAAGCTCGGCGAGCAGCACGCGCGGACCGTCCACGGCGCCGTCGCTGCCGTCCGTCTCCGGGTAAGTGGTGCAAGGCATCCGTGCGTCCATGCCCGGCTCGGTGTCCTGGATGGCCACCTTGAGCAGGCGGGCAGGCACGCGATCAGGGTCAAGGCAGCGGACGAACTCGGTGCGGGCCCTGTCCACCGCCCAATCGGGCAACACACCCCCGGGAACGGGCTGTACCTCGATGTCGTGCGACTCAGGGACCCAGATCGTGGACGGCAGTGGACTCGAACCGCCGGGTACTGTCGGGTGCGCAGCGCTGTGGGCCATGCGGTGCTGGGCGCCAAAGGAGAACCTGCCGCCTGGTGCTGACGGTAAAGATGGAGAACGCCACGCAGCTGATTCTCACCGGCAGCCGGATCCTTTGTCGGGCGAGTCCGCGCTTGCTACAGCGAACGGAGGCGGAACGTCCCTGTCTCCTACAGCCGCCCGTCACAGGCACTGCGCAAGTACCGCCGCCACGGCCGCCACTTGGCCCTCCGCCACTTCAACGACCATGGCGGAGCGTTTCAACTCCCGTAGATCCGTTACGCCGACAGCATCCTCAGACTTCATCGCTCCGCCCGGCACCATCCCTGCCCGCCCGCAATGGCACCTCGAACCACAGCTCCCGAACGCCGTGGTCCATCACCATGCGCCTTCACGCTCACAGAGATTAACGCTCCATGAGGACCCTGCGGAGGTCCCCCGCCAGGTATCCATTGACACGGCAACCCGCCTCGCCCGAGTAAGGCAGGTTTTCAACAAACGAAACCGTGATCAATTCCCTGGCAGCACCATCGCCATGCGCGTATGCACTTTCGATGAAGTTGATCAATCGAACCCCAACGGCCTCCTCAGCCGAGCCCCGTCCAGTCTCGCTGAACAAACCCGAGTGGTCCTGGCCTACGAAAGGTGCGCACCAGGACAGCTCTTAGCCCCTTGATGTGACGCACGCCACTTCCGTGAATGGTTGTATGTGACGGGGAATCAATTCGGTTAAGTTCACCGACGATCAATCCAAAGGTCAAAGATCTTCGAATTCAGCCAAATTGGCGCACATTAGTCGCCTACCTCGCCTTCGGCGGCAACATCATCGACCTCGGCTCTTACAGGGCGAAACCCTCAGTTGGGCTGATCACCCGGATCGTCCTGTCACATAGTGAGATCCGTTCGACTTTCTTGCTGGCGTTGGAAGTTCGGCAGGATTCCGGTTTCGTCGAGTGAGATCGCTACGGAAGAAGCTGAGGGTTGCGTTTCTGCGGTGGCGTCTACTCGAGATCGAAACGGAACGGCCCTTCTTGCCGCGGATCGGCTCAACTCCGGTGGGATCTGCTTCTTTTGGAGTGTGCGCGCATCTGGCGGCGCTTCGGAGATTGAGAGGCCTGCGGCCGCGCAGGCATGCTCACGCTGCGCACTCGGCCTCGTAACTAGTTGGGGGTCTCACGTTCCAGACATTTCAAGCTCTTGCCGCGAGCTGGCTGGGAGTTGAGGTGGTGAAGTTATCCATCGCCCTTGACGAAATTTGACGGCGCAGTGTTGGCTCTGGCTGCTTGTGAAGGGCCTGTGACCTTTGGGTGGGGGCTGTGGTGCTGGGAGGGCTGTACCCGGCTTAGCCAGGCGCTGACCATTCGCGGGCGGCACACAGGATTCGGCTCAACGCCAGATGAATGCGCCGCTCGTGAGGTCACTGCCGGAGGGCCGCTCGACTGCGTGCTGTCGGCGGGTTCTTCGGCATGACGCCTGTCGGCATGGGTCTGATGCTCGCGAGCGTCAGCAAGAGCTCCTGTACGGAGCGTCTTGGTCTATTGGAGGGGGATTCACCATGCGTTTACGCACTCGTTTAGCCATATCCGTCGCCGCTCTCGCCGTCACGGCAACAGGCGTTGCCACCGCTCCGGCCTACGCCGATGCACTCCCGATTGACGAGCCGACTATTACGGTCGGCACCCTCACGCCGGAGGAAGAGGCGCAGGTCCACGCGGAGTTGGATGGTGCTCCTAAGGTCGACATGTACTACAACGGCGGGAAGGTCGATCCCGCGGCCGACGACCTCAGCGGCGCGCAGGTCTGCACCGAAGTCTCAGTGGACGGGACCATGGAGTGCTTCGACACCGTGGAGGAATCGAACCAGTACCTGGCGGCTCATGCGCCGACCGTGGCAAGCAGGGAGAGTGCCGCTGAGATGGCGGCCTCCGAGGACACGGTGGGGACGTTGGCCTACAGGGACTGCCCCGCCAACTATGTGTGCCTGTGGCAGGACGCGAGTTACAAGGGTCGGCGCCTTCAGTGGCCGACCTACGACGAGTGGAAGACCCGCCACCTCGACCAGTACAGCCCCAGCTTCCGGGACAAGGCTTCGTCGGTGTACGTGAACCGGCAGAGTCGCGGGATCTACCTGTACGACTTCCGCTCGGGCCTGCCGGACCCGAAGATGCTGGTTCCGGGGGGCTACAGCATCATCTCGAACTTCAGGAACGTCGACTACCCCTACGGCGGCACTTGGAACGATAGGGCTGACGCCATCAAGTTCTGACATGGTGCTCTCGCCTCGCCTTCGGCGGGGCGAGAGTTCTTCCGCCAAGGAGATTTGCTCATGCGTCCAGGGTTCGCACGTCCCGCGACTGCCGTAGCCGGCGTCTTCCTCGCCGTTGGCCTTGCTGCCGGCTGTGGTTGGTTCGAAACAACCGCAACTCCCGATGGGTCGGCCCCGCCGGTTAAATCGACCATTCCAGACGACAAGGACAAGGCGAAGTCGAAGGGGAAGGCGAAGGAGTTCCGGACGTGGGTTGCTGCCCATGGGGCGGCCCGTCAGAAGGAAGCTGTGTCCCGGGTCACCCGAATCTTCGGCCACTGGGATCCGCCCAAGAGAAATCTCCACATCTCAACGGACATCAATGGAGGGCGCACGCCGGTGGATGACCCTCTGGGGACGGCCGACGTCATCGCCGCCGCCTTCGAGGACTGGCAGGGCTCGAAGCAGGGATACGTATCCGTGTACGACGTCATGGGCAATCCGCTGTCCGGAACTTCGAACCGCTGACGCGCCGCGCCACTGAGGCGCGGCGGGTGATTGTCGGGTTCCCCTTCGGCGGCCGTCAGCGCACAGGAACTCCAGGGAGCCCTGGCCCGGCCGTACTTCACGGTCGGGCCGACCTGTTTGCGCACCATCACGCCGTAACCCCGTGAGGAGACGTGTCTTGAAACGTAAGAGACCCATTGGTGGCATGGTCGGGACCTTGGTCGCCTGTGCCACCCTCACCAGTCTCGTGCAGTTACCCGCCACGGCGGCACCGGCCCAGAGCGGGGTCGCTGTCGAGCCGTCGCCTGAAAGAACCCCGTCCGCGCCATCGTCCGTGCCGCGCGCGCAGCGCGACGCGGTCCTTGGCAAGGGGTGGAAGGAGTCTGCTGACCGGGCAGTGACGGCCGCAGCGGACACGGATGGTTTGAACATCCTGGTCGCCGACAGTGCCAAGGCCTATGAGTGGAGAACCGCGGCGGTCCTTGCCGAGCCGGGCATGCCGGCGGACTCGTGGATCGGCAACCAGTGCGTGATGGACCGCACGCACGTCGCGGTCGTCTACGCGCCACGTACGGCCACCAATCACCCGGACATGATGCTGGGCGGAGCCTTCACGGCCATCGTCAACACAGAGACGGGAAAGGTGAAGAAGCTCCCGTTCACCGCCTCTCTAGCCTACTTCGATCCGTCCTGCAACCCTGACACCCGCACGGCGACGTTCACCTCGTTCAGGGATGACAAGAGCCGTCTGGTGACCGTCGACACTGCTGGGGAAAGTACGGCGGAGACGGTGCTGGCCGGGCAGGTCACCTCTGCCGTCCCGGTCGCGGATGGCACGATCGCGGCACGCGGTCCCCAGCTGGTGCACATCAACCGTTCGGGAAAGGTCAAGAACCTGGCCGACACCGAGCATGTGCCCTTTGAGATCCGAATCCCGGCCAAGGGCAAGGTCGCCTTCCTCGATCGCACGGAGGACACGGTTCGGGCGCAATTCTGGAACGGGAGCGGCCGCCCCGCGACAATGGCGTCCGGGAAGCTCGGCGACCTGGCGCTGAAGCAGGCCGGCACGCAGCAGGTGTTCCTCTCGGGAGACACCGAAGGCGCTGTGAAAACAGAGGGAACCGGTGTCACGGCTCTCAAGGCGTCCCCTGACGCCGACGTCTCCAGCCACGGCCGCCTGGCCGTGAATCCTGTCGTCTCACCGGGCTTACGCGCCGGACTGGCCCGCATCAAGGATGCGGGAGGCGGGGGCCCTAGAGGGGCGCTGCCAAGGTCGGGTGACGGCAGCGCGCAGCCGCCCCTGACCGGTGAGGTGGAACCGCTGACCGTGACGTCCACCGCCGTGGCGACGGGGAAGGAGGTCACCCAGAGTGTCCCGGAAGCAGGTAGCAGACTGGGCAAGGCCACGCTCTCCCCGGCTCTCCCTGCCGACAAGGCGGATATGCGCACGCAGGTGGGAACGGCCGCGGCTGCGGACCCGAACAACCCGGTGGACACAGACCGTTGGTGCTCAGTGCCCCGCAACGACGTGAACAACCAGGCGCTCCAGCCGACGCCGAATCAGGTCGAGTGGGCGGTCGACATGGCAGTGCGCGGCGAGTTGCGCGTCAACTGGATCACTCAGGGCGGCTGGCGCAATCAGACGGGGCTCCAGACCGACCCGCAAGGGACGTTCAAGCGGCCGTCTCTGACAGGCGGCGGCCGTATCCCCGCCAACGTGCTCCTGGGAGTTCTGGCACAGGAGTCGAACCTGTGGCAGGCCGAGTCGGGCGCGGTGCCAGGCCAGATGGGCAGCCCACTCGCTGCTGTGGCGGGGTTCTACGGACACAAGGGCGACACCTCCAGCGAGTACTGGAAGATCAACTGGGATAAGTCCGACTGCGGGTACGGCGTCGGACAGGTCACCGACGGGATGCGACTGGCCGGGCACGAGAAGCCGGGCGAGACGAGTCTGGCACCGGGTGTGCAGCGGGCGGTCGCGCTTGACTACACGGTGAACATCGCCGCGTCCATGTACATCCTCGCTGACAAGTGGAACGAACTCCACTTGGCGAACCAGTTGCTCACCGTCAACAACGATGACGCCTCCAAGGTGGAGAACTGGTTTGCCGCGCTGTGGAACTACAACCTCGGATTCAACGGGCGCGACAAGGAGCAGCAGAACGGCAACTGGGGACTGGGCTGGTACAACAACCCGGCCAACCCCCTTTACCCTGCGGGCCGTGACCCGTTCTTGGACGCGGATGTGGATCCGGAGCACTGGCCGGAGGATGCCGCGCGTCCGCAAGAGTGGCCATATCAGGAGAAGGTGATGGGGTGGGCCGCATGGTCCATGGACGCCGGCTACTCGTACGCCACCTCAGGCCGTCAGGACTGGAAGGGTGAAGAAGGCTACGATTCGGCCGGGTTCAGGCCTGCATGGTGGGTCAGCAAGGCTGATCGCACCGCGGTCAAACCGCCCCTCGACGCCTTCTGCAACGAGAAGAACAACTGCAACGCGGCCGCTCCGCCGGATTGTCCCGATGCCGCGTGCTACACCCAGTACTGGTGGAACGCGGGGAACGTGACATGGAAGGACTGCTCGGACTCCTGCGGCAATGAAAACATCAAGTACACAACGCTGAGAGCCGAGCCCGGCCGAGGCTACCGCCTTCAATACGGCACACCCGCCTGTGACAAGACCGGGTTGCCCGGTGGGGCGCTGGTGATCGACGACGTACCCGCCGGCACGCAGACATGGAGCGATTGCGGCACAACTGCCTCGAACGGCAGCTTCAAATTCACCTTCAACCCCGGCACCAACGGCCTGTACGAGGCCAAGGGCGACCTCCACCAGATCGGCGGCGGCTACGACGGCCACTTCTGGTACGCCCACACCCGCGACAGTGCCCACCTCGGCGGCTTCGGCGGGCGGATGACCGTGACCGGCACCTGGGCCCTTGGCCAGAGCGTGGAATGGGCCCGCGTCTTCGCACACGTACCCGACACCGGAGCCCATACCCAGCAGGCCCACTACGTGATCAAGGGCGTAGCGGGAGGCGATCGCGACCGCTACATCAACACCTTCCACAGCAAGAATAAATGGGTGGAACTCGGTGTCTACCGCTTCACCGGGACCCCTCGCGTTGAGCTGACGAACACTACGGAGGACGGCACGGCAGACGAGGACATCGCGTACGACGCAGTCGCCTTCCAGAAGCTCGCCGCGAAGCCGAAGCACATGGTTGTCACCATGGGGGATTCCTACACCTCCGGTGAAGGTGCAGGCGCCTACTCGTCCGAGTCCGACCGAGGCCACGGCAAGGCGACTTGGAACGCCTGTCGACGCAGTGGCAACTCCTGGGCGCGCAAGACAACCCTGCCCGGTCAGACGGCCACCATCGGTGCACTAGCGGATGGTCACTCGGCATCGCTCGACCACCAGGACGTGTCCTGTTCCGGCGCGAAGACATGGAACGTACTCGGAGACGGAGTACCACGTTCCTGGAGCGACCGGAAAAACTACGCCAGCGGTGAGGGCCAGTTCCATGAGATGTCTCAGGTTGAATCAGGCGCACTGACACCGGACACTACTCTGGTGGCCCTGACCATCGGCGGCAACGACGGCAATACCTTCCAGGATGCCGTCACTGCCTGCTACCTCGCCGGTTACTGCGAAAAGAGCGACTACACGGCCAGGATCGACACAGCAGTCGCCGAGACCAGGAGGATCATCGACACGATCGACGATCCTGGTTACGCCGAGAACGCACAGATCGTCCTCATGGGCTATCCGAGCATCTTCGCGGACGAGAACGCCAACTGCGTCGGTGTCAACGTCACCGTGATGAACGAACTCGCCGACTACGTCCGGGACAAACAAGCCGCAATGGTCGCCGACCTCAGGAACTCCGGTGTCAAGGTGGCCTACGCCGACCCGATCGCGAAGTTCGAGGGGCACGGGGTCTGCGACAGCGATGAGTGGATCAACAGCACCGTGGCAGGCCCTGAAGGAGACGGAGACTTCCACCGAGGCGACGATGTCACGACGATCTGCTGGTGGGTGAACACCTGCCTGAGCCGTGAGTCCTTCCACCCGAAGCAGTCGGGCACGACCGGATACGCTGCGGTCATGAGCGAGACGCTCAACTCCATTGGGTACAAGAGGAGTTAGTGAAGCGTCAGTGAGCACCGAACGTGAGATACCGCAGGTCAGGGGGACGTGGCACGACCGCCTGACCTGCGGGTGCCTTGTCGCTTTGATCGCCGCGCTGTGTCTGGTCGGCGTGGTCTTTGGAGTCATTGTCTTCCAGAGCGGAGCGGCCGAGCGGGAAGCCCTCGAAGGACTCCAGGCCTCCGTTGCTGACGCGCGAGACCGCCTGCGCTCGGCGGCAGGAGACGGGGCTCTGACAGACAAGGAGGTCCGCGAGGTCCTCCGAATGTCCCAGGCATCTGAGCGGGGCACGGTGCGCGCCACGAACACGGTGACCATCAAAGCCCTGGTGCACGGGACGCACGCGTCCGCCGTCGGCGGTGGCGAAGTCTCCCACTGCCGAGCCTTCCGGGTCACATTCTCCGCGGAGGGTGCCACGGTGAGTGATAGGGCAGCGGAGGGGTGTAACGCCACACCAACGACCGGTTCCGTATCTCCCTGAGGGCGCGTCACCGGCTGCCTTGAACACCTCCTTAGGGATAGGCATGTACGCGGGCGCTGTGGTGCGAGCTACGGATGATCATCGTGTGTGGTTCGGGCTCGGGATGCCCGTCGAAGGCTGACCCATTGGTGCACTGACGCCTTGAAGCCCTCACCTCCTTGAGGCAGGGGATTCGAGGCGCGGTCATCTACCAGCGCGGCCCCTCTGTCGCCGCCTTCATCGGCGCCGTGTTCCGTGACGGCAGCAGCAAGTCATCACGAAGCGCCTCTTAGTGGCCGCTTGTTCGCTCTCCTGGTGAAGGGTTTCGTACGCGGGCAGACCTCCATCATCAAGCCGCTGCGTTGCCCCGACCTCGTCTGCGGCGGGCCGGTCGTCACCACTTGAATCAGCGCGGCGCTTGCCTTGCTTCACCTGTTCCGCAGCCCTCCGCCGCTCCTGCCACGCAGTCGCGCCCTGCTTGGGAGTGCCGGACTTCTGCAGGGCCTTGGCCTCCAGCAAGTCATCGAGGGTGGTGAAGGCCCGGCCGTCGAGACGGTCGTCGGTAGGCACGCTCTTGCCGCTGAACCACAGGCTGAGCTTGCTTTTCCCTAGACGGACCTTCCTGCTGTCCGCCCCATACCGCGATCACGGTGTACGAAGGGTTGCCCGCGTTCTTCCTGAGCTCTCGAAGATCGTGCGCGAGACGCTCAGGCGCTGGTAGGTCGTTCATCCGTCCCCCGTTCGTTCAGTCCGAACCTCCGTTGAACACCAATTTCACCAGGTGCGGCCTGCGGCGACGTCCCGTTCAGCGATCCTGAGGATCGCTGAACACCAGGCCGATCCGGATAACTGGTCGCCAGCCGGCCGAACGAGCCGGATCCGAGGAAGGGCAGGCGACATGTACGTGGACGCAGTGGTGATCGGGGCAGTGATCACGGGAGCCGCGATGCTGGGGGCGGCGGTGGTGACGGGAACGGCGGCGGTCGTGGCGGCGATGATTTCACGCCTGGGTCGCGGTGGCTCATGACACCGAGTTGGCCGGGTGGGCGGTGTCACCCCCACCCGGCGCGGATCATGGCGGAATCCTGATGGTGATGACCGTTCTGTGCCGAACAGTTGATTAGCGGAGCAAGTACGCGAGCTGGTGTGCCAGCGGGGACACGACCCGCTTGAGGTGAAGCGGGCGCCGCAGAACGATCGACGACCTCCCGCTCCCGCTGATGGCGTCGGACGTGATCGCGGCGCGGCTCTGTGCTTGGTCTTCGCATGCGAGGTGCCAGAGTGGACGCCAGATGTCGCAGCCTGGCTCACTGAAGTCTTCATCGACTCAACGTTGCCCGTGACGGTGGCGAGTACCCGCGTACGGTCCTCCGGTGCAGCCAGGGCATACCAGTCCGCCTCGCCGAGGAGGTCGAACCCGGCATCCGGTGCGAGCTTGCCGAGGTCGGTCTGGTGTCGCCGCGGGCCCAACGGTAGAAGCTGGCACATCGACCAACCCGGCCGATGTCAGGACCAGTTGAGCCTGCAGGGTCGCCCAGTGCCGCTAGACATGCTGGGCAGACGAGCCGGGAAGCCGGCTGCCGCCCTCGACCGCTCGCGTCACGATCTCGCCGTCGGGCATCGTGAAGGACTCGGCTCATGACCCCACCACGAGGCGAGACCGCCCATCCTCCCGCTGTCTTCATTCCGTCCTCGTGGAACTGCTCGAAGCCAGGGCCCAGCGGCGGTCCGGCACACCCCAGCGCGGCCTGGCCGCGTGGCAGACGAGACGGACGGCGGCGGACCAGGAACGACGCCGTGAGACCGGGGGGATTCCCCGTCGTATGACGGGGAACGGCCCGGCCGCTTCCGGACCGAATCCGGGCGTCTACTCGGTGCGTCCTCCGTACGGAGAGCTGCCCACCCGTCTCCATGGCCGGGACAGCCTGTTGGCCGATCTGAAAAGGGCACTGGCCGAGGGGCACGAACAAGTGCAGGTCCTGCACGGGCTAGGCGGATGCGGAAAGACAACAGCGGCGCTGCGGCTTGCCCGGCACGCCCGGGACCTTGGTCATCAGGTGTTCTGGGTGTCTGGGACGACGAACGAGCGGTTGCTGACGGGTATGTCTCAGGTGGCCCGGGAACTGGGCGTGGCCGAAGAGGACCTCAGTCGCGCCTGGGCAGGGCAGTCGAGCGCGCTGGATCTCGTGTGGCGTTGCCTGGACCGTGCGGGCGAGCGTTGGCTGCTCGTCGTCGATACCGTGGACGACCTCTCAGTCGTTGCTTCGGAGCACGGCCTGCCAGGGGACGGCACAGGGTGGATCCGACCGAGTCGTTCCGGCCTCACTGTGGTGACGAGTCGCGTCGGAAACCCCCTGCTGTGGGGAACGGAAGCAGTGTGCCGAGCGGTGGGCATGCTGTCCGCCGAGGACGGGGGAAGGTCCTCACTGATCTGGCGGGAGACGCCGGGCCGACGGAGGACGCTCGTGCGCTCGCTATGAGGCTGGGTGGACTGCCCCTGGGACTGCACTTGGCGGGCTCATATCTGGCAAAGACACGAAGGAGCCTGGGCCTAGCGCGCGGCGTCGTGGACATCCGGCCCGTGGGGGACTTCGCGGGGTACAAGGCCGAACTCGACCGGCTGGGCGCCCCGCTGCTCGACGCGGGTGAATCACTCAGGTCGCCCATGAACGAGCAGCGGCTGCGCCGTTTGGTAAGCCACACCTGGGAGATCAGCCTCGACCTGCTCACCCGACAAGGGCTGCCGGAAGCCAGATTGCTCATGCGGGTCCTGTCGTGCTTCGCCACGACCCCGTTCCCGACCGCGCTGCTCGCCTACGGTCTCGTCACACTGGAGGGCGGGTTCCCGGAAGGATTCGAAGAGGGCGAGGCAGCCGTCGACGCACTCGTCGACGTGGGCTTGCTGAACCTGGTCGACGTGGACGTCTCGATCAGCGGACGCGGAAGTGGCACGGCGAACGCGGCAAACTTGTGTCTGACAGCTCACCCGCTGGTAATGGAGACCAACGCGGCACAGGTGCGCGACGGAGATGAAACCGCTGAGGTGTGGCAGGTCAGCGCCCGCCTGGCGCGATGGATGGGAGGGGGCACAGATACGCCTGATCAATGGCGAAGGCGGCAGGTCCTGGTCCCCCATGTTCTGGCTGCCTTGCGCTCCGCTCCCGCGAACGACGTGGAGTCGCTGGCCTGGTTCGTCGAAGCCGGATGGGTCTCTTACGGCTACTGCCTGGCCTCCAACCATCGGGATCAGGCCGATGAACTACTCAGGTTGATGATGGAACGAGCCGCCGTTCTACCGGAAACCCGTCCCGTGGTCGGTGCGATTCGTGGCCAGTACTACGAGGCCATCGGCGATGTGGACGAGGCACGCCTACTCTTCGAGGAGAGCCGCGCCGAGCGAGGGCCACAAGACTTGGAGACACTGCAATTCCAGTTCCGATGGGCACGCGCCTTGCAGTCGACCCGACGGCTGCCCGCCGCGGAAGAACAGCTGCGCTCGGTTCTGGACGGGCTGCGCTCGAACGGCTCCGTGCACAACAGTTTGCTGGCGCACTCGGTCCTTGTACTGGTGCTCGCGGAACAGGGCAAGGATGAGGAGGCGACCGCAGAGGCGTAGGCGCTGATGTCCGCCATCGAGACGGAACCGTCCGAACTGGACATCAGTCTGCTTCACCACGTGGGTCACGCACTCACGCAAACACGTCAGACGGAACAAGCAAAGAGCACGTACGGCGCGCTCCTTTCCCGACTCGACGAATCGGGCGCACAACTCTCCCCCCTCTATTACGACATTTCCCAGCTCCTGCTCGGTCTGCTGCTGCACGGGGAAGGTGAACGCCCGGCCATCGCGTTGATCAGCCGTCTCCTCGGTCTCTACATGCCGGCCGGGAGCGACTCTCCGGTAGACCCCGCGAGCCTTGCCGACCTCATCCAGACCCGGCTCGACCTTCAGTTGGAGCTGGCGGAGTCCAGCGGCGCCGAGGACGAGCTGCGGAGGTTGCTGCGCGATCAGCTGAGCGTGAGCGGAAACATCGGCTTGCTCATCGTCGAGTTGCACATCGCGCTCGCCCGCCTGTTCATCGCGCAGGAGGACTTCGCACAAGCCGAGGAGCAGCTGGAGCTGGCCGAGAATGCCGCAACCGCAGCCGACAGCGGCACGGTGCCCCTGTTGACGGTCCCCCTGTGGACGGTCCCCCTCTGGAACGCCCGGTGCCTGTGCGCCCAAGGCCGCTGCGCAGAGGCCCTGGGCTGCTATGAACGGGCGGTCGCCCTGCTCTCCGATGACCCCGCCGGCACGGCGTGCATCATGGAGGAAGCCGCTGACTGCCTCACTATGGCCTCGGGTGGCGATGCCCACGTCGGCCAGCGGAAGTCCGGTGGAGGGGCAATGAATTGATCGCCACGAGCGTCACGCCTACCACGAACCTGCCCCCCCCTTCGGCCCGAACACCACAGGCATCGGACACCGCCGAGCGTCACGAAACGGCACAACCGAGAGGCGATTGGGCAGAGTGGCCAACAGTGCGGTCAGTGCCCCAGCACCGCTTCAAGGCGCCTACCGCCATACAGCCAAGGGCTCCCCCGACGGTCCCCAATCACACCTGCCGGCCCCGGGGCATCGCACCACCGCCGCTGTTTTGAGTAATCGAGGGAGCTCAACGCACTTCCACACGGCGTACCCGTCCCAGCTTCGCAAGCATGCCTGAGGGTGCGGCCGGAAGCGTCTGGCGGAGGACGTCCCTCGCAGCTCGCGGTGAGCTTCCCCTACGGCAGCCAGCGCGCCGCCTGTTCCCGGGTGATCCGGTCCGCGTCGACCCACCAGTGCCGGGCCTCCCTGTCCCACTGGGCCCTGAGCAGGCGCTTGGCCTCGTCCTTCTGCTCGTACGGGACGTCTAGGTACAGACGGCCGTCCCGCACGAGGCCCGGGTACACCTTGCCGTCCTGCACCTCGGCTCGCTGGGCAGGTATCTCGGACGCTGGAGCGGTCTCTCTGGCGGGACGCCACAGCCCTCGTGCCGGGCGTTCCATGCGGGTGCGCTCCATCAGCCGTCGTACACGGACGCAGGAGGCAGGGTCGGTGTAACGCATCATCAGGTCCGTCGGCCCGATGTTCGCGAGCAGGTTCTTCGAGCCGTGCCACAGGACTGAACCGTCCAGGATGAGGACCTTCTCGTGCATACGATCGCGGAACTCGACCCGGCAGCCGACGGCCTCCAGCTCCCCGACCAGCTCCCTGTGCCGCGCCACGCGGGAGGGCTCCTGCTGCTCCTCCGACGGGCGGATGAAGACCGTGATCTGAAGCCCCTCAGCCGCCTTCGGGCCGAGCATCCGGGCCCACCAGCGGACGGGAGGTGCGTCCATGAACGCCGAGTACAGCTCGATGCTGCGCTGTGCTCGCTCCACATCCCATGCCACCGCCTCCAAGACCTCGCTGTGCTCGAAGAACGCCGGTCGCGCCAGTTCCTCCTCCGACAGGGTGGCCAGCTGGTCCGCGTCGCGGACCGGGATCAGCTGGTCGGCGGAGATGGTCTGCGCGTGCGCCTCCAGATGGTCGACCATCGCCAGTGCCTCGCTGTGCGGGGCCAGGTGCTCGCGCAGGAAGGCGACGTCCGCCACGACGACCAGGTGGTCCTGGGCCCGGCTGAGTGCGACGTTCAGGAGGCGGCAGGTCTGCGAGGACAGTCCCGTTCCGCTGTAGAAGAAGCCGGGATCCTTGCCGGCGCCCGCCACCGTGTCGAGGAGCACGACGGGACGCTGGCTGCCCTGGAACCGGTGGACGGTGTCGACCAGGCCGTCGTAGTCCTCCCCGAACCGGTGGGCCAGGCTGCTCTTGAGGGCCTTGACCTGCTCCCGGTACGGGGAGATGACGGCGAGCCGGTCGGTCGCCCGTTCCCCCTCGGGAACCTCCTGCCACTTGCGTCCGGGCAGAACTCCCTCGTACTGGAGCCCTCGGACCAGCTCGTGGATGACCGCGGCGTGGACGGCGTTCGTCATGTGGGGCTTGCGGCCGCCACCGAAGATTCGGCGGCCGGACGTGTCGATCAGGATCACTGGGGAGTCGATGAGCGGGGCGAACGGCAGGCGGCTGGTGTTTCCGCGCCCGGTCCTGAGCGGCGCGTCCGGATAGGCCACTTCGTTGACGACCGCGCAGATCGGCTCCCGCATCCGGTACTGGGTGTCGAGCGCCACCAGGCGAGGGTCCTGGCGCACCCGACCGGAAGGGTCGACCAGTCCGGCGGCGTGGAAGGCGTCCCGAGCGGTCCACTCACGGGAGTGGGTGCGCTCCTCCTCGCTCGCCTCCCGGTCACCGTCGCCCTTGGTCACGGCGGGCAACTGTCGGAAGTCTCCCGCCACGACCACCCGCTTGCGGGCGAGACCGGCAGCGAACCAGGCCGACGGCAGGTTGACCATCCCGGCCTCATCGATCACCACGACATCGACTTCGTCAAGCAGTTTCCTCGACTGGACAGCTTTGGCCACGGTCGCTCCGAGCACCCGGCAGTGGGAGCGGACCTCGTCCTGGATCTGCTTGCGTTTCCGCCCGAGTTCGTCAAGTTGCTCCTGAAGCGAGGCAGCGGAATCGGCGACAATCTGCCTGGGCGGGATCCCTTCGACGGCGGCACAGGCCGCGGGGAGGGCTCGGCGGGCCTCGGCCGCCTGCTTCTCGCCCGCCGTGCGGCGCCGGGCCGCGCGCGCCACGTCCGCCCTGGCCCGCTTCGCCTCGTCCTCCTCGTGCGCCAGGGCGGACCAGAGGTCGCTCAGTTTCGCCGTTCTGCGCTCCGCGAGGAATCCGGTCGGTGGCCCCGCTTTCTCCATCTTCCGCCGCAGCTGCGCGGCCAGGGTGTCCGCGGCCGCGACCATCTTCGCCGCCGCGGCGTGGTCACGGTCGGCCTCCGCCATCCCCTCTGTGCCGGTGGCCAGATCCGACTCCAGTTCCCGGATCCGGTCGTGCAAGGCCAGCGCCGCCCTCGCGCCCTTGAGCTGGTCAGTCGCCGTGCTGATTTGTCGGTCGATGCTCTCCACGAGCAGGGCGGCAATCCGGACCGGGTCGACCTGGTCTCCGTAGCGGCTGCGCAGCGACGGCAGGACGATGGTCCCTGCCCGCTGGATGATCCCCTCGTCGAAGCCCTCCTCGTGCTCCAGCAGGGAGCACATCCGCTCAAGGGCCTGGTCCACCGCGACGTTCGTGGGGGCGAGAAAGAGGACCTTGAGTCCTTGGCGGAAGCTGCCCTCGACGATGTGACCGACGACGTCCGTCTTCCCGGTGCCGGGCGGTCCCCACAGGAACAGCACCTCACTGGCGAGGGCCTGTGCGACGGCGTCGCGCTGACGTGGGTTCAGCTGGAGCCCCGCCCAGTTCGCCACCCACTGCCCCGGGTTCTCGGCACGGCCGGTGCGCGGAGTACCCCGGCCGACCAGCCAGCCCGCGTGGTCCGCGTCGACGGGGCTGTCCTGACCGCCGGCCGTCTCCAGGCGCTCGGCCAGCGCGGCCCAGTTCGCGGAGTCGTCCTTGCGGATCTGGATGTTCGCGGGCGCCGCCCCGAGATCGGCCTTCGTCACGAGCCGTACGGTCCCGTCCGGAGCGCGAGACGCCTCGGCCGGGTCCCACGCCTTACGGGAACGTGACGGCCGGGCGAGGACAGAAGCACCGTCCAGGCTGTCGTGCCAGGTGCGGCACTCGAAGAGATACTCGCGTGTCCCCCCGGATTGTGAGAGAAGCCGCCCCTTGGAAAGAGCGACCTTCGTGGCGCCCTCGGCGTCGTTGCGGAGTTCGGCGAGGATCTCGGCGCGCACCGCCGTCAGAAGCTCCTCGACGGGATAAGGCCGCCCCGCCCCGGTCATATACACCGCTCCCCCAACATCGCCCCCCCAGGTCCGAAGACCGTACGTGAGTCTGTCGCTGTCGATCGGTGCACTCGGCGGCTATGGCCAGTCACTGACCTGTCACTGGCCGGAATCATTCGCGATCAGCCATTGCCGGTGTTGACTTCGGCAACCCTCGGCGAGGTCGGGCCCGAGGTTGGCCCCGGCTCCGTCCTGGAGATGGCAGCTCAAATACTGCTCGCGTGGTACGGGCAAGCGAAGGCGATCGTGCTCGCACGGTTCGTGCCGGTGGTGCGCACGGTGCTCAATCCACTCGCGGGCGCACTGGGCCCCGGTGCGGGCACTCATCATGTGACAGATCGCCGGCGGCGTCGCGTGGAGCGTCGGCCCGCCCCTGAGCTTGTTCCGCTTTGACGGACACCCTCGGTGTGGTGGTCAGGCCGCGAGGGCGGTCTCGAGGCTGCTGTGCAGGCAGTGCGAGTTGTACCAGCCTTCGATGAAGTCAAAGATCGCGGTGCGGGCGGAGGCCAGCTGGGCCAGGCAGCGGTGCCGAGCAACTCGCGTTTGATGGTGGCAAAGAAGGACTCGGCGATGGCGTTGTCCCAGCATTGCCCGGTACGGCCGACAGTAGGCGGATGCCCAACTCAGCGGCCAGGGCAGCGAATTGCTGTCTGGTGTATTGACAGCCGCGATCCGAGTGGAAAATCACCGGATGGGCGGGGTGACGCTGCCGGCGGGCGGCTCGCAGAGCGTCGGCGACCAGGTCGGTTCGCAGGTGATCGGCGGTGGCCCAGCCGACCACCCGGCGTGAGGCGATGTCGATGACGAAGGCCGTTCTGTGGAATCTGTGACCTGCGGGTTTGTCATTTGCCGCCTTGTCGGACTTCGATGATCGGCAGCAGGGTGGCGGTGCTCGGCGGAGACATCTCGCGTGGGGTGGGTCCGGCGGGAGTGGGGACCTCGGCGAGCCGGTCGAGGAGCGCATCGAGGGCGGCCTGGCCGTCGTCGACGGCGGCGCGTTCGTCGTCGGTCAGCGGGATCGAGACCAGCATCTTCTGCCGATTCGCCTTGGCCTCAAGGAGCTGGGCCTGGGTGGAGTCCTTCGGGGTGTAGAAGTCGCAGCGAGCGCAGGCCATCCGGTGCTGGCACTGCTCGAAGAAGCTGTAGGTGCAGTAACCGTGGCCGAGGTCGTAGTGCTGCCAGGGCTGGCCGTCGGCGGCGGCGCCGGAGGTGATGGCGTCCCGGTCGACGAGGACCTCGATGGTCCGCAGGTTGCGGGAGAAGTAGCCGGCCTCGGTGTATGCCCTGGTCAGAGTGCTCGGGTTGATCTTCGCGTACTGCTGGGTGCTGTTCGGGTTTCGGTGTCCGAGCCATGCCTGGAGCTCGAAGAGCGTCATCGGCTCCTTGGCGTTGTAGAGCTGACTGGCGATGGTCGAGCGGGCCCGGTGACTGGTGATCTTGCCTCGGACATCGACGGTGGGGACGCCGGCCTTCGTGCAGAGCGAGCGGATCAGGGTGCGGTTGATGTAATCCTTGGCGACAGGGTGAGCGCGGACGGAGAACAGCAGGTCAACGTGCTCGTTCGTCTTGCGGTCGAGCCGTTTCGGCTGCTTGGGCCGCAGGGCTTGCCAGGCGTCGATGGCCTGGCCGACGATCGGGTCGACGGGCTTGGTGAACGCGGTGCCGGTCTTGTGCACCGGGACGTCGAGGAGGCAGACGGCCTGCTCGGCCAGGACCTCGCGGGAGTCGCCGGTGATGGGCTGTCCCTCGTGCTGCCAGCGGACGCAGCCGACGCGGAGTCGGGAGATCTCGTCACTGCGCAGACCGGAGAACAGCCAGGTCACGGTAAGGGCACGGATGAGTTCGAGCGGATAGTAGCTGCCTGCGGAGGTTCCGGGAAGATCGTCGGCCTGCAGGTTCAGCCCGGCCCACAGCAGCTTGGCCCAGATCTCGTCGGCGATGACGCGGAGGTCGGGGCCGATCAGCGCGGCGATACTGCGGGGCACTGCGAGCGAGCGCGACGGGTCGAACCGGCGCGGGATCCATTCCCATTCCTGCAGGTCACGCAGGAACATGCGGGTGCCCATGAGGATGTGGGACTTGGTGCGCGGGAGGATCGGATCGCCGAGACGGTCATGGAGATGGTCAGTGCGCTGGACATGGGCGCCGACGGTCAGCTTGTCGACCGCCGCGACCCAGGCGGCGCAGGTGGCACGGGTCCAGTGCGCGGGATCGACGAACTCGGGGTGCTCGGCGGCGAGCCAGCGACCGGCCTTGGCCATGTTGGTGCGGACGTTGTTGCGGACAGCCGTCGTGAGCGTCGAAGTGTCGTACCAACGCTGCAGATAGGACGCCCACGGCTCGCCGAGAAGGCCCGGGGCGTGGTTGAAGCCGGGGCGGACCGGGGCCGTGCAGTGCCCGAGATCGGCCACGATCTTCTGCAGGGCGAAGAACCCGGACATGTACCGGGTGCTGGTGGCCGGGTGAGACTGGATCCGGGCGAACGCCTCGGTGTCCAGGTCCTCGATCCGGGGACTGCGGTTGATCAGCAGGGCCTGCGCGAGGACCCCGGGTAGCCGATAGCGTCCGTCCTCGCGGTTCTGACTGCGATACCCCCAGCGGTCCGCGACCACCGCGACCTTCTCCATCGCGGCCTCGACATGCTCGGTGCCGAACACGAGCTGGGCCAGATAGAGGCGGTTGAAGTAACCCAGGTGCTGGTAGTCGGTGAAGCCACCCAGGAGATAGCCGAGAGCCAGCAGATACGGACGGGTCGCGCTGTCCGTGGACAGCTCCTGGGCCTCACGGAATTCCGTGCTGCCACCAGCACACAACCGGGCCCAGTCCCACGACGTCCAGCCCCACCAGGAACGTTCCAGAGTGCGGCAGTTGGCGAGAACCGCGGCGACCGCCTGAGACCCTGCCCGACGCCGGCGGACCTCCTCACCATGGGGATGATCCGCTTCTTGGTGAAGGGCCCCGCAGGCGGCGTCCAACGCGACGACCAGCCGCTCGAGCGCCTGCCAGTGCACCGCGGTCCGGCGCGGGATGCCGCGGGCCCGCTGGCGGCGAAGCGCCCGCAGGTCGAGGGCCGCCAAAGTGGCAGCCTCGCCCGGAAGTAGCTGCGGGCGGCGGTCGAAGGCGCCCAGGTCGAACCGCACGTACTCAGCGGAGCCCGGCGTCGTGACGACGGCAGGCTGCCACGGTGAATTCGCCGGCATCATCGGCCTCCTCGTTCCGTGCCGGTGAGCGTCTCCAGGCGCCAGGCGTGCAGGTGCGACATCGAGGCGTTCAGCCGCGCGGACAGCTCCCGGCCCGACAGGTGGATGTATCGCAAGGTCGACTCGGTGCTGCGATGGCCGGCGAAGGACGCGATGGCGTGCACCTCCCAGCCCATCCGGGCCAAGTCCGTCAGGCACAAGTGCCGGGTGGTGTGCGTGGAGAAGCGCGGCACGTCCGCGGCCAGCGCCAGGCGCCGGACCACCTTCGACCAGGTCCACAAGGCCAGCGGCTGGGCCAGATTGCGGCGCGACTCCGACAGGAACAGCGGCCCTCTGGCCCGCGACAGCGTGGCCCGGTGGCGGAGGTACTCGCCCAGCAGCACCCCGGTGGACGCCGAGTACGGCACCATCCGCTCCCGCCGGGTCTTGGTCGTCTCCGCCCGCACCCGCAGCGTGCGGTGGGCCGGATCGATGTCGTCGGTCCGCAGCGAGCACAACTCCTCCCGACGCAGGGCGGCATCGTAAGCCAGCGCGATCATGCCCCGGTTACGTACCGGCTCGGCCCGGAAGAACTCCAGGATCCGCAGCCACTCGGCCTCGGCCGGGATCCACGGCAGCTTCTCCATGCGCGGCACCAGCCCCCGCTCGGCGCCACCCCGACCGCCGCCCGGCGTGTAGCGGCCCCGGCCCACCGGATTCGACTCGCGTACGCCCTCCTCGACGAGGAAGTCGAAGAACAGCCGCACCGGCACCAGTCGCTGCTGCATCGTGGCATTCGACAGACCCGCCCCCGAGTCCATGACCAGAACGTTCGCCCCACCCCGGCCCGGACGGCTCCGCAACTCCCGTACGAAGACGGCAATATGGCTGCGGTTCGCGGCCACCGGATCGATGCCGTCGCGCTCGCAGACCGTCAAGAACTCCGCCAGACCACGGGCGTACGCATCAATCGTGCGAGGCGCCCGGCCCAGATCCGTCCAGATCTGCAGCCACTCCGCCGCCCGCTCATGCCGCCCCAGGACCGGCCACTTCTCCGACATCACCGTCACGAACACACTCAACGGATTATCGGACCAGAGGTGCTGCCCTCCGGCATCGAACCGCTCCTCCGGGTGATTCCACGTAACTTATACGTGCCTGGACTGCGTGTTCGCCGCAGTCGTCAGCGGCAGTACGGGCAGTCGCATACCACCCGGCAGCAGCTCGAAGATGGCCGAGTTTCATCAATGCGTCGGCGATCAGCGTGGCCAGCAGGGCCGTCATGTGCGACAGGCGGCGCTGTACGGAGGCAGGCTGGCGCTGCTCGGCGAGGAGCCGTACTTCGTGTACGTCGGCCACGAGGTCCGGAAGCATCGTCTCCGCCGGACAGGTCACGTACCGGCGACGGTGCTGGAGCAACCGCTCCTCCAGCAGGTTGAGTTGGCTCGCATTGACCGTGGCCGCAGCAAGTGTGCGGTCCACGAGGCGGCGTACGTCGTCGAAGGCTCCGTCTGCTGTACCTGAGCGGGAAGTTGAGCTGCCCCCGGCGTGTAGTCAGCGGCGACGTCCAGGCCGAGGTCGCGGGCATTGGTCCTATACGGGCGACACAGCAAGTCGATGGTCGCTGGCATGGGGCGGCGTCCGGTTGTCTCCCAAGTCCGCAGTTGATCGACGTCCAGACGCGGACCGGCCAGGTACTCGCGAACGCACATCGTCCGGAAGACATCGACGGCCTCACCAAGGGTCCATCCGCGCGCGAGCCGGTGGGAGCGGAGCCTACTGACCGCGCAGCAGTCAGCGATCTCGTCGACGAGGCGGCCCGCTTGCCACCGCTCTGCTTGGGCCCGGCTTCGTAGCGCCGCGGCGCACGACGGCCCGTGTCGCGTCTTGCCCACCCTCTCGCTCCTGTCCGTGAACACCGGTGACGGATCGACCACGTTAGGAATCACGGGGCAAGAGCGGACCAGTTCGGGCACCGGAACGGGAAAGTCGGGCGCGAACCGGCGACCGCCTCACCGGTTCGACGTCACCGGTGAGCCGGCGTCGTTGGGGTTCGGGCGGCGGGAGCGAATCCTGCCGGGTGCGATGCATTCCCGTACCCGAGACTCGGCGCGATAGCGCCTCCCTGCGAGGTGGGCCGAGGATGTCCCCGCACACCGATACCGACAGTCCCGCCGCGAGCGCCCCTCACTACCTGTGCTTCAGAGGAGCGCCGCGCCCCATCACTCCGCACAGCAACGACAGCACTACCCGGTCCGCGACCTTCGCCTTCCCCTCTGCGCCGGAACGCATCGCGGAGGTACGGCACGCCGTCGCAGCGGTGCTCACCTACTGGAACGTCGATGAAGACGTACGTGACATGGCTGTCCTCACCGTGAGCGAGCTGGCGACCAACGCCGTGGTGCACGCTGCGGGATCGGCCTCGATCACCGTGCTGGTCGAGGTGGCGTCCGACCTGCATGTCGCGGTGCGCGACGGTAGCCGTAAGCTCCCTGCGCGCAAGGACCCGCGCGGCGCGGACAACGAGAACAGCCGCGGTCTGGCCATAGTGGCGGCCTTGTGCTCGGAGTGGGGAACCACGGTCTACGGCGACGGCACGAAGTCCGTGTGGGCCAACTTCCTCCTGCCCCGCGGTGACTCCGCCTGACACGTGGTCGCCCGAATCGCCGCGCGTAGCCAAGCGCAGGCAGGACAACCACCCTGCCCGGCCGATGCTATTGAAGCTTGGGACGCCGATGTACTCGCAGCAGGTCACGCACCGGCATCTCCACGGAACTGCGGACTCGCTCTGTGAAAGGTTCGAGCGGCGCCGTACCGGCTGCCGGCGTTTCGGCCTCGCCCTCCTCGGAAGCGGCGGGACAAGCCCAGCACACGACGCCCCGAGCCCTCACCCATCAACCGCCGCAACCTTGCGCCTTCTGGGCGTCGGGCAGATGGGAACGCACGAAGCGCTCCAAGGCCGCGCGGCGTTCGGCGACGTCCTTCGGAGTCTCCTTCGACAGGTGGATTTCCAAGACGAACTTCCTGCCCTGCCCCTTGCCTGGGCAAGCTAGAGTAGCGAGCGCACCCTTGTCCGCGATCCTTGCATCGTCCCCGACATTTACTCTCCTGGGGTTCCCGTACCCAAGCAGAGCATTCTTGTTGACCTCGAATGGGTCGACGTCACCAGGCACCACATCTCGCCTGATATGCATGACCTGAGTGCCGCCGCTATCGCCGTTCAGCGTGACCATCAGTTTGCAGGACTCACCGCGCGAATCAGAAGCTGCAACCTGATCTTCGAATTCCTTACCTGGCGGCAGTAGGGGAGAGATGAGTTCAGGGTCCACCTTGGTTCCACAAACCTTGGTAGGTGTCGCGTAGTTCGGGGGCTCGGCGCAACCAGCAGCACCGAGCATAGCCACGGCGCAGGAGACGACCGAGAGTGTCCGTACGACACCGGACACCGAACGAAGGGGCGGCCTGGTTTGATTGCGGCGGATCTGCGTCATGGAAGCGTTCCTCAATGTCAGTGCGCGGGCTGTCGACCGGGAAGCCCTTGAGCTGTCGCATTACCGTTGGCCGCGGAAGCCGTGAGCTGCTCAGTGATGTTGTAAACGTCTTCGGGGCCATCCGGGTTTCGCGCATGCCATATTTTGGCGATCTCTCTCAGCTGGTTTTCCCGCACCGTGAACGTCTCACCATTCTGCTGCTGATTTTCCGCAGTAATTCTGGCCTCTTCGTCCAATCTCCACTGATACGAGATCAGGTACAACTCGCGATCCAGAGCTCCCGCCGCAGGGCCAACATACGGAATCAAGCTCGTGACCGTTCCAGCTCCGTGATAGCTCCAGTTCTGCTTCCAAGCAGCGTCCTGCTTCTCCGCCGCTACGTGATCGGCCAGGGCCTGATATCGCGCCTCTTCCAGGAAGCCGAGAGTGCGGCCTCCGCGAAGCAGAGTTTCCTTGGGATCATCTGGCTCACCCTGGTGGATATCTCGGACAATCTCCCGGTTGATACCGTCATGGAGAAGGCCGTAAGCATCCTGGTCACGGGATATCTGCCTGCTCACGTCAAGTAGCTGTCGGCGGTCCAACTGCCTGGGGTCATCCCGGTCGTCACTCTGGGCCGAAGCTGTGTGGTGTACCTCGTCGCCATAATTTACGAGGATCTTGGCCATGTCGTCACGTAGCTCGGCAGGGAAATCTTCCTTGCGCTGCGAGAGGTACTTGAGTGAATTGTCCAGGACTTCGCGGTGGCCTGCTGTGTGCTCGACTGCCTTCGCTGTCTTGTCGCTGGGGTCGATTCCTGTCGCTGCTGCGGTCAGTGCGTCGCCCGTCGCCTCATAGACCGCCCGAGGGCCCTTGTAGTCCTCCGCCGACGCGCCGAACCCGTCGCCCACGACCGCGTCATTGAACACCGGCCGATCCTTGAGAACCCACTTCGCGTTGTCCTGCGGCTTGTCCGCATTGAAGAAATCGGTCGAAGCATCGGGGTTGTTGGACAAGGCTTGCATGAACCCGGTCATCGGATCGGTGCCGGCATCCCCCTCGCTGCCGTAGTGCAGCTGGCCCGGCTTGGCGTACGACGGCAGCTTGTCCCACGGCAGGACGTTCTCGCGAGACCGGCCGCCGGGTCCGGGATCCTTGACGTCACCCGTGTGCTTCTTCTCGTACGCAACAAGGGCGTTGCCGTAGCTGTTGAGGAATCCGCCTTCGTATTTTCCGTGCCGCAATAGGTTGCTCATGGCCTGGAACCCGTAGACGCTGCCACTCGCACCAGTACCGCGTACAAGGTCGTCACCAAGCGCAACCACACGTCCCTTCCAGGAATCCATGGCGTCGGTATCCAACCGTGTCGCTGTGCCCAGCGTGCCGCCGAGCTGCTTCTCCAAAGTTCCGAGCAGCTTCATCCGCTGCTCCTTCTCCCCTGGTGCGTGTGTGCCACGCTCCAGCCACTTGTCGAGGTCAACAGCGTTCGCCCAGAACTTGAGCGTTCCCTCAGGCCCCACTCCCGTTGCGACCCGGTCCGCAAAGATGAGGTCGCCCGCGTTCCGTTTCATCAGGGTGTTGAGCTGGGTGAGCTCCTTGTTACTGAGCTCGCTGGGGTCCTTGCCGGCCAGTTTGACGAACGAGTTCGAGTCCTTGATGGTCTGCTCCGCGGCGTCGAAGCTCTTGAAGCCGGTGGAGCCGAAGTCGTGCTTGTCCCGCGCGTGGAACCGGAGGGCGGTCGCTGCTGTCGCGTCTGTCTCGGCTGCCGCTTCGAGCACAGCCTTTATCTCTGCGGCGGCCGTGTCGACGTCCTGCTGCGTCGGCTTACGCAAGGCCGGACCCTGCCGCCTCTCAAGAGGCTCCACGCGCCCATCCGGCGACATGTGAAGGCCCTTGCCCTTGGCTCGGGTTATGGCGTCCTTCAGGTCCTGCTTGTTCTTCTCGAGCTTGGTGTGGGCGCCGCTCAGGATCGCGTGCACGCTGCGCGCCTGGCTGAGGATGTCCTGGAACTGATCTGCGGTCTTCACCGTGAATTCCCGCGACACGGTGGCGTTCACGCCTTTCCAGTTGGCTGCTTTGGTCCTGCGCAGCAGCTCCGCAGCGCTCGCGCCACCATCTCCACCACCGTCGGCAAGCTTCTCCAGCTTGCCGACCATCTGCTGCCAGTCGGTGACGGCTGAATTCAGCTTCCCCAGGCGGAGGTTCAGCAGTTCCTGGACGCTCGGCATGACGCCGCCCCCCTCGTCGGTTACTTGACGTACTCGTTGATCCGTGACGCCGACATGGACGTGGCGACCTTGGCGTCCTCGCTGGAGTGCAGAGCACGGGTGTAGTCGAGGTGGTTCGAGATGTGCGCGCAGGCGTCGACGAGTGTTCTGGCCTGGGAACTCCAGGCATCGTGCAGCTCGGTCAGGGCGGGGCCCATGTCCAGGCCGTCGTTGAGGAGTTCGATGGACGCGTCGAACGTGGTGGCGCGGGCGTGGTCGCTGTCCACACGGAGCCGCTCACGGAGGTCGTAGGCGAGGCTCCCAAGCTTGGCCAACTCGTTGTCCTGGACGACCAGATCACCGTCGCCGCCGGCACCCTTGCTGCCGCCGCCTCCGGCCTCCTGGCCGTTCAACTGCATCTGCATGGACTGCTTGTCGGCGGCATCGGCCTTCAGCTCTTCCCACTCGTCCCATGCCATCTCCGGCCCCTTCCTCTTTTGACGTCATGGCACAGTGCTCGGGGTGGGCACCTCCCGTGCGTGCCCACCCCGTGACCCTGGCATGCGCCTTGCTGTCTCAGTAGTTGGCCGCGGCCTTCCGGTCGGCGGCGCTGTAGGCGGCGCTGGCCTCGCGGACGGCGTTGGCGATGGAGTTGAGGGCCTGGTGGATCTCCCTGGACTTCATGTCCCACTCGCGGTGCAGGCCGTCCGCGGCGGTCTTCGCCTCACCTTCGAAGAAGGCGGAGATGTCCTTCATCCGGGTCTGGAGAGCATCCAGATCCCCATCGAGCTTCTTCGCCTGGCTGGTGATCTCCTGAGCGGCACGCTCGAGTTCCGCGTACGTGACGAGCATCGTGCCGTCGTTTACGGCCATGGGTTCCTCCGGCTGTATCTCAAGTTCAGGTGGCGATGGTGAGGTGGTGCGGCGTGCTCGTCAGTAGCTGTTGAGGCTGGATGAGCCACCACCGGCCGAGCCGCTGGATCCAGAACCCGTGCCAGAGCCGGCGTCGATGCCCTGGAGCGCCTGGTAGACCTCCTGCTCAGTGCTCCCGACGATGCGGCGGTTGTCGTCTACCGCGGTCTGGAAACGGACGAGCAGATTGCCGATGTGCGCCATGCGCTCATTGATCTCACGCTGCTTGCGGTCGAAGGACACGGCACCCATGCCCTGCCACTTGCCCTCGACTCCGTCGATGACGGCCTGCAGCTGGGACAACTGCTGCTTGACCGAACCGAAGCGCTCATTCAGCTCCTGCTCGAATTGGCGCAGGACCTCATCATTGACCTTCTGGACTGCCATGAAGGGTCTTCCTCTCTCGGTGGGGTGTTGAGGGTCGGCGTGCGTCATGCACCGGGTACGGGGACCACGTGCCTGTATTGGGTCGGGCGCCCGTGGCGCGGAGGGTTCAGGCGTTGCGGCGTTTGCGGGCCAGGGCGACGGCTCCTGCGGCCAGGGCTGCTACTGCTGCGGCGATGCCCGCAATGAGCCCGAGTTGGCTGTTGTTGGTCTTCTCGTCGCCCTCCGCCGAGGCGGCGCCGCCCTTCTCTTGGCCCTTCGCCTGCTGCGACGACGCCGAATCGGTGGGAGAAGGGCTCTTCGATTCCGCAGGGTCGACGTCGGTCAGAGGGTTGATGTCTGCCGTGCCGGGGTTGCCCTTGCCATTCGCTACGTTGACGACCGGGCGAACTACGCCATGACCGAGGTACTTGCTTCGGTCCCCGTCCTTCCACGTACGGCCTGCTGTCTGAAAGAGAACACGAAGGACCTGGTTGGCGTTCCACTCGGGATGTGCGGACCAGACCAGGGCGGCGGAGGCCGATGCAATCGCGGTCGCTGCACTGGTTCCGCCGCCGTCGCAGTAGCGCTTGAAACTCGCGTCGCACCAGCGCGGGATGTCGACTCCTGGAGCAGCGAGATCCACATAATCGCCGTGCTGGGAGGTCTTTGCCACCTTGCCCTTGCGGTCGACGGAGGCAACACCGGCAACCAGCCTCTGTGACGCCGGGTATTGGCGCTTGTTGCCTTCCTTGGCGTTGTCGCCGGTGCCTGCGATCACCAGCTTTCCCTTGCTGGAGGCGTAGTCCACTGCACTGTCTGCGTGCAGATTGACGCCGATCGCGTGTTCGTTTCGGACGTTGAGGGCGATGATCTGGGCGTCGCTGTCTGCGGCGGCGCGGATGGCGTGGTAGAGCGGGTCGCGTTCGATCCAGGTTCCGGGTGGGAGCTGGTCGTGCTTCAGCAGGGGGACCCGGAACGGAATGATCTTTGCTCCGGGGGCGAGCCCTTGGAGTCCGCCGCCCTTGCCGGTTCCGGCGATCAATTCGGCCGTGGTGGTGCCTTGGCCGTTGGTGTCGTTGGTGTTTCCGCCCTTCTCGACAGTGGCGTCCACACCCTTGAGGACCTGCCCCTTGAGCGAGGGGGTGTTCGGGTTCACGCCGGAGTCGATGACGGCGACCTTGATGCCCTTGCCAGTGGACTTTTCCCAGACCTTCTTCGCGTACAGGAGGTCCAGATACCACTGTTTGGACTGCACGTCATCGGCCGCGGCCGCCGGCGCCGTGCCCGACAGGGCAATGGTCCAGGCGCCCAGCGCGGCTCCCACGGCGAGCAGCCCCCGCCGCAGCGGACGTGAGGAGTGACGCCGTTGGCGGGCATTGCTGATGCTTGCGGTCATGCTGACTTCCGGACCTTCCCCGTGCCTAGTCGATCACCGGAGGCGCGGTGTTCCGCCGCCGGGATTCCCACGTTTCCTCGTCTTCCGTGAGGTAGTCCGGACGCTCTCCGCCGCGGTCTTGCTCCTCGTCGCCTGGCCGCTGCTGTCGCGGGCGCCCACCGGCCAGGCCTGCACCGCCTGTCGTGGAACCTCCAGTGCCGGGCCGGGATCCCGTGGTGCTACTGCGCGGAGTGCCGACGACACCGTTCGCGGCGGGTGTGCCGCGCCCGGTGGGACGGGGACCACCGGCTGCCGGCTGTGACCCGACCACCCCTGCTTGTCCTCCCGGTCTGGGGGCGGAGCCGCGGCTCGGCGCGGTGGGTTCCGAACCGATGACGCTGCCGCGCGGGACGCGGGAAGCGCCGCTGGTCGGGCCTGTAGTTGTGCGCTGCGGCGTACCACCAACGATTCCGTCGGCACGGCCAACCGGGCGAGGCCCTGTGGGAGTGCCGGAGCTCGTGCGCCCCGTGGCGGGCTGCGCAGCACTGGGGCGCCCCGTGATGGGGGGCTGGTTTGTGGGGCCTGTGCCCGGCCTTCCCGACGTGGCTGGACCGCGGCCAGTCACGCCGGGCCGATCGACCGTGGTCGCACGTCCCGTCACGGGGGGATTGCCGCTTTGAGCGGTGGGCCGACCAACAGGTCCGGAGCGTCCGGTGGGCGTTGCAGTGTTGCGGGCCGTGCCAGCGCGTCCTGTTGGTGTGGGGGTCGTGCTGGACTGTCCAGGGCGGCCAATGGTCCGGGGGTTGGGTGAATTGGTTTTCGACGTACCGTTTCCTGCCCCAGTGGGGCGCTGCGTGACGTTCGGCAGAGGAGTGCCGAGGCCACTTCCCGGAGGAGGCAGCGGATTGTTGGAGGGTCCGGCAGGCCCCGTGGTTGTGGGAGGAGGAGCCGGGTTCTGGCTGGGAACTGGTGCCGGCGGCGAAGTAACGGTGTCGATCTGGACCGACGTACCGGGCGTCCCGGACGGAGAAGCACCGGGAGTCCCGGGCGGAGAAGTATTGGGAGTCCCGATCTGGCCAGGGCCTGCCATGTGGGAGGGTCCTCCGGATGCCTCCCCGGAGCCGCCATCGCCGGGAGTTACGTGACCTGTTGAACCAGCCGCCGTCACTCCGGTTGCTCCCGAAGCCACCGGAGCAGCTCCTGCGGAGCCGGAGGGCTGGGGCACTGCTGCATTCACCGGCTTGGGGGGCAAGGGGGGCTTCTGGGACGCCAGGGTCTGCTCGGAGACCGCGTAGAACGAGGCCAACCGGTTCATCTGGTTGATGGCCTCTTGGCGGTCTTTCTCGACCTTCATGGCCTCTTGGTAATCGGTGTTGCCGTCCGTCTTCTCCACAGACGTGAAGTCATCGGGGCGCTTGCGGACGATGCGCGTGTCACGCGGCGGGCGTGAACTGCGTACGGATGCGAGGCCGGTGCTGGCCACCGCCATCTGTGTGGACGCCACGTTCGCGAAGGAGGCAACTTCCCAAGCGTGCTTGGTGAGTTCGCTCCCGTACCGCTGGAACTCCCGGCCGGACTCGCCCTCCCAGTCCGTCTTCTTCAGGTAGTCGTCCAGTTCCCTTGCGGCGTCGTTGAGCGAGTCCCTCGCCTTGCCCAGGGCGTTGCCGACCTGTTCCAAGTCTTCCGGGTTGGCTGTCTCGATGAGGTCGAGCATCGAGTTGAGCTCGCGTCCTTCGAAGCTGGTCTTGCCGAAGAGGCCGCCTGAGCCGCTGGCGCCGAAGGGCAACGGCATGGTGGCCATCGACTCCATGGCGTTGACCGCGCCGTACTGCGTTCGGAGAGCATCCGAGGTCGCCTCTTGCTGCTGCTCGGGCGTCGGGTCCGGCTGCGGGTTTCCGTCTGGTCTCATCAGTTCTCCCCGAACACGCCTTCAGAACTGGAATCTTTCGCCTCGTCTGCGCCGGTGTCGCGCTTCGACAGCGCCTCTTCCCGTTCTTGCAGGAGGCGGGCCTGAATCGCATGGAACCGAGCCCGATGCTCTTCCTCGAGGTTCTCGAACCCGACCTCCGTCCCCCGCACAGCGATCCGCAGCATCGTGATCTGCTCGCCGAGGGACTTGGACAGCGACACGAGCTGTTCGTGGACGCGGTTGTACTGGCCGTACAGGCCGTCCGCCTCCGCGAAGGGGGCGTTGCCGCCGCTGAGGGAGCTGCGGGCGATGCGCTGGGCGGCCATTTTCGTACTGCCTGCCGCGCCTCCCTCAAGTTCCGTCAGGAGTGCGTCCACACGCTTCTGGAACTTCTCCAGCGCGCCCACTCCGAGCCTGAGGTCACCGCCTCCGCCGCTTGCGTCAGCCACGATGTCCGTCCTCCCCGTTTCCCCGTCCGCACCGCCGGCGAAGTTTCCGCCAGGCGAAACTGCTGCACTACCGCGAACATCGCTGTTCACATGCCTATCACCCTAACCAAGGGGTCTGACAGTCCGAACCGGTTTCTCGGCCAACTCGCCTCACTGAACACACGGTTCACAGCGGCCCGCGGTTTCAACTGCGGCAACTTCTCCTGGGCTCCGTTGCGTTCCGTCGAGCACGTCCAGATGTGGGCGAATTGTCAGCTGCATTAGCGTCGGCCATCTCATGTGCCCGCCTTCCTCTTCGCCCGTCGGCGGGCATCGCGGATCGCCACTGCGCCGCCCGCGATAATCGCCACCAAAACGGAACTGCCGACTACCACATATGCGCCGAGGCGGGATGCCCGCTCTTGGGCTGTTTCTCCAAGAGGCAGGGCAACTGCAGAAGGAGGCTTTGCCTTCTCCGCGCTGTCGTTGCCGGGGACCGGCTGCTCGATGGGCTCATCGGCCTCGGCGAGGGCGCGTACCGGGTCGACGACGCCCCAACCCACAAGGCGGTCGTGGCCGGAGGTGGCGCGCTCCGCGGTCTGCATGATCTGGGCGTTGATCTGCCGCGGGGTCCAGGTGGGTTGCTTCTCCTTGAGGAGCGCGGCCACGCCGGTGACGTAGGGGGCGGAGAAGCTGGTGCCGTTGTCGGAGCAGTGGCCACCACCGGGAACTGTGGAGATCATGTCGACGCCCGGGGCCGCGACGTCGACGGACTCGCTGGACTGGGAGAAGGCCGCGCGTTCGTTGTTGCGGTCGGACGCGGCGACGGCCAGGACCCCCTCGTACGAAGCCGGGTAGGTATCTTTGACGTTTCCTCCGAGGCCGTCATTGCCGGCCGAGGCCACGACGACGACCTTCTTCGCAAGGGCCTCGTTCACTGCCTGCTTGAGTTCGGAGGTGGGCTCTACGGCGTTCGCGGTGTCCTGGGAAATATTGATCACGTCGGCTCGCGCGGGGCCTGCGGCATAGCGGATGGCCGCCGCGAGGGTTTCTGTCGTGCCGTGGCCTTCGGCGTCGTTCTGCTGGATGGGAATGACCGTGGCCTCGGGAGCCAGGCCGACGAAGCCTGTTCCTTTCATCGGGCGGGCCGCGATGATGCCCGCGACTTTCGTACCGTGGCCGACTGAATCAGAAGTTCCGTTCTCTTTTCCGCGCTCGATCTTGTTGCCGTTTTCGTCCTTGAGGTTCTTCCGCATGAAGTTGCGGCCGCTCCTCACGTCCACGGCCTTCGCGAGCTGACGATTCTTGACGTCGACCCCTGTATCGATGACCGCTACGCGTACGCCCTTCCCGGTCGACTGCTTCCACGCCTCGTCGAGGAGGACGCGCTGCAGCGACCACGGCCGGCCGGCGTAGGGCTTGTCGGGGAACGTGCATTGGTCGGGGGCTTCGTCCGCGGCGGCAGGGGTGGCGGCCGGTGTCGAGAGGACAAGGAGCGGAGCTGCGAGGACGCCCAGCATGAGTGTCACGGCCGAGCGCGTCCGTGACACCGGGACCGTGCCCGCGCGCGAACCCGGCCTGTGCAGAAGACGCATCCGCATCGCTCACGCCCCCTGCGGCTGCAGCGCCGCCCCGGTCGACAGGCGTGGGCCGGTGGGCAGAAACGCGGACCAGGCCGCCGGGATGGGGGCCGGGGTCACGTTTTCGTAGCCGAGCCGGTTCTGCGCCTGCTGGGCCTCGGCAAGGCGTGCCTCCTGCTGCTCCTTGCGCTGCTTCGCCGATCCGGAGGAGCCGATGCCGGCGTCGTCCGTAGCGCTGTCGCCGTTGGACTGCATGGCGTAGCGCAGGCCGGTGTCGGTGACCAGGAAGGTGAAGCCCGAAGCGGTCGTCGAGCCCTTGAACTGGCGGAAGAGCTGGCCCGATCCCGGAGTGACGTACGCGCTGCTGGAGCCGGTGGGCAGGGGTGCGGGAAAGTCGGTGCCTGCCCAGGTACTCAGGGTTGTGGCGCCCTCCTTGTCCTCGTCCACGTCGCGCAGCACGTTGCACACGGTGTTCCGGCTGCCCTCGTCGGTGCTCGCGGAGTTGACCGGGGTGGGCTCCGCGTAGGGCCAGGTCTTGTCCTGCCCGAAGGGCGCACCGGGAGTGAAGGCGGCCGGGCTGACACGCTGTGCCGCTACCTGCCCGAGGCCGACCAGATCTTCGCTGGCGAGCAGGAGTTTGGCGGTGAAGTCCGAGATCGGCGCGACTCGTTCCTTCAGGACCACGTACTTCTGCATCTTGGTCCCCGAGGTGGCTTCCAGAATCATGCCGACCTTGTTCGCGGCAGGCTCCAGGTTGCCCTGGATCCCGGCATCGCCCCCCGGGCGGTCGGGGAGCTTCGGGAAGGAGATGGCGTCGCCTCGGTGCAGTGTGCTCAGGTAGGCGGACGAGACGCGCTGGGGTGTGCGGTCAGCGCCGACCACCTGGCGCAGCAGGCCTTCGTCGTTCTGGACGGGGTACGCCGTGCCCTGGGCGTCGACCACATAGCGGGTGCGGTCCGGGCCCTGGACGTACAACAGCTCGCCGCCGGTGAGGCGCTCGCGGCCCTCGGTGCGGTGCAGGTCGCGCTGGGCGAGGATGAACGCCGCCTTCTGGATCGCCCGGCCGCCCTCGCCGGGCCGTTCGCAGACCGCCCAGCGCTTCTTCGCCCCGGCCTCCTTGGCCTCGGGCAGCCGGTCGGGGGCGTAGGGAATGCCGAGGGTCGGGCCGTGCGGAACCTTGCCGCTGTCGAGCACCGACTCGTCGACGTTGATGATCTTGCCCTTGTCGGGGGTGAGCAGGAGCTTCGCGGATGACATGTTGAGGACGGGGTGGAGCTGGACCTTGCCGTCGGTCTTGAGGACCACGTAGCGGGTGGTCGACTTGCTGGAGATGATGATGTGCTCGCCCGCCACGTCCCACTTCGGTGGCGCGGCGGGCTTGAACATCCCCCAGGCGCCGAAGGCTGCCAGGACCACGACCGCGACGATCAGCCCGGGCATCACCGCGCGCAGCGGGCGCGGCCAGGCTTCCTCCGTACCGCTGGCACTGGGCTGAAGGAACTGCGCGATCAGCCGCCGCCGCGCGAAGGTGTAGGCGTTGAGCTCATCCCGCCGTGATGCCATCTTTCCGGTGCCTCTTTCCCCCATCGGGCCGTCGGTTGAAGCGAGTTGCCGAGGCCGTGTTGCTGTTTTGATCGTCGCGGAGGGCGCTCACCGCGTCTACTGCGCGCCCCGCCTCATGAGGACAGCGAGCGCATTCGGTGGTACGCGTCGAACACCGCGAGACACAACGGCAGCAGCGTCAACAGCACGAAGCTCTCCCCGATCTCCAGGAAGCGTCCCCAGAACGGCGTGACGCCCTTGCGCGGCACGACCAGCGAGATCGCCGCGATCATCGTGGCGACGGCGGCGACCGCCACCGACAGCCACACGAGGCGAATATCGAGTGCCGTGCTGTCGCCCCGCAGTGCCTTCAGGACCATGTCCACGGGCGGGTTGAGGCTCAGGCCGAGGCCGAGCAGCACCAGGGAGGCAAGCCCGGCGGCGAGCGCGCAGCCGACTTGCACCGTGTGCCGGAACAGATGGGCCCGCGTCAGCATGGCCAGACCCGTGGCGAATGCGAGGAGTTGGGCCCACAGGTCGTCCGAGAACCCGAGCACGGCGGCCGCCCCGACCACGACCAGGGCACAGCCGCCGACCAGGCCGACCAGGAGTTCGTGCCCGCGCCGTGCCTGGGCGGCGATGCGCTCGGCATCGATGTCGACCGGCTCCTCGATCTCATCCTCGAAGTCGAGGGTGGCGGCGGAGCGCGGCGGGGCGAAGCCGATGGGCAGGCGGGCGAATCGGGTGGACAGGCCGGGAAGAAAGGCGAGCATGCCCACGGCGAGCGGGGAGCAGATCGAGGCGGTCTCGGTCGGCTCGAAGTCGGCGAGGATTGCCACGAACGTCATGACCAGGCCGATGGCGGAAGCGAAGACGAAGGCCACGAACGGGCCGTCGCCGCTCGGCGTGACAATCACGAGCACGACCGAGGCCACCAGGACGGCCCCGCAGGCCAGCAGGAACTGCAGCTTGCCGATGCCTTGCCCGGCCGCCAGCGGGAGCATGCCCGTACCGGCAACGCCCAGGTTCGCCAGCGCAGCGATGCCGAGTGCGAGCGAAGCGCCGCGATCTCCGTACACCCGGGCCCGCACGGCGGCGAGCGCGAGCAGCACCAGACCGGAGACCGCGGTGAGAATGCCCGGCAAACCGTGCATGTCGTGCCGCAGATCCGAGGTCCAGGCCACAAAGGCGAGCAGGACGAGCAGGACGGACGCTCCGAAGAGCCCCGCGCCGCGCATCAACTCATCGCTCCACAGGGTGCGGTCGCGGGTGACGGCGCTGGCGGTGGCATGGCTGACATCGTCGAAGACAGCGGGCGGCAATGAATCGGAGAACGGGCGCAGGGAGAGAACCTCGCCGTCGACGATGCGCTGGGCGGTCAGCGACCGCGCCTCGTCGAGCACAGTGCCGTCCCGGCGCACCAGGTGGTAACCGACCGGTGCACCCGGGGCCGGACTCTGCCCGGAAAGACGGAGGATTTCCGGATAGAGGTACGCGAGCGGAATGTCATCGGGCAAGGCGACATCGATACGGCTGTCCGGCGCCGCCACGATGATGCGGCGGAAACCGGCGCCACGGCCCGCCGGTTCCCGAGGGGCGGACATTCCGCCGCCTGCCGCTTGAACCGTCGAACTCACCTGCTGCTCCCCCTCCACGCTCTCGCCGGGGCCTGGGCTCGCCCTTATCCCCATTGACCGCGAATGGCCCTGATTTTTATTGATAGTTCGCGGGTGCGTACACGCGTCGCGTCACCCTACCGCTCACGGTGTCGGTGTCCGCCAGTAGGATCCCCAGCGGTTGGAGCCGGTGCCACGGGGGTGCGAGGGGCTATTTCCAGCCACCGAGGGGATGGGTGAGCTTTGAGCCAGATCGTCGTCAAGCGACCGCCGCGCGCCCTGCCGCCCGAAGTGCCCGCAGGCCCGGTGCAGTTGCAACCCCCGCCCGAACTGCCGCGAGGACAGCAGGAGGGCGCGCTCATGCAGCTGCTTCCGATGCTGGGCATGGGTGGTTCCGTCGTCTTCTTCTTCATGACCCCGAACCCGATCATGAAGGTCATGGGCGTGGTCATGATTGCCGCCACGCTCGGTATGGGCATTGCGATGCTGGTGCGTTATCGCCGGGGCACCCAGGGCCAGCTCGCCGATATGCGGCGCGACTACCTAAAGTACCTGGCAAAAACGAGGCGTTCGGTCACGAAGACGGCGCGGCTGCAGCGCGATGCCCAGTTCTATCTGCATCCCGCCCCCGAGCAGCTGTGGGCCCTGGTCGCCGAGGGCAGCCGCACCTGGGAGCGCCGGATCAGTGACGACGACTTCGGGCAGGTACGGATCGGCCTGGGCAGCCAGCAGCTCGCCACCCCGCTGGTGGCGCCCGAGACCGCGCCCGTCGATGAGCTCGAACCCCTCACTGCCGGCGCCATGCGCCAATTCCTCAGCGCGCACAGCACCATGGACGGCCTGCCCCTGGCGGTCTCGCTGCGCGCCTTCTACCACGTGACCATCAGCGGCGACGAGATGTCCGTGCGAGCCTCGGCCCGCGCGCTGGTCGCCTCCCTGGTCTCCCTGCACTCCCCCGAGGACCTGGTCGTAGGCATCACCGCCGCCCGCGACACCGCGGACCGCTGGGAATGGACGAAGTGGCTGCCCCACGTCCAGGGCAAGGACACCGACGGTGCCGGCCGCAGCCGCCTCATCACCTCCACCACGGCCGAGCTCGAAAACCTCCTCGCCGACCGGCTCGAAGGCCGCCCCCGCTTCCAGCCCGGCGGCCAGCCCCTCCTCGATCAGCCGCACCTCGTCGTCATCCTCGACGGCGAGGCCCTGTCCCCCATGTCCGCCCTCGCCGCGGCCGAAGGGCTCCAGGGCGTCACCGTCATCGAGATCCTGCCCGGCAGGCCCAGCGGCACCCGCGGCGGCCTCTCCGTCGACGTACACCCCAACCTGCTGCGCCTGGAATCCGGCAACGGCCTGGTCTACGAGGGCACACCGGACCGCCTCAGCCACGAGGCGGCCGAAGCGCTCGCCCTTCAACTCGCCCCCCTCTACATGGCCTCGGGCAGCGACTCCGACGAACCCCTGCTCGCCAACCTCGACTTCACCGACCTGCTGAACCTGGACGACGCCGAGTCCGTAGACGTCAGCCGCACCTGGCGGCCCCGCTCACGCACCGACCGCCTTCGCGTGCCCATCGGCGTCGGCGAGGACGGCACCCCCGTCATGCTGGACCTCAAGGAAGCAGCCCAAGAAGGCATGGGCCCGCACGGCCTGTGCGTGGGCGCCACCGGCTCCGGCAAGTCGGAACTGCTGCGCACCCTCGTCCTCGGCCTCGCTGTGACCCACTCCTCCCAGACCCTCAACTTCGTCCTCGCGGACTTCAAGGGCGGCGCCACCTTCGCCGGCATGGCCGACCTGCCGCATGTCGCCGCGGTCATCACCAACCTCGCCGACGACCTCACCCTCGTCGACCGCATGGGCGATTCCATCCGCGGCGAACTCAACCGCCGCCAGGAACTGCTGCGCCAGAGCGGCAACTTCGCCAACATCACGGACTACGAGAAGGCCCGCGCCGCCGGTCACGCCCTGGACCCCATCCCGTCCCTGGTCATCGTCATCGACGAGTTCAGCGAACTCCTCACGGCCAAGCCCGAGTTCATCGAAATGTTCGTCCAGATCGGCCGTATCGGCCGCTCCCTGGGCGTCCATCTGCTGCTCGCCTCGCAACGCCTGGAGGAGGGCCGGCTGCGCGGCCTGGAGACCTACCTCTCCTACCGCGTCGGTCTGCGCACCTTCTCCGAGGCCGAGTCACGCGCCGCGCTCGGCGTCCCGGACGCCTACCACCTGCCGAACGTCCCCGGCTCGGGCTACCTCAAGTACGGCACCGACGAAACGGCCCGCTTCAAGGCCGCCTACGTCTCCGGCCCGCACCGCCCCGCCTCCGACCGCTCGGTGACACCGGACGGACAACTCCCCGTCGACCGCCGCCCCGTGCCCTTCACTGCCGCCCCCGTACCGGTGCAGTACGCACAGCCCGATCCCCGCACCCTCGTCCCGGACCCCCGCACCCCAGCCGAGGGTGACGCGCTGACCGACACCGTGCTCGACGTCATCGTCCGCCAGCTCGACGGACAGGGCCCTGCCGCCCACCAGGTATGGCTGCCACCACTGGACAATCCACCGCCCCTGGACGCCCTGCTACCCGGCCTCGCCACCGTCCAAGGACGCGGCCTGACCCAGCCCGGCTACGACGGCGCAGGCCGCCTGATCGTCCCCCTCGGCGTACTCGACAAGCCCTTCGAGCAACGCCGCGACACCCTCTACCGCGACTTCTCCGGCGCCGCCGGCCATATGCAGATCATCGGCGGCCCACAATCCGGCAAGTCGACGCTCCTGCGCACCCTCGCCTCCGCCTTCGCCCTCACCCACACCCCACAGGAAGTCCAGTTCTACGGCCTGGACTTCGGCGGCGGAGGCATGGCCTCAATCTCCGACCTGCCGCACGTCGGCGGCGTCGCCTCCCGCCTCGACCCCGAACGCGTACGCCGCACGGTCGCCGAGGTGTACGGCATCCTCACCCGCCGCGAGGAGTACTTCCGCAGCGCCGGCATCGACTCCATCGCCACCTACCGCCGCATGCGCGCCCGAGGCGACATCTCCGTCACCGACCAGCCCTGGGGCGACGTCTTCCTCCTGATCGACGGCTGGGGCAACTTCCGCACGGAATACGAGGCCTTGGAGTCCGCTGTCCTCGAAATCGCGGCCCGCGGCCTCGGCTACGGCATCCATCTCGTCCTCACCGCCTCACGCGCCATGGAGGTCCGCGCCAACCTCAAGGACCTCCTCATGAACCGCCTGGAGCTCCGCCTCGGCGACACCATGGACTCCGAACTCGACCGCAAGCAGGCCGCCAACGTCCCCACCGGCGTCCCCGGCCGCGGCATCAGCCCGGAATCCCTGCACTTCATGGCAGCAATACCGCGCATCGACGGCACCCACACCGACACCGACCTGTCCGAGGCCACGGCCGCCATGGCCAAGGCAATCGCCCAGCACTGGACAGCACCCGCGGCCCCGGCCGTCCGCCTGCTCCCCCGCGAACTCCCCCTCGCCCAACTCCCCGCGGGCCGCACGGAACCCGAGCGCGGCATCGCCTTCGCCCTCGACGAGAACAACCTCGAACCGGTCTTCCTCAACCTCGAACAGGACCCGTTCTTCCTCGTCTTCGGCGAAAGCGAATCCGGCAAGTCCAACCTGCTCCACCTGCTCATCAAACAACTCACCGACCGCTACGACGGCGACACCTGCAAACTGTTCGTCGTCGACAACCGCCGCTCACTGCTCGACGCCACGCCGCGCACCCACCTGGCCGAGTACATCCCCATGTCCAACGCCATGGACCACCACATGGAGGCCCTGGCCGGCCTCATGAAACGCCGCACCCCCTCCCCCGACGTCACCGCCCAAGAACTCCGCGACCGCAGCTGGTGGCAAGGCCCCACGGTGTACGTCGTCATCGACGACTACGACCTCGTCTCCAACTCCACCGGCAACCCCCTGGCCCCCCTCACCGAACTCCTCCCCTTCGCCCGCGACGTAGGAGTCCGCTTCATCATCGCCCGCAACACAGCCGGCGCCGGCCGCTCCGCCTACGAACCCTTCATGCAACGCATCAAGGAACTCGGAGCACAGGGAGTCGTGCTCTCCGGCGACCCCAACGAGGGCGACATCCTCGGCAACGTAAGGCCGCGACCGATGCCACCGGGGCGAGGCATCTTCGTCTCACGGCGGCGAGGGAATCCGTTGGTGCAGACAGGGTTGGTGGCCCTGGAAGGGTAATCTGAAAGAGTCGAAGGCCGATGATTCACCAAGACAGAGCTGCGAACCACCGGCTTCTCGATCCTGCCACCCCTATGCAACCCGCACGACTTAAAGTGAAGCAAGCACCGCTTCG
Organism: Streptomyces monticola; assembly: GCF_042665355.1. Lineage (NCBI taxonomy): Bacteria > Bacillati > Actinomycetota > Actinomycetes > Kitasatosporales > Streptomycetaceae > Streptomyces > Streptomyces monticola. The sequence continues at coordinate 727,124 of NZ_JBHTCF010000001.1, read as the reverse complement.
CGCCTTGAGGTAGAGCTACTCCGCCCCAGAGGCACGGTCCCACTCTCCTTCGAAGGGGCTGGAGTCGACAACGGCGCGGCGTCCCCCGCTCAAACGGTCCTACGTTGGCGGAAGCTGAGATAGCGACTGCTGGTGCTGCATCTGATCCAGCTGCACACGTGTCGCGGTAAGTGGCTCAGCGATACTGATCTGCCCTTTTCGGCCTACCCTTGGATGCCGTTACAAAGTGGAACCACCAGACCGGGTTGATGAAGTTCAACCAGTTCCTTCTGTTCTTCAAGTGCCGCGCCTGCCGGGCTGGGGAAAGGCTACTCGCTGACAGCCTCGATCGAGCTCCACGCACATTTGGTGTCGCGATCGGTCAAGAAGTCACTCAAATACAGTTCCGTAGGCTAGGTGACATCCTTCAAGCCCAGCCCTTCTCCTGGTACCGAAGCACCCCATCCCTGCCCGCAGTGAACGTAAACGGGATTCCCTACCAGGACTATCCCCCCAGAAACGAGAGAACCCCAACTCCCTTTTCGCGTTTCACACTTCAGAGCTCATCCCCTGAGCCTTGTCTTCCAACGCATTGAGCATCCGGTCGAGATCAGAGTTGGCACTAATGCAGAACTCAGGGTCCGCCTCCATGATCTGCACCAAGGCCTCGGAGAATCCCCTCCTGCCCAGTTTTGAAGCCTCGTCCAGTAGCCTGCTGGGCGCCAACAGCCAATTCCTGCTCGACGCATCAAAGGACCACGAGACATCCGTCGGCACCTCATCGAAGACACGCTGGATCATGACACCCAGACCTTCATCGGGATCCTTGTAGCGCCAGGAAATATAGGGAACCTGCGGGTATCCGTACATCGGGTGCTCCGACGGCGTGGACTTATACCAGCCGAGTTCGCCAAATTCTCCGAGGATCTGCCGGATGCGATTACTACGAGCAGACACGAAGCAGGCCTCCAGAGCCATCACGGAACTTAGAACAGCGGACCGTCATACCCGCCATCCCCAATTACTACCTTTTCCCCCTGGTTGAGATGACGCAGTGCCCTCTTGTAGTCACCAAGAGGAATCGGGTTCTGCGACATCTCCGGATCATAGACGTACCGCCCATCCGTATAGACGTCGTGGTACCTGTAATCCGTCACAACCCTTCCACCTTCCGAGGGGATGCGAACATCCTCGCCCGAATGCGTTGTGAAATTGATTATCTTCCCGTCACCGTCGGATCTGCGCATGATGTACTCGGCGATCTCCGAGCAGTCGATGTTTCCGCCGACAGGAGCTTGCCTCATCGCGTCAAGGACTGAGCTGTTCGGGGGGTGCGCAGGGTTGGGTTCTCGAAAGTCGAACGGTCCACGCTTCTCTTCCGAGTAGTCAGGGGCCAACCCTAGGGGGTCGGCCTGGGTGTGGGGATTCTGGACGTAAGTGTTGGGGTTGGGAGCCGGGGCCAACCCAAGAGCGTCAGACGTTAGGTAGCGGGCGGTTTCCGGATCGTAAGTTCGGAAGTAGTTGTAGTGAAGGCCCGTCTCCGCGTCGAAATACTGCCCGGGAAAGCGCAGTGGCGTATAGGCCGTTGCACTGCGATGGTTCCAGGCTGTTGTTCCCCACACTGTACTTCGCGTACGCCATGTGATGTCCCCCTGCTCATTGAGGAGTTCGGTGGGGGCACCGACCAGGTCTGTGATGATCGCGAAGAATCGGCTGTCGATTTCCTGTTGTGGCTCTTCGCCGGCGAGTATGCGTTCCGTTTGAGCGATGGGACGCTGGCCTTGGTGATCCCAGGTGAGGATGACAGCTGATGGGGAGGCTACGGAGGTGCGGCTGGTCTGCTCACACAGCGTCGAGCCATCCCATGTGAAGTCGACCTGCTCTACTACTTCTCCAGAACCGTCCGATGCTAGGCGCTGTTTCGCCGTGCGTCGCCCGAGTGGGTCGTATAGGTACCGCCATGTCGTGCCGTCGGGGGTGACCACCGACGTCAGTCGGTCCTCCGCGTCCCAGGCATATCGCCAGGTGTCCGGTTTGCGGGACAGTCGGGTCTTCTGACGTAGGACGACGCGACCTTGGGCATCGTGTTCGTATCGAATGCCTCCTGCGGTCTTGATACGGGTCCCGTTGTACGTGCGCAGTCCTGAAGCCTCGTGGCCTGGGTGCGTGTCGGGCCACGAGGCACTTGTCTGGTTTCCGGCGGTGTCGTAGGCATACGACTCCGTCCACCCCACCGCGTGCACTGCCGTGATACGACCCGCCGTGTCCAGGCCGAAATGGCGGGCTCCGTTGAGCTGGTCGTCGATACCGATGAGTTTGCCATCGCTGCGGTACTGGTACGCGCGGCGCTGGATCGACCCGCCATCCGCTCCTGTCACTGATTGGGCGGCGAGACGCCCCAGAGGATCAAAAGTGTTCGTGAAGGAAACGGGAGCCGTATCGCCGATGCGACGGGTCAGTTCACGGCCGACCGCATCGTGCTCAAACGCGATGGTGCGGCCGGATGCCACGAGCGCGGCACGATTTCCCATCGCGTCATATGTCCAGCTACTCGTCGCTCCTGTTGGTGTGGTGCGGCTTGTGCGACGACCCAAGGCGTCGTAGCTGAACGAGATCCTACGACCGTTGACAGTCTCGTACTTGAGGCGCCCTAGGCTGTCACGCAGCAAAGTCAGCGAAACGTTGGGTCCCGTCGCCTGAGCGAGCTGGTCCGTGAGGTCGTATTCGAAGGTCGTGACCCGCCCCTCGACGTTCTTACTCGCCAACTGGCCGAGTGCGTTGCGCTCGTAGGTGATTCTCTCGCCGAGACCATTCGTACGCGAGGTCAGACGATTCGCACTGTCGTAGGTATACGCCAGCGCCCGATCGTCAAAATCGGTCTCCGCTATCAGGCGACCGGCCGGGTCATAGTCATACCTCCACGTCAGGCCCTGGGGGTTGGTGACCTGCGTGAGGTGGAGTTCCGAGTCGTAGTCGAATTCGTAGCGCACTCCGTTCGGCTCTGTGCGGGCCTTCAGAAGATCGAAGTGCGTGTATTCGTAGGACGTCGTCACGCCCATAGCGTCCGTGTGCGCCGTGCAATTGCCTTCGCCGTCGTACACCCAGGACTCGGTCGAGCCATCGGGAGCCGTACGGCGGGCGAGCTTGCCTTCAACCGTCCACTCGAGCAGCGTGGTTGCACCCAGCGCATCCGTCACCGCGACCGGCCGGCCGAATGCGTCACGCCTGTAGCGGGTCGCCACCCCCTGCGGGCCCGTGATCTCCACGGGGAGACCGGCAGCATCGCAGCGGACAGTGGACATCACGCCGAGAGCGTTCGTCACTGCTGTGAGACGGCCAGCCTCGTCGTAGGCAAAGTGGGTGGTCCTGCCCAATGACGCAGTTGTTGCCGTTCGGTTGCCACGAGCGTCGTACTCCTGGCGCCAGACAGTGCCGTCCGGGTTCACAACCTTTACCGGCAGGCCGAGTTCGTTGTATTCGGCGCGCGTCTCACGGCCGTCCGGACGGATGACTGTGGTGAGGTTGCCTGCCTCGTCGTACCGGAATGTCGTGGTGTGACCGAGAGGGTCGGTGTGGCACAGCAATCGATTGTGGCGGTCGCGTTCGTACCGGTTCACTGCGCCCAGCGGGTCGATCTCCGCGACCACTTGGTGGATGTCGTTGATCACGTAGCGGCGTTCGTGGCCTCCGCCAGTGACCGCGCGGGTGACCCGCAGTCCGGTGGCGGGGTCGCTGCTGTCGTAGTCGAGGCGCAGGGCCATGTGGCCCTCGGTGCCGCCCTCGGCGATGCAGCGGTCCTGGGCGTCGTACTCGTAGGTGTAGCTGCGTTCGTTGGTGTCCGTCCACGAGGTGACGCGGCCGGCGTCGTCGTAGGCGAAGCGCAGCGGGAGGCCGGAGGAGCCTGTGACCTCTGTGAGATTGCCCTCGGTGTAGCCATAGCGGATCAGTTCCTGATCCGTTCCGCCCATTCCCGCCCCAGCTAGATGCAGGGCGGTGACTCGTTCCCCATCGGTGGTGACCCTTACTCGGTATCCGGCACAGTGCGCGATCTCCGTTGGTGCACCCTCAGCGTCGTACGAGAAGGTGATCCAGTTGCCGTTACGGTCGTCGATCTGCTCCAGGACCGACAGGTGCTCGTTGCGGTCGGTGAAGTGCCAGACCCGGCCTGCCACGGGATCGGTGATCGTGTAGCCGGCGCCGTCGGACGCCCGGTCGAGGGGCCAGCGGGGGCCGTGGCTGGGCAGGACCGGCACTCCGGGGGCGGGGTGAGGATACGCGAGGAGCAGGCCGTCGTCATGAATGAAGATGATGCCTTCGGAGTCGACTTCCAGGCGTTGGTCGACGGTGCTGGACCAGGACGGGCCGAACCAGTGGCCCAGGTGGTAGCCGGATTCCACCCGTCGCTTGAAAATCAGTGGCAGAACGCCGGGCAGAGTGACGTCGGTCTGCGGCAGGTACATCTTGCCGGTGGCCAGGTCGATCGGGTCCGTGTGCCTGGATTCGACGGCCTCGGGCTGCCTCGACGGCTCGGCGGGGTTTCGGGAGACTCCGTCGCGCGCGCTTGGCTTGGCACCGGTCTCAGCCGCCCCCTCCAGCCCGTTCTTCCCCGCGGTCCGGAACCCGGCCCGCCCGAACCCCGCCCCCTTGGTACTGGCCAGCTCGGGCAGTAGCCGCCCGATGAACTCCGAGCGGTCCGAGTTGAACGCGTCGAGGGCGTTCTTCGCCGTCCGCTGCGGCTGGGCCACGCTCGACACGAGGCCGGACAGGGTCATGCTGGCGTTCTGCATGTACGCGACGGGATGCGTCAGGTTGTACGGGTCCATCGGCAACAGGCCCCGGCCGAAGTTGACCAGACCCGCCCCACCCTTGATCACACCGCCCGCCACATGCGTGAGCTCCGTGCCCGCGCTCTGGGCGAGGTCAACGGTGTTCGCGGCCAGCTTGTCCAACGGCGCCGGCTCGGTCGGCGCGTGCTCCAGCGCCGCCTTCACCTCGTCGGCCGCGACCCTGCCCATGTCATCGCGCTGGCGGCGCGCTTCGGCCAGCAGGTCGGCGGCCTGCTTGAGGTCGGCCTCGCCCGGGTCGGAGAAGGGCTCCGGGCGCGGGCCGGGGTCCTGGTCCGCCTGGACGGCCGCGTTGTAGGTGTCAACGCGCTTGTTGTACGCGGCGACCGCCTGCTGCGAGGTCTCCTGGCCCCGCTTGTACAGCGCGATCGCGTCCGCGGCCTGCTGCTGTGCCCACTCCACCGTCTCGGCATACCGCTCCAGGGCCGTGGCCGCCTTGCCGCAGGCGTCCGCGGCGTGCAGCCACTTGGTGGGGTGCATCTCGAAGGTCCTGCGGAACGCCTCGGCGGCCTCGCCGCGCCAGCGGGAGGAATCCAGGCGCCGCATGCCGTCGCCGACCCGGTCGAACGCCTTGTAGAAGTCCCCCAGGTGCAGGGCGCTCGCCCGGATCTCGGCCGCACTGCCATGTACAAGGAGCTTGGGGTCATCGGTCTGGCCGAGCTGCTGCTCCCCCACCTTGGCGCCCAACTCCGACGCCGCTTTGTCGCCCCAACCCTCTACGTCGTCCGCGACGCCCTCGGCACCGACCGCGTCCAGCGCCCCGCCGGCCTTGTCGGTGGCCCAGTTGACGCCCTCGCCGAGCTTCTCCTTGCCGGAGTCGACGACATCGCCGAGCTTGTCGAGTCCGGCGTTGCCCGCGTTCTTGAACGCGTCGCCGACATCCCCGAAGCTGACCATCAGCTGTCGCCCCCGTCCCGCAGCGCCTGACGTTCGGCGGCCTCGGCCCGCTCCTGCGGCGACGGCCCGAACGCCTCGTCCAGGCCCGCCTCGTACTGCTCATCGGTCATTCCCGAGGCGTCGCGGGCCGCGCCCGTCAGCGGATCGGTCAGCGGGGACGTCGCCGCGTCCCGGCCGGCGTCCTGCCAGCCCTGGATCATGTTCTCCTTGGCCTTGAGGACGTCCGCGGGAGTATCGGCACTCGCGAAGGCGTGGTTGTCCTTGAGCTGATCCCAGCTCTTGGACGTCACCTCTTCCTCCGTCGCATAAGGGTTCCCGAACAGCGAGTTCGCACCGATCTTGAAGGTGCCTTCGACGTACTGCTCGGTCTCGTGATACGTGCCGACGTTCAAGCCGACGCCCTGCGCGAAGCGGTTGCCCTCCGCGATCAGCGTCCGCACGCCCCACTCCCAGCGCTCACAGAACGACCCGAACGCCTCCGCCAGCCCGGCATGCCCCAACTGCACACCAGTCAGGGATACTTCCTCAAAGCCGCGCCCGGCGCCCGCCTCGCCGACCATGCCGAGCTCCTTGAGCTCGTCCAGCGCAGCGTTGATGCCCCGCTCGATGTCACCAAGACCGTCGGCGGCCAGTTCCTTCCAGTCCATCCCCGCACACTCCCCCGAAAATGATCACCTCTGCTGCGGTACGCCGCCGCCGACGTCGTCGTTCAGGTCCACCGCCACCGCATCCGGCACGATGCCCTCCAGGGGCGGGAACAGCACGCCCTCCGCGCCGTCGGCCGCATCCAGCGCCACCCCGCACGGCATCCCCTCCGCGGCCACAGCGGGCACCGCGACATCCAGCAGACGAGCACCCAGCACCTGCTGGTACGTCCACTCCACAGAACCCGCACCCCGTGCAAGAGCAAATCGCGCCAACGCCGACTCATCCGAGAAGGCGAGAATCCACCTCACCCCGCCCGTGTCGGCCGTCCACAGCCCCGCCTCAGCCACGTCCTCATCCGCCCCGGAGGTCAACGGCACCAGAACCGGGCGGCGCCGGAACTCACCGAGCAGAGCGGCGAACTCCCGGCGCGCACGAGCCGCCTGCGCGTCGACAGTGGTGTCACGGGCTGCGCCCTGAGCCGGGGTGGCGTGGGCTGCCGATGGCTCGAAGTCACTGAGGCCACCGGCGGGCGACGGCTGCGACACCTCCCCCGGAGATGAGGCCTGGCCGATTCGCCCCCTTGCGGGTTCCGCCCCCGGCCCTTCCGCACCTGTCGGCCCGGACGTGTCCAGCAGGTCAGCAAGTCTCGACGGCCGCACTGGCCTCGAGATGTCACCCCCGTGCTCAACCATGCCGACACCCTCACACGTACGCATTATCGAATGCAATGCGTTACCGGCCAGAGGCTGGGCCCCGCGCAGGTCCGTAGGACCTGTCCGCTCGTCATCAGCGGAACCCAGCACCGCCCCTTCAGGCCGACCGCTCCACATGCGGGATCGCGTGCACCCGTTACGAGTTTCCGATCGGCGTCCGGTAGACGATCTTTCCGTCGTACTCCTCGAACCCCAGAGACCGGTAGAAGGCCCGGGCATCGGGGTTGGTCCGGTCTGTCATCCATTCCAGTCGGCTGCAGCCGGGGCGGGCTTGGGCGATGGCCCGCAGTTCGCGCATGAGGCGGCCGCCGACACCTTGGCGGCGGAGAGTGTCGCGGACGTAGAGCTCCTTGAGGAACATGGAGTGGGTCGATCCGGCGCTCGGCCACAGGAACGAGTACGCGGCGAGACCGACGAGCTCCCCGGAGGCGTCATCTTCGACGACCAGCGCCGATGCGAGGGGCGGAGAGCCGAAGAGGGCCTCTTCGACCTGAGTCTGCCGCTCCTCGAAGGGCTGGATCTCAGTGGTCCCGTAGAACCGCTCGATCTCCTCGATGAGTTCGGCCACGGCCACGATGTCCCGCTTGTCGACGGGACGGATGGTCACGGTCATCGACGTCTCCTGTTGTTGCTCTGGCTATTGTTCTTCACGTGTGTCCTTCGTGGTGCTGACGCCTGGTCTGGCGGGGCTCGCCGAACCGGCGTCAGGTCCAACCCCGTCATGCCGGTGTTCCGACACTCCAGCCGTGCTGCCCCATCGAGGCCTGGACATATCGGATCAGGTGGGCCAGGTCCTCGCAGTACACCGAAGGATTGCGATACCCGCGAGTGGTGCTGAAGCGGTGCGGCAGATAGCCCCCGCCGCAGACCTCGACCAGTTCACATCCCTGGCACTCCTCGGCGAGCGCGGCCTTGCCCTGCCGGCGGTACTGGAGTTTGGGGTGGCGCAGTACGTCGTCAAAGGACTCGTGGGTGACGTCGACGCCCAGCCAGGAGGCTCCCTCCTCCACCGACCGCAGGGTGTCGAGACCTTCGACTGTGCCATCCGATTCGATGACAACGCTGGCCGAAGGTGCCAGTCCGACCGTCTCGACTGCTCCACGCACGCCGGAGCTGAGGGCCACGATGTCCTCGAGGATGCGGATGCTGTGCTGCCACTCGGGGCGGGCCAGCCACGCGTCGTAGAGGCGGGACATCCACAGGCCGTACTCGGGCACCGAGGGGTCGCTGCGCGGAGGCGGGGTGTCGTGAGTGCCGTGTGGCAGGTTGAAGTCGATGGTCGGGGGCGCGAACGACGCCAGATAGTCGTGGACTTCGACCGGGTCGTTGGCCAGATCCACCACGGCGAGCAGGCCGGCGAACAGGTGCGGGCGGGTTCGCAGGAGTTCGATGCCGCGGACTGCGGAGCGCGCGCTGGAGCGGGCGGCCTGGGTCAGACGGTGGCGGTCGTTGGCTTCAGGTGGGCCGTCGAGGCTGACGCCGACCGCGACCTTGTGTTCTTCGAAGAGGTCCAGCCAGGCCTCGGAGAGCAGGGTCCCGTTGGTCTGGAGCTCGAAGCGGAGCTCGGTGTCGTCCGGGATCTCGTCCCGGACAACACCGAGCAGCTCCCCCAAGTGGCGCGGGCCGGCGAGCAGTGGTTCACCGCCGTGCAGGATCACATCAACGGACTTCAGTCCATGGACAGCGGCGTGCTCCGCGATACGCCGCGCCGCCGTACGGGCCACCTCCACGCTCATCCTGGTGGGCAGCTTCCGCCACGACTGGTCCTCGGAGTTGAAGACGTAGCAGTAGTCGCAGTCGATGTTGCAGCGGTTGGCGACCTTGAGGATGAAGGCCCGGAACGGGGGGTTGATGGGTGTCATCAAGCGGCGGTGATCAGATGGGCCACGGCCACGTCAGCGACGCCGGGTGCGGACTGTCGGACGGGTTGAGCTGCGCGCCTTCCGCAGCCAGCCGGGCCTGTACGCGGGCGGCGACGCGGTCGAGGACCACCGACGCCTCCCCCTGCGCTGTGGCCCGGGGCAAGAAGTCGACCGCTGCGCGCTGGGCGGGCCCTGGTGTCTGAGACGACATTCAACTCTCCTCATGAAGTACGTGCCGGACCCTGAGCCCGGCCGTGCGACGGTGGTTGAAGCGACAGATCAGCCCGCAACGTAGCAGCCGTACCTCAGCGGCGGCATAAAGACTTGAGCCACGCGGCACCCGCACCTACCCGAGATCCAGAACGCCGACCGTCTTCTTCTGCTTCCTCCCGCTCCTCCCCGGAGGACGAGGTCAGCCGGGCTGCGCCGTCAGGAGGCGCTCGATCTCCGCTGCCGCAGGTTCAGCCCCGATACGGCGATAGATGGCCAGCGCCTCGCGCAGAATCGGCTCGGCACGGCTTGGGCCATCGATGGCTTGACCACAGCGGCCGAGCCCGTCCAGGGCCCGTGCCTCCTCCAGAGGGCTGCGGATATCGCGTGCCAGGTGAAGGGCGGCTTCGAATTGCGTGCGCCCTTCGTCTTGCCGGCCGGTCGAGCGGAGCAGGTCTCCCCAGTGGTTCAGGACTTCCGCTTCGCCGCAACGGTCGCCGAGTTCGCGGTAGATGCTCAAGCTGTTCTCGAAAGCTTCGATGCCGACCTCCACCTCGCCGGCACTGCCACGTGCCGCTCCAAGTTCGCCCAGAGCTGCCGCCTCCCCGCCTCGGCTCCCGAGTGCGCGGTATACCTCCAGCGCCTCGTCCAGTTGCTCGACGGCTCGCGGAAGGTTTCCCTTCAGGCGGTCGAGCGCTCCCAGGTGCCGGATGCTGTTGGCCTGGCCGAAGCGGTCACCCAGCTCGGTGTAGTGCTCCAGCGCCAGGGAGAGGCCCTCACGCGAACCCTCGAAGTCTCCGGTGAGACGCTGAACCACTCCCAACTCGGTGAGCGCGTAGGCCTGGTGCACCCGGTCATCGAGGTCGCGATAGATGGCGTACGCATCGCGTTGGTGCTGCGCGGCTTGGGCGTAATCACCCATGAGGCCGTGCACGACGCCCAGGTCACGCAGGGAATTCGCCTCCCCGTAGCCGTCCCCCAACTCCCGGTAGATGGCGAGTGCTTCGGACTGGGCCTCCACCGCTGCGTCGAACCTGCTGGTCTGGCGGCGGACCATCCCCAGATCCGCGAGTGCGTTGGCCTGCCCGAGACGGTCTCCGAGCTCTCGGTAGATCTCCAGAGCCTCACTCTGGGCCCGCGCCGCGTCCCCGTTGTCCGCGGTCAGATACCAGACGATGCCCGCCTGGTTCAGAGCAGCGGCCTTGCCTCTCCGGTCATCGACTGCCGTGTACAGCTCCACCGCTTCGTTCAATGCGTCGGCCGCGTGTGGGTAGTTGGCCATGAAGCGGCGTACGACTCCCAGCTCGGCCAGGGCGTCGGCTGTGGCCTGCTGGTCCCCGAGGCGACGGGCGGCCTCCACCGCGGTGCGATGCAGATCGACGGCCTGGTCCCATGGTCCCGCCTGCCGCAGGAACGGCGCCATGGCCGCGGCCAGCTCCACGACCTTGGAATGCAGGGACAGGTCATTCGCCTGCTCGATGCACGCGAGTACGTTGGGCCGCTCGCCGTCGAGCCACTGCAGAGCCGTGCTGCGGGTCTCCAGCACCGGGACCTGCACGCTCGGTGTGCCGCCGGGTCCGGGCGGCGCGTGATCGGGTGAGACTGCGCTGCCTCGCGCCAAGTGTCCGTTGGCACTGGCCAGTGCGGCCAGGTAGTAGCCGCAAACGCGCTCGACGGTCTCTGCCCGCTGCATGCTGTCCCCCTCTTCGGCCAGACCGCGGGCGTAGTCACGCAGCAGATCGTGGAGCCGGTAGCGGTTGCCCGGGTTCTCGTCGATCAGGTGGTCGTCGTAGAGCGCATCGAGGTGTTGGCGCGCCTGCGCTACCGAGATCGAGTCAAGCGCAGCGCCGACATACGCGTCAATATCCGTACCTGGGTAGAAACCGAGCCGCCGGAAGAACCGCTGCCGTTCCGGAGGAAGGTCCCGGTAGGACAGGTCGAACGCCGCCGCCACTGCCCGGTCCCCCGCCTGCATCTCCCGCGACCGGTCACGGGCCTCGATCAGTCGGCGCCGCAGATCCTCCACCGACCACGTCGGATGATGTCGAAGTCGGGCGGCCAGAAGAGACAACCCCAGCGGCAGGTACCCGCACAACCGCACCAACTCGGCCAGGGCCACGGTGTCCAGATCTTCCGCAGGCCGCCCACTGAGCCGTGTGAAGAGATCAATGGCATGCTCCGACGGCAACGCTTTGACCGGCAACACCACTTCCTCGGCCGCCGCCAGCCGACGCCGACTGGTCACCAGCACCAAGCACCCACTGCCACCAGGAAGCAAAGGCTCCAACTGCCGGTAACTGGCGGCGTTGTCGAGGATGAGCAACGCCTTGCGGTCGGCGAGCTGGCCACGCCACATGGCGGCCCGTGCTTCAGTGACGGCTCCGATGTCTTCCCCGACCGGGATCTGTTGAGCAGGCACGCCGGTCGCGGCGAGCAGCGAGGCCAGGGCCTCGGTAGGCTGCACCGGACTCCGGCCCGGGGTATGCCCGTTGAGACTGACGAAGAGCTGCCCGTCCGGAAACCGTGACGCGAGCTCATGCCCGGCACGCACAGCGAACGCCGTCTTGCCCACTCCCGGCATGCCATCGATGACGTGTACGGGGAGCGCCGTGCCATTGGCCTGTGCGACCTCCACCGAGCGGACGAGATCGGCGAGTTCGGTCGAGCGGTTAGTGAAGGCGCCAATGTCACCGGGCAGGGACCGCAGCACGAGAGCGGCCCCCGGCGGCCTCACACCATCATCCGAACGAACCAGAGGCTCCCGCCCGTCCTCCTCAGTCTCCCTCTCCGACATCGCCGCGAGCAGCACGGAAAGGCCCACCATCGCCGCACCGAGGATGACGAAGGACAACCAAGGGTGCCGCTGCAACCACCCCAGCCAGGAGGGCCAGTTAGCCGTCTCGGACACCGCATTCGTGACCAGCCCCACCAGCATGGTCGTCACAGCACCGCCACCGGCGAGCAGAGCAATCGCGGTGCCCCGCCGCAGCCTCATGAGCGCCCCACCTCACCTCGACCATGGGTAGCGGAACGCGCCACCGCACACCCACTGGCGAGTCGAGGCCGCCGCCCGCCCAGTGCCGTTCTGAACACGTCAGCAACCCCCGAGGATCACGCTAACGCTCAAGCGGACCAGTGATCGTGGGTTTGGGGCAAGGGGTTCACCGGCCAAGAAATGGCTCTTGGGGCGCGCGATCAGGGGTTCGGGTGTGCCGGTCGTCCGAAGGGGGTTCCCCACCTGCGCGGGGAGCAGTTCAGACCGGCGAGCGTGGAGGATTTGGGGTTGGGACCATCCCCACGTGCGCGGGGAGCAGCTAGGGGCCGACTCAGAGGTCCGGCCCGACCTGGGACCATCCCCACGTGCGCGGGGAGCAGCGTAAGCGTCGGGGAAGCCGGACCTCTGGACCGGGACCATCCCCACGTGCGCGGGGAGCAGCCTCATGACCAAGGCCGAACAGACATCAGGGAGGGACCATCCCCACGTGCGCGGGGAGCAGGCTCGTTAACCTGCGAATTTCATCGTGACTTTGGCAGCACGGCCGCACTTCCTACAAGACCGACAAACTACTCAAACCCCGGCAACTCATGAATTCATGTGCAGCAAAGAAGCAGCCCCTACGCATCGTGCCGTGCAAGTCTCCCTCCCGCGCCGTCCACAGTCCTGCCGGTGATCAGCCGACGTACTGGCTGACACCGCGCGGCACATACGCCCCATGCCCTGCCCGCCCCGTGAACTCCCGCTGGTCAATGACCACTTCACCCCGAGACAGCACCGTCTCCACCCGCCCAGTGACCCGCTTCCCCTCATACGCTGAGTAGTCCACGTTCATGTGATGCGTCTCCGCCGACAGCACCTGCTCGACGGCCGGGTCATAGATCACCACATCCGCATCTGCGCCCGGGGCGATCGTGCCCTTCTTCCCGTACAGGCCGAACATCCGCGCCGGCGAGGCACACGCGATCTCGATCCAGCGCCGGCGCGTGATGTGCCCGTCAAGGACCGCCTGGTGGAGCAGGTCCATGCGGTTCTCCACCCCGGGAAGGCCGTTCGGGATCTTCGAGAAGTCGCCCCGGCCCAGCTCCTTCTGTCCGACGAAGCAGAAGGGACAGTGGTCCGTCGAGACCACCTGCAGGTCGTTCGTCCGCAGGCCCCGCCACAGCGCCGCCTGATGCTCCCTCGGGCGCAGCGGTGTCGAGCAGACGTACTTCGCACCCTCGAAGTCCGGCTCCGCCAGGTTGTCCGTGGACAGGAACAGATACTGCGGGCAGGTCTCGCCGAAGACCGGAAGTCCCTTGTCCCGCGCGGCCGCCAGCTCAGCGACGGCCTCCTCCGCGGAGACGTGCACGACATACAGCGGGGCCCCCGCGACCCGGGCCAGCTGAATCGCGCGGTGCGTCGCCTCCGCCTCGAGGAGAACCTTGCGCACCTCGCCGTGATGGCGCGGATCGGTCTCGCCACGCTGCAGCGCCTGCTCCACGAGCACATCGATCGCGATGCCGTTCTCCGCGTGCATCATGATCAGCCCGCCGTTGCCGGCGGACCGCTGCATGGCACGCAGGACCTGCCCGTCGTCGCTGTAGAAGACGCCCGGGTAGGCCATGAACAGCTTGAAGGAGGTGATGCCCTCTTCGACTAGAAGGTCCATCTCCTTCAGCGACGACTCATTCACGTCCGACAGGATCATGTGGAAGCCGTAGTCGATCGCGCACTTGCCGTCCGCCTTCGCATGCCACGCGTCCAAACCCTCCCGCAATGCATGGCCCTTGCTCTGCACCGCGAAGTCCACGATCGTCGTCGTGCCGCCCCACGCCGCCGCCCGCGTCCCCGTCTCGAACGTGTCCGACGCGAACGTGCCGCCGAACGGCAGCTCCATGTGCGTATGGGCGTCGACACCGCCCGGGATCACATACTTTCCGGTGGCGTCGAGCACGCGCTCGGCGCTCCAGGCGGTGGCCGCCTGCGAGCCGTGGGCGGCCAGGGCCGCGATCCGGCCGTCCTCGATCAGTACGTCGGCGTGGGTCTCGTCGGTGGCCGTGATGACGAGTCCGCCGCGGATCAGGGTGCGGGTGCTCATGACTCCCCCTCAGATGCCTGGACATGTATGGGCGTTAATGGTGTTGGTGGTGTTGGTGGTGTTGCTGGCGCGCACATCGCTCGTTACTAGGCGCTGCGCGCACACCGCTCGTTACTAGATGCTGCGCAGAGCCCGTTCGAGGATCGCCGCGCCCTCCTCCGCCTCCGCGACCGTCAGGGTCAGCGGTGGGGCGATCCGTAGGACGCTGGTGTTGTGGCCGCCGCCCTTGCCGATGAGCAGGCCTCCCGCGCGGGCGGCCTCCAGGACCGCGGTGGCCGCCTCGGGGGCCGCGTCGTCGGTGCCGGGCTTCACCAGCTCGATGCCGATCATCAGGCCGCGGCCGCGCACTTCCCGTACGCAGTCCACGCCGACGCCGATCGCCCGCAGCCGCTCCAGGAGCAGGCCGCCGACCCGGCGGGCGTTGCCCTGGAGGTCGTGTTCCAGGAGGTACGTGAGGTTCGCGAGGCCCGCGGCCATCGTGACCGGGGAGCCGCCGAAGGTCGAAATGGAGTTGGCGTCCAGGCAGTTCATGACCTCGGCGCGGGCCACCACACCGCCGATGGACATGCCGTTGCCGATGCCCTTGGCAAAGGTCAGGATGTCGGGAGGACCGGAGGCTGCGTGGGCCTGCCAGCCCCAGAAGTGGTCGCCCGTGCGGCCCCAGCCGGTCTGCACCTCGTCGGCGATCCACAGGATGCCGTGCCGGTTCAGGACGTCACGGAACGCGGCGTACAGGCCGTCGGGCGGTGAGGTGAAGCCGCCCACTCCCTGGATCGGCTCGGCGATCAGCGCGGCCACGCCCTGGGTCTGCCCGAGCAGATCCTCCAGGTCGGCGACGCAGGCCGCGATGAAGTCGGCGTCGGAGAGATGCGCGTACGGGCCCCGGGTGCGGACGCCGCCGTGGACGTAGAGCGTCTGGAGCGGCGAGAGGCTGGTGGGTGACCAGCCGCGGTTTCCGGTGAGGGCGACCGCGGAGAAGGACCGGCCGTGGTAGCTGTTGCGCATCGCCAGGACCTGGTTGGAGCGGCGGTAGGCGGTGGCCAGGAGCAGCGCCGTGTCGTTGGCCTCCGTGCCCGAGGTGGTGAAGAAGACGCGCGCGTCCGGGATGCCGGACAGCGCCGCGACCCGCTCGGCCAGGTCGACCATCGGGCGGTCGAGATACAGCGTCGAGGAGTGGATGATCCGGCCGGCCTGCTCGGTCACCGCCTTGGTGACCTCGGGCAGCGCGTGGCCGGTCATGGTGGTGAGGATGCCGCCGAAGAAGTCCAGGTACTTGGTGCCGTCGGCGTCCCACACGTGGCGGCCTTCGCCGTGGGTGAGCTCGATGGGCCGGTCGTAGTAGAGCGCGAGCCAGTCCGGCAGGACGGCCTTGTGCCGCTCGTGCAGCGGGTTCGGTCCGGTCACGGCTGCACCAGCCCTTCGTAGGCGTCGGGTCGGCGGTCGCGGTAGAACGCCCACTGCTGGCGTACTTCGTCGATGAGGCCGAAGTCCAGGTCCCGTACGAGGAGTTCCTCGGCCTTGTCGCTCGCGGGCTCGCCCACGAACTGGCCGCGCGGGTCGACGAAGTAGCTGGTGCCGTAGAAGTCGTTGTCGCCGTACTCCTCCTGGCCGACACGGTTGATCGCGGCGATGAAGTACTCGTTGGCGACGGCCGCGGCGGGCTGCTCCAGCTGCCACAGGTACGCGGAGAGGCCGCGCGAGGTGGCCGAGGGGTTGTAGACCAACTGGGCGCCGTTGAGGCCGAGTTGCCGCCAGCCCTCGGGGAAGTGGCGGTCGTAGCAGATGTATACGCCGATCCTGCCGACGGCGGTCTCGAAGACCGGCCAGCCCATGTTCCCCGGTTTGAAGTAGTACTTCTCCCAGAATCCCTTGACCTGCGGGATGTGATGCTTGCGGTACTTGCCGAGGTAGGAGCCGTCGGCGTCGATCACGGCGGCGGTGTTGAAGTAGAACCCGGACTGCTCCAGCTCGAAGACCGGGACGACGATCACCATGCCGGTCTCGCGCGCCAGGTCCTGCATACGGCGGACGGTGGGGCCGTCGGGGACGGCCTCGGCCCAGCGGTAGTGCTCGGGCTCCTGGACCTGGCAGAAATAGGGGGCGTTGAAGACTTCCTGGAACCCGATGACCTTCGCACCCTGCCGGGCGGCCTCCCGGGCGTGCTCCTCATGTTTGGCGATCATGGATTCGGTGTCGCCGGTCCAGGTCGCCTGGACGAGTGCCGCGCGTACGTCGTGCGCCATGAGCTGCTCCTTCGACGGGACGTCAGAGAGCTTCTACGCCCGTAGAACTGGGCGTAGAGAGATGAACGTAAGCCGCGCCACACCTCGGGGCAAGACCATCGTCGTCAACGGGTGGAGTCGATCATGTTTCGCACCCGTGCGGGTGAGGGGGTTGGTGCGTGGATTTGCGGTGCCCGGCGGTCTTGTTGCCCGGCGATGAAAGTTGCCCTGCACGGGCGGTGCCGTGAATCGCCCTTCGGGCTCGTCCTCAAACGCCGGACGGGCTGGATGCCCCCCAACACCGCCGGACGGGCCGGGTGGTCCCCCAACACCGCCGGACGGGCCGGGTGGTCCCCCAACACCGCCGGACGGGCTGGACGACCCCCCGCCCTCAGTGTTCGACGCCCGCCACCCGGAACGCGTGGACCACGTCCCACTCCCGTTGGCGGGAGATCCCTCGGGCCGTCTCCAGGAGCCGGGGCGCCAGGTGTTGGGGCGCTGCGCCGGCGACCTGGGCTGCCTCCTCCGGGGAGCGGACTCGCAGGTACGCGTCGAGGAGTGCGCCTGCCTGGCGTTCCAAGCCCGCCTCGTCCAGGGCCAGTACCGCCTCGGCGATCTCCGGGGCCGGGCGCCCGACGCCCTGGCGGAGGAGTTGGCCGCAGTCGTCGGCGCGGCCCGCGGCGGCCAGTGCGTCGGCGGCCGCGACCAGGCGCTCGACGGGCAACGACGCGGCCTCCCACAAGAGCGTCGACCAGTCGGCGCCGAGCCCGGCGCGGTGCAGTTCGGCGGCCAGACGGGGCAGCCGGTGCGCGGGCCACAGGGCCGCCTCGCACAGCACGGCGTGGGCCTCGCCGCTGCGCCCGTCGGCGCGCAGCCGACGCAGGTCCGCCACGGCTCCGGCGGTGGCGCGGGCCGCGTCCGCGTCGTCCTCCTCTGGGCGGCGCGCGGGGCGGGCCGGTTCAGGGGCGGACGACGCTGTGGACGCTCCCGACCCCGCATAACGCGCCCCACGCGGTGCGCTCTCCGCGCGGGGCGGAACCGGCTGCACCGGCGGTACCGGCTGCACCGGCGGATCCGACTGCACCGGCGGTACCGGCTGCACCGGCGGATCCGACTGCACCGGCGGAACAGGAGCCGCGGCCATGACCTCCTCGCCCTCGACGCCGACCTCGGCCTCCTCGATCCCCGCAAATCGCGCACCGCGCGGGCGGCGGTTTCGGCGGGCGGCACTAGCGAGCGTCGGCGGGCCCGGAGCCCGGTCGTCCAGGGCAGTCGCCGTCCGCCCCGGCTCCCTGAGCTCCAACTCCGCTATCCGCGCTCGCAGTTCGTCGCACCGTGCGCTCGCCCGCTCGTGGTCGTCGCGGGCCCACGCGAGGTCCAGGCGGAGCCGCTCCGCGTCCTGCGGTACGCGCGCGTACCCGGCGCGGTCTGCGTACCCCGCGCGCCCCGCGTGCTCTGCGTCCAGTGCCGCGGCAAGGTCGGCCTGGCGCTCGGCGGCGTACCGCTGCTCCCTGAGCATCACGTCGAGACGGTCGCCGAGCAGTTCGCGCGCGCCCGGCTGCGCGTCATGGGCCGCGAGTGCGGCGCCGTGCAGGGCACGCGCGAGGGCGGTCTCACGCTCGGCGACCAGCGTGCCCCGGTCCGCGGCGAGATCGTGCAACAACGCCTGCACCACGTCCCAGGGCGGCACTTCCCGGCCGTCGAGACAGGCGCTCATGCCCTCGGGGTCGCGCCGCCAGAACACCCCGCACCAACCGGCGCCCTGGTCGAGACGGGTCAGCAAGTCCTCCAGATACGCCGCGAACTCCCTTACCTGCTCCGGGAGTTGTCCCACTGTCATCGCTGCCCGCCCCCGTTGGAGTGGATCCTTCCGGTCCGTCTGTCCGGCAGGCATTCGACACCCGTCGTGTTACGGGACGGCTACGGGAGTTTTTCGCCCCGGGCACCTCCCGCCGGATCGAGCGTCACGGCGATCCCGGTGTGCGGCCGCTTGCCGAGCCGGGCGAGCGTGGCGGGATAGTCCACCAGCCAGTACTGCCAGCGGTACTTACGGGAGAGCAGCTTGCGCACCCGGGGCATCGCGGCGGGCTCCAATAGCCGCGCCGTGCCCGGCACAGTGACGGCGTCAGGTGCCACGCGCCCGCGCACATCGCAGGCCGTGACGAGCACCCGCGGGTCGTTGCGCAACCGTTTGACCTTCCACGAGTCGCTCCTGGTCCACACCCGCAGCTCGTCGCCGTCGCGCACCACCCACACGGGCGTCGCGACCCCCGTGCCGTCCCTGCGGTAGGTGGTGAGACTGATGTAGCGGGCGTCGCCCAGGGATTCGAGGACTTCGAGGATCATGGGGCTCGAGCCTACGGCTTGCTCCGGCGGTCCTGCGCTCCCCTCATGAGCCGCGCGCACCCGTGGACACGCCGATCCGCTGCGGATACGCCGATCCGCTACGGACTATCCCCGTGCGTCAGCGTCTCCCACGCGACGAAGAGATCGTCCGTCCCGGCCGGACGCATCTCGCCCGTGAGGCGGCGGGCCTGGGGCAGATGCAGGCCGAGCCGGTTCTGCAGGTGGTTCAGGGCCACTTCGAGATCGGGCCCCATGGTGAGCGTGAGCTTGCCGCCGCACAGCCACCGTGGCGCGGTGGGATCCTCGGCGACCTGGTGGCGGGCGTGCAACTCCAGGGCGGCGCGCAGCCGTTCGGCCACGTCGCGGTACAGGTCGACGCCCTGGTGGCGGGCGGTCTCGGCGACATGGGCGGTGGCGGCGACGGCGTACCCCACATGCTGGAAGTTGCGGCAGGTCTCCTGGGCGAGACCGTCGACGAAACGGCGCTGTCCGAACCAGTAGCGGGTGAGTTCGCCCGGAGTCTGCACGAGACCGCCCGGCGGGGCGACGGGCCGCTTGCCGTCCTTGCGGAGATAGAAGTACGCGGGCACACGCTGGCGCACATGTTCCACCGCGCGCTCGAAGACGGCACGGTCGTCGAGGAAGACGCCGATGGCGGACGCGGCGTCGGCCATGACGAGGTCCCAGTTGCCGTTGCGTCCCGCCGAGCCGCCGGCGACCTGCGGCAGATAGATCTCCCTGAGCAGCCGGTCGAAGCGGGTGACGCCGTCCTGCGACCACCCCTTGTACACATGGCGCATGATCTCGGCGGCCCGTGCCCACGTGGACCCGGCCCAGGCGGACTGCAGACCGGAGTTGCCCTCGGTGTGGCCCTTCAGCGTCGCGGACCACAGATCCATGATGTCGACGGCCTTCTGCGCGTGTTTCTCGTCGCGCGTCACGCTCCACATCAAGGCGTGTGTATACGCCGCGATGGCGTCCTCGCGCTCCTGCTGGCAGCCGACCCCTGGTTTGTCCCCGGTCGGGCAGGACACTTCGGTCTGGGGCTGCGGCGTATACCAGAGGGAGGCGTAGCGGCTGGCCCGCATCCCGTCGAACGCCGACGCCCATGGCTCCTCGCCCTGGCGCACCTTCTTCCGCGCGGTCTCCAGCTGTTCCCGGTCCACCAGACCGCCAGGGTGGACCAACGGACCGGGCTCGGGCGGCGGGGCGGTGCCGCCGACCATCAGCGGCACGAACAGAGCCACGGCGAGAACAGGACGCAGAAGTACGGGACGCGGAAGTACGGGACGCCGAAGTACGGGACGCGGAAGTACGGGACGCCCAAGAACGGGACGCGGAAGAACGGGACGCCGAAGAACGGGACGTAGGAGAGTGCGCAGTCGAGCAGCCATAGGGGCAAGCGTGGCCCCGCCCACCGGGGGTCGCAGGATCTATTACTCCTCGCGCGGCACAAGCCGCACGAGTGACGTACCCGGCGCGCTCAGGCCACCGCCCTCTCACCCCTCTCACCCGTGCCCGCGCATCGCGCGAGGACCTCGTCCAGGGACAGGCCGAGCGCCCCGGCGAGTGCCGCGACGGTGAAGAAGGCGGGGGTCGGGGCCCGCCCCGTCTCGATCTTGCGCAGTGTCTCCGCGGAGAGTCCGGCACACGCCGCGACCTCCACCATGCTGCGGGCACCGCGGGCCTCGCGGAGCAACTGGCCGAGCCGCTCGCCGCGTTCGCGCTCTTCGGGGGTCAAGGGGGTGCGCACCATGACCCCATTCTAATACCGGTACAGTAATTGGCATGGTGGAACTGAAGACGGACGCGTCCGTGGCCGCGATGCGGGAGGCGGGCCGGGTCGTGGCCCAGGCCCTGACGGCCGTACGGGAGACCGCGGCGGTCGGCGTGAGCCTCCTCGAACTCGACGAGGTGGCGCACGACGTGCTGCGCAAGGCGGGGGCGGGCTCCCCGTTCCTCGGCTACCGGCCGAGCTTCGCGCCCACCCCGTTTCCCGCGGTGATCTGCGCCTCCGTCAACGACGCGATCGTGCACGGCATACCCGACGGCTACCGGCTGCGCGACGGCGATCTGGTCTCCGTCGACTTCGGCGCCCAACTGGACGGCTGGGTCGGCGACTCGGCGATCAGCTTCACGGTCGGCACCCCGCGCCCCGCCGACGTACGCCTCATAGAGACGGCGTACGAGGCGCTGCACGCGGGGATAGCGGCCGCCGTCGTCGGCAACCGCATCGGCGACATCGCCCACGCCATCGGCACGGTCTGCCGCGCCGCCGGATACGGCATCCCGGAGGGCTTCGGCGGACACGGCGTGGGCCGTCACATGCACGAGGAGCCGTCAGTGCCGAACGAGGGCCGCCCGGGCCGCGGTATGACGCTGCGTCACGGCATGGTCCTGGCCATCGAGCCGATGCTGCTCGGCGGCGGCGACGACGGCTTCTACCCCGACCGTGACGGCTGGACCCTGCGTACCTACGACGGCAGCCGCGCGGCGCACGCCGAGCACACGGTGGCGATCACGGACACGGGCCCCCGCATCCTCACGACCCTGTGACGCTCACGCCCCCGCATCCTCAGGCGCCTCTGACGCCCACAGCCCCGTGACACTCACAGCCCCGTGACACTCACAGCACCGTGACGCCCACAGCCCCGTGACACTCACAGCCCCGCGACACTCACAGCACCGTGACACTCACAGCACCGTGACGCCCACAGCACCGTGACACTCACGGCCCGGTGACCACTCACGCCCCCGCCGGACGGCGGCCCGCGCCGGACGCCCCGTGCCTGGTCCCGCCTCCGAAGTCCACGTCCTCGCTCGCCACCGTCTCCGCGGTGCGACCCGGTGCCGTGTGGTGGGACCAGTAGAGGTTGGTGTGGGCGATGACCTGGTCCGGAGGCGGCGCACCCCAGGACGTCAGGTCCTCCGTCGTGTGGGCGTCGCCGACCAGGACCGCGTCGTAGCCCCTGACGAGCGCGCCATGGAGCGTCGAGCGGATGCACATGTCGCTCTGGGCGCCGACGACGACGAGGCGGCCCACCGCGAGGCCCGACAGGACGGTTTCGAGGGTGGTGTCATCGAAGGAGTCGGGGTAGAGCTTCTTCACGAGCGGTTCGGTGTCGTCCGGCGTCAGTTCGGGGACGATCCGCCACGCCTCGCTGCCCGGCGCCAGGTGTGCGCCGCAGTCCTGGACCCATACGACGGGCACGTCCTCCCGCCGCGCCCGGTCGACCAGACCGGCGATGTTCGCGACGACCGCGTCCCGCTCGTGGGCCGCCGCGACGACACCTCGCTGCGCATCCACCACGACGAGCGCGGAGTTCGGCCGGTTCTCCAGCGTGCTCATATGTCTCCCCCGGGCGCGCCCGGCCGGATGCCGTGGCCGCGCCGACGACCGACTGTAGCCAACAGCGGGCCCACCGGCACCTGCCGCAGTAGCCAACGGCGGGCCCACCGGCACCTGCCGCAGCGGAACCTGCCGCGTATGAGAGCCTCAGCCGCCCACGAACCGCCGCGCCAGCGCCTCCCCCGTCCGTACCGTCGCCTTGTGGTTCTCCAGAGGGCGGGCCTGGGACTTGGTGAAGAAGATGTACGTCACGCCGCCCGGCGCCCCGCCGCGTACGGGATCGGGGTTGATGCCGAGGGCGCGGGCCGTGGCGTAGGAGGCCTCGCCGGCGAGGTCGGTGGGGCCGGTGTCGCCGACGACCGCGTACTGCACCTTGCCGCGGTAGATGACGGCCGCGATGCCGCCGCCCCACACACCGGACTTCGCGTGGTTCCAGATCCGGCTCGCGCCCGGCACCACGACGTACGGCAGGGACGCGGAGTCCAGATGCCGGCCGCGGGAGTCCTGGAAGGCGGTGGTGGGCTGGAAGTACGGGTCGGTGCGCTTGCTGCACCGGCGGCTCTGGCGGCCGTCGCAGTCGATGTCGAGGTCCGCCTTCCAGAAGACGGCTCCGCGCGTCCCGCACACGGGGATGTTCGCGGCCGTCCCGTCGTCCGCGCGGTACTTGCCCCGCGAGATCTGCTTGCAGTGACGGACCTTGGCGAGGAGCGCCGCCGCCCCCACCCCGCCCTCCTGGGCCAGCGCGGGCGGTGCCACGGTGGCGAGGAGGACAGGCGCGAGGGCGGCCGGAATCAGGACGGGATTCAGCGCACGCAAGAGGGCACCCCTAGGGACGGCACACGCTCCCAGGCGATCAGGAGCTCGGGTTCACCACCCTTGCCGAGCCTCCGCCCCTTCGCACCTTTTCGGCCGCCGCGAGCCACCGTCCGTCGGCGAGTCGCTGCACTCCGGTGGCCGCGCCGATCTCCGGGTTCTGCCGGAAGCCGTGCCCGAGCGCCTCCAGGCTCTTCCTCAACTCGCTGTCGTACAGGCCGGGTTCGAGTTCGGTGGTGGCCTGGTTGCGCTGGCTGGCGCGCGGGGCTGCGATCGCGTCCACCAGCGGAAGGCCCCTGTCCACCACTCCGGTGACGGTCTGCAGGACGGTGGTGATGATGGTGGCGCCGCCGGGAGAGCCGAGGGCGAGCACCGGCTGACCCTGTTTCAGGACGATCGTCGGTGACATCGACGAGCGCGGGCGCTTGCCGGGGCCCGGCAGGTTCGGGTCGGGCACAACGGGGCTCGCCGGGGCGAAGGAGAAGTCGGTGAGCTCGTTGTTGAGCAGGAAGCCGCGCCCCGGCACGGTGATGCCGCTACCGCCCGTCGACTCGATGGTCAGGGTGTACGCGACGACGTTGCCCCACTTGTCGGCGGCCGTCAGATGCGTGGTGTTCTCGCCCTCGAAGGTCGTGGGCGCGGCCTTGCCCGACGTACCGCAGGGCTTGGGGTCGCGCGGGTCGCCGGGCGCCAGCGGGCTGCTCAGCGCCTTGTCGTCGCGGATCAGGCACTCCCGCGAGTCCGCGAACCGCTGGGAGAGCAGTTCCTTGGTGGGTACGTCCTCGAAGGCGGGATCGCCCACCCAGCGGCCGCGGTCCGCGAAGGCGATCCGGCTGGCCTCGATGTAGCGGTGCAGATATCGCTCCTGGGTGGCCTTCGAAAGGTCGGTCCGCTCAAGGATGTTGAGGGCCTCGCCGACCGTCGTACCGCCCGACGACGAGGGCGCCATGGAGTAGACGTCGAGGCCGCGGTAGCCGGACTTCGTCGGGGCCTGGCGCTTGACGCCGTAGCGCGCGAGGTCCTTCGCGGTGAGGTCGCCGGAGCGGGCGGTGCGCCCGGACGCCGGGTCGACGGGCGGTTCGTTGACGGTGCGCACGATGTCGCGGGCCAGCTTGCCGCGGTACAGGGCGCCGCCGCCCTTGCGGCCCAACTCCGCGTACGTACGCGCCAGATCGGGGTTCTTGAACACCGAGCCGACCTCCGGCAGCCGTCCGCCGGGCAGGAACAGCTTCGCGGTGTCGGGGAAGTCGGCGAACCGCTTCTGGTTGGCCTCGGTCTGCGCGCGGAACGTGCCGTCCACGACGAAGCCCTGCGCGGCGAGACGTTCGGCGGGCTTCATCAGCGTACGCAGCGGCTTGCTGCCCCAGGCGGCGAGCGCCGAGTCCCAGGTGGCGGGGGTGCCGGGGGTGCCGACACTAAGGCCGCTGGTGACGGCGTCCTCGAAGGGCAGGGGTTTGCCGTTCTCCAGGAACAGGGACGCGTCCGCGCTCAGTGGTGCCGTTTCACGGCCGTCGATGGTGTGCACCTTGCGGGACTTCGCGTCGTAATAGACGAAATAGCCGCCTCCGCCGATGCCCGCCGAGTAGGGCTCGGTGACCCCGAGGGCCGCCGCCGTGGCGACGGCAGCATCTACCGCGTTGCCGCCTCTGCGCAGCACTTCGATGCCCGCGGCCGAGGCGTCGGCGTCGACGCTGGAGACGGCACCGCCGTGACCGACGGCGACGGGGGACTTCTCCGGGACCGGTGCGCCGGGGGCGCCGGGAGCGCCTGACGAGGGTGGTGGCGCCGGCGCGGCGGACGACGAAGGGGGCGCTGCGGCACCGACCGCGACCAATGCCCCCGAAACGGCTATCAGCGATAGTTTCCGCGCAACTGGACGACGCATCCGTACCTCCGGTCAAGGACTGTCTGCACCTGCTCGGGAAGCCTAACTTCGGCCGGACGCACGGGGGTTGTCCTCCCGTAAGGTGCGGCGCCCGGCGGACCCGCCCGCACCCCCTCGAGCACCGATACGCACTGCGGCTAGAGTGCCCGCCCATGAATGAAGACCTGCGCAATATCGTCCTCGGTGTGATCGCCGCGGGGATCACCACGTCCCTGGGCTGGTTCGCCCGTACGTATCTGTGGAAGCGCAAGCTCCGCCGCAAGCAGGCCTTCTTCGGGCTGCCCGACAACGCCGAGTCGCTGCTCGTCGTGAACCGCGACGCGGGCGGCCCCCAGGACGCGGTCGGCCGCAACGACGTCTTCGCGCTCCTCGAACTCTCCGCGCTCGTCAAGGACTGCGGGGCGCACGCCCAGGTCATCGCACACGACGCGGCGCAGCAGGGCTTCGGCGAGCGCACCGAGTTCTGTGTCGGCGGCCCGTCGTCCAACCGCCGTATGGCCGCCCATATGCATTCACTCCTTCCCGGCATACGGGTCAACACGGACCCCGAGCCGGGCCCGGACCGCGGCGCCTTCCAGATCGGCACCGAGCGCTACCGCATGGAGCCCGGCCGCGTCGAGTACGTGGTCCTCGCCCGGCTCACCGCGGGCCAGGGGCAGCAGGCGAGACCCGTGTTCCTCTTCTGCGGCCAGCGCGGCATCACCAACCAGGCGGCCACCCGCTATCTCGCCCGCCACCACGAGAGGCTGTCCCGCAAGCACGGCAACAACTCCTTCGTCCTGCTCCTGAAGGTCGTCAACTCGCAGGCGTACGGCCCCGATGTCGTCGAGCTGGTCTCCGATGTCACCCGCGCCGCACAGACCCCCGCGCCCGCGCCTCGCAACTCGCACCGCGCACCCAAGGACTGAGCCTCACCGAGCCGTGGCCGAGCGGCGGTCTCAGCCGGCGGCGACCCGCAGCGGCAGCTCCTTCACGCCGTTGATGAAGTTGGACACAAGGCGGCGCGGCGGCCCGGCGGGCGCGAGCACCGGCAGCTCCCGCAGCGCCTCCTCGTGGAGGACCCGCAGCTGCAGGCGGGCGAAGTGCGCGCCCAGACACACATGCGGCCCCTCGCCGAACGACACATGCGGGTTGGGCACCCGCCCCAGATCGAGCCGGTGCGGCCGTGCGAACACCCGCTCGTCGTGGTTGGCCGAGGCGTGCAGCACGACCACCTTGTCCCCCGTCTTGACGGGCCGACCGGCGATTTCGGTGTCGTGGACGGCGGTACGCCGGAACGTCAGCACCGGCGGATGGTGCCGGAGCAGCTCCTCGACGGCGGTGTCGAGCCCCACCTGCCCGTCCCGCAGGCGCCGCTGTTCGTCCGGGTGCTCCGCCAGGGCGAGCAGCCCTCCGGGGGCGGCGCTGCGCACGGTGTCGTTGCCGGCGACGGTCAGCAGGAAGAAGAACATCTCCAGCTCCGGCGCGGTGAGCCGGGTGTCACCGTCGGTGGCGTGCGCGAGCGCGGTCATCACGTCGTCGCTGGGGTGGCGCCGCTTGAACGCGGCGAGCCGCTGCGCGTAGTCGAACATCTCCCGGAGCATCGCGGGCGAGCGCGGATTGACCGGGCGCCCGTCGGGGCCGCGTACGACGGCGGCGGCCTCGTCGGGGTCCTGGTAGCCGATGACGCGCTCGGTCCAGTCGAGCAGCAGCTTGCGGTCGCCCTTGGGTACGCCGAGCAGATCGGCGAGGTTGAGCAGCGCGTAGTCGTCGGTGACGGCGGCGACGAGGTCGACCGGCCGCCCGGAGGCACCCGCTTCCCTTGCGGCGCCGAGGAGTTGCCGGGCCCGGGCGCGGGCGTTCGCCTCGAACCGGTCGATCCGGCCGCGCGTGAACGCCCGGCTGACGAGGCGGCGCAGGCGGCCGTGGTGCGGCGGGTCCTGGTTGAGCATCATGCGGCGGATGAACGGCAGGTCGTCCGGGTCCGGGTCGCGGATCTGGGTGGCGCCCAGATGCGAGGAGAAGGCGGCGGAGTCCTTCAGTACGCGGACGACATCGGCGTGCCGCGACACGACCCAGAAGCCGGGACCGGCCGGCCAGCCGAGCACCTCGTACTCCTCCTGCCAGGCCACCGGGTGGTGCTCGCGGAGCTCCCGGTAGGCGGCGTGCGGCGGGCCGTCGCGGTAGATCCGCGGATCGAACACATCCGGGACCCGCCCGGCGCCGCCCGGCGGCAGGTCCTGCCCCGGCGCCAAGGTCACGCCTCCTCCGCGCGCAGGAAGTCCTCGACGACCCGGATCAGTTCGAGCGGTGTCTCGTCCATCTCGTAGTGCCCGGCCCGCTCCAGCTCCACGAGTTCGGCCCTGACGAACCAGCGCATCCAGGTCTGCCGCATCAGCTCCGCGCTCAGCGCCGGGTCGAGCGCCCCGACCACGGCGAGCGCGGGCACCCGGCTGCCCTCGACCTCGGTGTGGAAGTCCTCGCCCGCCCACGAGTCGAGCCAGGCGCGGAAGGCCTTCGGGTCGCTGGTGTCGAAGGACTGGCGCACCATGCGGTCGAGCCAGGCGACGGGGCGGTTGCCGCCCGTGGTGGAGTCGAAGATGATCCGGCGGCTCCCGGCGTCCTCGGCCGCGGCGGCGAACAGCTCCGCCTGCTCCGGCGGCAGCGCGAGCCCGCCGGCCGGCACCGGCGAGACCCCGACGATCCGCCGCACACGCTCGGGCACGGCCGCGACCACGCGCTGTGCGACGCAGCCGCCCATCGAGTGCCCGATCAGCGAGAACCGGTCCCAGCCGAGCCGGTCGGCGAGGTCGAGCAGATCGGCCGCGCCCTGGGCCGTGGTGTAGGGCCCGGCCGCGTCCTTCGCCTCGCCGTAGCCGCGCAGATCCACGACGGCGTACGTGAACGACTCCAGGTCGAGATCGGGCAGCACGGCCGCGTAGGCACTGCGGTCGGCGAGCCAGCCGTGCACGGCGAGGACCTTGTGGGGTCCGTCTCCGAGCAGGGTGTGGGGCAGCAGAAAGGAGGCCACGGCGACTCCGTTCGTACGAAGGACACGGAAGGGGAGGTGCGGGAGGTCC
This sequence comes from Streptomyces monticola, assembly GCF_042665355.1. Lineage (NCBI taxonomy): Bacteria > Bacillati > Actinomycetota > Actinomycetes > Kitasatosporales > Streptomycetaceae > Streptomyces > Streptomyces monticola. Next base: position 699,222 of record NZ_JBHTCF010000001.1, on the reverse strand, counting down.
AACGTGGACCCAACTCCGCGCCACGGCAAGGGCGCAGAGCGGTCAGCCGACGCACGCCGGTGGCCGGATCCGGCCGGCGCCGCGCAGGGCGGGTTTCGGGGCGGGTGCAGGGCGGGTGCAGGGCGGGTGTCGGGGCGAGCGGCCGCGGCCGAAGCGGGGGCCGGCATGGAATTCCCCTTTTCCGCCCCACCCCGCCCCGCGTGTTCCCGCGAATTCCCGCGAGGTTGCTTCCTTCTCCTAAATGTGACCTGACGATGACAGTCCTGTCGCGGTTGCCGCCACGGGCCGCAATGCAGTGCATGTCACACCGGAATTCAGGAGTTTTTCAGCACTTCCCGGCAACCTCGGCTCCGGCGAATGGCTCCTCCCCTGTGGAACAGACAGTGCAATGGAGGTCTCCCGTTGAGCCGCACACGCCCGAGCCGCATACGCCGCCACACCCCGCTCGGCCGCCGTGGCCGCAGTGCCGCGATCGCCGGCGCCGCCACACTTGCCCTGGCGCTCACCGCCTGCTCGGGCGGCTCCGGCAGTGGCAGCGCCGATATGGGTGCGGACAAGAACGCCAAGATCTCGGTGAATCTGCAGGGCGACAAGGCGAAGCCCGGCCAGCCGGTCAAGGTGACCCTGGCCGAGGACGGCAAGCTCGCCGATGTCACGGTCACCGACAACAAGGGCGGCAAGCTCGCGGGCAAGATATCGGGTGACGGCAAGAGCTGGACCTCGGACCGCGCGGCCTCGCCCGGCACCAAGTACACGGTCGAGGCCAAGGACGACCAGAGCCGCACCGCGAAGCAGGAGTTCACGACGGAGGCGGCGGGCCAGGTCAACAAGGTCACCCTGGCGCCCGGCAACAAGACCACGGTGGGCGTCGCCCAGCCGCTGTCGATCGTCTTCGACAACCCGGTGAAGAACAAGAAGGACGTGGAGAAGCACCTCAAGGTCACCACGTCGAACGGCACCGAGGGCTCCTGGGGCTGGATCAAGGACTACTCCGGCAAGGACCGCGTCGACTGGCGCCCCAAGGAGTACTGGAAGCCCGGCACCGACGTGAAGCTCGCCGCCGATCTGAACGGCGTCAACTCCGGTGACGGCGGCGGCTGGTTCGTACGCGACTACGACACCGAGTTCACGATCGGCAAGAACCAGTCGGTCAAGGTGAACCTGGAGAGCAAGCACCTGACGCTGCTCCAGGACGGCAAGGAGATCAAATCGGTCGCCATGTCGGCGGGCACGCCCGGCGGCGAGAAGGCCTCCTGGGGCGGGGTGAACGTCCTGATGGCCAAGGAGGGCACGATCCGGATGAACTCCGAGACGGTCGGCCTCGGCGACAGCTACGACAAGATGGTCGACTACTCGATGCGTCTGACCTGGTCGGGCATGTACGCCCACGCCGCGCCCTGGAACGCCTCGTACTTCGGCAACACCAACCACAGCTCGGGCTGCGTCGGCATGAGCGACGCCGACGCCAAGTGGCTCTACGACACGGTGCAGGTCGGCGACCCCTTCGTCACCGAGGGCTCGGGCCACAAGGGCAACGCCGACGTGGGCAACGGCTACGGCGAGTGGAATCTGTCCTGGGACCAGTGGCAGGCCAAGAGCGCCCTGAAGGGCAACACCGAGTGATCGCTACCACCGAGTAATCGTTACCGCCGCGTAACTTACCGACGGGTTACCTCGGGTTACCTCCCGAGGTTACCGTCGGGTCACTTTTGCACTGGACAGTGAGGAGTGACCCGTGACACCCGTGGGACAGCCACGACGCAAGGCACTGCGCTCCACCGCCGCCGGCGCGCTCTCGGCGACCCTGGTCGCCGGCGCGGCCTTCGGTATCGCCCCGGCCGCCCAGGCCGCCCCCGCGGCGACGGCCGCCGACGCCGCCGGTACGGCCGGGGCGGCTTCGGGAGCGGATGTCCGCTTCATCGACATCCCGGGCGACGGCGGCACCGTCCTCAAGGCCAATGTCTTCACGCCCGCAGGCGCGAAGCAGGGCTCCGAGTACCCGGCCATCGTGCTGCCCACCAGCTGGGCCATGCCGCAGATCGAGTACGTCGCGCAGGCCCAGAAGCTCGCCGACTCCGGCTATGTGGTGGTGAGTTACAACTCCCGCGGCTTCTGGCAGTCCGGCGGCGAGATCGAGACCGCGGGCCCCGAGGACATCGCCGACGCCCGCAAGGTGATCGACTGGACCCTGGCCAACACCCCGGCCGACGCCGACCGCATCGGCATGGCGGGCGTCTCCTACGGCGCCGGCATCAGCCTCCTCGCCGCCGCACACGACAAGCGGATCAAGGCGGTCGCGGCCCTCAGCGGCTGGGCCGATCTGATCGACTCGATCTACAGCGGCCGCACTCAGCACCTGCAGGCCGCCGGTCTGCTCGGCGGCGCGGGCCTCCTCACCGGCCGCCCGAGCGCCGAACTCAAGCAGACCCTCAAGGACTTCCTCGCGTCCAACCTGGACAAGGAGGACGAGATGATCGCCTGGGGCAGCAAGCGCTCCCCTGCGACCTATCTCGACGACATCAACCGCAACGGCGCCGCGATCATGCTCGGCAACGCCTGGGGCGACTCCCTCTTCCCGCCCAACCAGTACGCCGACTTCTACGAGAAGCTCACCGGCCCCAAGCGGCTGGCCTTCCGCCCCGGCGACCACGCCACGGCCGAGGCCACCGGGCTGCTCGGCCTGCCCAACGACGTCTGGACCGACTCCACGCGCTGGTTCGACCACTACCTCAAGGGCGAGGACAACGGCATCGACCGCGAGCAGCCGGTGCAGCTCAAGTCCCGTTCCACGGGCGGCTACGAGGGCTATCCGGACTGGAAGTCGGTGGGCGCCGAGCGCAGGAAGATCGAGCTCGGCGGTACGCACACCCTGCGCACCAACACCGACTCGGGGGCGAACGGCGGCATCACCATGCTCACCGGACTCCTCGACCAGTTCGTGAAGCTGCCCCCGATGGCGTCGGTCCCGCTGCTGCCGCGCTCGGCCGCGGCCGTCTGGCAGTCACAGCGGTACGACACGCCCCAGCGGGTGCGCGGTACGGCGAAGCTGCACACCACGCTCACCCCGACCAAGGAGAGCGGCACCCTCGTCGCGTATCTCTACGACGTGGGGCCGCTCGGCCTCGGCAAGCTGGTCAGCCACGCGCCGTACACCTTCCACGGCAAGACGCCGGGGAAGGCGTTCGGCGTCGACCTGGAGCTGTTCTCCACGGCCTACGACGTACCGGCCGGCCACCGGCTCGCCATGGTGGTCGACACGGTCGACCCGCTCTACATCGAGCACAACCCGACCGGCGCGCAGCTGACCTTCTCCTCTCCCGCGGCCGACCCGTCGTACGTGTCGGTCCCGCTGCGCGAGAAGTGATCTCCGGCTGCCGCCGGGCGGGCCTGGCCCTTTGAGCTGCTGCACTCCCCCTATGGCCGAGGGGCCATGGGGGGACCGCCGGGCAGCAGCGTCCCTGGTTCGGCCGGGGCGATGTCCACGGCCTCGGTCTTGGGACTGCGCTTCTGCCTCCTGGACACCCAGGTGGCGAACCAGGAGAGAAGCATGCACATCCCGATGTAGATCGGCGAGATCACCATGACCACGGGGATGAACGGCAAATCGTAGTCGAGATTCGAGGCGATCAGCTTCCCCGCATGCAGGAACTCCTCGTAGGTGATGAGGTAGCCGAGCGACGTGTCCTTCAGGGCCACCACCAGCTGGCTGATGATGGCGGGCAGCATCGCCCGGACCGCCTGTGGGACCAGGACGTAGGACATCACCTGCGTCTTGCGCATCCCGAGCGCGTAGGCGGCCTCACGCTGACCGCGCTCGACCGAGTTGATCCCGGAGCGGAACACCTCGGCGAGCACGGAGCCGTTGTAGAGCGTGAGCCCCGCGACGAGAGCGGGCAGCGGCTGCACCTTCAGGGCCACGAAGATGAAGAAGATCATCACCAGTACCGGCATGGCCCGGAAGAACTCGACGATCAGTGTGGCCAGCCAGCGCACCGGCTTGTGCTCGGAGAGCCGGCCGACCGCGAGGACCGTCCCGAGCGCGAGCGAGAGCACGGCGGCGATGGCGAAGGCCTTCAGCGTATTGCCGAGTCCCTTCAGCAGCAGTTCCTGAATTCCCTTGTATTCGAAGGGAGTCCACTTGGTGGCGGTGAACTGGTCGGTGTGGAACAGCAGATACAGGATCCATGCCGCGATTCCCACGATGACGACGGTCGAAAGTACTCCGTAGGCGAAGTGCCTCTTGCGGGTCTTCGGGCCCGGGATGTCGTAGAGAGCGGAGGATTCTTCGTGGGTGGCGGTGGCACTCATCGGGCGACTCCCCAGCGCTTCTCGAGGTAATTGAAGAGGGCGCTGATGGTGAGGGTGATGATCAGGTAGCCGAGGGCGATCCAGACGAAGGTCCAGATGATGCTGTAGCCCAGTTCGTTGAGCGTCTTGTAGGTGCCGAGCAGTTCGGTGACGCTGAAGGCCCCCGCGATGGCGGAGTTCTTGGCGAGCGCGATGAGGTTGGAGCCGACCGGCGGGATGACCGAGCGGAAGGCCTGCGGCAGGATCACGGTGCCCAGGGTCTGCCCGAAGCTCATCCCGAGGCTGCGGGCCGCCTCGCCCTGTCCCTTGGGCACCGTGTTGATGCCGGAGCGCAGCGCCTCGCAGATGAAGGCCGAGGTGTAGCAGCCGAGGGCGAGCACCGCGAACACCTTGAAGGGCAGCACGAGCCCGAACCGCGGAAGCCCGAGCAGCACCGCGAAGAACAGCAGCGTGAGCGGGGTGTTGCGCAGGACGGCCACCCATACGGTGCCGAAGACCCGGAAGGAGCCGACCGGCGCGACCCGGAACGACGCCATCAGAAAGCCGAGCACCAGGGCGAGCAGCGAGGCGTAGACGGTGAGTTCGACGGTGCCGAGGAAGCCCTTGCCGTAGGTGGAGAAGTTGTCTGTCAGTACGTTCATGCCGGCCCCTCAGCTCGCCGGGTAGCGGTCGATGGCGGGCGGCTCGGGCGCGGGCACGCCGGACAGTCCGAGCGTCACGTCGTAGGCCTTCTTCCAGTCGCCGTTCTTCTCGTGCTCGGCGAGCGCGTCGTCGACGGCGAACCGCAGCGCGTTGTCGTTTCGCGGTACGCCGATGCCGTACGGCTCCTTCGAGAACGGCTTGCCGACCAGCTTGAGTTCGTCGGGCACCTTCGCCGCGTAGCCCTGCAGGATCGCGTCGTCGGTGGTGACGGCGTCGACCTGGTAGGTGAGCAGGTTGTCGACGCAGATCGAGTACGTGTCGTACGCGACCAGAACCGCCTTCGGGTAGTCGGCCTGGATGCGCTGGTACGGGGTCGAACCGGCCGCCGAGCAGACCTTCTTGCCGTCCAGGTCCTGCGGCCCGTTGATCTCGTCGTCGTCCTTGTTGACGAGCAGGCCCTGCCCGGCCATGTAGTACGGGCCGCCGAAGCCGACGAGCTTCTTGCGGTTGTCGTTGATGGTGTAGGTGCCGACGTAGTAGTCGATCTGGCCGTTCTGCAGGGCGGTCTCACGGTTCGCGGAGGCGATCGTCTTGAACTCGATCGTCTTCGGGTCGAAGCCGAGGGACGCCGAGATCATCTTGGCGATCTCGATGTCGAACCCCGAGTAACGGCCCGTCGCCGGGTCCTTCTCACCGAGGTAGGGCTGGTCCTCCTTGGCACCCACCACGAGCCGGCCGCGCTTCTTGGCCTTCTTCCAGGTCGCCGAGTCCGGCAGCTGAAAGCCCTGCGCCAGCTGGTACTTGGGCAGCTGGTCGGGGCTCGGGCCCTTCACCGGCGGGCTCCCCTCCTTGCCGCAGGCGGTGGCGGCAAGGGCGGTGAGGGCGAGCGCGGCGAGGGCCTTGGCGGCCCGGGACCCGGACATACGTGTCGTACGCGTCATCGGTGCACGGCCCCCGTCAGTGCTTGAGGATCTTGGAGAGGAAGTCCTTGGCGCGGTCGCTCTCCGGGTTGGTGAAGAAGTCCTCGGGGGTGCGGTCCTCGACGATCCGCCCGTCGGCCATGAAGACCACGCGATTCGCGGCGGAGCGGGCGAAGCCCATCTCGTGGGTGACCACGACCATCGTCATGCCGTCCCGGGCGAGCTGCTGCATCACCTCGAGCACCTCATTGATCATCTCCGGGTCGAGCGCGGAGGTCGGCTCGTCGAAGAGCATCACCTTCGGGTCCATCGCCAGCGCACGGGCGATGGCGACCCGCTGCTGCTGACCGCCGGAGAGCTGCGCCGGGTACTTCTCGGCGTGCGCGGCGAGCCCGACGCGTTCGAGGAGTTCACCGGAGCGTTTGTCGGCCTCGTCCTTCTTGCGGCCGCGCACCTTGATCTGCGCGAGCGAGACGTTCTGCCGGACGGTCTTGTGCGCGAAGAGGTTGAAGGACTGGAAGACCATCCCCACCTCGGCGCGCAGCTTCGCCAGCGACCTGCCCTCTTCGGGCAGCGGCTGCCCGTCCAGAGTGATGTCTCCCGACTGGACGGTCTCCAGCCGGTTGATCGTCCGGCACAGGGTCGACTTGCCCGAGCCGGACGGCCCGATGACCACCACCACCTCCCCGCGTCCGACGGTGAGGTTGATGTCCTGCAGGACATGCAACTCCCCGTAGTACTTGTTGACGTCCCGCAGCTCGATCAACGGATCGACGGCCATGCCCAGCCCTACCCACTCATCGTCTGTGTCGCAGTCCGCGCAAACTATCCGGAGCAATATGGGACTTAACAGGCGACACGCACTTATAGGGCATTAACCGTATTTGAGACAGTACCGATCATGGGGCGCGCGGCCGGATCATCGGTGACCAGCGGGAACGCCGACGCAGGTCGGCCTTCCGTGCAGGGCCTGCACCCAGGCCTTCCGTTCAGGCTTCGGCCGCCTCCGCGTACACCTGGGACAGCTCCGGCGCCCCGCTCACCGCCCAGTCGAGCCCCGCCTCGACGACCTGGATCTCCCGCCCCGAGGCCAGCCTGACCACCGGATGACCGCCGGGCCACACATGCCAGGCGGCACCCGGAACGGTCCGCACGATGACCGTGCCGAGGTAGAGGCCCGCGTCGTTGCCGAGCCACGGGAGCACCTCGGGGTCGTCGCGCCAGCGCGGCGGCAGCTGGTCGAGCGCCTCCAACGAGGCCGCGCTGTCGTCGAGTTCGAGCCCCGACTTGCCGGCCTGCGAGCGCAGCAGCTCGCACTCGGACAGCAGCTCGGCCACTCCTTCGGGGTCGTCCCTGAACACGGCCGCGAGACCCTCGCCCGGTTCGGCGGGCCGCTTGCGCCACTTGTCCAGGGACAGGATGTTCCGGATGTCCATCTCTCCACCCTCCGTCGGGGCGTACCGCACAGGTGCTCGGCCCAGCACGCGCTTCCCATCGGGGGACTTCCCGGGCGACTCCACTCTGCGTAGCCCTAAATGGCTGTCACTTAGTCTTAGTTGCACTAGATCATCCCCCGGTCGAGTCCGGCCTACGCGACACGTCCCGGTCCCTGACCCAATTGTGCGGCCGCGAAGCGGGATGCGGCCCGGCCCGGAAACCGCTGTCGAATGTCAGACCCCCCACGTAAGCTCTTCACATGACCTCCACTCCGACCCCCGGTTCCGCGCGGTCCGCCGACGAGCTCAATGAGCGGATCCGCCGCCTGATGCTGTGCAGCGGCGGCCGGTTGAGCGAGGAGCAGCGCAGGGAGTACGCGATTCTGGTGGTCGAATGGGCAGCCGCGGTGCGTGAAGAGGTCGTGAAGGCGGCCTAGACCTGACGGACTGTCACGCGATGTCGTCGGCGATCTCCCGGGAATTCAGGACGAGTTCAGACGCCGGTCATTGACGGGTTCCTCACCGCTCCTTAGCTTCATGGCGCATCTGTCGTCACAAAGCCCTCACAGCAGTGAGCGGGAGGAGACAGTCCGTGCGTCGACGTATCTGGGGAGTAACCGTCGTCCTGGGGCTCCTGGCAGGAGTCGCACCAGTCGCCGACGCCGCCGCGGCGGAACCAAGACACAAGCCGCTCCCCTTGGAGCGGCTTTTCGACAACCGGGCGGTGAGCAGCGACGCCCAGCCGGGCGCGGCCGACTTCGACGGCTCCGGTGCCTCGCTGTCCGCGCAGGATCTGGCCGCCGCGGGCTGGACCCCGGGCCGCTCCCTCACCGTCGACGCGGCCCGCCTGAAGCTGCCGCGCACGACGCCCGGCGAGCCCGACAACGTCAAGGCGAACGGGCAGTCCGTGGCGGTACGCGGACGCGGCGACGCCCTGGCCTTCCTCGTCGCCGGCACGGGCGGCGAAGCGAGCGGCACCGGGACCGTGCGCTATCGCGACGGCTCCCGTGCCGGCTTCCGGCTCAGCGCGCCCGACTGGCGCTCGGGCCCGCTCGCCACCAAGGCCGTGGCCCTGCCGCACATCAACACCCCGGGCGGCCAACTCGCCGAGAAGGCACGGCTCTACGTCGTCACGGTGCCGCTCGCCTTCGGCCGCGAGGTCGCCTCCGTGCAGCTGCCCCCGGACTCCGGCGCCGATCTGCATGTCTTCGCTGTCTCCGTGCGCGCCGCCGCCACCGGGTGGACGGGCAGCTGGTCGGCGTCGACCGCCGGGTACACCGCCGTCGGGCCCTGGAGCGACCGCACGCTGCGCCTCGTGGTGCACACCTCGACGGGCGGGCCACGGGTGCGGATCCGGCTCGACAACACCTTCGCGGGTACGCCGGTGCGCGTGGGCAGTGCGACCGTCGCCGTACAGGAAGCCGGGGCCGGGGCGCGGGGCGCGCCCGTGGCGCTCTCCTTCCGGGGCGCGGCGGGGACCGAAATCCCGGCCGGTGCCCAGGCGTTCAGCGATCCGCTGGGCTTCGACGTGCCCGCCGACAGCAATCTGCTCGTCAGCTTCCATCTGCCGCAGACGGTGCCCGCCGCCCCGGTGCACAGTCAGGCCATCCAGCGCTCGTACGTGAGCGAGCCCGGTGATCACACCGGGGACACGGCGCCCGGGGCGTACACGTCGACGATCTCCACCTGGCCCTTCCTGACCGGCGTGGACGTCGGCGGCGGTCCGGGGTCGGTGGTCATGCTGGGCGACTCGATCACCGACGGTGTGCGGTCCACCCAGGACGCCAACAGGCGCTGGCCGAACGTCCTCGCCCGGCGGCTGCTCGCCCAGGACGAGATCCCGCACTACGGCGTGATCAACCATGGGATCTCGGCGAACCGTGTGGTCACCGACCGCTATCCGGGCGACGGGATCTCCACGGACACGGGCGGGGTGAGCGCCCTGCACCGCCTCGACCGGGATGTACTCGCGCAGACATCGGCGCGGACCGTCGTCGTCTTCGAAGGGGTCAACGACGTCCGGTGGGGCGCCACGGCCGGTCAAGTCATCGCCGGGCTGCGGGAGATCGCCGAGCGAGCGCGGGCGCGCGGCCTGCGGGTGGTGGCGGCGACGATCGCGCCCTGCGAGGGCGAGAAGCTGTGCACGGCGGCCGCCGACGCGGAGCGCACGGCGGTCAACGAGTGGATCCGTACGGACGCGGGCTTCGACGGGGTCCTCGACTTCGACGCCGTGCTGCGGGACCCGGCCCAACCGGCCCGGATGCTGGCCGCCTACGACTCGGGTGACCATCTGCACCCGGGCGACGCGGGGCTCGCGGCGCTGGCCGACTCGGTGGATCTGAAGGTGCTGGCGGGCTGAAGGGGCCCGTAGTTCCGGCAGAGGGCGAGCGCCGGACAGCCACTGAGGTCCGGCGCTCGCAAAGGGCCCGCAGCGCGGCTTGCGGGTGGCTACACCTCCAGGTCCACCACGACCGGCGCGTGGTCGGACGCGCCCTTGCCCTTGCGCTCCTCGCGGTCCACATAGGCGTCGGTGACGGCCTTCTGGAACGGCTCGTTCCCATAAACCAGGTCGATGCGCATACCGCGGTTCTTCGGGAAGCCGAGCTGGCGGTAGTCCCAGTACGTGAAGGGGACGTCGTACTTCAGGGGGCGGGGCACCACGTCGTCCAGGCCCGCTTCCCGCAGGGCGGCGAGGGCGGCCCGCTCGGCCGGGGTGACATGCGTCGCGCCGTCGAAGAGGCTGATGTCCCAGACGTCCTGGTCCGTCGGCGCCACGTTGTAATCCCCCAGCACCGCGAACGGCCGGGAGCCCGCGGCGTCCCCGGCGACGGCGGCCTTGAGGGCCTCGAACCACTGGAGCTTGTAGGCGTAGTGCGGGTGGTCGGGCTCGCGGCCGTTCGGCACGTACACCGACCAGACGCGGACTCCGTCGCAGGTGGCGGAGATGGCCCGGGGCTCCTCCGCGCCGTCGTAACCGGGGTCGCCGGGGAGGCCCTTGACCACGTCCTCCAGGCCTACGCGGGAGACCAGCGCCACGCCGTTCCACCGGCCTGTCGCGTTCACCGCTGATTCGTAGCCCAGCTCTCGCAGCTCGTCCGCCGGGAACTGCTCGGCGGCGCACTTGGTCTCCTGGATGCACAGCACGTCCGTGCCGCTGTTCTCCAGCCAGGCCAGGAGGCGGGGCAGACGGGCGGTGATCGAGTTCACGTTCCAAGTGGCGATGCGCATGTCTCACAACTTACCGGGCGGGTCCGACAACGGGCCCTCGCACTCAGAGCTGCGCCCACTCGCCGGCCGCCAGGCGGCTGTGGTCGGCGCCGCCCAGATTGCCGATGTGGGTGTCGTAGATCGGCCGTGCCAGATCCGTGAGCAGGGCGTCATGGATGTCGATGGCGCGCTGCGGCTTGACCTCGCGGACGTACTCGATCACCTCCGAGACCTTGCTCCACGGGGCCATCACCGGGACCAGCAGCGTCTCCACCGGGTGGTCGGGGACGGTGAGCGCGTCTCCGGGATGGAAGACCGCGCCGTCCACCAGGAACCCGACATTGGTGATCCGCGGCAGCTCGGGGTGGATCACCGCGTGCAGCTCACCGTGCGTCTGGACGTCGAATCCGGCGGCGGTGAACGTGTCGCCGTGTCCCACGGTGTGCACACGGCCGGGGAAGGCGGCGGCGAGCTGGTCGGCGACCGCCCTCAGGGTCCAGATCTCGGTCGCCGGGTTCGCGTCGAGCGCGGCCCGCAGCCGGTCCTCGTTGAAGTGGTCGGGGTGCTCGTGGGTGACGAGGATCGCGTCGGCCCCGAGCGCGGCGTCCTGTTCGCTGAAGCCGCCCGGGTCGATGACGAGGGTGCGGTCGTCCTTCTCCAGGCGGACGCAGGCGTGCGACTTCTTGGTGAGCTTCATCGGTGCCATGCCCCCATCCTGCTCCCGCACGGCGATTTCCTCAGCCCCGCCCCGCGATCCGGGGCTCAGTCCGTGGGGGTGGTCTCCTCGCGGATGACCTTCTGCGCGACCCGGAACGCCGTGTTCACCGCGGGCACACCGCAGTACACGGCGGCCTGCAGGAACACTTCCTTGATCTCGTCCGGCGTGAGGCCGTTGCGCAGGGCGGCCTTGACGTGGAAGGCCAGCTCCTCGCTGTGGCCGCCCGCGACCAGGGCGGTCAGCGTGACGCAGCTGCGCGTCCTGCGGTCGAGTCCCGGCCTCGCCCACACCTCGCCCCAGGCGTAGCGGGTCATGAGCTCCTGGAAGTCACCGGAGAAGTCGTCCGCGTCGGCGAGCGCACGGTCGACATGGGCGTCGCCGAGTACCTCACGGCGGACCTTGAGGCCCGTCTCGTACGCGTCGGAAAGGCCCGCGGGTGCGCTCTCGTCCTGCTCGATGGGGGCGATCTCCGCGACCGGGGCGACGGCCACCGGCGCGGTGAGCACCGGCTTGACCGGGGGCGCCTGGATCGCCGAGTGCTGCTCGGTCCAGGCGGTGGAGAAGTGGCGTACGAGCAGATCGGTGACCGCGGCGGGCTGCTCGACGGGCGCCAGATGGGAGGCGCCGGGCACGACGGCGAGACGGGCGTCCGGTATGCCGGCGACCAGGGTGCGGGCCTCGGCGGGCCCGGTGACCTGGTCCTCGGAGCCGACCAGAACGAGCGTGGGCACGCCGATCCGGCCGAGCTCGGAACGGATGTCGAAGGCGGCGAGCGCCTCGCATGCCGAGATGTAGCAGCCGGGGTCGGTGGTGCGGACCATCTGCACGGCCCACTCGGTGATCGCGGGCTGGTTGGCGGCGAAGCCGGGCGTGAACCAGCGCTCGGGGGCGGTGCGGGCGACCGGGTCGAGGCCGTTGGTGCGGACGATCACGCCGCGCTGGCGGAACTCGTCGGCGGTGCCGAACCGGGGCGAGGAGGCGATGAGCGCGAGCGAGGCGACGCGCTGCGGGTTGCGCAGGGCGAGATCGGAGCCGATGGCGCCACCGAGGGCACAGCCGGCGTAGCCGAAGCGCTGCACACCGAGCTCGTCGAGGGTGGCGAGCACCCGGTCCGCGAGCTCACTGACACTGTCGGCCGGGTGCGCGGGGGCACCGCCGTGGCCGGGCAGATCGAAGCGGAACACGCGCCAGGTCTGGGTGAGCTCGGGTATCTGCCGGTCCCACATGTGCCATGTAGTACCGAGAGACGGTCCCAAGATCAGGACCGGGGCGTCTTCGGGCCCGTCAAAGCGGTATTGCAGGGTTCCAGCCGTCTTCTCACTCACCCGCTTACGCTCCCACATCTCACAAAATCTCACGGTCGGGGGGTGGGCGCCTGCACCAAATCACCCCAAGCGTCCGCCGCCGGACGAAGATCGTCCACGGCGGGCTTCACGCAGCAGCGGTGCGAAGAACCGCTTGTGCTCGTCGCCGCGGGCAGTTTCGGCGTTCCAGTTGTCGGCGGCCTGCTGGCAAAGGCCCAGCAGGCGGCTGAAGGACGAACGCGGGCTCGGAGGCGAGGTCCATCAGTGAGGCGTTGCGGGCCAGGCGGGCGCACACGCGTCGCTCAGACCCGCACCGGCCATGGACGCCTCCCACCCACTTTCTGCGCGAATCATGCATCCAATGCATGACATGACACAACGCCGCAGGTCACCCAACCCACCAACGACAGAAGGAAGTTACCTTGAAGCCACAGAACAACAGCTTGCCGTCGCCGGATTCGCGCATCAGAAGCAATTCCCCGCGGATCCCCGTCGTCCTGGTTGTTGCAGCCGCCGACATGGAGGCGCACGCGTATCGGGCGTATTGCCTTGAAAACGCCCGTGCCCACTACGACGTCGTCCTGATCTCCGGCGCCGAGCCGACCTGGGAGAAGGAGTTCCTCCTCGACCATGCCGTCGCCGACCCCACCGACCAGGCAGCCCTGAACGCGGCCGGACGCGCGCTCGCCGAGCGGTACGAGCTGGCCGGCGTGATGACGTGGACCGAGTGGTACCTCGTCCCCGTCGCCCGTCTCGCCCGCCAGCTCGGGCTGCCCACGACGACTCCAGAAGCCCTCCAGGGCTGCCGCAACAAGCACGCCTCCCGCACGCTGTTCGCCCGCCATGGAGTCCCCTCCGCCATATCCGTGAGCGTGCGCACCGAGCGGGAGGCGGCCGATGCCGCCGCCCTGATCGGCTATCCCGTGGTCCTCAAGCCCGCCGCGCACGCCGCGAGCATGGGCGTCATCCGCGTCGACAACGCCAGTGAACTGCCGGCCGCGTACGCCTTCGCCGCGCAGACCGCCGACCACGGTGTGGAGAGCACCCGGGTCCTGGTCGAGGAGTACCTCGACGGGGAGGAGGTGAGCGTCGAGTGCGTCACCTACCAGGACCACCGTGGTCGCCGTCACCCGCAAGACCGTCGGGATGCCACCCTTCTTCGAGGAGCTGGCGCATGTGGTCGACGCGCACGACCCGCTGCTGGCCGACGTGGCGCCGGCCGCCGTCGCGGCCCTCGACGCCGTCGGCGTCACCGACGGCGTCAGCCATGTCGAGATCCGCATCGTGGACGGCCGACGGCGTCTGATCGAGGTCAACGCGCGCATCGCCGGCGACATGATCGGCCACCTCGTCCACCTGGCGACTGCTGTCGACCTGGCCCGCGCCGCCGCCGACATCGCCTGCGGCACGCTGCCCGACCTCACTCCAACGCGCAGTGAGGCAGTGGCAATCCGGCTGATCTACCCCGCCTACTCCGGCACCCTCACCGAGCGCCACCTGGACTCTGAGTTCACCGACAGCGCCGACTGGCTCGAGCGCGTCACCTTCCACCGCGACGCCGGCGACCAGCTCGTGCTGCCACCGGACGGCGACATGTTCAGCGCCCGCATCGGCTACCTCATCACCACCGGACCCAGCGCCAAAGTGGCGCGGGGCGCGCTCCACCGAGGCGTATCGGCACCTGTCCGTCCAGGTCACCCCCGCCTAGACCACCTGCCGGACTTCCGTGACCGGCTGCACAGCGCGACGCTGACCCTCCTCGACATCGTTGCGGACTGCCTCAACGATGACGTCCCGCTCACCGAGATCCTCGACGGTGCCCGCGACCACGCCGAGCACATGCTCGGAGTCCCCAGCACCTACGGCGTCCTCGTCGAAGCCGAAGCCGCCGCGCAGATCGTCCAGGCCGCCGGCCTGGACGCCGGATCCCCCTTCGGCCCGGCCATCGCCCAGGGCCTGGCCGGCATCGCCCAGCTGCCCTTCCAGCAGCAACAGCAACTCGTCCCCGCCGCCCGCCGCTACGCGATCACCGCACCCTCCCGATCGGCAACTGGACTGCCCGCTTCACCCCCGCGCCCGGCGTCGGGCCGCACTCGCTGAACAACGACCCGCTTGCCCGCCTCGCCCATTCCCGCCTGTATCCCTTGGAGAGTTCCTTCTTGCGCATCCGCACCGCTCGCACCCTCCCGGCCGCCGTTGCCGTCGCTGCCACAGTGACCGGCTCCCTGTCCTGGGCCCCGACCGCCTCGGTCCAGAGCAGCGACCCCACCCCCTCCGCATCCACGTCCTTGACTCCGCGCAACGCGGCCGAGCCACAGACCGGCGGCGTGGCCATCCTGAAGAAGGATCCCGCCGGCGACGTGCTCGCCGGCGCAGCCTTCGCCCTCTTCGACTCCGCGGGCAAGGAAGCAGCCAACGGCAAGACCGACGCCCAGGGCAAGCTCGCCTTCAAGGACCTCGCACCGGGTGTCTACCGCCTCAAGGAGGTCTCCAGCGGCCGCCGCTCGACCTCCTCGACCGACAACTGGGACAGGTGCGGGAACAGCTCCAAGAGCACATCACGAGAGCACGCGATGCATGATCGCGAACATCCCGAACGGCCCGCCTACCTGTCCGGATCACAAGATCGTCGACAGAACCCTGATCTTCACGTTGATGCAGTCGACGAAGACCACGGGATACACGCGGTCCAGAGGCCGGTTCTGCCAGTCGGCCATGCCTTCCATCACCGCGTCGGTGATGTTGGAGATGGTCTGCTTGGACACCTCGACGCCATACACCTCGGCCAGATGAGCCGATATCTCCCCGTGAGTATGGCCCTTCGCGGACAGCGAGAGGACCATCTCGTCCACCCCGGTTAGCCTGCGCTGGCGTTTCTTGACGATGTGCGGCTCGAAGCTTCCCTCCCGGTCACGGGGGACTTCGATCTCGACGGGGCCGACGTCGCTCAGCACGGTCTTGGACCGCTTGCCGTTACGGGAGTTGCCGCCGTTCTTCCCGGTCGCGTCGTGCTTGTCATAGCCGAGGCGATCGGTCATCTCGCCCTCGAGCGCGGACTCCAGCAGCCGCTTGGTGAGCTGCTGCAGCAGGCCGCCCTCACCAGTCAGCTGCAGCCCGTCAGCCTGGGCCCGAGTAACGAGTTCCTCGATGAACCTCTCATCCGCTGCCGCAGACGAAGCTGCCTCCGCAGCGGCCGTTACGGGCATCTCCTTGCCTATGTTCTCGCTGGTCACGGGCGCAATCCTCCATGATCGGAGTTACACCGTTCTATTTACAGGGCCGGTCGTTCAGGCGAGGCGTTTGATCTGGCGGAGGGCGGGGGCGGTCTCGACGTACTGGATGCCCGGCAGGTGGCCGACGTGGTCGGTGAGGTAGCGGTAGAGGTCGGTGGTGCTGCGGGTGATGGTGGTGGCGACGAGGTTGTACGGGCCGGTGGTGGCGGCCGCGAAGCTGATCGGCCGGTGTCCGGCCAGGGCGGTGCCGACGTCGTGAAGGCAGCTCGGGTCGACGCGCAGCCATAGGTAGGACATGAGGCGGTAGCCGAGGTGGCGTGGCGGGAATTCGGTGCTGATCTGCAGGAGGCCGCTGGCGCGCAGTCGGTCGAGGTGGCGCTTGGCGGTGGCGGTCGACAGGCCGGTGGCGGCTGCGAGTTGGGGAAAGGTGGCGCGCGCGTCGTCGGCGAGGTGAGTGATGAGCGCACGGTCGGCGTCGTCCAGGAGGGCGGGCTCGTCCTCGTCCTGAGGGGCGGGGACGTCGCGGGGCGGGGCAAGGGCGGTTTGCTCCGGTGTGAGGGGGTGCAGCTTGGTGTACCAGGCGGGTGGGTCGCCTTCGTAGACGCGCAGCAGGCAGTGGGCACTGATCTCGGTGACGCGGGACATGCGGTGCAGGTTGGCGAGTACGGGGGTTTCGTTCCCGTCGGTGTCGGGGGCGGTGATGCCGCAGTGGATCTGGGTGCCGGCGGAGTCGATGGAGACGTAGCTGGACTCGGGCAGCCGGGCCAGCGCCTCGGCGAGTGGCGTGGTGGCGTCAGGGGCGCACTGGATGCGTAGCAGCCATCGGCTGTCACCGAGCCGTTCGGGCAGGGTGCGGGCCACGATGCGCAGCCCCTGGGTGCACAGGGTGCGATAGCGGCGCGCGACGGTGTTCTCCGAGACGTCCAGGGCCGCGGCGATACGGCGGAACGGAGCCCGGCCGTCGAGCTGCAGCGCCTGGAGCACGCGGTGGTCGAGCTCGTCGAACGACGGCTTGGCGGATCGTTCCATTTCCAACCTCTCGCATGACGGTTTATTTCATTCTGGAACGCTTCGCGTCGTAAGGGGCGGTTCTTGGCGAGATCATCGGAGTGGAAGACGGCACGAGTGGGGGCCCGGTACCCGGTGCTGTCCGCGATCACGGAGGTTTCGCGTCATGCGCAAGTGGGGTCCGCTTCTCGCGGTCTGCCTGGGGACGTTCATGCTGCTGCTTGACGTCACGATCACTGTGGTGGCCCTGCCGGACATCTCGCAGGAGCTGCACACGTCCGCGTCCGCCCTGGCCTGGGTCATGGACGGATATGCCCTGGCCCTGGCCGCCGCGCTGCTGACACTGGGCACGGTCGCCGACCGGCACGGCCAGCGCCGCGTCTACCTCGTCGGCCTCGCCGTCTTCACCCTCGCCTCGCTGCTGTGCGGCCTGGCCCCCAGCGCGATCGTGCTCATCGCCATGCGGATCGTGCAGGGCCTGGGCGCGGCGGCCATGTTCGCCACCTCCCTGTCGCTGCTGCGCACCACCTACACCGGCCGGGACCGGGCCGCTGCCCTGGGAACCTGGGGCGCGGTCGCCTCGGCTGCCGCCGCACTCGGCCCGCTGGCAGGCGGTGTGCTGACCCAGGTGTTCGGCTGGGGCTGGATCTTCTTCGTCAACATCCCGGTCGGGGTGCTGGCGGTGGTGCTCACCCTGCGGCTGGTGCCTGCGCCCGTCGTGCGTGCCAGCGGTGAGCGTGGCCGTGTGGACGTGCCCGGCATGCTGCTGTTCGCTGCGTTCGCCTCGGGCCTGCTGTACGCGATGATCCGTGCCCACGAGGGCGGTTGGACCAGCCCCGGCACTCTCGTCCCGCTGGTTGTCGCCGTCCTCGCCCTGATCGCGTTCGTCCTGGTGCAGCGCCGCACCACACACCCGCTGCTCGACCTGGCGCTGCTGCGCCGTCCGGTGTTCCTGGCCGCACTGGTGGCCATCTTCGTCGGCGAGTTCACGGCGTACGGCTTCATGGCCTACACGTCGGTGTGGCTGCAGTCCCTGACCGGCCTGTCTCCGATGGGCGCGGGTCTGGTCATGCTGCCCAGCTCGGCGGCCTCGATGGTCGTCGCCCTGCTGGCCGGACGCCTCCTGCACCGGGTGGCCGCCCGCTATTCGCTGCCTCTGGGCCTGCTCCTGGTCGCCGCCGGAGCCTTCGCCCAGTCCTTCCTGACCGCGTCCTCGGCCGGCCTGACCCTGCTGGCCGGGATGGTGCTCAGCGGTATCGGCATGGGCATGGTCATCCCCCAGTCCAGCCACTTGGCCGTCGAGGCCGTCCCGCAGGAGCGGGCGGGCATGGCCTCCGGCGCCTTCACCACCTTCCAGCAGCTCGGCTACGCCCTGGGCGTTGCGATCTTCGGCACCCTGGTCGCCTCCGCCGCCCAGTCGACCCTGACCGGGCATGTTGCCGACGCGCACGCGGCGTCCCAGCAGCTCACCGGTGGCAGCGCACACCAGTTGCTCGACCAGGCCCCGGCCGGTGGCCGACAGGCCATGGACCATCTGCTGCGCACGGCCTTCACCCACGGCCTGAACACCGTCGCCGTCATCGGTGGACTCCTGGCCGTCGCGGCCGCCCTGTTCTGCGCCGTAGCCCTCCGTCGGCAGGCCAGGGGAACCGCCGAAGCGCAGGCGGACGCCAGGTCCCGTGCCGCACGGGCCACGGATGCGGTTCTCTCGTAGGAGGTACCCGAGCTCTCACCGAAGGACAGGGGGGCGGGTTCCAGGTGATCACCTGGAACCCGCCCCCCTGTTGCCTGTTGCCGCTTCTGTGGACGGTCGGCAGCTGCGTCAGGACACCTGTCGTGCCACCGTCAGCAGCACTACCGAGTCCTCCACCGCCTTGATCGCGTGCCGACCCTCGGGCGGCACGGCGAACAGCTCGTACGGCTTGGCCTCCCAGGACTGCCCGCCATAGGCGAAGCTGATCAGACCACGTACCACCATCACCGTGGCCTCACCCGGGTTGTTGTGTTCGCCCAGATCGGTGCCCGCAGCCATGGCGATCAGCGTCTGCCCCAGCGCCCGACCACCGCCGCCGTAGACCGTCTTGGCACTGCGTGATGCATGCGCGTCAGGGGCCTTCGCCAGTAGACCGTCGGCCAGCGGAGCCAGGGAGAAGACGTACTCATCCTCATCGTCAGCCATGATTCGAAGCCAACCGCGTACCACCAATGCTGCACTCGGGGATCACCTTCCGTTGCACAGTTTGAACCCTGCTAGTTGTTTATCGGTTCTCTGAGCGTGGCTGCCTCGGGCTGTCGGGTTGGTGGCCGTGGGGTGTCTGTGGCGGGGTCGGCGCGTGCACGGGGAGGGGTTCGCACATCACCAGGGCCAGGTCATCGGCGAGTGGTCCTGTCGCATGCTCGACGGCCACGTTGTGCAGGGCTTCCAGGCAGTCGGGCAGCAACGGTTGGCTCAACGCCTTCCAGACCCGACCGTCCAGAGCAAGGGCGGCCCCATCGGGGCTGCGTGCGTCGATCAGCCCGTCGGTGAAGAGCAGCAGTCGCTCCCCGGGGGCCAACCAGTACCGCTGAAGCCGTGGTTGCGGCCTCAGCCCCAACGGCGGTCCCGGATCCGCTGGTTCGAGGGCGCCCGGACGGCTGTTGATCCGCAAAGGGGCGGGGTGGCCGCAATTGACCAGGCGCACCTCGCCGGGCGCGAACTCCGCGATCACCACGGTCACGAAGTCCTCCGCGTCCAGATGCCCGCCGAGGGCCTCATCCAGCCGCATGACGAGGCCGGGCAAGTCCGGTGAGACATAGGCCAGGTCGCGAAAGGCGCCGACCGCGACTGCCGCCAGGCACACAGCGTGCAGGTCGTGTCCGCGCACATCCCCGACCATGACCCTCAGCCCGTAGGGCGAATCGGCGACGGCGACCAGGTCGCCGCCGGCCACCGCGTCCCGGCCGGCGGGCACATAGCGGGTGGCCAGGTCGACCCCGCCGGCACGTACGGAGACGGGTGGCAGCATGATGCGCTGGATCGTCTGCGACGCCTGGATGAGGACCTTCTCCCGCGAGCGCTGACGCCGCGCCGTATGCACGGCCAGGGCGGCGCCCACAGCCAGCACCCCCGTACGTATCGCCGTGTCCCACAGCGGCAGCTGCAACGCGACGGCCCCCGTCACCGCACCCGCCACAAGGACGCAGCCACCCATCCCGGCGGCCACCCGTACGCCGAGTCCGGCCCCTGCCAGCAGCGGAAGCAGCAGCAACGCCGTCAGGATGTCCGGGTACGTGGCGAACAGGAGTTGCGCCAACAGCGCCGCCATCGCGACGCCCCCCAGGGCGAGCGACGGCACCCGCCAACGGGCTGCCGGGCGTTTGCGGACACGAGCCACACCCATCCCCCTCGCTGACGACCGGGCGGCATGCCAAGAGGTCATATTGGCGCGTCCACATCTGACCTGCAGTACGCAGGCGGAATATGCACCCTAAGTGATGGAAGGCGACCGAGATCAGCCCACTTGTCGGCAGGACGCGCCGCCAGCTGAAGTGGCCCTCCTGAGGGCTGAATGCGGTCAGTCGGTGCCCAGGTCCGGCCGAAGACGACGCCAGGGCGGTCCAGCGGCTCATCGATGACACATACGTCCGTCACCGTCCTGGGCGCCGGTATGGGCCACGGTGATCGCCCTGTCCCGCCAGTCCGCTGCACGCCGTGCTCAGCCGGGGCAGGTCCCAATGGCAGCCACGGCATGGGGAAATTCAGATCCTGATCAGGGACGCCGATTGTGAGGTTCCAGCGCATTCAGTGCCGGCGCAGGGCATAGGCGATTCCCTCGTCGAGGCCGTCCTGCCGCCCCCTGGTGAACGCCTTCTCGTACGCCGCGTCGCCCGCGTGCGCGCGTGCCTGGCGTTCGCAGGCTTCGCGGGCGGCGATGAGTTCGGGGACGCCCAGCTGGTCTCTGCCGATCAGATCCCATGCCCGCTGTCCGATGCCTAGCAGCCGGGCCGCCCGCTCGCCCTCGCCGGTGGCGGCGGTCACCGAAGCCAACAGGTCGACGGCCGTGCCGATGCCGATGCTGTCGTGCAGCAGGGCCTTGCCCGCCAGGGACATACGGGCGTAGTCGGCCGCCTCGTCCAACCTGCCCAGGCCGCACGCCGCAAGGCCGCGGACGTAGTCGGCGAAGGCCAGGGCCCAGCGCTCACCGCGCTTCAGGCACTCCGCGCGCAAGGCGTCGGCCGCCGCGGCGGCCTGCGTGAACTCGCCCAGGTTGGCGTGGACGAACACCCGCATCGTCCACAGCAGGAAGCGCGCCCCGGTGTACGCATGACCGTGGTCCTGTGTGTATGGCGAGGCGTCGAAGACCGCCGCGGCCTGCGCGGGCGCTCCGCTCAACGCCAGGCGCCCGCCGCCGAGATGGGCGGCGGCGACCAGCATGGCCGGATCGGACGCGGTTTCGGCGATGGCCCGGAACTCCTCGCCAAGACGCGCGACCGTGTCGAGGTCACCCTGGCCCAGGGCGATCGCCCCGCAGGCCCACAGCGCCCTGGTGCGGGCCGGGCTCCGTTCGCGGAACCGGTGGAGGGCGTGGTCGAGGTGGTGCCGGCCTTCGCGCAGGTAGCCGCAGGCGAGCCAGAAGAACCACAGGGCGCCGGCCACCTCGAGAGCGCTGGTGCCGTCCTCGCCCTCGCCGAGGCAGAAGTCCAGCGCGGCACGGAAGTTGGCGTGATCGGCGACCGTCCGCTCGTACCACTCGATCTGATCGGGCCCCATCCATGCGGTGTCGGCCTGGAGGGCGAGGGCCCGGTAGTAGATCAAGTGCCGGCACCGGAGCTCATGTTCCTCGCCCAGGCGGCGCAGCCAGCCGGCACCGTACTCGCGCAGCGTGTCGAGCATCCGGTAGCGCTCGGTCGCCCCCGTGGGCTGCCAGGTGAGGATCGACTTGTCCACGAGCGCGGCAAGGAGTCCGCCGACGCGCTCGGGGCCCAGATGCGTATCCGCACACACCAGACGGGCGGCCTCGGCGTCGAAGGACCCGGAGAACACCGAAACCCTTGCCCACAACAGCCGTTCGGCCGGGCTGCACAGCTGATGGCTCCAGCCGATCGCGGTACGCAACGCCTGATGCCAGGGCGGCTCCGTGCCGTAGACCACCTTCTCGGTCTGGCCCAAGATGGCGAACCGGTCGTCGAGTCGCTCGATCAACTCCGCCACGGACAGCTCCCCGAGCCGGGCCGCGGCCAGCTCGATGGCCAACGGCAGCCCCTCCAGACACCGGCTCAGAGCGGCCAGTTCCGCCCAGGGGGCCTCCCCGCCGGGAAGGTGCTGGGCGGCCCGCTCGGCGAGCAGCACGACCGCATCGTCCTGCGACCCCGCCGCTGCCCCCGCCTCCGGCACGGGCAGCGGCTCCACGGTGAACACCTCCTCGCCGGGCGCGCCGATGAGACGGCGGCTGGTCGCCAGGATCCGCAGGCCCGGTGCCTCCTTCTCCAGCTCCCGCACGGTCGCCGCGCAGGCGTCGACCAAATGCTCACAGGTGTCGAGGACCAGCAAGAGCTCCCGGTTGGCCAGGTAGCCGGCCAGGACCTCGTTCATCGGGCGGGTCGTCTCATCCGCCAGCCGCAGCGCCTCGGCGATGGCATGCGCCAGAAGTCCCCCCTCACTCAGCGGAGACAGCTCAACCAGCCATACCCCGTCCGGGAACACGGGCTGCAGCTCGGCCGCGGCTTCCAGCGCGAGCCGGGTCTTGCCGACCCCGCCCACTCCGGTGAGGGTCACCATCCGCGATCTGCCCGTGAACAGCCGTCGCAGCTCGGCCAGTTCGGTGCGACGGCCCACCATCCGAGTCCGTGCCGGCGGTAGATTGCCCACCCGTCGCTGAACCTGGTCCACAACACCTCCCGAGCGCCACACGCCCACCGTGCAGGGGCACGCCCCTACTCTGCCGAGTTGCGGCACGCCCCGTGCAGTCTGTGACGGCAAAGCACCAGGCCGCGACGCAAGCGGATCGCGGCGACGCGGAATATGACAACGTCTGCGCATGTCAGGACAGTTGATCGACCAAGGAAGATTGCGTGGGGCCGCCCAGCGAGGCCGCTCCTGGCGCGTGTGATGTGTCGACACCCCTGGGGTCATGGTGGTTTCCTGAGGATGGCCGCATGCCGCCGATCCGCCCGGATCCGCTTTCGGGCCGCAAAGAGGTGTCCCAATAACCACTGGTCACGGGTGCGACGATCTTGACATGGCTGGTGTTGTCACGGCGTCGGAGCCGTCCTGGACAGCTCCGGTCACAGGGCTGAGTCCACGCTGCTTTGGGAAATTGGTGACCGCGTGCGCCACGAGGGGGTGGACGCTGCCCGCAAGGGGCGGCCCGCGCGACTCCGCGAGATCCACAACGCGTTCGATCTTTGACATGCCCGCGGGCGGAATGACGCATCGCGAAAGCTTCACGTGCGGTCGGCAGCCTTTCGCGCGGGGAGGCCACGGCTCCCCTCCCGTGTCCCCTCGCGCCGCCGACCTCACCGGGACCGGGCTGTGCGGGAGGCCCGGTCTTGCACCCGCCGACGCCAGGCACGTCTTCGACCGCTCCTACCGAGCCGCCCTCACCGCTCGGCTACCAGGCCAAGGACCTCCAGGACATCTTGGTGATCCTCACCGACGAGTACCACCTCATCCATCCCCTGAACCGGCGTCGGCTGCCTGGCCGGCATGCGGTTCTCCGACTGACCTTCACAGTGCCCGTCCACGGCTCCCTGACGACTGGTAGTGATCAGCCGGTAGATCTCGCGGGCCACGTACCGCTACAGACAGCGGATGATCTCGCGCCGGGTCTTCCCCTCGGTCACCCTCCGCTCGTAGTACGCCTGCGTACGCGGATCCCAGCGCAACCAGGACAGCACAATGCGGTGCAGGGCCACATTCGCCTGCCGGTTGCCGCCGCGGTTGAGCCGGCGGTACTGCCCGGCTGCCCGGCTGCCCGGCTGCCCGGCTGCCCGAGGAGTATTCGACCGGATTGGCCCCGCACGACGCCGCGAACGACGCCTCACCCCGCATGCGCTCGCCGGTGTCCCCCAGGGCCGTCAACAACACCGCCACACTGTGCGCTCCGCCTCCGACAGCATCGAGCAGGCGCGGGTCATGCGTGCCGATCAGCTCAGACAGTCGCTGCTCCAGCACTCGAGCCTGCCCATCAAGGTGCTCGACGCGTTCCGCCAGCACCCGCACCGTGAACCTGGTCGCCCGCGCGACCGGATCCACCTCCTCGCCGCCTTCGCTCAACTGCAGGCAGGAAAGGGTGAGACGACGCCGCGACAGACTCCGCAGCTCCTCTCTGAGGGCCGGGTCAGCGGTGACCAGGAGGGCCTTGATCTGGTTCACGGCCTGCCGTTTGGCTTTCACCGCGGAGTCTTTGGCCATCAGGTGCATGCGCGCGATCTCGACCGGGCCATCGCCTGCCTTCACCGGGGACTGCGCACGGCCGCTGAGCACGGACCGGGCTGCAGCTACCTCATCGCCCTCGTCGGACTTGCTCCGCCGGCGCCGAGCCGAAGGTCCGGGGCCAGGAGCCTCGACCACCGTGATGCCCTCAGCCAGCAGACGCCGAGACAGCGCCGCGCCGTAATTGCCGGAGCACTCCACCCCGGCACGTCGACCGCACCCCACCGGCCGGCCCACTGGGCAAGTCGGCTGTAGCCACTCGCTGTTGCCGGGAAACGTCCAACGCCCAGGACGTGCCCCGTCAACGAGACGACTGCCGCAACGTGAACGTCGCGATGCGTGTCGACCCCCAGTACCACCTCATCCGCATCTGCAGCGCGGCCCTCGGCTCGAGGCGGGTGTGACGACTCGATGGTTCATCCCCCGTCGAAGGTCAGTAGCCGCGCCGCGGGCCCGGAGAGCGGTCACCAGTGAAACGGTGCAGAGGACACCCCGCAGTGCAGTGCTCCAGACACGCTCGCCCGGTCCGGCGTCCAAGCGCACTGCCTCGCCCCGCGTCGACACAGGATGGTCAGGACACGTCGGTCCGAGATGTCAGGAGTCAGTCCGCGGGACTGCAGCAGCGTTCGCTGGCATGCTCCCCAACTGCCGCCCGCCCTCACGCAGATCACGTCGGCCGATCTGCAGACCATGGAAGCTCCCCACCGCCGCGCGCGCCTTGCGTTTCCTTCGGCGCATTCCAGTGCGCCCCGCGTGAACGCCGGCATGTCTTCTTGATTGAACTTCCGGCTGACGCCCCTTCAGCAGACGCCTCTCCTCAGCTCAGCCCCGATTGTCAGAGCTTCGCCGTAGCGTTGCAGGACCTACTCGTGACGGCTGCGGGGGGGAGCACTCATGGACGACGACCTTCAGATCGACAGCGACGAAGAGCTCTTCCGTAACCCCGTCTACTACGAACCGGCGGGCCGCAACCTCGACTTGGACCGCCCCGACCTCGGTGTCCCGCAGGACGAAGACCTCCTCCAAGTGCTCCTCCGTATGCGCGGACGTGTTCCTATCGACAAGCGCGGGCTCATCTGCCCCGACTGCCGGGACCTTCGTGGCCGACGTGTCCCCGTGTACCTGATCCAGCGTGATGGCGTATGGCTTGCCTCCCACTACCGGAAACCCGGGGACAAGCCCATCAGCCACGAGTCCGACGAGCACCTTGCCCGCAAGGAACGCGTCGCGAAGGATTCCGAAGATCATGGCTTCCACGCCGACATCGAGTCGCAGACCGCCGACGGGCACGCACGCCTCGACGTACGCATCGATGGCGCCAACGGCATCGTCTTGGGCTACGAGCCTCAGCTGAGCACCCAGACGGCCCGCGGAATGCGTGCGCGGGAGGGCTTCCGGCGCCGCGCCGGCATTCAATCGGTCTGGGACTTCGCCGACCCTGACCACGCAGGCATCGGCAGGGTCCCTTACGTCCGCACACCCAACCTGCGGCATCCGTCATCCGCGTGCAGAATGAGCCACTCGCGGTCACCCATCAGCTCCTACTCGGCCTCGCGTCAACTCGGTCCGGCTGACACCACGAAGGTGTCACCGTCACGCTCCAGCAGCCAGGTGTCCGGAGCGTCGTCCGCTGCAAGAGCATGCCGCGTGCTGAGTTCGGCGAACTCTTCGTGGGACGCTCGGCGAATGTGCACTCCATTCCTGTAGTAGGGCCTGAGGAACATCAAATCCACGTGCCCGAAAGCGACTTCGATGCGCGTCGTGGTTTTTCCATGGGCAGCGCATCGCCGCTCAGGAAGAGCTGACGATGCGAAGGGTTGAAACCTGTGACTCGAAACAGGCGTCCTTCGCGACTGAAGTCCCTCACGGCTGCCACGCCCCCATCGTATCTCCGGGCCTCAACTCACCGTCCGCGTAACGGAATTGCTCCGGGAGGACCTGGGCGTGGCCGAGTTGGATACGCCTGAGGTCCCGTTCCGTGACCTGGCGGAGGATACGCGCGGCCTCACCGACCGGGCGTCAGTGCGGTGAGGGCGCCGACCGGGTCGTGGTCCGGGGTGCCGCGGGGCCACCAGTCGTCGTGGCCGGGCTCGGACTCGTAGGCGTACCAGAGGGAGTCGTGGCCCAGGCGGAGCTGAAGTGTGCCCGCGGGGTGGGTGAGGCGATTGCGCCACGGGGTGAACAGCGGGAACTCCGCGGCGCGCAGGGCGGGTCGGGCCTGGTCGAAGCGGCCCGCGGGCGGGTCCCAGGGCTCTTCGAGTACGGCGAGGCCCTCCAGGCCTCCCTGCCGCCAGGCGGCGACGGCGCGGGCCAGGTCACCGGGTGTGCGGTCGGCCGCGGCGGCGAGCGACTCGTACAGGCCCCGGCCGGTGGCGGTCAGACCTGAGCCGGGACGGGCGGCGGCAAGCCGGACCGCGTCCTGCCACAACGTGAGCCCGGCCACCGGGTCTTGGCCGGTGGCGAGCAGGGTGTGCGCGCGGGTCGCGGCGTCCGTGGCCAGCTGGTCGAGGGCGAGCGGGTCGGGGCCGCCGGGCGCGGCGGGGTAGGCCGGGGGCTGCTCCGGGTGCGGGAGCGGCGACAGGGGGCGCGGCAGGGGCGGCAGGGAGCGCGGCGCGAGTGCCTCGCTCGCCCGGACTCCGGGCAGGCGCGCGGGAGTTCGGGGCTTGTCGGTGCGCGCCGCCAGCGTGGCGTTGCGCCGGGAGAGCTCCCCCAGGAGGCGGCGCTCGCCCCGGCCGCGCATCAGCAGCAGCACGAACGGGTCCTCGTCGAGCAGCCGCGCCGTGCGGTAACAGAGCGCCGCCGCATGCTTGCAGGGGCGGCCCGAGTCGGGGCAGGAGCACTCCGGGTGCAGATCACCGGGGCCCGGAAGGAGCGAGACCCCGCAGTCGGCCAGGGAGTGCGGCATCTGACGGTCCAGCAGCGCCGCGATATGGCCGGGGCGAGCCACGGCGGCGTCGAGGAAACGGTCCCATTCCTCGTCCGTGAACGTGGGCAGCGCGATCTTCGTGCGGTACGGGCGGGGGCGGCTGCCGTGCACATAGGCGAGGACCAGGCCGGGGGTGACGGTGATGGCGTCCACATGCCCCTGCCCCGCATAGTCACGGCCGCGCGCGAGCCGGGCCGGATCGAGCGCGGACTCCTCCAGAGCGGTGATCCAGGCACTCCCCCACCAACTGGCGGCCGCTGAATCTGTGTTGGCGTCCCTTCTCGCGGGGCGGCTCTTTCCGGACTGCGCCGGAGAAGTGTTCGGAGTGGCATTTGGAGAGGTGTCGAGTGCAGCCGCCGGGAAGGTGCGGCGCAGGTCCTCGGGTGGTGTGGGGCGGGCCGCCCCCGTGGCCGGTCCCGGCTGCTGGGCTGCGGCGGATGCGGATGTGGTTGTGGAACGGCCTTGTGCCTCCGCGGAGTTCGGTGCGGCCGACTGACGGGGAGCCTTGCGGCGGGTGCGCCTGGGGTGCGAGGAGCCGCGCGCGGCCTTACGGCGTTCGGCACCCGCCCGCGCGAGGGCCGCACGGGCGGCGGCGCTCGCCGCGCGCGTGGGGTCCTCGTCGGTCCTCGGCTGCGCGGTCTCCTTACGGGCGTCGCCGCCGCCACCCGCAGCGTGCTCGGCGGCCGCGCTCTTCGCGGCCGCCGCGGGTTCCCCGCTGCCGCGGCGCCCGGCGCGCACCATACGCCGCAACTCCTCGACGGTGTCGGCCGGTCCACCGGGGCTGCCGGGGCGGACGCCCGCACCCGAGCGGGGTGTGGGCGCGGCCGGAGGAACGGGGCGGGCCGCCGGTCCGGATTCCGCCGGGGCGTCCGTCCGGGCCGAGTCGTCCGTCCCTGCCGGGCCATCCGTTCCCGCCGGGCCATCCGTCCCTGCCCGGCCTCCCTTCTCCGCCGGGGCCGTACGCGCCGTGCCGGTTCCCTGCGCCGTCGTGCGAGCCGCGCGCAGCGCCTCGCGGGCCACGTCGCCGGGGCGGGCGGCCCCGGTGGCACCGGATGGTGCGGCACCGGGCAGTGGAGTGTCGGACGGTGCCACGTCGGTGCGTGCGGAGGCCGGGTCCAGAGATGCAGGGCCCCGTGATGCAGGGCCCCGTGATGCAGGGCCCGGTGATACAGGCCCCGAGGAGGCCCGGTCAGCGGACGCCGACCCAGGTGACGTCGCTCCAGGGGACGCCGGTTCAGGGGATTCAGAGGGGCGCCGCGTCCCCGCGTCGCCCTCCGCGCTCTGGCCCTGCTCCCGCACCGGGGCGCCCTCGTCCCCCGTGACCACGGCACCACCGCGCCGCGCCTCGCGCAGCGCGCGGCGGGCCTTCTCCGCCGGGCTCTCCTTGCCCGGGGGTGGGCTCTCCTTGCCCGGGGGTGCGCTCTCCTTGTCCAGGGGCGGCGGGCTCTCCTTGTCCAGGGGCGGCGGGCTCTCCCGCTCCGGGGGCGGTGTCATGCGGGCCTCCGCAGAGAGATCAGATCGGACAGCTCACGGTCCGTCAGTTCCGTGAGGGCCGACTCGCCGGAGCCGAGCACCGCGTCGGCAAGGGCGCGCTTGGCGGTGAGCATCTCGGCAATCCGGTCCTCGACCGTGCCTTCGGTGATGAGCCGGTGGACCTGCACCGGCTGGGTCTGGCCGATGCGGTACGCACGGTCCGTGGCCTGCTCCTCCACCGCCGGGTTCCACCAGCGGTCGAAGTGGATGACATGGCCCGCGCGGGTGAGGTTGAGGCCGGTGCCGGCCGCCTTGAGGGAGAGGACGAGGACGGGTGTCGCGCCGGACTGGAAACGGTCCACCATGTGCTCGCGGTCGGCCACGGGGGTGCCTCCGTGCAGCACTTCCACCGGGACCGCGCGCGTGGCGAGGTGTTCGGCGATGAGCTTGGCCATGCCGACGTACTGCGTGAAGACCAGCGTCGAGCCGTCCTCGGCGAGGATGGTGTCCAACAGCTCGTCCAAGAGGGCGAGTTTGCCCGAGCGGCCGTCCAGACGGACGGCGCCGCCGTGGGCCGGGCCCTCCTTCAGATACTGCGCCGGGTGGTTGCAGATCTGCTTGAGGGCGCCCAGAAGCTTCAGGACCAGACCGCGCCGCGCGATGCCCTCGGCCGCTTCGATCGCGGCCATCGACTCGCGGACCACCGCTTCGTACAGCGAGGCCTGCTCACGGGTGAGCGCCACCGGGTGGTCGGTCTCCGTCTTCGGCGGGAGCTCGGGCACGATGCCCGGGTCGGACTTCTTGCGGCGCAGCAGGAAGGGTCGGATGAGCCGCGACAGGCGCTCCACGGCGTCGTCCTGCTCACCGCCCTCCACCGCGCGCGCGTGCCGGGAGCGGAAGGCCTTCAACGGGCCGAGCAGGCCGGGGGTGGTCCAGTCGAGCAGGGCCCACAGCTCGGAGAGGTTGTTCTCGACCGGCGTGCCCGTCAAGGCGACCCGGGCCGGGGCGGGGAGGGTGCGCAGGGCCTTCGCGGTGGCCGAGTGGGGGTTCTTCACATGCTGTGCCTCGTCGGCGACGACCATGCCCCAGGCCTGCTGCGCGAGGCGGGGTGCGGCGGTGCGCATGGTGGCGTAGGTGGTGAGGACGAAGCCGCCGTCCAGGTCCTCCAGGGAGCGCTGCGTGCCGTGATAGCGGCGCACCGGGACGCCGGGCGCGAACCGGGTGATCTCCCGCTGCCAGTTGCCGAGGAGGGAGGCGGGGCACACCACCAGGGTGGGTTCGGGGCGGGCGCGGCGCAGATGCAGGGCGATCAGGGTGACGGTCTTGCCGAGGCCCATGTCGTCGGCGAGGCAGCCGCCGAGGCCGAGTGAGGTCATCAGGTCGAGCCAGGCCAGGCCCCGGAGTTGGTAGTCGCGCAGGCGGGCGTCGAGGCCGGGAGGCGGCTCCGCGGGCGTGAGGCCCGCAGTGAGCCTGTCGCGCAGGACGGCGAGGGCGCCGACGGGCACGGCCTCGACCTCTTCGCCGTCGACCTCGGCGGTGCCGGTGAGGGCGGTGGACAGGGCGTCGACCGGGTCGAGGAGGCCGAGTTCACGCTTGCGGGCCTTGCGGACCAGGGCCGGGTCGACGAGCACCCATTGGTCGCGCAGGCGCACGACGGGGCGGTGCGACTCGGCGAGCAGATCCATCTCCGCCTCGCTGAGCGGGTCGCCGCCGAGCGCCAGCTGCCAGCGGAATTCGAGGAGTTGCTCGGCCTCGAAGAAGCCGGTGCCGTCGGTGGCGGAGCCGGGTGCGGTGCGTACGACGGCGGCCGCCGACAGGTCCTGGGCCAGATCGCGCGGCCAGTGCACGGCGACCCCTGCGGCGCCGAGGCGGGCTGAGGCGGTGCCGAGCAGGTCGTACAACTCCGATTCGGACAGGGTCAGGATGTCCGGGGTGTCCTGCTCGCTGAGCCGCTCCAGGGGTGGCCACACGCGGGCCGCCCGGCGCAGGGCGAGCGCCGCGTCCACCCGGGCGCGCGGCCCGAAGCTCTCCTCGCCCTCCCCCGCCCACAGCTCCGCTGCATCGATGACGAGGGTCGGGTCGGCGAGGCTGTGCACTTGGACGACGGCCGCGCCGGCCGTGCGGGCCGTGTCGTCCTCGTCATGGCGGTCGAACAGGTCGTAGCCCGACAGGTCGAGGCGGAGCGAGATGCGCACGCCCGCGTCCATACCGGCGGCGGCCTCCGCGGCCCAGTCGCGGGCGGCGGGCAGATGCTGCGGGGCGCGGGCGGCGAAGGGGGCGCCCGCGGCGTGCTCGGCGGCGAGGGTGCGGGGCAGGGTGTCGGCGACCGCGTCGAGAAATGCCCTCATCAGGGCTTCGGGTGCGGGGAGTTGGAGGGGCTGCTCATCGGCGAGGGGAACGGCGTGGCCCTCGGGAGGCAGGGCGGCCGCCACCGCGCGGAGGTGCCCGATGTCGTCGGCGTCCAGCGGTCCCGCTCGCCAGGCGTCGCAGTCGTCGGCGGTGAGACCGGGCAGGAGCCGGCCGCGGGCCACGAGCCGCAGCGCGAGCTGGGCGGCGGCGCCCCAGCAGGCCGCCGCGGGGTGGGCGGCCGGGTGGCTGCGGGCGCGCAGCAGCGCGGGCAGTGCCTCCGCTACCGGGAGTGTGAGGGCGGGGACGGTGACTCTGCGCACGGCGGCTCCCTGCCTGCGCGCCACCGTCAGCTCCACCGGCTCACCCGGGCCCTCGGGCAGCGGCCCGCCGTCCGGGTCCCACCAGGCGAGCCGGCCTTCGCGTGGCAGCACGGCGGGCAGGAAGAGCGCGGCCAGGCGCACGGGCGTCTCGGGCCCAGCGACTGCGGCGGCACTGGCTCTGGCACTGGCGCTGCAACTGGCACCTGCGACGGATGCAACGGATGCAACGGATGCAACGGATGAAGAACTCATGGTGCGGCTCACCTCCCCTCACGCCGGTCGTGGACGAGCCGCGGACCGGGTGCCCGCGGATCACTGTCTACGACTGTACGGAGGGCCACTGACAATCGGCCGGGACGCGGGGCGCGGGCGCCGACGCGTTCACGGGTTCGCCCGCCGCACCGGTCACCGGATCGCCCTCAGCGGTCACCAGCTCGTCCGCCGGACCGGTCACCGGATCACTCACGGGCCGGCCACCGATGACTGCGGGCCGCTCGTCCACGACCGCGAGCCGCTCGTCCACGACAAAAGACTGGCCGACCCCGTCAAAGACTGGCCGACCCCGTCAAAGGACTGGCCGCCCCCGCCCACCGCTTCGGCGCCCCCGGCTACGGATTCGCCCTCGACACCACATAGACCATGGGGTGCTCGGGATTGGAGCGGTCCACGGTGACGTCCTGCGTGGGGTGCGGGTCCTTCTGCTCGTGCGTGAGCCCCGACCAGGGCCCGGGTCCCGTGAAGTCCCAGCCGACGATCTTGCGGTCGCGTGCGGTGATGGTGATGTCGCCTTCCTTGAGGTCGTCGACGCTGCTGCCGATCTTCTCCAGGAAGTTCTCGAGGCCTTCGTTGCTGGTGAGGAACTGGACGTAGAGCCGGCTCGTGCGCCAGTTGTTGGTCTCGTAGTAGGCGACGCGCTCCGAGTACGGCGGGATCGGCACCTGGTAGACCCGGCGCTGGACGCGGGACGGCCAGCCCTCGGTGAGGCCCGTGGCGGAGTACTTCTTCTCCTTGTCGCGGCCGCTGTCCCGGCTCTGGCCCGCGGAGATGGCCAGATAGCCCGCGGGGATGCCGATGAGCAGCACGATGATGATCGCCGTGAACCAGCGGCGCCTGATCATGTGCTTGCGGTCCTCGGGCGGTCTGGACTGCTCGTCCGGGGGCGGGGACTGGCGGGGCACGGACGGAGCCATCTACTTGTTTCCCTGGGTCTGGCGGGCGGTGGTGCGGATCGCCTGTGCGTAGCGCTCGTACCGCTCGTAGCGCTCGACCCGGCGGCGGTTGGCGCGGCGGAAGCGGCGGGCCACGAGCCGGGCCAGGTCGGCGGCGCCCACCATGCCCGCCTCGGGGCCCAGCTGGGCCTTGGCGATACGGGCCTCGGGGCGGTAGCCACGGCCGGTGAGGTGGCGCCGGAAGGCGTCACGGGCGGGCACGATCAGCAGGTCGTCGGCGGCGCTGACACCGCCGCCGATCACGAAGCAGGACGGGTCGAGGGCGGCCGCGAGGTTGGCGATGCCGACGCCCAGCCACTGCCCGATGTCCTGCAGCAGCTCGACGCACATGGCGTCGCCGTCACGGGCCAGCTCGGTGATGAGGGGCCCGGTGATGTCGGAGACATTGCCCTGGACCCGGTCGATGATGTTGTACGCCACCGGGGAGTCCGCGGCGGCGAGTTCACGGGCCTCGCGGACGAGGGCGTTGCCGGAGCTGTACTGCTCCCAGCAGCCGCGGTTGCCGCACGGGCAGCGGTGTCCGCCGGGCACGACCTGCATATGGCCGAACTCTCCGGCGACGCCGAACTTGCCGCGCTTGACCTGGCCGTCCTCGAGGATGGCGCCGCCGATGCCGGTACCGAGGGTGATCATGACGAGGTGGTCCTCGCCGGCGCCCGCGCCGAAGCGCCACTCCGCCCAGGCGGCGGTGTTCGCGTCGTTGTCGACCATGACGGGGACGGCGAGCCGGGACTGCAGGGAGTCCCGCAGCGGCTCGTTGCGCCAGGACAGGTGCGGGGCGAAGAGCACCCGGTTGCGGTCCGCGTCGACCCAGCCCGCAGCGCCGATGCCGACGGCGTGCACGTCGTGCCGGTCGGAGAGGTCGAGCACCAGCTCGCAGATGGTGTCCTCGACGACCTTGGGGCTCTTGGACTTGTCCGGGGTCTCGGTGCGGACCTTCTCCAGGATCTGCCCGTCCGCGTCCACGACGCCCGCCATCACCTTCGTACCGCCGATGTCGATGCCGACCGTGGGCACGCGCGGGGCGGTGAGGTGGGAGCGTCGTTCGCGGGTTCCGACGGTGCGCAGGACGGTGGCCCGTGCGGAGCCGCGGTGTGCGAGATCGCGGTAGGTGCTCATCGGGGCGATTCTGCCTTACCCCGCTGGGGCGGTGCATGGTGGCGTCCGGCCAGGTGGCGCCTTGCGCCGGGGGCGGGACGGGGCCTGTGCCCGCCGCCGGGACACCCTGCGGGGCACCCCTGGGCGGCGGGCCGTGGCACTACTCGGACTGGGCGCGCTCCAGTTCGTGGCTCAGTTCGTCCAGTTCGGAGCCGCCCGCCATCTGGCGGGTCAGTTCGTCGAGGCCGATCTCGGAGCGCTGGTGGCTGCCTGCCATGGTGCCGCGCTTGAGGAGTACGAAACGGTCCCCGACCAGGTAGGCGTGGTGCGGGTTGTGGGTGATCAGAACCACGCCGAGACCCGCGTCACGCGCGGCGGCGACGTACTTCAGGACGACGCCCGACTGCTTCACTCCGAGTGCCGCCGTCGGCTCGTCCAGGACCAGGACCTTGGCGCCGAAGTACACCGCGCGGGCGATGGCCACACACTGGCGCTCGCCGCCGGACAGGGTGCCGATGGGCTGGTCGACGTCGCGCAGGTCGATGCCCATGCGCAGCAGCTCCTCGCGCGTGGTGGCGCGCATCTGCTGCACGTCGAGGCGCCTGAAGGGGCCCACGCCCTTGGTGGGCTCGGAGCCGAGGAAGAAGTTGCGCCAGACCGGCATCAGCGGGACGACGGCGAGGTCCTGGTAGACGGTGGCGATACCGCGGTCGAGGGCGTCGCGCGGGTTGCTGAGGCGGGTCTCCTCGCCCTCGATGCGGAACGTCCCGGCGTCGTGCTGGTGAAGCCCGGAGATGATCTTGATGAGGGTGGACTTGCCGGCGCCGTTGTCGCCGAGGACGCACGAGACCTCGCCCGCGCGGACCTCCAGGGAGACGCCTTCGAGGGCGCGGATGTTGCCGTAGTACTTGCTGACGGCGTCCAGCTCGATGAGGGGGGCCTGGTCCGCGTCGACGGGCTCGGGGGTCGCGTCGGCCGGCTCGGGGGTCGTCATTTGGTGGCCTCCGCGCGCTTGCGGACCCAGTGGTTGAGCAGGGTCGCCAGAAGGAGCATCGCTCCGAGGAAGAACTTGTACCAGTCGGCGTTCCACTCCGCGTACACGATGCCCTTGCCGGTCATGCCGAAGATAAAGGCACCGAACGCGGAGCCGATCGCTGAGCCGTAGCCGCCGGTGATCAGGGAGCCGCCGATGACGGCCGCGACGATGTAGATCAGCTCATTGCCGACGCCCTCGCCGGACTGCACGGCGTCGAAGGAGAAGAGCAGGTGCTGTCCGGAGACCCAGGCGGCAAAAGCGACGCCCATATAGAGGCCGATTTTGGTTTTGATCACGGGGACGCCGACCGCGCGGGCGGCGTCCATGTTGCCGCCGACCGCGTAGATCCAGTTGCCCGCGCGGGTGCGGAGCAGGATCCAGGTGGCGACGGCGACCAGGGCGATCCACCACAGGATGGTGACCTTGAAGTCGACGCCGCCGATGGTGATCTGCGAGGCGAAGAGCGTCTTGGCGGACTCGAAGCCCTCCATGTCGGAGATCGACTTGGTGGAGACGGTGCCGCTGATCAGCTTGGTGAAGCCGAGGTTCAGGCCGGTCAGCATCAGGAACGTGCCGAGCGTGATGATGAAGCTCGGCAGTTTCGTACGCGTCAGCATGAAGCCGTTGAAGACGCCGATGGCGAGCGTGGTGAGCAGCGAGACGAGGACGCCGACCCACACGTTGGCCGTCATCTGGTAGCTGAACATCGAGGAGATCAGCGCGGAGCTGGTCACCAGGACACCGGCCGACAGATCGAACTCGCCGCCGATCATCAGCATCGCCACCGGCACCGCCATGATGCCGATCGTCGACGAGGCGTAGAGCACCGTGGACAGGCTGGAGGCCTGCAGGAAGCTGTCGGCGGCGAACGAGAAGAAGACGAAGACGGCGATGGCGCCGACGACCGAGCCGAGCTCCGGGCGGCCGAGCAGTTTGCGCAGCAGCGAGGTCTGCAGAAGGCGTTCGTCGGTGGTCTTGCCCGCCTTGTGCGGTGCGTCCGGCGTCGGGGCCGGGGCGGTGGCGCTCATCGGGTCCCCCGCTTCGTGAGCTCTTCGAGCTTGGCGGCGTCCTTCTCGGTGATGATCTGCGGGCCGGTGAGGACCGGGCGGCCGCCGCCGAGCACATCGGCGTTGTACTTGTAGAGCCACAGCAGATCGACCGCTTCGTAGCCCTGCAGATAGGGCTGCTGGTCGATGGCGAAGCCCAGGGAACGGTCCTTGAGGCCCGCGGCGACCTTGGCGTTCAGGTCGAAGGTGTCGATCTCCGCCTTGCTGCCCGCGTCGGCCTTGGCCTTGACGGCGGTGTCGGCGAAGGGCGCGCCGAGTGTGACGACCGCGTCGATGTCCGCGTCGGCCTGGAGCTTGGCGCTGATGCCGGACTGGACGTCGGGCATGTTGGTGCCGTCGACGTAGAGGTTCTGCAGCTGCCCCTTGAAGGTCTTCCTGGTGCCCTCGCAGCGCTGCTCGTGGCCGACGTTGCCCTGCTCGTGCAGGACGCACAGGGCCTTCTTCTTGCCGCGCTTGTTGAGCTCGTCGCCGACGGCCTCGCCGGCGATGGTCTCGTCCTGCCCGATGTGGGTGAGGGCGCCGAACTCCTTGGACTCGGCGGAGCCGGAGTTCACGGTGATCACCGGGATGCCGGCCTTCTCCGCGCGGGCGACGGCCGCCTTCATGGCGTCGGGTTTGGCAAGGGTGACGATCAGGCCGTCCACGCCCTTGTCGATGTAGGAGTCGACCAGCTGGGCCTGCTCCTTGCCCTCGTCGTGGTTGGCGTACAGGAAGTTGATGTTGTCCTTGACGGCGGCCTGCTCGGCGCCGCTGCGGACGATGTCCCAGAATGTGTCGCCGTCGCCCGAGTGGGTGACCATGCCGATGGTCCAGCGCGGGGTGTCGACCGCGGCCTTGCCCTGGGCCTGGGCCTTACGGGCGTCCTCGGCGCGCTTGCCGCCCGTGCTGCTGCAGCCGGTCATGGAGATGCCGAGTGCCGCCGCGAGCGCGATGCCCACCCAGGTTCGAACGCTTGCCACGAAGCCGTGCCCTTCTTGCCGTACATATTGCGGTGCCGCCCAAGTATCGGTCACCGCGATCAGCTGTGCGGCCAGCGGGGTCATCGGGTCCCGTTCGCGGTGAGCTTTTCCAGCTTCGGGACGTCCTTGCCGGTCACGATGGCGGGGCCGGTGAGGACCGGTTTGCCGCCGCCGATGACGTTCGCGTTGGTCTTGTGGAGCCACAGCCCGTCCACGGCGAGATAGCCCTGCAGGTAGGGCTGCTGGTCGACGGCGAAGCCGATCGCCTTGGACTTGAGCTGGCCGACCACCACTTTGTTCAGGTCGAAGGTGTCGATCTCCGCTTTGCTGCCGGAGTCCTGCTTGGCCTGGGCGGCGGCCTCCGCGTACTGCGCTCCGAGGGTGACGACCACGTCGTAGTCGGCGCCGGAGTCGAGCTTGGCCTGGATGGTGGACTGGGACTCGGGCATGTTGGTGCCGTTGACGTTGATGTTCTCGACCGAGCCCTTGAAGGTCTTCTTGACTCCCGCGCAGCGCTCCTCCAGGGAGACGTTGCCCTGCTCGTGGATGACACAGAGGGCCTTCTTCAGGCCGCGCTTGCTGAGCTCGTCGCCCACGGCCTCGCCGGCCACGGCCTCGTCCTGGCCGATATGGGTGAGCGCACCGAACTTCTGCGAGAACTGGGCGCCGGAGTTGATGGTGACGACCGGGATGCCCGCCTTGGCGGCCTTGGCGAGCACGTCCTTCATGGCGTCGGGTTTGGCGAGCGTGACGATCAGCCCGTCGACCTTCTTGTCGATATACGACTGGACGAGCTCGGCCTGCTCCTTGGCCTCTTTGTTGTTGGCGTAGAGGAACTCGACGTTGTCCTTGGCGGCCGCCTGCTCGGCGCCCTTCTGCACGATGTCCCAGAAGCTGTCGCCCTCGCCGGAGTGGGTCACCATCCCGATCTTCAGACGCGGCCCGGAGACCTTGCCGCCGCCGGGCGCGTCGTCGGCCTTGTCCTCCGACTCCTTGCCGCCCGAGCCGCTGCAACCGGCGGCGAGCGCGATCACCGCCGCGCAGGCGGCGAGAGCTGTCGCTGTGCGGGCTGTACGCATGGTGGACCCACCCCTTCGTCGGGCCGCCCGGTGCGGCTGGGGGAGTTCTAGCGGCGGGCGTACGGACCCGTCAATGAATTTGTCAGAACATTCTTACTTCGTTATGGGGCCCGGGGGTGCACGCCCAAGTGCCGTGCCCCGACGGCGACTTCAGGGGCATTTCAGGGACACTCCAGGGCCCCTCAGGGGCGTACGAGCAGCTGGAACTCGAACGAGTAGCGCGAGGCGCGGTAGATGTGGGAGCCGAACTCGACCGCGCGCCCGGTGTCGTCGAAGGTGGTGCGCGCCATCGTCAGCAGCGGCGCGCCCTCGGGCTCCGCGAGCAACTCGGCCTCCTGCGGCGCGGCGGCGCGGGCGCCGACTGTCTGGCGCGCGCTGTGCAGGGTGGTGCCGGCGGCGCGCATGAGGCGGTAGAGACCGGTGGCCTCGAGACGTGCGGTCTCCGGGGCGAGCAGGCCGACGGGCAGGTGGTTGCAGAGATACGCCATCGGCTCGTCGTGGGCCAGGCGGAGCCGCTCGACACGGTGTACGTCAGCGCCTTCGGCGATGCCGAGCGCGGCCGCGACCTCCGCCGACGCGGGCTCGACCGCGTTGTGCAGTACGCGGGTGGCGGGGCGCTGGCCCGCGGCTTCGAGGTCGTCGTAGAGGCTGGAGAGCTCAAGGGGGCGCTTGACCTGGCTGTGCACGACCTGCGTGCCGACCCCTCGGCGGCGGACGAGCAGCCCCTTGTCGACCAGGGACTGGATGGCCTGCCGCACGGTGGGCCGGGACAGACCGAGGCGTCCCGCCAGGTCGATCTCGTTGCCGAGCAGACTCCCCGGCGCGAGCCGCCCCTTCTCGATCGCCGCCTCCAGCTGCTGCGACAGCTGGAAGTACAGCGGAACGGGACTGCTGCGGTCCACGCCGAGCTGGAGCGCTTCGGCGTGGTCGGCTACTGGCTTGGACACGGGGCGAGCGTAGTCCTGGGAGAGGATGACGGGAAGTCCTGAAGTTCGATTGTCCGGACAAAAGGCGGCGACCGACAGGGGCGGAAGCGGTCCGGGCAGGAGCCGGGGGATCCGTCCGGCAGGAAGCGGAGACGGCCGCCTCGCTCCTGGCAGCCGCCTCCTGCCGCTACCTCGCCGGCCACCCCTGACTCGGAATCTGGTCGCGATAGCTCAACCGGACCGGAAAAGCCTCCGCCATCCGGCGCCAGCCCTGGCCCATGAACTGGACCGAGCACCATGAACCGTCGGTGAAGGCGACTTCGTGGCGGCCGCCCACCACGTCCCTGCGGTCACGGATCCAGGTCACGTGCTGCAGGTCCGTGGCCCAGCCCGCCTCGACCGGGCCGTGCCTGCCGGTGAGAGAACCGGCGCAGGACACATACGCGAGCTGAAGGTGCCGGTCGCCGACCTGCATCACCACGTGTGCGCCGTTCCTGGACCGGGGCGAAAGGGCGCGGGCCAGCTCGCCGGCCATGCTGTTCCAGCCACCGTGGAACGGCTTGCCCGGCTTCTTCTTCTCGTCACGCCAGAAGACCGCCTCGAAGAACGCCTCGAACGGGTTCCAGGTGACGGAGACGACCGTCGCGGCCGCGCGGACGGGGAGCATGCACCAGCTCCAGAGCGTGCGGCCCTCGGAGCGCAGCACCCGCGGGCGGCGGAAATGGCCGGGCTTCGGCACCCGGCCCGCGAGTCCCACCCGGTGCTCACCGCGTACGGATGCGCCCGGCGGCAGCACCGCGCGCGCCCGCTCGACGGACTCCCGGTCCCGGTCGGTTGTGCTCACCCGAAACCTTCTCCCGTGTTCATCCGGTCTGCCGTCGCGCTCACCCGAAGTCCTCCGACATGCTCACCCGAAGTCCTCCCGCACCTTCCTGGCGGCGTTCGACGCGTTCACGTCGGTGCGCTCGTCCAGGCGCTGTGGGTCGGGGCGTTGATGATATTCGGCGCGGTCGGCTCCTGACATGGACACCTTCTCAGGGACAACCCTGAGACGGCACAACGGAAGGATGACCTCCGTGTCCTTGATCCGTAACGAATGCGGGGAGGACGGGATTCAGCGGTCTCGGCTGTGCAGAATCCAAGGGTCGGGCAGATCGTTCGGCCAATCGACCATGTGAAGGCACACGGGGGATCATCATGCGCTCAGTCCGCAAGACCTGGAAGTCGTACGCCCTGGGGGTTGCGGCCGTTGCCGCGCTGCTCTCGTCCACCGCCTGCGAGCCGGGCACCGACGACGGCGCGGCCGGGGACCCGTCCGGCAGCCCGAGCGCGAGCAGCTCGGCGAAGCCCGGGGGCGGCGGTGACGGCGGTGACAGTGGGAAGTCCGGGGGTGATGGCGGGAAGTCCGGTGGCGTGGTGGGCGGTTCGGAGGGTTCCGGTGGCTCGGGGGACACCGGAGGCGGGAGTGAGGGGGGCGGTGGGGCCGATGACGGTGACGGGGCCGGCACGGACGACGCCGCCAAGTGCCACAGCGACAACATGGAATTGAGCGTCGCCGAGAAGAACCCGAACGGCACGGTCCCCGTCCTGCTCGTCACCGCCACCAATGTCGGCGACGAGACCTGCTGGGCCTGGCTGCCGGAGCTCTCCTTCGACGACTCCAGGCCCACGCGGATCGAGGAGAGCACACAGCCGCAGGCCGTGGTCTCGATCGAGCCGGGCGCATCGGCGTACGCGGGGATCTCCACGTCGGCCCTGAGCGAGGAGGGCGGCAAGGGCTTCGACCCGGACTCCGTGAGTGTCGGCTTCGCCTACGCCAGCGAGGGGGACGAGGCCGATGTCCAGGGCCCGCACGTGACGCTCGAACTGCCGAAGTCCGTGCGCTGGTACAGCGAGACCTCGGCGCGGGCGACCTTCTGGCAACAGAAGGAGTCGGACGCGCTCAACTGGTAGCCCACAGCCGGGCACCCGGGGCTTCCACCAAGTTCGATTGTCCGGACAAAGGGTGGACGGAGTGCGGTCTGCGATGTCAGGTTGGTGGCATGCGCATCGGACTCATCGGAACAGGTCGTATCGGTACGTTCCACGCCGCGGTGCTCGCGCGCCATCCCGCCGTGGAGTCCCTCCTCGTGGCGGACGCGGAGCCCGCGCGGGCGGCGGAACTCGCCGGGCGGATCGGCGGGGGCGGGGTGTCGTCCGGCGGCGCGGTGTCCTCCGGAAGTGTCGACGAGGTGTTCGCCGGTGGTGTGGACGCCGTCGTCATCACCGCGGCCACCTCCGCGCACGCCGAGCTGATCGGACGGGCCGCGCGTGCCGGGCTCCCGGCGTTCTGCGAGAAGCCCATCGCCCTCGACCTGCCGGGCACGCTCGCGGCGCTGCGCGAGGTGGAGGCGGCCGGGTCCCTGCTCCAACTGGGCTTCCAGCGGCGCTTCGACGCGGGCTACATCGCGGCGCGCGAGGCGGTCCTGTCGGGGCGGCTCGGGCGGGTGCACACGGTGCGGGCGATCACCTCGGACCCGGCGCCGCCGCCCGCCGCGTATCTGCCGCTGTCCGGCGGGCTCTACCGCGACTGCCTGGTCCATGACTTCGACATCCTGCGCTGGGTGACGGGCCGTGAGGTGCGCGAGGTGTACGCGGCGGGCTCGGACGCCGGGCCCGCGATGTTCCGCGCGGCGGACGACGTGGACACCGCCGCCGCCGTCCTCACCCTGGACGACGGCTCGCTCGCCACGGCGACGGCCACGCGCTGCAACGGCGCCGGCTACGACGTACGCATGGAACTCGCGGGCGAACTCGACCAGTTGGCCGTCGGCTGGGACGACCGTACTCCGCTGGCCTCCGCCGAACCCGCGGGACCGCCCGCCCCCACGAAGCCCTGGCCGGGGTTCCTCGACCGGTTCGCCCCCGCCTACGAGGCGGAGCTCGCGGCGTTCGTGGAGGTGGTGCTCGGCCGGCGCGCCAATCCGTGTGACGGCCGCGAGGCCCTGCACGCCCTGCGCATCGCGGAGGCCTGCGAGGTGTCCCGCAGGGAGGGCCGGGTGGTGCGGATGGAGGAATTCACGGCAAGCGGCTGATCCGTCATCACGGCACGCGGCACGCGGCAGTCAGCCGTCGCGGCACGCCGCCGGTCAGCCGTCCAAGGCGGCGGTCGGTCGCCGCCACAAACAGCCGAGCAGCCAGCCGATGATCCGTCATCACGGCACGCGGCACGCGGCACGCGGCACGCGGCACGCGGCACGCGGCAGTCAGCCGGCGCGGCACGCCGCCGGTCAGCCGTCCAAGGCGGCGGTCAGTCGCCGCCACAAACAGCCGAGCAGCCAGCCGATGATCCGTCATCGCGACACGCGGCACGCGGCAGTCAGCCGTCGCGGCACGCCGCCGGTCAGCCGTCCAAGGCGGCGGTCGGTCGCCGCCACAAACAGCCGAGCAGCCAGTCGAGGAGTCAGTCGAGGAGCTGGATCGTCGGCGTTCTGGCGCTGGTGGCCACCGGCCGTGCGCACTGGGCGCACGGCTCGCTCGTGGGGCGTTCCGTGTTCGTCTGAATGGTGAAGTTGCGGGATTCGCCGCCCTCTTGAGGACAGTCGTAGCCGACGTGCAGACGGACCCAGGGGTGCAGGGTCGGGGCGGCGGCCCGGTGGCGGGTCTTGGCGTCCGTGAACGGTGCCCACCAGAAGCTGACCACCGCCCGCAGGGCCAGCTGGTCGGCGCCCGACGTCACATCGAAGGCGGCGATGCGCGCGGCGGCGTAGTGGCCGGCCGGGCCGCTGCGGCTGCCCAGGCACAGGGCGCGTTCGGCGCCGAGCTCCAGGACGGTGGTGCGGGCGGCGCGTTCGCAGATGAAGCAGTCCAGAGAGAGTTCGATCTTGGAGTTCCAGCGCAGATAGTGGAAGCCCTCGCCTCCGCCCATCCGGCCGGTCAGCTCCGCGCGTATCTCGACGCTGCGCTGCATGCCGCTCAGTCCTGCCGCGCCGACAGGACGGTGCCCTGCGCCACCGCGCACAGCCGCTCGTCGTCCGCCTCGTCCGCGGTGAGCAGATCGCAGCGGACGACGGCCTGGCGGCGGCCGGTGTGGACGACGTCGGCGCGGGCGATCAGCGTCCGGCCGCGGCCGGGGCGTACGTACTGGATGGAGAAGCCCGCGGTGAGGACGGCCGGGCCGAGGGTGCTGCCGGCGGCGAACGTGATGGCGTTGTCCGCGGCGTGGGAGAGCACTCCGCCGTGCAGGTGGCCGTTCTGCTGCTGCAGTTCCTCCCGGATATCGACCTCCAGGCTGGCGCCGCCGTCCCCGAACGCCGTGATCCTCGCCTTCAGGAGGCGGCTGAACGGCTGCGCGTCCAGCGCCTGTTCGGCCACCGAGAGGTCGAAGGCGGCGCCCGCCCCGGATCCGGCCGGGGTACGCGGCTCCCCTGACGCTGCCTCGGTCATCGTGCGGTCCCCTTCCACTGCCCGACTGTCATCGTGCGGCTCCTTCGGCCGGACGACCGTCACCGTGCGGCTCCTTCGGCCGGACGACCGTCATCGTGCGGCTCCTTCGGCCGGACGACTGTCATCGTGCGGTCCCCTTCGGCTGAACGGCGTGCTCTGTCTGATCACGGAGCGCGACCCTACCCGCCCCGCTCTCCGCTCCAGCAAGGCCCGCACCGACCACCCCACCCGTTCCACCCGTCCTGCCCGTCCCGCCCGTCCCGCCCGTCCCGCCCGTCTCCAGGAAACGGGCGAGCGGCAGCGTCGCCGCACCGACGGTCACCGCGTCGGGGCCGAGCCTGCCGAGTTCGATGGAGGTCTGGGCGTAGGGGTGGCGCAGTGCGTACGCAGCCGCCGCGGTCCGCACGGCGGGCAGCAGCCGGGGGCCGAGCAGCAGACCCGCCCAGCCGCCGACGACGATCCGCTCGGGGTTGAAGAGATTGACGAGGTCGGCGATGCCCGCGCCGAGGTATTCGGCGGTCTCGTCCAGGAGAGCCCCGGCCGCCGAGTCGGGTCCGGTCACTCCCGCGGCCTCCGCGAGGAGTTCGGCGAGGGCGCCCTCCTCGTCGGCCGCGCGCCAGTCGCCGCCCGCCTCCCGCCACCGGTCGAGCAGCGCCTCGGCCCCGACGTACGCCTCCAGGCAGCCGCGCGCCCCGCACCGGCAGCGCCGGCCGCCGACCCGCAGGACCGTGTGCCCCCACTCCCCCGCGCTGCTGGAAGAGCCCTGGTAGGGCACGCCGTCGGCGATGACGCAGGCGCCGACGCCGGAGCCGATGAGGGTGATCACGGCATTGCGGGCGCCGCGCCCGGCGCCGAACCACATCTCGGCGCGGCCCAGCGTCTTGGCCCCGTTGTCGATGAACAGCGGAGTGGCGTCGGTGAACGGGCCCCCACTGCCCCGCTGTTGGGCGGCGGCGCGCAGCAGCGACTCCAGAGGGACGGCATCCCAGCCGATGGTCTGGCCGTGCACCACCGCGCCGTCGGGCCCGGAGGCGTCGACGATGCCGGGCACCCCGACGCCGACGCCCAGGAGCGGACGGCTCTCGCCCGCCGTGACCGCCTCAAGGCCCTCGGCGATGAGCCGGACCACGCGCTGGACGTCATGGCCGTCGGCCGGCAACGGCAGGTCGGCGCGGGCCAGTTCGGTCAGGGTGAGATCGAAGAGCTCCACGCGTACGCGGGTCTCGCCGACGTCCACTCCCACCAGGCGGCCGCTGTCCGGCGCGACCCTGAGCAGGGTGCGCGGGCGGCCGCCGTCGGAGTCGACGGTGCCGGCCTCCTCCAGGAGCCGGTCGGCGATCAGCTCACCGACCACGTTGCTGATGGAGCCGGAGCTGAGACCCGTCAGCGGGCCCAACTCCTGTCTGCTGAGCGGCCCTTCGAAGTACAGCTTCCGCAGGACCGTCGTGCGGTTGGTGCGCCGCAGGTCGCGCACTGTCCGCCGGTGTGTTTCCACCATCGCCTCCCCTTCCCGCAGTGAACCTACCCGGGCGGGAACCTGTGCGCGAAGTATTGACGATCCCTTCTCTCACTACTTAACTCACGACTTGAATTTAGCCGTGACGCCCGTTCATGAGTCGAACGGAGCCACCCCCGGAGAGGGGCACACGATCATGCGCAGAAGCCGAGCCGCCGACCCCAGAGGCCGAGCCGCAGACCGCGGAAGCCGAACCGTCACCCTGACCGGCCTGGTCGCCGCCACCGCACTCACCGCGAGCCTCACCGCGGCCTG
This sequence comes from Streptomyces monticola, assembly GCF_042665355.1. NCBI lineage: Bacteria > Bacillati > Actinomycetota > Actinomycetes > Kitasatosporales > Streptomycetaceae > Streptomyces > Streptomyces monticola. Next base: position 654,374 of record NZ_JBHTCF010000001.1, on the reverse strand, counting down.
CGGCGGTGGCACCAGCACCGACACAGAGGGGGGCAACACGGATCCCAAGACCCTCACCTACTGGGCCACCAATCAGGGCGCCAGCCTTGAGCACGACAAGAAGGTGCTCACGCCCGAGCTCAAGAAGTTCGAGCGGCAGACCGGCATCAAGGTGAAGCTCGAAGTCATCCCCTGGTCGGATCTGCTCAACCGCATTCTGGCGGCGACCACTTCGGGCCAGGGCCCCGACGTCCTGAACATCGGCAACACCTGGTCCGCGTCACTTCAGGCCACCGGCGCACTGCTGCCCTTCGACGACAAGACCTTCGCGAAGATCGGCGGGAAGGACCGGTTCGTGCCGTCCGCGCTCGCCTCGACGGGCACGGCGGGCAAGGACCCTGCGGCGGTGCCGCTGTACTCGCTCGCGTACGGCCTCTACTACAACAAGGCCCGGTTCGACGAGGCGGGCATCGACGAGCCGCCGGCCACCTGGTCCGAACTCGTGGCCGCGGGAAGGAAGTTGACCAAGGGCGGCAAGTACGGGCTCGCCGTCGAGGGCGCCAACCTCGCCGAGAACTCCCATCACGCCTTCGTCTTCTCCCAGCAGCACGGCGGCGACTTCTTCGACTCCGAGGGCAAACCCACCTTCACCACCGCCGCCAACGTCAAAGCCGTGAAGCAATACGTCGATCTGCTCGCGGGCGACAAGATAGCGGCGCCCGGAAACGCCGAGTACGCGCAGAACCAGTCCCTGAAGGACTTCGCGACCGGCAAGGCGGCGATGCTCCTGTGGCAGGCGGCGGACACCACCCTCAAGTCGCACGGCATGAAGCCCGGGGACTACGGCATCGCTCCTGTGCCCGTGCAGTCCGGCGCCCCCGGCCAGGGCCGCAACGTCAACTCGATGGTCGCGGGCATCAATATCTCCGTCTTCAAGAACAGCGACAACCTCGACGGCGCCCTGAAGTTCGTGAAGTTCATGACGAGCGACACCGAGCAGAAGCACCTCAACTCCACCTACGGCGCCATCCCGCCGGTCAAGTCCGCGCAGGACGGCGGGACCTTCTCCACCCCGGCCCAGAAGGTGCTGCGCGAGACCCTGGCCACCAGCGCCGCGCCGCTGCCGCAGGTTCCCGACGAGTCCAAGTTCGAGACGCTGGTGGGCACCGCGATGAAGGAACTGTTCGCCGACGCCGCCGCCGGCCGCCAGGTGACCGAGAAGTCCGTCAGGGACCGGCTCGCCAAGGCTCAGCAGCAGATGCAGAGTTGAGGCGGGGAGCAACCGATGAGCACCGGCTCCGGCGTCAGGGCCCCGGCCAGGTCAGGTCCGCCCTCTGCCCCGCACAAGGCCGCGCCCGCATCCACGTCCATGTCAACGTCCATGTCCTCGTCCGGGTCCGCGTCCGCGTACCGAGAGAAGTACCTCGGGAAGTCCCGCAAGAAGCGGGGCAGGCCGCCGCTCCTCCCCGACCGGCTGCGCCGCGGCGGCCTGCCCTATCTCCTGCTGCTTCCCGCGCTCGCCCTGGAGTTGCTGATCCATCTGGTGCCGATGGTCATCGGCATCGTAATGAGCTTCCGCGAGCTGACACAGTCGTATATCCGCGTGTGGGGCGAGGCCCCGTGGACCGGCCTCGACAACTTCCGTATCGCCCTGGACTTCGACGCTCCGGTCGGCGAGGCGCTGCTCCACTCGTTCCTGGTGACCTGTGCGTTCACCGTGCTCGCCGTGGGCCTGGCCTGGCTGTTCGGGGTGAGCGCGGCGATCCTGATGCAGGACGGCTTCCGCGGCCGCGCCGTGCTGCGGGCGGTGTTCCTCGCTCCGTACGCGCTGCCTGTCTACGCGGCCGTGATCACGTGGGCGTTCATGTTCCAGCGCGACAACGGCCTGGTGAACAAGATCCTCGGCGGCGACTCCTTCTGGCTGATCGGGGACAACGCGTTCGCCGCTCTGGTGACGGTGTCGGTGTGGAAGACCTGGCCGTTCGCCTTCCTGATCGTGATGGCCGCGCTGCAGAACATCCCGCGCGAGCTGTACGAGGCGGCCGCCATCGACGGCGCGGGCGTGCGCCAGCAGATCCGGCGGATCACCCTGCCCTCGCTCAGGCCCGTCAACCAGGTCCTGGTCCTGGTGCTGTTCCTGTGGACGTTCAACGACTTCAACACGCCGTACGTGCTGTTCGGCAAGGCGGCGCCGGAGTCCGCGGACCTCATCTCGATCCATATCTACCAGTCGTCGTTCGAGACCTGGAACTTCGGGCACGGCGCCGCGATGTCGACGCTGCTGCTGCTCTTCCTGCTCGTGGTGACGGCGCTCTACCTGATCGTCACCGGCGGCAGAGGGAGGACCCACCGTGCATAGGTCGCCGACCGCTCCCCCGCCGTCCTTCGTGTGGACCCGGCGGATCGTCCTCACGCTCCTCGCCGCGTTCGCGCTCCTGCCGGTGTACGTGATGCTCTCCACGTCCCTGAAGCCGCTGGAGGACGTGAGCGGGCGCTTCCGCTGGCTGCCGAGCGAGCTGACGCTGCGCCCGTACATCGACATCTGGGACACCGTTCCGCTGGCCCGCTACTTCCTCAACTCCCTGATCGTGGCGGGCGCGGCGACGGTCTGCTCGGTCGTGGTGGCGGTGTTCGCGGCGTACGCGGTCAGCCGCTACCGCTTCCGCGGCAAGCGCGTCTTCACGGTCACCGTCCTGTCCACCCAGATGTTCCCCGGCATCCTCTTCCTGCTGCCGCTGTTCCTGATCTTCGTGAACATCGGGAACACCACGGGCGTCGCGCTCTACGGCTCCCGTGGCGGCCTGATCCTGACGTATCTGACGTTCTCGCTGCCCTTCTCCATCTGGATGCTGATCGGGTACTTCGACTCCATCCCGCAGGACCTGGACGAGGCGGCGCTCGTGGACGGCTGCGGTCCGCTCGGCGCGCTGTTCCGGGTCGTCGTGCCGGCGGCGGTCCCGGGGATCGTGGCGGTCGCGGTGTACGCGTTCATGACGGCCTGGGGCGAGGTGCTCTTCGCCTCCGTCATGACCAACGACACGACCCGCACGCTCGCCGTCGGGCTGCAGGGCTACGCCACGCAGAACGACGTGTACTGGAACCAGGTCATGGCCGCGTCCCTGGTGGTGAGCGTGCCGGTGGTCGCCGGGTTCCTGCTTCTGCAGCGCTATCTGGTCGCCGGGCTCACCGCCGGGGCCGTCAAGTGACCTCAAGCGAAAGGCTTTCCGTGACCGACGCACACTCCGTGGACGACCTGCACTCTCTCCCCGAGGACTTCGTGTTCGGCACCGCCACATCGGCGTACCAGATCGAAGGTGCCGTCGCCGAGGACGGCCGTGCGCCCTCCATCTGGGACACGTTCGCGCACACACCCGGCACCGTCGACGGCGGCGACCATGGCGACACGGCCTGCGACCACTACCACCGCTGGCGCGAGGACATCGCCCTGATGCGGACGCTCGGCACGGACGCGTACCGCTTCTCGGTGGCCTGGCCGCGCGTCCTGCCCGAGGGCACAGGGCCCGTCAACGCCAAGGGACTCGCCTTCTACGACCGGCTCGTCGACGCCCTCCTGGAAGCGGGTGTCACCCCTCATCTGACCCTCTACCACTGGGACTTGCCCCAGGTCCTGCAGGACCGCGGCGGCTGGACCGAGCGGGCGACGGCCGAGCACTTCGCGCAGTACGCCGCCGTCGTCGCGGATGCGCTCGGCGACCGCGTCAAGGACTGGTGCACGCTCAACGAACCGCTGTGCTCGGCGTGGATCGGCCATCTTGAGGGCCGGATGGCGCCGGGGCTCACCGACCTCACGGCGGCCGTACGGGCCTCGTACCATCTGCATCTCGGTCACGGTCTCGCCGTCGGGACGATCCGCGAGGCGGCCCCCGGCGCCCGTATCGGCATCGTCAACAACCTCAGCCCCTGCGAGCCCGCGTCCCAGCGGCCCGAGGACCTCGCCGCGGCCCGCCGCGCCGACGGTCACACCAACCGCTGGTGGCTCGACCCGGTACTCGGCCGCGGCTATCCGCAGGACATGCGGGAGCTCTACGCGCGAAACGGCGCCGAACTCCCCGAGCAGGAGGGTGACTTGGCGCTGATCGCCGCGCCGCTGGACTGGCTCGGCCTGAACTACTACTTCCGGCAGATCGTCACCGACGACCCCACGGGCCCGCCCCCGCACGCCCGCCAGGTGCAGGTGCCCGGGGCGCGCACCACGCACATGGGCTGGGAGGTGCATGCGGCGGGCCTGGAGGAGCTGCTGCTCCGGCTGACCGAGGAGTACGGGGCGCGGCGTCTGTACGTCACCGAGAACGGCTCGGCCTACCCCGACACCGTGGGCCCCGACGGACAGATCCACGACCCCGAGCGCACCCGCTACCTGGAGGAGCACCTGTCCGCCTGCGCCCGCGCCGCCCGCCGAGGGGCGCCACTCGCCGGGTACTTCGCGTGGTCGCTGCTCGACAACTTCGAGTGGGCGTACGGCTACGCCAAGCGGTTCGGGCTCGTCCACGTGGACTACGCGAGCCAGCGGCGCACCGTGAAGTCCAGTGGACGGCGGTACGCGGAGATTGCGCGTGCACACCGGCAGCGGGCACGGCGCGCGGCGTAGGGAACTGAACTGCCCGTACCCCATAAGGCATTGCACGTACTCCATAACGCACTGCCCGTACTTACTTCCCCCCACACACACCCACACCCCCCCCCCACAGAAGGAGCCGCATCATGCGATCCCAACCACCCCCACGACACCGCCGCCGCAACTCCCGTCTGCGTGCCGCCACCGCCGCTGCCGTAGCCGTCGGGGCGCTGGCCACGGGCACCCTGCTCAGTGGCAACGCCGGTGCCGCCGAGACCAGCGCCCAGGTGTGGATCACCACGGGCGACGGAAGCAAGAAGCTCGCGCGGGGCGCGGACGCCGCGTTCTCCGGGACGCCGCAGGAGATCGACATCTCCGTCAACTCGGTTGAGAAGGCACAGGAGTTCACCGGCGCCGGCGCATCCCTCACCGAGGCGTCCGCGCATCTGATCGCCGGGCTTCCGGCGGCCGAACGGGACGCCCTGATGAAGGACCTGTTCTCCGGCGACGGCGAGGGCATCGGCCTCGACTATCTGCGCCAGACGCTCGGCGGCAGCGACTTCGTGGCGGCGCTGCCCTACTACTCGTACGAGGACACCCAGGGGTCGTTCTCCATCGGCCGCGACGAGAAGGAGATCCTGCCCCTGGTGCGCACCGCACGGCAGCTCAACCCCGGGGTGCGGATCATGGGCAGCCCGTGGTCGGCGCCCGCGTGGATGAAGGACAGCGGGAAGCTGGAGGGCGGCAAGCTCAAGCCGGAGATGTACGACGCGTACGCCGACTATCTCGTCAAGACGCTCAAGGCGTATGCCGGGGCGGGCGCCCCCGTGGACGACCTCACGGTGCAGAACGAGCCCCTGTTCGAGACCTCGTACCCCTCCATGGGCATGTCGTCGTCCCAACAGGCCGATTTCTTCAAGGTGCTGGACGGCAAGCTGACCGCGGCAGGGCTCGACACCGGGCTGTTCGCGTACGACCACAACTGGGACCGCCCCGACTACCCGCTCGACGTACTGAACAGAACGAAGGACATCGCGCGCGTGCAGGGCGCCGCGTTCCACTGTTACGGCGGGCAGCCCGAGGTGCAGCAGCAGGTGCGCGACGCCGGGGAGCGGGTGTTCTTCACGGAGTGCTCGGGCACCGACTCCGCGGACGCCGGCAAGACCTTCGGCGACACCCTGAAGTGGCAGGCGGAGAACCTGGTCGTGCGCAGCATGCGCTCGGGCTCGGAGACCGTGGTGCTGTGGAATCTCGCCCTCGACGACAAGGGCGGCCCGCACTTCGGTCTGTGCCAGGACCGGTGCAACGGCGTGGTGGAGGTCGCGGGCGGCAGGGCGACGAAGAACGCCGAGTTCTATGTGCTCGGGCACGTCTCGAAGTTCGTGGACCGCGGTGCGCGCCGGATCGCCTCGACGAGCCAGGGCTCGGGCGGACTGCAGAACGTCACATTCGAGAACCCGGACGGTGAGCGGGTATCGGTGGTGGTCAACGCCTCCGACTCGACCCGTAAGTTCTCCGTCACCGAGTCCGGGCGCTCGCTCGCCTACGAGCTGCCCGCCGGGGCCGTCGCCACGTTCACCTGGCCGGGTGCTCCCACGGTCTGATGGCGTGCCGCCGGGGTGCGCGGCGGGCCGCACCCCGGCACTATCGGCCCATGGCGAACCAACCGAGGATCGTGGAGCGCGCGGAGCAGCCCTTTGTGGGCGTCAGGGGCCGGGTCACCTGGGACACCTTCCCGCAGATCGCCGACCGGCTGCCGCAGATCGTGGGGTGGCTCGGCGAGCGGGGCATCGCCGTCACGGACGGCCCGTTCTTCAAGTACGAGGTCCTCGATCCGCGGGACCGGGAGCGGGAGTTCGACGTGGTGGCGGGGGTGCCGGTCGGCGAACGGGTGCGGATCGCGGAGCCCGACTTGTTCGGCGGGGCGCTGCCCGCGGGCAGCTATGTGGCGATCAGCCATGTCGGCCACCCCGACGAGCTGTTCGGGGTGGCCGACACCGTCCTGAAGTGGGCCGCCGCCAAAGGCCTGGAGTGGGATATGACCCCGTCGGCCGCGGGCGAGGTGTGGGGCTGCCGTCTGGAGAGCTACAAGACAGACCCGCGCTTCGAGCCCGACCTCCACAAGTGGGAGACGGAGCTGGCGTTCCGGCTCAAGGACTGAGACCGCTCAGGGGCTGAGTCCGCTCAGGGGCCGACACCGGCGCCGGGACCGGGACCGGGACCGGCTCAAGGGCTTCGAGCCGGAGAACGGCTACTCCTCGCCGTCGAGGAGCCCCGCGTCGTGGGCCAACAGGGCGATCTGGACACGGTTGTTGAGGTCCAGCTTGGTCAGGATGCGGCTGACGTGGGCCTTGACGGTGGCGACGCTCATGTAGAGCTCGGCCGCGATCTCGGCGTTCGACCTGCCGCGGCCCACGCTCACGGCCACCTCGCGCTCCCGCTCGGCGAGTGCTTCGATCCTGGCCTTGGCGCGGTCCTGCTTGTCGCCGTGGGTGTCGGGGCCCGCGGCCCTGTCGATGAGCTGGCGGGTCACGGTCGGCGAGAGCACCGGGTCACCGGCGGCGACCCGGCGCACCGCCGCGACGATCTCGGCGGGCGGGGTGTCCTTGAGGACGAATCCGGCGGCGCCCGCGCGCAGGGCCCGCAGGACCTGTTCGTCGGCGTGGAAGGTGGTGAGCACGACCACCTCGGGGGCGTCGGCCCGGGAGCGCAGGCTCTCGGTGGCGGCGAGGCCGTCGACCTGCGGCATACGGATGTCCATGAGGACCACGTCGGGGCTCAACCGCTCGACGAGTCCGGCGACTTCGGAACCGTCCGCGGCCTCCCCGACGATCTCGATGCCGTCGGCGCCGCCGAACATGAAGGAGAGTCCGGCGCGCACCAGGGGGTCGTCGTCGACCAGGAGGAGGCGGATGGGGTTCGAGGTCATGGAGCCCACGGTAGCCAGGCTTCGACACGGAAGCCGCCGTCGCCCCCGGTTCCGTGCTCCAGGCGGCCACCGGCGAGGGTGGCGCGTTCGGTCAGACCGATGAGGCCCTGCCCCGAGCCGGGCACCTTCGGCACGTCGCCGGGCGGCGGCGGATTGCGCACGGCCACCGTCAGGCCCTCGCCCGGAGCGCCCGTCACGAGGACGGTGACCTCGGCGCCGGGGGCGTGTTTGCGGGCGTTGGTCAGGCCTTCCTGGGCGATGCGGTAGGCGTTGCGCCCTGCGGCGGACGGCACCGCGCCGGGGTCGTCGAGGCGGTTGTCGAGGGTGACCTTCATGCCGGCCGCGCGGGACTCGGCGACCAGGGCGTCCAGGGCGGCGAGGGTGGGCTGCGGGCGGCCGCTCTCGTCGGCGGGTTCGTCGGCGCGCAGGACGCCGATGATCTCGCGCAGGTCCTGCAGTGCCTCGTGGGCGCTGTCCCGGATGACGCCGGCGGCCCGGGCGATCTCCTGCTCGGGGGCGTCGGGCCGGAACTCCAGGGCGCCCGCGTGCACGCTGAGCAGGGTCAGCCGGTGGGCGAGTACGTCGTGCATCTCGCGGGCGATGGCCTCGCGGGCCAGGCGCTGGGCCTCCTTGGCGCGCAGGGCCGCCTCGGACTCGGCACGCAGGGCCCGCTCGCGCAGGCTGAGCAGGAGCTGGCGCCGGGAGCGTACGAACATGCCCCAGCCGATGACCATGGCGGAGAGCATCACCCCGAAGGCGACGGCCACGGCGTACGGCATGTCGGGGTCGGGGCGCAGCCAGTAGAAGAGCGGCACCAGGGCCATCGAGGCGCCGCCGATCCAGCCGACGTAGCGGAACGGCCGGTGCACCGCGAGCGTGAAGATGGCCACGGCGCCGGCGCCGCCCGCGGTGTCCGAGAAGACGCTGGCCAGGGTGAGGACGACGGCGAGCCCGACCGGCCAGCGCCTGCGCAGCCACACGGCGGCGCAGGCGAGGGCGCCGACGATCTGGTCGAGATGGGCGACACCCGGGGAGACCCGGGGGTTGTCGCCGATCGCGGCGGCGCCGATGAGGCCGAGGAAGACGGCCACGAAGAAGCAGCCGAAGTCGACGATCCAGTCCCGCAGGGTGCGCCGGGGCCGGCCGCCCGCGGCACGGTCCGGGTCGAGCTCGGCGGCGACGGCGGAGGGCAGCAGGCTCGGCCAGCGGTATTCGGGGCCCGGTGTGGTGCTCGCCGGGGGTGATTGCTGGTCCATGCCTCTCATGGTCGACCTCTCATGGTCGACAAATCTACGCAGCGCACGGCCGGTGCGGGGGTGCCGGGCCCCGGTCATAGACGAAAGTCGGCCGGTCATCGACCTTCGGCCCGTCGCCGCTCGTGCGGTGTCGCCCTGCGGCCGATGCGGCGGGGCGGTGCGCGACGCGACGATCACCGCATGAAGAAGTTTCTCGAGTTCCTCGGCGTGATCCTGCTGATCCAGGGCGTGGCCGCGGTCGTGCACGAGCTGACCGGCTGGATGCGCGGCTGGGGCATCGTCCAGCACCTGGGCTTCCTCGACGGCTACGAGCTGTACGGCGGCATCGCCCTGCTCGTCCTCGCGGTGGCGGTGTTCGCGGCGGCGGAGAGCAGCAAGGGGTAGCCGCCGGGGCCCCCGGGACCGGGTGGGACATCACCCGTCCCGGGGGCCGGGGAGACGTGTCAGCAGGTGTAGTCGACCAGGTCGAAGGACTCGTAGTGGTCCGCGGTGTAGTAGTCCTCCTGGTCGGACTCCCCGGTGACGATGCGGCGCGCGCCGCGGTCGTCGGAGCCCGGGGTCTCGACGGTGTACTCGTGGTAGTAGTCGCTGGACTGCTGCGGCAGCAGGCCCTCACGGTTCTGGAAGACCGTGCCGTCCTGCGGGTACGGGTAGGGGCCGCCGGCCTCGATGAGGTCGAGGGTGTCGTGCGCCTCGGGCGGCAGCTTGGACTGACAGATGTCACCGACGGCGGCGACGGCCACCGTCGAGGAGTGGGCGGTGAGTTGGGCCGGGGCCGCGCTGGCGGCGACGGGGCCGCCGACGAGCAGGGCGGCGGCCAGAGCGATACCTGTGGCGATTCGTGGGGGGATTCGCATGCCCCTAGCATGACGCGCGTAGAGCATGACGTGTCAATGTCAAGTGCAGGGAATTTTCCGTGAGTTAACCCGCGCCGGGTCCGCGCGCGCCGCGCTCAGGAGGCCGCGGCCCGCCGCCCCCATGCGGTTCCGCCGAGGACGAGCAGCACTCCCAACGCCCCCACCGCACCCAGCTGTTCACCGCCGAGAGCGATCCCCGCGGCCGCGGCCCACAGCGGTTCCGTGCCGAGCAGCAGGCTCACGCGTGACGGCGAGGTGCGGCGTACGGCCCACATCTGCACGAAGAAGGCGAACAGCGTGCAGAACACCGAGAGGAAGAGCAGACCGGCCCATTCGCGGGGCCCGAAGTCCAGGGCCACCGCCACGGGGGACGCGCCCGCGCCCGCTCCCACACTCGCGAGCACCGCGAACACACCGACCGCCGCGCCGAGTTGGACCGTCGTCAGGGGAAGCGCGTCGGCGTCCTGCACCGCCTTGATACGGGACATCGCCAGGACGTGGACCGTGCGGGCGAGTGCCGCGCAGAGGATCAGCGCATCACCGAGCGAGGGCCGGGTGAATCCGGCGCCCTGGGTCAGCAGGACCACACCCAGGACGGAGAGGGCCGCCGCGCACAGGAAACTCCCCGTGGGCCGGACGCGGTTCAGGGCCGCGTCGGCGAGCGGCGTGAAGATCATGGTGAGGCTGATGATGAGGCCCGCGTTGGTCGCCGAGGTGTGCACGACGCCGTAGGTCTCCAGGAGGAAGATCCCGGCCAGGATCAGGCCGAGCAGGCCCGCGCCGCGCCACTGAGCGGGGTTCAGGGCCCGAAGCCCGCGCCATCCGGCGGCGGCGAGTACCGGCAGGACGACACCGAAGCGGAGCACGAGCACGGCGATCACGGTGTGCGTCGTGGTGATGCCCTTGGCGGCGAGATAGCTGCCGCCCCAAGCCCCGGCGACGAGCAGCACGGGCAGATCGGTGAGCCAGGGGCGGCGGGGCGCGAGGGTGCCGGTGCCGGCAGCGAGGGTCGACATGGTGACGGTCTCCGACTGCGGTGCGAGTGCGGAGACTTCGGCGGCTCGCGCGGGAAGCGATCACCGTAGCCGGGCCTGTGCGCTTCCCGCCAGGGGTGTCTCACCGACCGGGCCGGGTCCGGTGCGGAACTGGGTGTCCGATCTCCGCCAGCCCTCCGGCCCGCCGCCCGTTGTACTTGAACTAGCAACAACAACTGCGGCGGCCGCTACCGGCACCGCCGCAGCAACCGCTTCTTGCGAGGGAGTACGACATGGACAGCAGCAAGGTGGCCCTGGTGACCGGCGGCAGCCGTGGCATCGGCGCGGAGATCGCCCTGCGGCTCGCGCAGGACGGCGCCGATGTGGCGCTCACCTACGTGGCGGGCGAGCGCGCGGCGCACGAGGTCGTGGCGAAGATCGAGGCCATGGGGCGGCGCGGGGTCGCGATCCGGGCGGACGCCGCGGACGCCGGGGCCACGGTGGCGGCCGTGGAGCGTGCCGCCGCCGTTCTCGGGCGCCTGGACATCCTGGTGAACAACGTGGGCATCGGCGTACTCGGCCCGCTCGACGAGCTGTCCCCCGACGCCGTGGACCGGGTGCTCGACATCAACGTGCGCTCGGTGTTCCTCACCTCGCAGGCCGCGGCGGCGAGGCTCGGGCGCGGGGGCCGGATCATCACCATCGGCAGCTGCATGGCCCAGCGCGTACCGGGCCCCGGCGGGACGCTCTACGCGATGAGCAAGGCCGCCCTGACCGGTCTGACGAAGGCCCTCGCACGGGAGCTCGGCGGCCGCGGCGTGACCGCGAACATCGTGCACCCGGGCCCGATCGACACGGACATGAACCCGGCCGACGGCCCGTACGCCGAGGCGCAGAGCGCGATGACGGCACTCGGCCGGTACGGCACGGCCGGCGAAGTGGCCGCCATGGTCGGCTACTTGGCGGGCGACGAGGCCTCGTACGTCACGGGCGCGGAGTTCTCGGTCGACGGCGGGCACGCCGCGTGACTCCCGGCAGCTGGCACGCCACGTGACTCCCGTACCGGCCACGGAAAAGCACGCCACGTGACTCCCGTACCGCAACGGAAAAGGGGGCGCGCCGGGGCTGTCCTCCCGGCGCGCCCCACGGGGCGGGTGTCGTCAGCCGCCCAGCTCCTGGTGACGGGCGGCCAGCTTGGCGGCGCCGTCCTCGGTCAGGGAGCCGAAGAGACGCAGGCGTGAGAAGCCGCCGTCGGGGAAGATGTCGATCCGCACATGGGTGCCGACCGCCGGGGTGTCCAGGACGAACCGGTGGTTGGTGTCGGGCTGCAGCCGGGTGCGGGGCAGGAACTCCTGCCACTCGGCGCCCTCGCCGGTCTTGACGGACAGCGACGCCCAGCCGGCCGAGTTGCCCTTGAGGTACGCGGTGTCGATCTCGATCGCGCTGATCGAGGACTCGGCGACGAGCTGGTAGTTGATCCAGTCGTTGCCGTTGTCGCGGCGGCGCGCGGTCTCCCAGCCGTCGTCCATCTTGCGGGAACGGCCCGGGTTGATGGTGTTGACCGGCGAGGAGTAGAAGCGGTTCGAGGCGTCGAGGACGGCGCCGCCGTTCTCCAGGGCGACGACGTCGAACGAGCCGAGCGCGGCGAGCCACTTGGGGTCGGGCAGGACTTCGCCGTAGACCCGCAGGCGGGCGATGCCGCCGTCGGGGTGCTGGTTGACGCGCAGGTGCGTGAACCGCTGCGGGGCGGTGACCTCGAAGCCGTTGGCCGCGTGGCCGCCGACGGCGGTGCGCGGAACGATCGTCGTCCACTTCACGTCGTCGGAGAGCAGCTCCTCCGGCGTCGGCGCGCCCGCCACCGAGGTGGCCTCGACCGAGACGGCCTGCGGCATGTTGCCGCGGAAGTGGGCGGTGTCGACGACGACGCCGTGGATGACACCCGGAGCGCCAAGGCGCACCAGGGCCCAGTCGTGGTCATCGGCGGTCGGCCAGGGCTGCTCGGCGGAGACACCACGGCGGCGGCGGGTCTCCCAGCCGTCCATGACCTTGCCCTTGTGGCCGAAGTGCTCGGGGTCGAACTCGGCGGCCTCGGGGACGAGGAGGTTCTCGCGCTGGGCGAAGAACTCGTCATTGGCGGCGATGACGCCCGCGCCGAGCTGACGGTCGGCGAGGTTGGCGTACTGGGTGAACGGGAACTCCGCGGTGCGGTAGTCGGCGTACGGGTCGCCGCCGCCGTAGGGGTTCGCGTTACCGGTGAAGGTGGGTATCGCCGTCACAGTGATCAGTTCTTCCTTTCGAGAAGTCGGCCGGTGGGCTCGGTGAATTCGCCGCCCGCGTGGATGCGCTCGCCGCGCAGCCAGGTGGACTTCACAACGCCGTGCAGGGTCTTGCCCGCGTACGCGGTGACCTTGTTGCGGTGCTGGAGTCCTGCGGGGTCGACGGTGAAGGTCTCGTCGGGCGCGAGGACTGCGAAGTCGGCGTCACGGCCGGCCTCGATGGCGCCCTTCTGGTCCAGGCCGACCAGCTCGGAGGTACGGCTCGACATCCAGCGGACCACGTCCTCCAGGGAGTGGCCGCGCTGCCGTGCGGCGGTCCAGATGGCGGGCAGGCTGAGCTGGAGGCCGGAGATACCGCCCCACGCGGTCGCGAAGTCGTCCGTCTTGAGGTCGGCGGTCGACGGCGAGTGGTCGGTGACGATGCAGTCGATGGTGCCGTCGGCCAGGGCCTGCCACAGCAGGTCCTGGTTGGCGCCCTCGCGGATCGGCGGGCAGCACTTGAACTCGCTTGCGCCGTCCGGCACTTCCTCGGCGGTCAGGGTGAGGTAGTGCGGGCAGGTCTCGACGGTGAGCTTGACGCCCTCGGCCTTGGCGGCGGCGATCAGCGGCAGCGCGTCGGACGACGACAGGTGCAGCACGTGCACGCGCGCGTTGAGGCGCTTCGCGGTGTCGATCAGACCCTTGATGGCGACGTCCTCGGAGACCCGGGGGCGGGTCTGGAGGTAGTCGGCGTACTTGGGGCCGCTCAGGTGCGGGGCCGAGTCCAGCTCGTGCGGGTCCTCGGCGTGCACGATGAGGAGTCCGTCGAAGCCGGCGATCTCGGCCATGGAGGAGGCGAGTTGCTCCTGGTTCAGCTCCGGGAACTCATCGACACCGGAGGGCGACAGGAAGCACTTGAAGCCGTAGACACCGGCGTCGTGCAGGGCCCTGAGGTCCTTGACGTTGTCCGGGAGCGCGCCGCCCCAGAAGCCGATGTCGATATGCGCCTTACTGCGGGCCACCTCCTGCTTGGTGCGCAGATTGGCGACGGTCGTGGTCGGCGGAAGGGAGTTCAGCGGCATGTCGACGAGAGTCGTGATGCCGCCGGCGGCGGCCGCGCGGGTGGCGGTCCAGAAGCCCTCCCACTCGGTGCGGCCCGGGTCGTTCACATGGACGTGCGTGTCGACGATGCCGGGGAGCAGCGCGTCGTCCCCGACATCTTCGAGCCGGGCACCGGCGGGAACCTCGGCCTCGTACGGCAGCACCGCCGTGATCTTCCCGTCGGCGACCGCGACGGAAGCCGCGCGCGTCCCCTCGGGGGTGATGACACGCGTCGAGCGCAGGACCAGTTCCACGTCGGACACCCGTTCCCCTTTTCCGTAGAGCGAAATTCAACGTTCTGTTGAACGAATCTTCACCTCGGGATCCTGGCCCGTCAAGACCCCCCTGGCCCGTCGCGGAGGCCTCCCCTCCACATCTGCGGCCAACTTAGAGGTTTCCATGAAGCGGAAGCAAGATTTCGCTTCGTAGAACGGATCTCTGCACAATGGGAGGGCGAAGGTTTGTCGTGAAGTGATGGCCGACACAGGGACAAAGCGGTACCGAACTACAGAGACCCCACTTGACCAGGGGGAAGACCAGGACCAGAACCGACGGGTAGGCTTCGTCTCTGCCTGCCAGCACCGAAAGGACCGCCGTGCCGACGTCCAGCGCCAGCGACGCCTCCACCGAGAGTGCCGCCTCCAAGCCCGCCGCCAGCGGGGGCGTCCAGTCCCTCGAGCGCGCCTTCGATCTGCTCGAGCGGATGGCGGACGCCGGGGGCGAGGTCGGTCTGAGCGAGCTCTCCGCCAGCAGCGGTCTGCCGCTTCCGACCATCCACCGCCTGATGCGCACTCTGGTCGCCACCGGCTACGTACGCCAGCAGCCCAACCGCCGCTACTCCCTGGGCCCGCGCCTGATCCGCCTCGGCGAATCCGCGTCCCGGCTGCTCGGCACCTGGGCGCGCCCCTACCTCGCGCGCCTGGTCGAGGAGACCGGCGAGACCGCCAACATGGCGCTCCTGGACGGCGACGAGATCGTGTACGTGGCGCAGGTGCCCTCCAAGCACTCCATGCGGATGTTCACCGAGGTCGGCCGCCGGGTGCTGCCGCACTCCACCGGCGTGGGCAAGGCCCTGCTCGCCGACACCCCGGCCGACGAGGTGCGCGCCCTGCTCGCCCGCACCGGGATGCCCGCCGCCACGGAGAAGACGATCACCACGCCCGAGGGTTTCCTCGCGGCTCTCGAGGACGTCCGCCGCACCGGGTACGCCGTGGACGACAACGAGCAGGAGATCGGGGTCCGTTGCCTCGCCGTATCCGTGCCCGAGTCCCCCACCGCGGCCGCCATTTCCATCTCGGGCCCGGCCGGGCGCGTGACGGAAGCGGCCACGGACAAGATCGTGCCGATTCTGCAGCAGGTGGCCGCCGAGCTGTCGGTGGTGCTTGCCAGCACGAACGGGTCCTGAACGGTCCTGAACGAGGCCTGAGGGGGCGGGAGTCGGTGCGGCCCGGGATGCTCGCGGGTGCCGGGTCAGCTGTTCGCGGGTGACTCGTCCGGGAAGATCTTCGTGACGATCTTCCCGTCCTTCGTCAGATAGCCGTGCAGCATGCCGGGGCTGCTGTGCGGCGCGTCGAAGTCGCCGTTCGGGGCGAGCGCGATCACACCGCCGTCGCCGCCGAGCCGCGGCAGCCGTTTCACGATCACCTCGTACGCCGCCGAGGCCACGCCCCTGCCCTCGAACTCGATGAGGTGCGAGAGCGTCGCGGTCGCCGCACTCCGGATGAACACCTCGCCGACGCCGGTGGCGCTCGCCGCGACCGTACGGTTGTCGGCGTATGTCCCGGCCCCGATGATCGGTGAATCCCCCACCCGGCCGGGCATCTTGTTGGTCATGCCGCCGGTGGAGGTGGCGGCCGCCAGATCCTTGCCGCCGTCGACGGCCACCGCGCCGACCGTGCCCTTGGCCACCTCGTCGGCGAGCGCCTCACCGCGCCCCTCGCCGCCCTGCTTCTGCGGCCGCTCCTGCTCCTTGGCCTTCATCAGGGCGTCCCAGCGGGTCTGCGTCCAGTAGTAGTCCTGGGTGACGGTGCGCAGCCCCTTCCGGGCGCCGAAGTCGTCGGCGCCCTCGCCGGACAGCAGCACGTGCTTCGACTCGTCCATCACCAGGCGCGCGCCCTCGATGGGATTGCGCAGACTGCGTACCCCCGCGACGGCGCCGGCCTTCAGATCGGAGCCGCGCATGATCGAGGCGTCCAGCTCATGCCCGGCATCGGCGGTGAACACGGCGCCCTTGCCCGCGTTGAACAGCGGATCGTCCTCCAGGACCCGCACCGCGGCCTCGACCGCGTCGAGGCTGGAGCCGCCGCCGTCCAGCACCTTCTGGCCGGCCCGCAGCGCCCCGGCGAGGCCGTCGCGGTAGGCCTTCTCGCGCTCCGGTGTCGTCGTCTTCCGGTCGAGGGCCGTGCCCGCGCCGCCGTGCACCGCGAGCACCACTCCGCGCGCGTCCGGCCTGGCTTTTCCGGGTGGGGCGGCGTTACCGGCGGGCGCCGCGTCCGGGGGCAGGGCGAGCAGGCCGCCGACCACCACCGCGGCGGTGGCGAGAGCAGAAAGAAGCCAGGTCAGAGGACGTACGCGCATCGGCACTCCTAGTCAGGGCTCAGGGCAGTGACTCGCGGGTTCCTGCGATGGCGCCTGACGAGCCTACTGACATGAGCACCGCAAGCACTAGGGCGTCCGGGCGGGTGCGCGCGTGACCGCGGCCGGGCCGAGGCGGCCGTCGGCCATTTCCATGATCTGGTCCGCCGCTGCCAGGTGCGCGCGGTCATGGGTGACGAGGACCGTCGCCGTCGCGCGCTCCCGGGTCAGCCCCACGAGGAGGTCGAGCACCGCGGCCCCGCGCTCGTGATCGAGGGCGCTGGTCGGCTCGTCCACGAGGAGCACCGCGGGCTCGTTCATCAGGGCGCGGGCGATGTTCACCCGCTGGCGCTGTCCGCCGGAGAGCTGGTGCGGACGGCGGTCGGCCTTGTCGGCGAGACCCACGGCCGCCAGCAACTCCCTGGCCCGCGCACGGACTTGGCGAGGCTTGCGGCCGTCCAGGTGTGCCATCACCTGGAGTTGCTCGGCCGAGGTCAGCGACGGCAGCAGATTGGGCTGCTGGAAGACGATGCCGATGCGCTCGCGGCGCAGCGCGGCCTTCTCGGCGCGGCTCAGGCCCTGCGTGGGCGTGCCCGCGACGACGACCCGGCCGCTGTCCGGCGTGACGAGCGTGGCGGCCACGGCGAGCAGGCTGGACTTGCCGGAGCCGGACGGGCCGACGACGGCGGTCACCGTGCCCGCGGGCACGTCCAGGGAGATCCGGTCGAGGGCCGTGAGACGGCCGTCGCCGTCGGGGTAGGTCAGCGTGATGTCGTCGAGCAGCAGGCTCGGAGGGGTCGTAGTGGCCGCAGGAGCTGAAGGGGCCGAAGTGGCCGCGGCATCAGCGGAATTGGTGGAATGGGAGGAATTGACAGAGTTCACGGAGTTCACGGAGTTCACGGAGTTCTCGGAGTTCTCGGAGTTCTCGGAACTGGCGGAGTTCGCAGGGGTGGTCATCGGGCGCTCCCGAGCGCGGTCAGCGGATCGACGGCGGTGATCCGGCGGATGGAGAGGGCCGCGCCGAGCGCCCCGAGGACGATCATGACGGCGGCGGGGACGAGGACGGTGGCCGCGTCGAGGACGAACGGCACATCACCGCCGCCGATCAGGGCACCGATACCGGCGGCGATCAGGGTGCCGACGCCGGTGCCGGCGGCGAGCATCAGGACCGCCTGCCCGAGTGCGTCCTTCAGGAGGTACCCGGTGGCCGCGCCGAGCGCCTTGAGTACGGCGATGTCGGCGCTGCGCTGGATCGTCCAGACGGTGAAGAAGGCCCCTATGACCAGGGCCGAGATCGCGAACAGAAAGCCGCGCATGAGCTGCAGCGAGCCATTCTCCGCCTGGTAGGAGCCGATCGCGGTGAGCGCTTCGTCGAGGCTCCTGGTCGTGGTGCCCGCCGCCTTGTCGCCCGCGCCCAGGTCCGCGCCGGGGCCGGTGCTCAGGGCGATGACGGTGGCCTGTTCCTCGGTGGTCGTGCCGCTGTGGCCGATGCGCTGCCAGTCGTCGAGCGAGGTCCAGACGACGGGGGTGTGGCTGTAGGAGGCATCACCCTCGACGGCGGCGACGCGCTGTTCCAGGGTGCCGATCCGCACCGTGTCGCCCGCCTCGGCGCCCAGTTCGGCGGCGGCCTTCGACGACAGGACGGCCTCTCCCGGTGCGACACCGCGCGGGGCGAGGCCGGCGGCGGGCTCGGCTCCGAACGCGGAGACGGCGGCGGTGCGGTCGCCCGCGGCGGCGTTCAGGGTGCGGATGCCGAGGGGCTGCGCCTCCCGCACCCCGGGCTGCTCGGCCCAGGTGCCCCAGGCCTTCTCGGTGACCGAGGAGTTCGTGAAGGAGACCGACTGCCCTCCGGGCGGCGCCGCGAAGGCGAGGTGGTCGGCGGGCAGACCGGTGATCGCCGAGGTGTTCTCCCGTGCGAGCCCTGCGGTCAGTCCCGAGAGGAGCCCCACAAGGAGGGTGATGAGCACGACCACCGTGCCCATGAGGGCGAAGCGCCCCTTGGCGAACCTGAGATCTCTCCATGCGACGAACATGTCCCCCACCTTGATCGCCACGGGTACTTCCGGGCATCGCGCCAGGGTACGGACCCGCCGCATCCTTGGACGGAGCTCCGGATCAAACTTTCGGTTGACCGCGCTCGGCAGCCGGATGTCAGTGGTCATGCCTACGCTGGACGGGTCATGGAAGCACGTTCACTCGCCCCCGTCCTGCGCGCCCTGCGCGGTTGTCTGCATCTGCTGATGGCCGGGCTGCTCGCGCTCGCCGCCCTGCGCGCGGTGGCCGGCGGGGAGCCGGACGCGGGCGCGGTGGTGGTGGCCTGCGCCACGCTCGGCGCCGCGTATGGAGCGGGCCTCGCCCTGCCGGCCGTACGCGACTCGCGAGCCGTCTCCATCGCCTGGCTCGGCCTCCTGTGCGCCCTGTGGACCGTGCTCCTCGTGCTGACGCCGGACGCGCTGTGGACGGCTTTCCCGCTGTTCTTCCTGCAGCTGCATCTGCTGCCGCTGCGCTGGGGGCTCGTGGCGGTGGCGGTCACGACGGCCGCGGCGACCTGCGGGTTCGTGGCGCACGGCGGCGCGGCGTCGCCGGGTGCCGTGATCGGCCCGCTGCTCGGCGCGGCCGTCGCGGTCGGCACGGTCCTGGGCTACCGCGCGCTGTACCGCGAGAACGAACACCGGCGCCGCCTCATAGAGGAGCTGCTCGCCACCCGCGCGGAGCTCGCCGAGGCCGAGCGCGCCGCGGGCACCCTGGCCGAGCGCGAGCGGCTCGCGCGGGAGATCCACGACACCCTCGCGCAGGGCCTGTCCAGCATCCAGCTCCTTCTGCGCGCCGCCGAGCGCGCCCTGCCGGAGGGCGACCCGGCCCTTGAGCATGTGCGCAGCGCGCGCGTGGCAGCGGTGGACAATCTCGCCGAAGCCCGCCGGTTCGTCCGCGAGTTGACCCCTCCCGACCTGGAACACGGCTCCCTGGCAGGTGCCTTGGAGCGGCTGTGCGCCGCGGCCCCGGGCCCCGGCGGAGTCGAGTTCTCCCTCAGCGGTACGCCAGTGCAGCTGCCGACGCCGTACGAAGTGGCGCTGCTGCGGGTCGCCCAGTCCGCGCTCGCCAACACGGCACGGCACGCGGCCGCCCAGCGCACCTCGGTCACCCTGAGCTTCATGGACACCTCGGTCGCCCTGGACGTGGTGGACGACGGCAAGGGCTTCACGCCGGGCACGGTGGCCACCCACGGCAGCGGGGACGGCGACGGCGGCTTCGGCCTTCCCGCGATGCGCGCCCGCGCCCAGTCCCTGGGCGGCACCCTGAGCGTGGAGTCCGCACCGGGGCAGGGCACGGCGGTCGCGATCACGCTGCCCCTGCCGGTGTCGGTGCCGGACGCTGCGGGGCGGCCCGAGGCCGAGGAGGTGCGGGCATGACCGTTCCCGCCGGCCCCTCCGGCTCTTCTGGCCCCTCTGGCCCCTCTGGTCCCGAAGCGCCCATCCGGCTGCTGCTCGCCGATGACCACCCGGTGGTGCGGGCGGGGCTGCGGGCCGTGCTCGACACCGAGGCCGACTTCCGTGTCGTCGCCGAGGCGGCGAGCGCCGAGCTGGCCGTGGAACTCGCGGCCACCGAGGATCTCGATGTCGTCCTGATGGACCTGCAGTTCGGGCCCGGCCGGATGCACGGCGCGGAGGCGACCGCGGCCATCGCCGCCCGCGAGGGCGCCCCGCGCGTCCTGGTGCTCACCACCTACGACACGGACGCGGACATCCTCGCCGCGGTGGAGGCGGGCGCCGCGGGCTATCTCCTGAAGGACGCACCGCCGGAGGAGCTCGCGGCGGCCGTACGCACCGCCGCCGCGGGCCAGTCGGCGCTCGCCCCCGCCATCGCGCACCGTCTGATGGACCGGATGCGGGCGCCCGGCGAGGCCCTCAGCCGCCGTGAGCTGGAAGTGCTCCGCCTGGTCGCGGACGGCCTGTCCAACCAGCAGATCAGCAAGCAGCTGTTCCTGAGCCAGGCCACCGTGAAGTCCCACCTGGTGCATGTCTTCGCCAAGCTGGAGGTCGACTCGCGCACCGCGGCGGTGGCGGCGGCCCGCACCCGAGGCATGCTCAGACGCTGACCCGCCGGCCGGACACCGCCCGCGGGGCCGGACACGGCCCCACGATCCCGGGGCCCGCGAGCCGGACACGGCCTCACGCCTCCGGGCACGTGAACCGGACACGGCCTCACGCCCCCGGGCACGCGAACCGGACACGGCCTCACGCCCCCGGGCACGCGAACCGGACACGGCCTCACGCCCCCGGGCACGCGAACCGGACACGGCCTCACGCCTCCGGGCACGCGAACCGGACACGGCCTCACGCCTCCGGGCACGCGAACCGGACACGGCCTCACGCCTCCGGGCAGGCGACACACCCCGCCGCGATGGCCAGACCCAGACACCTCCGATCCCCGGGGCACACGCCCCCCCGGGGCACGCCTCCGGCGTCGCCCCGGTGGCCCGGTGGCCCGACACCGTCCCCTGCCCCGCCCCCGGGTCCCCTCACACGCCGGTCCGGTCCCCCGGCAGGAAGTCCGCCGCCGTGACCCGGCGGAGTGATCTGCGCGTACGTCGGGTGAGCTCGGCCAAGGACGGCGGGGGCACCGTCAACACCGGGCAGTGGGCGCGCCGTTGGAGCTTGCGGACCACACGTCCGCCGCGCACGACCCGTACTCCCCGGCCGCCACGCACGCCCCGGCGGACGCCCGCGCCGACGACCAGGAGGTCGTCCGGGCCGTCCGCCGTGCCGGCGAGCACCTCCCAGGGGCGGCCGCGCAACGCCCGGCGGTCGACGTCGACGCCGTGCGGCGCCCCGCCGAAGGCCTCGTCGAAGGCGCGCTCCAGGCGGTTCAGGGCCGCGCTCACGCACTGGTCGGCCCATTCACGGTCGGGGCAGCGGACATAGAGCACCTCCCCCTCCGGCGGCTCCCAGGCGATCACCGCGAGCAGCCGACGGCCGCTGCGCCGCGCCTCGTCGGCGGCGGTCCGCAGGGCGGCCAGGCTCGCGAGGGATCCGTTCACTCCTACGACGACCCGCCCCCGGCGCTCCCCTCCGTATGCCTGCTCCTGCCCGTACGCCTGCTCCCGTCCGCCGGTCTGCCCCCGCTCGTGTCGCCTGCCGCTCCTCATGAGCGCTGCCTCCCCTTTCCCTGCCGTTCTTCCCCGTGCCGTTCATCCTGGTGCCGCGGGTGCCGTCTCGTACCGCCCCCGAGCGCTTCGCGCACCCGGGCCATGAAGCGTGTGGCAGATGCGGGCCGTTCCTCCGCACGCCGCTGCAACTCCCGCTCGAAGCGGTCCGTCAACTCCCCGACGTATACGTACTGCTGCATCACATGCCTCCTCCACGGGTCCCGTCCCGTCACGCCTCCAGGCCACATCGGCCCGGCAACTCCGAGTCTGTACAGTGATTGGCCTGGAGTGCAGGGCCAATCAAGGGGAGTTGGCATGGCAGACATGCATCGGGTCCATTCCGTGGACAGCACGCTCGGCAGCCATCGCCTAGCCGGCCTTCTGACCGCCGCCTGCGGGCCGCGCCCCGGCTACCGCGCCCTCGCGCAGGGAGTGCGGACCCTGCTCATGGACGGCCGGATCGCCCTGCACACACGCCTGCCCGCCGAGCGGGAGCTGGCCGCGGCGCTCGGTGTCAGCCGGGCCACGGTGACCTCGGCGTACGACCTGCTGCGCGAGGAGAGCTATGCGCGCAGCAGGCGCGGCGCCGGTACCTGGACGGTGCTCCCCGAGGGGCAGCAGCCGTCCAATGTGGCCGCCTACATCGACGAGGACGATGTGATCGACCTGGCGCTCGCCGCGCCGTTCGCGCCGCAGGCCGAGCTCGGCCGGGCGCTGGCCGCGGTGGGCGGCACGGTGGAGCGGCACGCGGCGACCGCGGGCTACCACCCTTACGGGATCCCGCAGTTGAGGGCGGCGGTGGCGGACCGGTTCACCCGGCGCGGCCTGCCCACACTGCCCGACCAGATCCTCATCACCTCGGGCGCGCAGCAGGCGGTTTCGCTCGTCCTGGATCTGCTGGGGCGGCCCGGCGACCGGGTCCTGGTGGAGAACCCGTCGTACGCCAATGTCCTCGACGCCATCCGCCGCGGCGGTCTGCGCACGCTGCCGGTGCCGGTGACCGAGGACGGCTGGGAGTGCGAGGTCGCCGAGTCGGCGCTGCGCCAGTCCGCGCCCCGTCTCGCCTATCTGATCCCGGACTTCCACAATCCGACCGGCCGTCTCATGCCCACGGAAGCGCGGCTGCGGCTGATCGAAGCGGCCCGCAGGACCGGGGCCTGGCTGGTCGTGGACGAGACGCTCACCGATATCGCCCTCGATGTGCCGGCGCCCGCGCCCTTCGCGTCGCTCGCGGGGCGCGGTGCGGCCGAACAGCTGCTCACCGTCGGGTCGTTGAGCAAGACGCACTGGGGCGGCCTGCGGATCGGCTGGGTGCGGGCGAGCTCCCAGCTGATCACGGAGCTGGCGACGCACCGGGTGCCGACGGATATCGCGAGTTCCGTCCTCGACCAGCTGGTGGCCGTCGAGCTGATCGCGCGGACGGATGCGGTGCTCGCTGAACGGCTGCCGCTGCTGCGCGCCCAGCGGGAGGCGCTCGTGACCGCGCTCGCCGAACAACTGCCGGAGTGGCGCTGGCAGTTGCCGCCCGGTGGGCTCGGGCTGTGGGTGGACCTCGGCAGCCCGCTCGCGTCATCCCTGGCCACGGCGGCGCTGGAGCACGGCGTCCGGATCGAGGGCGGCGCCCGCTTCGGCGTCGACCCCGGCACGCACGAGCACCGGCTGCGGATCCCCTACACCCTGCCCGCCGACCTGTGCGTACAGGCCGTCCAGCGCCTCGCCACCACGCTGAACGCCGGCCTCCCCGCCACGGCCAGCGCCAGATCCCGCCGCCACTGGGTCGCGTAGCCCCCCCTCCCCGGGAGCCCGCCATCCCCCAGACGACTCCCCGACGCACCGCCCCACGAAGGGCGCCCCCCAGCTCACCGCCCCGCGAAAGGCACCCCCAGCTCACCACCCCGCGAAAGGCACCCCCGACTCACCGCCAACGAAAGACGCACCGCCCCACGAAAGGCGACTCCCAGCTCACCGCCCTACGGAGGACGGCTCCTCAACTCACCGCCCCACGAAAGGCGACTCCCAGCTCACCGCCCCGCCGAAGGGCGACTCCCCAGCACGCCACCCCGCGGCAGACCCTCAGCTCACCACCCCGCAACAGCCCCCAGCTCACCGCCCCGCGGCAGGCGGCTCCCCGTACTCCTCGACCGCGTGCCGTACCTCCGCCAGGGCGTCCGCGAGGGCGCTCACCGAGCCGACCGCGCCGGCGATCAGGAGCAGCGACCGCCGCAGGCGCGGTACTTCGGGCTCGCCGCGGCCGGTCATCTCGGTGAGCGCGGCCAGCTCGTCCTCGGCGATGCCCCGGTCGGGGAACTCGCCCGGGTGCGCGGCCAGTTCACGGCGCAGCCTGGACACAGCGGCCCGCAGCCGCTCCGCCCTCGGTTCCGCATTGCCGTCCGTCACTGATCGCCTCTGTCGCACACTTCGCAACACGGTTCATCCCCCTCGCACGCCGTTGTGCGTCGTCCTCGTCACGTCTGCCTTACGCGTGCCTCACGTCTGCCCTACGTGTGCACTACGCGCGCCTTGCGCCTGCCCCGCTCGCTTCATGGCTCTCGTCACCGGCCCCGTGCTGCGATGGTCGGCCGCCGGGACGCGGGACAGTAAACGCCACGCCTTGTACCGCACGCCACTCCCCGGACGTGATTCGGGACGGCCGGCCCGCACCGCGCGGCTCTGCCCGGCCGTGCCAGGGCATGGCCGTTCGTAGGCTTGCCGCATGAGCGACGACGAGAAGCCGCTGTTTGCCGGGCTTCTGCTCGCGGCGGGCGGCGGGCGGCGGCTCGGGGGGCGGCCCAAGGCTCTGCTCTGCCATCGGGGGCGGCCTCTGGTGGAACACGCGGTGCGGGTGCTGCGTGAGGGAGGTTGCGGCGAGGTGCACGTGGTACTCGGTGCGGCGTCCGCACTCGTACGGGAGAGGGCCGCGCTCGACGGGTGCGTACTGGTGGACAACCCCGACTGGGAGGAGGGCATGGGATCCTCACTGCGAGCCGGGCTCGCCTCCCTCACCGGAGCGGCCGGAGCGGCACGAACGGCCGGAGCGGCAGGAACGGCCCCGCGGGCCGTGCTCGTGTCGCTCGTCGACCAGCCGGGCATCGGCGCGGCCGCGATGCGGCGCGTGGCGGGCGCGGGCGTCTCGGCCGTGTCCCTGACGGCGGCCGCGTACGACGGAAAGCGCGGGCATCCCGTCCTCTTAGGGGCGGACCGCTGGGCGGACGTCGCGGCGAGCGCGGCCGGCGACCGCGGGGCGCGGGCCTATCTGAGAGCCCACGAGGCGGAGATCACACTCGTGGAGTGCGGGGATGTCGCGGAGGCGTACGACATCGACGTCGAGGCCGACCTGGCGCGCCTCGAGTGAGGTCATGGGGCCGCACGGGCAGGACTCCGGCAACGCCCCGGCTCGACTCGAACGGCCATGTGCGGCACCTTGAGTGACGGAGGTGGCACTCAGCGACATGGTCTGTCGACTCAGAGAATCTCGACATCAACAAACCATTGAAGTTCCACCATGAGAAAACTATTCTCCACTGGTCAGAAGTACCTCGTACCCCTGGCGGCCCCTGGGACCGGTCTCCGGCCCATGCGGCACTCAGTGCCGAGTAAAGGCTCCGCCCGCTGAAGGAAGTGACAGCTCATGTCCGCACCAGCGCCGTCCCCGCTGGCCATCGTCGACGCCGAGCCCCTGCCTCGGCAGGAAGAGGTCCTCACCGACGCGGCCCTCGCCTTCGTGGCGGAGCTGCACCGGCTGTTCACGCCCCGGCGTGACGAGCTCCTCACCCGCCGCGCCGAGCGCCGCGCCGAGATCGCCCGCACCTCAACTCTCGACTTCCTCCCGGAGACCGCTCGGATCCGCGAGGACGACTCCTGGCGTGTGGCCCCCGCGCCCGCGGCCCTGAACGACCGCCGCGTGGAGATCACCGGTCCCACCGACCGGAAGATGACCATCAACGCCCTCAACTCGGGCGCCAAGGTCTGGCTCGCCGACTTCGAGGACGCCTCCGCCCCCACCTGGGAGAACGTCGTCCTCGGTCAGCTCAACCTGATGGACGCCTACGAGCGGAACATCGACTTCACGGACCCGAAGTCCGGCAAGTCGTACGCCCTCAAGGACGCCGGCGAGCTGGCCACCGTCGTGATGCGCCCGCGCGGCTGGCACCTGGAGGAGCGTCACCTGAAGTTCGACGGCCGTCCGGTTCCCGGCGCCCTGGTCGACTTCGGCCTGTACTTCTTCCACAACGCCAAGCGGCTGATCGAGCTCGGCAAGGGCCCGTACTTCTATCTGCCGAAGACCGAGTCGCACCTCGAGGCCCGCCTCTGGAACGACATCTTCGT
The DNA here is from genome assembly GCF_042665355.1 of Streptomyces monticola. Taxonomy (NCBI): domain Bacteria; kingdom Bacillati; phylum Actinomycetota; class Actinomycetes; order Kitasatosporales; family Streptomycetaceae; genus Streptomyces; species Streptomyces monticola. The sequence goes on along the minus strand of NZ_JBHTCF010000001.1, from coordinate 628,401 downwards.
CTTCGCCCAGGACTACGTCGGCATCCCGCAGGGCACCGTGCGCGCCACCGTCCTGATCGAGACGATCACGGCCGCGTACGAGATGGAGGAGATCCTCTACGAGCTGCGCGACCACGCCTCGGGCCTGAACGCGGGCCGCTGGGACTACCTCTTCTCCATCGTCAAGAACTTCCGTGACGGCGGCGCCAAGTTCGTGCTGCCGGACCGCAACGCGGTGACGATGACCGCCCCGTTCATGCGCGCCTACACCGAGCTGCTCGTGCGCACCTGCCACAAGCGCGGCGCACACGCCATCGGCGGCATGGCGGCCTTCATCCCGTCCCGGCGCGACGCCGAGGTCAACAAGGTCGCCTTCGAGAAGGTCAAGAACGACAAGGACCGCGAGGCCGGCGACGGCTTCGACGGCTCCTGGGTCGCGCACCCCGACCTCGTCCCGATCGCCATGGAGTCCTTCGACAAGGTTCTCGGCGAGAAGCCGAACCAGAAGGACCGGCTCCGCGAGGACGTCGACGTCAAGGCCGCCGATCTGATCGCCATCGACTCGCTGGAGGCCAAGCCCACCTACGACGGACTGCGCAACGCCGTCCAGGTCGGCACCCGTTACATCGAGGCCTGGCTGCGCGGCCTCGGCGCCGTCGCGATCTTCAACCTCATGGAGGACGCGGCCACCGCCGAGATCTCGCGCTCCCAGATCTGGCAGTGGATCAACGCCGGTGTCGTCTTCGAGAACGGCGAGACGGCCACCGCGGACCTGGTCCGCAAGGTCGCCGCCGAGGAGCTCGCCAAGATCCGCGAGGAGATCGGCGAGGAGGCCTTCCAGGCCGGCAACTGGCAGCAGGCGCACGACCTTCTGCTCCAGGTCTCGCTCGACGCGGACTACGCGGACTTCCTGACGCTGCCCGCGTACGAGCAGCTGGTGGGCTGACCGCCGCCTGAGCAGTGCTGTGCCCCGTGGTGCCCTTGCGGCGCCACGGGGCACAGCCATGTCCGGCTTTCGTCTTGTGCGGGCCCCTCGCCCCTTGCACACTCACGGGGCTCCTCCCCCACCGGCGCACCACCGCACGAGGAGGCCCCACCATGCTCCGGACGCGTACGGCCACACTGACCGCCCTCGTCGCCCTCGCCCTCGGCGCCGCCCCCACCTGGGCCACCGGGGCCGCCGGGGCCGAACAGACCGCACCCGCCGGCTATGTCGTGCTGCTCGACAACTCCCCGCAGGCCACCGCTCGTTCGGCGGTCGAGACCGCGGGTGCGCATATCCGGCGCACGTACGACACCGTCCTCGACGGATACGCCGTGACCGCCACCGCGCGGCAGGCCCGGCAGCTGGCCGCGCAGCCGGGGGTGCGGGCCGTCGTTCCGGACACCCCGGTGCGGGCGAGCGCCGAACAGCGGGACCCCACCTGGAATCTGGACCGGATCGACCAGGAGAAGCCGCCCCTGGACGGCGTCTACCGCTACCCGGACTCGGCGGGCACGGGTGTCACCGCGTATGTCCTGGACACCGGGGTGCGCATCGGCCATCGCGAGTTCGGCGGGCGCGCCGCCCACGGCCGTGACCTGGTCGACGGCGACGACGTCGCACAGGACGGCAACGGGCACGGCACCCATGTCGCGTCGGTCATCGCGGGCGCCAGGTACGGCGTCGCCAAGAAGGCCCGCGTGGTGGCGGTCCGGGTGCTCGGCGACAGCGGCGGCGGCTCCACGTCGACCGTCATCGCGGGCATCGAGTGGGTCACCGAACACGCCGCAAAGGGCCCCGCCGTGGCCAACCTCAGCCTGGGCGGAGCGGCCAACGAGGCCCTGGACGAGGCGGTACGCAATTCCATTGCCGCAGGCGTGAGTTACTCCACGGCCGCGGGCAGCTCCAACACGGATGCGGGCAAGTTCTCGCCCGCCCGTGTCGCCGAGGCGCTCACCACCAGCGCGACGGACCAGAGCGACGCACGGTCGGGTTCGGCCAACTACGGACCGGCACTGGACCTGTTCGCACCGGGCCGCGGGATCACCGCCGCCTGGAACGGCTCCGACACCGCCACCGCCACGCTCTCCGGTACGTCGATGGCCGCCGCCCACACCACCGGCGCCGCCGCCCTGCGCCTGGGCGAGTCACCGGCCGACACCCCGGCGCGGCTCGCCGCGGCACTCACGGCGGCGGCGAGCGCCGGGGTGGTGAAGCAGCCGGGCACCGGCTCGCCCAACCTGCTGCTACGAGTGGGACGTTGACCGGACGGCCCGCCGGCTCCTACTTCTTCAGCGCCTCCAGGCACAGCGCGACGTCGGACGGGCCGCGCGTGTACGTGATGGTGAACTTGGACTGGCCCGCCGCGCACTCCAGGGTGCTGGCGCTGATGCCCTCCTTCGCCACCTTGAACTCGGCCTTGGGGTCGGAGCAGTCGACGACCCGGACGTCCGGCTCGTCGGTGGTACCGGTCTGTTCCACGCACTCGCCGGTCTCGGCGCCATGGGCCGAAGTGTCCTTCTCGGCGGCCCGCTTGGCGTCCTCCACGGCGTTGCTGTCGGAGCCGGGCCCGCCGGTGACGAGGTAGTACACGCCGACGGCTATGGCCGCGATGACGAAGGTCACGACCTGCAGGACGTTCTTGTTGATCCCCCGCCGCCGCGGGGGCCGCGGCTGCGGCTGGCCCTGGAACGGCTGCTGCTGGCCCTGGAACGGCTGCTGTTGCTGCGGCGGGTACGGGGCCTGGCCCTGCTGGGGGTAGCCGTACTGCGGCTGTTGGGGCTGCTGCGGCTGGCCCTGCTGCTGGTATCCGTACGGAGACTGCTGCGGCTGGCCCTGCTGACCGTAGGGGTTGTTGTAGCCGCCCTGGGGCGGAGGAGGCGTGGACATCGTGGGCGTTTCCCCGTCAGTTGTGGTGTCGTCGGCCGGCCGATGGCAGCGGCTCATCTGCTGGCGCACCCAGGTAAGTTAGCCCCTCCTGTCACTTCTGCAACGGGCAGGGCACCCGGCGGCGCTCGCCGGGTATCAACTCCCCATGACAAAGCCCCCACTGCTGCTCATAGACGTCGACGGCCCCCTCAATCCGTACGCGGCCCGCCCGTTGCGCCCCCGCGGCTACACCACCCACCGCTTCCACCCCGCCAACTGGTCGGCCCGCCAGCGCCCCGGCTCTCGCAGGCTCCGCCGCGGGCTGCGGGTGTGGCTGCACCCGGGACACGGTGCGCGACTCACCGCGCTCCCCCTCGAACTGGCCTGGGCCACCACCTGGATGCACGAGGCCAACGAGCTGATCGCCCCCGTGATCGGCCTCCGCCGCGACCTGCCGGTGATCGAGTGGCCAGAGCTGTTCGCCCGGGACCCCGACGGCCTGTACTGGAAGACCCGCCACGTACTCGAGTGGGCCGACGGCCGCCCCTTCGCCTGGGTCGACGACATGATCACCGACCTCGATCTGCGCCACGCCGCCCAGCACTACGACGCCCGCTCCCTGCTCCTGCGTATCGACCCGCGCAAGGGACTGCGGCAGCGGGACTTCGACCGTCTCGTGGGGTGGGCGCGGGACCTCTGAGACTCCGGCGCGCCGTTGTCAGTGGCGCCGGGCACGATGGAGGAGACGCGACGGCGGGCGGGCGAAGCGGGCGCACAGAGCAGCGATGAGCGGCAGGGAAGACGCGCGGACGAGCGGCACAGGAAGGGGTGCGCGCGATGAGTGGGCGGCTGACTGCGGGGCAGCGGCGGATCATCGGCGCCGCGGACGACGTGACCGGGCGGGTCACCGGATCCGAGGCACAGCTCGCGGGTCTGGTGCGGCTCGGGCTCGCGTTCCGGCACGCGCGGCCGCCGCGTGCGCACTTCCTGACACCGGCAGGACACCGGGTGCGCGCCGAACTCCGCACCGCCGCGCCGCCACCGGCCGCGCCCGCCACCGACACCGGCGCCGGTGTCTTCGCCGCCCGCACCGGCACCGAGACGGACGGACCCGCCTCCGGTCCCGTGCGCCGGCGCGAGGTGCACAGCGCCTGGCAGGGCCTCGTCGAGCTGCGCCGTATGACCAACCCTGACGGGGCGACGGACCGCCCCTGTGCCTGGGAGCGCGGCCACTTGGTGCAGGCCGCGGCCCTCGCCCTGGAGGCCGCCGACTGCCACCCCGCGTCCCCCGGCAACCCGGGGTACCAGGTCTTCGCGACCCCACAGCCCGAGGCGGTGGGGGTACGCGTCGTATCGCGCACCGGTGCGCACCCCGCTGCCGGTTCCGACACCCACGGCACGGACCTCAAGACCTGCGCCGCAGCCCTGGAGCAGGCCGGCTGGCAGGTCGGTGAGTACGGGGAGCGCGGCGGCGGACGCTCCCTGCTGGCCTCACCGAGACGGGTGTGAAGCATGTGACACCGGCGCCCGCATGCACGCGCGCGCCCTGGGCAGCCGAGGGGGCAGCAGAAGAAGGCACGTGGCGAACGGGGGCGGCGAACAGATGCCGGCAGAGCAGAACACGGACCAGAAATCGGAGCAGGGAACGGAGCAGGGAACGGGACAGCAGTCAGCGCGGAAGTTAGGGAAGGAATCAGGGCAGAGCACTGAGGCCGGGGCGGCGCCCGCGACGGCACAGGGCGCGCGCAATCCCTACTTCGACAACGCCAAGTACCTGACCATCGTGCTCGTGGCCTGCGGGCACGCCTGGGAGCCGCTCACCTACGGCAGCCGTGCCACCACCGCGCTCTATCTCCTCGTCTACGCCTTCCACATGCCGGCCTTCGCCCTCATCTCCGGCTATTTCTCCCGGAGTTTCGACCTCGGCCCGGGCCGGGTGCGACGGCTCATCTCCAGCGTGGCCGTGCCGTATGTCGTCTTCGAGGTCGCGTACACCCTCTTCTACCGCTGGGCGCAGGACGATCCGGGCTATCCGATCAGCCTGCTCGACCCGTGGTACGTGATGTGGTTTCTGCTCGCCCTGTTCATCTGGCGGCTCACCACCCCGCTGTGGCTCCTGATCCGGTGGCCGGTGGCCGTCGCCCTGGCCGTGGCCGTGGTCGCCTCCGCCTCACCGGCACTCGGCGGCGACCTGGCACTGCAGCGCGTCCTCGGCTTCCTGCCCTGCTTCGTCCTCGGGCTGGTCCTGAAACCCGAGCACTTCGAGCGTCTGCGCACCCGCGCGGTGCGCCTCGCCGCGCTGCCCGTGGCCGCCGTCGCGCTCGTGGCCGCGTACTGGGCGGCGCCGTGGTTCGACGCGGGCTGGCTGTACCACCGCGGCGACGTCACCGGGCGCGGCGTACCCGCGTGGGCCGGTCTGCTCACCACCCCCGCCCTGTTCGTGCTCGCGATGCTGCTCACCGCCTGCTTCCTGGCCTGGGTGCCGGGCGGCCGCCACTGGTTCACGGCCCTGGGCACGGGCACTCTGTACGGCTATCTGCTGCACGGTTTCCTGATCAAGTCCGCCCGTTTCTGGGACTGGTACGACCACCCGTGGCTGCACACCCCGCTCGGCGCGGTCGCCGTGACGGTCACCGCGGTCTCCGTGATCGCCCTGCTCTGCACGCTCCCGGTGCGGAAGATCTTCCGTCCGCTGGTCGAGCCGCGGGTGCAGTGGGCCTTCCGGAATTCCGCCCCCGCGAAGGAGGTTGGGCATGATGACCCGGCCCCGGGTCGTACGCCCGCTTCGAAAGGCAGACCGTGACCAAGCCCTACACCGTGCCCGTGACCGTCCGTGGCTATGAGACGGACACTCAGGGCCATCTCAACCAGAGCGTGTATCTGCAGTACGCCGAGCACGCCCGCTGGTCCCTGCTGCATGCCGCCGGTGTCACCCAGAGCGTGCTCGTCGGCAAGGGTGTCGGCCCGGTCGCCCTGGAGACCACGATCCGCTTCCGGCGCGAGCTGCTCGCCGGGGACGAGGTCACGGTGGACTGCGCGTTCCTGTGGGGCGAGGGCAAGACGTTCCGGATCGAGCAGACGGTCCGCAAGGCGGACGGAACGGTCTCGGCGGAGATAGCCGCGGTCGGCGGGCTGCTCGACCTGAAGCAGCGCAAGCTGGTGGCCGACCCGAGAGAGTATTTCCGGGCGCTGGCCTCGAACCCCGAGCTCTTCGGCCTGTAGCCGTCCGGTTCCGGGGGCCACCAGGCCTCCGGACGCTCCCCGGCGGCCGTCGTCTACCCTGGACTCGGGCCGTGACTGGCGCTGAGGTGGAGCACCACCGGGGAGCGGCCCGACGGTCCGCCGTCCGCACCGCCGCGCGCCTGGGCGATCACCATCCGCAGCAGCCGAAGCTGCAGCCGATGTGCCGATGTGCCGATCACCCCGGGAGCAGCCCATGACGCAGCCCATGACCGACTCAGCCCTTTCCGCCCGGCTGATGGACGGCACCGCCGTCGCCCGCCGGATAGCGGAGCGCACCGCGGCCCGCGCCGCCGCCCTCACCGAGCGCACCGGCGCCACCCCCTGTCTGGCGACCGTCCTGGTCGGCGAGGACCCGGCGTCGGTGACGTACGTACGAATGAAGCGGAACCGGTGCGAGAAGGCCGGGATCCGTTCCCGTCATGTGCCGCTGCCCGCCGCGACGACCACCGAGGAACTGATCGCGACCCTCACCGCGCTGTCGGCCGACCCCGAGGTGCACGGCATCCTGCTGCAGCACCCGGCGGGGCCGCACATCGACGAGCGGGCCGCGTTCGAGGCGATCGCGCCGGAGAAGGATGTCGACGGCGTGACGATGCGGTCGTTCGCGGCGATGGGCTTCGCGCTGCCCGGCTTCGCGTCCTGCACGCCGGGCGGCATCATGCGCCTGCTCGACGCCTACGACGTGGACCCCACCGGCAAGCGCGCGGTGGTCGTCGGCCGCAGCGCGATCCTCGGCAAGCCGGTCGGCATGATGCTGCTCGCGCGGGACGCGACGGTCACGTACTGCCACTCGCGCACGCAGGACCTGTCGTCGCTCGTCCGCGAGGCGGACATCCTGGTCGCGGCGGTGGGGCGGCCCGAGTTCATCAAGGGCGCGGACATCAAGCCGGGCGCCGTGGTGGTCGACGCCGGCTACAACCCGGGCAATGTGGGCGACGTGGAGTTCACGGCGGCCGCCGAACGCGCGAGCCTGATCACACCGGTGCCCGGCGGCGTCGGTCCGATGACCATCGCGGTCCTCCTGGAGCAGACCCTGGACGCGGCGGAGCGGCAGCTGGGCGTGACCGCGGGAGCGTAAGGCTTCGACCGGGACCGGGACCGGGACCGGGCACGGGACCGGGGCCAGGACCAGAACCGGGATCGGGACCGGAGGCGTAAGGCTTCGACCAAGGCCGTGCTTCCGGCAGCCCGGCGAGCCGGTCCCCCGGCCCCGGACGGCAGCCGGACGTGGCCTCGGGCGGCCGGGACTTCCGGTGTACGGTCGGTCCCGGCCGTGGCTCCCCCCAGGGGATGCCCGGCCGGGAACCGGCCGCACCAGGGGAGATGAGTCACGATGAGCCCGCGCCGGGCCACGCAGTCCGCGGAGCCGACCTTCACCGAGCGCGCCCGCCGCGAGCAGCTCGTCGCGTGCACGATCGAGCTGATCGCCACCCGCGGCTATCCGGCCACCTCGCTCGCGGCGATCGCCGAGCGGGCCGGCCTCTCCAAGGCCGCCGTGCTCTACCACTTCTCCTCCAAGGACAATCTGACCCGGGCCGCGTTCGAGCACGTCATCAGCCGGTTCACCGCGTATGTGCGGGAGCGGGTGGAGGCGGCACCCGATCCTCGGGCGGCGGTGATCGCGTATGTGCGCGCCATGGTGGGCTATCAGCAGGCCAACCGGAACCACGTCCGCGTCATCACCGAAGTGCTGCTCGACGACGCGGACGGCACCCGCCTGAAGACGCCCGGCCGGCATGACACCGGCGGCCGTGTGGACGGGCTCGCCGAGCTTCTCGCGGCGGGCCAACGCGCGGGCCTGCTCCGGGAGTTCGAGCCCCGCACGGTCGCCCTGGCCGTGGGCGGCGCGATCGACGGCGTGATCGCGCACTGGCTCGCGCACCCCGGCCTCGATCTGGACGCGGCGGTGGAGGAACTGGTGGAGTTCACGCTGCGCGCGATCGACCGCTGAGGCGGCAGGCGCCCTCTATGCGCACCCCCATACGCGCCCGGGCCGGCCCCACGCGCGCGTGCCCGTGCCTACCCCTGCACCCGCCGCCGCGCGAACTCCGGTGCGTGTTCCGGTCGTACGCCCATGCCGCCCGCGTACGCCGCGAGCCCCTGCAGGAGCGGGGAGCGGCGCACCAGGCGCAGGGGGAACGGCAGCCGGTGGCCGTCGAGGGTGCCCTCCAGGGCGGGACGGAGCAGCATCTCGTGCTCGGCGAGCTGTGACTTCTGTGTCACGGCGGTGGGCAGGGTGCGCCGCTTCTGTACCCGCGCGAGTACGTCCTCACCGGCGCGGCCGCGGCTCAGCAGCGGCTGCGCGAGCAGCCGGGCCGCGGCGACGGCGTCCTGCACGGCGAGGTTCACTCCGACTCCGCCGACCGGCGACATGGTGTGCGCGGCGTCGCCGATGCACAGCAGCCCGTCGGCGTACCAGCGCGGCAGCCGCCCCATCGTGACGTCGAGCAGCTTCACGTCGTCCCAGGACCCGACGGCGGCGGTGACCTCCTCGCCCCAGCCGAAGAGTTGGCCGAGCCGCTCGCGCAGCCAGCGCACGTCGTTGCGGCGCAGCGCGGCGTCCGTGCCCTTCTTGATCAGGTAGGAGGTCTGGTAGTAGTCGCCGCGGTCCATGGTGACGGCGACCTGTCCGGCGCCGAAGTGGCCGAAGACCCGGCCGCTGCCCGCGGCCCCCGGGTCGGGTGCGGGCACCCTGACCTGCCATACGTCCATGGGGACTTGGAACGGGTTCTGGCGCAGGCCCGCCGCCCGCGCCGCCACGGAGTCACGGCCGTCGCAGGCGACGGTGAGGCCTGCGGCGAGTTCGCCCGGTGCGCCGTTCTCGTCGACGTACCGCACACCCGTGACCCGGCCGTCGGACGCGGTGGTCAGACCGGTGACGGCGGTGCTCATGCGGAGGGTGAACGCGGGCTCGGCGGCGGCCGTTCCGGCGAGGAGCGTGAGGAAGTCCCACTGCGGGACCATGGCGATGTACTTGTGGCGGCCGCGCCCCGGCATCCGCCGGAAGTCCGCCATGGTGACGACGGCGGAGCCGATGTGCATCCGCATCTCCTCCAGGCGCCGCGCGGGCAGCCGGGCGAACTCCGCGCCGAGGCCCAGCTCGTCGAGGAGCCGCAGGGTCGACGGATGCACGGTGTCGCCCCGGAAGTCGCGCAGGAAGTCCTTGTGCTTCTCCAGGACGGTGACGTCGACACCCGCGCGCGCGAGGAGCAGACCGAGCATCATTCCCGCGGGCCCGCCGCCCACGATGCAGCACGTCGTGCTCTTGCGTTCTTCCGGCGCCATGCCGTGGCCTCCCCGCTTCACCGCTCACCCACGGGCGAGCAGCTGTTCATCACTCACCCGTGGGCGAGCACCTGTCTGACCGAGTGGTAAGCAATCTAACCGATCGGTCAGGCACCGTGGGCATCGGCCCCGCACCCGCGCCAACTAACAATCAGCGCAAGCCGAGTTGGCAGCTCAGGCAGCAGCGTCCGCGCGGGCGGCAGGCCACGCTGTGGCGCCATGAGACACATCCACACCGGCGCGCGCTCCCGTAGCAGCAGCCACCGCGCACACAGCCGAATACCGAGCCGGACATCCGGTCCGGCACACAGCCGAATACGCAGCCGGGCCCACGGCCGCCTCCGGTTATGGACCGCCGCGGCAGCCGTGATCACCGCGACCGTCCTCGTTCCGCAGCCGGCCCTGGCGGGCCCGCCGCAGGTCCGGGCCGACGCGGCCAACCCGTACGAACGGGGCCCCGATCCCACCGAGGAGAGCATCACCGCCGAGCGCGGCCCGTTCGCCGTCCAGAAGGTCGACGTACCCGCGGGCAGCGGGCAGGGCTTCAACCGGGGCACGATCACCTATCCCACCGACACCAGCGAGGGCACCTTCGGGGCCGTGGCCGTCAGTCCGGGCTTCGTGTCACCGGAGGCGTTCATCAGCTGGCTCGGGCCACGGCTCGCGTCCCAGGGTTTCGTGGTCATCACCATCGACACCAACACGCCGTTCGACTTTCCCGACGCCCGCGCCGACCAACTCCTCGCCGCGCTCGACTACTTGACGACCAAGAGCGCGGTGAAGGACCGCATCGACCCGCAGCGGCTCGCCGTGATGGGCCACTCCATGGGCGGCGGCGCGAGCCTGCGCGCCTCCGCGAAACGGCCGCAGATCCAGGCCGCCGTCCCGCTCGCACCCTGGCACACCACCAGCGCGTGGGACCAGAACAAGGTCCCCACGATGATCATCGGGGCCGAATCCGATTTCATCGCCCCGGTGGCCATGCACGCCGAGCCGTTCTACGAGAACCTCAAGTCCGCGCCCGAAAAGGCGTACTTGGAGATGAAGGGCGCCGACCACATGGCGCCCGCGCTCGCCAACGTCACCACGGCGAAGTACGGCATCGCCTGGCTCAAGCGGTTCGTGGACGACGACACCCGCTACGACCAGTTCCTGTGCCCGCCGCCGAAGCCGTCCCCGGCGATCGGTGAGTACCGCGACACCTGCCCCAACGGTTAGGTTCCGCCCACCTTTCACCCGGCCGCACGGCGTGACTTCGCGCCGCGCGGCCGGGGTCGGAGCAGGGTGCCGTGCCGCACGGGGTGCCGGGGCACGCTGAGGCACCGGGACCGGCCAACATCGAGGGGGAGATTCCGTCTTGAACCTCTCCTTACCGGACAAGCCGGGTCGCTCCTAAGGTGAGGACGCACGATCAGCCGCGATCACCCGCGCATCGCAGATCACGGATCGCAGATCACGGATCGCAGAACGCAGATCACGGATCGCGGATCGCGGATCACGGATCACCGTCTTCCCTGGAGGTTTCATGGCTCTCCTGCCCGACGGCGAGTACCTGATCAAGAACGTCGCCGCAGAAGATCTCTACATCGACCTGTACGGGGCCAACCCGGAGCCCAACACCCCCATCGTCGGCTGGCAGCTGACCAAGGGTGACAACCAGAAGTGGAAGATCACCACGGTCAACGGCGTCAACGAGTTCACCCTGAAGTCCAAGGCGGGCGAGGCCTATATGGGCCTGAGCCTGCTGCGGATCTTCCCGCCGCTCATCGCGTCCGAGCCCATGCCGGTGAAGTGGTCCGTCGAACCGGTCGGCGAGAACATGTTCCGCCTCGCCTTCCCCTACATGGACGGCACGCTCACCCTGCAGCGCCCCGCCCAGGGAGCCCAACTCGCCCTGGAACCCTGGCGCGGGGACGAGCTGCAGAAGTGGACCTTCGAGTCCGCGTAGCGAACCCTGTGTCCAGCGAACCCTCCGCGTAGCAACCCCTCCGTGGAGCGAGCCTTCGTACGACAGCCGCTGTCGCGCCAAACCCGGGCGCGGCAGCGGCTGTTGCGTACCCACACCCGTACGGCAGGCACGCCCCACGCCCCGTCCTCGTACGGCAGGCACGCCCCGCGCCCCGTCCTCGTACGGCAGGCACGACCCGTGCCTCTGTCAGTGGGTCGTGCCACGATGTTGTCGTCGAGGTCACGGGGGTCTCGACGGGGGTTCGAGGAGGGGCGGATGGCGGGTCCTTTCCCTTGGTCGTCCCTGCGTGCGCGCACCCGGGGCGTGCCCCCGCCCCCGAGGCGGCCCGACGGCGGTGGGCACGGACCGCAGCCGCCGGACACCGGCCAGGCACCGCCCGCTGACGCCGCCCGCCCGGTCCCCACCAACCGTCGTGTGCGCCTGGTCGTCGAGGTGCTCGACGACCCGGACGAGGTGGCCCGCGCCACCGAGGCCCTCGCGGCGCAGCCCGGCTGGACGGTGCGGCCCGCCGAGGAGCGCGACGGCGTGACACCGCAGACGCGGTGCACGGTGCTCGTCGTCGACGTGGCCGCCCGCGGGGCGAAGCGGACGGCGGTCGGGTCCGTGCGCGAGAAGGCCGCCCGGCTCGCCGAGCAGCGCAAGATCGCGATGTGGGTGCGCCGCGCCTGGCTCCATCTGCCGGTCCGCGCCCCGGATGTCACCGTCGTCCATGTGCACCGCACCACCCCCGCCGGAGCGGGCCCGCTGCGCTCCTGGCTCTGGCGGCAGTGGATCGCCGTCGGGGGCGCGGACACTCATCACACCCTGCTCCTGCCGGGGCCGCCCGACCCCGACCCGGAGGTCGACAAGCGGCGGGCCAGGGCCGAGCTCGTCGGCCGCGATGTCATCGGCGCCGAGCCCTTCGACCCGGCCACGCACGATGTGCGGCTCTCCGTGGGGCCGCGGCCCGCCGTGCACACCTCGCAGCGCCGGCTGATCACGCATCTGCTGCTCACGGTGGCGTTCGTCGTGGCCATGGCGGGGTGCGGGATGGTGCTCGCGGCGGGTGCGTCGCCGTGGCGGTTCGCCGTGCTGCTGCCCGCCGCCGCCCTCGTCTGGCCGGTGGGCCGCTGGACCACGTCGAACGAACCCAGGCCCTGGGTCTTCCGGCTCTCGGTCGGACTCGTCCTCACCGGCAGCATCGTCTTCCTCGGCTTCCTGTGGCACAGCAGACGTCCCGGCGGCCTCTCGGCCCAGCTGGTGGCGCTGCTGCCGGCGCTGCTCGTGGTGTTCACGGTCCTGGGCGTCTGGCACGCGGTGGCGCACTCGTGGTTCAGCCGCAATGTGCACTGGCTGCTCCCGGTCCTCGTGGCGCCGCTGCCGTTCGTGCTGCCCTGGGCCGGGTCGTTCCTGCACTCCGTCTATCTGGAGGACGGCCTCGGCATACCGGCGAACTCCGTGCACATCGCCTTCTACTGGCACTACGCCGCGGCGCTCGAACCCCTCGCCACCGCGGCGGGCCTCGCGCTCGTCTTCGTCGCCTGCACGGGCTGGGCACGCTACTTCGACTGGCAGATGGGCGCGGGCGGACTCATACCGTGGAGCGCGCCGCTGCTCATCGCGGTCTTCGCCGTGACGCTGGGCTCCAGCACCCTCGACGAGGTGGCGGACGCGGCCGAGCGCGCCGCGCGGGACACCCGCTCGGGGCAGCGGCCCGGCTCCTACTACGGCCTGCAGGGCGAGTTGGTGTGCGTACGGCCGCTGGAGAAGGGCAAGGCACTGCCGGTCCACGGCGGCCCGGCGCCCGTGGGCCACCCGGTGCTGACCTTCAAGCCCGAGGGCGACACGGTGTGGGTCTGGGACCCGGACCCGGCACGCGGCCGCGACGCGACGCGGCACGCGGTGCGGCTGCGCGCGGAGGACATCGAGCTGCTGCCCGCACGACGCGGCACCTGCCCCTGACCGCGCCGCCTCTCCGCACAAAGCGGGACCACCTGGCTTCAAAGAGGGCCCATCTCGCCCCTCGAACCGATCGAAACGCTCAACTTGGTTCAATCCGTTGAGCGTTTGAGCGCCTCCATGTTAGAAACCGCTTACTCCCAGCAGTCCCCAGGAGCACGCCCCTACTCCTCCCCCACCCCTCCCCGCCCCTCCCTGCTCCTCCCCTCCACCTCCCTTTCGCCTCCCACGCCCTCGGAGCCCTCATGACGACGACCCGCTGGTCACGCCGCGGCTTCCTCGCCACCTCCGGTGCCACCGCGCTCGCCCTCGGTCTCACCGGCACGGTCACCGCCGCCACGCTCTCCTCCCAACCGGCCGCGGCCGCCGACGAGTTCGCCGCCCTGCGCGCCAAGTGGCGGAAGCTGATACTCGGCGAAGGCTTCAGCCCCACCGCCGAGCCGTTCAAGTCCAAGCTGGCCACGCTCGGCACCACCGCCAAGCGCTGGCTCGACTCGATGGCCCCGGCGGCGGGCTCCGTATGGCCGGACGCGGTGTACGCGGACCCGGAACCCGACAAGGACCCGGAGTCGTATGCCTTCTCCGGGAAGATCCAGGAGAGTTACGCCCGTCTGAGGACCATGGCCGAGGCGTACTGCCAGCCCGGCACGGGACTCACCGGCGACGCCGCGGTCAAGGACAAGATCCTGACGGCGTACGACCACCTCATCAAGGATGTGTACAACGAGAACCAGGCGCCCTACGGCAACTGGTACAGCTGGGAGATAGGCGCCCCGCAGTCGCTGCTCGACGTGGCGGTCCTGATGCACGAGCACCTCTCCGCCGAGCAGATCTCCGCCACGGTCAAGGCGGTCGACCACTTCGTGCCGGACTCCAAGGTCGCGAAGTACACCGGCACCAGCACCGGCGCCAACCGTATCGACCTGTGCCGGGTGCTCGCCCTGCGCGGCATCCTCGACGGCACGGCCGCGAAGGTGGCGCTCGCCCGCGACGCCATCTCGCCCACCTTCCCGTATGTCACGACCGGCGACGGCCTGTACGCCGACGGCTCCCTGATCCAGCACACCAACGTGCCCTACACCGGTTCCTACGGCGCCGTCCTCATCGACGGCACCGGCAAGCTGCTCGGTCTGCTCGGCGACTCCAGCTGGCAAGTGACGGACCCCAAGCGGCAGTTGTTCCTGGACGCGGTCGAAGCGGCGTACGCGCCCTTCCTGCACGACGGCCTGATGATGGACGGCGTCTCGGGCCGCGCCATCAGCAGGGGCCTCGTCGCCACCGACGTACTCAAGATCCAGCAGGACGACCATCTGCGCGGCCACGCCATCATCGGCTCGATCCTCGTCCTCGCCCAGGGCGCGAGTGACGCGGAGGCCGCGCGCTGGAAGGGCCTGGCGAAGGGCTGGCTCGCGCGCGACCGGTATGCGCAGGTGTCGTCGGGCCGCACCCTCGCCGTCCCCGCGCTCTCCCGCGCCACCGCGCTGCTCGCCGACGACTCGGTCAAGGCCGCGTCCGAACCGCTCGGCCACAAGGTGTTCCCCGGCATGGACCGCGCCGTGCACCGCACCAAGTCCTTCACGGCCTCGGTCTCGATGGCGTCGAAGCGCATCACGTACTACGAGAACGGCAACGGCGAGAACGTCCGCGCCTGGCACACCGGTTCGGGAATGCTCTACTGGTGGGCCGGGGACGGGAACGGCGGCCAGTACAGCGACGGCTTCTGGCCCACGGTCGACCCGTACCGGCTGCCCGGCACCACCGCGTCGCTCAAGAAGCTCGCGGACGGCGAGGGCGGCATCTGGGGCGCGGCCACTCCCGACTCGACCTGGGTGGGCGGCACCAGCGACGGTACGTACGCGACGATCGCCCAGTACCTCAAGGGGCTCTCCTCGACGATGGAGGCCAGGAAGTCCTGGTTCTTCCTGGACGACGCGGTCGTCTGCCTCGGCGCGGGCATCACGTCCGCCGACGGCACCGGCGTCGAGACGGTGGTCGACAACCGCAACCTCGGCAAGGACGGCACGGCCCAGCTCACCGTCAACGGCCGGGTGCGCGAGGCGAACGGCACCGTGGACGCCAAGTGGGCGCACCTCAAGGGCCATGCGGGCTATGTCTTCCCGGGCGGCACCGAGCTCACCACCCTGCGCGAGGAGCGCACCGGCACCTGGAAGGCGATCAACGGCGGCGGATCGGACGAAGAGGTCAAGCGGCGCTACGTGACGCTCACCGCCGACCACGGCAAGGACCCGTCGGACGCCGCGTACTCCTACATCCTCATGCCCGGCGCGAGTGAACTGCGCACCGCGGCAAGGGCGTTGGACTCCGGCTGGCTGGTGACGCTCGCCAACTCGACGAAGGCGCAGGGCGTGCGCGTGCCGTCGCTCGGCTTCACAGGGGTCAACTTCTGGGAGCCCGGCACGGTCGGCAAGGTCAGTGCGGACGCGCCGGTGAGCGTGCAGATCGTGGAGAAGCGGGACGGCACGGCGGTCCTCACGGTCAGCGACCCGAACCGCGCGGTCAAGGGCCTGAAGCTGGTGTGGAAGCGCCCGGTCAAGTCGGTCCTGTCGAAGCCCTCTTCGGTGACGGCGGCCACGCCGGGCTCCTCCCTCGCCCTCACCTTCGGCGATCTCAGCGGCAGCAACGGCACGACGCACAAGGTCACGGTCAGGCTCTCCTGAAGGCTCCTGAAAGGACCCCATCCCCCCATGCGCAAACGCCTCTGCACCCTCCCCGCGATCGTCTTCTCGCTCGGCTTCCTGGCCGCGTCCCCGGCCTCCGCCGCCGTCATCTGGAACGGCGACGCCGACGGCGGCACGGGCGTCTTCGGCGGCACCGAGTGCGAAGCGCCCGGCAGCCTCACGGCCGAGGACCACCCGCGCGGCAAGGTCTTCAAGTTCAACAAGCCCATCGGCCTCAAGCGCTGCGAGGCGCGCGGCATCCGCACCTCCGGCGGCTACGAGTACAAGTTCGCCAACGACTCGACGTACTGGCTCGGCTGGTCCACCTCGACCAACACCCCGGACGCGGGGACCGTCTTCCAGTGGAAGTCGTATCCCAACAGCGAGCAGAACTACCCGGTCCTGATGAAGATCGAGGGCGGTGTCCTGAAGCTGTTCCACATCAAGCAGGGCCAGGTCTGGCAGCTGATCTGGTCCAAGCCGGTCGCCACCGACTCCTGGAAGCATCTCGCCCTCGGCATCCACACCTCCGACTCGGCGAGCGGCGGCTGGATCGAGTTCTCCTACAACGGCGCCAAGCAGACCTTCGCCAACGGCTCCACCCGCTTCACCGGACGCACCTGGGACACCCTCAACAAGCCCAAGTGGGGCACCTACGGAGCGGAGATCGAGGGCTCACGGGCCATCAACTGGGTGGACGACCTGAAGGTCGGCACGTCCTACGCCGACGTGGCGCCGTAGCGCGCACCGGAGCCCCTCCCCACACCGGAGCCCCTCCTCCCTCCTCCCCAAAGGAGTCCCCTCATGCGCAACCGCACAGCCACCGCACTGAGCGCCACTCCCGCCCTGGCCGCCCTGGCCCTGCTCACCGCCTCGCCCGCCGAAGCCTCCGTCATCTGGGACGGGGACGCGTCCGGCGGGACCGGGGTGTTCTCCTCGACGCTCTGCGACTCGCCCGGCAGCGTCAGCGCACAGGACAACAACGACGGGCGCGGGCAGGTCTTCAAGTTCAACAAGCCGCTGGGTCTTGAGCGTTGCGAGGCTCACGGGATCAGCGTCGGCGGGTCCCGGTACACCTTCAAGAACGACTCGACGTACTGGATCGGCTGGGACACCTCGACCAACACCCCGGACGCCGGGACGATCTTCCAGTGGAAGTCCTACGGGACCAACGACCAGCACCAGCAGAACTACCCCGTCCTCATGAAGGTCGAGGGCGGGCAGCTCAAGCTGTTCCACATCACCACCGGCGAGAACTGGCACCTGAAGTGGTCCACTCCCGTGGCCACCAGCACGTACAAGCGGATCGTGCTCGGGATACACACCTCGGACGACGCGTCGAGCGGGTGGGTCGCCGCCTTCTACAACGGGACGAAGGTCGCCGAGTTCTCCGGCCGTACCTGGGACGACCTGGGCAATGACACCCGGTTCGGCACGTACGGCGCGGAGGTCAAGGACAAGCGCGTCATCAACTGGATCGACGGGCTCAGGGTCGGCACGACCTACGGGGACGTGGACTGACCGGCCCGGAACCCGCCGAAGGAAGGGGCAGGGGAAGGGGCGTGGCGCGGTGGTCAGCCGCGCTGCGCCTCCACCAGTTCGCGGGCCTCCTCGTCGGTGGCCACCGAGGGCGGGGAGCCTTCGAGCGGCTGGCGGGCCGTCTCCTTCATCGCGAGGACCGCGATGAAGCCGATGAGTCCGGCGAGCATCGTGTAGTACGCCGGCATCAGGTCGTTGCCGGTCTTGCTGATCAGGGCCGCGACCACCAGCGGGGTCGTACCGCCGAAGAGCGAGACCGAGATGTTGAAGCCGATCGACAGCGAGCTGTAGCGCACATCCGTGGGGAAGAGCGCCGGCAGCGAGGAGGACATCGCGCCCAGGTAGCAGACCAGGGCGAGGCCCAGGAGCAGCAGCCCGGCGAAGACCGGGAAGGTGCCGCCGTGCTTGATGAGCAGGAAGCTCGGGATGGCGAGGACGACGAAGCCGAGGGAGCCCGTCATCAGGACCGGCTTGCGGCCCACGCGGTCGGAGAGCCGGCCCACCGAGTTGATCAGGGCCATCAGGATCACCATCACGACGACGATGGACATCAGGCCGCCGGTCTCGCCGAAGCCCAGCTCGGTGAGGTAGGTCGGCATGTACGACAGCAGCATGTAGTCGGTGATGTTGAAGGCCGCGACCAGGGCGATGCAGAGCAGCATCGCGCGCCACTGGCCGAGGAAGGAGTCCTTGAAGGACTTCTTCTCGCGGGCGTCGCCGGGGCCGCCGCCCTCCTCCAGCTTCTGGAACGCCGGGGACTCGTCGAGCTTCATCCGCAGATACAGGCCGATCAGGCCGAGCGGGCCCGCGACCAGGAACGGGATGCGCCAGCCCCAGGAGTGCATCTGGTCGGAGCTGAGGGTCATGGTGAGGACGGTGACCAGGGTCGCCGCGGCCGTGTAGCCGATCAGGGTGCCGAACTCCAGGAAGGAGCCCCAGAACCCACGGCGCTTGTCGGGTGCGTACTCGGCGATGAAGGTGGCCGCGCCGCCGTACTCGCCGCCGGTGGAGAAGCCCTGCACCATGCGGCACAGGATCAGCAGGGCCGGTGCCCACATGCCGATGGTGGCGTAGCCGGGTATGAGGCCGATCGCGAGGGTCGCGCTGGCCATCATGATCATGGTGAGCGCGAGGATCTTCTTACGGCCGACCTTGTCGCCGAGCGGTCCGAAGACCATGCCGCCGATGGGCCGGACCAGGAAGGCGGCGGCGAAGGTCGCGAGCGAGGAGAGGGTCTGCGCGGTGGGGTTGCCGGAGGGGAAGAAGACCTGACCGATGATGACGGCGAGATAGGCGTAGACGCCGAAGTCGAACCACTCCATGGCGTTGCCGAGCGCGGTCGCCTTCACCGCCCGCTTGACCGCCTGCTCCTCGGTGACGGTGATGTCGCTCTGGCGCAGCCGGGGGTTCTTGCGCCGGTGGACTGCGCGGAACAGGGCGCGGTGGCGGCCGATCGCTTCGCGGTCGGGGTAGGCGACCTCTTCTTCTTGCTGCACGGCGGACTCTCTGGCTCGTACGGATGTAAAGGTTTGTACAGAGGTACAGAGATCCAGAAATACCGCAGCGGATCATGCGCCGTGCGCTGCCGCAAGTCCCCAGTCGTCCGGCGCATTCGGCCCGTTTTCCTCAGGACTTACGTCCCGTTCCGCCGCAAAGACGGACCAAAGTCCCCGGCCTGAGGGCCGTCCCGGCCGCCTGACCACGAGCGCCCGCGGCTCCCTGACCGAGCGCCCCGGCCGCTATCCGATGGCTGCCGCCGCTCTGGGCGCGCAGGTGAACGGGCGTCCGTCCAGGGTCCAGTGCGAGTCCGGTTCCCGGCCGAGCGCGGCGTACACGTGGGCGGCGACGTCCTGGTGCCGCAGCGGGCCGAGCGGCTCGCCGCCCGCGGGGATGCCGGGGCCCGCGCAGGCGATCCAGGCGGTGGTCTCGGCGGCGGAGCGGCCGCCGTGACCGCCCTCGTCGCGGTGGCCGTGGTCGGTGACGACGATGACCGTCCACTCCTCACGGTCGTATGTGTCCCGGCCGCGGATCGCTTCGAGCAGGCGCCCGAGCCGTGTGTCGGCCCGGGTGACCGCCTCTTCGTACGCGGCGCCGCAGCCCAGGACGTGACCGGTCTCGTCGACCGCGCCGAGGTAGACGAAGGAGACCTCCGGGTCGTCCTCACCGAGCACCCATGCCGCCTGGGCGGTGATCTGCTCGTCCGCCGCCTCCCAGGCCTCAGGGGTGTCGGCGCGGGCAGCGGCGAAGGAGGACCGGGCCGGCTCGCGGAACAGCGGGCCGCCGTCCGCGACGGTGAGGAGCGGCTGCCAGCCCGCGGCGACATAGGTGCGGCGGCCGTCCTGCCGGTGCAGGCGGGTGCAGAAGTCGGGGAAGACGGCCAGGCGGTGGCCGGTGAAGTCATTGCTCCACACGGCGTGCTTGTCGATGCCCACGCCGGTGACGACGGTCGCCCAGCAGGGCCCGGACATGGTGGGGGTGCCCGCTTCGACGGTGACGGGCGCGAGGAAGCCGTCGGCGGCCAGGGCGTCCAGATGCGGGGTCGGCGCCGACCGCAGGGTGTCGAGACGTACTCCGTCGATGCCTGCGACGAGGACACGGCGGCGGCGTTCGGATGCGGACAGGGGCACGGCAGCCCTCCTTGAGGTCAGGCGGAGTGGGACAGCGTCTGCGGGTCGACCGGGTACTGGAACGGCAGCCCCTGGGCGTAGCGCGCGAGTTCGTCGATGGCCGTGTCCGCGAGGCGGTGCAGCTCGCCGCCGATGGAGCCCGCGAGGTGCGGGGTGAGCAGCACGTTCGGCAGATCGAAGAGGGGCGAGCCGGCCGGAAGCACCTCCGGTTCGGTGTGGTCGAGCACGGCGTGCAGGCGCCCTGCCTGCAGTTCCTTGGTGAGCGCCGCGGTGTCGACGAGGGAGCCGCGGGCGGTGTTGACCAGGGTGGCGCCGTCCGGCATGAGGGAGAGCCGCGCGGCGTCGAACAGATGCCGTGTGGCGGGCAGTTCGGGCGCGTGGATCGATACGACGTCGCTGCGCAGGACGAGTTCGTCGAGGCCGCAGGGTTCGGCGCCCAGGGCGCGGGCCTCGGCGTCGGTGACATAGGGGTCGTGGAGGAGGACCCGCAGGTCGAAGGGGGCGAGGAGTTCGATGACACGGCGGCCGATCCGGGAGGCGCCGACCAGGCCGACGGTGCGCCGGTAGTTGCCGACGCCGGGGAAGCGCTCGATGAGGTTCACCCGGGAGCGGGCGGTGCGGTAGGCGTGGGCGCCGTCAAGGACCCGTTTGTTGGCGAAGAGGATCGCGGCGACGGTGTACTCGGCGACGGGCAGGGCGTTGGCGGCGGCGGCTGTGGTGACGGCGATCCCGCGGCGCCAACAGGCTTCTGTCACATGGCCCTTGACGCTTCCGGCCGCGTGCACCACGGCCTTCAGGTGCGGCATGAGGCGCAGCGCGGCCCGGTCGAGGGGCGGGCAGCCCCACCCCGTGAGCAGCACGTCGGCCTCGCGCAACTGCCTTGTCTGCACGGGCACTTGGACACCGAAGTCGGTGACGAGCAGGCCGGTGTCCACCTGGGCGATCTCGGTGAGCCTGCGCAGGGCGACGGCGTCGAACACCGCGTCCCTGGTCTCCGCGCTCATGGCGAGCACGGTGCGGGGGCGCGGTGCGGGGAGGCTCACTTGACGGCTCCGGCGGTCAGGCCGGAGCGCCAGAAGCGCTGCAGGCACAGGAAGGCGACGATCAGCGGCAGAACGGCGACAAGGGATCCGACGATCACCAGCGGATACAGCTCGGGCTGCTGGTAGACGCTCTTCTGCCAGGCGTACAGGCCGAGGTTGACGGGGTAGAGCTGCTCGTCGTTGAGCATCATCAGGGCGCCGTAGAAGTTGTTCCAGACCGAGGTGAAGGAGAACAGGAAGATCGTCATGAAGCCCGGTGCGAGCATCGGCAGGGACACCGAGGCGAAGGTCCGCAGCTCACCCGCGCCGTCGACGCGCGCCGCCTCCAGGACCTCGCCCGGCACGTAGCCCTCGGAGAAGACCCGGGCCAGATAGACGCCGAAGGGGTTGACCAGGCTGGGGATCAGGACGGCCCAGTAGGTGTTGACGAGACCGGCTTCGGAGGCGAGCAGATACAGCGGCAGCTGGGTGACGGTGGCGGGGATGAGCACCCCGACCAGGACGAGCCCGAACAGCTTCTCCTTGCCGCGGAAGTGGTACTTGTCGAAGGCGTAGCCGCAGGCCACCGAGATGAGCGTGGAGAGCAGGGAGCCCACGACGGTGTAGAGCAGGCTGTTGCCCATCCAGCGGAGGTAGATGCCGTCGTTGTGCGCGAACAGCTCGGTGAGGTTGTGCCACAGGTTGAAGTCGCCGAGCGCGAACGGGTTGGTGGCGAACAGATCCCGGTAGTTCTTGGTGGCCGCGACGAGCAGCCAGGTCAGCGGCATCAGGGTGTAGAGGGCGAAGACGATCAGGATCCCGTGGACGACGGCCTTCGAGGTGAACTGCCGTGGCGTGCGCGGGCGTTGCTGCGGCGCGGCCAGGGCGGTGCCGCGCTCGGCGGTCTCCGGTGCGGAGGCCGGCTTCGGTGCGGTCTGGATGCTCATGCGGCCGCCTTCCACCGGTTGCCGAGCTTGGTGACGACGAAGGAGAGCAGGCCGGCGAAGAGGGCGAGCAGCAGGGACGCGGCGGCGGCCAGGCCGTAGTCGTGGCCCTGGAAGGCCTGCGAGAAGATGTACATGGTGGGCGACCACTCCTCGCCGAGCTCCGTGGCGCGCAGCTGGATCAGCTTGGGGGCGTCGAAGAGCTGGATGGCGCCGACGCAGGTGAAGAGCAGGGTCAGCACGACCGTCGAGCGGATCATCGGCACCTTGATCTTCAGGGCGGTACGGATACCGCCCGCGCCGTCGACGGTGGCCGCCTCCAGGGTCTCGCGCGGGATGGCCTGGAGCCCCGCGTAGAAAATGATCATGTTGTACCCGATCCACTGCCAGGCCGAGACGTTGACGATGGAGAACAGCGCCTCGTCGGTGCCGAAGAAGTTCCATTCGGCGCCGAGGGCCTGCAGGGCTTCGGTGACCGGGCTCAGGCCCGGGGTGTAGAGGTAGAGCCAGATCAGCGAGGCGATCAGGCCGGGCACCGCGTGCGGCATGAAGTAGGCGATCTGGAAGAACCGCTTGGCCCGCGCGAGGGCCGAGTCCACCAGGAGCGCCAGGGCGAGCGCGCCGCCGATCATCACCGGGATGTAGAGGACGCAGTAGACGGCGATATGCCCGAAGGAGGCGAGGAACGCCGGGTCGGTGAGCGCCTCGGTGAAGTTGCCGATCCCCGCGAACACCCTTTCCGTGCCGCCGAATCCGAGCCCCGACGACTCCTCGCGGAACAGGCTCATCCAGGCGGCGTAGCCGAGCGGGGCGAGCGTCACGGCGGCGAACAGGACGAAGAACGGGACCATGAACAGGGCGGCGGCCCCGTGTTCCTTGCGGCGCCGCGCCGACCTGGCGCCGCCTGAACCGCCCGCTGCGGTACGGGACTTGGCATGGCTGGTGAGCGGTATGGCCACCGATGGGCTCCTTCGCTTGACGGGAGACCTGGGTCGTCTACGGGAGACCTGGGCCGTCGACGGGAGATACGGAGGGCCCGGACTTCCCCCACGGACGCCGGGCCCTCCGGGTCTGACTGGCTCTAGGAGGGCGTGGTGCTCACTTCGTGAGCTTCAGGCCGCGCTCCTTGACCGCCTTCTCGCCCGCGCTCTGCCCGTCGGTGAGGGCCCGCGTGTGGTTCGCGCCGGTGGTCGTCTGCGCCTGGATGACCTTGGCCTGCACCGGGCCCCAGGTCCAGCCGGGCACGATCGAGTCGGCGGCCTCGCCGGCCAGCTTGTAGACGTCCTGGCCGGGGAAGTACGAGCCGTCGAACTCCTTGGCGGCGACGGCCCGCATGGCCTCGTTCGCGGGCAGCGCGCTGCTCGGCGTCTTCTGCGACTTGAGACGGGCCGTCATCGCGGCCGGGTCGGTGGTGACCCACTTGATGAACTCGGCCGCGGCCTCGGTGTTCTCGCTGCCCTTGGGGACGACGAACGACGTACCGCCGTACATTCCGGTGGCGGGCTTGCCGTCCCAGGTGGGGATGGGGGCGATCCCCCACTTGCCCTTGCTGTCGGGGTAGCTGGTGGAGAAGTTCCCCGCGCTCCACGCCGCGCCGACGATCGTGGCGACCTTGCCGGTGGCGCGTTCCTTGGCCTCGCCCTCGCCCCACAGCGGGGTCTTGGAGGCGAGGCCGTCCTTGAGCAGACCGTCCCAGTACGCGGCGACCTTCTTGGACGCGGCGCCGTCGATGTCGACCTTCCAGGCATCACCCGATGTGCCGTACCACTTGGCGCCCGTCTGCCAGGAGAGGCCGGCGAGCAGCGCCGGGTCGCCGCCGCCGAAGTTGGTGATCTTCACTTCGGGATCGGCCTTGTTGATCTTCTCGGCGGCCTTGCGGTAGTCGTCCCAGGTCTTGGGGACCTCGACGCCGTGCTTCTTGAAGATGTCCTTGCGGTAGAAGAGTTCGATCGGCGTCACGTCGAAGGGCACGGCCCAGGTCTTGCCGCCGAGGTTCACCAGGGACCTGATGTTGTCCGGGAACTGCTTCTCCACGGTGCTGCCCGCGACCTCGCTGAGGTCCTCCAGATTGCCCTCGCTCGCGTACTCGGGCAGCGCCGAGTAGTCCATCGTCGCGACGTCGGGGGCGTTGCCGCCCTTCACCGCGTTGGAGAGCTTGGTGACACCTTCGGGCCCGGCCGGGATCAGGGAGAACCTGACCTTGATGTTCTTCTGGCTCTTGTTGAACGCCTCGACGGTCTCCTTGGCGCCGTTGGTGGCCGACCAGTAGGTGAGCGTGACCGGGCCGTCGGCGCCGGCCTTGCCCGACCCCTCGTCGCCACCGCCGCACGCGGTGGCGAGCAGCGTCAGGGAGGCAAGCGATGCGGTGAGCGCTATTCGGGAAATGCGGGGCATGGCACGGCTCCTACGAGACCTCGGACTGCACAGGGCAGCTACTGCGCGCGGCAGTTTGGGAAAGAAGAGGCGAACGGGGGTCATCATTTGCGCCAGACCGATCGCCGGTCAAGAGCAAACGAACAACTCAATCAAAACGATCGGCTACCGATCGTTGAGGAACACTTCGTCAGGGTCGGCGCCCGTCGCGCCCGCAGGTGGTGCGCGGGCTCAAATCCCGTGCCCTGTGCGGGGTGCGTGTGCCGCCAGGGACACCTGCGGCGCGCCCCGTCACCACTGCGGGTGACAGCCCAGGGCCACCGCGCTTACCTGCGACAACGCCTGGAAAGGGGAGCGCCTGCATAGTCCGACCACCGCACTGGGAGGCCCACTTGCGTAGCCCGTTCCCCTCCGCCGTCACCGCCGTCACCGCCGTCGCAGTCGCCACGGCCGCGCTCACCGCCCTCACCCTCACCGCTCCCCCGGCCTCGGCCGTGACCACGACCGCGCCCGCCGGTGCGGCCGCCCTGCCCGGATACGTCTGCTTCTGGCCCGAGCCCGGCGAGACGGGACCGGGCGGCGGATGGTGCTACAACCCCACACCGGGCGGCTTCGCGGAACCCGAGGCCCGCGTCCTGAGACACGCCAAGTCCTTCGCCTCACAGGTCGACAAGACCGTGTACGCCCTGCACTTCCCCGGCCAGGGGCCCTGCCTGCAACGCACCATCCACGGCGGCGACTGGTCGGGGAACTGGGAGTGGTGGAACAGACTCGACGCGGTCGACACCAACCGGCATGCCGACTGCGAGGCCGGGTGAACCGCGCCGGGGCCCCCGGCCGGTGGCTCATCGCCGCGGCCTGCGTATGCGTCCTCACGGTCCTGGCCGGCTGCGCCGGGCCCCGTGAACCCACCGTCTCGCTCACCCCGGCCGACACCCTCAAGGCCGCCCAACTCCTGCTCACCGACCGCTGCTTGACCGAACGTGGCCTCACCCCGCCACGCCCCGGCGCGGCGCCGGGGAGCACCGCCGAGGCCCGCCACGTGGAACGCGCCCTGTTCGGCACCGGCCCCGCCGAGCTGACCCTCACTCTGCCCGGCGGCCATGTCGTCGGCCACCACACCGACGGCTGCCTGGCCGCCGCGGAACGCCGGCTCTACGGGGACCAGCGCGCCTGGTTCCGGGCCACCACCCACGTCAACAACCTCAAGGCGAAGGCGCCACGGCGCGACCAGGCCGCCTACCGCGAGCTGCGCGCCCGCGCACTCACCGAGGCCAGGACCCTGCTCGGCACTCAACTCGTCACCGGTGACAGCGGTCAGCTCACCACCCGCGGCTCGGGTCAACTCACCTGCAAGGAAAGGCAGTTGCCATGAAGCACCCCATCGCCCTGATCGCCGCCGCACTGCTGGCCGCGGCCGCCGCCCTGGCCACCACCACGCCCGCCACGGCCGTGGACTGTCCCAGCGGCAACTTCTGCGTATGGACCGATGCCGACTACGGCGGACAGCGGATGAACGCCTCGGGCGACGACGAATGGTGGGAGAGCTGGATCGCCGACGCGGACTCCTCCTGGGCCAACCACGGCATCTCGGGGCCCGGCGTGAAGGACCACGTGAAGGTGCACGAGAGCGCCATCCAGTTCCCCTCGCAAGGCGGCGCCGTGACGATCTGCCTCCGCCCCGGCGACGAGGTCCGCTTCAACAGCGCCGCCAACGACCGCGGCGACGCGCATGTGTGGGCCATGGGCTGCTGAAGCCCGGCCCTGCTCGCCGAGGGTCTGGTCACGTGACCGAGGGCTCTTCGCACCCCCGCAGCGCGGCTCAAGGCTCTTCGCACCCCCGCAGCGCGGCTCAGGGCTCTTCGCACCCCCGCAGCGCGGCTGAGAGCTCTTCGCACCCCGCAGCTCGGCTGACGTAATCGCCCTCCGGGCTCGTCCTCAATCGCCGGACGGGCTCGGATTGCGTCACCCCCCGGCCGCGCCCGGGCCCTCCCGACATGACGGCGCGGCGCGGCCGGGCCGTCCTCAATCGCCGCCGGACAGGCTCAAATTGGGTCACCCCCGGCTGCGCCCTGGTCCTCCCCGCACGACGAGCGCACCTTCAGCTCCGGCAGCAGGTCGACATGGCGGCGCGGCGCGACCGGGTCGGCCAGGCGGGCTAGCAGCAGCTCGGCCGCCTGGGCGCCGACCGCGCGCTTCGCCGGGGCCACCGCGGTCAGCGGTACGTCGGCGAGCGGCGCCACCTCGTCGTCGTACGCGATGACCGCCAGGTCCTCCGGCACCCGCACCCCGCGTGCCTGCAGCCGCGGGATCAGCACGATGGCGTCGGCGTCGCTGTGCACCAGGGCGGCCGTGACGCCGTGTTCGCCCACCGCCTCGCACAGATAGGCGAGGGTGCGCTCGAAGCGGTCGGCCTCCGAGAGCGACGGCTCGGCATCCAGCGGGGACACGGGGGCGGGTTCGAGCCCGAGGCTCTCCACGGCCGCCGCGTACCCCGCCCTCAACTGCTCCTGGTGCGGGCTCTCCTGGGCCGCGAGCGCCACCTTGCGATGGCCGAGCGCCGCGAGGTGCTGCACCGCCTTCGCCGCTCCGTACGCATGGTCCGATCTGACCCGGTCGAGCTCCGCCGCGGGGTGGCCGTGCGGCGCCCAGCGCTCCACGAGCACGGTCGGCACGCTCAGCTCCCCGACCCAGCCGCCGGCGCCGGGGCCCGGGGCGCTGCGCTCCCAGCTGGGCGTCAGGAGCAGTCCGTCGGCGCCGGTGGAGAGCAGCCGCTCGGCCTGCGGGGCGTCCTCGTCGGGCAGGTAGTGGGACAGGCCGACGACCAGGCGTGCGCCATGCGCCTCGGCCGCCTCGCGGGCGCCCTGCACGACCTCGGCGTAGTAGTAGCCGGTGGTCGGCACGACCATGCCGAGCACCAGTCCGTCGGTGCCGTCCGCGGCGGTGCGCGGTCCCGGCACCCGCTCCCGCTCCCCCGGCCACACCACCGCGCCGTGCAGCCGGTGCACCCGTCCCTGCGCGGCCAGCGCCTCGACGTCGCGCCGTAGCGTCACGGCCGAGACCCCCAGCTCTTCGGCGAGTTCGGCGACGCGTACGCTGCCACGCTCCCTGACCAGTGCCAGGACGCGCTCGTGACGCTGGTCGACATGCAGCCGCATGGGCTCTCCCCTCCGTGCCGGTGACTCCGACGACGTAAGCATAACGATCGGGTCCGATCAATACGATCAGTCCGTCGCGGCTCCATGACGTCCTTACGCGGCGGGCCGACGCCCTCTGCGCGCCGTCCTGCCGTTCCCGTTCCGCTGTCCGACACCTCCACGTGGCCCAGCGGACGCCTGCCCGCGCGGGTGGTCCGGGTATCCCTGCGGGAACGCGCGTCACCACTCACCGGACACACCGGAGCCGCCATGCCGCCCCTGGGCCGCCGTACCTTCCTCAGCGCCGCCGTCGCCGGGTCCGCCGTGCTCGGCCTCGGCGGCTGTGCCGGAGACGCCGCGTCGGGCGCCCCGCCACAAGGCCCCGGCCCCGACACGGGCGCGGCGGCGGCCGCGGCCCGCCGGCTGCTCCCGCACCACTGGCGCCAGCTCACCTTCCGCACGCATCCGCGGGGCGGGGCGGGCGGAGCACACAGCCCGGCGGACACCTTCACCGTCTCCGGGGAACCGGGCCGCATCACCATCGAGGGCACCACACCAGCGGTCCAACTCCGGGGTCTGTACTGGTACTTGAAGCACGAGACGCACGCGAACATCACTTGGGCGGGCAGCTGCACGGACGCGCTGCCCGCCCGTCTCCCGGCTCCCCGCAGGACGGTCACCCGCCATGCCGACGTCCCGCACCGCTTCGCCCTGAACGACACCAACGACGGCTACACGGGCCCGTACCGCGACTGGACGTACTGGGAGCACGAGCTCGACGTGCTCGCCCTGCACGGCTACAACGAGGTCTTCGTCTCCGTCGGCGCGGACGCCCTCTACCACCGCCTCTTCCAGGAGTTCGGCTACGGAGAGCGGGAGTTGCGCGGCTGGATCCCGGCGCCCGCGCACCAGCCGTGGTGGCTGCTGCAGAACATGTCCGGCACTCCCGGGTCCCCGCATCCCGTGCCGGCCGGGGTGCTGCGGGCCAGGGCGGCGCTCGGCCGGCGGATCGCGGACCGGCTGCGCGCGCTCGGCATGACACCGGTTCTGCCCGGCTGCTTCGGTACGGTCCCGCCGGGCTTCGCGGACCGCAATCCCGGGGCGCGCGTGGTGCCTCAGGGCGACTGGATGGGCCTGCGCCGCCCCGACTGGCTCGATCCGCGCGGCCCGCACTTCGAGCGGGTGGCGGCGGCGTTCTACCGCGTCCAGGAGGAGATGTTCGGGCCGTCGTCGATGTACAAGATGGACCTCCTGCACGAGGGCGGCAGCCCCGGCGACGTACCGGTCGGCGCGGCCGCGCGGGCCGTGGAGAAGGCCCTGCGCACCGCGCGTCCCGATGCCGTCTGGGCGATCCTCGGCTGGCGCCACAATCCGCCGCGGGCGATCGTCGACGCCGTCGACAAGTCCCGGATGCTGGTGCTCGACGGCCTCTCGGACCGCTTCACGAAGGTCACCGACCGGGAGGCGGACTGGGGCGGCACGCCGTACGCGTTCGGCTCGATCTGGAACTTCGGCGGCCACTCGGCCCTCGGCGCCAACACCCCCGACTGGGCGTCCCTGTACGAGAAGTGGCGCACGAAGCCGGGCAGCGCGCTGCGCGGTATCGCCCTGCTGCCGGAGGCCGCGGACAACAACCCGGCGGCCTTCGAGCTGTTCTCCGAACTCGCCTGGAGCGAGGGTCCGGGTGAACGCGGCGATCTCGACGGCTGGTTCAAGGCGTGGTCGCGTTCCCGCTACGGCGGCCGCGACCGGCGGGCCGAGGCCGCCTGGGACACCCTGCGCCGCACCGTGTACGGCACCACGCGGGCCGACGAGTGGAGCGAGGGCGCGGACGGCCTCTTCGGGGCGCGCCCGGATCTGGTGGTGCGGTCGGCGGCGTCCTGGTCACCCCGCCAACTCCGTTACACACCGGAGGAGTTCGAGCCCGCCCTGGCCCACCTCTTGGAGGTCGCACCGGGCCTGCGCACCAGCACGGCCTACCGTCGCGACCTCCTCGACGTCGCCCGCCAGTGCCTCTCCCAACGCAGCCGCGTCCTGCTCCCGCAGATCAAGAAGGCCTTCGCGGGCGCGGAGCGCGACCGCTTCGGCACGCTCACCGCCACCTGGCTCGACCTGATGGACCTGCTCGACCGCCTGGCGGCCACGGACTCCACGCAGCTGCTCGGCCGCTGGCGCCAGGAGGCCATGACCTGGGGCGCGAGTGACGCCGAACGCGGTCGACTGGCCTATGACGCCACGTCGTTGCTCACGGTGTGGGGCACCCGCGCCGGCGCGGACGAGGGCCTGCGGGACTACGCGAACCGGGAGTGGGCGGGCCTGGTGGGCGGTCTGTACCGGCTGCGCTGGCAGACGTACTTCGACGAGCTGACGGCCGCCCTGACGCAGGGGCGACCGCCGCGGAGCATCGACTGGTTCGCCCTGGAGAACACCTGGACACGCAGCCCCGGCCGGTTGCTGACGGCCCCTCAAGGAGACGTATACGAGGTGGCGTTGGAGGTACGTGAGGCCTTGCGTCACACCGCGTAGAGAGGCGCACGCCGCGTAGAGAAGCGTCGTACGCTCCCGGCATGGACAGGCTCTGCGCATGGGTCCAGCCGTCATATCCTCGGCGGTGGCGGCCTGCGTGGGCGCCGCGGGCGGCTGGGGCGCGGCGCTTCTCGCGCACCGCGGCGCGCGGGCCTCGGAGGCGGGCACGCAGACTCGCTGGCGCGGCGAGCACCAGCAGGACGCGTACCAGTCCCTGGTGATGGCCTACGAAGACTTCCAGCGCGCGGCGATGCGCCGGTACGTGGGCGTCGCCCCCCGGGAACTCGGGGAGCGCTACCAGGAGACGTACTGGGCCATCGACCGCTGGGTCAGGGGCGTCGCCCTGGCGGGACCCGAGCCCGTGGCCGAGCTCGCGGCGGCGGTCCGCGGCGCGAAGAACGCCTTCCACGAGGCGACCTTCGCGCCCGGACACCCGAAGGACACCGGACTGCTCGACTCCGTCGCGCACCTGGAGGAGACCGGCGCGCACGACCGCCCCATCGAGGCCTTCGTCTCCGCGGCGAACCGACATCTCGACGGCGGCCAGCCGCCCGTCTCCCATCGCGACGTCTGGCTCTGACCGTCTTCGGCCCGGGACCTTCGCCCCGCCCGGAGGAGTCACAGGCCTCTGCCCGCCCGGGGGCGCCCGGTTCTACGGTTCGAAGCGGGTCTTCTTACTTCCCCCTTACAGGCAAGAGAGCACAGGGCAGCAACGGCATGAGCGCACCGCAGTGGAACCGCGACGGACACGACGGCGGCTCCGCGTCCCAGGCCGGGCGCGGCATCGGCAAGCGGGGATGGGCCGTGTTCGCGGCCGGTGGGGCCGTGGTGATGTTCGCCCTCGGCGCGGTCTCCGGCGGCGGAGATTCGGCGGCGGCCGGCGAGGCCTCGGCGACACCGACCGTGACCGAGACCGTCACCCCGTCCCCCGCGCCCACGGTCACGGTGACCAGGACCGCGGAGCCCACCGCCACCCCCACGGTGACGGAGACGATCACGGTCACGGAGACCGCGGCTCCCGTCGGCAGCGGCACCGGCAGCGGCACCGGCTCTTCGGACAGCAGCAGGAGCAGCTCTTCGGACAGCGACAGCGGCAGCGGAAGCGGCGTCTCCTACAAGAACTGCTCGGCCGTACGCGCCGCGGGCAAGGCACCCCTGTACCGCGGCGAGCCCGGTTACGCCCGGCACCTGGACCGGGACGGCGACGGCGTGGCCTGCGAGTAGGCCCACGATCCGCGATCCGGCACCCGAGGGCACGGCACCCGACGGCTCAGAAGCCGAAGACCTCGGCCGTGGCCGCTTCGGCCTGGCACGCGTTGCCGAAGGTCTTCGACCGGTGGACGGTGGCGCCCTTCCAGTGGCCGTAGGCGTGCACCGTGACCGGCTGGTACTCCTTGGTGCAGACCCGGTCCGGGTGGGCGTCGAGTTCCTCGATGTCGCCGTTGGTCTCGCGCAGCCGGCCGCACGCGGCCTGGGTCGCCGGGTGGGTGCCGCCGGGCGGATCGCAGGCGAGAAGCGCGAACGACGCCTTGGACGGCACCTCGTCGGCGGTGCCCTCGTGGTGCATGAGGATCAGCTTCGAGCCGGGCTCGGACGGCGGCGGCGGCACGGCCGCGGTGGTGGCGGCGGAGGCGGCGGGCGAACCGGCAAGCACCAGGGCGCCGGTGGCGAGGGCCAGGCCCACGCGTGAAGTACGTACGGTCATACGCCAACGTGTAGCCGCCCACCGCCGCCCGCACGGCGACCCTCACCCACCCGAAGCGTGTCGCACCCGCCCGCTCCAGGGTGCCGCCATGACCTGGAGCGAAGCCGAGTACCTCGCCTACCTGGCACAGGAGCGGCTCAACTACGCGTGGGTGCTGCGGGAGCACGGGGGAATGACACCCGACGCGGCCGGGGCGGCGGCCCTCGACGACTACCCCTACGAGCCGGCCGACGCTCCGTATCGCGGTCTCGTTTTCCACGACGAGGCCTGGCACTGGGCGATGCTGCGCATCCACGGGGACCGCTACCGGGTCACGCACCCGGAACTCGATGGTCCTTCGGCCGCATACCGGGCCCTCCCCTGAGCAACTGACCGCCCGCTCCGGCTCGCCCGCCCGCTCGCCCACCCCCAACTCCCCGCCTCCTGACGGGTATACGTCAACTTCCAACCCTGATAGGAAAGCTTCCTAACAGAACAGCGGAAGGACGTACTCCCCCTAGGAGGACACGTGCACACCCCCCACAAACGCACGTCAGCGCGTCGTATCACCGCTCTCCTCGGTGCCCTGCTCGGGCTCGCCCTGCTGGTGCTGCAGGTACAGGGCTCCGCGAGCGCGGCGCCCTCCGGGCTCGATGACCCGGAGAAGAAGGAGATAGCGATGCAGATCGTCTCCAGCGCCGAGAACTCCTCGCTCGACTGGAAGGAGCAGTACGACTACATCGAGGACATAGGCGACGGCCGCGGCTACACCGCGGGCATCATCGGCTTCTGCTCCGGCACCGGCGACATGCTGGACCTGGTCGAGCTCTACACCGCCCGCGAGCCCGGCAACATCCTCGCCAAGTACCTGCCCGCGCTGCGCGAGGTCGACGGCACCGACTCCCACGAGGGGCTCGACCCCACCTTCACCGGCGACTGGGAGAAGGCGGCCAGGGACCCCGGGTTCCAGCAGGCCCAGAACGACGAGCGCGACCGGGTCTACTTCAACCCGGCCGTCAAGCGGGGAAAGGCCGACGGAATCGGGACGCTCGGGCAGTTCGCGTACTACGACGCCATCGTCATGCACGGTGACGGCTCCGACGCCACCAGCTTCAGCAGCATCCGCGAGCGTGCGCTCGACCGGGCCGAGCCGCCGTCACAGGGCGGGGACGAGACCACCTATCTGCACGCCTTCCTCGACGCCCGGGTGTGGGCGATGCAGCAGGAGGAGGCGCACGAGGACACCAGCCGGGTGGACACCGCGCAGCGGGTGTTCCTCGACGCGGGCAATCTGAACCTGGACCCGCCGCTCGACTGGCAGGTGTACGGGGACAGTTACCACATCGACTGACCTCGCACCCCGATCCCCACACCCCGATCCCCGCATCCCGAACCCCGAACAGCCGCCGCGCAAACGGCGCGTGGCGCGTACGGCAGACAACTGCCGTACGCGCCACGCCCGTTGGAACCGCCGGAGGCTCAGTGCACTGCCGCGCCACTGCGCTGCGTCGGCACCCCGCCCGAGAGATCCTCGCCGCCCTCCATCGGGTGGGTCACATCGGCAGCGTCCTTGCTCTTGCCGATGTGGTTGAAGACCAGGTTCAGGACGACCGCGGTGACACAGCCCGTGGAGATCCCGGAGTCCAGGATGATCATCGCGGTGTCGGGGAACGCGTGGTAGAACGTCGGCGCAGCGATCGGGATCAGGCCGACGGCGATGGAGACGGCCACGATGAGGACGTTGTTGTCCTTCTCCAGGCCCGCCTTGGCGAGGGTCTGGATACCGCTGGCCGCGACCGAGCCGAACAGCACGATGCCCGCGCCGCCGAGCACCGGCGGCGGCACCACGGCGATCAGCGAGGCGGCGAGCGGACACAGGCCCATCAGGATCAGGAAGCCGGCGCCGACCGCGACCACGAAACGGCTGCGGATCTTGGTCATCGCGACCAGGCCGATGTTCTGCGCGAAGGCACTGGCCATGAAGCCGTTGAACAGCGGGGAGATGGCCGAGCCGAGGGTGTCGGCGCGCAGGCCCGCCGCGATGGTCTTCTCGTCGGCCGGCCGCTCGACGATCTCACCGAGGGCGAGCATGTCGGCGGTGGACTCCGTCATGGAGACCACCATCACGACGCACATGGACACGATGGCCGCTGCGGCGAACTGCGGGGCGCCGAAGTGGAACGGTGTCGGGAAGCCGATGAGGTCCGCGTCGCCGAGCGCGCTGAAGTCCGCGACGCCGAAGGGGATGGCGATGACGGTGCCGACGACGAGGCCGAGGAGAACGGCGATCTGCTTGACGAAGCCATGGGTGAAGCGGCGGATCAGCAGCACCACGACCAGCGAAATACCCGCCAGGGCAAGGTACTTGCCCGCGCCGTAGTCCTTGGCGGCGGGATCGGGGCCCTGGGCCCAGCCGAAGGCCACCGGCATCAGCGAGACACCGATCAGGGTGATCACGGTGCCGGTGACGACGGGCGGGAAGAACCGGACCAGTTTGGAGAAGTACGGGGCGGCTATGAAGCCGAGCAGGCCCGCGACGATGATCGCGCCGAAGATGATCGGCAGCGCATCGCTCTTGTCCTTGGTCTGGTTGGCGATCGCCACCATGGGGGCGACACCCGCGAAGGTCACGCCGTTCACGAACGGGAGCCGGGCACCGATCTTCCAGATGCCGAGCGTCTGCAGAAGGGTGGCGAGACCGGCCGTGAACAGGCTGGCCCCGGTGAGAAAGGTGAGCTCGGTGGCGGACAGGCCGCAGGCCTTGCCGACGATGAGCGGCGGGGCGACCACACCCGCGTACAGGGCGGCCACGTGCTGTAGGCCGCTGGTCATCATTTTGAGAGGGGGCAACTTCTCGTCGACCGGGTGCTTTTCGGGCATCTGGTCGCGGACGTTGTCGTCCTCTGGCACGGCGACTGCTTTTCGAACCCTGGGCGTTGCTGCCACGGCGGTTCCTCCGGTCGGTATGCGCGTCGCCAGCGACGCGGTGTCATGGAGGTCGTACATGAGGTGCAAACGGCGATGGTGCGGTGGTGCGGTCGTACGGGTACTGCTCGGTCTCCTGTTGTGCGGGTGCCGAAGGGTGCGATGTGCGGTCGCGGTGCTTCGTACGGACACCGGAGGGAGGCTCAAGGCCCCTTCCGGGCACGACGGTTCACCGTCACCGGCAGGCGCGGGCACTCTTGGCCCCCGCCCGCCGGCTCCGGCTGCCGTGGACCCCGCTCGGGTCCACGGCTACCGGCCGAGGGCCGTCCCCCTCAGCCGGACTCCTGGAGATCCCGGCCCGGATCGCGGGCCCTGGATCAACGCGGATCAGGCCTGGGCCGTGATCCGCGCGAGACGCTGTGCTTCCGCGCGGGCGTCACGTGCGATGGATTCCTCGTCGACGGTGAGCAGCCGGTTGTTCTCGACGATCTGCTTGCCGTTGACGAAGGAAGCGGTGACCGGAGCGGCGGCACCGAAGACGATGGCGGTGACCGGGTCGGCGATCGTGGAGTGGCCGAGTCCGTCGACCTTCCAGAGCACGAAGTCGGCGAGCTTGCCGGCCTCGAGTGAGCCGATCTGGGCGGCGCGGCCCAGCACTTGGGCGCCGCCGTGGGTGCCGAGGCGCAGTGCCTGGCGGGCGTTGAGCGCGGCCTCGCGGTGCTGGGTGTTGAGGCGGTTGATGAGGAGCGCGTTGCGCAGCTCGGTGTGCAGTTCACCGGACTCGTTGGAGGCGGTGCCGTCCACGCCGAGGCCGACCGGGACGCCGGCCGCCAGCATGTCGGGGACACGGGCGATCCCGGCGGCGAGGCGGGCGTTGGAGGAGGGGCAGTGCGCGACACCGGTCTTCGTACGGGCGAAGGCCTCGATGTCGGAGTCGTTCATATGGACGCAGTGCGCCATCCATACGTCCTCGCCGAGGAACCCGGTGGACTCGAAGTAGTCGGTGGGGCCCATGCCGAAGAGCTCGTGACAGAACTTCTCCTCCTCCACCGTCTCCGAGCCGTGCGTGTGCAGGCGCACCCCGAGGCGGCGGGCCAACTCGGCGCCCTCACGCAGGAGTTCGGTGGTCACGGAGAAGGGCGAGCAGGGTGCGACGGCGATCTGGGTCATCGCGTCGAAGGAGGCGTCGTGGTGCTTCCCGACGGTCTCCTCGGTCGCGGCGAGCGCGCCTTCGAGGGTCTCGACGGCGAAGTCGGGCGGCAGGCCGCCGTCCTTCTCGGAGCTGTCCATGGAGCCGCGGGCGAGGGTGAAGCGCACCCCCATGTCGCGGGCGGCGCCGATGATCGCGCCCGACAGGTCGCCGGAGCCCTTCGGGTAGACGTAGTGGTGGTCCATGGCGGTGGTCACGCCACCGCGGGCCATCATCGCGAGGGAGCCCTGCGCGGCGGCCCTGACCATGGGTTCGTCGATGCGCGCCCAGGTGGGGTAGAGGGCGACGAGCCAGTTGAAGAGGTTGTGGTCGGTGGCGAGACCGCGGGTGATCCACTGGTAGAAGTGGTGATGCGTGTTGATCAGGCCCGGGGTGAGCAGATGGCCGGTGCCGTCGATCCGGCGGATCACGTTCTGCAGGTTCTCCGGGGCCCTGCCCGCACCCACCGACTCGATCCGGTTGTCCGCGACGACGAGGTGGCCCGAGGCGTACTCGGTGTCGTCGGCGTCCACCGTCGCGATGGCGCAGTTCTCGATGACGATGCGCGAAGCCGCCATGGCGGTTCCTCTTCCTGACATCGGGCTTTGCAGCCCGGCTTGTACGGACCCGGGGGTCGAGCGGGGTGACGACCGAGTCCGTGGTGCACGGTGCGAACGCTTCGTCGCGTCCGGCGTGCGGGTGTTGCGCAGATGCCCCCGCTCCCCTCCTGGCCCCCGGGTGCTTCCGCGGAGCGGAAGCTCCCGGGGGTGACGCCGGCGCATACGCGTCGGAGGTTCTCAGGGCCTGGCGCGTTCCTGGCGTGGAACGGTCAGAGGTTGGTCATGTCGGCCGGGATCTGCGGCTCGACGCCATCGCGGAGGATGGTGGCCTCGATCAGTCCGTAGGGACGGTCGGCCGCGTAGTAGACCTCGTTGTCGTTCTTGAGGCCGAACGGCTCCAGGTCGACGAGGAAGTGGTGCTTGTTCGGGAGCGAGAAGCGGACCTCGTCGATCTCCGAACGGCTGTTGATGATGCGCGAACCCATTTGGTACAGGGTCTGCTGCAGCGACAGGGAGTAGGTCTCCGCGAATGCCTCGAGCATGTTCTTCTTGACCTGCTCGTAGGACTTCTCCCAGTTGGGCATCCGCTGCTCGTCGTCGCTCCAGTTGAAGCGCCAGCGGCCGGACACCTGGGTCGCCAGGATGCGGTCGTACGCCTCCTGCAGCGTCGTGTACTTGTCCTTGACGTAGCCCCAGAACTCCGAGTTGGTGGAGTTCATGACGATGAGGTCCTTGAGGCCGGAGATGACCTCCCACTTCTCACCGTCGTACGTGATCTGGGTGACGCGGGTCTCCTGGCCCTTGCGGACGAAGGAGTGGTTGACCTCGTCGGCGCCGATGAACTTGGAGTTGGCGTCCGAGGTCGCGATGCGGTCCCAGGCGTACTCCTCGATCCGGATCCGCGCCTGGTGGATCGGCTCCTGGCTCGTCACGAAGTGCCGGGCGAGGTGGATGCCGAACTGCTCGGCGGACTCGATGCCGTATTCCTTGGCGAACGCGTACACCGTGTTCTTGGTGGTGTCGGTCGGCAGGCAGTTGGCGTTGGAGCCGGTGAGGTGCACATCGGACATGTCGCCGGACAGGGCGACGGACACGTTCAGGTCCTTGATGTGGTGCGTGTCGCCGTCGCGCGTGATCTTCACGACGCGGTTCTCGGCCTTGCCGTACTGGTTCTGTCCCAGAATCGTGGGCATGTCTGCTAGCTCCCTCGGTAAACGGAGTAGCCGAACGGGTTGAGCAGCAGCGGTACGTGGTAGTGCTCGCCCGGCTTGACGGCGAACGTGATCGCCACCTCCGGGAAAAACGCACCGCTGTCCCGATTCGCGGGGGCGTCCTGCTGGGCTTCGGCTTGCTTGGTTGAGAAGTACGCCTCGGTCTCGAAGTCGAGACGCACGTGGGTGGTGCCCTCCGGCAGCGCCGGCAGGTCCTTGCAGCGCCCGTCCGCATCGGTCTTGGAACCGCCGAGTGCCACCCAGTCCGCACCGGAGCCGGCGCGGGCCGCGAGCGAGATGGCGACGCCTTCGGCGGGGCGTCCGATGCTGGTGTCCAGGATGTGCGTGGACACCGAAGCAGTGGTGTCGGTGCTCATGCGTCGCTTCCTTCTTCTACGAGGCGGGTCAGCCGGATGCGGTTGATCTTGCCCAGCTCGGCGCGGACGATCTCCCGCTCCTGCTCGGGCGCGTTCTCGATCCGGGTCTTGATCTGGCCGAGCATGAATTCGGCCGTCGCGCCGGTCGCGCAGATGAGGAAGACATGTCCGAACTTCTCCTGGTAGGCCAGGTTCAGTTCGAGCAGTTCGGCCTTGAGCTCCTCGGAGGCTCCGGCCATGCCCCGCTGTTCACGGGCCGAGGTCGGATCCCCTGGCTTCGGGCGTCCGATCGGCGGGTGCCCCGCCATCGCCTCCTCCAGGTCCGCGCTGGTCAGTTCGGCCATGGCGGCGTCGCTTGCGGCGAAGAGGGAGTCGGTGGATGCGAAGGGGCGCTGGGCGAGCAGCTTGCTCCCCCACGCCGAACTGGCGCACACCTCGTGGAGTTCCGCGGTGGCCGCGGTCTCCTCGGAGGTGTTGAACCGGGCGAGGCCCGGTGTCGTACTGGAAGTCACGGGAAGCCTCCGGTGGCCGGAAGTGGCCTTGTGCTGGACGGGCTGGGATTAGCTAAGACCTTCGGCAACACCGCGTCAACACTTTGTTGAAATCTCTTGAACAAAGAAACCGCCACCCGACATTTCGGGTGACGGTTTCTCCACGGTGGGTGACCGGCAGGTGGGGCGCTACCCGCGCCGCTACTCGCTCTTGGCGGTGTTCTGCCTGTTCAGGTAGTTGTACACGGTGAAGCGCGAGACGCCTATGGCGCCCGCCACGGTCTCCACGCCATGCCGTACGGAGAACGCGCCACGGGCCTCGAGAAGACGTACGACCTCCTGCTTCGACTTGCGGTCGAGCTCGGAGAGCGGCCTGCCGTGCTTGCGCTGCAGGGCGGCCAGGATGTGCTCGAGGGAATCGGCCAGCTGCGGCAGACGTACGGCGAGGACGTCCTCGCCCTCCCAGGACAGGACGACATCGTCGCCCTCGGCCTCGCCGGGGGCGAGCAGCTCGCCGCCCATGGCGTCCACCAGCGGTTTGACCGCGGTGACGAAGGGGTGATCGCGGGGCTCGGTCACCGCTCCTCCCCCTCTCTGACGACATTCACCTGCAGCGAGACACGGGTGGCTCCGGCGGCAAGCGATTTGCGCAGCAGCGCGTCGACCGCGGTGAGCACCTCGTCGGCGCCGCCCTCCGCGGTGTTTCCGAAGGGGCCCACGTCGACGGCGTCGAGCGCGGCCCCCTGGATGACCTCGCGGGCCACCACCGCATGGGTGGGCGCCTCGTCGAGGTCGAAGGGCTCGGTCGTGAACTCCACTCTCAATCGCACGGGGTCAACCTACCGAGCCGTATCGGTTTTTCGGCAGCCCCCACTTGACAGCCGACCAGGGCCGAAGGCAATCTTCCATCAAGTAGAAAGTAACTTCCGCAATACGGAAGGAGCGCCTGCCCCTCATGGGATTCACGGACCAGCGCTTCAACGTCAACCTGTCGATCCTCTTCACGGAACTCCCGCTCCTGGAGCGCCCCGCGGCCGCTGCCGCGGCGGGCTTCACCGCGGTCGAGCTGTGGTGGCCCTGGGTCGACGCCCCCACCCCTGACCAGGCCGAGCTCGATGCCCTGAAGAAGGCCATCGAGGACGCCGGCGTCCAGCTGACCGGCCTCAACTTCTACGCCGGCCAGCTGCCGGGCCCGGACCGCGGTGCGCTGTCCATCCCCGGCGAGGAGTCCGAGAAGTTCCGCGCGAACCTCAAGGTCGCCGCCGACTTCGCCGCCTCCCTCGGCTGCAAGGCGCTCAACGCCCTGTACGGCAACCGCGTCGACGGTGTCGACCCGGCCGAGCAGGACAAGCTCGCCCTGGAGAACCTCGTCCTCGCCGCCCGCGAGGCCGACCGCATCGGCGCCATCCTGCTGATCGAGGCGCTGAACGCGCCCGAGTCGCCGAAGTGCCCGATCGTGAGCGCCCCCAAGGCGATCGAGATCGTGGACGCGGTCAACGCCGCCACCGGGCTCGGCAACGCCAAGTTCCTCATGGATCTGTACCACCTGTCCATGAACGGCGAGGACCTGCCCTCGGTGATCGAGCAGTACACCGAGAAGACCGGACATGTCCAGATCGCCGACAACCCGGGCCGTGGCGCCCCGGGCACCGGCGACCTGCCCCTGGAAGCCCTGCTCGACCAGCTGAAGAAGGCCGGTTACGAGGGCTGGGTGGGCCTGGAGTACAAGGCCGGCGACAAGCCGAGCGCCGAGTCCTTCGACTGGCTGCCCGCCGAGGCCCGCGCCGCGCGCTGAGGCTTCCGCGGCGTGTGCCGTACGCCCGGCGCGTCCCGTACGCGCCGCGCGTTCCGCACGCGCCTGTTGCCGCCCGGCTGTGCGGCGGGCGGCAACTCACCGACGTACCAAAAGCTTTGAGAGAGGCACCCTCATGAGCAACCTTCCCAAGATCGCATGGATCGGCCTCGGCATCATGGGCTCCCCCATGTCCGAGAACCTGATCAAGGCGGGTTACGACGTCACCGGCTTCACCCTGGAGCAGGACAAGCTCGACCGCCTCGCCGCCGCCGGCGGCACCGCGGCCAAGTCGATCGCCGAGGCCGTCAAGGACGCCGATGTGGTCGTCACGATGGTGCCCGCGTCCCCGCAGGTCGAGGCCATCGCGTACGGCCCCGACGGCATCCTGGAGAACGCCAAGTCCGGCGCGCTCCTGGTCGACATGTCCTCGATCACCCCGCAGACCTCGGTCGACCTGGCCAAGGCCGCCAAGGAGAAGGGCATCCGCGTTCTGGACGCCCCCGTCTCCGGTGGTGAGGCCGGCGCGATCGAGGCCGTCCTGTCCATCATGGTCGGTGGCGAGCAGGCGGACTTCGACGCCGCCAAGCCGCTCCTCGAGGCCCTCGGCAAGACCATCGTGCTGTGCGGTCCGCACGGCTCGGGCCAGACGGTGAAGGCCGCCAACCAGCTGATCGTGGCGGTCAACATCCAGGCCTGCGCCGAGGCCGTGGTCTTCCTGGAGAAGTCCGGCGTGGACCTGAAGGCCGCGCTCGACGTCCTCAACGGTGGTCTGGCCGGTTCGACCGTCCTGACCCGCAAGAAGGACAACTTCCTCAACCGCGACTTCAAGCCGGGCTTCCGTATCGACCTGCACCACAAGGACATGGGCA
Source organism: Streptomyces monticola (assembly GCF_042665355.1). NCBI lineage: Bacteria > Bacillati > Actinomycetota > Actinomycetes > Kitasatosporales > Streptomycetaceae > Streptomyces > Streptomyces monticola. The sequence goes on along the minus strand of NZ_JBHTCF010000001.1, from coordinate 587,189 downwards.
TCGTCACCGACGCCGCCCGCAATGTCGGTGCCTCGCTGCCGGTCGGCGGCGTCGTGGCCCAGCTGGTCGCGTCCCTGCGTGCGCAGGGTGACGGCGGTCTCGACCACTCCGCGCTGCTGCGCGCCGTCGAGCGCCTCTCGGGCCAGCCGGTCGCCTGACGGCCCTGACCGGCCGCAGCCCCCTGATCTCCGGGTGGCGCCCGCGCTGACACCTGTCCTGTCGCGCCCAGGCGCGGGCGCCGCCCGGGTCACACTCCTGCTCAGACGCAGGTCACATCGTCTGTGGCGAACCCCGTTCGCATTTCTTCAACAAACTGTTGACGTTCGGTTCAGGCCGAACTTACGCTCCACCTCACAGCGGAAAAGTCTTTCCGCAGTACGCGGATCCAGCTCCGCCCATCCGCGGATTTTCCGCTCAGTAGCTCCCGCACGGAAGGTCACCATGTCGAAGCGCGTGCTTACGACCGAGTCCGGCGCCCCGGTCGCCGACAATCAGAACTCCGCCACCGCCGGCGTCGGTGGCCCGCTCCTCCTGCAGGACCAGCACCTGCTCGAGAAGCTCGCCCGCTTCAACCGGGAGCGCATCCCGGAGCGTGTGGTGCACGCCCGTGGCTCCGGCGCCTACGGCCACTTCGAGGTGACCGACGACGTCACCGGCTTCACGTCGGCGGACTTCCTCTCCGAGATCGGCAAGCGCACCGAGCTGTTCCTGCGCTTCTCGACCGTGGCGGACAACCTCGGTGGCGCGGACGCCGTCCGTGACCCGCGCGGCTTCGCCGTGAAGTTCTACACCGAAGAGGGCAACTACGACCTCGTCGGCAACAACACCCCGGTCTTCTTCATCAAGGACCCGCTGAAGTTCCCCGACTTCATCCACTCCCAGAAGCGTGACCCGTTCACGGGCAAGCAGGAGCCGGACAACGTCTGGGACTTCTGGGCGCACGCCCCCGAGGCCACGCACCAGATCACCTGGCTGATGGGTGACCGCGGTATCCCGGCGTCCTACCGCCACATGAACGGCTACGGCTCCCACACGTACCAGTGGACCAACGCCCAGGGCGAGGCCTTCTTCGTCAAGTACCACTTCAAGACGAACCAGGGCATCCGCTGCCTCTCCGCCGAGCAGGGCGCCGAGCTCGCGGGCCAGGACCCCAACTCGCACCAGACGGACCTGCTGCAGGCCATCGAGCGCGGTGTGAACCCCTCGTGGACCCTGTACGTCCAGGTGATGCCGGCCGCCGAGGCCGCGGACTACCGCTTCAACCCGTTCGACCTCACCAAGGTGTGGCCGCACAAGGACTACCCGCTGCAGCGCGTCGGCCGCCTGGTCCTCGACCGCAACCCCGACAACGTCTTCGCCGAGGTCGAGCAGGCCGCGTTCTCCCCGAACAACTTCGTTCCGGGTATCGGTCCTTCGCCCGACAAGATGCTGCAGGGCCGTCTGTTCGCCTACGCGGACGCGCACCGCTACCGCCTGGGTGTCAACCACACCCAGCTCGCGGTCAACGCCCCCAAGGCGACGAAGGCCGACAACTACGGCCGCGACGGTGTCATGGCGTCCAACGCCTACGGCCGTGACCGCAAGAACTACGAGCCGAACTCGTACGACGGCCCGGCCGAGACCGGTCAGCCGCTGTCGGCCCCGCTGGCCATCAACGGCTACACGGGCACCCACGAGGCCCCGGCCCACACCAAGGACGACGACTTCTTCCAGGCCGGTGAGCTGTTCCGGCTGATGTCCGAGGACGAGAAGAAGCGCCTGGTGGCGAACATCGCCGGCGGCCTGTCCCAGGTCTCCCGCGACGACGTCATCGAGAAGAACCTCGCCCACTTCCACGCCGCCGACGCCGACTACGGCAAGCGCGTCGAGGAAGCGGTCCGCGCCCTGCGCGAGGACTGAGGTTCAACCTCAAGACTGCGTACGGGGTCTGACGGGAGGTCAGGCCCCGGGCGCAAGAGCCCGAACCACGGACCCGGATGAGGGGTGGTCACGTGGATTGGGCAGTCCGCTCCGGCGGACGAGCGACTGGGCCGCGGCGGTGTGCGAGCCAGTGCGGTGGTAAAGGTTCCACGGCGCCCTTCTCGACCTGAGGGATGGGTGGTCCGGGTTCCATCGCATCCGCCGCGGTCCCAGCGGTATCCGCAGTACCGAGACTCCGTCCGGCGGCGCGAACGTCCTGTCACGCCAGCCTTGCGCCGTCGGACGGCACCAACTCCTCAGCCAGAGCGCCGAGTTCACGGACGGTCCCGTGAACTCGGCGTTCTTTGTGCACTCGGTTGCCGGTTGCTCAGCCGTCCTCGGCCGCGGGCTCGGGCTTGAACGCCCCAGCTCGCAGCAGGGCCTCCACGTCGAGGGTGACCTTGGCGCCCAGGGAGTCGGGCAGCACGGCCACTTCGCCGGCCGCGTGGACGCGGTGGCTGCCGTAGGCCTCGCCGTCCGGTTCGGTCAGGACGTGAACGCGCTGGTGCTTGCGGTCCACGAGCACGTATACGGGGATCTGAGCCCTGGCGTACGCGGTGGCCTTGGTACGCAGGTCCTGGTTGTAGTTGCTGGAGGTGACCTCCAGGACGAGCCGGAAGGACAAGGGGCCATAGCAGTTGAACTCGATGAGGTGCTCGTCGATGTCGGCGTCGACCACGGCGAGGTCCGGGATCGCGTACTCCTCGGGGCCTCCGGGGAGCCGGACGCCCACTCCTTGCAGGACCTCCGTCTCCCCGTCGTCCAGGCCTGCGTCGATCAAGGGGCGCATCAGCTTGGTCGGCACTCGGGCGTGAGGGCCGTCCGGGGGCGGGGTCATGAGGAGCAGGCCGCCGATGATCTCGACGCGGTACCCAGGGTTCTGCCCGATGAGCCTGTCGGCTTCTTTGAGCAGGGTCAGCGGTGCCTCGTCGCACAACGGGTGCTCAGCTGCTGCGGCAGACATGGCGGCCTCCTGTGGTGGTGTCGAGAGCATCACCGTGGGACGGCCCGCCCCCTCGCGTCCGCCGTCCACTCGGGCACCCGAACGAGTGATCCACCGGCCGCACACGACGAAGGGGCGATCCACCCCCCTCCGGGTGGACCGCCCCAACTCCCTTACGGTGAGGGAGACTCAGGAGCCTCAGCTCTTGAGGGTCTTGATGGCCGTGGGCGCGTGCCAGGACTCCGTGGCGATGTCCTCGAACTCCTTGACCGCCGAGATGTCGGCCGTCGGGCTCATCGCGATGTTGGTGATGCGCTCCAGGATCGCCTCGACGACGACCGGGACCCGGTACTCCTGCGCGAGCTTCTTCGCCTGCTCCAGGGCGTCGCCGAGCTCGTTCGGGTCGGTGACACGGATCGCCTTGCAGCCGAGGCCCTCGGCGACCTTGACGTGGTCGACGCCGTAGACACCCAGCTCGGGCGAGTTCTGGTTCTCAAACTCCAGGTTGACCTGGAAGTTGATGTCCAGACCGATCTGGGCCTGGCGGATCAGGCCGAGGTAGGCGTTGTTCACCAGGACGTGGACGTACGGGATGCGGTGCTGGGCGCCGACCGCCAGCTCTTCGATCATGAACTGGAAGTCGTAGTCGCCGGAGAGCGCGACGACCGGGGTCTCCGGGTCGGCCTTGGCGACACCGAGCGCGGCCGGGATGGTCCAGCCGAGCGGGCCCGCCTGGCCGCAGTTGATCCAGTGCCGCGGCTTGTAGACGTGCAGCATCTGCGCGCCGGCGATCTGGGAGAGGCCGATGGTGGTGACGTAGCGCGTCTCCGGGCCGAAGGCCTTGTTCATCTCCTCGTAGACGCGCTGCGGCTTCATCGGGATGTCGTCGAAGTGCGTACGGCGCTGCAGCGTGGCCTTGCGCTCCAGGTGCGAGGCGACCCACTCGGAGCGGTCGGGCAGCTTGCCCGCGGCCTTCAGCTCCTTGGCGACCTCGACGAAGAGCTCGAGGGCGCTGCGCGCGTCGGACGTGATGCCGTAGTCCGGCGGGAAGATCTTGCCGATCTGGGTCGGCTCGATGTCGACGTGCACGAACTTGCGGCCCTCGCGGTACACGTCCAGCTTGTAGCCGGTGTGACGGTTGGCCCAGCGGTTGCCGATGCCGAGGACGAAGTCCGACTCCAGGAACGTCGCGTTGCCGTAGCGGTGGCCGGTCTGCTGGCCGACCATGCCCGCGTTCAGGTCGTGGTCGTCCGGGATGGTGCCCCAGCCCATCAGGGTGGGCACGACCGGGGTGTTGGTGATCTCGGCGAACTCGACCAGGAGGTCGGAGGCGTCGGCGTTGATGATGCCGCCGCCCGCGATGATCAGCGGACGCTCGGAGGCCAGCAGGAACTGGATGGCCTTCTCGACCTGGGCGCGGGTCGCGGCGGGCTTGTAGACCGGCAGCGGCTCGTAGGTCTCCGGGTCGAACTCGATCTCCGCCATCTGGACGTCGATGGGCAGGTCGATCAGGACCGGGCCCGGACGGCCGGAGCGCATCAGGTGGAAGGCCTGCTGGAAGACGCCGGGGACCTGCGCGGCCTCCAGGACCGTGACGGCCATCTTCGCGACCGGCTTGGCGATCGACGCGATGTCGACGGCCTGGAAGTCCTCCTTGGACAGGAGGTGGCTCGGGGCCTGACCGGTGATGCACAGGATCGGGATCGAGTCACCGATCGCGGAGTACAGACCGGTGATCATGTCGGTGCCCGCGGGGCCCGAGGTGCCGATCGCGACACCGATGTTGCCCGGGTTGGTGCGGGTGTAGCCCTCCGCCATGTGCGTGGCGCCCTCGACGTGCCGGGCCAGCGTGTGGTCGACACCGCCGACCGTCTTGAGCGCCTTGTAGAAGGGGTTGATCGCGGCGCCCGGCACACCGAACGCGTTCGTAACGCCCTCGCGCTTGAGGATCTCCACTGCCGCCGCGGCGGCTGTCATTCGAGGCATCGAGTACTCCTGCGTCGACCTGTCGGGCACTCCCGCGGGCCACCGGCGGCCATTTCCGCTCGGTTTCCACTATGCGAAAGTTATGTTCTGCGATACGGAAGCAATGTAAGAGCTGGTCGCAATGGCCGTCAAGGCCCAATCCGCGCCCGGTCAGGGAGGAACCTCGCCAAGTGGCTCCACAGGAGCCGCTGGTTGATGGACCATGGAGACCGCGGCAGGGGAACGCAGGTACGCCGAGAGGGCGGCCGTGGACATGGACGGCCGTGAGATGGGGTGGCCGTGATGGGTGAGAGCATTCCGGTGCGCTGCCCGGTCTGCAGGCGCGAGCATGTGTACGCGCCACCGACCTTCCCCTGCGCCTGCGGCGCCCCCGTGACCCCGCCCGTCATCCGCGGTGCGCACGCCGTCCCGATCACCCATCACACCTGGTCGGAGGACTGGGTCAGCGTGCGCTGCCCCTCGTGCGGGCGCCAGGACCAGTGGCCGCAGCCGGAGCTGGGCTGCGCCTGCGGCACGGTCCTGCGGATCCCCGTGCGCTCGGTGGCGGGGCCGCAGCCGCCCGCAGCCCCTCCCCTGCACATACCGCTGCCGCCGACCGCGCCGACGCCGCGCCCCGCGTTCCACCCGATGACCATCCGCACCGCTCGCGACGCGGTGACGGCGGCGGCCCTGTATCTGAAGTGGCTCGGCTACCGCGACATCCGCCACACCAGGGAGCGCCCGCCGGCGGGCATCGGCCTGCACGCACCCGGCCTCGTCGCCCAGGTCGAGCCGTCCACCCGGCCCGCCTCACTGCGTGACGTGGAGTGCCTGTGGCTCAGCGCCCTCACGCAGTCCGCGATCGCCGTCCACTTCTCCCTGGCCGGTTACTCGGACGAGGCCCGCGCCCGCGCGGACGAGCTCCGCATCCCCCTCTTCGTGCTCGATCTGACGGGCACCCCGCAGCCCGTGAACAGCCCCGCGGACGAACTGGTGAGCACGGGGGCGCAGGGCGGGACACGGGCATAGGGCGGGCGGGACACGGACGTAGGGCCCTCGCGGAGAGCCGCCTTCGGGAAGACTGTCCCCATGCGCATACGCCCCGCCACACCCCGCGATCTCCCCGTCCTGCGGGACATCGAGCGCGCCGCCGGTGAGCCGTTCCGCGGGATCGGCATGCCGGAGATCGCCGAGGACGAGCCGCCCGCGCTCGACGTGCTCGACGCCTTCCGGCGGGCGGGGCATGCCTGGGTGGCGGCCCCGGACGACGACGGGGCGCCGGTCGCGTACATCGTCTGCGAGCCGGTGGACGAGGCCCTGCACGTCGAGCAGGTCTCCGTCCACCCGTCGGCCGCACGCCGGGGCGTGGGCCGGGCCCTGCTCGCGTACGCGCAGGACCGGGCGCGCGCGGAGGGCCTCACGGCCCTCACCCTGACGACGTTCGCCGATGTGCCATGGAACGCCCCGTACTACGCACGCATCGGCTTCCGGATCCTCGACGAGGCGGAACTCACCCCCGGGCTGAGAAAAATCAGGGACTACGAAGCAGAACTCGGCCTGGACCGCTGGGAGCGGGTCTGCATGCACCGCTACGCCTGAGCGCTCCGCGGGAAGTCCGGTGCATCATCTGCGGGTGCGTCGTGGCTTGTCGCTCCCCCAGCTACCGCTGGGGGTACCCCCAGCGCGGCGGAGCCGCATATCGACACAGCCCCGCGCCCCTTCGGGGCACGACGAACCGCACTGGACTTCCCCCGAGCCGCTTGGAGCCCGTCCGGCTATCCACGGACCTCGTCCGGCGATCTACAGAGCCCGTCCGGCCATCTACAGAGCCCGTCCGGCGATTGAGGACAAGCCCGTAGGGCGGTGTGACGGCCCGCAGGCCGACGGTGCCGACCGAAACTCCGCAAGCCTCCCGCTAACCCGCGTACCGCGCCCGCAGCTCCACCTTCCGCACCTTCCCCGACACCGTCATCGGAAAGCCCTCCACGACCTGGAGCCGGGCCGGAATCTTGTAGTGGGCGAGCCGGTCACGGCAGTACTCGCGCAGCTCCTCCAGGGTCAGATCCCCCGCACCCTCCCGGAGGATCACGCAGGCCAGGACCTCCTCGCCGTAGCGCTCGTGCGGGACGCCGACGACCTGGACGTCGGCGATCTTCGGGTGGCCGTAGAGGAACTCCTCGATCTCGCGGGGATAGATGTTCTCGCCGCCACGGATGATCATGTCCTTGATGCGGCCGACGATCTGGACATAGCCGTCCTCGCGCATGACCGCCTGGTCACCGGTGTGCATCCAGCGGCCCCTGTCGATCGCCTCGGCCGTCCTCGCGGCCTCGTTCCAGTAGCCGAGCATCACGCTGTAGCCCCGGGTGCACAGCTCGCCCGGGGTGCCGCGCGGCACGGTCGCGCCGGTGGCCGGGTCGACGACCTTGACCTCCAGGTGCGGATGGACGCGGCCGACGGTGCCGGTGCGGCGTTCCAGGTCGTCGGACATCCGGGTCTGCAGCGACACCGGGGAGGTCTCGGTCATGCCGTAGCAGATGGAGACCTGCTCCATGTGCATCTCGGCGACGACCCGCTTCATCACCTCCACCGGGCAGGGTGAGCCCGCCATGATGCCGGTGCGCAGGGACGTGAGGTCGTACGCCGCGAAGTCCGGCAGGCCCAACTCCGCGATGAACATGGTCGGTACGCCGTACAGGGACGTGCAGCGCTCCCGCTCGACGGCCCCGAGGGTCGCCTCCGGGTCGAAGGACGGGGCGGGGATCACGATGCAGGCACCGTGCGCGGTGGCCGCCAGATTGCCCATGACCATGCCGAAACAGTGGTAGAAGGGCACCGGCACGCAGATCCGGTCCTGCTCCGTGTAGCCGATCAACTCCCCCACGCGGTGGCCGTTGTTGAGGATGTTGCGGTGCGAGAGCGTGGCACCCTTGGGGAAGCCGGTGGTGCCCGAGGTGTACTGGATGTTGATCGGGTCGTTACAGCTCAACCCGGCCTCTACGGCGGCCAGTTGGGCATCGGTGACGGTCCGCGCGGCGTCCAGGAGCGCGTCCCAGGAGCCGTCCTCGATGTAGTGCACGGAGCGCAGGCCGGCGCAGTTCGGCCGCACCTGCTCGACCAGGGCCCGGTAGTCGCTGCCCTTGTGGGTCAGGGAGGCCACGAGGAGCGAGATCCCCGCCTGGTTCAGGACGTACTCCAATTCATGGGCGCGATAGGCCGGGTTGATGTTCACCAGGATCGCGCCGATCCGCGCGGTCGCGTACTGCACGAGAACCCACTCGGCGCAGTTCACCGCCCAGATCCCGACCCGGTCGCCCGTGGCCACTCCCATTCCGAGCAGTCCGCGCGCCAAACGCTCGACGGCGTCCCCGAATTCGGTATAGGTCCAGCGCGCACCGGAGGGCAGATCGACCAGGGCCTCCCGGTCGGGGAACGCCTCGATCGCGCGGTCGAGGCTGCGTCCGATGGTGTCGCCGATGAGCGGGGTGTCGACCACCCCGTGTGCGTACGAGAGCGGGGACGTCTGCGGCATGGCGCCAGGATGCCGCGACGGCACCCGGGTGCCTACCCCCGAGTGAGGGGAGCACGGCACAGCGGATGACACAGACGCTCCCACCGTTGCTTCGGGAAGCGCGACTTGTCCGCTTCTTTGCCGAACTCTCGGCGCCCTATCGGCCCGCTATCAGCCGCCTATCCGTGCGCTATCCGGATTCTCTCCACCGGCTCTCCGGGTTTTTTATGGCGAAATCAGTGCCGGTTTACGGTGTTACGTTTCCGTGGCTCTCCGAGCCGAACTCCGCCTCAAGGGCACTGATACGGCACCTGATAGGGAATGAAATACGTGTTTAGCAGACGTCCGCGCACCGCGTGGATGACCGGGCTTCTGGCCGCCGCCGTCACCACCGGGGCGCTCACCGCCGCCCCGGCCCAGGCCGTCGAGGGCGCCGCCGCCGAGGACGGGAGCCATGCCTTCACCGCCCGGCTCGACATCGGTTCCGGCACCCGCGGTTGCTCGGGCGCCCTGGTCGACAAGCAGTGGGTGCTCACCGCCGCAAGCTGCTTCGCGGACGACCCCGCCAAGGGCGCCGGGGTCACCGAAGGCGCGCCCAAGTGGAAGACGACGGCGACCATCGGGCGTACCGACCTGAACGGTTCGGCCGGGACCGTGGCGGATGTCGTCGAGCTCGTCCCGCACGAGGGCCGCGACGTGGTGCTGGCCAAGCTGGCCAAGCCGGTCACCGGCATCACCCCGGTGGCCGTGGCGACCACGGCGCCCGCCAAGGGTGAGCGGCTGAAGGTCGCGGGCTACGGCCGTACGCACACCGAGTGGGTGCCCGACAAGCTGCACACGGCCGCGTTCACGGTGGACTCGGTGCAGGCCTCATCGGTCGGCCTGACCGGCGCCGACCCCGCCGGGGCGACCGTCTGCAAGGGCGACACCGGCGGACCAGCGTTCCGCGAGAGCGCCGGGCGGGCCGAACTGGTCGCCGTCAACAGCACCTCCGGGCAGGCCGGTTGCGTGGGCACCGACCCCTCGGAGACCAGGCGCGGCGCCGTCGACACCCGCGTGGACGACCTCAGCACCTGGGTGCAGAAGGTCAGTTACCGCACCGAGTTCCCCAAGGCACCCTGGAAGTACGCCGAGCACATCGCCTCGGGCTACTTCACCGGCGGCTCGGCCGGCGGCAAGCGCCACATGGACATGATCGTGCGCTGGGTCGACGGCGAAGTCACCCTCTACCAGGGCGCGGACGACAAGAACTCCAGGCACCCGTTCGCGGCCGAGTACCGCATAGCCGCCCCGAACAGCGTCTTCAAGCACGCCAAGCAGATCACCGGGGCGAGCTTCGGCGGCGGCTCGGACGGCCTGGTCGTGCGCTGGGTCGACGGTGAGCTGACCCAGTACACCCACGTCGACCGGAAGGGCTTCCACGGCGAGAAGAAGCTGGCGCCCGCCAAGAACAAGACCTGGACGTACGCCAAGCAGATCACCGCGGGCCGCTACACGGCCAACGCCCAGCGCGACGATCTCCTGGTCACCTGGGCCGACGGCGAGGTCTCGCTCTACGCCGACCTGAACACCAACGCCCTGCGCGGCGAGAAGACCCTGAAGAAGCCCAACAAGACCTGGACGTACGCCACTCAGGTCACCGCGGGCGAGTTCACCGGCAAGAAGACCGCGGACCTCCTGGTCCGCTGGGTCGACGGCGAGACCACCATCTATCCGGGGGTCGACGGCGGCGGCTTCCACGGCGAGGTCAGGATCAAGCCGGCGAAGTCCGTCTGGTCCAAGGCCACCGTGGTGAACGCCGGTGCGTTCGTCGCCAACGAGCGGCCGAACGACGTCCTGGTGCGCTGGTCCGACAACTCGCTCCGGCTGTACCCGGGGGTCGACGCGGCCGGTACGCACGGCGAGGTCCGCCTCACCGGCTGACCCGGGACCCCGCAGTCCCCGTCTCCGTCCCCGTCTCCGTCTCCGTCTCCGTCGCCTCATCTCGCTCCACCTCATCTCACTCCACCCCACCCCACCTCAAGGAAGGCAAGCAGCAGTCCTCATGAGACGAACACCATGGGTGCGCGCCGTCGTCCTCGGCATCTGCGCCTCGATCGCCTGCACCGCACCCGCCGCGGCCGCCCCTTCAGCCGACGGCAGGAGCGCGACGCGGGACGAGATCCGCGAGGCCAGGAAGGCGGAGAGCTACTGGACGCCGGAGCGTATCCGCGGTGCCGTCTCGGTCGACGCCGTGGACGGCGGGGCCAAGAAGGAGACGGGGACGGCGCCTGGCACGGAGACCCACGAGCCCGGTGCGCGCGGCAAGCGTTCGCTGCGCGCACCGAGCCACCCGACCACCGAGGGCATCCCCACGGTCGGTGTGTTCCTGATCAGGGGCGGCGACGGCGAAGCCACCGCCGACCAGTTCTGCAGCGCGAGCGCCGTCGCATCGCCGACCAAGAGCCTGGTGGTCACGGCGGCGCACTGCCTCAAGGGCGGTCGTGGTGCCCGCGATATCGCCTTCGTGCCCGGCTACCGTGCCGGTGCCTCGAAGGCGGGCCAGGTCGGCGAGACGCCGTACGGGATCTTCCCGATGAAGCCGGGCAAGCTCTGGATCGACGGCCGCTATCTGCGCGCGGCGCCCGACGACGACGTGGACTTCGCCTTCCTGCGGGTGGGCCCGAACTCCCGTGGGCAGCTCCTGGAGGAGGCGACCGGGCCGGGCAACACGCTCACCGCCGTGGACTCCGCGCACCTGGCGCGCGCGAAGGTGACGATCGCCGGCTATCCCGGCGGTCAGAAGACACCGCTGCAGTGCACGAACGACACGACCGCCTTCCAGGGGCGGTTCATGGAGATCAAGTGCGACGGATTCCGTGCGGGCGTCAGCGGGGGCCCGTTCCTGGAGAACTTCGACGGCCGTCGCGGTGATCTGGTCGGTGTCATCGGCGGCTACAAGACCGGCGGGCTCTACGACCACACCTCCTACACCTCGCAGTTCGACGACGATGTGTCCCGGCTCTACCGGCAGGCGGTGACCGATACGACGCCGGACACGGGCGGCGGGCTCGGCGATGCCAGGACCTGGCAGCTGGCCAGGGCCATGACCGCCGGGCGGTTCCATCCGGAAGGGGCCGGCGGCCCGCACAGCGACCTGGTCGTGCGCTGGCTCGACGGCGAGGTCTCCCTGTATCCGGGCGACGGAAAGTTCGGCTTCGGCAAGGAGATCCGGCTCATCGGGCCCAACGAGACCTGGAAGAAGTACGCCGACGTGATCACCGCGGGTGACTTCACCGGAACCGGCACGTCCGATCTCCTCGTCCGCTGGTACGACGGTGAACTGACCCTCTACAAGGACGTCGACGCCACCACCAAGCTCCGCAACGAGATACGGCTGCTGCCGCCGAACCGGCTGTGGAAGAACGCGAAGGGCATCACCGCGGGCCGCTTCACCGGCGCCGGCACACGCGCCGACGACCTCGTGGTCCGCTGGTCGGACGGTGAGGTCACCCTCTACCCCGACGTCGACACGAAGGGCACGCACTCCGAGCGCCGCCTCGCCGCCCCCAACAAGACCTGGACGTACGCCCGGGACATCGCGGCGGGCAGCTTCGGACCCGCCTCCGGCACCGGGCAGAGCCGGACCGGCCAGGGCGCCGCCGGGCAGGACCTGTTCGTGCGCTGGGCCGACGGCGAGGTCTCGGTCTACGGCGACATCGGGGCCGGCGCTCTCAAGTCCGAGCACCGGCTCCGCGCCCCGGGCTCCGCCTGGCGGCAGGCCACGCTGACGACGGTGGGCGCCTTCGGCGGCGGCGGCCGCGAGGACGATCTCCTCACCCGCTGGTCCACGGGCAAGCTCGCCGTCAACGCGGACACCACGTACACCTCGCTCGACCGTGAGCGCACCCTGGTGCCCAACCCCACGTCCTGAAGGGTCAGTTCACGCCCCGTTCCATCCCCGACCAGTACGGCTCCCGGAGTTTGAACTTCTGGATCTTTCCGGTGGCCGTACGGGGGATGGCGGTGCGGAACTCGACGGACGTCGGGGCCTTGTAGCCGGCCATCCGCTCCTTGCAGTGGGCGATGATGTCGGCCTCCTGCGCGGTGGCGCCCTCCGCGAGCACCACGAGGGCCTTGATCGTCTCGCCCCACTTCTCGTGCGGGACACCGATGACGGCGACCTCGGCGACCGCGGGGTGGCTGAAGATGGTGTCCTCGACCTCGATGGACGAGACGTTCTCGCCGCCGGTGATGATCACGTCCTTCTTCCGGTCGGAGATCGTCAGATGGCCGTCGGACGCGTCGATCGTGCCGCCGTCACCGGTGTGGAACCAGCCGTCTCCGAGGGCCGCCTCGGTCTCGTCGGGCTTGTCCCAGTAGCCGTCGAGCACGACGTTGGAACGGGCCAGGACCTCGCCGCCGTCGGAGACCTTCAGTCGCACCCCGAGCGCGGGCAGCCCGGCACGGGACAGCTTGCGGGCCCGCTCCTCGGCGGGCAGCGCGTCGTCCTCGGGACGGATCCGGTTGAAGGTGAGCACCGGTGATGTCTCCGTCAGGCCGTAGATCTGGGTGAACTCCCAGCCGAGCTCCTCGCCCACGCGCTGGATCGTCCTGCTGGGCGGCGGCGCCCCCGCGCACACGATCCGTACCCGGTCGCGGCCCGGGATCTCGCCCTGCCAGGCCGCCGCCGCGTCCAGGACCGCGTTCCACACGGCGGGCGCGCCGCACATCAGCGTGACGCCGTGCCGCTCGACGCGGCGCAGGATCTCGGTGCCGTCGACCTTGCGCAGCACCACCTGCTGCACGCCGAGCCCGGCCATCACATACGGCATGCCCCAGCCGTTGCAGTGGAACATCGGCAGCGTGTGCATATACACGTCGCGCTCCCACACGCGGGTGTGCAGCCCGAAGGTCAGTCCGTTCACCCAGATGTTGCGGTGGGTCAGCTGGACGCCCTTGGGCCGGGCCGTGGTGCCCGAGGTGTAGTTGATGGTCGCGGTGGCGTCCTCGTCCGGGTGCGCCCACGGGCGCGGCTCGACACCGAAGCGCATCAGCTCGGTCTCGGTCTGCTCGCCGAGTACGAAGCGGTGGCGGGCCTTCACACCGGACAGCGCCTCGTCGAGCTCCGGGTCGACGAGCAGCACCGAGGCACCGCTCTGCCGCACCACGTACTCGATCTCGTCCGGCTTGAGGCGGAAGTTGACCGGGACACAGATCCGGCCGCTCATCGGCACCGCGAACAGCAGCTCAAGAAGGCGGGTCGAGTTGTGGCTGACCACCGCGACCCGTTCGCCCTCACCGACGCCGAGCGCGTCGAGCCCCGCCTGCCAGGCGCGCACCCGGTCGGCGAACATCCCGTAACTCAACTCGGGTACCGCAAGGGCTGGTTGGTCCGGTTCGTCGACGACACCGAGGCTGGAGGAGAACCCCAGCTCGGCCCGGTCGAAGAAATCCGCGACGGTCATGGGTATCCGCATGCTCGCTCCTGGGGATGGTCCGCAGCTGCTGCGACATTCTGCGTGCCGCGTTCTGCTTACTGCGCAGTCTTCTGCCCGGCCGCTCATTAACATCGTGTTATCGATGAGTTGGATCGCGCCACCCCCGGACGGGGGTGGAGATCGGCGAAGGGGCGCGGTGGTCGTGACGGCGGGCGGTGGTGAGGGAGTCGAGCTGCGGGCGGCCCTGGTGCGGTTGCGGCGCGCCACCGGGCTTCCGGTCGCCTTCGGCGGGCTGATCGAGGAGGGGCTCAGGCTGCGGATCGGCGAGTTGAGCGGGGCGGCGACGGGCGCGCTGCGCGGGCTCGGCGTCAGCAACGGCAGCGGCCTCGGCGGCAAGACCCTGGCCCTCGGCCGGCCCTGCGCGGTCACCGACTACCGCACCTCGCGGCACATCAGCCACGAGTACGACAGCGCGGTGGAGACCGAGGGGCTGCGGTCCGTGCTCGCGGTGCCTGTGGTGGTGCGGCGCCGGGTGCGGGGTGTTCTGTACGGTGCGCTGCGCACCGCGCAGCCCCTCGGCGACCGGGCGTTGACGGCGGCGGTGGACGCGGCCCGCGATATCGAGCAGGCCCTGGTGGTACGGGACGAGGCGCACGCGCTCCTTGCCGCGGCCCGCGAGCCGGTGGCCGGTCCCGGCGCCTGGGAGCAGGTGCGGGAGGCGCACGGCGCGCTGCGGGCCCTCGCCCCGCGCATCGTCGATCCGGCCCTGCGCGCCGAACTCCTCGCCGTCTGCGGCCGTCTGGCCGGCGCCTCAGCGGCGCCGCCGGAGCACACGGTGCGGCTCGCGCCGCGCGAGGTCGACGTCCTGGCGTGTGTGGCGTCGGGTGCGACCAACACGGCCACGGCGGCCCGGCTCGGTCTGCGCCCGGAGACCGTGAAGGGCTATCTGCGCTCCGCGATGCGGAAGCTGGGGGCGCACACCCGCCTGGAGGCGGTGGTGGCGGCCCGCCGTGCGGGGCTGTTGCCCTGAGATGACGCCCGCGGCCCCGGAGGCCCCGGGGTTTTGACGTCCGAAGTACCGACCAGGGGTGGCTGATTCATGGTGTCCGTCGACCGGATGCTCGCGTTCGCCGCGATGTCGTTGATCGTCATCGTCGTGCCGGGGCCCAGCGTGCTGTTCATGATCGGGCGGGCCCTGACGCACGGCCGCAGGACCGCCGTGGCGACGGCGATCGGCAACGCCGTCGGTTCGTATCTGCTCGTCGTGGCCGTGGCGCTCGGCGTGGGCGCGCTGGTGGAGCGGTCCGTGACGGTGTTTCTCGCGGTCAAGCTGGCCGGTGCCGCGTATCTCGTCTTTCTGGGTGTGCAGGCCTTCCGGCACCGCAAGGACATGAAGGCGGCGGACATGGCGGCGCCCGCGGGGCCACGGCACGGTGATCTGCGGACCGTCGCCGACGGGGTCGTGGTCGGGGTGACCAACCCCAAGGGCATCGTCTTCTTCGCGGCCGTGCTGCCGCAGTTCGTGGCGCACGACGCCGGTCATCTGCCCGCGCAGATGCTGCTTTTGGGCCTTGTGCCGATCGGCATCGGAATGGTGACGGACACGCTGTGGGGGCTGACCGCGTCGGCCGCGCGCACCTGGTTCGCCCGCTCGGACCGGCGCCTTTCGCTGATCGGCGGCGCGGGCGGCTTCGCGATGATCGGCCTCGGGGTGTCGGTGGCGGCCACGGGCCGGGCCGACTGAGCCCTGGCCCCTCGCCCCCGCCGCCCTTACGCCCCGACGACCTTCCCGAAGCGGATGTCGATGCCGTACGAGTCCGCGGTTGCCCCCATCGGCCCCGTGAGCAGCCGCTCCGCCTCGGCTTCGACCTCCGCGCGCTGTGCCTTCGTCAGCGTCCCGAAGGGCTCGACGGTCACCGTCACGGGACCGTTCCTGGGCTCCTCCAGGCGCCACACACCCGCGAGGAACCCGTCGACGAGGAAGACGCTGTACGCGTAATTGCCCAGCCAGCTGCGGCCCTTGTACGCGGCGGGCACGACGCGCGTGCGGTCCGCGTGGGACAGCAGGAGGTTGTCGAACTCCGGCAGCAGGCGGGCCGGTGCGGGGGTGTCGGGGCCGGGGCGCGGGGCGTCGGGCAGATCGAAGAGTTCGACGCCGTTCTCGTCCCGGAAGACGGTCAGCTGCGGGCGGAGTCGCTCGAAGGCCTCGCGTAGGCGCGTGACGCCCGCCCAGGTCTGCATGTCCTTCACGGAGGCGGGACCGAAGGCGGCGAGATAGCGAAGGACGGTCGCGTCCGGTGCCGGGGCCGGTTCGGCGGGCCGCCCGAGCCAGTGCTCGACGGTGGTCAGGGCGACCTGGCCGCTGCGCCGCCACAGTCCGCGCGGGGTGACCTGGACGAGGGCCAGGGTGTTGCGGGCCGCGATGCCGAGGGACTGCGGGTCGGCGTCCGGCCAGGTCCGCAGCAGGGCCTCCCTGATCTGCTTCAGGGTGCGCGGTTCCTCTTCCACGAACTCCCGTGCGTGCTCGGCGAGTTGCTCCAGATCCACCCCGGCGAGGCCCTTGCGGAAAATCTTCAGCTCGCGCTCGCGGGCGGGCTGCACCAGGGGCCGCAGGGTCAGCGCGTCGTCCGCCGTGTGCGTGTGGATGGTGGAGCGCATGGTGACGATCCGGACGAGTTCCCGTGCCTCCATCAGGGCCGAGAGCGCGTCCGGTTCGAAGCCGGCGAGCCGGGCGGCGAGCGCGTAGTACGGCGGCTTGACGTTCTGCGCCTGCAGGCCGAGGAGATGCGCGACGGCGTCCTTCGGCTTCAGGGGTGAGCGCTCCAGGAGCAGCTGACGGGCCAGGGTGGCCCGGTTGAGGGCACGGGGCCCGAGCACGGGTGCCGCGGGCGCCGTCTTCGCCGTGGCCGTCTTCTTCGCCGTGGCCGTCCTCTTCGCCGTGGCCGTCCTCTTCGTCATACGCGCACGCTAACCGTCCTTGCGGACAGTTCCTGTCCCCGGTGGTGCCTCCTCCGCCTCTTCGGTCCGCAGCGGTGCGGCCGCCGGATCGAGGACCCGGGCCAGGAACGTCCGGGTCCGCTCGTGCTCGGGCGCACCGACCACGCTCGCCGGCGGCCCCTCCTCCACGATCACTCCGCCGTCCATGAACACCACGCGGTCCGCGACCTCACGGGCGAAGCTCATCTCGTGCGTGACGACCAGCATCGTCATGCCCTCCTGTGCGAGGGAGCGCATCACCGCGAGGACGTCGCCGACGAGTTCGGGGTCTAGGGCGGAGGTCGGCTCGTCGAAGAGCATCAGCTCCGGGTCCATGGACAGGGCGCGGGCGATGGCGACTCGCTGCTGCTGCCCGCCGGAGAGCTGCGCCGGATAGGCGGTCTCCTTGTCGCTGAGCCCGACCCGCTTCAGGTTGGCGCGGGCGATCCGGGCCGCCTCCTCCTTGTCGCGGCGCAGGACCCGGCGTTGCGCGATCGTCAGGTTCTCCATGGCCGTCAGATGCGGAAAGAGGTTGAAGGACTGGAAGACCATGCCGATGCGGCGGCGTACCCGGTCGATGTCCACATCCGGGTCCGTGACCTCGGAGCCCGCCACGACGACGGTGCCCGACGTGGGCTCCTCCAGGAGGTTCACACAGCGCAGGAGCGTGGACTTGCCGGAGCCGGAGGGGCCGATGACACAGACGACCTCGCCGCGTTCGACGGTCATGTCGATGCCCTTGAGCACCTCCAGGTCCCCGAACGCCTTGTGCAGGTCCCGGATCTCTATCTGAGCGGTCGTGAGCTGGGCGGTCACGGTCTCACCTGGCCTTCGCCGTACGGGCTTCGAGGCGTCTGACCAGATGCCCGAGCGGCAGCGTGATCAGGAGATAGAGCAGGCCCGCGACGAGGAGCGGGGTGAGGCTCTTGTACTCGTTCAGGGCGTCGCGGCCCTGGTTGGCGAGTTCGTACTGCCCGATGGACAGGCCGAGCAGATACACCAGGGACGAGTCCTTCGTCAGCAGGATCAGTTCGTTCGTCAGCGGCGGCAGGACGATCCTGAAGGCCTGCGGGATGACGATGGAGACCATGGCGCGGCCGTACGACATCCCGAGCGAACGGGCCGCCTCCATCTGCCCCCTGGGCACGGCCCGGATGCCGGCCCTGATGGTCTCCGCGATGTAGGCGGCCCCGACCAGGCCGAGGGCCAGCATCACGGTGACGTACATGTCGAGGGAGACCTCGAAGGCGAGGGGGACGCCGAAACCGAGTGCGATGAAGACGAGCAGGGCGGGCACGCCACGGAAGAACTCGATGTAGGTGACGGCGAGCCAGCGGTACGGCGGCACCTGCGAGAGCCGCATCAGGGCGAGCAGCAGCCCGAGCGCCAGGCCGAAACCGAAGCCCAGGAGTGTGTAGACCACGGTGTTGACCAGGCCGGTGGTCAGGACTTCCGGGAACTGCGCGACGATCACGTCGACATCGAGGAACGCCTCCCGCAGCGTGCCCCAGTCGGCGACGAGGGCGAGCACGACGACGGCCACGACGAGGACGCCGTACTGGGCGCCGCGGAAGGCGCGGGCCCGCTGTCTGCGGGAAAGGCGGGACAGTGCCGCCATCAGCTGCTCTGCGGGGTGGTGCCGAACCACTTCTTGTAGATCGCGTCGTAACGGCCGTCCGCCTTGGCCTTCTTGAGGACGGCGTTGACCTTCTTGCGCAGCGCGTCGTTCCCGGCCTTGAAGCCGATGCCGTACTGCTCGCCGGTGTCGAATTCGGCGGTGACCTCGGTGTCGGGGTTCGACTTCACGTAGTCGTAGAGGACGCCGTTGTCATTGATGCCCGCGGCGACCTGGCCCGACTTGACGGCGGCCAGGAGCAGTCCGACGTCCTCGAACTCGACGAGTTCGGCGCCCTCGGGTGCGTTCTTCTTGGCGTACTCGCCACCCGTGGTGGCCTTCTGGTAGCCGAACTTCTCGCCGTCGAGGTCGTCGAGTTTCCTGTACGGCTTGCCCTTCTTGGTGATCAGGGCCTGGGTCGCCTCGAAGTAGGGGTCGGAGAAGTCCATCACCTTGTCGCGCTCTTCGGTGATGGTCATGCCGGCGGCGGCCAGATCGCACTTGCGGATATTGAAGTCCTGGCCCGTCTCGATGCCTTCGAAGGGCGTGTTGACGATCTCCTGCTCGACCTTCAGCTCCTTGGCGACCAGGTCGACGAGGTCCACGTCGAAGCCGACGACCTTGCCTTCCTTCTTCACCTGGAACGGCGGATACGGCAGATGCGTACAGGTCTTGAGCGTCCCGGACGACACCAGCTGGATGCCGCCGCCCTTCTCTCCGCCCGGGTCGTCCTTGGCCTTGGTGCTGGTACAGCCCGTGAGGAGCAGGGCGACGGCAGCGACAGCGGCCGTCACGGGCAGGGCGGAGCGAACATACGCAGACGGAACTGACTGCGCGTTCCGCACAGACGGCACGGACACAGGGCCTCCAGGTCGGCAGCCGGATCAACCAAGCATCGCGGTACATGAGTTCGCACACGCCCAGCGCGTGCGAGTCGCTGCATAGTAGGCCGCCGACCAGCGTCCGAACAGGCCTAACCGCAGTTCGACTCCGCGGGTTTACCGGCGAAGCGGTCCGCCAGGTACGCCAGGGCGTCGGCGTTGCCCGCGTGGATGCCCCACAGGTCGGCGTGCACGTCCTTGCGGTCCCCCGCGTCGTATACCTTCCAGGTCAGCTTGACGCCCTTGGAGCAGTACGTGGTGTTTGTCGGCCTGGTTGTACTGGACGAGGCCGTCCTTGCCGGCGTGGTACTGGAACACCGGCACCTCGGGCTGGCCGCTCGCGACCAGCTTGTTCTCGGCGACGCGCTTGATCCACGGCTCGTCGATCACCGGGTTGTGGGTGGTGTAGTCGATGATCCGCTTGCCCTTCCAGTCCCGCAGCATCTCCAGGGCGCAGTCCTCGGTCTCCAGCTTCTTGAAGGCGGTGCGCCCGCTGTCCGTCATGACGGCGTCGAGCTTCAGCTCCGGGTAGGCGTTGTCGAGGCCGATCAGGGCGTACGCGAGGAAGCCGAAGCCGTCCTTGCCGTCGAGCTGGATGGCGACATCGGTGAGATTCGCGGGGACACCGCCCGCGGCCACACCCGCGAGCTTCAGCTCGGGGGCGTACGCGGGCTGCAGCTCGCCCGCCCACAGGGCGGCGCCGCCGCCCTGCGAGTAGCCGCGGAAGGCGACCGGACCGTCCGCGGCCAGGCCCGCGTCCTTCAGGCCCTTGGCGGCGCGGACCGCGTCGATGGTGACCGGGCCCAGTGAACGCCCCACCATGTACGTGGTGTTGGTCTCCTTGGTGTAGCCCTCGTAGTCGGGCACGGCGAGGGCGTACCCCTTCTTGAGCATGTCGTTCATGACGTACTCCTCGTAGTGGGTGCCCTGGGCGATCTGCCGCGAGGAGGTGCAGCGGAACGCCGGGCCCTGGGTGCCGGGCGTGAAGCCCACGAGCGGCGCCTTGGCCGGGTCCGTGCCCTTGGGCACGAGCACGGTGGCGGTGGCGGCGACCGTCTTGTCCAGGGCGTTCTTCGTCAGGTACATCACCTGCCAGGTGTCGGCGAGCTTGCCCGGTGTGGGCGTGCCCGGGGTGACCTTCCGGGAGCGCACGACATCGCCCGGCTTGCCGTCGGGCAGCGGGCTCGGCGGTGCGTAGAAGTCGTCGCCCGGCAGTTCGGCCGCGGGCGCGGCGGCCGGGGCGGCACTGGCCTTGCGGCCCTCGCCGTCCGTGCTGAGCGCGGCGGCCGCGGCCGGCCCGAGGGCGCGGCGGCGTCGGTGGCTTCCTTGCCTGGGTCAACCTTCCGGGTACGGGACGGAGTTGGGGTGCGGAGTCGGCCCGGAGGGAGGTGGGCCGGGGCAGGCGGGGTCAGCCGCGGGGTCCGTCGGGGTCTCTTCGGGCGATCACGCGGTAGGCGTTGGAGAAGCGGGTGCGCCGGACGAGCGGGGCGAGGGCCAGATCGGCGCCGTACGCGAGGAGGATCAGGGGCAGGGACACGAGGGCGAGCGCCGCCCGCAGCAGCCGTCTCGCGCGGCCGGGGCGGCGCTCGAGCCAGGGCGCGTCGTCCTTCGGCAGCACGCGGGTGACCAGGAACCAGGCCGCGCAGACCAGGTCCACGGGGATATGGGCGTCGCGGTGCTCGGCGGCGACGACGGTGAATCCGGCCGCTTCCAGGGCCCGGCACAGATTGCGGCGCGGCATCAGCTGCAGATGCTGCGGCTGGAACCAGGGCACCCAGAACCTGCCGAGCAGACGCCCGTAGGGGGATTCGGGGTTGGGCACCTCGATCAGCAGATGGCCGCCGGGGCGCAGCGCGGTGTGGGCGGCGGCGAGTTCGGCGTGCGGGTCGAGGGTGTGCTCCAGGTAGTGGAACATGCTGACCGCGTCGTAGTTCCCGGCCAGTTCGGCGGCGGCGAGTTCGGTGAACAACCCGCGGTGGGCGTGCGCGATCCGGCCTTCCTTCTCGGCGAGTTCGACGCTCTCCCCCATGTCGAGGCCGTCGAACTCCGCTTCCGTGACGAGCAGTTGGGCGGTTTCGCAGAAGTGGCCGTGTGCGGTGCCGATGTCGAGCCAGCGCTTGGGCGTGGCGAAGCGGAGCAGGGCGCGGGTGGAGGCTCGGAAGCGTTTGCGGCTGCCGCCGCCCTGGAACATCTTCGCGGTCGACTCGCCGCCGAGGCCGTCGTAGAAGTCCCGGTAGTAGAAGGCGAGTCCGGCCTGGTTCAGGCGCGGGTTCTGGAAGATGTGCCCGCAGTCGCGGCAGGCGTCGAGAGTGAAGCGGCCGGGTTTCTCCTGCACGAAGTCGACGGTGCGCAGCCTGCGCCCGAGCCGCCCCGAGCCGCACCAGGGGCAGGTGGTGCGCCGGGGTTCGTGGAACTTGCCGGTGCCGTCGGCGAGTTCGGCGCGGTAGGCGGCTCTGCGCTCGGCTATGGCGGCGGTGCGGTCGGTCATGGCGGCGACGGTGCTGTCCATGGCTCCTGTGCCGCTGTCCATGGCTCCTGTGCCGCTGTCCATGGCTCCTGTGCCGCTGTCCATGGCTCCTGTGCCGTTGTCCATGGCTCCTGTGCCGTTGTCCATGGCTCCTGTGCCGCTGTCTATGGCTGCTGTGCGGTGGGCCCGTGCCACGGCGATGGTCCCTTCTGCGAGTCGTCCGGTTCGTGGAGCGGCCGCCGGTCGGTGGCGAGCTGTTCCAGGCGTTCGGCCGCGGCGGGCGCACCGCCCGCGGCGCGGAAGGACGCGGAGACGTGCCGGGCCGCGATGGTGTGGTGCGGCCGGTCGAGTACGGCGTCCACGGCCGCGCCGATGTGGCCGCGGTCGCTGCGGCCGAACTTGATGCGCAGGCCCGCGCCCGCGCCCGCCACCTGGTCGGCGACGACGGGCTGGTCGTCGCGGATGGGTGCGACGACGAGGGGGACGCCGTGCCACAGCGCCTCGCAGACGGTGTTGTGGCCGCCGTGACAGACGACCGCGTCGGTCCGTTCCAGGAGGGCGAGTTGAGGCACGACCGGCCGCACCAGGACATCGGGGTGGTACGCCGGGTGGTGGCCGAGCGCCCCGCCCGGGTCGGCCACGATGCCGCGCACGGTGTCGGAGCGCTCCAGGAGCGCGGCCAGTGCCTCGGTGAGGAACGGCCCCGTGACCGTGGTGTTGACGGTGCCGAAGGTGACGAGGACGAGCCGCCGGGTACGGTCACGGGCCACCCACTCCCAGGGGAAGTCGGGCAGATCCGGGCGGGCGGCGAGCGCGGGTCCCACGAAGCAGAGCCCCGGCCGGTCGCTGTGCCGGCCGGCGAGCTCGCGGGTGGTGAAGACGAGGGTGAGATGGGGCGACCAGCGCGGGTCGTGGGTCGCGGCCGGGTTGCCGAACCGTACGCGCAGGGCGTCGAGCCGCTCGCCGAGCCAGTCCCCGACCTTGGGCAGTCCGACGAGGGTGCCGGAGAGTTCGGCGGAGGTGGTGGCGGAGGTCGCGAAGGGCACACCGAGGCGCTCGGCGACCAGGGAACCGGCGACGCACTGCTGGTCGGTGACGATCACATCGGGTTCGAAGCGGGCGACGGCGGCCTCGACGCCGGGCGCCATGGCTTCGGCGAGCGGCACGAAGAACTCCTGCCACAGGAACTTGAGCGCCGCGATCCCGCGGAGCCCGCCGGGCCGCCCGTCCAGGTTGTCGGGCCCTTCGCAGGCGTACACCTCGCGGTGTTCGCCGATGTGCCGGTGCAGTACGGCGACGCTGCCCGCCCACGCCACCCGGTGGCCGCGCACGGTGAGCTGGGCGGCCACGGCGGCGGCCGGGTTGATGTGCCCGGCGAGCGGCGGCACGACGAACAGGAAGCGGCTCATGGCCCCGCCCCGTCCCGCACGAGTCCCGGCGCGGGATCCGGCACGAGGTCCGGCGCGGGGTCCGGTGCCTGGTCCTGCGCGGGCTCCAGCGCGGGATCCGGTGCCGGACTCCAGGCGTGGCTGCGCACCCAGTCGAGGGCCAGTTCGCACACCTCGTCGGAGGCCTCCACGAGTACGGAGTGCTTCTGCCCCGGCACGACCGCGACCCGGCAGTCCGGAAGCAGCGCGGCGAGCCGCTCCGACTGCGGCCCCACGAGTCCTTCGGCTCCGTTGACGAGCAGCACGGGCCGTTCCAGGACCCGGAGTTGGGTCTCGGTGAGGACCCGGCCCGCCGGGATGTCCTGCGCGATGGTGGTGGCCGCGATGAGCTTTCCCGCCGCCATGCCGAGCCGGGCGATGTGCGCGTCGTGCGCCGGGTCGCCCTGCCGGGTGGAGGCGACGGCGCCGTACTCCTGCACGAACCAGGCGAGCGCCTCCTCCTCGGGCAGGGTCTCGGTGGCCTGCTTCAGGGCGCCCGCCATGGTCAGGGCCCACTCGGAGGTCGCGGGTCCCGACTCGACGACGGTCACGCTGGCCACCCGGTGCGGATGCCGCACCGCGAAGTCGAGGGCGACGGTGCCGCCGAAGGAGTTGCCGACCAGGTGCACCGGGTGGTGCACGTCCAGGGCGTCGAGGAGGGCGTCGAGGTCGGCGACGAAGTCCTCGACGGCGTAGCCGGTGGCGGGACGTGCGCTGCGCCCGTGTCCGCGCAGGTCGTACAGGACGACGTCGAAGCCCGCGGCGGCGAACTCCGGGCCGAGCGTGAAGTAGTAGCTCGCCAGGCTGTCGATGAACGCGCCGTGCAGGAACACGACGGTGGGAGCGCCGGTGCGGCCGCCGGGCGGAAGGCGGCGCACATGGTGGTCGACGCCGTTGGCGAGGACGCGGGCCATCGGCTCACTCCCCCGGTTCCGGCGCGTCGCCCCGCAGGGCGTGCACCACATGGCGGACGAGGCGGCCGACGGTGAGGGCGATGATCTCGTCGATGTCGAGCTCCGCGAGGAACGCGGCGAAGTTGACGCGCTCGCCGTACCGCTCCTCCAGCTGACCGGCCAGGGTGACCAGGTCGATGGACTCCAGCTCCAGGTCGTCGCCGAGCCGGGTGTCCATGGTGACGGCCTCGGTGTCGATGGCGTACTCGGCGAGGACATCGGCGAGCATCCGCACCGTCTCGTGGAACACCGCGCTCTCACTGTCCGGCGCCGGACGGGGTGCGGGAGCCGCCCGCACGTCCTGGTGGGTCGTCACTGGGCACGCTCCTCGGTGTGGGCCCCGGTCCCGGGGGTGGTTCCGGGAGTGGTCCCGGGGATGTTCTCGGGGGTGGTCCAGGCCACGACGTAGTCCCTCCTCGACGAGCCGGCCGGCTCCGTCGTCACATCCATGCAACGCACCGGGTAGCGGCGCCCGCGCGTGACCACCGCGAGCCCGTACACATCGGCCTCGGCGATCTCGAACTCCTGTGGCCTGCCGTCGAGTCCGGTGCCCTCGGCCTTCGCCACCGCCTCCTTCGCGGCCCAGAAGCGGGTGAACCACTGGGCGGGCGTCCAGCCGGTGGCGGCACAGCGGGCGGCGAGCAGGGCGCGTTCGGCGCGGCCGAGCGCGACGGCGAAGGTGGCCTCGCTGCGGTGGGTGATCTCCTCGATGTCGATACCGAGGCGCAGCGGCCGCGGGGCGCCCTGCGGCCGTGGCCTGACAAGCGCCACCGCCGCGTCGCCCCGGTGGGCGATGGTCAGGTCGAGCGTGGCCAGGGCCCGGCCGTGCAGTCCGGTGAGATACGGCCGTCCGGCCCGGTCGGAGCGTACGAGGATCTCCGCGGGGAACACCTCGCCCGCGCCCTGCTCCCACAGCCGGTGGCGTACCGCGTCCTTGGCGGCGATCCGGCCGAGCAGCCACTGCCGTCGTCCGCGCGGTGGGCGCCGCTCGTACTCCTGGCGCTCCACGGCGCTGAGATAGGTCCGCATCACCAGCTCCCGCGAGGCCAGGTCGGGCCAGTCGTCCTGGAGCAGCACCCAGCCGCCGGGCTGCGCCTCCGCGAGGCCGCGCCGCTCCGGGTAGCCGCCGGTGCGGCGGGCGTCGAGCCCGGCGAAGCGGCGGTCCTGCCATCCGTCGATCTCCGCCCACACCGTGCCGTCGCGGAGCGTGAGCTGGGCGTCGGCGCGCACGCCGGCGGAGGTGAGCGAGGTGATCCGGACGGTGCAGTCGAGTTCGGTGCCCGCCGGTGGCTCGGGCCCATAGAACCGGAAGGCTTCCATCCGTACCGGGAAGACGATGGTGCGTTCGGTGCGGGTCGCCATCACCCAGTAGCCGAGCAGCTGGCCGACGTTGTCGAGCAGCGCGCCGGGCGCGGTGGGCACGGTGATCCTGCCGCGCACATGGGTGTCGCCGATCGCGGTGAGCGCGGTCAGGCCCTGGAAGGCCGGGCCGTGGAACATCCAGCGGTCCCGGTACAGCGCGGCGGCCGTGTGCGCGCAGGGGCGCTCGGCGGCGGCCGCGGACCACCACCGGCCCGGCGGCTCGGGGTGACGGTCGGCCAGTTCGACGACGGCGCGCGCGTACCCGCCGAAGGCGACGTTCGCACTCCGCCCGTCGGGCGCCGGCTCCACGGTGATCTCCACGTCATGGCCCGGCTCGGCGCCGACCCAGGCGTCCAGGCGCACGGCCCGCACTGCGACGGCGAGTTGCCCGGGCGCGGCCCGTTCGGCGGCGTCCGCCATGTGCCGCACGACGGTCGTGGCGGGCACGACGGGCCGCCGGTCGGAGGTGTCGGGCCAGCCGCGCGGCTGCGGGATGAAGCAGTGGTCTAGGAGATACGGCATGACGCGCGTGGACACCCGAAGCGTGCTGCGCCGCATCGGCGGGACGGGTTCGGTGAGGGGCGCGGCGCCGGTGATCGTGGCGGTGGCAGTGGCAGTGGTGACGGCCGTGGCAGTGGCGGCCGGGATGGTGGCGGCCGGGGCAGCGGCGGGGATGTTCGCCATGGCCCGCGCCTCCCTTCCGGGATGAGGGATACGGGATGCGGTGCGGGACGCGGTACGGGGTGAAGTACGGCTGACGGAAGGCGTGTTGGGCGAGGCGGCGGTGGTGGCGGTAGCGGCGGCGGCCACCTGGGCAGCCGCGGCGGCCGATTCGGCGAGCAGTGCCCGGAAATCGGCGGTGAGGGCGCCGCCGGTCGCGGGACCGCCATGGCCCGAAGCCGCCGCGGCGACGGGCGCCCTGCCCCCGAGGGCCGAGCGGAGGCCCGCTGCCGTGGCCGGGGGCAGGGAGAGCAGGGGGGTGTCGAGGGTGAGGGGCACCGTGTGGTCCGTCGTGGGCGGCGCGCCGTCGTGGCGCCCTTCCACCCACAACGCCGTTGCCACCCGCGCCAGTTGGCCGAGGCCGGGGTGGCGGGCCGTGTGCGCCGCGACGGTGAGGTGCGGGCGGCCGTTCAGGGTGTCGGAGATCAGCGAGCCCAGCTTGCCCGTGCCGGTCTGCACGAACGCCCGGAAGCCCGCCGTGTACATCGCCTCGATCAGCGGCCGGAACCGTACGGGCTCCAGAAGGTGCCGTACGAACAGCGCGCGCACCGCGTCGGGGCCGGCGGGGAACGGCGCGGCCGTCGTCCCCGACCACACCGGGACCTCGGGCGTGCGCACCTCGCAGCGGTACGCGCCCGCGGTGAGCGGTCCCAGATACGGCGCGAGCATCGGCGTGTGGAAGCCGGACCTGAACGGCAGGATCTGCGCCAGGATGCGGTGCCGGGCGCGCAGTTCACCGGCGAACTCCGTGACGGCACGCTCGGGCCCGCACACCATCGACTGGTGCGGAGCGTTGTCGTGGGACAGCACGATCCGGCCGTCGCCGAGTTCGACGAGCAGCTTCCTCACGTCGTCGGCCCGCGCCCCGACCATGGCGAAGACCAGGCCCGGTACGCGCAGTGCGTCCGGGTCGAAGGCGTCGAGCAGGGCACCGGCGGCCGCGCTGTCGTAGATGCCGCCCGCGACCATCGCCGCCCACTCCCCCACGCTGTGCCCGGCGACCGCGTCCGGCACCACGCCCAGACGCCGCAGCGCCGCGTCGAGGAGCCCGCCCGCTCCGAGTACGCCGATGGCGTGCCGGGCCACGTCGCCGACCGCCGCGTCCAGCTGGGCGGGCAGGGGAAGCCCGAAGCGGTCGGCGACCTCGTCCAGACCGTGGGGCGCGAACTCCGCCTCCAGGCCGGGGAAGACGAAGGCCACCTTGCCGCGCGTTCCCGGGGCGAGCAGCGGCTCTGCGCTGAACCACACGTCCCCGCGCCCCCGCCAGGCCCGGCCGTCGGCCAGCGCGCGCCGGGCCAGGCCGAGGCTCTTGGCGGTGGGCGCCACGACCCCGAGACGGGCCGTCCCGCCGCCGGCGGCGGGACGGGGCGGACCGGACGCGGCGTACGGCAGCGGCTCGGCGCGTGCCGTCAGCTCCGTGTCGTCCGCGTCGAGGAGTTCCCGCAGCCGTGCCGCCGTGGGCGCCGCGAGCCGCAGCGCCCGTTCGGGCTCACGCACCCGCAGGGCGGCCGCGGGGCGTCGCGCGGCCGCCGGGGCCTGCTCGATGACGGCATGGGCGTTGATGCCGCCGAACCCGAAGGCGTTGACCGCGGCCCTGCGGACCGGTACGTCGGGCCAGGGCTCGGCCTGGGCCAGCGGACGGAAACGGGTCCGCGCGAGCGCCGGGTGCGGCTCGTCGCAGTTCAGGGTGGGCAGCAGGACCCCGTGGTGCACGGCGAGGGCGGCCTTGACGAGTCCGGCGACGCCCGCCGCCGGCATGGTGTGCCCGATCATCGACTTCACGGACCCGATGACGCCGGGCCCCGCGCCACCGGTACCCCCGCCGTCGGGTGGCCCGAACACCTCGGCCAGCGTGGCGAGTTCGGCCGAGTCACCGGCGGGTGTGCCGGTGCCGTGCGCCTCCAGGAGGCCGAGGGCGCCGGGCTCGCGCGGATCGAGCCCGGCCGCCGCCCACGCCATCCGCACGGCACGCGCCTGCCCGCCGGGGTCGGGCGTGACGAGCGATGCGACCCGTCCGTCCCCGGCGACACCGACGCCGCGTATCACCGCGTACACCCGGTCCCCGTCGCGCTCCGCGTCGTCGAGCCGCTTCAGTACGACGACGCCGGTGCCCTCGCCGATGAGGATGCCGTCGGCGGCGGCGTGGAAGGGGCGGATGCGCTGCGAAGGGGACAGCGCGCGCAGCCGGCTGAACACCGACCACAGGGTGATGTCGTGGCAGTGGTGCACCCCGCCCGCGAGCATCACGTCGCACCGCCCCGAGGCGAGGGCGGCCACGGCCTGGTCGACGGCCACGAGCGAGGAGGCGCAGGCGGCGTCGACGGTGTAGGCCGGGCCGCGCAGGTCGAGCCGGTTGGCGAGCCGGGAGGCGGCGAGGCTGGGGACGAGCCCGATCGCGGCATCCGGCTGCTCGGGCCCGAGCCGCTCGGTGAACGCCGCGCGTATGCGCTCCAGTTGGGCATCGCCGACGCCCGGCAGGAGTTCGCGCAGGGTACGGGTGAGCTGGTGGGCGGTGCGCACCCGCTGGTCGAGCCGGGCCAGGCCCGGGGTGAGATAGCCGCCGCGCCCGAGCACGACACCGACCCGGTCACGGCCGGGAAGGCGGCGCTCACCCCCGGCGTCGGCGAGGGCCGCGGCGGCGACCGACAGTGCGGTCAGCTGGTCCGGTTCGGTGTCGGCGACGGAGTGCGGCATCACGCCGAAGCGGGCGGGGGCGAAACGGGCGATGCCGTCCACGAATCCGCCCCTGCGGCAGTGGATCCGGTCGGGCCCGGCCCCCGGCCCGAAGTAGTGGGCGGCGAGCCGCTGTTCGGGCGCTTCGGAGATCGCGTCCACGCCGTGCACGAGGTTGTGCCAGTACGCGTCCAGGTCGGCGGCGCCGGGCAGGAGGACGGCCATGCCGATGATGGCCACGGGCGGTGCGCACCCGGCGCCCGGGGCGCCGGATCGCGCTCCGGACTCGCCCTCACGTTCCGAAGGGGCTTCACGTACCGGAGGGGCTTCACGTACCGGAGGGGCTTCACGTACCGGAGGGGCTTCACGTACCGGAGGGGCTTCACGCATCGGAGGGGCTTCATATGCCGGACGAGCTGGAAACTCCACCTCACCGCTCCTCTGCCCGCTCAAGTGACGCCGTGTAGAGCACCGACCTCACCGACCTGTCGCCCCAGGCCAGTTCGCGCAGCAGCGCCGTCACGCCCTCGTCCGGGTCGATGAGGCGCACTCCGCGCCGTGCGTAGTCGCGGGCGAGGGCCTCGCCGACCATGCCGGGGTGGGGGCCGGTCGGCGCCCACGGGCCCCAGTGCACGGTGAGGGCGCGATGCCCGGTGCGTACGGACCAGTGCGCGGCGAGGGTGTCGAGGGCGTCGTTGGCGGCGGCGTAGTCGCACTGCCCGGGGTTGCCGAGTACCGCGGCGACACTGCCGAACAGCACGGTGAAGGCGGGGCCTTCGGTGTGCTCGTCGACCGCCTCCAGGAGCGCCCGCGCACCGTCGACCTTGGTGCCGAAGACCCGCCCGAACGACTCGGGGTCCTTGTCCGCGATGAACCGGTCCTCGATGACCCCGGCCGCGTGCACCACACCGTCGAGACGGCCGTGCTCGGCGTGGATCTCCTTGACGGCCTGGTGGACGGCCGCTTCGTCGCGCAGATCGGCCACCCGGTATCCGGCGTGGCTGCCGAGCGAGGTCAACTCCTCGAAGGTACGGGTGAGTTCGCGTTGCGCGAGCAGCGTCCGCAGCTGCTCCTCGATCTCGGCGGGGCGCAGACCGCCGCGGGCCGCGAGAGCGGCACGCAGG
This sequence comes from Streptomyces monticola, assembly GCF_042665355.1. NCBI lineage: Bacteria > Bacillati > Actinomycetota > Actinomycetes > Kitasatosporales > Streptomycetaceae > Streptomyces > Streptomyces monticola. Next base: position 557,193 of record NZ_JBHTCF010000001.1, on the reverse strand, counting down.
GCCGGGGCGTCGGGCGCGGCGGCCAGGTCCTCGGGTTCGGGCGCGGTGGGCAGCGGGGTGCGGCCGATCAGTTCGATACGGCACCGGGACGCCGCGGCGAGGGCGACGGCGCACCGCGCGGCGATCCCCCGGGCGCCCCCGGCGAGCAGCACCACGCTGTCCGGGCCGAGGCCGAGCGCGGCGGTCTCGGCGGCGCCGGCCGGGGCGGGTCCCGCGCCGGTGTGGGCGAGCACGCCGAGCGGCGTCTCGACGGGTTCGGCGCCCCACCGCTCATCGCCGCCGCGCCGCACGACGGTCACCCGGTCGCGGGCGAGGAGTTCGGCGGCCAGGGCGTCGGCGCGGGCGGCGGCGGACGCGTCCGGGTCGAGGCGCACGCTGCGCACCAGGGTGTCGGGGTACTCCCAGGCGGCCGTCCGCATCAGGCCGTCGAGTCCGGCCGCCGCCGGGCCGTGGCCGCACGAGGCCGTGACGAGCCAGCGCACTCCCGTGCGCAGCGCGGCCCGCAGGACGTCGAAGGCCTCGGGCAGCACGGACTCGTCGCCGTCCGCGCCGAGTGCGCCCAGATACAGCACCCCGTCGAAGTCGCCGCCCTCACCGCCCACCAGGTGCCGTGGCCCGAGCGGTTCGCAGACGGCGCCGTACCCGGCGAGTCTGATGGCCAGCGCGTCGGCCACCACTCCGCCGCCGAGGAGCGCGAACCGCCGCCCGGCGAGGTGACCGGCCGTCGCGGCGTGATCGACGGGGGCGAGGGGGAACTCGCGAAGCAGGTAACGACGCGGTGCGGTGGGCGAGTTGGGCGGCTCGGCGGGCTCTTCGTAGGAGGTGACGGTCTCGTAGGACGACGACGCCGCCACCACCGGCACCGACTCCTGCTCCGGCGCTTGCCCCTGCCCCGGCGCCCGCTCTGGCTCCTGCTCCGGCGCCCGTGCCCCCACCGGCTCCCGCTCCTGCTCCTGCAGCGCGCTGAGGCCCCGGCCCATATCGGCGGCGGTGCCCTGCGGGAGCGCCGCCGGGGCCGTGGCGGCCGCGGGTTCCGGGCCGGGGCGGCCGCTCAGCCACTGCGCGATCGCCCCGGCCGTACGGCACTTCGTGAGCTCCTCGAGCTCGTCCGGGCCGAGCCGGACGGTGCCGCCGCCGAGCCGGGCGGCGAGTTCACCGACGATCTCGGTGCGCTTGATGGAGTCGATGCTCAGGTCCGCCTCCAGGTCGAGGCCGGGTTCGAGCATGTCGACGGGATAGCCGGTGCGGGCGCTGATCACTTCGAGGGCGATCTGCAGAATGCCGTCCTCGGTGAGCGCGGGCGCGGGGCCGGGCGCCGGGCCGGGGGCCGGGGACTCCCACCGGGGCGGAGCCTCCGGCGCCGACACCGGAAGCTCCACCCCACCCGATGCCGGCTGTGCCGCCCCACGCGGTTCCGGCGCCGGGGACGTGCTGCCCGTCCGACCCGTGAAATGGGCGAGCAGCACGTCGCGTTGGGCCGCGACGAGTTCGCGGCTGTTCCTCAGGAACTCGGCGATCAGCGCCTCGGACCCGGAGTGCTCTGCGGGCTCTGACACCGTCCTCACCTCCAGGGCATGTGAAGCGTGGTGGGAAGCGGGATGTGAGATGTGCGCGGCCGTCGCGCCGTCCGGGCCGAGGAAGACCCGCCGGGCGGGCTGCAGTCCGCCGGTGAGCGGGGTGCCGTCGGCGGTGCGTACGAGTTGCCCGTCGACGGTCCACGCGGGCCTGCCGCCGGTCGCCGACGGGTCGGCACGGCCACGCAGCAGCCACCCGGTGTCGACGGGCAGGCCCGCGACGGCGAGCCGCGCCAGGGTCTCCAGGAATCCGCGCAGACCGGCGCCGGGGCGTGGCTCGAAGGGCACAGCGAGGTGCGGCCGGTCGCCGAGTATCCGGCCGACGAGTCCGGTGAGCACCGTGCCGGGCCCGGCCTCGACGAAGACCCGGGCACCGGCGGCGTACAGGGCTTCGATCTCGTCCATGAAGTGCACGGGCGCGCCGATCTGGGCGGCGAGTTCGGCGCGGATCAGTTCGGGGTCCGCGGGGTAGCGGTCGGCGCTGCGGTTGGTCCACACGGGGAACTCCGGCGCGCGCACCGGTACGGCGGCGAGGACGCGGGCGAACCGCTCCCCGGCCGCTTCGACGAGCGGGCTGTGGAAGGCGCAGGCCACCGGCACATCCTGGACGGCGAGTCCGTCTGCGCGGAGCGCCTGGGCCGCGGCGGCGACGGCGTCGGTGGGGCCCGAGATCAGTGTCTGGCGCGGCGCGTTGAGGTTGGCGGCGACGACCTGGCCGCCGAGTCCCGCCGCTTCGAGGGCCCTGAGGATCGTGTCGGCGTCGGCCGTCACGGCGGCCATCGTGCCGGGGTCGTCGCCCGTGGCGGCGAGGATCGCGTCGGCCCTGCGGCGGCTCAGGGCGAGCAGGGTGCGCGGGTCGAGGGATCCGGCGGCACACAGGGCGACGAGTTCGCCGTAGGAGTGCCCGGCGGCCATGTCGGGCCGGATGCCGGCGCGTTCGAGCAGTTCGTGGGCGGTCAACCCCGCAATGCCCAGGGCAGGTTGGGCATTGCGGGTGTCGGTGAGCGCCGCCCGGGCACGCCTGCGGCCCGCGTCGTCGAAGGCGGCGGGCGGGCACAGGGCGCGGACGTAGGCCCGGGGCCCGGGCAGGAGTCCCAGGAGTCCGTGGAGTTCGGGGAAGGCGGCGACGAGCCCGGTGAGCATGCCGGGGCGCTGGCTGCCCTGGCCGGGGAAGAGGAAGGCCACCTTGCCGTCGGCTGCGAGGGCGTCCGCGGCACCCACGACACCCGAGCCACCCGCGGCACCCGCAGCACCCGCAGCACCCGCAGCACCCGCAGCACCCGCGGTGAACAGTCCGGCCCCCGGGTCGTGTTCGCCGCGTGCCGCGCGGGCCAGCAACTCCCGTAGCGTGTCCCGGTCTTCGGCGACGACGGCGATGCGCACGGGGTGGTGACCGCCGGACTCGGCGCGGGCGGCGGCCGCGAGTGCGAGGTCGCGGAGGCGGGCGTGCCGGTGCGCTCCGGGCAGGCCCCAGGCGGCACCCGACTCGGGTTCGTCGAGCGCGGCGAGCAGACGCGCGGCCTCACGTCCGGCCGCCGCCACGTCCGGGCCCCGGAACAGAAACAGCTCCGCGGGCCATTGCCGCCGGGCGTGCCGGGGCGGTACGCCGTGGTCGTACCCGGCGAGGACGACGTGGTAGTTGGTGCCGCCGAAACCGAACGCGCTGACGGCGGCGAGGCGTTGGCCGGTGGCCGCGGCCCAGGGCGCGGGCCTGTCCCGGAACACGAAAGGGCTGGTGTCCGCGGACCAGGCGGGGTTGGGGGTCTCGATGTGCAGGGTGGGCGGCAGGACGCCGGTGTGCAGGGCGAGCGCCGTCTTGATGAGTCCGGCGAGTCCCGCGGCGCACTTGGTGTGCCCGATCTGCGACTTGACCGAGCCGACGACACACTGTCCGGGTGCGGCGCCCGCTTCCTCGAACACCTCGGAGAGCACAGTGAGTTCGGTGCGGTCGCCGACGACGGTGCCGGTGCCGTGCGCCTCGACGAGGCCCACTTCGGCCGGGGAGATCCGGGCCTGTGCGTACGCCCGCTCAAGGGCGGCGCGCTGCCCCTCGGGACGCGGCGCCGTCAGGCCGAGGGAGCGGCCGTCGCTCGCGCTGCCGACGCCCTTGATCACGGCGTACACGCGGTCGCCGTCCCGCTCCGCGTCCGCGAGGCGTTTGAGTACGACGCAGGCGACGCCCTCGCCGAGCGCGATGCCGTCGGCCGAAGAGTCGAAAGTACGGCAGCGGCCGCTCGGCGAGAGCGCGCCGACGGAGGAGAACAGCAGGAAGTCGTTGATGCCGTTGTGCAGATCGGCGCCGCCGCAGAGCACCAGGTCGGCGCTGCCGGCCGTGAGTTCCTTGCAGGCGACGTCTACGGCGGTGAGCGAGGACGCGCAGGCGGCGTCGACGGTGTAGTTGGCGCCGCCGAGGTCGAGCCGGTTGGCGATCCGTCCGGCGATGACGTTGGCGAGCATGCCGGGGAAGGAGTCCTCGGTCAGCCGCGGCAGCTGACCGGTGACGGCGTCCGGCACCCCGTCGGCGTAGCCGGGCAGAAGGGTGCGCAGCGTGGTGGCGCCCGACAGGTCGCTGCCGGACTCGGCGCCGAAGACGACGGCGGCCCGTGTGCGGTCGAAGCGCCGCGTGCCGTATCCGGCGTCGTCGAGGGCCCGTCGCGCCGCCTCCAGGGCGAGCAGCTGTACGGGTTCGATCGCGCCGAGCGAGGCGGGCGGAATGCCGTAGTCGAGGGCGTCGAAGGGGATCCGGGGCAGGAAGCCGCCCCATTTGGAGGCTGTGCGGTCGCCGTCGTGCGCGCTGCCGGGCGGCGCGTAGTACACCTCGGGGTCCCAGCGTTCGGCCGGGACTTCGGTGATGGCGTCGGTGTTGTCGAGGATGTTCGCCCAGTACGCGTCCAGGCCGTCGGCGCCGGGGAACATACAGGCCATGCCGACGACGGCGATGTCGGCGGGCGGCGGCGCCTGCGGTGGCTCCGCCGCGGCGGGCAGCAGTCCGCGCAGGGCGGCGGCCCGCTCGCGCAGGAACTCGGCGCCTCCCGGGCCGACTTCGGTGTGCAGCGCCGCGACGGTGGTCGCCGCCGAGCGCACCGCCGCGACCTGCCCGGCCATGAACATCCCGGCGGCGAGCTGCCGTTCGGGCCCCACCTCCACGAGCCGCCCCTCGACCCGCTCCAGGCCCTTGCCCGCCACCCGGAGCCGCCCCACGTTGAGCCGCTCCAGGCGCTCCCAGGCCTCGCGGTCGGGCACGCCCTGGTCCTTCAACTGCTCTGCCGTGCGCGTGTACTCCGCGGTGAACGGGCTCGGCACACACCGCGTGGCGTGCCCGGGAGCGCTCTTGAGCAGGGCGGTGTCCCGTGCCTGGAGTACTTGTCGCTGGAACTGCTCTTGTACGGCGCCGAGCCTGACCGCCTCTTCGGTGAACAGGTAGGCGGTGCCCATGAGGACGCCGACGGCGGCGCCCCTTTCGCCGAGGGGGGCGGCGGCCGCGGCGGCCATGGCCGCCGAGCGCGCGTCGTGGACGCCACCGGCGAACAGCACTTCGACCTCGGCCACGGCCGCGTCGTCGTACGCCTCAAGGACGGCGAGCTGCGCCTCCCACAGCGGGAAGCTGTGCAACGGGCCGACGTGGCCGCCGCATTCGGCACCCTCGAAGACGAACCGCCGTGCCCCCGCGTCGAGGTACTGGCGCAGCAGGCCGGGCGTGGGCACATGCAGAAACGTCTTGATGCCGGCCTCTTCGAGCGCGGCGGCCTGCGCGGGCCTGCCCCCGGCGATGATCGCGTGCGTGGGCCGCAGCTCCCGTACGGCGGCGAGCTGGGCGGCGCGGGTCGCCTCGTCGGCGAAGCCCAGAATGCCCACGCCCCAGGGGAGTTCACCGAGTGCCTCGCGGGTCTCGCGGAGCAGCCGCCGGCTGTCGGGGCCGTCCGCGAGAGCGAGGGCCAGAAAGGGCAGGCCGCCTTCGGCCGCGACCGCCGCGGCGAAGCCGGGCCGGTCGCTGACCCGGGTCATCGGGCCCTGCGCGAGGGGAAGGCGGGTGCCCTGGGCGCGGCTCATGGGCGAGCCGGGCCGCAGGGTGTCCGCGCCCGCGCCGTCGGCCACCGCGTCCTGCACGGCGGTGCGTACGGCCCGTACGACTCCTGCGGCGTCCCCGTACAGCTCGGCGAACCGGGCGGCGATGAACCCGTCCTGTCCGACGGGCAGTTCACGGCCGCGCAGGACGCGCCGCCCCTCCTCGACGACGGTCTCCGTGCCGTCCGTCGCCCGCAGTGCGGCCCTGGCGGCGCCGGGCAGCGCGCACTCGGCGAGCAGCGCGAGCTGGCTGTCGAGCACGACGCCCGCCGCACCGCCGAGCACGGCCGCCACGGCCGTACGCACCCCGATGCCGCCGCAGGCCCAGACCGGCAGGCCGGTCGCGTCGAGGAGCTGCTGCAGCAGCAGGAACGTACTGAGCGAGCCGCCCCGGCCACCGGACTCGCTGCCGCGGGCGATCAGTCCGTACGCTCCCGCCGCCTCCGCCTCGACGGCCTCATCGCGGCTCGTCACCTCGGCGAGAAGCCGGGAGCCGTCCGTGCACCCCGCCTCCCACCAGCTGGAGTCGGCGTCCGCGGTCAGGACCAGGGTGTGGGGGGTGTGGCCGTCCAGGTCGGCGGGCGTGAGCCCGCACCCGGCGGCCACCCTGATCCCGTACCGCCCCGGCAGCCACTCCTGCAGCCGGGCGAGCGCCTGCCGCGCCCGGCGGTCCCCCGTGCCCAGGTCGAGTACGCCCAGGGCGCCGGCCCGGCACAGTGCGGCACTCAGCGCGGCATCGGGCCGGCCGAGCGGGCTGATGCCGAGCACCAGGTCGTACGGGGGTGGGCCGCTGGGGGACGGCCGTGGAGCGGGGGACGGCATGGGAGCTCCGCATCATGGGTGGTCGGTGACGGGGCCCGGGGCGAGGGGAGTCGGTCGCCCCGGGCGGAATCGAGGATTCGTCAGGCCTTGGAGACGGCTTCCTCGTTGCCGTCCTTGGAACGGCCCGGCATATAACGCAGCACGAGCACGCCGCCCGCGGTCAGGACCGCCGCTACGCCGAGCATGGTGCTGATCCCGGAGGATCCGGTGACGGCGAGACCGCCACCACCCGAACTGCCCGCGCCGCCACTGGACCCGAGCTGCGCACCGGAGGCCGAGCCGCCACCACTGCTGCCGCCGCCGGAGGTTCCGCCGGTGGTGTCACCGCCACCGATGGCGCCGGGGTCGTCCGTCGGGTCGCTGCCCGGCGGGGTGGTCGGGTCGGTGCCCGGGTCGTCCGTCGGGTCCGTGCCGGGGTCGTCCGTCGGGTCGGTGCCCGGGTCGTCCGTCGGGTCGGTGCCCGGGTCGTCCGTGGGATCCGTGCCGGGGTCGTCCGTGGGATCCGTGCCCGGGTCGTCCGTCGGGTCGGTGCCCGGGTCGGTGGTCGGGTCCGTGCCCGGGTCCTGGCCACCGCCGTCGCCGATGGTGAACTCGTGCAGCACGTTGTTCTGCCCGGCCGGGTCAAGGGCGCAGTCGACCTTCACCGGGTCGCCCAGACTGGTCGGCTTGCCGTTCGCGTCCAGGATCCGCAGCTCCAGATCGAGGTCGTCGACCGTGATCTTCGCCTTGCCCGCCTTCTCGAACTGCAGCGAGGGCGTCTCGCCCTTCGCCTTGGTCGTGAACGACTTGGCGGGGTCGGGGACCTTGGTCTTCGCGATCTTGGTGTCGACGGTCACCTTGAGGTTCTCGCCGCCGGGCAGCGAGACGGAGGACTTGGCCTTCGCGGTGCCTTCGATGGTCTTTCCGCCGACGACGCCGAGGCCGACGGCGGCGTTCTCGCTCACGGTGGCATCCGCGTTGATGACGAACTTGCCGGTGGGCTTGCCGACATCGACCTGCTCCGGCATATCGCTCTTGATCTTCACCTTGAGTATGTCGGGCTGAATGAGCGGCCACTTGCACTTGACGGTGAGGTCCTTCTCGATCGGTACGGCCTGCGCGACCTGGCCGCCGACGATTCCCACGAGCGCCGAGGCCGCGCCGAGCGCACCCGCAACCCCCAGTGCGACCTTTGACTGGAGGCTTTGCCGCCTCTTCCTGACTCCCATGAACTACCCCTCAACTCGCCGGACTTAATTGATTTTCGAATCGGAAACCTAGATTCAGGAATGCCGACCGGTCAATAGCGATGGAATGCATATTCGCGCGCACCCGGAGATCCTCGATTCTTTGCTGATCCGATGAGCAATCCCGGGGCGCGTTTAGTCATCCGGCGCCAACTGTCCGAACGGCACGGCCACTTGCTCGACCTGGCCAGGAGCCAGGGATCACTTCTTGTACTTCAGGTCCATGTCGATGGTGTTGCCGGCACCGGCCATGAAGGTGTTGATGATGCCGCCGAGGAAACCGCAGTTCGCGGAATCGAGAGCGGGCAGCGTGTAGTCCTTGGTGGCGAGCTTGCCGCCCTTGTACGGCTGGAAGCCCGTCCCGGCCAGCTCAATCGTCGCGGGCTTGGAGGTCGTGCACTTCTCACCGCCACCGATCGGCAGACCACCGAAGACCTTCACACTGGTCAGCGTCACATTCATCTCGGACTTCGAAGTCAGATTGCCCTTCGTGTCCAGCGAACCAGTGGTCTTGCCCTTCTGGTCGAAGTGAATGTCAGCGGTCGTCGGCAGGAAGCCCATGATGGTGAACTTGCCCGTCGTGTCCTTCAGTTCGAGCTTCGAATCATGCTTACCCGAGCTCAGGTCGTAACGGACATCGATACCACCGGACAACGGCGCATTGCCATTGGCCGCCTTGATGAACGAATTACCCGTCAAGTCGTACGCCAGAGCGATCGGCTCATTGGGATCCGTCGGATCCGTCGCGTCCGTCGGGTCCGTCGCATCCGTGGGGTCCGTCGCATCCGTCGGATCGGTCGCGTCCGTGGGGTCCGTCGCATCCGTCGGGTCCTCCGGTTTGCCGTCCGTGACCTCGATGGTGTGCAGCGTCTTGCTCTGGTCGGCCGGATCGAGCGCACACTCCGACTCGAAGGTGTCCAGGCTGGTCTTGTCCCCGTTGGCGTCCTTCGGCGTCATGGTCAGCAGCAGGCTGTTGACGTCGATCTTCACCTTTCCGGGCTGGGAGAACTTGAGCTCGGGGGACTTCCCCGTGGCCGTGATCTCGAACTCGGCCGGCGGGCTCGGCAGCTTCGTCGATTTGATGGTGTTGTCGAGATCGAAGTTGAGCGGCTGACCGGGCATGTCCACCGTGACGTTCGCCGCCGCGCTGCCCTCCAGGGTGACGCTGCCGACGGCCCCGAGACCCTCGGCTGATTTCTTGCTCACCGTGGCGACCGACGTGACGTCGAATGCGGGAACCGGCTCTCCGACCGCGACGCGGTCCGGCAGGTCGGCGGAAATGACCACCTTCAGCGGCTGCTCCTCGATCAGCGGGAACACACACTCATACGTCTGCGTGAGATCGGCCGGAACCGCGCCGGCCGAACTGCCGCCCGTGATGGCGGCCAGGCCGGCGAGCAGACCGCCGGCAGTCACCGCGGCAAGGAGCTCCCTGCCCCTGGGAATGGTCCGGGATATACGTCGCGCCTTCATGGCTGCCCTTCTTGTGATGGGGTGTCCGCCGGTTCTGACCTGAAGAAGTCGGCCCCCCGCCATTGGGGGTGGCGAGGGACCGGATATGCGCTAGCGGGTCACTTCTTGTACTTCAGGTCCATGTCGATGGTGTTGCCGGCACCGGCCATGAAGGTGTTGATGATGCCGCCGAGGAAACCGCAGTTCGCGGTATCGAGAGCGGGCAGCGTGTAGTCCTTGGTGGCGAGCTTGCCGCCCTTGTACGGCTGGAAGCCCGTCCCGGCCAGCTCAATCGTCGCGGGCTTGGAGGTCGTGCACTTCTCACCGCCACCGATCGGCAGACCACCGAAGACCTTCACACTGGTCAGCGTCACATTCATCTCGGACTTCGAAGTCAGATTGCCCTTCGTGTCCAGCGAACCAGTGGTCTTGCCCTTCTGGTCGAAGTGAATGTCAGCGGTCGTCGGCAGGAAGCCCATGATGGTGAACTTGCCCGTCGTGTCCTTCAGTTCGAGCTTCGAATCATGCTTACCCGAGCTCAGGTCGTAACGGACATCGATACCACCGGACAACGGCGCATTGCCATTGGCCGCCTTGATGAACGAATTACCCGTCAAGTCGTACGCCAGAGCGATCGGCTCATTGGGATCCGTCGGATCCGTGGCGTCCGTCGGGTCCGTCGCGTCGGTCGGGTCCGTGGCGTCCGTCGGATCGGTCGCGTCGGTCGGGTCCGTGGCGTCCGTCGGGTCCGTCGCGTCGGTCGGGTCCGTGGCGTCCGTCGGATCGGTCGCGTCCGTCGGGTCCGTCGCGTCCGTCGGGTCCGTCGCGTCCGTCGGGTCCGTGGCGTCCGTCGGGTCCGTCGCGTCGGTCGGGTCGGTGGCGTCCGTCGGGTCCGTCGCGTCGGTCGGGTCCGTGGCGTCCGTCGGGTCCGTGCCACCGCCGTCGACGATCTCGCCCTTCGCCAGCAGCGTCTTCTGGCCCTCCTTCAACTTGCAAGGGGCGTCGAAGTCGTTGAGCTGCTCGACCGGCTCGCCGGCCTCGTTCTTGACGGTCAGGTTGTGCAGCTTCAGACCGACGACGTGGATCTCCGCCGGACCGGGCTTCTCGAAGGTGAGCAGATCCGCGGGCGACTTGCCCGCCCACTTCAGATTGAACGCCGCGGCCGGGTCCGGGATGTTGGCCTTGTCGACCTTGGCCGGGATCTGCACGCCCTTGAGCGGGCCACCCGGGTACTGGATGTCGATGATCGCGGTGGCCTTGCCCTCAAGGGTCCTGCCACCGAGGACGGACATTCCCTGAGCGGCCCGCGCACTGACCTTGGCGGGGCCCGAGAAGTCCATCGCCGGCACCGTCTTGCCGACCGGGAACTCCGTGGGCACATCGCCTTCCACGGTGATTTCGATCGGGTCGTTCTTGATGATCGGGAAGACGCAGTCATAGGTCTGCGTGAGCTTCACCGGCGCGGCCGACGCCGAATCGCCACCGCCGAGGGTGGTGACGAAGGTCGCCACCACACCGGCTGCGACCGCCGCACCCAGGGTGGCTTTCACCCTGCTTCTCCTGCTATGGGCTCGCATGAGCTACCTTTCGCGTTGCGTGGGTGTGCACGAACACTGCTGCGCCCCCGCCGTGTCACGTCACCTCCCGGCCAATCGGTCAATCCGTGGTCCGAGCTTTCCGGCCCTGATGCTCGCGGGGAAAAGAATGGGGGGGCATATGGCCGGCTCCATCGGTTTCTTGTTCCGATACGGCCACGTTTCGCGTCGGTAAACTACTGACGGGTATCCGGCAGGGTCAATAGCTTCATCAAGCAGGCCGCCCCGATGTGCCATCAACCCCGTTTATTTATAAGCGCGATGAGCATGCGACGACTGGGGTTCATCATGGCCCGCACTGCTTCTGAAGTGATGAATTCAGCGCACTTGCTGCTCACTTCGAAGAGCGTGTATACGCGGTGGCACCGTCGACCGGTGACGGCCTGGACGCGGGTGACAAAGGCGTTCCGCGCTTTACTCAGAAAATTCGCAACGCAAAAAGCAGTGGGCGAAGACTTCTTGCCCACCTGGATACCCAACAGTAGGTTCCCAGACCGGCCTTGTCCCGGAACTCTCACCGCGGGCCACCCGGACTCCCGCAGCGCCCATCCAGCCCCGGGCGCGTTGCCGGGCCGACCTCGAACTCCCCTCTGGAGCTGAGATGTTGCACAAGAAACCGCCGAAAAGGGCACGGCTCGCGCTTGCCCTCCTCGCAGCCGCCTCGGTCGGCACCGCGGGCCTTCTGATACCGGACGCCATGACGCCCGAGGCCACCGCCGGTGATCTGCCGCCGGACGACTTCTACACCCCGCCGGGCTCCGCACCGACCGGGAAGCCGGGCGATGTCATCGACTCCCGAGAGGTCGAGCCCGGCACACCGACCGCACGCAAGCTGGCGAAGACCTGGCAGGTCAAGTACGTGTCGAAGGACGCGAACGGCAAACCGGTGGCGCTCACCGGCACCGTCATGGTGCCCAGGGAGGGTGACCCCGCCAAGGCGCCCATCGTCGGCTGGGGCCCCGGCACCCAGGGGCCGGCGTTCCGCTGCACACCCTCGCGCATGATCGCCAAGGGTGCGCTGTACGAGCAGTGGGTCGTCAACAAGATGCTGAAGGCGGGCTACGCGGTCGCCATCCCCGACTACCAGGGCTACCACGCGAAGCCCAAGACCACCTACATGACCGGCAAGTCCCTCGGCCCGGCCCTCATCGACGCCGTACGCGCGGCGCAGAAGCTGCGGGGCTCCGGCCTGTCCGCCGACGCCAAGGTCGCCTTCCGCGGCTACTCCCAGGGCGGAGGCGCCGCGATGTGGGCCGGCGAGTTCAAGGCGGACTACGCACCGGAGATGAACCTCACCGGCATCGTCGCGGGCGGTGTCCCGGCGGACATGGTCGACATGGCCCTCAACCTGAACGGGCAGCCCGGCTCCGGGTTCCTCTTCTACGGTCTGGTCGGCCTGGACAACGCCTACGCGGAGCTCGACCTCGCGAGCGCCATGAACGACAAGGGCAAGGCGCTGCTGGCCGACTACGCCGACAAGGTCTGCGCGGTGGAGCTGATCAACAACTACGGCAACCAGAACATCAACAACCTCACCACCAAGAATCCGCTCGCCGACGAGAAGTGGGTCGCGCGCTACACCGAGAACAGCCTCGGCAGCGACACCAAGATCAAGGTTCCGGTGTTCCAGTACCACGCCACCAAGGACGCCCTTGTCCCGCCGGGACAGGCCGAGAGGCTGCAGCAGTCGTACTGCGAGCAGGGCGTGAAGCTGAGCTGGAAGGCGTACGACACCGGGAAGTACAAGCCGGTCCACGATCATCTGCGGCTGATCCAGGCGGCCGACGACGCGGGCATGGAGTACCTCGCCGCCCGCTTCGCCGGCAAGCCCGCGGACTCCACCTGCTGAGAAGCGGCCGCGGATCCGCCGGGCTGCGGACCACCGGAACAGCACCAATGAGGCGGCGGCGCTCCCCCCGCGGGGCGCCGCCGCCTCGGCCGGTCAGCCCACGCCCGCCGGGGTCCGGGTGCCGGCGCTCCGCCCGGGTTCCGGGTCCCCCGGCGCGGCGGGCCGGAGCCGGGAGCGCAGCCGGAGCACCCATCGGCCGGCCCACAGCGCGGCCGGGGTCGGCAGGAAGACCAGATCCGCGGCGATCATGGCGAGGGAGAAGTACGGCAGGCCCATCAGGACGCCGATGCCGATGTGCTCCCCGATCAGCAGGACGAGCAGCACGTTCTTCGCCCGCTGCCGCAACAGGCTGAAGGGGAAGGCGACTTGGACCATGACGGTGCCGTAGGTGAGCAGCAGGACCACCACACTGTTGGCCGTCATCAGGTCGGACAGGGCGGGCCAGGCGTTGAGGAACTCCAGCTGTGCCGAGTAGTAGACGGCGGTGCCGTCCTGCCAGAGCTCGCCTTGCACCTTGTACCAGCCGGCCGTCGCGTAGATGAGGCAGACCTGAGCCATGATCATCAGCACCGCCCCGTTGTGCAGCAGGTGAGTGATCATGTCCAGGGCCCGCTGCGGGGTTCCGGGCCTGCGCGCCGCCCACCACCAGATTCCCTGTACGGCCCACAGTCCCCAGAAGAACAGCGCCCAGCCCCAGGTCAGCCGGGACAGCGCCGTCACGAGGACGAGCGCCGCACCGAGCGCCGACCACAGGAGGGGGCCCGTGCGGTCCCGTGCCGGTCCCTTCCCGTCCCGTCGCCGTCTGCCTGCTCTGCGGGCGTCGAGCGACCACACGTGGCTGCAGCGGGCGAAGAGCAGGTAAAGGGCCATCAGGCGCAGGATGTTGTTGCCCGCGTTCATGGCGAAGTCGTTGCGGTTGGTGAACGACAGCACGACGATCACGAAGAGCACACCGGTCGCCCGCGTCCGCCAGCCGAGCAGCATGCACACGATGACGGCGAGCGACAGCGCGTAGCAGATCTCGAACCACAGCATGCTGTCCGACCACAGGAGCACGCTGAAGTGCCCGTCCCTGGCGACCGAACGGCTCACCAGTTCCCAGCTCCACGGGCCGTCGGGGCCGAACAGCTCACGGCGGTCGGGGAACTCGACCAGGAGCCACAGCAGATAGGTGCCGGCCACACCGATACGGAGGATCGCGGTCTGGTAGGGGGCGAACAGGGTGCTTCTGGCCGTTGCCAGGTGTCTGGCGGGCCAGGGGCCGGGCGCGGTCGTGACTCTCCGGCCGCTCACCGTTCACCACCGTCCGGCAGGTCGGCCCGGCTCGCGGGCCACCAGGGGAAGACCGTGACGGCGGGGCGCCCGACGGCCGTCTGCCGCTCCCAGCGGGGGCGCGGCAGCGGCCTGGTCTCGGCGCGGACCTGGACGTGGCGCACGCGGGCGCTGTCCACGTCGTCGGAGAGATGCATCATGGCCAGGCGGGTCATGAACTCCTGGGTGTCGACGCCCGCCCGGCCGCTCGACCGCCCCTCGCTGTCGTGTGTCTTCAGCAGGAGGTACCAGGCCTTGCGGAGCATGAAGCGCTTATGGCTGGGCAGCACGTTGCCGGTCAGTTCGTTCAGTTCGTCCACGCCGATGTCGATCCAGTGGGTGGTCTCGGCGCCACCGCCGGGCGAGGAGAGCCTGGCGCGCGCGTACAGCCGGGTGTCGGACCGGGGCGGGTCCGGCGCGAACAGATTCCAGCCCTGCTCGAACTCCGGCTCCATGTAGTCCCTGATCTCGGCGCTGTACTTCCTGCTCACCGCGTTGTCGGGGGCGACGTGCAGGAACGTGACGCCGAGGTGCGCCAGACCGGCGAACGCGATGACGGCGGCCGCGGCAGCGGTGATTCTCCGGAGCGCCACGGACTCTTCTCCGGCCGGTGGTGTCCCCGGCCCGGGCTCCCCTCTCACCGGCATCGGAGCCTCAGCTCCTCGGGACCGGACCGGAGGCGCTCTTCACCAGGTCCGAACAGTTCGGGACGCTGGCGAAGGCGTTCTGCAGGGCCGCGTTCTTGGCGAGTTCCGCTGCCGGGCCGTCGTACTTTCCGTATGCGGCCATGTCCTGCCCCGCCTGCTGCAGGGCCTTGTTCAGCGACGCCTGATCGGTGACCTTCTGCTCCTGCAGACTCACCCGGGAATCGTCCAACGCCTGCTTGGCGCCGCCCAGTTCCTTCATGGCCCGTGCATAGTCGGCCTTCGCGGCGTCGACCGGCGGCGGACCGGATTTCTTGAGGTCCTTCTCCAGGCTCCCCAACTGGGTGACGACATCGCCGAAGAAATCCACCATCTGCTGCTTCGCCTTGGCGGGGTCCGGCGCCTGGGATTCGGGCAGCTGGACCTTCGCGCCATTCTTCTTCATGTCGTCGCACACCTGCCCGGCCCAGGCGACCTCAGGGCCTGGTTCCTCGGCATCGGATGAGCCACAGCCGGTCACCGCAATTCCGATGACGGCAGACACGGCGATTACGGTGACCAAACGTCGGAACATTTCTCTGACTCCTTCTCAGCGATACCGGCGCGGGCACGTTAGTTGTGTGTTGACGGCGCAACAAGGTCCGGTTCGGGCGCCTCCGGAACACCCGTGGAATTTTGTTCCTGCGGTACGAATTCGGGGCGGTTGCTTGTCATCTTCGAACCCCGGACCAGGAGGACCGTCGGCAGGAACACCGCGTCGGCGGAGAGCATCACCAGGGAGAAGTACGGCAGGCCCATCAGGACGGCGATGCCGAGGTGTTCGGCGGCCATGAGGACGAGCAGCACATTCTTGGCGTGCCGGTTGAGCAGGGCGAAGGGGAACGCGACCTGCACCACGACCGTGCCGTAGGTGAGGAGAAGCACCAGGGCCTGCTGCCCGGCCAGGGCCTGGGACAGCTCGGGCCACGGGGACAGGAAGTCGATGCCGAGCGGATAGTGCACCGCGGTGCCGTCCTGCCAGGTCGTTCCGGTGATCTTCCACCAGCCGGCGCTGGCGTAGACGACGCACACCTGGGCCATGAGGGCGCCGAGCCCTCCGGCGTGCAGGACGTTGGCCATACGGTCGGCGGTGGCGCGCGGCTGCGGGGGTGCGAGGACGCGCAGAGCCCACGCCACCGCGTGCGCCACCCACACCGCTCCGAGGGCCAACACCCAGGCGAGAGTGATCAGTTGCTGCACGGCGAGGTGGCCGAGCGCGGCGCCGAGCAGCACCCATAGGACCATCCCGGCCGGATCCCGGGCGGCCCACGAACCCTGGGGCCGCTCCTTGCGGGCCCGGCGGGCGTCCAGGGACCAGACCGCCGCGCACCGCGTGAACACCAGGTACAGCGCGACCAGATGGAAGACACGGTCTCCGGCGTTGGTGACGAACTCGTTCCGGTGGTGCAGCGACATCATGCACAGGGCGACGAGAACGGTGGCCGTGCGGGTGCGCAGGCCGAGCAGCATCGCCAGGGCGGACACGACAGCCACACCGTAGAAGATCTCCAGCCACAGCCCGCTGTCCGACCAGAGCAGCGCGCAGAAGCCGTCCGCGCCCGGCGCCGCGCGGGAGGCGTTGAGGAGTTCCTGGCTCCAGGGGGCGTCCGGGCCGTACAGGGCGTGTCGTTCGGGCCAGTGCCGGAGCAGGAAGAACAGCCAGGTGGCGGCGATCCCGATACGTACGACGGCACTCTGGTACGGCGCGAGAGGCGCGCACGAGACACGGTCGAGCAGCGACCCGGTGGTCCCGGGCGGCCCGGTGGTCCCGGCCGATCCGGCGGTCCCTGGCGGTCCGGCGGTCGCGGGCGACCCGGTGGTCACGGGGCTCTGCGCGGTCACGGGCGGCCTGCCTCGATCCATGGGAAGTCCCGGTGGGTGGGGGCGGTGTTCCGCTGCGGCTGCCAGGCGGGCGGAGCGAGGGGCCGGGAGACCTCACGCAGCTGGATGCGTACGACGCGTCCCCCGCCCGGCACTTCGGGGGCGAGTCTGCGCACCGCGAGGCGGGTGATGAGCCGCTCCGACACGTCGCCCCGCACTCCGAGGGGCGCGCCCTCAGAGGTGCGGTGGGCGATGAAGTCGGTCCAGGCCTGCCGGAACTGCTCCACGGAGACGCTGGGGAAGACCGAACCGCGCAGCGCGTCGAGGTCCTCGGCGGTCAGGTCACGCCAGCGGGTGGTGGTCACCGCGCCGTCCGGTCCGCGCACCTCGGCACGCCCCAGGAGGTCGAGGTTGCGGCGCATGGGGTTGGGCGCGAACACCTTCCAGTTCTGCGAGAGTTCGGGGTGCACATAGGCGTTGATGGTGTCGCCGTGGCGGGCGCTGATCGCGTTCCGCGGGGCGTTGAAGACCAGCAGGACGGCGAGGTGCGCGAGCACCGCGACGGCCACGACCGCGGCCACGGCGGCCACCAGGCTCCGTGCGAGAGGTCCGGGTTCGGCGTCAGCGGCACCCATGGGGATACGCCTCTCTACTTCCGGGCGTCCGGGGCGGAGGGCCCGGCCCGGCCGATGACCCGGCAGGAGTCCGCCTCGTCGAAGGCGGGCCGCAGCTCACGGTTGCGCTGGAGCGCCTGCGCGGGCCCGGCGTACGAGGTGAGCCCGCGCAGCCCCGCGCCCGACTTGCGCAGGGCGCTGCGCAGCGAAGCGGCGTCCTTGACCGTGGACTCCCTGAGCACCACCTGTGAGTCGGCCAGAGCCCGCTTCGTCTCCACCAGATCGGCCATGGCCTCGGTGTACGCGGCCTTGCCGCCCTCGACCGGCGGCGCTCCCTGCGACTGCAGCTTCACCCCGAGGGCGTCGAGCCGCTTGGCGAGTGCGTCGAGGAACGCGGCGATGTCGGACTGTGCCGTGGCGGGCCGCGCGCCGCGCACGTCCGGCACCTCGAGACCGGCGCCGCCGGCGCCGACGTTCGCGCAGAACTCCTCGGCCCAGGCGATCTGCTGCCGGGAGGGCCCGCCGGGGCCGTCGGTTCCGTCGCCGCATGCGGTGAGCGCGGTGGCGGCCAGGGCGGTGGGCACGGCGAGCCTGACTCCCGTACGTGTGCGCATGACGTGCTCCTCAGGGCCAGGGCGGAAGGGGTTTCACCGGGTGAAGGTGTCGATGTCCGCGAGCTGCCAGCGGCCGTCCTTGTGGACCGCCTGCACGGCGAGCATCGCCGCGGCGTGCGTCGTGTCGCCCTTCTCGGCGGTACGGGTGCTGCGCTGATCGGCGAAGACCAGGACGCGGGCCCGGTCGCCGTCGAGGAGTTCGACGCCGCTGTCCGTGACGGTCGTGGTGAGGACGAGCTTGTCCTCGGCCGCCTGCTTCTTCACGGTGGCGAGCAGCTCGCGGTGCCGGTCGACCGCTTTGCCGGTGAGGAGTTCGGCGGCCGCGCGGTCGGTGCGGCCGGGTTCGGCGTAGTCGTACGAGAAGAGGGCGTCGACCGCCTTGCCGACGGCGCCCTTGACCTCGCTCGTACGGGCCGTGTCCGCGAGGGCCGCGTTCCGCGCGGGCGAGGCGTCCCGCAGCTCGGCGGCGCGCGTACCGGCGTAGGCGGCGAAGGCCCCGAGGAGGACGGTGAGGACGGCGAGGAACAGCGGGAGGCGGGCGCGGAGCGGGGTGCGGAGCCGGGTGCGTTCCGCGGCGGGCGAGGACTCCTCCCGTACGACGGGCTCGGAAGGGCGCTTCCGTTCCGCGGGCCCGGAAGGGCGCTTCCGTTCCGCGGGCCCGGAAGGGCGCTTCCGTTCGGCGGACCCGGAAGGGCGCTTCCGCTCGGCGAGCTCGGGAGGCCGCTCCCCTGCGACGGGTTCGGCTCGGTGCTCCCGTACGCCCTGGGCGACAGGTTCACGCGTCGCCTCCGGGGCCCGTTCGCGTTCCGCGAGGCGTCGTTGCCGGTTGATGAGGTGCTTGGTGGTCGACATGGACGGACGGTCCTCTCACTCGCCGGCGGTGCCGGTGGAGTAGCCGACGGGGGCCTCGCCGAGGGCACTGAGTTTCCAGCCGCCGCCGGTGCGGGTGACCTCGCCGAGCAGCCGGCTCTCCTTCGCGCTCGGCTCGGACTTGGGCGCGGTCACCGTGATCCGCAGGGCGACGAGTACCTTCGCGCGGCCCGCGCGGGAGTCGAGTTCGGTGACGGCGCCGGACAGCACCTTGGCGGTGGTGACGGTCCTGGCCTCGCGGATCTGCCGGGCGAACTCCTCGCGCCCTTCGGTCACTTGGGTGTGCAGCTCGCCGGCGGTGGACTCGCCCCAGGTGTCGAGGTCGCGGTCGAGCGCGCGGTGGTCGAGGGTGTTCAGGTTCTGGGCGCCCTGTTCGCCCGCGGCGAGCACCTGGTCGCGCAGGGCGGCGTAGGAGGCGCGCTCGTCGTGGGCCGCGGCGTACCAGGACGTACCGGTCCACGCGGCGGCCACGAGGCTCGCGCCGCTCAGCGCGAGCGCACAGCTCAGCAGGGGTCCTGGCCTGCCCTTCCGTAGCCTCATGCTTCCTCCACAGGTCTTGTGCGTGCTCCGAACAGTCCGAACAGGAGGCCCTCAGCGGGACTTCAGCTCGGTGATGCGCCAGGTACCGCCCTGGAGACGGGCGGTCACCGACAGCTGGGCGGCCGCCTCGGCGGGCTTGCCGCCCTTGCGTTCGGCGACCTGGTCGAGGAAGACGAGGAGCCGGGCCTCGCGGCCGGTGAGCCGGGTGACTCCGGTGCGGACGACATGGCTGGTCAGGGTGAGCCGCTGCTCCCCCGCCCGCTCGGCGACCTGCCCGAACAGCGCCTCGTACTGGGTGGCCGCCTTGCCCGCGAGCAGCTCCGCCGCGGCCTGCCGGGTGGCTTCGGTGTTCTCCGGGGTGTACGAGAAGACCCGGGTCAGGGCGTCGCCGACCGCCACGGCGACCTGTTCGGTGGCGGCCGCGTCGGTGAGCGCCCGGTTTCCGGTGGCCGGTTCGGTGCGCAACTGCCAGGTGCGCAGGCCGAGTCCGGCGGCGGCGAGCAGCAGGGCGACGGTCAGGCCGACGGTGAGGACGAGGGTGGTACGACGGCGTCCGCGCGGCACCCGGTGCTGCCCGGAGCCCGCGGGGGCGTCCGCCGCGTCGGGCGTCAACTGCTCCTGGACACTGGCCACTTACTTGCTCGCCTTCTTCTCTTCGTCCGCCGCGCCGCCCACCGTCAGGGCGGTCAGGGACTGCACCTTCCAGCCCTGCGGGGTGCGGCTCAGCTCGGCCTCGAAGCGTTTGCGGTCGGTGCTCGGTTCACCGTCGCGCGGGGTGAGTTCGACGCGGACGGTCACGATCAGCTGGGCGGTGCCCGCGCGGGGGTCGAGTTCGGTGACCGCGGCGTCGGTGACGGTGGCGCGGGCGCTGGTGCCCGAGGCGCGCAGGGCCTTGGCGCTGGCGGCACGGGTGCGGGCCAGTTCCTCGTGCAGCGGCCCGGTGGCGGCGTCCTGCCAGCGGCGCAGGCCCCGGTCCACATCGCCCGCGTCGATGGTGCTGAGCCGGGCGATACGGTCTCGGCCCGCGGCGAGTACGGCGTCCCGTTCCCGGCCGTAGGAGAGGGAGTCGTCGTGGGACGCCTGCCAGTAGGCGAGCCCGGCGTATCCGCACAGGAGCAGCGCGACGACGGCGATCAGCCGGACGAGGAGCCCGCCACGGTTCCGGGGCCCGCCGTGGGACCGGGACTCGCCACGGTTCCGGGGTCCGCCATGGGACCCGGACTCACCATGGGCCCCGGACTCGCCACGGGTCCGGGCGGCCGCACGGGTCCGGGCGGCGGCGCGGCTCATGACCGGCCGCCGAGGAGCGTGCTCACGCCGCCTTCCGGGGTGTCGACCCCCGGCAGGCCGAGCGCCCCCGGCATGCCGTTGCCGCCACCGGACGCCCCGCCGCGCGAGCCGGGCCGCGCGGGCTCGGGCACGGCACCGCCGCGCGGTGCGTTCGCCGAGCCGCGGACGTTGACGCCGCTGCCCGGTGAAGCGGCGCACCTGGCCCGGGTGTTGAGGGGCGGGGGCGTGCCGAGGTCGAGGCCGTTGCGGTAGCGCGTGCCGCCGTATCCCGCGGTGCAGGGCAGCGGTTCGAAGAACGTGACGGCCATGCCCATCGTGATGCCGCGGCCGCTGACCGTGGAGGCGCCGGCGGCGGCCACGGCGGGCACCTTGACGAGGAACTCCTCGGTGCCGCGCTGCCGGGTCACGGCGATCTCGGAGGTGGTGAGGAGATTGGCGATGAGGACGCTGATCTGCGGGTCGAGGTCCTTGAGCAGGGCACTGACCTGCGTGACGGCCCCGGGCGCCTGGGCGATGATCCTGCGCAGGTCGGTGTCGGAGCCCTTGAGGGCCTCGGCGAGGTCGGCGGCGCCGGTCGCGAACTTCCGCAGCGCCTTCGCCTCTTCGGCCTGGGTGCGCAGGACGGTCTCGCTGTCCTGGATCAGCCGGTTGGTGGCGGGCAGGCTCTTGTCGGCGGCCTCGATGAAGGCACTGCCGCTCTCGACGAGCGCTTCGAGGTCGTCGCCGTGGCCCTGGAAGGCCTTGCCGAACTCGTCGACGACGATCCGCAGCGACTCGGTCGGCACGGACTTCGCCATGGAGTCGACACTGCCGAGGACGCGGGTGACCGGGGCGGGTGTGCGGGTGTGCGCCGCGCGGATGACCGAGCCGTCCTTGAGGCGCGGCCCGTCGTCGCGGCGCGGCCGCAGGTCGACGTACTGCTCGCCGACCGCCGACAGGTTGGCGACATGGGCCTCCAGGTCGGCGGGGATGGCCGGCGCCGAGTCCTTGATCCGCAGCTGCGCCTCGACGCCGTCGTCGGTGAGCTCGACGGGTCCGACCCGGCCCACGGACACGCCCCGGTATGTCACGTTGGAGTGGGTGAACAGGCCGCCGGTCTCGGCCAGTTGTACGCGTACGACGTAGTGGTCGCGGAAGCCCACGAGGGGGCCGAGTTCGGCGTAGCGCACGCCGATGAACGCGAGGACGACGGCGCCGATGGCGAGGAACGCGAGGTTCTTGAGGCGGATTCCCATGGTGAGCATCAGCGGCCGCCTTCCTGGACCGGGGGCAGGGCGAGCGGGGCGCCGGACTGTGCGGCGGAGGCCCCGGACCGGGGGGCGGAGGCCGTGCCGGCCGTGCCCTTGCGGGGCGGCACGAGGACGGTGCCGTTCGGCGCGGTGACGTTCAGATAGACGTTGAGGTAGTCGCCCTTGATGCCGCGCAGGACCTCGTCCGTGAACGGGTACGTCATCAGGACCTGAAGCGACTGGGGCAGGTTGGAGCCGGAGTCGGCGAGCGCCTTGAGCGTGGGCGCGAGGGCCTTCAGGTCGGCGACCATGTCGTCCTTGCTGCGGTTCACGGTGGACACGGCGACGCCGGAGAGCCGGTCGAGGGCGCGCAGCATGGTCAGCAGGGAGCCGCGCTGTTCTTCGAGGACCTTCAAGCCGGGGCTGAGGTCCTTGAGGAACGTGCCGATCTGCTGCTTGCGGGTGGCCAGGCGGGCGGAGAGCCGGTCGATGCCGTCGAGGGCTCTGGTGATGTTCTCCTTGTTTCCGTCGAGGGAGGTGGCGAGGGTGTCCAGGCGCCGGAACAGCGCCTTGACGTTGCCTTCCTTGCCGCCGATGGCCTTGTTGAGTTCCTTGGTGATGGTCTTGAGCTGGTTGACGCCGCCGCCGTTGAGGACCAGGGACAGGGCGCCGAAGACCTCTTCGACCTCGGGGTTGCGGTCGGTGCGCTCGGCGGGGATCGTCGCGCCGTCCTCCAGGCGGTCGGCCGCGGCGTTCTGCGCGGGCGCGGCGAGCTGGATGTACTTCTCGCCGAGGAGGCTGGACTGCTCCAGCCGTGCGGAGGCGTTGGCGGGCAGCCGGACATCGCCGTTGACCTTCATCGTCACCTTCGCCGACCAGTCCGCGGGCTGCAGTTCGATGTCCGTCACGCGGCCCACGGACACGTCGTTGACCTTCACCGAGGACTGCGGGACGAGGCTGAGGACGTCCTTGAACCGGGCGGTGACCGTGTAGGGGTGTGCGCCGAGGTCGGCGCCGCCGGGCAGCGGCAGCGACTCGATGCCCTTGACGGCGGGCGCGTCACAGCTGCCGAGGATGACGGCGAACCCGGCGAACAGCGCGATCCAGGCGGTGGCGGTGCCCGCCGTGCGGCGCCGGCTGCGGGTGCGGGGCCTGCTCATCGTCCGCCCTCCTGATAGGCGCCGCCGACGGCCGGCAGGGGCAGCCCTGCGAGTTCCCTGATGTTGGCGCGGGTGTCGAGGGTGCGGTGCGCCGGGTCGTACGCCTTGAGGGCGTTGCCGGTGGCCAGGGGCGCCGTGTCGAGGGTCTCGGCCAGGGAGTGGCGCTGGTCGACGAGCACCTGGGTGAGGTCGGCGAGCGCGGTGACGTTCTCCTTGAGGGCGCCGCGGTTGTCCCGGATGAAGGTCTTGACCTGGCCGAGCGCGGTGCCGAGTTCTTTCAGGGCGCCGCCGAGGTTCTCCTTGTCCTCGCCGAGGAACCCGGCGACTTCGGCGATCCGCTCCTGCGCGGTGCGCACCGACTTGTCCTTCTTCTTCAGCATCGAGGTGAAGGACTGCAAGTAGGTGAGGGTGTCGAAGAGTTCGTCGCTGCTGTCGCCGAGGGTCTTGGCGGCCTTGCCGAGGTCGCCGACGGTCCGGCCCATGGCCTCGCCGTTGCCGTCGAGGTTCTTCGCGCCGGTGTCGAGGAGTCCCGACAGGGCGCCGTCGGCGTTGGCGCCGTTCGGCCCGAGTGCCTCGGTCAGGTCGCTGACGGAGTCGTAGAGCTGGTCGATCTCCAGGGGCGCGGCGGTACGCGACTTGGGGATGACGGTGCCGTCGCTCATCTCGGCGCCGCCGGTGTAGGCCGGGGTGAGCTGGATGTAGCGGTCGGAGACGACGCTGGGCGCGACGATCACGGCGCGCGCCCCGGCGGGCACCTTGTGGCCCTCGTCCAGGGTGAGTTCGACCCTGACCCGGCGGCCGGCGGGGCGTACGGCGTCCACGGTGCCGACCTTCACACCGAGCACCCGCAGGTCGGAGCCGCCGTACACGCCGACGGTCCGGTCGAAGTAGGCGGTCAGATGCCGCGCCCCCGATCCGCCGGCGAGACTGCTCCCGGCCCAGGACAGTCCCCCGATCACGGTGAGGGCGACCGCGAAGACCAACAGCCGGCGCATCACGAGGTACCTCCTCGCCTCGGCGGCATACAGCCCTTGGCGGGCGGTGTGCCATCGGGCAGGTAGTTCTTGGGGACGAGTCCGCACAGGTAGCCGTCGAACCAGCGGCCGTTGCCGAGGGTGTTGCCGATCAGGCGGTAGTACGGGCCGGCCAGTTCCAGGGTCTTGTCGAGGCTCTTGCGGTTCTTCTGCAGCACGGTGGTGACCCGGCGGAGCGCGTCCAGGGTGGGCTTGAGCTGTCCCTGGTTGTCGCGGACGACCGCGGAGAGCTGGGTGCCCAGGTTGCGGGTGCCGCGCAGCAGGGCGTGGATCGCGTCGCGGCGCTTCTCGATCTCGCCGAGCAGCGCGGAGCCGTCGTCGAGGAGCGTCTCGAAGCTGGACTTCTTGGTGTGCAGTGTCTTGGTCAACGCCCGGCTTCCGCGCAGGAGTTCGGCCAGTTCGTCGTCGCGCTCGGAGACGACACGGGAGATCGCGGAGAGCCCTTCGACCGTGGTCTTCACATCGTCGGGGCTGTCCTTGAACGTGTCCGAGATCGTCTGGAAGCTCTTCGCCAGCTGTTCGGTGTCCAGCTCACCCACCGTCCTGCCGAGCCCTTCAAAGGCCTGCGTGACGTCGTACGGGGAGGTCGTGCGGGCGAGGGGGATGCGCCGCCCCGGGTCCTGCTCGCCCGAGCCGAGCGGGTCGAGGGCCAGATACTTCTCGCCGAGCAGGGTGCGGATACCGATCGCGACGGTGCTGGCGTCGCCCACCCAGGCGTCGGCGACCTTGAAGTCGACCTTCACCTTGGCGCCGTCGAGGGCGACATCGGTGACCTCGCCGACCTTGACCCCGGCGATCCGCACCTCGTCTCGGGTCTCGATGCCCGCGGCCTCGCTGAAGTCGGCGCTGTAGGTGGTGCCGCCGCTGCCGACGACGGGCAGCGAGTCGGCGTTGTACGCGCCGAGCCCGAGGAGCGCGATCGCCAGGATCCCGGCGATGCCGATGAGGACGGGGTTGCGCTCCCGTACGGGTCTGGGCCTTGGCAGCCGCCGCAGCAGCAGTCGCGCCCTTCCGTGGCCGCGCGGGGCACCGCGCGGAGTACCGCGCCGGATCAGGGGGCTCATCAGCGGCACCTCCCGGCGGTGACCGGAATGCCGGTGGGCGGCTTGCTGCCGTCCGACATGCTCAGGCCTGACACCTTCGCCTCGCAGAGGTAGAGGTTGAACCAGGATCCGTAGGACGCGAGGCGGCCGAGCGCCTGCATCTTGGCGGGCGTCCTGCGCAGGAAGGACTCCAGCTGGGCGCTGCTCGCCGACAGGTTGGAGGAGAGCCGCCCGAGGTGGCGGATGTCCTGCTTGAGGGGTTCGCGGCCCTCCTGCAGGAGGCCTGCGGTGCTGGTGGACAGCTCACCCATCGCCTCGACCGCGGCACCGATGGGCTGCCGGTCCTTGGCGAAGCCCTTGACGAGCGCTTCGAGGGTGGAGACGAGGTCGTCGAAGCTGTCCTCGCGGTCGTTGACGGTCTCCACGACGGTGTTCAGATTCTTGATGACCTTGCTGATGACCTGGTCCTTCTTGCCGACCGTGGTGGTCAGCGAACCGACGTGCTTCAGGAGGCTGTCGACGGTGCCGCCCTCACCCTGGAGGACCTGCACGAGGGACCCGGCGAGTTCATTGGTGTCCTTGGGCGAGAGGCCTTCGAACAGCGGCCGGAAGCCGTTGAAGAGCTGGGTGAGGTCGAGTGCGGGGGTGGTGCGCGACAGCGGGATGGTCGCGCCGGGGTCGAGGACCGCGTCCACCGGTCCTGTGCCGCGCTCCAGGTCGACGAAGCGCTGGCCCACCATGTTCAGGTACTTGATGGACGCGCGTGTCGAAGCGGGCAGTTCACGGCCCTCGTCGACGGTGAAGTGGACTTCGGCGATCCGCCGGTCCACGACCCGGATGGACTCGACCTGGCCGATCTTGACACCGGCGACACGGACGCTGTCGCCCTCGATCAGCCCGGTGGTGTCGCTGAACCGGGCCCGGTAGCCGCTGGTGTCACCGGTGCCGCCGCCCGCGATGCTGAACGCGAGCACGGTGGTGGCGAGGGCGGTGACCACCACGAAGATCAGGGACTTCACCAGGGGGCCGCGCAGGGAGCGGCCGGTGGAGACGCTCACTTCAGCTTCACCTCCGTGCCGCGCAGGACCGGACCCGCGAGGACGCTGCTCCAGTCGGGCAGATCGGCGGGTGCCTTCTTCGCTGCGGGTGCCATCAGCTCCGTGACGAGCTGGTTCTCCTGGGGCGAGTTGGGCAGCCCGAGGGACCCCTGGCGCAGGGACGCGGCGCGGGTGCCGTAGGGCACGCCGTAACAGCGCGGTCCGCCGCCCGAGTCGTAGCGGGGGGTGTCGCGTCCCGGCACGTACTTGCCGAGCGACGGCACGGACTTGACGTTGACGTGCATACCGGGCTTGTCGGTGCCCTTGCCCAGGGCCCGGTCCATGGCGGGTACGAAGTCGGCGAGGGTCTTCAGGGTGCAGGGGAACGACGGGGCGTACCGGCCGAGGAGTTCGAGGGTGGGCCGGCCGCTGGCACTGAGCCGGATGATGTTGTCCTTGTTCTGCCGCAGGAACGTCGTCAGATCACGCGAAGTCGCGGTGGTCGCCCCGTACATGGTGGAGAGTCCGGCGCGCTGTTCGGCGAGGGTGCGGCTGGTGGTGGAGAAGTCGGCGAGGGCCTGGACGACATCGGGCGCGGCGTCGCCGTACGCCTTGGCGACCTTCACCAGCTGGGTGATGTCCCGGTTGAACGCGGGCAGTTGGGGGTTGGCCTTCTTGAGATAGCGCTCAAGGGTGACGATGCTGTCGCCGATCTCGCCGCCGCGGCCTTCGAGTGCCTGCGAGACGGCGGAGAGGGTGGCGGAGAGCTTGTCGGGCTGTACGGCGGTGAGCGTGGGCAGGACGTTGTCGAGGACCTGCTCCAGCTCGACGGCGTTCTTCGTACGGTCCTGCGGGATGACTCCGCCCGCGGCGAGCGCCCGTGTGGACGAGGTGCCGGGCGGGGCGACGAGCGCGACGTAGCGCTGCCCGAAGAGCGTGGTCGGCAGCATCTGCGCGGTGACGTCCGCGGGGATCGCGCCGATCCGGTCCGGTTTGATGGCGAGGGTGAGCCGGGCCCCGGTGCCGTCGGCGCTGATGTCGCGCACCTGGCCGATGACGACGCCCCGCATCTTCACCTCGGCTCCGCGGTGCATCTCGTTGCCCGCGCTGGACGTGAGCACGGTGACGGTCGGCTCGTACGTGAACTCCTTCTCGTACACGGCGATCGACAGCCACACGAGCAGCGCCGGCACGAGCAGCAGGACAACTCCCGCGAGGCGACGCCGCGTTCGCGACTCGCCGGGCCTTCGGACCTTCGGCGCCCGGGGCTGCGGGGCAGGACCCGGCTGCTCCGGCTGCCGGAGCGTGAGCGTGCTCATCTGGCCACCTTCGGGACGTCGTGACGCATGCTCAGCCCGCCACCTTCACCGTGGTCGTCGCTCCCCAGATCGCCAGGGACAGAAAGAAGTCCGTGACGCTGATCAGCACGATCGCGTTCCGTACGGAACGGCCGACCGCGACGCCCACCCCGGCGGGCCCGCCCTGTGCGTGGAAGCCGTAGTAGCAGTGCACGAGGATCACGAGCACGCTGAAGATCAGCACTTTGAGGAAGGACAGGACGACGTCGGACGGCGACAGGAACAGATTGAAGTAGTGGTCGTACGTGCCCGCCGACTGCCCGCTGACCAGGATCGTCACCATCCGCGACGCCAGGTAGGAGCTGGCGAGGCCGATGCCGTAGAGCGGGATGATCGCGACGGCTCCCGCGACGATACGGCTGGTCACCAGGTACGGCATGGAGCGGATGCCCATGCCTTCGAGTGCGTCGACCTCTTCGTTGATCCGCATCGCGCCGAGCTGCGCGGTGAACCCCGCACCGACCGTGGCGGACAGCGCGAGCCCCGCCACCAGCGGGGCGATCTCGCGGGTGTTGAAGTACGCGGACACGAACCCGGTGAACGCCGCGGTGCCGATCTGGTTCAGCGCGGCGTGCCCCTGGATGCCGACGACGACACCCGTGAACACGGTCATCGCGACCATCACACCGACGGTCCCGCCGATGACGCTCAACCCGCCGCTGCCGAAGGCGACTTCGGCGAGGAGGCGCTGGATCTCCTTGAAGTAGCGGCGGATCGCGCGCGGGATCCACACCAGCGCGCGGCCATAGAACGCCAGCATCTCGCCGGGCCGGTCGAGCCAGCCGAAGAGCCGGTCGGCGAGCCGGTCCCCGAGGGGTTTGGTGAGGGCCATGGCGCGCTCAGCCTCCCTTCGGCGGGACGACCTGGATGTAGATCCCGGTGAGCGCGGCGTTGACCATGAACAGGAGCAGGAAGGTCAGGACGACGGACTGGTTCACGGCGTCGCCCACGCCTTTCGGCCCGCCCTTGGGGTTCAGGCCCCGGTAGGCGGCGACGACCCCGGCGATGAACCCGAAGAGCAGCGCCTTGAACTCGGAGATGTAGAGGTCGGGCAGCTGGGCGAGCGCGGAGAAACTCGCGAGATACGCGCCCGGGGTGCCGTCCTGCATCAGGACGTTGAAGAAGTAGCCGCCGAGCACGCCGACCACCGAGACCAGGCCGTTGAGCAGGACCGCCACGCACATGGTCGCCAGCACCCGTGGGACGACGAGGCGTTGGACCGGCGATATGCCCATCACGCGCATGGCGTCCAGCTCTTCACGGATGGTGCGCGAGCCGAGGTCGGCGCAGATCGCGGAGCCCGCGGCGCCCGCGATGAGCAGGGCCACGATCATCGGGCTCGCCTGCTGGATATTGACCAGGACGCTGGCGCCGCCGGTGAAGGACTGGGCGCCGATCTGCTGGGCGAGCGAGCCGACCTGCAGGGCGATGACCGCGCCGAAGGGGATCGACACGAGCGCGGCGGGCAGGATGGTGACGCTGGCGATGAACCAGAACTGGTCGAGGAATTCCCGCAGTTGGAAGGGGCGCCGGAAGATCGCCCGCGCCACTTCGAGGCCGAGCGCGAACAGCTTTCCGGCCTCCCGCAGCGGCCACAGCCAGCGCACCGGCTTGCCGCCGCGGCGCCGCGACGGCTTGGCACGGCCCGGCCCCGGCGGTGGTCCCGGCTGCTGCGGCAGCCGCTGGGTGGGGGCGCTCACGGGCGGCCTCCCGGGGTGCCCTGCGCCGAGGTTCTGGCGCCGAGCAGGCTGGCCTCTATCTCCTGGCGGGCGGCGGGCGGCAGTTGGTCGAGCATGCGCAGGACGCGCAGGGTACGGCGGCGCACGGCCTGGCGCGGCGGCATCCCCGGGGACGGCTCCAGCTGCGGCACGATCGGCCGGGTGCCGAAGCCCTCGGGTCCGGTGCCCTCGCGCAGCTCCCGCTCCATGGTGGCCTCGTCCTTCTCCTCGGACATCCCGATGGGCCCGGCCCTGCGGGCCGCGAGGAACTGCGAGACCACCGGTTCGTCGCTGGTGAGCAGCACTTCGCGCGGGCCGAAGGTGACGAGGTTGCGGCGGAAGAGCATCCCCATGTTGTCGGGCACGGTGGACGCGATGTCCAAGTTGTGCGTGACGATCAGCATGGTGGCGTCGAGCTGCGCGTTGAGGTTGATCAGGTCCTGGGAGAGATAGGCGGTGCGTACCGGGTCGAGTCCGGAGTCCGGCTCGTCGCACAGGATGATCTGCGGATCGAGGACGAGGGCACGGGCGAGGCCGGCGCGTTTGCGCATGCCGCCGGATATCTCGCCGGGCAACTTGCCCTCGGCGCCCACGAGTCCGACCATGTCGAGCCGCTCCATGACGATGCGGCGGATCTCGCCCTCTTTCTTCTTGGTGTGCTCGCGCAGCGGGAAGGCGACGTTGTCGAAGAGGTTCATGGAGCCGAACAGGGCACCGTCCTGGAACATCATCCCGAACAGCTTCCGGGTCTCGTAGATGTCCCGCTCCGGGCTGTTCGCCATGTCGACGCCGTCCACGATGACCCGGCCGCGGTCCGGTTTGAGCAGTCCGATCAGCGACTTGAGAAAGACGGTCTTGCCGGTGCCGGACGGGCCGAGCAGCACGCTCACCTCACCGGCCGGCAGCGTGAGCGACACGTCCTGCCAGATGGTCTGCCTGCCGAAGGACTTGGTCAGGCCTTCGACGACGACTTCGATCCCCATCACACCTCCCCTACTTGGGCAGTGCCGGTACGTCCGGCTTGCATGGCGCCGTGCAGATCGGCCCCTGGTTGATCTCGATGTAGTTGTCCGGGCCCGACACGGACGCGGTGAGCAGCGGGTCGAGGTCCTCGCCGACTCCGCACCCGGAGAAGGGCGGGATGTCGATATGGCCCTTGAGGACCCCGCCGGTGAGCACCTCGTAGTCGCCTTCGAGCTGTACGTCGACGGGCCGGGCGGTGCGGCACTCGCGGCCCACGTCCAAGGGCTGACCGCCCACCCGCACGTCGTACATCCGCAGGTGCATGTAGTAACCGGCCCTGGTTCCCGGCTTGTTGTTCTTGCGCCAGGACGCGATGGTGACCGGCCGGGCCTCGAAGCGGATCTTCGCGGTCGTCGGCTGGAAACCGAAGGTGAGGAAGGTCGACTCGGCGTCGGGGAAGCCGATCTTCCCCACGTTGTCGAACTCGTAGTAGTCGGTGGTCTTCGAGGTGACGGTGCGCTTGCCGATCGCCAGATACATGGGCCCCGGCCGCTTGCGCGGATCGTTGACGATCATCGAGTTGCCGAGCTTGCGCACGGTGGAGTAGCCGACCGCGACGACGCAGGCGGGGTTGCCCCGGCCGCCGTCGGTGATCACGGGGTCGGGCGGCAGCGGTGGCAGCCGCTTCTTGTCGAGCTCTCCGGGCGGGACGGTGGCGGGGCAGCTGGGCCCCGGGGCGCGGGCCTGCGGGGCCGCGTTGGGCACCCCGTCTTCCGGAGTCACGTCCGGGGGCGCGTTCTCCGGCTGCCCGGGTGCCGGGTCCGTGGCCGGGTCCTGTGCGTCCGGCGTTCCGGCCACCGGGACCGCCGCGAGCCGCACCTCGTCGCGAGGCTCGCAGCTCAGCGTGGTGGCGGCCGCTTCGTCCACCGTCCGCAGGGACAGGGTGAGTCGGCCGAGTGCGTAGGTGACCTCGCCGGCGGCATCGACGGTGACCGGATCCACCGCACCGGCGAAGGTCAGCGGCTCCTCGGCCGGAGCGGGGGTTCCCCCGGGGGCGGCCGGGGCCCCTCCGGACGGGCCCCCGGGGGAAGTCGAGGGCCCGCCCGGTGCCGCGTCCCGCGCGGTCAGGCCGGCCCAGTCGGCGTCCGCGGACCGCCCGTTCTGGGCGACGCGGACGGTGAGCGACGCGGTGGAGCCATCGGCCCGCACACCGCCGTCGCCCCCGGTCAGCGGTCCGTCGTCGGCCGGGGCCACGCGGACGGTGACGCCTTCGGCCTCGATCGGCTTGCCGGGCTCGCCCGCTGACGGGAAGTCACCGGTGACGGTGACCTCGGCGCCGTGGCTCTCCCCGTCGCCGCGGCGGCAGTCGTAGGCCGCGGTGGCCCGCGCCTGCTCCCCGCCGGCCAGCGCACCGGAGCCGCCCATGAGCCCCACCAGGAGCGCGAGGGCTCCGGCGGCGGCCACCTGCGCCTTACGGCGCCGGGTCCGTCCTCTGCTCATGGTTCAGCTCCCGTGAGAAACCGACTGGAATCGCCCCGGAATTTCAGAACTCCATTCCCGGGGCGGTGACTTGCGGCGGTGACGTTACGTACGAGTAACCAGCCGGTGCAATAGCGGGGCGTACGGATTCTGGTCGGCGGCGCCGCGCCCGGAATTCTTTAGCGGCGCCGCCACAAAGACCCCGGAGCGGTTCATCCGCGGATGAGTAATCGGCCATGACCGCGGTCCGTGCCCAAGGGAACGGGGTCCCGTCGCGGGGGGAGTGCGAGGGGACCCCGTGTGCGGAACCGCAGACCAAGGGGGTTGGCAGCCAGGTCCCGAGCGCGGGGCCCGGCGAAAAGGGAGGGCACGGACCCCGCTACATCGAAGCTACGAACGGGTAACTACAATTCGCAAGAGCCATTCAGCCGAAACCGGGCGCACCGGCACCGCACGATTGCGGTCTTGTCGCCGCATGACAAAGCCGGGACCCGCCTTTCATCCGTGGCTGACCAATGTCCGGGCCCGTCCGCCTCTTTGCGGTTACGACTCTCCCTGACCGGTGAGTACGCAGGGGACCATCGGGGATGCTCAGGTGCCGTCAGGGACGACGGACCCGGGTGCCGTCATGGGCGGTGCCCACGCACCGCCGGAGCCGGTGTTCACCTGCCGTCAGGGGGGGGTGCTCACGTGCCGTTCGAAGCCGTGGTTGTCCGAACACACCAAGTGAGGTTGATCGTGTCAGGAGTGCTGCGTTCCGGCCCGGCGTGGTCTACGTTGCTTCCCGCTGTCGCATGTCACAGGTCTCGGACAGCCGGTGCACACGCCCCCACGTCACCGCACCGCGCAGCCCGCGGCCGCCGATGAGCCGTCCGCACGGGGGCCTCCCACCCCGGCCCGTCCCGACCGGGCCGGCCGATTCCCCTGCGCCGACAGCCAGTTAGGGGACGAACATGCACCACGCGATCCGCGGCTCGGACCCGGCCGACCAGCTGGGGCCGATCCCGAAGGAGCTGGCCACGATCATGTGGTCCGAACTCCCCAGCCTCCTCGAAGAGATCCGCTCGGAGATCATTCACTCGGTGCCCGAGTACGCGGACGCCCTGCGCGGTCCGCTCGGCCATGTCGCCCGTACCGGTATCGAGCAGAGCCTCGCCATCTTCGTGGACCAGATCACCCGGCCGACCGCGCCCTCGCCGCTGCGCGACGAGATGTTCCGGCACTTCGGCCGGTTCGCCGCGTCCGAGGGCCGGAGCCTGGACACCCTGCAGGCGGCGTTCCGGATCGGGGCCCGGGTGGCGCTGCGCCGCGGCAAGAAGATGGGCCGGCGCTACAACCTGTCGCCCGCCGTGATGCTGGCCTTCGCCGACACCCTGTTCGCGTACATGGACCAGCTCGAAGCGCTCTCGCGCCAGGGCTATCTGGAGGCCTCGGCCGCCGCCGTCGACGACCGGGACAAGCACCGAAGACGGCTGCTTCGCATGATCCTCTCGGGTTCGACGGCGCCGCGCGGCACCCTGGAGGAGCTGGCCGAGCAAGCCGCGTGGCGCCTCCCGGACGAGGTCACCCTGGTCGCCCTCGACACCGCGGCCGATCCGCCGCGCAGCGCTCTCGACCCGGACACCCTCGTCGACCTCGCTCCGGGGCGCCGCTGTCTGCTGCTGCCCGGTGAACTGGGCGACGGACGCCGGGAGATGCTCGAGGGCGCCCTGGGCACGGCGCGCGCCGCGGCCGGGCTCACCGTGCCGCTCTCCGACGCCGGCGACTCGCTGCGCTGGGCACGGCAGGCCCTCGACCTCGCGGAACTCGGCGTCATCGACACGGGACCGCTGGTGCTGTGCGAGGAACACCTCACCACCATGTGGCTGTTGAGCGATCCGGCGCTGCTCGAACAGCTGGCCCGTCATGAACTGGCCCCGCTCAGCGGCCAGACGCCGGTACGCCGTGAGCGCCTCATCGAGACGCTGCGCGCCTGGCTCGCCACCCGCGGCACGGCCGCGCAGATCGGCGCGGAACTCCAGGTCCATCCGCAGACGGTGCGCTACCGGATGCGGACGATCGACGCCGCCTTCGGCGCTCAACTCACCGATCCGGAGCACCGGTTCGCGACCGAGATCGTACTGCGCGCGATGCGTCTGCGCGAAGCCGCGGGACTGCCGCCACTGCCGCAGGAGCCCAGGTCGGCGGAGTGATCCCCGGCACCCGGGGCACGGCCCCGGCTCGGCGGCGACGCCGACGACCATGGCCGGTTTACGTCTCTTGCGGGTGCGTCCACCCCGCCGTAATTATTTAACTCAGGAGTAAACTTACTCTGGAGTAAGGAGCGTCCCCGTGCCCGAGATCGCCACCCCGCCGCACTCCCCACGGCGAAGAGCAGAACCGGACGACCCGCTCGCCGCCCTGCCCCCGGGCTTCGCCGCCATCATGCGCCCCGAGATCCCCAGCCTCGTCCAGGAGAGCATCACCGAGATCCGCCGCGCCATCCCGAAGTACAACGCCTACTTCGAGGGCCGCTTCGCGCGGGCGGTCCAGCTGGCCACCGAACAGACCCTGGCCAGCTTCGTCAGCAAGGTCGACTCACCCGGCACCTCCACCTCACAGCGCGACAGACTGCTGCGCAGGATCGGCCGGTTCGAGGCCTACGAGGGCGGCAACCTGGACGATCTGCACGCGGCCTTCCGGATCGGTGCCCGGATGGCGCTGCGCCGCGCCAAGAAGGTCGGCCGCCGCTACAACCTCTCCCCGGCCGTCCTTCTCGC
This sequence comes from Streptomyces monticola, assembly GCF_042665355.1. Classification (NCBI taxonomy): domain Bacteria; kingdom Bacillati; phylum Actinomycetota; class Actinomycetes; order Kitasatosporales; family Streptomycetaceae; genus Streptomyces; species Streptomyces monticola. The sequence goes on along the minus strand of NZ_JBHTCF010000001.1, from coordinate 523,087 downwards.
CTTCGCCGACGCGATCTTCACCTATGTCGAGGAACTGATCGACATCTCCCGTGCGGGATTCCAGGAGGCCACCGCCGAGATGAACGGCGGCCAGGAGGCACACCGCACCAAGCTCCTGCGGGAACTGCTCGCCGGCACCGCCGATCACCCCCGCACCGACCTCAAGGCGCTCGCGGACCTGGCCGGCTGGCCGCTGCCCGACGAGGTCACCCTGGTCGCGCTCAGCCCCACGGCGACCCCGGGCCGCGGGCTCCTCGCCGGCGATGTCCTGGTGGACCTGGACGATCCGCAGCCGCACGTCCTGGTGCCCGGCCCCATCGACGCCGAGCGGCGCGCGCTGATGCAGGCCGCCCCGCACACCATCCGCGCGGTGATGGGCCTGACCGTACGCCTCGAGGACGCCGCCACCTCACTGCGCTGGGCCCGGCAGATACTGGGCCTGGTCGAGTCCGGAGTGATCGAGGACCGGCCCGTCACCTACTGCGAGGACCACCTCACCGCCCTGTGGCTGCTGCGCGACCCGGCCCTCCTGGACCACCTCACCACCAGGCACCTGGCCCCCCTCGCCCATCTCACCGCGACCCAGCGCACCCGGCTCGTGGAAACCCTGGAAGCCTGGCTCGCCACCCGTGGCAACGCCGTACAAATGGCCGAGCTGCTCCATCTGCACCCCCAGACCGTCCGCTACCGCATGCGTCTGCTCGACGCCGCCTTCGGCGACCAACTCGCCGACGCGGACCGGCGCTTCAGCACCGAGATCGCCCTGCGCGGCCTGGCCGTCAACGACCCCCCGTTCCCGGAGAAGGGCAACGGCCCCCGCCCCCACCCGGAAACCTGACCCCCGCAGCACGCACGCCCCCGCCTGAGCCCGCCGCCGCACGCACGCCCCCTCCCACCTGAGCCCGCACGCACGCAACCGCCTGAGCCCGCCGCAGCAGACAAGGCCGCAACCGCCGGTACCCCCGCACCGGCACCGGACGCAGCGCCCGCAGACGGTACTGCGAGGTGTCCGCGAGCCGGGTGGCTGCCCGCCCGGCCCCGGCCAAGCCGTACCCACCCAACCCATCCGCCTCCCACCCGACCTCCCGCAAGCCCCCCCCCCGCCTAAGCCCGCCGCAACAAACAAGGCCGCAACCGCCGGTACCCCCGCACCGGCACCGGACGCAGCGCCCGCAGACGGTACTGCGAGGTGTCCGCGAGCCGGGTGGCCAGGGATTCGTCGACCAGGATCGTGCCGGGGCGGGCGATCGCGGTGAGGCGGGCCGCGATATTGACCACCTCGCCGTACACATCGCCGAGCCTGCTCAGGACGGCACCGCAGGCGAGCCCCGTCCGCAGGCCCGGCAGTCGCGCCTGGTCGAGCGCCCGCTCGCCGAGCGCGAGTGCCGTCTCGGCGGCCGCGACGGGATCGTCACAGGTGAACAGCACCTCGTCACCGATCGTCTTCACCACACGGCCGCCGCCCTGCGCGATCACCTCCGCCGCCAGGGACTCGAAGTACTCCAGGAGCAGCACCAGTTCACGCTCGTCCAGGCGCCGGGTCAGCCGGGTGTAGCCGACCATGTCGACGAACCCCACCACCCGGTGTCGCCGCGCCCCGTCACCGTCACCGCCCTCCGCGCCCTCGGCGAGCATCCGCCCCGCGAACGCCGCGAGGTGGCGCCGCCACACGTAGTCCTGCAGCTCGGCCACCACCGGAAGCACCGACTCGGCGAGCTGGGCGCCCAGTTCCTCGTCGAGGCCCTCGCCCGGCTGCGCCCGCAGCCACTCCGCCACAACCTGCACCTGCCACTCGGCGAGCCGCGACAGATGGTGGCCGAGTGCGCGGGTCAGGCCGGCGTCGAGCCCGGCGTCCACCAGGCCGGAGCCGAGCAGTTCCGTCGCGGTGCGTGCCGCCCGTACATCCGCCTCGGTGAACACCTGGGCCTCGTCGTCGACCGCCGCGAAGCCGAGCGCGCCCCAAAGGCGGCGCAGCCGCTCGGGCTCCACACCGGCCTGCCGGGCGACGTCGAGGCGCGTCAACTTCCGCTCGGCGCCCAGGAGTACGGCGTCGAGCGTCCGGTCACTCATGTGGTGTGCACGATCAGCACGTCGCCGTCGGCCTTGCGCGCGACCTCCGCGGGCACCGAGCCGAGCAGCCGCCCGGCGAGGGTGTTGAGGCCCCGGTTGCCGACGACGATCAGGGTCGCCTTGTGCTGGGCCGCGCCGTCGAGCAGCGCGGCCACGGGTTCGCCCCGCACCGCCGTCGTGCCGATGTCGACCCCGCCGGCCCGCGTGGCCCGCTCCCGCGCGGTGCGCAGTGTCTCTTCCGCGGGCGCGGACCCGACGACCTGGTGCGCCTCGTCCCGCAGGGTGTCCTGCGCGGCGAGCACCTGACGCCGGTCGGCCGGTTCGTAGGCGCACAGGATGACGAGCCGGGCGACGTTCACACGGGCCATCGCGGCGGCCCGCTCCACCGCGACATAGGACGACTCGGAGCCGTCGGTGCCGACGAGGATGGTCTCGTACGCAGTCATGCGGCGACCCTAGAGTCCCTTCCCGGAGCCGGATTCTGACGGGTGGTCAACTTATGCGTCGCTGACAAGACGGCACGCCGTCACACGCGCAGGGGGAGCGAATCCGTCGCCCCGGCCCGCGCTCCGAGCCCCGCCCGCGGCGCGAGCCCGAGTACCCCGACCTTCCCGGTGTGCCGGTTCGTCTGCACGAGCCGGGCCGCCTCCCCCGCTTCCTCCAGGCCGTACGTCACGGAGAGCGCGGGCCTGATGTGCCCGAGGGACAGCAGCCGTCCCACCGCGGCCTGTTCCTGCAGATTCGCGCCATGGCTGCCGATGACCCGCTTGAGCCGCATCCACAGATAGCGGTTGTCGAACTCGTGCAGATAGCCGGTCGACGAACCGCAGGTCACCACGGTGCCGCCACGCCGGACCACGAACACCGACACCCCGAACGTCGCGCGCCCCACATGCTCGAAGACGATATGCGGATCCTCACCGACCTCGGCGCGGATCCGCTTCCCGAGCCTCTTGCCGACCGCCGCCGGGTCGTCGGGCGCGTCACCGGTCAGGCCGATCTCCGCGCGGTCGATCACGACATGGCACCCGAACTCCCGTGCGCGGACGGCCTTTTCGGCGCTGCTCACCACGCCCACGGCGATCCCGCCGCCATTGCGCACCAGCTGCGCGGCATACGCGCCGAGCCCGCCCGCGGCGCCCCAGATCAGCACCACGTCGCCCTGCGTCATGCGCGCGCCCCGGTCGCTGACCAGCATGCGGTAGGCGGTGCCCGCGCACAGCGGGTTGCAGGCGGCCTCTTCCCAGGTCAGTCGCTCCGGCTTGGGCAGGAGCTGGCTGGCGCGGGCCACGCAGTAGTGGGCGAGGCCGCCGAAGTTGGTCTCGAAGCCCCAGGCCCGCATATCGGGGTCCAGCATGCCGTCCCCGTGCGTGGCCGGATCCTCCTCGTCGACCACGACGGGCGAGACCACGACCTGGTCACCGATCCGCCAGCGGCGCACACCGGCCCCGGTACGGACGATGACACCGGCCGCGTCGGAACCGACCACGTGATACGGCTGATCGTGCCGCTGGGCCCAGCCGCCCTGCCTGCCGTACTGCTTGAGGAAGGTGAAGGTGGGAATCGGCGAGAACATCGCCGACCACACGGTGTTGTAGTTGATGCCGCTGGCCATCACCGCCACCAGGACCTCGTCCGGGGCGAGCTTCGGCATCGGCACCGCGCCGACGTGCAGCGTCTTGCGTACGTCCTTGTCGATGTTGTCCGCGATGCCGGCGAACCTCCCCGCGTCCTCGGCCCTGAGATGGGCCGCGGTGTACTCCGCCGGAACGGGCAGCCGTTCCAGTTCGGCGGCCGTGGCATCGGCGACGACGGCCTCGGCGAGTGCGTCCATGCTCTTCCTCCCTCGGGGGCGGGCTGACAGCGGTGACAGGTTGCGACTTGAACAACGAAGTCACAAGGGAATTGCCATCAATTCCCTTCTATTGCCAAGTGATTGGGCCCTGGATTATCACTCCGCGACACATTCAGAATTCCCCCCGCTCCCCCGCACGGGCCGGCTGTCATTTCCCTGATGAACACAGCCCGCCGAATGCGCGGCCCGACCATAGAGCCGATACGAACCGCCTCACTAAGGTCCGCCGCACGCACCGCGAAAACAGAGAAGGTGAGGCCGATGGCGCAAGAGGCGATGGCACAGGACGCCCCGTTCGGAGAACGCATGGGCACGTCCGACCGGATCATTGTCGGAATCTTCGTCGGCGTGCCCTTCCTCGCGGTGATCGCTTCCGTCGTGGTGCTGTGGGGCTGGGGCGTCACCTGGCACGACCTGGTCATCGGGGCGGTGATGTATCTCGTCGCGGGACACGGCATCACCATCGGCTACCACCGCCTCTTCACGCACAAGGCCTTCAAGGCCTCACGGCCCCTGAAGATCACGCTCGCCGTGGCGGGTTCCCTGGCCGTGGAGGGCGACCCGATCACCTGGTGCGCCGACCACCGCCGTCACCACCAGTTCGCGGACAAGGCGGGTGACCCGCACTCGCCGTGGCGCTTCGGCACCTCCGTGTGGGCGCTCACCAAGGGCATGGTGTGGGCGCACATCGGCTGGACCTTCAACAACGAGAAGACCAACAAGGAGAAGTACGTCCCCGATCTCCTCGCCGACCGCGACCTGCTGCGCGTGACCGCCTGGCAGCCGGTCCTCGTCCTGTTCTCCTTCGCCGCCCCCGCCGTGGCCGGCGGCCTGTGGGGCCAGGGCACCTGGGACTCGGGCGCCGCGTGGTCGGCGTTCTTCTGGGCGGGCCTGGTCCGGATCGGCCTGCTGCACCACGTCACCTGGTCGATCAACTCGATCTGCCACATGACGGGTGAGCGCCCCTTCAAGGTCCGTGACCGCTCCGGCAACGTCTGGTGGCTGGCCCTCCTCTCCGGCGGCGAGTCCTGGCACAACCTCCACCACGCCGACCCCACATCGGCCCGCCACGGCGTCCTGCGCGGCCAGCTCGACACCAGCGCCCGGATGATCCGCCTCTTCGAACTGGCCTCGTGGGCCCGGGATGTGCACTGGCCGGACGAGCGTCGGCTCGCGGCGAAGCGCTCCGCGGGAAGCCCGGTATGACACCTGCGGGTGCGTCGTGGCTGGTCGCTCCCCCAAGCTCTCGGCTCCGCTCGAGCAAGGGGGACCCCCATCGCGGCGGAGCCGCATATCGACACAGCCCCGCGCCCCTTTCGGGGCGCGACGAACCGCACTACAGGAGGCCGAGGCCCTTGGCCAGGACCGGCCACGAGGCCTTGAACTCCTGCTGCCAGTTGGGCCAGGCATGGGTGCCGCCGCTGTAGAAGTGGGTCTGCGCGGGGATGCCGAGACGGTCGAGGCGGGCCTTGAAACCCCCGGCCTGGGCGCGCAGCGTGCCTTCCAGGATGTCGATCTGCAGATTGCCGAAGTCCGAGCTCGGCACGCCGCTGCCCTGCGACAGATAGAGCCCGGTCCCCGCCAGTTTCTCCGCCAGTGCGTACGGGTTGTGCTGCCGCCAGTTCTCCCGGTGCAGCAGCGGAACTCCCCACAGGCTGACCGGAAGGAGCAGTTCGCGGGCCACGATGGCGTGCACCACCGACACCATGCCGAGGGCCGTCGTATCGAGTATTCCGCTGTACGACGCGGCCGCGCCGAAGGTGCCCGGGTGGCGGGAGGCGAAGGCGAGCGCTCCGTAGCCGCCGGTCGACACCCCCGCGACGGCCCGTCTGTCTCCGGCCCGGTACTCGCGCTGCAGCAGCCCCATCAACTCCTCGACCTGGAACGTCTCGTAGTCGGGCGCTCCAGGCCTGCCCCACTCCCACCAGTCGGTAGGTATACCGGTCGCGCCCGACGACGGCATCACGGTCAGGACGTCCTGGTCGGCGAGGAACTCCTCGACATCGGTCTCCCGCGTCCATGAGGTGTAGTCGTCGTGTGCGCCCTGCAGCAGATACAGGACCGGCCACTTCCGCTCGGGCTGCGCGTCGAAGCGGGCGGGCAGGATGACCCGTACCGGCAGCTGCTTGCCCACGGCCGCCGATGCGACGGTCAGGTCGAAGGTCCTCGGGGCCACTTGTTTCACGCCGGTGATGCGGGCGCCCTCGGCGGTGGGCCGGGGCGCGGCGGCCGCCGTGCCGCTGCCCAGGGTGTCCGTGGCCGCGAGCGAGCCCCCGGTGGCGAGCAGCGCGGTGACCGCCGCCAGGGCCGCCAACCGGGTACGTGGTCTGCGGTGCCGGCGCGGGTGCCGGGGCGAGTCGGGGTGATGCGTCATGGGCCAGGCTCCTCTCAACTGCTGTTCAGATCACGGATGATGAGCTCGGCCAGGGTGTCCACGACCGGCGGGTCGAGCAGCGACAGATGGTGTCCGGGCAGCGCGGCGACGGTGAGGTCGGCGCAGTACGCGTCCCAGCCGAGCGCGGCGTCGTCGCGCTCGTAGCGGGTGTCGCGCACGGTGTGCGGGGCGGACTCGCTCGCCCGGTACAGCAGCGTGCGCCCTTCGTACGGCCCCGGTGTGTGCCGCTCCCCGCTGCGCAGATCCAGATACGAGCCGCGCTGGTGGTCGAGGACGGCGGCCGGCAGGTCCACGGCCTGCTCGAGCAACTTCACGACCAGGTCGACCTGTTCGGCGTCGCCGAGCCGCGCGAGCTCCTCGTAGGGCAGCGCCAGCGGCGCCCCGTAGGTCCGCTCGATATACGTCGCGAAGTCCGCGAACCTGCGGTGGGCCTCGGCGGCCGGGTCGAGGTCCGGGGGTGCGGGCAGGGGCAGTACGGAGTCGATGAGGATCAGGGTGTGCACGGGGCCGTGCGCGCCGAGCAGGCGTGCGGCCTCCTGGGCGAGGAGCCCGCCGTAGGACCAGCCGCCGAGGTGCCACGGGCCGTGGGGGGACAGGTGTCGTACGCGGCGGGCGAATTCCGCTGCGCGGCCGGTGACGTCGTCGGGGTCCGTGACTCGGTCGAACCCGAACACGGGGTGCGTGTCGCCGACACGCTCGGCGAGCGGGCCGTAGACGTCGGCGTCGCCCCCGGCGGCGTGCGCCAGGAAGAGGGGAGTCTTCCCCACCCCGCCCCTTCCCGTAACCGGGGGCTCCGCCCCCGGACCCCCGCTCCTCAAGCGCCGGAGGGGCTGATGAATCAGCCCGTCCGGCGCTTGAGGACAGCCGTCCGCAGGACTTTCGGGAAGGGGCGGGGTGGGGAAGGAAAAGGGCTCCGGCAGCAGCGCCGCGACCCCCCGCACCGTCCCGCCCCGCAAGAGCGTCCCCGGCTCCACGACCACCCCGAACTCCCGCTCCACCACACCCCGGATCCGGGCCGCGGCGAGGGAGTCGAGGCCGAGGTCGGTCAGGGGGACGTCGGGGTCGACGCGGTCGACGCCGTAGCCCATGACCGAGGCGACACAGTGCCGCAGCCGGTCGAGGGGCGAGGCGTCACGGGGCGCGGGATCCACCGGCCGCGGGCCGTTCTCGTCGGTGCGTCCGGGCCAGAAGAGCCGGCGCCGCCACTCCGCCGACGGCACGTCGACGATCCGGCCGCCCGGATGCAGCGCACCGCGCGCCGCACCACGCGCCGAAGGGACGCCTGCCACCAGGAGCCCGGCGAGGGAGGAGCGGAAGGTGAGCCCGTCGTCCGTGGCGCGGCGCAGCGTCGGCAGGACCAGCGGGTCGGTGACCCCGCACGCGGTGAGGGTCTCCGTGAGGGGGTGGGCCTGCGTCGGGTGCGGGGCGACTTCGACGAACACCCGGTGCCCGTCCTCCGCCGCCGCCCGCACGGCCTGCGCGAACCGCACGGGCCGCCGCAGATTGGCCACCCAGTACGCGGTGTCGCAGGGCGCGCCGTCGCAGGGATCGTCGAGGACGGTGGTGTAGCGGCGGCAGGCGGGCCTAGCGTGCGGCACCGCCCCGAGCTCCCAGGCGAACTCGTCGAGCAGCGGGTCGACATCGGCGGAGTGCCCGGCGCCGACGACGGGCAGCGGCCGGGCGAAGCCGCCGTCCGCGGTGATCCGGGCGACCAGGGCCGTGACCTCGGGCCCCGCGCCGGTGACGACGCTCTGCACGGGCGAGGCGTGGACGGCCACGTTCAGGGAGCTGAACTCGCCGACCAGTGCGGCCAGTTCGTCACCGGCCCGGTCGACGACCGCCATCGCACCGCCCCGCAACCGGTCGAGCAGCCGCGAGCGGACCGCGACGATCCGCGCGCCGGTGGCCGGGTCGAGGGCTTCCGCCGCGACGGCGGCCGCGATCTCGCCCATGGAGTGGCCGATGACGGCGTCGGGTCTGAAGCCGTACGACTTCCACAGTTCAGCGAGGGCGACCTGAAGGCCGTACAGGACGGGCATGACGACGCCGGGCGTGGACAGGTCGGCGTCCGGGGCGAGGCTGTCATGCAGCGAGAGGCCCGCCTGTTCGCGCAGGAGGGGTTCCATACGGGCGACCGCGTCGGCGAACACCGGTTCCGCGGCGAGGAGTTCACGGCCCATGCCGGGCCACTGCGAGCCGTAACCGGAGAACACCCACACCGCCGGGCCCGCGGCGGCGCCGGGGCGGCCGGTCACCAGGTGCGGATCGGGCTCGCCCGCGGCGTACCGGGCGAGTGCCTCGGTGGCCGCCGTGCGCCCGCGGGCCACGACGGCGACGCGGTGGCGGCCGCGCCCGGTGCGGCCGCCGAGGGTGCGGGCGAGATCGGCGGCGCGGGTGCCGCGGCTCGCGGGGGTGGCGAGCCAGTCGGCCAGCTCGCCCGCGTAGCCGCGTACGCGGTCCTCGGTCGGGCCGTCGACGAGCAGTACCGACGGCTGTTCGCCGGCCACCGGGGCGGCGCCCCGGCGCCGCGCGGTCCGGTGCTCGCTGAGCGCCACATGCGCGTTGGTGCCGCCGAACCCGAACGCGGACACCCCGGCCGTGGCCCGGCCCGAGTAGCGCGGCCAGGGCTCGGGCGCGCCCGTGACGACGCTCAACCCCAGGGCGTCCAGGTCGATATGGGGGTTGGGGGTGGTGAAGTGCAGCCCTGGCGGTATCTCGTCGTGGTGCAGGGCGAGGACCGTCTTGATGAGGCCGGCGATTCCGGCGGCTGCTTCGAGGTGGCCGATGTTGGTCTTGGCCGAGCCGATCAGGAGGGGTTGTGCGGCGGCGCGGCCACGGCCGAGTACCGCGCCGAGCGCGCCCGCCTCGATGGGGTCGCCGAGGGGGGTGCCGGTGCCGTGGGCCTCGACGTAGTCGACGCGCGCGGGGTCGGTGTGGACCTCGGCGAGCAGGGCGCGCTGGGCCTCGGCGTTGGGCGCGGTCAGGCCGTTGGAGCGGCCGTCGGAGTTGACTGCGGTGGCGTCGATGACGGCGAGGATCCGGTCGCCGTCGCGTTCGGCGTCGGGCAGGCGCTTGAGTACGACGACGCCGCAGCCCTCGCCGCGCACCATGCCGTCGGCGGCGGCGTCGAAGGCCTTGCAGCGGCCGTCGGCGGCGAGGGCGCCGGCGCGCTGGAAGCCGATGGTGATGGCGGGCGAGAGCAGCAGGTTGACGCCGGCGGCGAGCGCCGTGTCGCTCTCGCCCGAGGCGAGGCTGCGTACCGCGTGGTGCACGGCGACGAGCGACGACGAGCAGGCGGTGTCGACGGCGAGGCTGGGGCCGCGCAGGTCGAGGAGGTAGGAGAGCCGGTTCGCGGCGACGCTCAGGGCCGCGCCCGGTGCGGTCCAGGCGTCGACGGCGGTGGGGTCGGCGGTGGTGAGGTGGGCGTATTCGTTGCCGCTGATGCCGACGAAGACCCCGGTGCGGCTGCCCGCGAGGGACGGCACGGGCAGCGCGGCGTGGTCCAGTGCCTCGCGGGTCACTTCGAGCAGGAGGCGCTGCTGCGGGTCCATGGCGGTGGCCTCGTGGGCGCCGAGGGAGAAGAACTCGGCGTCGAAGGCGGCGATGGTGTCGAGCCCGCCGAGGAACGCGCCGTGCCTGCTGGTGTCGTCGGGCAGGGTGACGCCTTCGGGCAGGAACGGCGGCCACCGGTCGTCGGGTACGCAGCCGACGGCGTCGCGGCCCTCGCGCAGCAGCCGCCAGTAGTCGCCGGGCGTTCCGGCCCCGCCGGGGAAGCGGCAGCCGATCCCGACGACGGCGATACGTGAACTCCCTTCGAGATACGGGGAGTTGACGGTCTCCGGCGTCTCGGCCGTCCCCGTACCGTCCCGCGTACCGCCCCGCCGCGGACCCCTCTCTCCCAGCCATCGCGCCAGCGCCTCGATCGTCGGCGCCTCCCACAGCAGGGTCGCGGGCAGCCGCTCGCCGGTGAGCTGACCGAGGCGTGCGGTCAGGGCGACGGCGTCGCGTGAGGTGAGGCCGAGTTCGGCGAGGGGCCGGTCGTCGGCGATGACGTCGGGCGTATGGCCGTACCAGGAGCAGAGCCCGTCGACGACGACGGCCCGGATGTCCGCGAGAGCCGGGGGCAGCGGGGAAGCCGGGGGCAGCGGGGAAGCCGGAGACTGCGGGGCGGCCGAAGGCTGCGGGGCGACCGGGGACGGCGGGGCGGCCGAAGGCTGCGGGGCGGCCGAAGGCTGCGGGGCGGCCGGAGACTGCGGGGCGGCCGAAGGCTGCGGGGCGGCCGGAGACTGCGGGGCGGCCGGAGACTGCGGGGCGGCCGAAGGCTGCGGGGCGGCCGAAGGCTGCGGGGCGGCCGAAGGCTGCGGGGCGGCCGGAGACTGCGGGCCGGCCGAAGGCTGCGGGCCGGCCGAAGGCTGCGGGCCGGCCGAAGGCTGCGGGCCGGCCGAAGGCTGCGGGCCGGCCGAAGGCTGCGGGCCGGGCGGGGGCTGGCTCATCGGCCCGCTCCCGTGCCGTCCACGGGGAAGCCCCCGTCCGCGTACCGGGCCCGCGCGGCCGACCTCGCGACCTTGCCGCTGCTCGTGCGGGGCAGCGATCCCGGTGCCACGAGGAGGAGTTCGGCCAGGCGCAGACCGTGCCGGGTGGAGACGGCGGCGGTGGCCGTGCGCAGGGCGGCGGCCGCGGCCTCGGCGTCGGGGGCGGCGTCACGGCGGTGTTCGGCGACCACCACGAGACGGTCGGCCTCGTCCCCCGGCACGGAGAACGCCGCGAGCCGGTCGCGCCGTACCGTCTCCACGGCCGACTGCACGGTCTCCTCGATGTCCTGCGGATAGTGGTTGCGGCCGTCCACGATGATCAGGTCCTTGAGGCGTCCGGTGACGTAGAGCAGCCCTTCGTGGACGGCTCCCAGGTCGCCGGTGCGCAGCCGGCCCCCGCCGAAGGTGTCGGCGGACAGATCGGCCTGCTTCCAGTAGCACAGGCCGATGTTGGGGCCGCGGAGCCGGATCTCGCCGATCTGCCCTTCGGGGAGCGGGGCGCCGGTGCCGGGGTCGGCGATCTGCAGTTCCTGTCCGACGGGGGTGCCGCAGGACACGAGCCGGGTGGCGGCCGGGTCGCCGGGTTCGCAGGGCTTGATACGGCCTTCGGTGAGGGCGGCGGCGTCGCAGTCGAGGGTCGTGGGCGCCGTGCGGTAGGTGTCGCTGGTGACGAAGACCGTCGCTTCGGCGAGCCCGTAGGCGGGGCACAACGCTTCGGGGGCGAGCCCGGCGGGTTCGAAGGCGCGGGTGAAACGGGTCAGGGTGCCGGGCCGTACCGGCTCGCTGCCGTTCATCAGGACCTTCACGCGGTCCAGGCGCAGGTCGGCGACATCGTCCCAGGGCACGCGCGAGGCACAGTAGTCGTAGGCGAAGTTGGGGGCGGCGCTGACGGTGCCGGGGTAGGCGGCGAGCAGCCGCAGCCAGCGCGACGGCTCTTCGAGGAAGGCCACCGGGTCCATCAGGACGGAGGAGGCGCCGACGATGACGGGCGCGGCGACGCTCAGCAGGAGCCCCATGTCGTGGAAGAGCGGCAGCCAGCCGACGGCGGTGTGGCGGTCGGCGCTGTCGTCGCCGTCGGCACCGAAGGCCTCGATGGCCTGGCGGGCGTTGGCCACGACGTTGGCGTGGCTGATGACGACACCGGCCGGGGTGCGGGTGGACCCGGAGGTGTACTGCAGGTAGGCGGTGTCGTCGGGTTCGGGCCGCGCGGGCAGCTCACCCTTGGCGGCCGTCTCGTCACCGTCGTCGAGGATGAGGACGGACACCGGCGGCAGCTGCCGTCCGTCGAGGAAGTGGCGTACGGCGGCGGCGGAGGCCGTGTCGGTCAGTACGCAGCTGGGTTCGCAGTCATCGAGTACGGCCGCCAGCCTGCCCTCATGGCCCGGCAGTTCGGGGCTGAACAGCGGGACAGCGATCACTCCGGCGTCCAGGCAGCCCAGGAAGGCGGCCACATAGTCGAGGCTCTGCGGCAGCAGCAGCGCGACCCGGTCGCCGGGCCCGGCGACGGCGGCGATCCGTTCGGCGAAGCCGCGCGTACGGGCTTCGAGGCGCCGCCAGTCGAGGGTGTGGTGCAGACCCGCGGAGCCCGGCTCGGGGAACTCCGCGAAGGTGAAGGCGCGTCGGCGGGCGCGGTGCGTCGCCCAGTGCCGCAGATGATCGGTGAGGAGCGGACCCACGGGCTGCTCGGCGGGCTGGGGGGAAGGCATGGCGGCTCCTACGGGATGTGCTCCGACTGGCGCGCAAGGGGACTGGGTTCGGGTTCCGGACGGTGCACAAGGGTCCGTCGTCGTACGACCTGTGGGTAAGACGAGTCACTGACAGTTCGCCGGACACCGACTGTCACTTCGCTGACAAGCGCCGGACGGCGGATCCGGCCCAGAATTCCCCACAGGCGGAGGCGACATCCCTGCCGGAAGGGAGCGGAACGTGGGCCGAGGCAGACAGCTGGCCCTGTTCACCCTGCTTGCCCTTGCCGGGTTCATCACCACCCTCGACAACACGGTGATCAATGTCGCGCTGCCCACGGTGCAGCGCGAACTCGGCCTGTCCGTCGCGGACTTGGAGTGGGTGGCGACCAGCTACGTCCTGAGCTTCGGCGCCCTGCTCCTGACCGGCGGCCGGCTCACCGACCTGATCGGGCGCCGCCCGGTACTCGCCGCGGGGATCGTGGTCTTCACCCTGGCCTCCCTCGCCGCGGCCCTCGCCGACAGCGGCACGGCCCTGATCGCCGCCCGCACCGTGCAGGGCGTGGGCGCCGCCCTGGTCATCCCGGCCTCGCTCGCGGTGGTGGCCGCCGATCTGCCCGCCCGCAGCCGGGCCCTCGCGGTCGGCCTGTGGACGGCGGCCCTTGCGGTGGCCCTGGCGATGGGTCCGGTGGTCGGCGGTTTCGTCACCGAACGCTGGGACTGGAGCTGGGTGTTCCTCCTGAACGTCCCCTTCGGCGTCCTCACCCTGCTGCTCGTACCGGCCGTGCCCGCCGCCCGCGACCGGATGAGCCGCCGCGACGGACTGCTCCCGCTGCTCGACCTGCCGGGTGTGATCCTCTCCTCGACGGCTCTCTTCCTCCTCACCTACGCCCTGGTGAAGGGCGGCGAGCACAGCTTCAGCACCCCGCCCGTGCCGCTGTGCCTGTGGCTCTCGGCGGCGGCCGGGCTCGCGTTCCTGGCCGTGGAGTGGCGGACGTTCCTGCCCCTCGTCGATCTGCGGGTGCTGCGCAGCCGTTCACTGAGCGGCGGCGCGGCGGCGCAGGTGCTGTGGGGCATCGGCGTGAACGGGGTGTTCTTCTTCACCGCGCTGTATCTGCAGCACATCCTCGGCTTCTCCCCCACCAAGGCGGGCCTGGCGTTTCTGCCGCTCGCGCTGGCCCTGATGGCGGTGACACCGTTCGCGGAGCGCGCGGCGAAGACGGTCGGCGCGCACTGGTCGATCGCGGCGGGACTCGTCATGGTGGCGCTCGGCCTGCTGTACGTCTCGCGCACGGGTCTGGACGCCGGCTACTGGGATCTGCAGCCCGGCCTGATCGTCATCGGCGCGGGCTCGGCCCTCACCACCCCTTTGACGGTACGGTCCGTCGCCGACGTCCCCGCGACCCGTACGGGCATGGCCTCGGGCCTGGTCAGCGCGGCCCGCGAGATCTCCGGTGTGTTCGGTGTGGTCCTGGTGGGTGTGGTTCTCACCCGCACGGAACGCTCGGCGCTGCGCGAGGGCGCCGACCCACGCTCCGCGTTCCTCGACGGCTATGACTCGGGACTTCAACTCGCCGCGCTGTGCGTCCTGTTGGGAGCCCTGGTCACGGCACTCACGCTGCGTCGCCCGGGACGGCATCGGGGGGCACGGGCGGCACGGACGGCCCCTGCCGGGCGGGCTCGCGGCGCGACGGGTACGGCTGCGGGTCCGAGCCCAGGTCCGGGTCAGGACGCGGTCCGGGCTCCGGGTGCGAATCAGGGTGCGGGCCGGGCTCCGGGTGCGAATCAGGGCCGGGGCCCGGGTCCGGCTGCGGCTCCGGCTCCGGGTCCGGGTCCGGCTGCGGCTGCGGCTGCGGCTGCGGCTGCGGCTGCGGCTGCGGCTGCGCGGCAACGCCAACGTGCGGCGCACAGTCGCCCCTGACCACCCCGGCCCTGAGCACCGCCCCCACCTCCCCCGGTGCGAGGACCGTCACGAATCCATCCGGTCCCATGACCGCGGTCGCGCCGGTACGCAGCCAGCCCTCGCCCGTGACCTGGGGACCGCGCACCCACAACTCCCCTGCGGAGCCAAGGGGCAGGTCCCCGCCTCCGTACCCGTACCCGCCCCCGTCGCCCTCGGCCACGATCCGCACCTCGGTGCCCGGCAGCGGCAGGCCCGCCGTACCGGCACGGGCATTGGCGCCGCGCGGGTTGGCGAGCAGGATGCCGGCGGTCTGCGGCAGGCCGTAGCCCTCGACGACCGCGGCGTCCAGGAGTCCGTCGAGCCGCGTGGCGGCGTCCGGCGCGAGGGGCGCCGTCAGACAGGTCCGTACGGTGGCGAGCGCCTCCCACTCATGCGCGGGACGCTCCAGGAGCCGCCGCAGTTCGGCCGGGGCGAGCGGCAGCAGCGTCGGCTTCCAGCGCCGGGCGAGCCGCAGCAGCTGCCGCGGTTCGCCGGGTGGCCGCAGCACGGTGCGCATACCGGTGAGCGCGGGCAGGGCGAGCGCGAAGAGCGGTCCGTGGGGCGCCCACAGCGGTGTCCCGCAGAGCACGGTCTCGCGCCCGGTCCTCAACTCAGGCAGCCATCCGCCCAGTTGACGGGCGGCGGCGACGAGGTTGCGGTGCGTGAACGGCACCGCGTCCCCGTCGGCGTACTGCACGACCGCGAGATCCGTCGGTCCCGGCTGCGGCAGCTCGGGCCGCCGCTGGGGGCGCTGCCCCAGGACGGAGCCATAGGTACGCACCCGCACATCGAAGGGGGACCCGAAGGCGGAACCGGAGGAGGGGCCGAGGAATCCGCCCCGCAGGTCACCGGCCGGATCGTCCTCGTCATCGGGGTCCGCCACGACCGCGAGGACCGCCCCGCACCGCGCGAGCCGGTGCCGCAGGAGCTCCACCGGGGTGCCCGGGTCGAGCAGCACCGCCACCGCCCCGAGCCGCAGCACCGCGTGACAGGCCGTCACGGCACGGAGGCCGTCGGGCAGGACGAGCGCGACCCGGTCGCCGTAGCCGATGCCGAGGGTGCGCAGCGCCGCGGTGAACCGGCGCACCGCGCGGTGCAGCCACCGGTATCCGGTACGGCGCCCGTCGTGCACCAGGGCCGTGCGCAGGCCGTGCCGCCGCACCGCGTCGTCGAGCAGCGTGGGCAGCGCGAGGTCCGGCACGTCGAGGTGGTGCGGCACGCCCGGCGCGTAGTGCCGCAGCCAGGGCTGTTCCGTCATGCCCCGATGGTGCCGCACAGGCGGGTCCGGGGACTTGTCAACGGCGCACAGTTCCAGGTCCTCGCGCTGTCGGACGGTGACTATCAACTCCGGTTACCCCTCCGTAACTTCACAGTGGGCCCCACCCTCGAAACGACACCCCCACCTCGAAGGAGTTCCCCGTGCGCAGGGCCAGAGCGAAACGGAAGAAGACCCTCGGCGTACTCACCGCCGGGGCGGTCCTGGCGGGTCTCGGGCTCGCGGCGACCGATCTGGCGGCGGGCGCGGCGCCCGCCTCGTCCTCATCCCCGCCCCTGACCGCCGCGGCAGGGGCCGCGTGCGAGGCGGGCGACGACCAGATCTACCGTCCGCCCGGGGGCGTCCCGGTCGAGCCGGGCCGCGTCATCGCCTGCCGCGAGACACAGCTGCCGCACGTGCCGGGCAACATCCCGATGCGCGCCTGGAAGGTCCAGTACAGCTCGAAGGACAACGCGGGCCGCGGCGCCGCGGTCTCCGGCACGGTCGCGGTGCCGAAGGCGGAGTGGAAGGGACCGGGGAGCCGGCCGATCGTGGCGTTCAACCCCGGCACGCTCGGCCTCGGCCCGCAGTGCGCGTTCTCCAAGCAGCTGTCGGGCGCCTATCAGGACGAGTACGAGGGCGAGAACATCGCGGCGCTCCTGAAGGCGGGTTACGCGGTCGCCGCGACGGACGGCATGGGCTATCTGGACGGCCAGACCCACCCGTATGTCTCCGGGCACGACGCGGGCCACGCCCTGCTCGACATCGCCCGTGCCGCACCCGCGGTGCCCGGCAGCGGCCTCGACCCCAAGACCCGGATCGGCCTGTGGGGCTACTCGGAGGGCGGGGCGGCGAGCCTGTGGGCAGCGCAGCTGTCCGCGTCGTACGCCCCGGAGCTGAAGGTCGTCGGGACCGCGTCGGGCGGTGTGCCGGGCGATCTGAAGGTGGTCGCGAAGGGACTCAACGGGGGCGCGTTCGCGGGGTTCCTCGCGGACGCGGTGATCGGCCTCGCCGCCGCGTACCCGGACATGCCGTTCGCCGAGATCCTCAACGACGAGGGCCGTAAGGCGGTGCAGACGGCGAAGTCGCACTGCCTGGCGGGAACGCTGGCGAACTTCGCCGGGCAGAAGATCGAGAACTTCTCGACGGACAAGCTGACCCTGGAGCAGATCTACGCCCTCAAGGGCAGCAGCGGAAAGTCCTGGGGCCAGGTCATCGACGAGCAGAAGCTCGGCGTCGGCATCGGTCCGAAGGGCTCCGGCGCGAAGTACGAGATCGGCTTCCCCGTCATGCAGTACCGCGGCCTGTTCGAGGAGGTCATCCCGATCGAGACGGAGGACGCGACCCGCAAGGCGTACTGCTCCGCGAAGGTCACCACCCAGTGGAAGACCTACCCGGGCGAGCATCTGACGACCGATCAGCTGGCGAAGGACGACGCGGTCAAGTGGCTCGGCGACCGCTTCGAGGGCCGCCCGGAATTCGGCAACTGCCTCCTCCCCTGAGCAACTGCCGGTTTCCCAGGGCAACTTTACTTGTCGCCGGGGCCTCCCCACCCTCACCGGCCCCCGCGCCCTGACCTCGCTCTCTTCCCCACTGGCGGCGCCCCTTGTCAATGGATGACAAGGGGCGCCCCGAGGTCTGTGATCCATTGATAGGGCCTTCACGCCGCCACGGCGATATCTTCACCGAACGCTTGTCCCCCGCATGCGGAGGGTGCAACCCATGCTGAACGGTTCCCCGTTACTGTCCGAACTGCCCGGAGAGATGACCCGGCGCACGAGCGGACGCTCCCCCGGCCAGACCTCGGGCCCGGCCGCCGGCCAGGCCCCCGAACACGCCCGCGCCCACACCCCTCAGTCCGCGCAGGCCCCGCACACCCCACACTCCCCTCACTCCGCCTTCCGGGCCTTCCCCTCGCATCTGCACGATCACCTCAGACCCTTCCTCTCCGACCTCACCACGGAGGTCGTCCGGGCCATCGGTACGGAGATCCCCGAGTACGCACGCCCGATGGACGACACGTATATGCATGTCGTGAACCGGGGCGTGGAGCAGGCCCTCAACGACTTCCTGGCCCGCATGGCACACCCCGACTCCGACTGGGAGTCGGTGAAGGCCACCTATCGCCACATCGGCAGGGGCGAGGCCGAGGAGGGCCGCAGTCTCGACTCGTTCCAGGCGGCACTGCGCCTCGGCGCCCGCGTGACGTGGCGCCGGATCAGCGCCATGGTCGACGCGGGCCAGCTCCCCCGGCATCTGCTCGGCACGTTCGGTGAGGCGCTGTTCCAGCATCTCGACGAGCTGGCGGCGGCGGCCACCGCCGGCTACACCGAGGCCCGCCTTTACGCCGCGGGCGAGCTGCAGCAGCGCAGAAACCGCCTCATCGACCTGCTGACCGCGGACCCCGCGGTCTCGCCGGAGGCGATCGTGGACCTGGCGCACAGCGCGCAGTGGCCGATCCCGCGCGAGCTGGCCGTCGTCGTCACCGACCACCCGCTGGCCCCGGAGTCGGTGCGGCCGATCATGCCGCCGGAGTTCCTGGCCCGCTTCGACGAGCAGCCGGGCATCGTCGTCGTACCCGATCCACAGGGACCGGGCCGCTCCCGTGCCATCGGGGCGGCGCTGCACGGACTGCGTGCGGTGGTCGGCCCCACGGTCCCGCTGGGCGAGGGGGCCCGCTCGCTGCGCTGGGCTTCGCAGGCCCTGTCCCTGTCACGGCGCGGTGTGCTGCCACGGTCGGGCGTCCTGCACTGCTCCGACCATCTGTCGACGCTGCTGCTCTTCCAGGACGAGTCGCTGGTACGGGCCCTTGCCGACCGTCATCTGCTGCCGCTCGACTCGGTCCGCTCACCGCAGCGCGAGCGCCTCGCCGAGACGCTGCTGTGCTGGCTGCAGTGCGGCCACAACGCGAGCGAGGTCGCGGGCCGCCTCGCGGTACACCCCCAGACGGTCCGCTACCGGCTGCGCCAGCTGGACGAGGTCTTCGGATCCCAACTGCACGACCCGGAAGCCCAGTTCGAGATGCAGTTGGCCCTGCACGCGATGAGCCTGCGCCCGGCCGCGGCATGATAGTGCCCTTGCCGGGCGTCGGAGCCCGGCTGCGACGCGACCCGGGGGAGAAGCCGTGGCCAAGGTCAATATCGGTCTTGACGCCGAGCTGGTGGTCGAAGTGATGGTCCTGGCCGGCGTCGGGTCGCCGCAGGACGCCGTCGAAGTGGTCGTCCGCGACTACATCGCCCGCGGCCACCGCACCGAGGCCCGCGTCGGACTCGAAGTCCGGGGCCGGCGCGAGACCGAGAGCAAACCGCAGGAACAGCAAGGCTGACCCTGGCGGCCCGCTGCGCCCGACCCTCACCCCCTGGGCCCTCGGGGCAGGACCTCACCCCCGGGCCCGTGGCCAGGCACTCACCCCGCAGGCACCGGCTCCACCCGTACCGGCACCGCCTGCACCAGGGACGCGGGCAGCGCCACATAAGCGGTCACGCCGCCGTCCCCGCCCTCGGTGGGCCGCAGCTCCACCTGGGCCCCGAGGCGCGCCGCGAGCGTCCCCACCACGTAGTGCCCGAGATGGCGCGTCGGCGCGACCAGGAAGGACTCACGGCCCGCGAGCCGGGCGTTGGACCTGGCGAGGTCGTCGGCGCTCATACCGCTGCCCCGGTCGACCACCGCGAGGCAGTACTCGCCGCCGTCGCGCCACCCGTACACCTCGACGGGCCGTGAGGGCGGCGAGAACACCAGGGCGTTCTCGATGAGTTCGGCAAGGAGGTGCGCCAGCTCGGCCACGGCACGGCCCCGCACATGCCCTTCCTGTACGTCCACCACGGCGACCCGCTGGTACTGCTCGACCTCGGCGACGGCCGACTGCACCACTTCGGCGGCGGTGACGAGTCCCGACCAGGTGCGCGGCGGCCGTTCCTCGCCCGCGAGGACGAGCAGCGACTCGGCGTTGCGCCGCATCCGCGTGGCGAGATGGTCGAGTTCGAAGAGCTCACCGAGTGCGTCCGGGTCGACCTCCTGGCTCTCCAGGGTGGTGATGAGCCCGAGCTGCCGGTCGAGCAGTGCCTGGTTGCGCCGGCCGAGGCTGGCGAGGGACTCGGAACTGTTGCGGCGCAGTACAGCCTGTTCGGTGGCGAGCCCGATGGCGGTCCGCTCGACGTTGCGCAGGGCGGCGCCGAGCTGCTCGAACTCCTTGGCCCGGCCCGGCACTTGAAGCCGCGCATCGGATGCCGGCGAGACAGCATCCGTCGCCCCGTCGCCCAGCACCCCGTCCTGCCCGGCCTCGGCCTCCTGGATCCGCGCGACGGCGGCGGGAAGCCCGGCGCGGGCCACGGAGTCGGCCTCTTCGGCGAGCGCGCCGAGCGGCCGGGTGATGGAGCGCGCGGACAGCACGGCGAGCGCCACGGCCACGGCGAGGATCAGCACGCCGAGCCCGATGAACCCGCCCAGCTGGGCGGTGGCGTCGGAGCCGAGCCGGTCGACCCGCGCCCGTACCTCCCCGCCGATCTCCTTCTGCACAGCGTGCAGCCGGTCCACGAGCACGGTCATGGCCTGCCACCAGTCGCCCGGGTCGACCCCGAGCCGCCCTCCGCCGCCCCCGCCTTCGGCCCGCTTCTCGAAACCGAGCGCGAGCCGTGCCTCTTTGGTCTCGAAGACCTCCTTCAGGGCGTCCCGCTGTGCGGCGCCCGCATGCTGCTCGAACTGCCGCAGAAACGCGAGCCGTTCGGCCCGCACCTCACTGAACGCGAGAAACTCGTCGCCCCTGAACCGCCCGGCCGCGAACACCCCGTTCAGCGACCCGCGCTCCAGGGCGAGCGCCTCGGTGGCACGAGTCAGCGCCCCGAGCGCGTCGAGCCCGTCACCGAGTCCCTTCTCGGTGCGTACGGGTTCGGCGGCACAGGCCGCGATCAGCTCGTCGACGGCCTCGGTGTACGCGTCCAGGGTGGCGCCGCGGCGCGCGGTCCTGTCATCGACCTCGACCCGTACGGAATCCAGGGTCCGCACGGTCGCGAGCGCACCCCGCGCGGCATCCGCGGTATCGGCACCGCCGTCGGCGAGGAGCGCGTCGAACGCGTCCCGCACCCGGTCGGTACGCTCCCGCTGCGCCCGTACGTCATCCTCGTACGCGTCGGCACCGCCCAACAGGCCGCTGGTGAGCCCACGTTCGCGCTGCAGCTCACGAACGAGCCCTTGCCCTTTGAGGACGACATCGACGCGCTCGGCGGTCTCACGCGCCGCGGACCAGTCGGCCGCCCGGTCGGCGACGCCGAGTCCGGTGATCACGAGTAGGAGACAGGTGGGCACGGCGAGCACGATGGCCACGCGCCCTCGGATCGTGCTCCAGCCGGGAAGTGGGGGGAGTTTCGACAGCCTCTGCCGATGTGTCTGGTTCACATCCGCCGACGCTAGGGAGGGCGGTGGGAGGAAGCGGTTTCCCTCCGGTAAGGGTCTTATTGCGGAGGGCTCACATGGGCGGGGGCGCGCCGCCGGAGGGCCGGCTGCCGGAGCCCGCTCCTCGTCCTCGCCCTCCCACCGGCACCAACTGCCGCAGGCGGTCGCGGGTTTCGGGGTCGGTGGAGTACAGGACGGTGCCCCGCGTGCCCCGGGTCATCAGGACGCGGTAGGCATTGCGGATACAGCGGTCGGCGAGCTCGTCGCTGACCGACTGCTTGCGCAGCGCGGGGTCCTTCGACGCATGACGGTCGACGACCCACCGGCCGTCACGCCAGAGCAGATCAGGCCCGATGATCACCCCGCACCAGTCGAACTCGAAGCCCGCGGCGGCGTATACGGTGCCGATCTGGTCGATCCCCGTGGGATGCAGCGGCCAGTCCTGCCCCGCCGGCGCACCCGGCCCCGCACGGTCGCCCTGCTGATGCCAGGGCCGCGCCCAGTCACCGATGGTCACGTCTCGCGCGAGCGGTTCGTCGGCCTCCGCGTCCCTTCGGGGGGTGCGCGGCCAGCAGTAGCCGGCGGTGATCCGGGCGGCGCGACCCTCCAAGTGCTCGTGGCGCACGATGTATTCCATCTCGGCCGGGTCGTCCACCACCTCGACGCTACGGATACCACTCGGAATCCAATGCGGCGTCGTGCTCTCCGGGTACAGCAGCGCGTCGACCCATGCCGCGTACTCGGCGGCCGGGCCGGCGCCCTGGAGCCCCATCTCCCGTACCGTCACATCTCGTCCCGCCAGGGCCTGTTCGATCGCCAGGGCGTTGCCGACGTCGTCGGGGTGGACCGCCTGGCTCTCGTCCACCAGGAACACCGTCACGCGGGCCGCATCGACCAGTTCGAGGACCTGGCTGGGCCCTCGGCGCAGGCGTTGCGCGTCATCGCAGATCAGCAAGTCGAGGTCATTGCGCGCGGCCGCGGCGAAGGACTGGGGGAAGGCGAACAGCTCCTGGGGCTGCCCCGCCGCACGCGCGGCCTGCCGCAGAGCGCGGTCCATCGACCTGCTGCCCGAGACGTGGCGCACAAGTACGTCCCGCTCCACCGCCGCGCCGAGCAGGAACAGTCCGGTCATGCTCTTCCCGCTGCGCGGACCGCCGTTCACGATGACGACTTCCTTGCGCCCCGAACCACCCTCGGGCACCGCCCGCAGGACATCGCGCTGCTCCGCGCGAGGGAGCAACTCGCCATCACTCCGCAGCACCGAGCGGATCCGGGACTCCAGCGGGATCGTCCGAGTATCGGCACTGTCGAGCAGCTCGCCGATGAACCGCGTGTCACCCGGACGCCCCGGTGCCACCACAGAGCGCAGGAACTCGGCGGCGGCCAGGCGCCCGTTCCGGGTGAACACGCCGACGCCCGGCCCGACCCGGGTGTCGTCCTCGCTCCACGTGTCGGTCTCCGTGGCGTTGACCAGATAGAGCATCGCCGACACCCGCTCGGGGCGCCCGGCGAGCACGGCGTGCCGCGCCACGAGCTCTCTGCGTGTGCGTTCCACCCGTGCGATGGTGTCGGGCAGCAGACCGGCCTGCGGTCTCCTCCAGAACTTGAAGTCCACGATGACGTACGAGGGTTCGCCGGTACGCGGATGGCGGCCCGCGATGATCGCGTCCAGTTCGGACACGGGCCGGCCCGGCAGCACGTAACCGATCATGACCTCGGCGTCCCTGAGCCCCGCCGTCTCCAACAGCTCCGCAAGCGCTTCACGTTCGCGCCATTCCGCCCGCCCGCCCCGCACCGCCGCGTCCTCGGAAGGCACCTCGAACACCGCGCCCCGCGACGTCCGCACCCGCACCCGCTCCCCGGCCGCCGCCACGGTCAGCGACCCGTCGCCGTCCAGGGCGACGGTGCGCGGCCAGTCGTCGTCCGTCAGGACTTCAAGGACCCGCGGCCTCGTATCGGGCACCGGAATCGCAAACCGTGCCGCCTCCGGGTCCACCCCCAGCTCAAGGCGCCCCTCGGTGCGCCGCACGCCGAGCGGCACATCCGGCAGTTCGTCCACCACCGCGGCGACGGCGTCGGCGGTCAGGCCCACCCTTTCCGGCGCGGCCGGCAACGGCAGCTCGGGCGCCAAGTGCGAGGCGACCGTGTGGAGTTGCCAGCCGGTGACGGAGGATCTGGCCTCGGCGGGCAGCCGTTCCCACGCTCCGGCCAGCCAGTCGGCGACCCCGGCACGCCGTTCGACGACCAGGGCGCGCAGCGCGGGCCGCAGCGCCTGCTCGATCGCCTGGGTGCGGCCCGCTTCCCGGGACACATGGAGCCAGTTGACCCGCTCCTCCAGGACGAGGGCCGGTGACAGCTCCGCGTGCACCTCGGCGATCACCTCGCCCACGGACCGCAGCGGATCGTCGGGACCGGCGAGGGCGAGCTGTCTGGCCAGCTCGGCGCGGAGTACGGGCAGGACGTCCGGGCGCAGCGCGATCCCCCGACGGGTCCGCACCGCCACCCAGGGGCTGAACCACAGATCCGCCTCGTCACCGGCGTCGAGACGCGGATGGACCCGGGTCCGTACGGCCCGAAGGAGTTCGGGCTCGATACGGGTCGCCACACTCAGGGAGACCGCCAGCTTCCGTGCTCCGTCCGGGAGTTCGGCCAGATCCGGCGGATCGGACGGGGCCTCGCCGACGCCCGGGGGCGGCACCGGCAGGAGCACCCCGAAGCGCTGTACGGCGTCGGCGCCCGCCGCCCCGCCGATCCGCTGCGCCATCTCGACCACGACGGAGGCCTGTTCCTCGCTCACGGCGTCGGCCGGGTCGGGGAGCAGCGCGAGGACCTCCACGCCGAGCGACTGCAGTACCTCGGCCTCCTCCTCGGTCTGCGGCGGCAGCACGGACGTGAGGCACTCCTTCACCCGCTGCCGCAGGGCATCGTCGAGGGGCTCCGTGATCCGGCGCAGGCACAGGGCCGCGAGGGCGAAGAGCCGGGTCCGCTCCTCGCGCGTCCGCGCCGCCTCACCGAGGGCGAGCAGACGCGTCAGCAGTTCCTCCGCGCCGTACAAGTCGGCCTGTGCGGCGGCATGCAGGATAACGGTGTACCAGTGCGGGTCGAGAGCGTGCTCGTCGATCTCGGCGAGACCGGGATCGGGCTCCATGAGCAGACGCCAGGCCGCGGCGTAGGAGGTCAGGACCGGGAAGGCCAGCTCGTCGAGTTCGAGTCCCTCCCCCCGGAGCCGGCGCAGGAGCCCGGTGCGTACCTCCAGGTAGTCGAGGAGGTCCGGCACGATGAAGTCGGGCCACTGCCCGCCTCCCTCGGTCAGTTCCTCCGTGATGAGGTCGAGCGCGGTCGCCCGGTCGAGCGGCTGGTGGCCGTCGCGGAGGTGCTGGAGAGCGAGCGCTCCGAGGATCTGCGGCAGCTGGTGCCGGGGAACCTGTTCGCGCACCGGGGAATCGACACCGCGTGCCCTGTCCCGGTCCCCGAGCAGCAGATCGAGGAACAGCCCCGGAAGCTCGAAATGGCGTTCGGGCAGTGCGCCGAACCGGTCCCAGTGCAGTGCGCACAGCACTGCGCACAGCAGGCGGTTGGCCGCGAACAGCTTCAGGTCCGGTTCGCTCTGCAGTTGGGCGAGCAGCTCCTGCGCCCATTGTTCCCTGATCTCCCGCGGCTGTTCCCTGATGACCCGCGGCACCTCGCGCCCGGACATGTCCGCCGCGGCCTGGTAGCAGTTGCCGACGAACCGCGGCAGGTCCTGCTCGCTCAGCGGCTCCAGGGTCCGTTCGACGAATCCGTCGAAGCGCAGCCACTGCTCGGGAAGGGCCGCGGGACGCGACGTGACCAGCCACGTGTTGCCCGGATAGGTCTCGCCCAGGGCCCTGATCCAGCGGCCGATCTCCTCGACGATCTCCGGCGCCTCGTCGACTCCGTCGACCATGATCAGGGCGTCGCCCCGCACCAGGACACGCGACACCCACCCCTCCGGCTGCCGCGAGCCCAAGGCCCTCACGGTGGCGCCGACGAACTCTTCCGGCGTCGGCAGCGGACCTTCCGGGTCGAAGTGACGCGCACGCAGGACGAACGGCACCCGTCTCTCCCGCGCGCCGTGCGCGTGGCTCACCGCGAGCCACTGCACCAGCGTCGTCTTGCCCGATCCCACCTCGCCGCGCAGCAGGACCCGTTGATGAAGGCGGACCATCTCGTGCGCCGGCTCCCGCAGGAAGGCGCCGCCGTCGTAGCCCTCCGCGGCGCCCTCGATGTAGGCGCCCCTGAGCGGCCACAGGGCCGGGCCGTCACGGAGTGGGACACCGGCGAGCTCAAGCGTGGAGTACCGGGCCTCCACGGCGTCCCGGTACGCCTCTTCGAAGTCACCGTCCTGGGCCCAGTGCGTCACCAGGTCTTCGGCGGGCTCCGGGACGTCCACCGGTGCCCCATGGGTGAGCACGGCCACGATCTGCGCGCACACCCCGACGAGCAGGGCGTCGTGCAGGGTCAGCCCCGCACCGGACAGCGCCATCATGCTCGGCGCGTCGGACCGCAGCAGCCGGTCGGTGAGTGAGGCCGGCCCCATG
This sequence comes from Streptomyces monticola, assembly GCF_042665355.1. Taxonomy (NCBI): domain Bacteria; kingdom Bacillati; phylum Actinomycetota; class Actinomycetes; order Kitasatosporales; family Streptomycetaceae; genus Streptomyces; species Streptomyces monticola. Next base: position 497,406 of record NZ_JBHTCF010000001.1, on the reverse strand, counting down.
GCCACGACATCGGCATCGCTCACGCCGATGTCGGCGAGCCGCAGCAGCGACTGCGTGAGGGCGGCGGCAACCGCCTCCTGCTCCGACTGCGGCACATTCCGCGACAAGTCCTCGTCGTCGGCGGCGAGTTGCACCAGATCCCGGCACTGCCCGTGCAGGTTCATCCCGCTGAGCGTCCGGCTCTCGCCCCGGAAGGAGACCAGATCTGCCAGATGTCTCGGCCGCAGGGCCGGATCGCGCCGCAGGGCGGCGGGCAGGAAGAGCCCCTCTGCCACGGCGGCGGCGTACGCCCGGATCCTTGGTTCCGGCTCCATCCCGCCCCGCCCCCGTGTGCTCGTCCGCTCCGCCCCGTCCCTCTCCGGCACAGCCATGATAGGCCCGGAACTACCCCCTCGCCGGGGCCGGTTCGGCCCTTCGCTTTGCCTGCCGCCCCGGCGTCGTACAGAATCCCTGGCGTGGGAGTACACGGGGGTGGCACACCGATACGGGCAGCGGGCCCGCTCCGCGCGTACGCCGCGTACGCCGCGAACGCCGTGGACGGCTAGGCCGGCAGCTCCATGCCCCAGGTCTTCATCAGCCACAGCGTCAAGGACGACGCCCTCGCCGAAGAGGTGCGGCAGGCCGTCCTGGACGAGCTCACGGCCAAGAAGTACGACGTGAAGGTCGACTACCGCGACATCGTCCCCGGCCGGGACTGGAATCCCGAGCTCAATCAGTGGCTGCTCGAATGCGACGCCGCCGTCATCCTCCTCAACGCCCATGCGCTCCGCTCCGACTGGGTGCGGCGCGAGGTGGCCATCCTGACGTTCCGGCGGTTTCACAACCCGCGCCTCCAGCTGTTCCCCGTGCTCCTCGGCGACCTCGACACGAAGGATCTGGACGCGGCGGGCCTCATCGACATGGCGCCGGTGCAGTCGGCCCGGTTCACCGCCGCGCAGTGGGCCGACGGCGGCCGCGAGAAGCTCACGGCGCTGCTCCTCGACCAGTTCGCGCGGCTGCCGGACCTCGGCGCCTGCACTGGCACGGACGACGCCCTGCACGGGTGGATCACTCGTATCGCCCGCTGTCTGGGCGAGTGCGGTACGGAGTCCCTGAAGGCGGCCGCGGCACAACTCGGCCTGACCGACGCGGATCTCGCCCAGGTCGAGGGCACTGTCGCCGCCGCGCTCTTCCTCGCCTACCAGATGCTCGACACCGCCGACCAGAGGCTGCATGAGGCGCTGTACGAACTCGACCCCGATCTGCCCGAGGCTCGATTCTCTCAGCTGGTCAAAGAGCTCAGGTCGATCTGGGTCGACGTCGAGGCGGCCCGCCATCTGCTGCCGCGGGAGCCGGACCACGGAGGGGTGGTGGTGCTGACCGCGCGCGTCCCGGACACCGCGGTGTTCCACGTACAGCGGGCGTTCTGCATGAGCCTCAGACGCTTCCAGGTGCAGTCCGCGCAACGGCTGCCCGGCGGCGAGGAGGGCATCTTCGAGGAACTCCACGAAGCCTGCCTCGACGCCATCCGGGAGCTGCTCGGCCTCCGCCCCGGCCAGGCCATCAGGGACTACGCGTGGCGGCCCAACGTCGCGCACTTCTTGTTCCTCGACACGGCCCACGAGCGCCCGGCCCATGTGACACGGATCGTCCGCGAACTCCGCGACGCGTACCCGAAGCTCACCGTCGTCCTCCTCACCGACAAGGCGGAGTCGGCTCAAGAGGCCAGGGACCGCTGGAAGTTGGACGGCCTCGTCGTCGTGACCCCGCACCTCACCGAGAAGGCCGAGGACCTGGGGAACCAGCTCTCCACCGATCTGTACCGACTGCCCCAACGCGTGCGAGGGGACCAACCGTGATCAGCAAGCACCCGGCGAGCGAGAGGAGACTGACGGCGTGAACACGCACGACGCCCCGGAAGGGCACGAGGAGCACACCCCGCTACCGCTACCGGTCAACTCACCCGACCGCAGAGACGGTCAGGTGTATGTGATGACGGCCGAGCTGCGGATGGCCGTGAAGGTCGCGCTCGCCACCGGGCGGCCGCTGCTGCTGCGCGGCGAGCCCGGCTCCGGCAAGTCCTCGCTCGCCGCGTATGTCGCGCGCGAACACGACTGGCGCTATTACGAGTACGTCGTGACGTCCAGGTCCAAGGCCGAGGACCTGCTGTGGACGTACGACCATGTCCGCCGCCTCAGCGACGCCCAGGTCCGCGATCCGGGCACCGTCCTGAACGACGCGGACTATGTGACCCCCGGCCCGCTGTGGTGGGCCTACAACCCCGCGACGGCGGCCGACGGCAGAAAGGGCCGGCGCAAGCGCAAGGACCCGTGGGCCCGGATCAACAAGGACCGGGCCCCGGATCACGCCGTGGTCCTCATCGACGAGATCGACAAGGCCGACCCCGATCTGCCCAACAGCCTTCTGGTGCCGCTGGGTTCCCACCAGTTCACCGTCACGGACACGGGCGAGCGGGTCCGCAGACAGAAAGGCGCAGAACGGGGTGGCCGCAAGGGTCACACGGCCGCCGGGCAGCACCTCATCATCATCACCACCAACGAGGAGCGGGAGCTGCCGCAGGCGTTCCTGCGCCGGTGCGTGGTCATGGAACTGCCCGAACCGGACCGCGAGCGCCTCGTGGACATCGCCGCGGAGCACTTCCGCCACGAGCACGGCGGCACCGAGGGCTTCGACCAGGAGCTGGCGGAAGCCCTCGCCCGCGAACTGCTCGACGCCCGCAAGGAGGCCAGGGCGACGGACGTACGGCCGCCCAGCACCGCCGAGTTCCTCGACGCGCTGCGCGCCTGCACCAGCCTCGGCATCGGCGTCACGCACGACGACTGGTGGCTGATCAGGTCCCTGACGCTGCTCAAGCCCCAGCAGCCCGAGGCATAGCCATGACCGGGGACGTGTCACGGGATATGTCAGGAGCCGTACGGGATATGTCGGGGGACATCTGGATCGGCGACCTCCTCAACGCCTTCGCCACGGCCGCCGCGACGGAGGAGGACAAACGGCACATCGCCCGGCTCCTCGGCTTCGCCGACACCGCGGCCGCACGGCCGGGGGCCGCGGGGCGGAGTGGGGAGCGGCCCCGCCACGCCTCCGCGCCCGAGGACGAGTCACCCGTCGACGCCCCCGACGCCGACGACACCGGCCACGCCCCCGACACCCCGCCCACCGACCTGACGGCCCCCACGACGACCGCGCCCGACACCACCACCGACGGCCCGCAGCTCCTCACCCCCGTGGCCCACGAGCCCCGCCCCCCGGAGGAATGGCTCGTGGACAGCCTCGCCGCCCCCGGCACGCGCCGGACCGGCGCCCCGCTCCCCTACACCCCGCTGCTGGCCCCCCGCTCGGCTCCGGCGATCCTCCAACTCGCCCTGTCCCAGCTGATTCCCGGCGGCGACCTCGACGTGCCGGAGACGGTCCGGGTCATCGCCGAAGGCCGCCCTCTCGCGCAGCTGCCGCGGCGTCCTGAACGCACCCTGCGTTTCGGGGTGGAGGTCCTCGTGGATCTCGGCGCCGGCATGGAGCCGTTCAGCCGGGACCAGCAGGAGCTGGTGACACAGATCCGCCAGACCATCGGGCGCGAGCACACCCAGGTCCGCTACTTCGAGGGCTCCCCGCTGCACGGCACCGGAAGCGGCGGCCGCCACACCTGGCACCGCTACAAGCCCCCGGCACGCGGCACCCGGGTCCTGCTCCTCAGTGACCTGGGCATCGGCGGCCCACCCCTGGAACTGCGCCGCGGCACGCCCGAGGAGTGGCGCGAGTGGACCCGCCTCCTGCACGGCGCCGAGTGCGCGGCGGTCGCCTTCGTGCCGTATCCGCCGAAGCGCTGGCCGGCGTGGGCGCGCCAGCTGATGCACCTGGTCGCCTGGGACCACCACACGACGGTCGGCAGGATCGGCCTTCCCGCCAGGTGAACCCGGTGGGCTACGAGGGGTCGGAGGTCTCCGCCTCCACGGCCGCCCGCGTCGCCGGGCCGTAGACACCCGGCTCCTCGTCGATCTGCCGGGCCTGCTGGAAGCGTTCCACGGCGTCCTCGACGTCCGCGCTGTAGTTGCCGTTCACCGGGCCGATGTAGAGCTGGAGCTGCTGCAGTCGCTGCTGCAGCTCGACGACCTGGTCGCCGTGGTCACCACGGCTGAGCACCTGCGGCCCGTCGTCCTCCGCGTCCTCACTCGGCCGCTGCGACGTGGGCGTCGGCTTGGCGGCCGTCGACGACGCGGAGGACGGTGGCTGGGACGTCGTGGGCGGCGCCGACGAGGACGGCGTCACGCTCTCCGACACACTCGGTGAAGACGTCGGCCGCTGCGAACTACGGCTGGCCCGCTCGCTCTTGGTGCTCGAAGGGGACGGCGAGGAGGAGTCCGGGACGGACACGCTCTCGCCCGCGCCACCGGGCGGGCCCGCCTGGTCGTCCGTGTCCGGCCCCGACGAGAAGAATCCGCTCGCCACCCCGGCCGTCACCAGAACCACCGCGGCCGCCCCGGCGACGAGCCCGTACCGCCAGCCACGCCCGGAAGGACCGGGCGCGGAACGGCTGAACTCGGGCACGTCCTGCCGGGGCCCAGCGGCGACCTCCTCGGGCAGCGCGCCCGGCGCGGGCCGCTCGAACTCGAAGAGCTCCAGGTCCGCGTCGTTCAGCGGCAGCGGCTCCCCCGCGTCCGGCGGCGCCACATGCCCGAAGACAGGGTCCATGGGCGGCTCAGCGACCGGGCGCTGCGGCTGCGGCGCGTCAGGCACCTGCTCAGAAGCCTGCTCAGGCGCCTCCTGGGCCTGTTGCGCCTGTTGCGCCTGCTGTGCCTGGCGCGCACGCAGCGCACAGTCACAAGCGGGCCGGAAGTCCGGCAGGAATTCCGTTCCGCACCCCGGGCAGTGCTGTCCACTCACCGTTCGTCCACACACCTTCCTTCGAGCAGCCACCGATTATGCAGATGAAGGCGGCGTTAGCCCACCGCCAGCGATCATGGCATTTACGGAAAGTTCCGCCCAAACCGTCTTACCTACGGCCCGCTCGCGCACACCCCACTCCTTCGCCAGCGCGGCCACCAGACACAGTCCCCGGCCACCCTCCGCGTCCGCTTCCGGCGGTTTCGCGGCCACCTCCGGACGCCGGTCCCCCCGCGCGTCCGTGACCTCGATCCGCAGCACACCACGGCCGTTGACAAGGCGTACTTCGAAATCACGCCCGGGTACGCGCCCGTGCGTCACGGCGTTCGCCGCCAGCTCGGCCACGATCGACGCGGCCGCGTCGGAGGTCTCGCTCCCGTGTGGGAAACCCCACTCTTCGAGTTGATGCGCCGTGAGCCTACGAGCGAGCCGTGCGCCGCGTGGGGTTGCACTGAACAGTTGCCTGAACTGAACGGCAGAGGCGGGGATTTGAGCTTTCATGTCACCGAGCGTGTCCACTTGGCCGTACGCTGACCAGTGACGACGACGCGACGGAGCGTAGCCGTACGGCGCCGCTCCGCTTGGTGTACGGGGTGGTACGCGATGCGTGACGAACAGCCCGAGCGGCCTGTGGAGGCGGACGGCACGGCGCATCTCTTCCGTGCCCTCGGCAAGCAGATCAAGGTGTTGCGGGAAGCGGCGGGGCACAGCCAGAAGGAACTGGCCGACCGCGTCCACTGCAGCATGGATCTGGTCGGCGCGATCGAGCGCGGCGTACGCACGCCGCAGCCGGACTTCCTTGAGCGCGTGGACAAGGTACTTGAGGCGGGCGGCGTGCTGGTGGCGGCCATTCCTGACGTACGGGAGGCGCTGTCCCGGGCACGGACGCGGCATCCGGAGTGGTATCGGGGATACGCGGCGATGGAAGCGGATGCCGTTGAGCTGCACCACTATTGCTGTGACGCGCTCCACGGCCTGCTCCAGACCGCGGAGCACGCGGAGGCGGTGTTCCGCAACCACCGCCCTCTTCTGGACGAGGAGACCGTCGAGAAGCGCATCGCCGACCGCCTGGACCGCCAGAAGGTCTTCGCCCGCCACCCGGCACCGGTCATCAGCTATGTCCTGGAGGAATCCATCCTCGACCGGCCTCTCGGCGGGAGGGAGGCGCACGAGACCCAGTTGCGGCGCATCATTGAAGTGAGCCGCATGCGCAACGTCGAACTCCAGGTAATGCCGACAGTCGTGCTGGAACATCCCAACCTGCAGGGCGCGTTCAACCTTCTGATCCCCAAGGGCCAGCACCATCAGATCGGTTACACCGAGAGTCAGGAACATCCTCGCCTGATCACGGAACCGGCCGAGGCCCGGGTACTCGCTGAGCGCTATGGGATCATGCGTGCGGTGGCCCTCACGCCACGCAAGTCCTTGGAGCTGATCGAGAAGAAGCTGGGGATGCGATGAACTCCAACGAAGAACTCGCCTGGTTCAAGTCGAGCTACAGCGGCGGGGGCGGCGGAGACTGCCTCGAAGTCGCCTACGACTGGCGGAAGTCGACGTACAGCGACGGCGGCGGAGGCGAATGCCTAGAAGTCGCCCACGAACAGAACCGTGCCGTCCACCTCCGTGACTCCAAGAACCCCCACCTCCCCCACCTGACGGTGACACCTGACGCCTGGTCGGCCTTCCTGGCCCACGCGACGCGCTGAAGCTTCAGGCCTCGGACGCCGACGGCACCACGGCCACGGGGCAATGGGCGTGCAGCAGCACCGCGTTGGCGACGGAGCCCATGAGCAGCGGGTCGGCCTTGAGGCGGCGCCGGTGCCGGCCGACCACGAGGAGGTCGGCGTTGAGGGACGCGGTGACGAGGCGCCCCGCGGGATCGGCGGGGGCGACGACGGGGTCGACGGAGACCTTCGGATAGCGCTCGGCGAAGTCCGCGAGGCGCGCGCGCTTCGCGGCGGTGAGGGCGAGGGCGGTGCTTGAGGTGTCGGGCACTTCGCCGGGCACGAACTCACCGATCGCGGTCAGCGCCCGCAGCGGCACCGGATACGTCGCCACGACCTGCAGCTCGACGCCGCGCAGAGCCGCCTCGGCGAAGGCGAACTCGATCACGTCGTCCGCGGTCTCGGCGGGGTCGAGCCCAAGGACCACCCGGCTCGGCGGCCCGGACCGGTCGACCTGCTCCAACCGGGACTCGTGCGGCACCACGACCACGGGGCACGGCGCCTGCGCGGCACACTTGCGCCCGTTGGAGCCGAGCAGCAGCGCGGCGAACCCGCCGAGGCCGCGCGAGCCGAGAACGAGCAGCTGCGCCTTGGCGGCAAGCTCGCACAGCGCGGCGGCGGGGCTGCCCTCCACTGCGACATAGTTCACATGGGGTGTCGCCACGTCCTGGCGGGCGGCGAGGGTCTCCTCGACGCGCTGCCTGACGGGATCATGATGATCGGCGTCGGCCGCGGTGGCCCCACGCCCGCTCCGTACATGCGCGGCGAGCACGTCCACACCCCGGCGGCGAGCGGCGTCGAGAGCCCAGTCGAGGGCCCTGAGACTGTGCTCGGAGCCATCGACCGCGACAAGGACCGGGGCGTGGTTGTTCATATCTCAAGCATGAACAACGCGACAGCTCCGCGGCAGGGACGAAAGTCCTCGCCCCGAAGGGGCGCGAGGAACTGCGCGACCAGCCACGACGCACCCGCAGGTGTATACCGGGCTTCCCGCGGAGCGCTCCGCGCTCAGCCGCACACAGCGGCACAGCAGCCCACGAAATCCCGGACCACCGCACCCGCCGCATCCGACTCGTCCGCCGCCGCCCAGGCCACCCCCACCCGCGTGGGGCTGACGCCGCTCACGGGGCGGTAGGTCACCCCCGGGCGGGAGTAGTAGCGGGATGCGGACTCGGGGGCGAGGGCGATGCCGTAGCCGTTGGCGATGGCGCTGAGCCATTCGTCGGGCTGGTCGGTGACCGCGCCGACGCGCACCGGGTGGCCCTCACGCTCATCCGCGGCCAGCCATTCCTCGCGCCACCGGCCGGTCTCCGCGGGGGCCGCGACGAACGGCTCGTCCCACAGTTCGCGGAAGGCGATGACCTCACGGCCGGCGAGCGGGTGCCCCGTGGGCAGCACGACCCAGCGGTCCTCCGTGAACAACTCCCTTACCTGCAAGGCCTCTTGGCCCGGGAACGGCAGCCGGAGCAGCGCCACGTCCACCTCGCCGTCGGCGAGCCCCGCGCTCGGGTTGCCCCAGGACGCCTGCCGCATCTCGACCCGCCACCGCGGCCGCCGCTCGGCGAAGGCCGCGACGATACGCGGCGTCGCCTCGTTGGCCGCGCTCGCCAGAAAGCCGACCCGCAGCACCCGCGCCGCCCGGCTCGCCGCGCTCTTGGTCTCGCGCACGGCCCGCGCCCAGTCGGCGAGGAGACCCGGCATCCGCGCGGCCAGGGCACGGCCGGGGCCGGTCAGCGCCATCCCGGCCCGCGACCGCGTGAAGAGGGCCACGCCGAGGAGGCTCTCCAGCTGCCTGATCTGCTTGGTCAGGGCGGGCTGCGACACGTGGAGACGCTCGGCGGCGCGGGTCAGATTCCCCTCTTCCGCGACAGCGGCGAAGTAGCGGAGCAGCCGGGTGTCGACATCCATGCCGTCAGGTTATGGGCACAGGTATTGGACGCCCGTCGCCGTACGGGAGGACGCTCGACGCATGTTCATCGCCTACGTCGCCGTCACCGTCGTCACGATCGCGGCCAACGCCGCGGAAGCCGTCGCCAACTTCGCCCGGATGAAGGCCGTCGTGGCCAACGCCGAAAAGGTCGGCTTCCCGGAGTCAGGTCTTCCACTGCTCGGCACCCTCAAAGGCGCCGCGGCCGCAGGCCTGTTGCTCGGTCTGCTCGGCGTCCCCTACGTCGGGGTAGCGGCGGCTGTCGGTCTCGTCCTGTTCTTCGTCTGCGCGCTCGCGGCCCACGTCCGCGCCCAGGTCTACGGCAACATCGCGGGGCCCCTGCTCTTCTTCGCCCTGGCGGTCGCCACGCTCGTCCTCACCCTGGCCCGCTGACCCCGGTGGGCGCGGTACCGCGAGGAACGCCTCGGACCGTGGAGCCGATCCGCTCCGCCGGTGCCCGCTTCCCCTCGTGGTGGATCGGCGTGTGCGCCCCGGTCAGGGGGACACCGGTGCCGCCGCGGCGGTTCGCGACGATCTCCGCGGCGATGGACAGTGCCGTCTCCTCGGGCGTACGGGCCCCCAGGTCGAGGCCGATCGGGGAGTGCAGGCGGGTCAATTCGAGGTCGGTGACGCCGACTTCGCGCAGGCGCCGGTTGCGGTCCTCGTGGGTGCGGCGCGAGCCCATCGCGCCGACGTAGGCCACGGGCAGCCGCAGGGCGAGCCGCAGCAGGGGGACGTCGAACTTGGCGTCGTGGGTGAGGACGCACAGGACGGTGCGGCCGTCGACCTCGGTGCGCTCCAGGTAGGTGTGCGGCCACTCGACGACGATCTCGTCCGCGTCGGGGAAGCGGGTCCTGGTCGTGAAGGCCGGGCGGGCGTCGCAGACGGTCACCTCGTACCCCAGGAACTTGCCCATGCGTACGAGCGCGGACGCGAAGTCGATGGCACCGAAGACGATCATCCGGGGGGCGGGGACGGACGATTCGACGAGCAGGGTGAGGGGCCGGCCGCAGCGCGAGCCGTCCTCGCCGATCTCCGTCGTGCCGGTGCGGCCCGCGTCCAGCATGGCGCCCGCCTCACCGGCGGCGGTGCGGTCGAGCTCGGGGTGGCCGCCGAGGCTTCCCTCACGGGAGCCGTCGGGGCGGACGAGGAGGGCGCGGCCCATGAGCTCGGCCGGGCCGTCGGTGATCCGCGCGACCGCCGCCGCCTTTCGTGCGGCGGCGGCGGCCAGCGCGGCCGCGAACACTCCCCGTCCCGGAGCGTTCGCGGGCATGGGGGTGACGAGGATGTCGATGCTGCCGCCGCAGGTCAGTCCGACCGCGAAGGCGTCCTCGTCGTGGTAGCCGAAGCGTTCGAGCACGGTCTCGCCGTTCTCGAGCGCCTGCCGGCAAAGTTCGTAGACGGCGCTCTCGACGCATCCGCCGGAAACCGATCCGATGGCCGTGCCCTCGCCGTCGACGGCGAGTGCGGCACCCGGCTGCCGGGGACCGCTGCCGCTGACCGCCACCACGGTGGCGACCGCGAAGTCCCGTCCCTGCTGGACCCACCGGTTCAGCTCGTCGGCGATGTCCAGCATGTCGGCCTCCAGGTGCATCGGTCTCCGGCGGATGCGTGAGAGCTGCATCCTGCGGTCGCGGGTCCGGCCGCCGCCGGACCCGCGACCAGTGTCAGTGACCTGTACCCGTGGCGAAGTAGAAGATGAAAACGGCCGAGAGAATCCACATGAAGATGCTCGGGTCCCGCCACTTGCCCTGGGCCAGCTTGATGGCGCAGTACGAGATGACGCCACAGCCCACACCCGCGGTGATGGTGTAGGTGAACGGCATGAGGACGACGGTCAGGAACACCGGGGCCGCGACGGACCAGTCGGTCCAGTCCACGTGGCGGGCGTTCTGCAGCATCATCGCGCCGATGACGACCAGGGCGGCCGAGGCCACCTGGTTCGGGACGAGCTGGGTGAGCGGCGTGAAGAACAGACAGGCGGCGAAGAACAGACCGGTGACCGTGGAGGAGAGACCGGTGCGTGCGCCCTCGCCGACGCCGGAGGCCGACTCGATGAACACGGTCTGACCGGAGGCACCGGCCACACCGCCGACCGCGCCGCCGGCGCCGTCGATGAACAGGGCCTTGTTGAGGCCGGGCATCCGGCCGCGGTCGTCGGCGAGCTTGGCCTCCTGGCCGACGGCGATGATGGTGGCCATCGCGTCGAAGAAGCCCGCGAGCACCAGAGTGAAGACGATCATGCCGACGGTGGTGGCGCCGAGCTTCTCCCAGCCGCCGAACTCGATGCTGCCGAAGAGGCTGAAGTCGGGCATGGAGGTGAAGCTGCCGTGCAGGACCGGGGCCTTGCCGCCCCACTCCTTCTCGGAGATCAGACCGGTGGAGGTGGCCACGACCGAGATGACGGTGCCCACGACGATGCCGAGCAGGATCGCGCCCGGAACCTTCCGGGACTGCAGCATGAAGATCAGGACCAGCGTGAGGGCGAAGAGGGCGACCGGCCAGCCGGAGAGATGGCCCTCGACACCGAGGGTGACGGGTGCGCCCTTGCCCACGAAGCCGGCGTTCACGAAGCCGATCATCGCGATGAACAGGCCGATGCCCATGGTGATTCCGTGCTTCAGGGGCAGCGGAATCGCGTTCATGATGATTTCCCGGACGCCGGTGGCGACGAGAAGCATGATGATGACGCCGTAGACGACGCACATGCCCATGGCCTGCGGCCACGTCATGTCGGGCGCCACCTGGGTGGAGAGCACTCCGGAGACACTGAGTCCCGCGGCCAGGGCGAGCGGCACCTTCCCGATGAAGCCCATGGCGAGCGTGGTGACCGCCGCGGCGAGAGCGGTCGCGGTGATCAGCGCCGGCTGGCTCATCTTGTTGCCGAGCGCGTCCTCACCGCCGAGCAGCAAGGGGTTGAGCAGGAGGATGTACGCCATCGCCATGAAGGTGGTGATGCCGCCGCGCACCTCTCGCGCGACCGTGGATCCTCTGAGGGATATGTGGAAGTACCGGTCGAGCCAGGACCTGCCGGCGGGCGGGCGACTGCCGTCACCTGCGTCTGGGGCGGTCTTCGGCTCGAGGGACTGCTGGGTCATGGTGCCTACTCCCAAGGTTCATAGGGGCACCCGCAAAGAGCGAGATTTGGGATGCTGCTCTGGCTGCACGACCCGGGGGACGGCCCGAGACGAACTAGGGGTGGTGCCAAGTACCGCGAGCGGTGCGGCACTTGTGGCCTCCCGGACGGAAGCGGGGTGGATGCGACGGGTGAACCGCCGTTCTCCACCGGAAGACTTGACCTATGACTTCTGGCCGCTGTCCCGTCCGGAGGACCGGGACGAGGAGGACGCGGACGCCCTCTTCGTCCCGCAAGACTCACGTTCCGGTGAGGTGCTCCGGTCGTACGGGCGTCTTGTCGGGCTCCGGGCCCGGTTCGAGTACGCCGGCGGGGATGACCGGCGCGCCGAGGGTGGTCGAGCTGATCTCCTCGCCGGCATGCCAGCCCTGGCACAGGGACGGGGTGCTCGGCCCTGACGGCGAGCGCCTCCCCCGGCTGACGGGGCGAAGGAAGTCCATGGGTGGCTCTCTTCGTTCGGATCGGGTCATTCGTTTCGAGCCACAGAGCCGTTGGGCCCTGGTGCTCCGCGAGCAACTCGTTCACGTGCTGTTCACGCGGAATGGCGTCATTACACGCGCCTGGGAGCCCTCGCGGTCAGTCACCGAAACCATGAAGGAGTTGGCTGGTCGTCTGCTTCATCTTGTAGATTCGTATGAAAGGCAGGGCTCAGTAACCCCATCGTTTTCCTGCTGCAACCATCACCACAGAGCAACGACAAGATCGAGACAGGATCGGCGGCGAACCCATGCGGCTGCGCGCATTGCTGGAAACCGACGCGCTGGGGCTGCGGCTGCTCGGCGGCGACGAAGAGCTGGACCGCACGGTGCGGGGCGTGATGACCACGGACCTGCGCGACCCCAGCCGCTATCTCTCGGGCGGCGAACTGGTCCTCACGGGCCTGGCCTGGCGCCGCGACGCCTCGGACTCGGAGCCCTTCGTCCGCATCCTGGCGTCCGCAGGTGTGGCCGCGCTCGCCGCGGGCGAGGCCGAACTCGGCGACATCCCGGACGATCTGGTCTCGGCCTGCGTCCGCCACCGGCTTCCGCTGTTCGCGGTCAACGAACGGGTCGCCTTCGCCACCATCACCGAGTACGTGGTCCGCCAGGTCTCCGGCGAACGCGCGGGCGACCTCGCGGCCGTGGTGGACCGCCACCGCCGCCTGATGACCTCGGGCCCCGCGGGCGGCGGCCCCGACGTGGTCCTCGATCTGCTCGGCACCGACCTGGACCTGCGGGCCTGGGTGCTCTCCCCCGCAGGGCGCCCCATCGCGGGCACCAGCAGCGCCGGGGCTCCCCTGTCCGACGAGGTCTGCGCCACCCTCGCCGCCGAGCACCTGGCGGCGGCGCGCACCGGCCGTCGCGGCCCGCACCGCGTGACGTCCCACGGCACGACGTACTCGCTGTTCCCGATCCGCAGCAGCGGCCGCGGCGCCACGGCCGCCTCCCGCGACGTCCGCGAGACGGTCCTGTCGGACTGGCTGCTCGCGGTCGAGGCCGACGCCGGCGACTGGCCCGAGGAGCGCCTCGACCTGCTCCAGGGCGTGACCCAGCTGATCGCCGTGGAGCGCGACCGCCGCGACGCGGCCCGTACGGTGCGCCGCCGCCTCGCCCAGGAGGTCCTGGAGCTGGTGCAGACGGGCGCGGCGCCCGCCGAGATCGCGGCCCGTCTGCGGGTGGCCGCCCCGGTCCTGCTGCCCGGCCTGGGCGCGGCCCCGCACTGGCAGGTCGTGGTGGCCAGGGTCGAGTGGGACGGCGGCGAGATCGAGGGCGGTCCGGTCGCCCAGTCGCTCCTGGAGGAGATCCTGGTCGACCCGCACGCCGCGGGCCCCGAGCCCTCCGACCGCATCGCCGTCGCACACACCGGCGACGAGGCGATCGCCCTGGTGCCACTGCCCGCCGTGACCACCGACCACGAGGGCGCGGAGCACCCCGGCCTGATCGCGGACAGCCTCCTGGAGACGGTCCGCGACCCGCTCGGCGCGGGCCTGGACGGCGACGGCCGCCTCACCCTGGGCGTCAGCGCGTCCGTGCACTCCGCGGAGGGCCTGCGCGGCGCCCTTGAGGAGGCCAGGCACGCCCGCCGCGTGGCCGCGGCCCGCCCCGGCCGGGTCTGCGCCGCCGGCCACCAGGAGCTGGCCTCGCACGTCCTGCTGCTGCCCTTCGTCCCGGACGACGTCCGCCGCGCCTTCACGGCCCGCCTCCTGGACCCGCTGCGCGACTACGACCGCCGCCACCGCGCGGAGCTGATCCCGACCCTGGAAGCCTTCCTCGACTGCGACGGCTCCTGGACCCGCTGCGCGACGCGCCTTCACCTGCATGTGAACACGCTGCGTTACCGGGTGGGCCGGATCGAGCAGCTGACGGGCCGCGATCTGTCGCGCCTGGAGGACAAGCTGGACTTCTTCCTGGCACTGAGGATCAGCTAGCCAAGTTTTCCGTATCCCGGAAGGCCGCACCCCGCAGCAGGCCCCCTCCCCACTCCACCCCTCAAGCGCCGGACGGGCTGACAGATCAGCCCGCCCGGCTCGCTTTCCGACTCGCTTTCCGGCATACGGAAAACCCCCAGTTTGTGAATTCCTTCACCTACCCCCTTGGCGCCCCGCAGGGATTCGTGCTGAGATGCGGGCCACAGCTCAATGACGCGCCTCCGGGGAGGGGAATGTGGCGGATACCGCCATGTCTGGTTCTGGTCCCGTATCCACACCCGCGCCGGACCCCGCGTCCGGCGGACGGGTGTCTGCCCTCCAGACCGCGGTATGGCGGCTGCGATCCCGCGGCTGCTGGACCGACGCCGCGGCCCTGCTCGAACCCGACCCCGGCCCCGCCGCCGCACTCCAGCGGGCCGCGCTCCTCGTGGAGCGCTGCCTGTTCACCGAACAGGGCTGGAGCGAGGCCGAGGACGCCCTGCGCGCCGCGGAAGCCCTGGCGGGCACCGACGACGAACGCGGCGCCGCGGCCTGCGAGCGCGGCCAGCTGGCCTACGCGGCCACCGTGCTCGGCGTACGCGACCGGGCCGACGAAGCCCGCGCCGCACTCGGCCGGGCCGCCGCCCTGCTCGCCCCCGGCGCGGCGACGCGACCGCTGCTCGACTACCGCCGCGGCCTGATCGCCGAACACCTCGCGAACTCCCCGCAGGCCGCCCGCGCCGCCTACCGCCGCGCCCACGCGGGCGCCACCGCCCACGGCGACCAGCTCCTGCTCTCCTTCACCTGGCGCCACCTGGCCGGACTCGCCCTGCGCGACGGCGAGTTGGCCGAGGCCAGACACGGCTTCACCGAATCCCTGCGCCTGCGCGAAGAACTCGGCTACCTGGTCGGCACGGCCCCGGCCCTGGCCGCCCTCGCGGAAGCGGAACCGGAGCCGGAGGCAGCCCGCCTGCGAGCAGAGGCCTCCCGCCTGTTCCGCCTCCTCGGCAACGTCCCGACTTGGCTGGCGGCCCAACTTTTCAGCCCGTCCGGAGATTGAGAACGAGCCCGAAAGGCGACAAGGGGCCCGGGGCGAAGCCCCGAGGCCGTCCGCAGGACTTTCGGGAAGGGGCGGGGTGGGGAAAAGGCCCGCCGCAGGCACCCCACCCCACCCCGGCCACAGCGGCACAAGTCAGCCCCCCAGCCCGCCCGGCGATCGAGGACGAGCCCGAAGGGCGACAAAGGGCCCGGGGCGAAGCCCCGAGGTGGGGCCCCGAGGTGGGGCCCCGGCATGATCGGCCGCATGAGCGACTACCTCAGCCACCTCTTCACCCTGCACAACCGCACAGCCCTCATCACCGGCGGCAGCTCCGGCATCGGCCTGGCGATGGCGACCGCCCTCGCCGGCGCCGGGGCGCACGTCGTCCTCATGGCCCGCCGCGCGGAGCCGCTCGGGGAAGCCGTCGAGGGGCTCCGGAAGCAGGGCCACGAGGCCGACTTCCTCACCGCCGACCTCACCGACCGCGAGGCCCTGCGCACCGCCGCCGACGACATGGCGCAGACGTACGGCGAACCGGACATCCTCGTCACGTCCGCGGGCATCAACCTGCGCCCCCCGATGGACGAACTCACGGACGCGGACTGGGACTTGACGATGGCGCTGAACCTGGACGCGCCGCACTTCCTGGGCCGGCGATTCGGCCCGGGGATGGCGGCCAGGGGCTGGGGCCGCATCATCCATCTCGCCTCGCAGCAGACGTTCCGCGCCTTCGGCAACAGCGGTGCCTACGGCGTCTCCAAGGCCGCCGTCGCCGGGCTCACCCGCTCGCAGGCCGAGGCCTGGTCGGCACACGGCGTCTGCGTGAACGCCATCGCACCGGGCTTCGTGCGTACGCCCCTGACGCAGGCCGTGTTCGCCGACCCGGAGCGCGCGGAAGCCATGGCGGCCCGCACCATGGCGGGCCGCAACGGCGAGGCCGACGACTTCGCGGGGGCCACCGTGTTCCTGGCGAGCGACGCGGCCCGCTATGTCACGGGCCAGACGCTGTGCGTCGACGGCGGCTTCTCGGCGCACTGAAGAAACCGACGAAGCTGAAGAAGCGCGCTCAGACCGCCCCGTTGAAGTGCTCCCGCACCAACTCCCGCACCACCGAAAGGTCCTGCGCCACCAGCGCCTCAAGGAGCGCCGAGTGCTCGGCCGCGTCGGCCACGAGGTCGGCGCGGCGGTGGTGGACGGGGCCCGTCATGAGCGGCCACTGCGAGCGGCGGTGCAGATCGTCGGCGATCAGGAGCAGCTGCTGGTTGCCCGCGAGGGCGAGGATCGCCCGGTGGAAGGCGCGGTCGGCGTCGACGTACTTGGCCAGGTCGCCACGGGCCGCCGCCGCGGACGTCTCGTCGGCCAGCGGCCGCAGCTCCGCCCACCGCTCGGGCGGCACGGTGCGGGCCAGGCGCAGCATCACCGGGACCTCCAACAGGGCCCGGATCTCGGCGAGTTCGGAGAGTTCGCGTGCGCTGCGCTCGGTGACGCGGAAGCCGCGGTTGGGCACGACCTCGACGGCCCCCTCGTGGGCGAGCTGCTGCATGGCCTCACGGACGGGTGTCGCGGAGACGCCGTAGCGCTCGCCGAGCGCGGGCGCGGAGTACACCTCGCCGGGCAGCAGGTCACCGCTGACCAGGGCGGACCGCAGGGCTTCGAGGATCTGTCCGCGTACGGAGTGCCGCTGCACCCCGGCGGCCTGCGGTTCCCCGCGGGTGCGCTCGACCGGCTCACCATGGGTGCGCTCGACCGGCTCACCGCGGCCGTGCTCGACCGGCTCCCCGTGGGTGTGCTCCCCGCGGGCCTGCTGCTGCGGAATCCGTGCGCGCGGCACATCGGTGGCACCGGGGCGCGGCCTGGCCTGCTCCACTCGGGTCCTCCTCGATGTGCCGTCATTGGGTCTGCCGTGCAGGGCGTGGTCCGAGAAGGACGATAGGCGGGGTGGGCGCGAGTTCAAACATCGATCGCATCGGGTAAGGTAAGGCTTACCTGCTAACGATCGCTTGAATCGGTGGTCCCCGCATGTCCCTGCCCGCCCTGGCCCCAGCTGCCGTCCGCACCGGCTTCTCGCCCGTCGCGGACGCGTATGCGCGCCTGACCGAGGTGTTCCCGGGACTGCGGATCGAGGAGCTGAGCCCGGCACAGCAGGCCCCCGAGGGCGGCGGCTGGGTCGCCGCCGACCGGCTCGCGGCCGGCGGGGCCGACCTCGACGCCTTTCTCGCCTGGGACAACGCGCAGATCCTGCGGGACTACAAGGAACAGGCCCGCCCCGATGTGATCGCCAGCTTCGGACTGCACCGCTACGCCTGGCCGGCCTGCCTGCTCATCACCATCCCGTGGTTCCTGCTGCGCCGCGTGCCGCGCTTCCCCGTGGCGAACGTCACCTTCCAGCGCACCCTCGGCCGGATGGCCGTCCGGGTCGAGGATTTCGCCTGCCTGCCGGACGACCCGGCCGCCGGAGCGCCGGGCGCACGTGTCGTGCCCGACGAGGAGGCACTGCGCGGTGAGGTGCGGGCGGCCGTGGCCGAGCACCTGACCCCGGTGCTCGACGGCTTCGGGCCGCGGATGCGCCGCCGCTCGCGGGCCCTGTGGGGCATGGCGACGGACGAGATCGTCGAGGGCCTGTGGTACGTCGCCCATCTCCTCGGCGAGGAGCGGCGTGCGATGACCGAGCTCGAACAGCTCCTGCCGGGCACCACCAAGCCGTATGTCGGCACCGCGGCGTTCCGTGAACTGACCGGCCCCGACGGCGAGTCGCTGCCCACCAGGGACCGCGCCAGCTGCTGCCTGTTCTACACGCTGCGCCCCGAGGACACCTGTGTGACGTGTCCGCGCACCTGCGACGCCCAGCGCATCGAAAAGCTGAGCGCGGGCGCCGCGCGCTGAATCACCCGCGGCCGCACCGCCGTTGTTGACCGCCCCGCACTGAACCACCCGTAAGGGTGGCATCACTCGAACTCAACTACTCCTTTTCGTGCGGTGGTTCGAGCACAAGTCCCTCATCAGCGGCCCGTCGCACCCCCTTGGCGTTCTCTTGCTCCGAAACCCCCTGAGGGCCTTTCGGTGTGGGCCAATATGGCGCCCGAAACCCCCTCCCGTCACCCACCACCACCCTTCCGACGAAGCGCTCCGCGCACCCCCCTTATTTCCTGCGATGCAAGGGACCCCAGATGAGAATGACCGACATATCGCTGGACTGGCTGCTTCCCGGCGGCGTACTGCTCCTGGGCCTGCTGGTGGCGGTGACGGTGCTCGCGCGCGGAAAGCGCGCCGGGGACAAGGCTGCGGCTGCGGAGGACACCTGGGAGCGCAGCGAGGAACGCCGCAGGCGCAAGGAAGCGATCTACGGCACGGCCTCCTATCTGCTGCTGTTCTGCTGTGCCGCGGTCGCGGCCGCGCTGTCCTTCCACGGCCTGGTCGGCTTCGGCCGGCAGAACCTCAACCTCTCGGGCGGCTGGGAGTACCTGGTGCCGTTCGGCCTGGACGGGGCGGCGATGTTCTGCTCGGTCCTCGCGGTACGCGAGGCCAGCCACGGTGACGCGGCGCTCGGCTCACGCCTGCTGGTGTGGACGTTCGCGGGCGCGGCCGCCTGGTTCAACTGGGTGCACGCGCCGCGCGGCCTCGGCCACGCCGGTGCCCCGCAGTTCTTCGCGGGCATGTCACTGAGCGCCGCGGTGCTCTTCGACCGCGCCCTGAAGCAGACCCGCCGCGCGGCCCTGCGCGAACAGGGCCTGGTACCCAGGCCGTTGCCGCAGATCCGGATCGTACGGTGGCTGCGGGCGCCGCGTGAGACCTTCGGCGCCTGGTCGCTGATGCTCCTCGAGGGCGTACGCAGCCTGGACGAGGCGGTCGAAGAGGTACGCGACGACCGCAAGCAGAAGACGCAGAACCGTCACCGCAGGCGCGAGCAGGAGAAGCTGGAGCGCGCCCATCTGAAGGCCGTCAGCCGGGGCCAGACCCTGCTGGCCCGCCGGGCGGCCGGCGGACGGCAGCTCGGCTCCGGCAGCCAGCCGCCCTCGGTGGCGCCGGCGGCCGCGAGCGCGCAGGTAGGGCAGGGCGGCGCGGACCCTGCCATAGCCGGCGCCGAGCAGCTGCCCGTGCGCTCAAGACCCTCCCTGCAGGCCGTCAACGGCACTGAGGGCGCGCCCGTCACCGTCGACCTCACCGCGGAGGACGACACCCAGACACTGCCCAGGCTCGATTCCCTGGAGCAGAAGCTGAAGGACCTGGAGCAGCAGTTCGGCTGACCTGTGCGGGCCGGCGCCCCGCCCATCGGGCGTCGGCCGCACGGCGGACCACGGCCCTCACAGCAGCCCTCCGTCCAGTTCGAACCACACCGCCTTTCCCACTCCGTGCGTCCGCACTCCCCAGGCATCGGCGAGCGACTGGACCAGAAGCAGGCCACGGCCGTGCGTACCGTCGTCGGCGTTCGGTACCCGCAGCCTGGGCCGACGTGCCACGAAGTCCCGCACCTCGACCCGGAGCCGCTGTGCGCGCACGGTGGCGGTGAGGATCGCGTCGTAATCCGTGTGCACCAGTGCGTTGGTGACTATTTCGCTGGTCAGTAATTCCGCTGTGTCGGCGCTGCCCGGCTTTCCCCAGTGGACGAGCAATTCCCGCAGTGCGTTCCGCACTTCGGCCACTGCTCTGAGATCCGCGCGGCCGAGTCTGCAGCGCAGCTGAACCGGGTCCCCCTCCGTGGCAACGCTGTCGGCCGTACTTTCCTGTGCGTGCCTTGTCATGACCCCCGCCCGTAGGCCGATGGCTCTTCCTTTCGTGAACCCCTTCACGTCGAACACGTACACGGTGATTCATGCCCCGAGGGCCTCGCGGCACGCATGTCCATTCCTCAACAAGTGACCGCGGATGTCCGGCGGTCTCCCGGGGAAGTGAAGCCGGGTACGTCGCGCGTGAGCCGGGTCCGCCTACGGTGAGCGGGCCCCATTCATGAGGAGCCGCAAATGCACGACGACCGACTGCTGGTGGAGGGCCGCCTGGAGCGCGCGCTGCGCCAGTTCATCCGTCCCGCCGTCTACCGCGAACACACCCCGCTGACGCTCTCCGTCTGGCACACGCCGGGCGAGCCGGTGCCCGTCGCCGATGCCCTCGACGCCGCGTACGAACCCTTCGACGCCGGTACCGAGTGGGGAAAGCCCTGGTCGACCAGCTGGTTCAGGATGTCGGGCCAGGTGCCCGACGCGTGGGCCGGGCGCCATGTCGAAGTGGTGGTGGACCCGGGCTTCAGCCACGAGGGCCCGGGCTTCCAGGCCGAGGGCCTCCTGTACGACTGGACGGGCGTGCCCCTGAAGGGAATTCACCCCCGCAACCGGCATCTGACAGTGGCAAAGAGCGCGCGCGGCGGGGAGCAGGTGCGGCTGCTCCTGGAGGCGGCGGCGAACCCCGCGGTGCTGCACGACTTCGTACCGACGCACCTGGGCGACGTGACGACCGCAGGGGATCGCCCGCTCTACCGATTCGCGACTGCCGAACTGGCCGTACTCGAACCGGAGGTATGGCATCTCGTGCTCGATATCGAGGTGCTTTCCGAGCTGATGCACGAGCTGCCGCCGGACCGGCCGCGCCGCCACGAGATCCTGCGGGCCCTCGAGGACATGCTGGACCGCCTCGATCTCCATGACGTGGCGGGCACGGCGGCCGCGGCACGTGCCGCCCTGAGCGGCGTGCTCGCGCAGCCCGCGGCCGCCAGCGCCCACCGGGTCTCGGCCGCAGGGCACGCGCACATCGACTCGGCGTGGCTGTGGCCGCTGCGCGAGACGGTCCGCAAGGCCTCGCGCACCTTCGCCAATGTGACGGCCCTGGCCGGCGACTACCCGGAGCTGGTGTTCGCCTGTTCGCAGGCGCAGCAGTACGCCTGGGTCAAGGAGCACCAGCCGCACATCTGGGAGCGCATCAAGAAGGCCGTGACGGACGGCAATTGGGCGCCGGTCGGCTCGATGTGGGTGGAGTCGGACGCGAACATGCCGGGCGGTGAGGCGCTCGCCCGGCAGATCGTGCACGGCAAGCGGTTCTTCGCCGAGGAGTTCGGCGTCGAGACCGAGGAGATCTGGCTGCCCGACTCCTTCGGCTACACGGCGGCCTTCCCGCAGCTGGCGAAGCTGGCCGGGGTGCGCTGGTTCCTGACCCAGAAGCTGTCGTGGAACCAGAGCAACAAGATGCCGCACCACACCTTCTGGTGGGAGGGCATCGACGGCTCCCGCGTCTTCACCCACTTCCCGCCGGTGGACACCTACAACTCCCAGTTCCTCGCCAGTGAACTCGCCCACGCCGAGAAGAACTTCGCCGACAAGGGCCGCGCCTCGCGCTCCCTCGTGCCGTTCGGCTTCGGCGACGGCGGCGGCGGTCCCACCCGCGAGATGCTGGAGCGGGCCCGGCGCCTGCGCTCCCTGGAGGGGTCTCCGCGGGTCGAGATCGAACGCCCTTCGGCGTTCTTCGCGGCGGCCGAGGAGGAGTACGCCGCGGCGGCGCCGGTGTGGTCGGGCGAGCTCTACCTGGAGCTGCACCGGGCCACGTACACCACCCAGGCCAAGACGAAGCAGGGCAACCGGCGCAGCGAACACGCCCTGCGCGAGGCCGAGTTGTGGTGCACGGCCGCCGCCCTTCGCGACCCGTCGTACGCCTATCCCCACGACGCGCTCGACCGGCTGTGGAAGACGGTGCTCCTGCACCAGTTCCACGACATCCTGCCCGGCTCGTCCATCGCCTGGGTGCACCGCGAGGCCCGTGACACCTACGCGGCGGTGCTCGCGGAAGTCGACGAGCTGACGGCGGCGGCGGTCCGCTCCCTCGACGGGGGCTCCGGCGGGGACGCGGTCCTGAACGCCTCGCCGTACGAGCGCGCCGAGGTCATGGAGACCGACGACGGCGCCCTGGTCCATGTCGTGGTCCCGCCCCTGGGCAGCCAGAGCCTGACCACGGCGGCCGCGCAGTCCCGCGGCCAGGGCGGCGAGATCGGCCAGGTCAGGGCCGAACACACCGACGGCGGCTACCTGCTGGAGAACGAACATCTGCGCCTCACCGTCGACGCCGACGGACTCCTCACCTCGGTACGGGATCTGCGCGCGGGCCGCGAGGTCCTCGCCCCCGGCGCCCGCGGCAACCTCCTGCAGCTGCACCCCGACCACCCCAACCAGTACGACGCCTGGGACATCGACAAGCACTACCGCCGCAAGCACACCGACCTCACGGCGGCCGAGTCGGTGGAGCTCCTCGAGTCGGGTCCGCTGCGCGCCACCGTCCGCGTCGTCCGCGCCTTCGGGAAGTCCCGGATCACCCAGGAGCTGCGGCTGAGCGCGGGCAGCCGCCGCGTCGACATCGTCACGGACGTCGACTGGCAGGAGTCGGAGAAGGTACTCAAGGCCGCGTTCCCGCTCGACGTCCAGGCCGAGCGGTCCGCCGCCGAGATCCAGTTCGGGCATGTGCACCGGCCCACGCACGCCAACACCGGCTGGGACGCGGCCCGTTTCGAGATCTGCGCCCACCGCTGGCTGCGGGTCGCCGAGGAGGGCTACGGAGTGGCGGTGCTCAACGACTCGACGTACGGGCACGACGTGACGCGCACCCCGCACCCCGAAGGCCTGGGCACCACGGTCCGTCTGACCCTGCTGCGCGCCCCGCACTCCCCCGACCCGCACACCGACCTCGGCGCCCACCGCTTCACGTACGCGCTGCTGCCGGGCGGTGGCGTCGGGGACGCGGTCGCCGAGGGGCTCGCCCTCAATCTGCCGCTGCGCACCGCGACCGCCCCGGTGCTCGCGCCGCTGGTCACGGTCGACGACCCGGCGGTCACCGTCGAGTCGGTCAAGCTCGCCGAGGACCGCGGCGGCGATGTCGTCGTACGTCTCTACGAGTCCCGGGGCGGCCGGGCGCAGACGGTCCTGAAGGCGTCGTTCCCGGTGGCGCGGGCGGACGTGACGGATCTTCTGGAGCGGCCGCTGCGTCCGGCCGAGACCGGCGAGGGCGGCCTCGCGCTGTCCCTGCGGCCGTTCCAGATCCTGACGCTGCGGCTCACGCCCGCGTAACGCCCCCGGACACCCCTGTGCCCGGTCCCGCCAGCAAGCCGGGACCGGGCACAGGAAGGGGGACGTGCGCGGTGCTTACAGGAGGTGGATACCCAGGTCGAGTTCCAGGTCGAGCAGGGCGTCCAGGTCGATGTCCAGGAACGCGGCCAGGTCGGCGTCGATGGTGACCGCGGTGGCGAGGTCGGCCTCGACCTCGACGCCGGCGTCGAGGTCGACCGAGGTCGACAGGCAGGTGGCGAGGTCGGCGTCGACCGCCGCGACGAGGTCGGAGTTGAGGGTGATCGCGCCACCGCCGAAGTCGACGACGGCGTCCGCCTTGCCCTGCGTGGTCTGGGCGATCTCGGCGTCGCTGAGGTCGACCGAGCCGATGGTCACGCCGGCCTTGGCGCCGACGGTGGCCTTGATGGCACCGCTCGCGACGTCGACGGAGAGCCCGCTGATCTTGATCTTCTTGTTGCCCTTGCCCAGCTCCAGACCGCCCTGGAGCTTGATCGTGCCGCCGGTGAGCTCACCGTTGGCGTGCACGATCTTGCTGCCGGCGCCGACCTTGAGGACGACACCGGCGTCGGCCTCGATGCTGGACACGGCGGAGGCATCGAGCGCACCGTCGACGGCCGCGACGACGACGCCGTGGGTGTCGAGGTCGAGACCCGTGCTCAGGTCGACACGGAGCAGACCGTCCTTGACCGGGGTCTCGGGCGACGGCGCGACCTGCGTGGCGGCGGCCGGGGTCTGGGCGGGGGTGGCGGCGAACGCGGCCGGAGCGGCGAAGCCGGAGACGAGGAGCGCTGCGACGGCGACAGCGGAGACACGACGGTAGGCGGTCATGGGTGTCACGGGCCTTCCTGTGGAGAAAGTGTGATGGTCACCCCATGACACTTTCCGCGCCATCCGGCCGACCGCTCGGCCCGAGCACGGACTCCACCCGGACGGCCCACCGCCGTCCCTCCTGAAACCCCGTCAGGGCCGGGGAACGTTGCGCAGGTTGGAGCGGGCCATCTGCACCATTCGGCCCACACCGCCATCCAGAACGATCTTGCTGGCGGAGAGCGCGAAGCCGGTCACCATCTCGGCGCTGATCTTCGGCGGGATGGAGAGCGCGTTCGGGTCGGTGACCACATCGACCAGGGCCGGGCCCTTGTGCTTGAACGCGTCCTTGAGGGCGCCGGCCAGCTGCTTGGGCTTCTCCACGCGCACGCCGTACGCACCGCAGGCCCGGGCGACCGCCGCGAAGTCCGGGTTGTGGTTGCCGGTGCCGTACGACGGCAGTCCCGCCACCAGCATCTCCAGCTCGACCATGCCCAGGGAGGAGTTGTTGAAGAGCACGACCTTCACCGGCAGATCGTGCTGGACCAGGGTGAGGAAGTCACCCATCAGCATCGAGAAGCCGCCGTCGCCCGACATCGAGACGACCTGACGGCCCCGGTCGGCGAACTGGGCGCCGATGGCCTGCGGCAGGGCGTTGGCCATCGAGCCGTGCGAGAACGAGCCGATGATGCGGCGCTTGCCGTTCGGCGACAGATAGCGCGCCGCCCAGACATTGCACATCCCGGTGTCGACGGTGAACACCGCGTCCTCGTCGGCCAGTTCGTCCAGGACCGAGGCGACGTACTCGGGATGGATCGGGACGTGCTTCTCGACCTTCCTCGTGTACGCCTTGACGACCCCCTCCAGGGCGTCGGCGTGCTTCTTCAGCATCTTGTCGAGGAAGCGCCGGTCGGTCTTGGGCCTGACCCGCGGGGTCAGACAGCGCAGCGTCTCGCGTACGTCGCCCCAGACCGCGAGGTCCAGCTTCGAGCGCCGGCCGAGGTGTTCGGGCCGTACATCGACCTGGACGATCTTCACGTCGTCGGGCAGGAAAGCGTTGTACGGGAAGTCCGTGCCGAGCAGGATCAGCAGATCGCACTCGTGGGTGGCCTCGTAGGCGGCGCCGTAGCCGAGCAGTCCGCTCATGCCGACGTCGTACGGGTTGTCGTACTGGATCCACTCCTTGCCGCGCAGGGCGTGCCCGACCGGGGACTTGACGGTCTCGGCGAACTCCATGACCTCCTTGTGGGCGCCCGCCGTGCCGCTGCCGCAGAACAGGGTGACCTTGTCGGCCTCGTCGATCATCGTGACCAGCTTGTCGAGCTCCGTGTCGCCGGGGCGTACGGAGGGCCGCGAGGTGACCAGGGCGTGCTGGTAGGCGGCCTCGGGGGCGGTCTCGGAGGCCACGTCGCCGGGGAGCGTGACCACGCCGACGCCGCCCCGGCCGACCGCGTGCTGGATCGCGGTCTGCAGCAGGCGCGGCATCTGCTTCGGGCTGGAGATCAGCTCGCTGTAGTGGCTGCACTCGCGGAACAGCTGGTCGGGGTGGGTCTCCTGGAAGTAGCCGAGGCCGATCTCGCTGGAGGGGATGTGCGAGGCGAGGGCGAGGACCGGGGCCATGGAGCGGTGCGCGTCGTACAGGCCGTTGATGAGATGCAGATTGCCCGGGCCGCAGGAGCCCGCGCAGGCGGCCAGCTTGCCCGTGATCTGGGCCTCGGCACCGGCGGCGAAAGCGGCGGTCTCCTCGTGGCGTACCTGCACCCAGTCGATGTCGCCGGTGCGGCGGATCGCGTCCACCACCGGGTTGAGGCTGTCGCCGACGACTCCGTAAAGGCGCCGCACCCCGGCGCGGACGAGGATGTCGACGAACTGCTCGGCGACGTTCTGCTTGGCCATGGGGGCGCACCTCTCCTCTGAGCCCTTTCCTTGGCCTCCATCCACTCACGGTCGGCGGACTGCCGCCTCCCGGGAGGTGCTCATGCCTCCCAGATCGCGCAGGCCGTGCGGTCGTCCGCGTAGCCCTTCACGCGCAGCTGCGTATCAGCCAGGAACGCCGCGAGGCCCGGCGGCTCGGTCCCGCCCCAGCGCTGCAGGAGCCGGCCCGCGAGCCGTGGCTCGCCGCGCAGCGGTTCGGCCAGGCCCGGGGTGCACAGGAGCAGGGTGTCCCCCGGGCGGGCGACCGAGGCACGGAAGCGGAAGGGTGCACGCGGCGGCTCGACGGCCGGTTCGTAGGGGCTGGGCGGGGTGGTGATGCCCAGGTCCAAGGTGAGCCGGTCGCCCTCGGGGGTCTCGGACGGAGCCGAGCCCGCGGGCGGTACCGAGCCGAAGCCCACGACCGGTTCGCCGGTGGCCTCCGTGACCTGCGGCTCGATGTCCTGCAGGGTGCCGTCCCTGAGCCGGAACAGACCGCCGCCGCCGACCCCGAAGAAGACGCGGGTGCGGCACTCGGGGTCGGCCGGGATCAGCAGACAGCGCAGGCTGGTGGCGGTGTACTCCTCCGGGTCCACGCCCTGCTCGGCGGCGGCCGCGCGGAGCTTGCCGAGGCTGCGGTCGGTGAGCCGGTGCAGGCCCGACTTCAGGTCGCCGCGGCGGGCTCCCCTGATGTCGTCGACGAGCCGGGTGTGGCTGCGGCCCACCGCCCGGCCGATCCAGTGACAGGCCTCGGCGGCGGCGAGATGGGCACCCGCGGTGGCCCGGGCGCCGGTGGCCATGGCGACCAGGACGAGCCCGGTGTCGCCGGTGCCGAAGCGGGCGGTCAGGAGCGAGTCACGGCGCGGCTCGCCGCGGTAGCGCGCGGAGTCCCCGCGCACGGACGCGGCGCGCAGCGTGCACGAGCCGTACCTGGCGCCGTCCAGGACGGTGTCCGCGACGAGTTCGTCCAGCTCGTCGGGGTCGGCGGCGGGCAGCGCGGTGGGCTCGGGGTCATAGGTGGGCGGGCCGTCCCCGACGTAGCCGACGACGGGCACCGGGGGTGCTGCGGCGGATTCGGGGGTACGGGCGGGCGGCACGGTGGCGGCGGCCGGGTCCGGGTGGCCGGGGTCCGGCTCCGCAGGGTCCGCGGGGTCCTCGGACCCCTCTCCCGTTCCGGCCGCACCATCTGCCTCATCAGGAATGCGCCGCCCCGGTCCGAAGGTCGTCGGTGCGGTCGCGTCCGGCAGCGGCTCCCACGGGGCACGCGGCGGGGTGTAGGAGGCGGCGTCCTCGGTGGGCTTACCGGAGGGCTTCCCGAGGGGCTTTCCGGGTGGTGGGGCGGACTGCGGCACCGGGTCCTGCGGCGGTACGGGAAGCGGCGGCGGTGGTCCTGTGACCGCGCCGGCCGCCGAGGCGAAGCGGTCGTCCAGGGTGTCCGGCGCGGCGGCCGGGCCGGTGTCCTCGGTGGACTCGTCGTACAACTGCCCCCACCAGTCGTCCCCTTGGCCGGAGCTGCCCGTGCGCCTGTCCCCCTGCTGGCTCATGCCCTTATTTTCCACGGCACGGGCCATACGAAAACGGGACATCCAGAATTTGCGCAAAGGCAGCGGCCGCACAAGCGGTCGCACAAAGGGGTCGCACAAAGGGGTCCGCCGGGCGGCCCCACCCCCCACGGGAAGGACGCCCGGCGGACCGGTCCTGGTGACCGCGGCTAGCGCACGTCGTAGGCGCGGGCCACGGTCTGCGTGACGGCGTTGCCGTCGCCGTCGGTGAGTTCCACCTTCAGCCAGACCTGCTTCCCGGAGGCGCCGGTGTGGTCCACGGTCGCCGTGCGGGTCGTGCCGGCACCGCTGACGGGTGCCTTCGTCCAGGTCCTGCCCTCGTCGTACGAATAGGAGAGTGCCGCCGACTTGAGCGAGCCCGGAGTGTATCCCGCGTGCCCCGTGGCGCTGAGGCCGACCCTCAGTCCGTCCTTCGCGGGCAGTGTCTTGAGTCCGTCCTCGGGGAGTTGGAGCCGCGGGAAGATCACCGGCAGCGGCTGCGAGTAGGTGTTCTCGTCCTGCTTCGAGCGGAACGTCCAGCGGGTCTGCACGGCCTGCGAGCGCTTCCAGACCGCCGCGGGCTGGCCCATCTTCTCGATGTTCTGCTCCAGTTCGTACGTCGCCTCCGCGGCCGGGACCTCGAAGGCACCGAAGGGGTACCAGCTGTCGCCGACGGTCTCGCCGTTCCTGCGCAGCACCAGATTGCCGACGTCACCGAAGGAGCCCGCCTGCGCGTGGTGACCGCCGTCGCCCCACATGGCGGCGGCGAAGCCGATCAGATTGCCCTGGCGTTCGGCGGCCAACTGCGGCTTGCCCGCGTCGTCCTGCGGGGCCGTCGGGGCGATCACGCCGTCGTACCAGCGCTCGCTGCGGGAGCTGCCCGCGCGGTACGTGCGCCTCTGGTCGAGCATGAACTCGCCCCACGGGAAGCTGCTGCTGACCCAGTGGTCCCAGGCCGTGCCGCCTCCGGCGGTGTAGAACTCGGTGCGCTCGCCCGGTACCGCGACCTGCTGGAAGGCGCCGTGGACGGCGACGCCGTCGGGACGATGGGCGGCGGTGCTGTCCAGGAAGCCGGTGGCGGCACCCATCGCGTGGTAGCCGGACTTCACCTTGCCGAGCCGGTCGTCGCGTACGCGGTAGGTGCGGTCGCCGTGCGGCGAACCCGCCTCCGGGAAGGCCAGGTTGTAGACGTACGGGCTCTTCGCCGTCGCCTTCCAGGCAAGCGTCACCGGGCCCGCCGCCAGCTTGGCGCGCAGCCGCGCCGCCTCGTCGTACTGCAGCCCGAGCGCGGGCAGTTCGGCGCCGCGGCCCGAGTCCGGGAGCCAGCGGGCGGAGCCGGAGTGGTGGCCGATGACGGCCTTGGCGCCGGCCGCCTTGGCGTCCCGGGCGAGGGCGGCCATGGCGCCGGAGTCCGGGACGAGCACGAACGCGATCTTCCCCTGGACGCCTGCCGCCTCGAGTTCCCCGGGTGAGCCCTTGCCCGCGTCGACGATCCCGGCGCTGCCGCTGCCGTCCAGGTTCATGGCACCGGTGTTCGCGGAGACCGGGTGCAGGGCGAGCCCGTCGGTGGTCTTCATCTCGCTGACGAGGGGGGCGTACGTGCGCCAGTAGCTGCCGTACTCGAAGTCGCCGTCACTGGCGCGGCCTTCGACCGAGGCGTAGAAGCCGCGCACACCCCGGCCGCCGCTGAGCGAGCCCGTGTGCAGCCACTGCTCGTCCCAGGAGCGGGCGAAGGCAAGGGTCGTGCTGCGGGCCTCGGACGGCCTGTCCGTGACGGTGCGCAGCCGGTGCGCCTCGCGGGCGTCGAGGGTGACGGTGGTGTCCTTGGTGAGCCTCAGCTGCGGGCGGGCCAGCAGGCTGAGCGAGTCGACGAGCGTGGCGCCCTCGCCCGCGTCGGGCGTGGCCACGAAGCCGGACAGGAAGTAGGAGCCGGCGCGCAGTTGGTACGTCTGCTCCGCCGCACCCT
Source organism: Streptomyces monticola (assembly GCF_042665355.1). NCBI lineage: Bacteria > Bacillati > Actinomycetota > Actinomycetes > Kitasatosporales > Streptomycetaceae > Streptomyces > Streptomyces monticola. Next base: position 468,052 of record NZ_JBHTCF010000001.1, on the reverse strand, counting down.
CGTTGAAGCGGCGCTCGCCGGTGGCGTCGTCGGTGCCGATGACATCGAGCGAGGAGACGCCGTCGGCCGCCTTGCCCGCACGGTCGAGGAGCTTCACGGTCAGCGTCACGGTCTCCGGCTGCACGTACAGGGAGAACGGGGTGGAGACCTCGGCTCCCCCGCCGGTGGCGCGGATCCGGCCGGTAACGTCGCCGTACTGGCCGGGCTCCAGGCGCGCCGCCGGGTGCACGGTCAGCGGGACCTTGGCGGTGGCGCCCGCGGGGACGGTGACGGTGCGGTCGCCGAGCCGGGCGACGCCCGAGCGGACACGGGAACCGTCGTGGCCGGTGACGTCCTCGACGGACAGCCTCAACTGCACGGCCTTGTCCGAGGTGTTGGTGTAGGGAACCTCGACGGTCTTGGAGTCGCCTTCGTCCTGCGGCCAGTCGAAGCTGCCGCCCTGCACGGCGGGGGCGCCGAGCACCTGCTGGTCGACGGCGCCCTTCACGTCGAGCAGACCGCCGCCCGTCTCGTGCACGTCGCCGGGTATCCGGGGGTCGGCCGCGCTGACGAGGGCCGCCTTGAGCTGCGCCGGGGTCCAGTCGGGGTGACGCTGCTTGAGGACGGCGGCGGCGCCCGCGACATGCGGGGTCGCCATCGACGTACCGCTCATGGACTGGTACGCGTAGACGCCCCGGCCGCCCGCCGACGCCGCGGAGATGGCCACGCCGGGCGCGGTGATCTCGGGCTTCAGGGTGTGCGTGGTGCGGGCGGGGCCGCGGCCGGAGAACGGTGCGGTGGAGTCGTCGCGGTCCGCGGCGCCGACGGTCAGGACGCTCGGGGCGCAGCCGGGCGAGGAGATGGTGTTCAGGGACGGGCCCTCGTTCCCTGCGGCCACCACGAACAACGCGCCCGACTTCCGGGCGAGTTCCTCGGCCGCGGTGCTCATCGGGTCGTCGCAGTCGGTCGGGCCCTGGCTGCCCAGGCTCATGGAGACCACATCGGCCTTGTTCTCCACGGCCCACTCCATGCCCGCGATGATCCAGGAAGTCGCCCCGGACCCCGAGTCGTTGAGCACCTTGCCGTTGAGGAGCTGCGCTCCGGGGGCGACGCCCTTCTTCTTTCCGCCGCTCGCGGCGCCGCTGCCGCCGGCCGTGGAGAGCGTGTGGGTGCCGTGGCCCTGGCGGTCGTCGGTGCTGTCGGAGTCGGTGAAGTTCTCCGCGGCGGCGATCCGGCCCTTGAGGTCGGGGTGTCCGGCGTCCGCGCCGGTGTCGAGGACGGCGACCTTGGTGCCCTTGCCGTCGTAGCCCGCGGCCCACGCCTCGGGGGCGTGCACCTGGCGGGTCGAGCGGTCGAGGGTGGCCTCTGCCTTGCGGTCGAGCCACAGCTTCTTCAGGCCGCCGCCGGCACGGGACTTGGGGCTTGTGGCCGCCGCCCAGAACTCGGCCGCCTTCTCCTTGTCGGCCTTCAGCGCGACGCCGTCGACCGGGCCGAGTACCGGTCCCCGCTCGGCGCCGGGCGGTGTGGCGGGCAGATCGCGGGCCGCGTTCACCTGCCGGTCGTACGTGGCGATCAGCGGCAACTGCTTCGCGTGGGCGTCGTCGTAGCCCTGCCGCACCAGGCCGGTGACGTTGAACAGCTGCTCGTCGACGGTGCCCGCGGCGAGGGCCTTCACGGCGCCCTCCGGGTAGACATACAGGTCATCGCCGGACTGCCGGGTCTGCACGAGGGCCTGTGAGCCGTCCTCGCGGGGCAGTACGGAGGCGGCGCTGCGGCCCGCCTTGTCCTTGGTCACGAGGACGCGGTCGCCGGTGACGAGGGTGACGACGGCGGACTTCTGCGCGGCTGCGGCCTGCCGGCTGCCGGTGAGGGGGCTGCCCTCACCGGCCGGGGGTCTCTGTCCCGGCTCCGCCCCCGGCGGCGCCGCCGCGGAGGGCAGGGCCGCGGTGGCGGTCAGGACGACGGCGGTGGCCAGGCCCAGAGCACACTGCGTTATCGGGCGCATCGGTCTCCCCTACTCGGTGCGGCGGTGGCGACACATTGGCAGAGTGGCCGGTGGTGCGGGGATGATGTTGTCGGCGGGTTTGCGCCGTGGCCGGTTTCCGCCACGAAGCGGGCCTCATCGGGGGAAGTACGGCCGTGATCACGGCACTTGGGCGCAGGGCTCCCGGGAGGGGAAGCGGCTGATGTTGGGCGCCATAGGGCTCGATGAGGTGCAGGAGTCGACGTACCGCGCGCTGGTCTCGCTCGGCGCCGCCGATGTGGCGGACCTCGCCGGGCGGCTCGCGCTCAGTGAGACGGAGACCGAGCGGGCCCTGCGCCGGCTCGCGCACCAGGGCCTCGCCGCCCAGTCATCGGCCCACCCGGGCCGCTGGGTCGCGGCGCCGCCCGGGGTGGCGCTCGGTGCGCTGCTCACTCAGCAGCGGCACGAGCTGGAGCAGGCCGAACTCGCGGCCGTCGTCCTTGCCGAGGAGTACCGCGCGCAGGCCGCGGAGCCCGCCGTGCACGACCTGGTCGAGGTGGTCACCGGGGCGGGCGCGGTCGCGCAGCGGTTTCTGCAGCTGCAGCTCGGTGCGAGCGACGAGGTGTGTGCCCTGGTGACGGGACGGCCCGTCGTCGTGTCGGGGCATGACAACGATGCCGAGGCGCAGGCGGCCCGGCGGGGTGTCACGTATCGCGTGGTCGTCGAGCGCACGGTGCTCGATCTGCCGACGGGGCTGACCGAGCTGTCGGCCGCGCTCGGCCGTGATGAGCAGGTCAGGGTCGTGGACCGGGTCCCCACCAAGCTGGTGATCGCCGACCGGCAGCTCGCGCTCGTGCCGCTCACGTCGAAGACCGCCGAGCCCGCCGCGCTCGTCGTGCACGCCAGCGGCCTCCTGGAGTCGCTGTCCGGGCTCTTCGAGGCGGTGTGGCGGGACGCGCTGCCGTTGCGGCTCGGCGAGGGGGGCACGGTGACGGAACGAGCGGCCGCCGCCCCCGACGGCACGGACCTGGAGATCCTCTCCCTGCTCCTGGCCGGCCTCACCGACGCCAGCGTCGCCAAACAGCTGGACCTGGGGCTTCGTACCGTGCAGCGGCGCGTGAAGGGGCTGATGGAGCTGGCGGGCGTCAGTACGCGGTTGCAGTTGGGGTGGCATGCGTTTGAGCGGGGGTGGGTTGCCAGGTGACCGCGGTTCGTGGCTGGGGTTGCGCAGTTCCCCGCGCCCCTTATCAGGCACGTTCCGTGGCCCCGTTCCTCACCTGCGGCCCAGGCCGGGCTGACGTCGCGCAGTTCCCCGCGCCCCTTTCAGGCACCACCTGCGGGCCAGGTCAGGCCCAGACCGCCGCCCAGATCCACGCCCCCACGATCAGGAGGCAAGCGAACAGTTCCACCAGGACGCTTGTGCCTGCGGCTCGCATCACCGTGCGGGTGGCGGCCACGGCGTCCCCGTGGCCGCCGAGACGGGCCCGTTCCGAGGCGTAGATGCCGCCGATGAAGCCCGGCACCGAGCCGACGACGGGCACCAGGACGAAGCCGACGAGCGCGCCGAGGCCCGCGCACACCACCATCCGGCGGGTGATCCCGGCCCCGCGGATCCGGCGCGGCGGCAGCCGCCAGCGCACGGCTTGCTGCAGGAGCAGGACCACCGTGGCCCCCACGAGGACGGCCCAGGCGGCGCCCGTCTGCACTTTGAAGGCCCAGCCCATCACCGCGGCCCACACGAGCAGCGCCCCCGGCACACCGGGGACGAGTAGCCCGACAAGGCCGAGCAGCATCACCGCCCCGACCAGCAGGAGCTCCCACACACCCATCTGCCAAGCGTGCCGGAACGCCCGCCGCGGCGCAGGTCAGGAGCGGGGTGGCGGGCTCCCCGCCGGAGGTCCTAGGTCTGGGTTCCGATGTGCTCGGCCGGTACGCGTGCCAGGCTCCGGCCATGACCGAATTCAGCGAGGCCGAGCGCGCGTACCTGAAGTCCCAGCGCCTGGGACGGCTTGCCACCGTCGACCCGAAGGGCCAGCCGCAGGCGAACCCGGTCGGGTTCTTCCCGCAGGACGACGGGACGATCCTGGTGGGCGGCCATGCGCTCGGCACCACCAAAAAGTGGCGCAATCTGCAGGCCAACCCGAAGGTCGCCCTCGTCGTCGACGACATCGTGAGCGTCAAGCCCTGGGCCGTACGCGGCGTCGACATCCGCGGCGAGGCCGAACTCCTCACCGGGCCGCACGACTTGGGGCCGCACTTCAGCGAGGAAGTCATCCGGATCCACCCCAGGAAGATCCACAGCTGGGGCCTCGACGAGCCCGCCCGGTGAGCCCCGGCTGAGCGGCCGAGCGGCCGAGCGGCTGAAGGGAACTCCGGTGCGGTCCGTCGTGCCCCAAAGGGGCACGGGGAACTGCGCGACCAGCCACGACGCATCCGCAGGTATCAGACCGGCCTCCCCGCGGAGCGCTCAGCACCCTCAAGTCCGAGCAGCAGCTGCTTGCGCTCCAGACCGCCCGCGTACCCCGTGAGCGAGCCGTCGGCGCCGATCACCCGGTGGCAGGGACGGACGACGAGCAGCGGGTTGGCGCCGATCGCGCCGCCCACGGCCCGCACGGCGGCGCGGGAGGCGCCGACGCGTGCGGCGAGTTCGCCGTAGCTGGTGGTGGCGCCGTAGGGCACCGAGTCGAGGGCGGCCCACACCTGTTCGCGGAACGCGGTGCCCTGGGTGCGGAAGGTGAGCGTGAACTCCTTCAACTCCCCCGCGAAATAGGCGCGCAGCTGTTCCTCGGCGGCCCGGAAGGCACCGGGGTCGTGCCGCCAGCCGGGCTGCGGGGTGCGTCCGCCCTTCTGTCCGGGCACGGACAGCGAGCTGAGCGCCCCGGAGCCGTCGCCGGTCAGGAGGAGCTCGCCGAGCGGGCTGTCGAGGGTGGTGTAGTGACAGGGGGCGAGGGCGGCGTTCATACGGAAGTCTCCAAGTCGCTTTGTGTCCACAGGTGTTGCACGGCGTACGAACGCCAGGGGCGCCACGCGTCCCGTACCGGCTCCCCGGGCAGCGCCACATCGGGGTCGCCGAGGGCCCGCATCCGGATGTACGCGGCCGTGCGCGCGTCCACGCCGGGCACGGCGAGCAGCGCCTGCTCGGCGTCGTCGCGGTCGGCGCCCGCGTCCAGGCGTACGGAGCCGTCGGCGAGGGCGGCCGCGACCGGCAGCTCTTCGGCGAGCGCCTTCGGCTCGGGAAAGACATGGGTGAGGGCGCCGCAGGGCACATCGAGCGGCCGCCCGTACGCGGCGACGAGCCGCTCGGACTCCGCCCGCCCGACGACGGCGCGTACGGCGAGTTCCTCCGGGTCGGCGGCGCCGGGTGAGCGCAGCCCAGGGCGTGCGGCCACCAGCGGGGCGAGTGCGGGCTCGGCGCCGAGGCGTTCGTCGACCGCGTGCGGATCGGCGTCCAGGTCGAAGAGGCGGCGCAGCCGCTGTACGGCGGTGGTCAGGTCCCGCAGGTCGGTGAGGTGCAGGCGGGCGTCGAGCCAGGGCCCGTCCGCGCTCTCGTCGACGGCGGCGATGGCGGTGCCGTGCGGCAGGCGCAGGGTGCGGCAGTAGGTGCGGGTACCCACGGCCCCGGTGACCTCCTCGATCCCGGCGACGGCCGCGCGGGCGAGCCGGTCGAAGGGGGCCGCGCGATGGTAGGGGCCACGGTGGGCGAGGCGCAGCGGCACCCCGGCCACCAGGCCCGTCTCGGCGCTCCCGGCGGGCGCGGCGCCGGCGGCGGGCAGCCTGGTGGCGGCCTCGGCGCGCAGGGCGCTCGGTGTACGGGCGTAGATCTGCCGGATGGTGTCGTTGAACTGCCGCACGCTGGCGAAGCCCGCGGCGAACGCGATGTCGGTGACGGGGAGTCCGGTGGTCTGCAGGAGCAGCCGGGCGGTGTGGGCGCGCTGCGCGCGGGCCAGGGCCACGGGCCCGGCGCCGAGTTCGGCGGTGAGCTGGCGCTGTACCTGCCGGGCGCTGTAGCCGAGGCGCTCGGCGAGGCCGGGAACGCCTTCGCGGTCCACCACCCCGTCGCCGATCATGCGCATCGCGCGGCCCACGACATCGGCCCGCACATTCCACTCGGCGGAGCCGGGCACGGCGTCGGGACGGCAGCGGCGGCAGGCCCGGAAGCCACCGCCCTGGGCCGCCGCGGCCGTCGGGTAGAAGCGGACGTTCTTGCGCTTGGGCGTGACGGCGGGGCAGCTCGGGCGGCAGTAGATGCCGGTGGTCGCAACGGCGAAGAAGAACTCTCCGTCGAAGCGTGCGTCGCGGCTGCGCACCGCCTCGTACCTGGTCTCTTCATCGATCACGGGATCCAGTGTGCGCCCTCGGCGCGGATGGATCTGGCGGGAATCGGACATGGCGCTCACCGCTCTGCGCGGGCCCTGCGCGACCTCTGCGCGACTTTGCTTTTGCGGTAAAGAGCAGGCAAAGTTACCCTCACCGATCCTGTCAGAGCATTGTCAGAGCAAGGACCTGCCATGTCTGCTTCCGTCCGCCCCAAGCGGCGCATCCTCGCCGTCTGCGCCGGCACCGCGCTGCTCGCCCTCTCCGCCACGGCCTGCGGCATCGACGACGGAGCGGCGGTGGGCGTCGTCACGTACACCCCGAAGTCGGAGGCCGCGGCCGAGGGCCACGGCGAGAAGTCCGGCCACGGGGAGCAGGAGCAGTCCGGGCACGCCGCCGGGGAAGAGCAGTCCGGCCACGGCGAGCAGGAGCAGGCCGGGCACGCCACCGGGGAAGAGCAGTCCGGGCACGCCGCCGAGGAGGAGGCGGCGAAGTCCGCGCACGCCGAGGAGGAGACGGAGGCCGGCGCCACCTCGGTGACCAACCCGCCGCTCAAGGGCTGCCACAAGATGCCCGGCGGCGCCCACCACGTGGAGAACGGCACGCTGACCGACCTGGTCGTCTACGTCTCGGACGACTGCACGGGCGACGCCGACACATCGAAGTACGTGGGCAGCGGGCTCAACGGCGACCTGGCTCCGAAGGCCGACTCCTGGCACAGCTACAAGTTCGTCAACTGACGCCGCCCGTCGGCGTATTGACGTAGGGCATATCGACGTAGGGCGTACTGACGTAGGGCATATCGACGTAGGGCGTACTGACGTCGGCGTATTGACGTAGACGCACATCGAAACGGGCCCGCCGGCCAGGCCGCCACAGCCGGCCGACGGGCCCTCTCCCCGGTGCCCGGCCAGGCACCGGCCCTCCCGGGTGCGGGTTTCGCGCCCCGCACCCGAAAGCACTCGGACGCAGCAGTCTTCAGCGGATGCGCCCCTGCTTCGCCTCCATCGCCGCCCTGCCCTGGGCGCTCCTGATCCGCCACTCGCGGCGCCGCTCGTTGCGGACCCTGACGTCGGTCTTGGCGGCGATCCGCCGGTTCTCGCGGAGCAGCTTGCGGTAGCTGTGAAGGCGGCGCTCGGGCAGCGTGCCGTCCTCGACCGCGGCGTGCACCGCGCAGCCGGGCTCGGCCTCGTGCGCGCAGTCGTGGAAGCGGCAGCCCCGGGCCAGTTCCTCGATCTCCGCGAAGACCTGTCCGACGCCGGTCCCGGCGTCCCACAGGCCGACACCGCGCAGCCCCGGCGTATCGATGACGACCCCGCCGCCCGGCAGGACGAGCAGATTGCGGGTGGTCGTGGTGTGCCGCCCCTTGCCGTCAATGTCCCGGACGGCCCGGACGTCCATGACCTCCTCGCCGAGCAGGGCGTTGGCGAGCGTGGACTTGCCCGCGCCCGAGGCCCCGAGCAGCACGCTGGTGCCGCCCGTGACCACGGCTTCGAGCACCTCGGTGCCCTCCCCCAAGCTGGCGCTGACGGGCAGCACCTGGACGCCGGGCGCGCTGGTCTCGACATCCGCGACGAGATGGCCGAGGGTCGCCGGGTCCGGCACCAGGTCGGCCTTGGTGAGGACGACCACGGGCTGCGCCCCGGACTCCCAGGCCAGGGCCAGGAAGCGCTCGACCCGGCCGAGGTCGAGCTCGGCGGCGAGCGAGACCGCGATGATCGCGTGGTCGACGTTGGCGGCGAGGATCTGGCCCTCGGACCGCTTGGACGATGCGCTGCGCAGGAACGCCGTACGCCGGGGCAGCAGCGTACGGACATACATCGGGTCGCCGTCCGGGTCGAGGGCCACCCAGTCGCCCGTGCACACGACCTTCGCCGGGTCACGGGGAACGACGTATTCGGTGTCGGCGCGGACGGTGCCCGCCGCGGTGACGACATCGCACTGACCACGGTCGACCCGCAGCACGCGGCCGGGCACGAGGCCCTGCGCGGCGTACGGGGCGAACGCGTCGTCCCAGTCCGCGTCCCAGCCGTAGGACGACAACGGATGCGGCGGGCGGGACGAGTGCGGAAGAGAAGACGATGAAGCAGATGAAGAAGAAGAGCGAGTCAAGGGGAACCCTTCACAGGGTGGCCCCAGCTGCGCACCAAGGGTGCGGTGTCGGTCGGATCAGCCGGAGACCACAGGGGCGGGATTGATGATCTTCTGGATGCGGGCAGCGCCCGTCGCGACGACAGTCATCAGTCACACCTCCCGGTTCTCTCAGCTGGTGCGGAGCCGTCCGGAACGGCCCCTGCGGTACGGCCCCAAGGATAGGCGGGTCCCCGCGCGGGGCGCCAACCCTTTTCTCCGCTCCCCTCTCAGCGCCGCAACTCCCGGAACAATTCCCGGACTTCCGCCATGCCCGGCTCGCGGCCGAGGGTGACGGCAGCCGTCCCCGCCGCGCCGGGGCATGGCTCAGGTGTCCCCGCGGAGCCCCTGCCGGGCGAGCTCGGCGGCCTTTCCCGGAGCCAGGTCCGTGCCGCGCCGGAACGCCTCGGCGAAGGCCTCCTCGCCGAGGGAGGCGGTGGCCGCGGCGGTGACACGGTCCACGTCGCCCCGTTCGGCCGGCGGCAGCGGGGCGTCCACAGTGCGCCGGGCCGCGTCCGCCGCGCCGAGCAGCAGGGCGGCGAGCTCCCCGGCGCCGGACAGCGCGGCCACACCCGCGAGGCCCTCGAGGGACAGGGCAAGGGCACGTGGCTCCGCGACGGCGACGGCCAGGTCGAGGCCGAGGAACTGGTGGGTGGCGGCCGTCTCGGCGTCGCCGCGCAGCTCGGCCGTGAAGCCGAGTTCCGCGTGCATCAGGTGATCGCCGATGGTCGAGGACACTTCCGCGTACGCCGCCTCGATGCGCCGCAGGTGCGCCTCGGCCGCGTCGAGGTCGCCGGAGCGGCGGGCGCCGAGCGCGAGGCCCATCTCGGAGTGCACCTCGCCGTAGATGTAGCCCTGTTCGGCGGCGCTGCGGCGGGCCCGCTCGTGCAGTTCGCGGGCCCGGTCCCAGTCGTGGTCGAGCAGGGCGAGCCGGCCGAGTCCGGAAAGGCGTGCGGAGACCTCGGTCTCCAGGCCGAGTTCCTGGGCGAGCCGCAGGCCTTCGGTGTGGCGGCGCGTGGCCTCTTCGTACCGCCCCTTGATCTCGGCGAGCGCGGCAAGCGGCTGCACGGTCTGCAACTCGCCCCAGCGGTCGCCCAGTTCACGGAAGATCCGGGCGCTGCGTCCGCCCGCCCGCTCGATGCCGTCGAGGTCGCCTCTGACCAGGGCGTGCATGGCCCGGAGCCCGAGCGCCGCGGCGCTGCCCCAGCGGTCGCCGGCGGCTGTGCAGAGATCGAGGACCCGGGCGTTGAGGGCCTCTCCTGCGGCGAGTGAGTCTCCGTTGAAGAGCCCGAACGCGTACAGCCAGGCGGTACGGCCACGGCGCCCGGCGTCGACGTGCAGCGCATCGGGGCTCGGGGCGGCGCGGGCCACCGCCACGGCGGGGGCAGGCCCGGAACCCACCGCGCCGTCGGACACAGGACCGGGGCCGCCGCCTCCGGGTGCCCCCTCGCCGCACCCCGTCAACTCCTCGGCCACCGGCGCGAGATACGCCTCCACGTACGCCGTCTCGGACTGGTCCGGTGGTGGCAGCAGCTCGGGGCGGCCGCCGGTGAGGAGGGCGAAGGCGCCCTGCAGGACCGGGAGTTCGAGGTCGTCGGCGGGTGCGGAGGTGGCGGGTGCGGAGACGCCGGGTGCGGAGGTGGCGGGTGCGGAGGTGACGGGTCCGGAGACGCCGGGTCCGGAGGTGGCGGGTCCGGAGACGCCGGGTGCGGAGACGCCGGGTGCGGAGACGCCGGGTGCGGAGACGCCGGGTGCGGAGACGCCGGGTGCGGAGGTGACGGGTCCGGAGACGCCGGGTCCGGAGACGCCGGGTGCGGAGGTGACGGGTCCGGAGACGCCGGGTGCGGAGGTGACGGGTCCGGAGACGCCGGGTGCGGAGGTGACGGGTCCGGAGACGCCGGGTGCGGAGGTGGCGGGTGCGGAGGTGACGGGTCCGGAGGTGCCGGGTCCGGAGACGCCGGGTGCGGGGGTGGCGGCCAGCACTGCCGACAGGGCGCGGTGGGCCTCGCGGAGGCGGCCGCGAAGCAGCCACCACCAGCACAGCGCCCGGACGAGCCGGGCGCCCTCCGGGGCCGCCCCGGTCCGCTCCGCGCGCCGCAGCGCCTCCTCAAGTGCCGCCCGCAGATTGCCCGCTTCGGCGTCGAGCCGGTTCAGCCACTCCCGCTGGGCACCGTCCCGCAGCCGGGGTTCGGCGCGCTCGGCGAGCTCCACGTAGTAGTGCAGATGCCGCCCTCGTACGTCGGGCAGATCGTCCATCTCACGCAGCCGCTCCAGCGCATACGCGGCCACGGACTCGAACAGCCGGTAGCGGGCGCCCGCCGGACCTCGCACCAGGACGACCAGGGACCGGTCGACCAGGCGGGTCACCAGGTCGAGTACTTCCTCGCGGGTCACGCCGTCACCCGCGCACACCGCCTCGGCCGCGTCCAGGGTGCAGCCGTCGCGGTGCACGGCGAGCCGGCGCAGCACGATCCGCTCGGGCGCGGAGAGAAGTTCCCAGCTCCAGTCGATCATCGCCCGCAGGGTCCGCTGACGCGCGGGCGCGCCCCGCTGTCCCGCCGTGAGCACATGGAACCGGTCGCTCAGGCGCGCCGCCAGCTCCTGCACACCCAGACCGCGGACCCGGGTCGCGGCGAGCTCGATGGCGAGCGGAATCCCGTCGAGGCGGCGGCAGATCTCCGCGACGGCGGCGTGGTCCGCGTCGTCGGGGGCGGCCGGGTCGAGCACGAACCCGGGCGCGGAGGCCGCGGCGCGCTCGGCGAACAGCCTTATCGCGTCCTCCGGTTGGAGCGGCTCGACCAGGAACACCGCCTCACCGCCCACCCCCAGCGGCTCCTGACTGGTGGTCAGGACCCGGAGTCCCGGTGCGGCCCGCAGCAGCGAGTCGGTGAGGCCGGCGGCGGATTCCACGATCTGCTCGCAGTTGTCGAGGACGAGCAGCGCCCGGCGGTCCCGGAGCGCAGCCAGGAGGCGCTCGACGGGCGTCGAGGCACCGCCCGCGCCGGACGGCTGCCCGGTGGGTACGTCATCGCGGATACCGAGCGCCGCGGCGATCACCTGCGCCAGATCGTCCACTCCCCCGCGTACTCCGGCGAGTTCGACGAACCACACCCCGTCCGGGGCGCCGTCGCCCGGCTGCCCGGCGGCCGCCACGGCGAGCCGGGTCTTGCCCACGCCGCCGGGCCCGGTGAGGGTCACCAGGCGGCCCGCGTCCAGGAGTTGGCGGATGTCGGCCAGGTGCCGCTCGCGTCCGACGAGCGGAGTGAGCGCGGCGGGCAGCCGGGGCCCGGGGCGGGGGGCATCGGCCGGGACCGGGGCCGGGGGCGCGTCCTGCGCGGGCGCCGGGGACGCAGCAGAGGACGGGGCCGGGACCGATGCCGGAGCCGATGCCGGGGCGGGGGCCGGGGACAGCGAGGCGTCCTGCCGCAGGATCGCCCCGTGCAGCGCGGCCAGTTCGGGGCCCGGGTCGAGGCCGAGCTCGTCCGCGAGCCGCTCGCGCAGCTCCGCGTAGGAGGCGAGCGCCTCGCTCTGGCGGCCGGCCAGGTAGAGGGCGCGCAGCTGCGCCGCCCGCAGTCGCTCCCGCAGCGGATGGCGGGCCACCAGGTCCGTGAGCTCCCCCACGAGCAGCGTGTGCTCGCCGGACTCCAGGCGCGCCTCGGCCTGTTCCTCCACCACGGCGAGGCGCTGTTCGTCGAGGCGCTGCGCCGTCGTACGGGCGAACTCCTCGTCGGCGAAGTCCGCGTACGCGGGGCCGCGCCACAGGTCGAGGGCGTCGGTCAGAAGTGCCGCGCGGGCGCGCGGGTCTGCCACCGTGCGGGCCTCGGCGACGAGGGCACGGAAGCGGTCCGCGTCCACCTCGCAGGGGTCGGCGCCCGGGCGCGGGCCGTCGAGGCGCAGGCGGTAGCCCGGCACTTGGCGCACCACGCGGTCGCGGCCGAGCACGCGGCGCAGCTGGGAGACCTTGGCCTGAAGCGCGTTGGCGGGGTTGCCCGGTACCGCGTCGCCCCACAGGTCATCGATGAGCCGGTCGGCGGAGACCGGCCGCCCTTCATGGAGCAGAAGGTCGGCGAGCAGCGCACGGACCTTCACCTCGGGCACCGTGACCGGCTCCCCCTCGCCGTCCCACACCATCAGGGGACCAAGCACACCGAACCGCATGTGATCCACCGTACACACAGCGGCGTTTCGGGCCCACGCCGCTCCCGGGCGCGCCCCGCTCCGGCCGTGCCCTCAGCGATCCGTCAGCCACCATCAGCCAACCATCAGGCCTCCCGAAGCACCCCCGAGCAGAGTCGGTACGACAGCGACCGACGGCCACAGACAGCGGACATCAACGACCGACAGCGGCCGCCAGCGGACAACGACAACCTGCAGCAGCCGGCAGCGACCGGCACCGATACGTCAGGGAGCGCACATGACCAGGTACGCGGGAAAGGAAGCCGTGGTCGTCGGGGGCGCGACGGGCACGGGCCTGGTGATCGCCACACGGCTCGTCGAGGGCGGCGCCAAGGTCCTGCTCGCCGTCCCCGCCGAGGCCGACCGCGCGGTCGCCGTCGCCCAACTCGGCTCATCCGCCTCTGTCGTGGCCCTCGACGCCGGCGCCCCGGACACCGGCGGCAAGCTCCCGGCCGCCGTCGCGCACCGGCTCGGGGCCGTCGACTTCCTCTTCGTCACCACCGACATCGCACGCCTCGCGCCGACCGAGGACGTCACCGAGGCGCACTACGACAAGGAGTTCGCCGCGCACACCAAACAGACCTACTTCACCGTGCAGGCGCTGCTGCCGCTCATGGCGGACGACGGCGCGATCGTCTTCAGCACCTCCGCCCCCGGCGACGCCGCCGCCGCTCCCCGCACCCAGGGCGCTCCCGGCACCGGTGTCGCCGGCATGACACAGGCGGCCCTCGCGGCCTTCGCCCAGGTGCTTTCCGCCGAACTCGCCGAGCGCCGGATCCGCGTCAACACCCTCACCCCGCGCCTGTGTCCACGCGGCTCCGCCGAGGACGTGGCCCGCGCCGCCCTGTCCCTGGCCGTGGACGCGAGGTTCACCAGCGGACTGCAGCTGGCCGTGGACGGCGGCCCGGCCCCGTTCGTCCCGTCGCTCAACTGACCACACCGCGACAGCACCACCACCGCACCAACTACAGCGCCACCACCGCACAACAACAGCTCCACCGCCCCATCAACCAAAGCTCCACCACCCCATCAACTCCCGTACAGCACCGACCGATTGGACCGAGCACCACCATGCGCACCGCACCACCACGGCCCGCCGCCCGCGTCTCCCCGGCGAGCGCGCACCCCGCCGGAAAGCAAACCGGAAAGCAACGCCTCCCGCTCCTCGCGCTGCTCGCCCTCTCCACCGCCGTGTTCCTCACCAGCCTGACCGAGACGCTGCCCGCGGGGCTGCTGCCCGCGATGAGCGCCGACCTGGGGGTGAGCGAGTCCGCCGCGGGCCAGACGGTGACCGTCTACGCCATCGGGACCGCGCTCACCGCGCTCCCTCTCACCGCGGCCACGGCCGGGTGGCGGCGCAAGATACTGCTCCTGACGTCCATGGCCGGATTCGCCGTGGCCAACACGGTCACCGCGGTGTCCGCCGACTACACCCTGACGATGGCCGCACGGTTCGTCGCCGGTGTGGCCGCGGGCCTGGCCTGGGCGCTGCTCGCGGGCTACGCACGGCGCCTCGCGCCGGTCGCGCTGCAGGGCAGGGCCATCGCCGTCGCCATGGCCGGTATCCCGGTCGCGCTCTCGCTCGGTGTGCCCGCGGGTACGTTCCTCGGCAAGGCGCTCGGCTGGCGCGTGGCCTTTCTCGTCATGACGGTGCTCACGGTCGTGCTGCTCGCCTGGATCGCCGCGGCGGTGCCGGACCACCCGGGCCGGGAGCGCACGGCCCGCACCCCGGTGCTGCGCACCCTGCGCGTGCCCGGCGTCGCTCCGGTCCTGACGGTCACGCTGGTCTTCGTCCTGGCCCACACGATCCTGTACACGTACATCGCCACGTTCCTCGGCCGCCTCGGCATGGGCGGCTCGACCGACCTGGTCCTGCTGGTCTTCGGCGCCGCCTCGCTCCTGAGCATCTGGATCGTGGGCGCCCTGATCCACCGCAGGCTCCGCGCCCTGACCCTCGCGGCGACCGTCCTGGTCGCGGTGGCGGCGGCGACCCTCGCCGTGGCCGGTGCGAGCCCTGCCCCGGTCTATGTCGCGGCGGCCCTGTGGGGCCTGGGCTGGGGCGGCGTACCGACACTTCTGCAGACGGCGGCGGGCAACGCGGGCGGACCGTCGGCGGATGCGGCACAGGCCATGCTCGTCACCCTGTGGAACGCGGCGATGGCCGCGGGCGGCGTCATCGGCGGCGTCCTGCTCGGCCTGGTGGGCGCGGAGTCCTTCCCCTGGACGCTCCTGGCGCTGCTGGTGCCGGTACTGGCGCTGGTCCTGGGCGCGCGTCGGCACGGCTTTCCGCTACGGCGGCCGCAGTGAGCCCACGGTCAGTCCGGTACGGCGCCCGCGGTCAGGTCAGGTACGGCGCCCGCGGTGAGCCCGCCGCCACGACCGCGGCGGGCTCAGACCCCGAGAACCGCCTTCGCCGTGAGGAAGTAGATGATCAGGCCCGTCGCATCCACAAGGGTCGTCACCATCGGCGCGGACACCACCGCCGGGTCGATCTTCAGGCGCTTGGCGAGCAGGGGCATGGTGCCGCCGATGGTCGCCGCCCAGCCGCAGATCAGGATGAGCGTGATACCCACGACGACCGCGACGTGCGCGCTCACGAACAACGTCCCGACGACCATGCCGAGCACGGCGAGCAGCCCGCCGAGCACCAGGCCGACCCGGCATTCGCGCCAGATCACCTTCAGCAGATCGGAGCCGCGCACCTCGCCGACCGCGAGGGCGCGTACGCAGGAGGTGGCGGCCTGGGCGCCCGCGTTGCCGCCCGCGCCGATCAGCATCGGAATGAACATGGCGAGTTGGGCGACGCGTTCGAGGGTGCCCTCGAAGGCCTGCGTCACGCTGACCGTCAGGGTCGCGGCGACGAGCAGCAGGCTCAGCCACAGGGCGCGGTAGCGGGCCAACTGCCATACGGACGCGGCCATGTAGTGCCCGGCCCAGGGCGCGGCACCGGCCTGCCTGGCCACGTCCTCGGAGTCGGCGGCCTCGATCACTTCGAGGGCGTCGTCGATGGTGAGCAGCCCGACGAGGCGCTGCTCGCTGTCGACGACGGGCAGGTTGAGGTCGTTGGTCTCGCGCATCAGGCGGGCGGCCTGCTCGGCGGACTCGGTGGCGTACGCGTAGGCCGGCTCGGTGACGACGAGGGCGGAGACCAGCGTCTCGGGCGGGTTGAGCACCAGCTCGCGCAGTTCGACGATGCCGGTGAGGCGGCGCCCGTGGTCGACGACGGGCAGCGTGTAGACCGTCTCGGCCTCGTTTCCCTCGGCGAGGACGACGCCGAGGGCCTGGCCCACGGTGAGGTCCTGGGCGAGAGCGACGACCTCGGGGGTCATATAGCGGCCGACGGAACCCTCGGGGTAGCCGAGCAGCGCGGCCGTCATCCGGCGCTGGTGCGGGCTGAGCCCGGCGAGCACCCGCTTGGCGACCTTCGCCGGGGCCTCGCGCAGCATCCGGGCCCGGTCGTCGGGGTCCATCGCCTCGACGAGCTCCAGGAAGGAGTGGTCGCGCAGGCCCTTCAGGATCTGCTGCTGGTCGACCGGCTCCAGCTCCTCGAAGACGGTGAGGGCGCGGTCCTTGTCGAGCAGCCGGAAGGCCATGCCCGCGGTGACGTTGTCCATCCGCGCGAGCTCGTCGGCTATGACGTGCGGCGGGTTGGTCTCGAGCCATTCGAGGGCCGTGTGCAGCTCGTGGTTCTGCACGATGTCCTGCAGCGAGCGCTCGTCGAGCTCGGCGCGCGGCTCGTCGGGCAGGTGGGTCTGCGGCATGGCAAGTCCTTGGCAGGAAGCGGGAGTTCGTCAGCGGGCGCACCACGGGCACACGCGCTCTCCCACCAGGGCCGGCTTCAGCGGGCGCTGTACGTCCGGTCCCGGGGAATGGCGGCGGTACCGCGCGGTGGGTGACTGGGGGGTTCGCCGCGCATCGCGACACCACCTCCGTTTCCCACAGCCGACTGCTCCGCGCCCGCCGCAGCGGACACGCCGGTGAAGGGTACAACGCCCGCATTGCCGGGTGCGGACCTGGGTACATCGGGCGCCCCGCGAGAGCCCACGACAGCGCGCGCGACCCCGTTCCATACTGGGCGCATGGCCATCCGGACCACGGATCGCGAGCACGAGCACGGCCGCGCAGGCGAGCGCGCGCACGAGCGCGCGCACGAGCCGACTCCCGTCACGGACGAGGAGTCGCTGGAGTTCGTCCGCGCGTCCGCCCTGACCAGTGGGACCTCGCTGACCAGCGGGGCCGGGCCGGCCGGCGGTGCCGCCGCGAACGGCGGCGTCGTGTCGGCGGTCGGCTATCGCGTCGCCGGTCAGCGTCCCGGCGTACACCTGGGACTGCCCTCACCCTTCCTCACTCTGGTCTTCTCCCTCGACGGCCCCGTGTGCACCGGCGTCACACCGCGGCAGGCGCTCGGCGACGACGCCGTGCGCACCGACATCGTCGTGGGCGGCCTGCACCAGAGTCCGGCGTACGTCGAGCAGCCCGAGCACCAGGCGGGCATCCAGCTGGCCGTGCACCCCCTGGCCGCGCGCGCCCTGCTCGGTCTGCCCGCCGCCGAGCTCACCGGCGAGATCGTGGTCTCCGGCACGGACGTCCTGGGCGCGGCGGGCGCCGAGGTGCGCGAACGGATGCTGGAGCAGGACGGCTGGGAGGAGCGGTTCGCCACGCTCTCCGGCTATCTGCGGGCCCGCGCGGCCGCCGCCGAGGACGCCGCGGGGGTACGCCCCGAGATCGCCGAGGCCTGGGCCTGGCTGGTCCGGCACCGTGGCGCGGGCACCCTCTCTGGCCTGGCGGCTCATGTGGCGCTCAGCCCGCGCCGCCTGACGACGCTGTTCCGCGCCGAGACCGGCCTGAGCCCCAAGCAGGCGGCCGGCCTGATGCGCTTCGAGCACGCCAAGACCACGGTCGTACGCGGCGTGGCACGGGGCGCCGTGCCCGAGCTGGCCCGGGTCGCGGTGGACTGCGGCTACTACGACCACTCCCACCTGGTACGCGACTTCCGCCGCTACACCGGTCTGAGCCCCACCGGGTGGCTGGCCGAAGAGTGCCGGAATATCCAAGCCGGAGGCCATATGAACGGCGAAGAGTAGGAGGCATGAACACCACACAGAGCACCGCACAGAGCACCGCGCCGACCAGCACACCGACGACGGCTCCCGCGCCGACCAGCACACCGACGACGGCTCCCGCCCCTACCGTCTGGCCCACGACGATGGCCCATGACGCACCCGCCCTGATCGACTTCCTGGTGAACGAAGTCGGCTTCCTGCGCACGGCCGTCTACGAGGACGGCGGCAAGGTGGCCCACGCCCAGCTCGACTGGCCCGAGGGCGGCGGCATCATGCTCGGCTCGTACGCCCCGGGCACCCCCGACGGCCCCGACGGCAGCGAGTGGCATGTGCGGCCCGGCACCCTCGGCGCGTACATCGTCACCGACCGCGTCGACGAGCTGTACGCCAGGCTCTCCGCGCCCGGCTCGGGCGCGAAGGTGCTGCGCGAGATCGCGGACCAGCCCTACGGCAGCCGGGAGTTCAGCATCGCCGACCCGGAGGGCAACCGGTGGTCCTTCGGCACCTACCGCGGCGAGCCGCGGGCCTGACACCTCCGGGACCGCTCCGGGACCGCTCCGGGATCACTCGACCCACCCCAGTTTTGAACACGTTCAAGAAACTCGCTAGGGTCTCCCCCAGACCGAAGGGGGAGAGCCATGAAGTTCGTGCTGCCCGGGGGGACCGGACAGGTGGGCACGGTCCTGAAGCGGGCCCTGACCGCCGCGGGGCACCAGGTCGTGGTCCTGACCAGAAGCCCGGAACGAGCGGACGAGGTCCGCTGGGACGGGGTGCGCCCGGGGCCCTGGACGCGGGTGATCGACGGCAGCGACGTCGTGATCAACCTCGCCGGGCGCAGCGTCAGCTGCCGCTACACCCCGGCCAACCTCCAGGCGATGATGGACTCGCGGGTCGACTCCGCGCGGGCCGTCGGCGAGGCCATCGCCGCCGCGCGGCAACCTCCGCGCGTCTGGCTGCAGATGAGCACCGCCACCGTCTACGCCCATCGCCACGACGCCGCCAACGACGAGGCGACCGGCCTGATCGGCGGCACGGAGCCCGGCGTACCCGACTACTGGGCGTACAGCGTCGAGATCGCCAGGAACTGGGAGCGCGCCCAGGAGGAGGCCGGCACCCCGCACACCCGTAAGGTCGCGCTGCGTTCGGCGATGGTGATGAGCCCGGGCCGTGGCGGTGTCTTCGACATGCTGCTGCGCATGGCCCGGCTCGGCCTCGGCGGCCCCGTGGCGGGCGGCGGGCAGTACGTGTCGTGGATCCACGACCGTGACTTCGTCCGTGCGGTGGAGTTCCTTACCGACCGTGACGACATCTCGGGCCCTGTGAACCTCGCCGCCCCCGAGCCGCTGCCGCAGCGGCAGTTCATGCGGGCGCTGCGTTCGGCCTGGGGTGTGCCGGTGGGCCTGCCGGCGACGAAGTGGATGGCCGAGCTGGGGGCGTTCGCGCTGCGCTCGGACACGGAACTGCTCCTGAAGAGCCGCCGCGTCGTGCCCGGCCGGCTGCGCGCGGCGGGCTTCTCCTTCGAGGAGCCGCGGTGGGCGGACGCTGCGGGCGACCTGGTGGACCGGGTGCGCCTCGGCGTCGAACGCTGACGCGCACCCGGCTCCCGCCGGTCTCAACCCCGGGTGCCGGGGCGCCACTTGATGCCCGTCACACGCCTTTGACCTGCGGCTGCGCACGATCGGCGGCGCCCCGGATGCGGGGCGCCCAACCCCGGCCCAAGGTGGAGACTCGTCCACGAAAGGGCCGCTTCATGATCCGTAGAAGTGTCGTCACCCGTACCTCGGTCACCGCCGCCACCGTCGTGGGGCTCGCCGTACTCGGCCTCGCGACGGCCGCACCGGCGTCCGCGTCCGCACCCGCGTCCGTATCCTCATCCGTCGCCCTCAAGAACACCTGCTCCGGGGTCAGCGTCGGCATCGGTGTCGGAAGCAACGTGTCCGAGGGCTCCATGGAGATCTTCCTCAAGACGCTGACCGGGAAGACGATCACGCTCGGCGTCGACCCCGACGACACGATCGAGTGCGTCAAGTCACATGTCCAGGACAAGGAGGGCATCCCGGTGGACCAGCAGCGGCTGATCTTCGCGGGCAAGCAGCTGGAGGACGGGCGCACCCTGAGCGACTACAACATCCAGCGGGAGTCCACCCTCCACCTCGTGCTGCGCCTGTAACCGCCTTCCCTACGGCACCAGCGGCCGGACCTCCTGGGCGACTCGGCGTACGAAGCCCTCGGGGTCCGGCTCGTCGGCGTCGGGCTGCAGCACCACCGTGTGCGCGCCCGCGTCGGCCGTCTCCCGCACGGACTTGGCGACCGTGGCCGGGTCGAGGATCGCGGCGTGTCCGTCGACGGCGAGATACACGGTCAGCTTGTGGGGGTCGGTACGGTCGGCCGCGGCCCGGCCCTCGTCGACGAGTACGCGGGCGCGGCGCACCTCCTCCAGCGGGGTGTCGGCGTCGAGGACCGTGCCGTCCGCGGCCTCACCGGAGAGCCGCAGGGTGCGGGGGCCGCGGCCGCCCGCGCTGATCACCGGCGCGGTGGCCGGGGGCCAGTCGAGGGCCACGTCGTCGAGGCGCACATAGCGGCCGGTGCAAGTGACCCGCTCGCCGCGCAGCAGGGCCCGCAGCGCGTCCAGGTGTTCCCGCAGCAGCGTCACCGGCGACTCGACCCGGCTGCCGGTCTGCGCCATCCAGCTCTGCACGCCGTGCCCCACGGCCAGTTCGGCCCGGCCGGGGAAGAGCCGGTACAGGGTGGCCGCCTCCATCGCGGTGAGCGCGACATTGCGCAGCGGCACCGGGAGCAGCCCGACACCCACGCGCAGCCGCTCGGTCCAGGCGAGCGCGGCGGCCTGGGCGGCGATACCGCCCTCGAAGAAGCAGTCCTCCCACAGCCACAGCTCTTCGAGTCCCGCCTCCTCGGCCGCGCGGGCCACGGACTTCAGCCGCTCGGGCGGCAGCTGGGGGCGGAACACGGCGCCGAGTGCGGTCATGCGCGGGACCTCTTCCCTGGTCATGGACGTTCGGCGAGCGTGCTCCAGAACATCGACTCGTAGCTCTGCAGCAGACGCCCGGACCGGTATGCCATCGCCACGTCGAGCCCACTGTCAAGACCGGCCCGCACGGCGGCCACCGCCTGCTCGTCCAGGTCAGGGGCGGGCGCGGCGAAGAAGTCGAAGAACGCGCGGGCCTCTTCACCGAGGCCGTAGTGGGCCCGCAGACCGCCGGAGATACGGGCGCAATAGCCGCCCCAGGCCGCGAAGTTGGCGCTCAGGGCGAGCACGGCCTCGGGCGGCCGCGCGGTGAGGGCGAGCCGCGCCACGTAGGAGGGATAGGCCTGGCAGCCGGGCTCTGTTTCATAGGCCCCGATCGCGGCGGCGTCCAGGCCGAGGGCCGCGGACAGTGCGTCCAGATGCCCGGCGGCGATCTCCTCGCCGTCGGCGAGGCTCCCGAAGAACGCCGCGCACGCGCTCTCGCCCCGGGCCGTGGACCGCTCCGCGAGATGGGCGAAGGCCCGCTGGTCGCTCGCGATGACATGGTGCTGCTCCAGAGCGAGCGCGGCGAGCGCCGCGCGGCTCGCGGTGCCCTGCTCGACCTTCGGCACGAACGGGTTGTCGCCCGCGTGCGGGGCGAGTTCGGCGGCGGTGGCCTGCAGGAGCGCTTCCGCGGTATGCGCGGTACCCATCGTGTGCGGGCCTCCTTCGTGGGGCCGACTGCCTACGGTCCGAGCGTACGCCGCCACTCCCCAGGACCCGGCGCGTCCGGTTGGTGCGCCCTGCCGGGGAAATACAGAGCCCATGACGTCACCCACCGGAGAACCCGCGCGCACCCGCGGCCCCGAAGGCCCCGATGCCCCCGCCAACCCCCTCACCCGTCTCCCCCTCGACGAGCTGCGCCGCCGCACGAGCATGAAGTGGCGTACGTACCCGCCGGACGTACTGCCGCTGTGGGTCGCGGAGATGGACGTGCCGGTGCCGCCGCCGGTGGCGCGGGCGATCACCGACGCGCTGGCACTCGGCGACACCGGCTATCCGGCGGGCACGGTCTACGCCGAGGCCCTGGACGCGTTCGCACGCGAGCGCTGGGACTGGGACGGGGTGGTGGCGGAGCGGACGGCGATCGTCCCGGATGTGATGCTCGGCATCGTCGAGGTGCTCAAGCTGGTCACGGACCCGGGGGCCACGGTGGTCGTCAACTCCCCCGTGTATCCGCCGTTCTACGCCTTCGTCGAGCACATGGACCGCAAGGTGGCCGAGGCGCCCCTCGATCCGTACGGGCGGATCGACTTCGCCGCCCTGGAGATCACCTTCCAGGAGGCCGCGGCGGGCGGTCGGCGGGCCGCGTATCTGCTGTGCAGCCCGCACAACCCGACCGGCACCGTGCACAGCCGGGCCGAACTGGCCGCCGTGGCACAGCTCGCGGACGAGTACGGCATCCGCGTGGTCGCCGACGAGATCCATGCCCCGCTGGTGCTGAGGGGCGCACGGTTCGTGCCGTATCTGTCGGTGCCGGGCGCCGAGAGCGGCTTCTCGCTGATGTCGGCCTCCAAGGCATGGAACCTGGCGGGCCTCAAGGCGGCCCTCGCCGTCGCCGGGCCCGGGGCGGCCGCCGATCTGGCGCGGATGCCGGAGGAGGTGAGCCACGGCCCCAGCCATCTCGGGGTGATCGCGCACACGGCGGGCCTGCGCGAGGGCGGCGCCTGGCTGGACGCGCTGCTCGCCGGGCTCGACGAGAACCGGACCCTGCTCGCGGACCTGCTCGCCGACGAGCTGCCGCAGGTGCGCCATATCGCCCCGCAGGCCACCTACTTGGCCTGGCTGGACTGCCGTGACCTGGGCCTGGGCGACGATCCCGCGGCGCGCTTCCTCGACCGCGGCCGGGTCGCCCTCAACAGCGGCACCGCCTTCGGGACGGGCGGCGCGGGCCATGTGCGGATCAATCTGGCCACGTCTCCGGAGGTGATCAAGGAGGCGGTACGGCGGATGGCCGCCTCTCTCGGCTGACGGTGCGTCCGGCGGCCCGGAGCCGGCGGGCGGTGCCGCTCCGTTCAGTGAGCGGTGCCGCTCCGTTCAGTGAGCGGTGCCGCTCCGTTCAGTGAGCGGTGCCGCTCCGTTCAGTGAGCGGTGCCGCTCCGTATTACTGAGAAGTGGAAGCGGAGCTCCCTCCGTAGACTGGAGAGGTCCACGGCCCGCGTGCCGCCCTGGGGGGAGGGAGCAGACAGTGTCTCAACAGCGTCTCGGCCAGGGGCCCTTGAGGACCGACCCGCAGCCCACGGGTCCCGGCCCCGCCCCCGGCCCCGTGCCGGACCCGGACGGCACTCCGGGCGGCCGGGCGGGCCGGTTCGTCGGCTGGCTCGGCCGGTTCAGCAGTCTGGCCGCGGGCTATGTCGTGTTCCAGTCCCTGGTGGGCGTGCTGCCCGACGACCTGTCCGGGGACACCGCGCGCTATGCGGTCGCCGGGTCCTGTGGCGTGGGCACCGCGGTCGCCGTCTGGCTCGCGGCATCGCTGCTCCGGGCCCGGGCCGCCGAGCGGGCGCCGCGCGACGGTGCGCCGCAGGTGGCGGTGCCCGGGGCGTTCCCGGAGGTCGCGGCCGCCGCGTACACACACCTGGCCGCGCAGCTCGCGCGTCTCGACGACCCGGACCGCGGCCCGCTCACGGGCTGGCCGCACGCCCTGGACGAACAGCCGTTCCCGGTGCGGCCGACGGCGCTCGGCACGGCGTACGGCCTGCACATCGTGCTCGACCTGGGGGTGCCGGACGGTCGGATCCGCGCCGGTGAGCTGGTGCAGACGCTGTGGCGGCTGCGGCTCGCGGACGGCGGCTGGGCGGCCCGCTCGCAGGGCACCGTGCCACGGCCCGAGATAACGGCCCTGGTGCTCGGGGCGCTCGCGCGGGCGGGCGCGGACCCGGAGCAGCTGCGCGCCGAGGCCGCGCTGTGCGAGTCCCGCTTCACGCCCGAACGCGAGCCCGCCGGGCTGGAGTTGACCCATGTGGTGACGACGGTGCTGCGCGGACTGCTGCGCGCGGCACCGGAATCGGCGGCGCTGCCGCGGCTTCGGGACTCGCTCGTCGAAGGGGCGATCACGGATCCGCTGCGCCAGCACCGGCGTTGCTGGGGTGCCCGGTTCACACCGCTGCAGGGCCGGCGCGTGGTGCCGTCGCCGGTGCACACCGCGCAGGCCGTGGTCGCTCTGGACCGGGCGGCGCGGGTGCTCGGCGAGGAGGACCGGGACGCACGGGCGGCGCGGGCCGCACGCGAGGACGGTATCCGCTGGCTGCTCTCCTGCCCGGGGCCGCTGCACGACGGCTGCCCCGATCTGGCCAATTCCCATGAGTCGGTACGCCGGCCGCATCCGCAGGACGCGGCTCGCCACGAGGTGCTTTCCGTACGTCACTTCACGCCAGCGTGGGTGCTGCGGGCGCTGCTCACCCCGGGTGCGCGGCAGCTCGCGGCCGACGAGGGCCTCGACGGGCAGTGGCGTGAGCTGGTCACGGGGGCGGCGGCCGCGGTGTGGCGGCGGCAGACGGACGGGATCTGGCGCTGGGACGGCGAGGGGGATGATCTCGGCCACCCGCTGTGGATGACCTATCAAGGTCTTTCGGCGCTGCGCTGCCATGCCCTATGGATGTACCAGCCGCACAGGTGAGGCCGTTCGGGACGGCCGGAGCAGCGGAGGGGCGGCACAGTGGAGGTCGGTGCATGGGCGGTCAGCAGGTCCTGGGGGCACGGCAGTTGCTCGCCGAGTCCCTGGACGGACTGCCCGAGCACGAGCTGCCACGGGCGGCCTGCGCGGTCGTCGCCGAACTGGGCGCCCCGGTCCGCCTCCGCGCCCTGCTGCGGGAGCTGGCGGCGGGCGACGGCGACCCGGAGGGCTGCGCCAGGCTCTCGTACCGCCATGTGCTCGGCTTCGACAAGCTGCTGCTCATCGACGGCGGCCCGCGCCATATGCTGCGCGCCCACCTGTGGCATCCGGGCAAACGCTCGGCGGCCCAGGAGGACATCCACAACCACCGCTCCCCGCTTGCCTCTTACGTGGTGAGCGGGCACCTGGGCATGGAGCTGTACGAGCAGGCGGGCGGCGAGGGCGTCGCGGCCCAGCGCTACGAGGAGTCCCTCGCGCGGGAGGGCGACTGGCTGCTCGAACCCCGTGGCCCGGCCCGCCTGCGGCTCATCCAGCACGCGGAGTACGGCCCCGGCAGTTCCTACGCGCTGCACCGCAATGTCCTGCACCGGGCCTGGTGCACGACGGAGCAGCCCACGGTCACGCTGTTCCTGGAGACCGGCGAGACCCGCCGCGCCCACACCGATGTCTTCGCCCGGTCCCCGCGCCACGCTCCCACGGTCGCGAAGTCACCCCTCGCGGTGGGCGACTACCTGGCGGAGCTGGCGGCACTGCGGGATCTCGTGGACGGTTAGCACTCGGCCCTCGGCGGTCGGCGACAGCGGTCAGGCCGGGCAGGGCAGCGGTCAGGGTCAGCGGTCAGCCGCGCAGATACGGCAGCGCCTGGGCCACGATGTCGCGGTTGTACTCGTCGATCTCGACGTCGCCGAGGTGGCGGGGGTCGAACCAGTCGTAGGCCTGGTCGGGCTTGGGTAGGACGACCTTGGTGGTGAGGGGTCTGACCAGGAAGTTGTCCTGGTAGTTCTTGATCTCGCGGCCGAGATAGTCACTCACGAAGGAGGATTCGCCGACCTTGTGGAGCACTTCGCCCAGGAGGCCGGTCTCCTCCTTGAGCTCGCGCAGGACGCCGTCCTGGGGGCGCTCGCCCGCTTCGAGCTTGCCGCAGGGCACGCCCCACACGCCGGGCAGAAAGCGCTCGGTGTGACTTCGGCGCACGAGCAGCACATGGTTCTCACGCATCACGACGGCTGCCGCCAGCCGGTTCTCGCCGGGGATTCCCATGATTCCTCGCCGCTGCCGTTCGTCGTGGGGTGCCGTGTGAGTACCGCGTAATCGTGAAGTACCCGTGAAAGTCTCCACCGTATCGCGTCCCGCCCACAGTGGCAGTGGAGAACAACTCACTTTCGGCCATGGCCGGTTGGCGCGCGACGGAGCGCCTGGACCCATTCTAGGCGCGCTTCTCCTCCTGGGCGCCGAGGAGGGAGGCCTGGGATGGAGGCCAGGAGGAGGTCACGGAGGGAGGTCACGGAGCGCGGTCCCGGACAAGGTAAGGTTTGCCTTACCAGTCGCCTTTCACCTGTCGCTTCTCCCCGTACACCCGGAGGCCGCCCCATATGCCCGAGTCGACTGCGCCCAGCCGACCGCCGCGCCTGCCGCGACCGGAACCGGTGGCGCGGGCGGTGAGCGCGCGGGTCGGGAGGCTCGCCGCCGGCGAGGTGACGGAGGCGGAGTTCTGGCGGGCCGTGGAGGCCGACGGGAGCCCGCTGCTCGAACCCGATCCGCAGGACACCGGCCGGATGGTCGTCACCTTCGTGTGGCGCGGCACGGACGCCACCCGCGCGGTGCTCGCCCTGCCCAACAAGATCGTCGACCCGGCCGATCCGGCGGGCAACCTGATGGCCCGTGTGCCCGGCACCGGCGTGTGGCACTGGTCGGTACGGATGCGCCGGGACTGGCGGGCCACCTACACGATCGGCGTCGACGAAGGCGGCGGGCCCGCGTCCGGCTCCCCGGAGTACTGGCGGTGGCTGCGCGCACAGCAACGCCCCGACCCCTTCAACCCGCATACCCTGCAACGCCGTTGGTCCGAGGCCCCGGCCGCCTGCGTCGAGCTCCCCGACGCGCCGCGCGGCGACGACTGGCGGGTGCGCTCCGATGTGCGCTGCGGCGCGGTGTCGGTGCACACGGTGCGCAGCGAGCACCTGGGCAACGAGCGCCGGGTGTGGGTGTACGAGCCGCCCGGCGGCGCCGCGCAGACGGCGGACCTGCCGGTTCTGGTGCTCTTCGACGGTGAGGCCTGGCAGCCCGCGCTCGGTCTGGCGACGCTGCTCGACAACCTGATCGCGGACGGCCGTATCCCGCCGCTGGTGGCGCTGCTCCCCGAGGCGCTCGACGTGGGCACGCGCTGGCGTGAACTCGGCTGTGAGGACCGGTTCGTCGGCTTCCTCACGGATGAGCTGCTGCCCTGGGCGAAGGGATGGCTGCCGGTGACGGACGATCCGGCGCGCACCGTGCTCGCGGGCCAGAGCCTGGGCGGTCTCACCGCCGTCTACGCGGCCCTGCGCGCCCCGCACCGGTTCGGCAACGCCCTGTCCCAGTCGGGCTCCTTCTGGTGGCCGGACGGCCGTCCCGGGGCGGAACTCGTGACCCGCCTCGCCGCCGAATCACCGCGGCTGCCGGTGCGGTTGCGGCTTTCTGCGGGCGAGCAGGAGTGGGTGCTGCTTCCGGCCACCCGGCGCCTGCGCGACACGCTGCGGGAGCGGGGGTACGCGGACGCCACGTACCGCGAGTTCAACGGCGGCCACGACTATCTGTGCTGGCGCACCGAACTCGCCGACGGTCTCGTGGAGTTGCTCGGTCAGTCCTGAGGCCGGGCGCGCACGGCGCAGGCCGCCGCGTACCCGCCGGGCACCGGAACGTCGAGCAGGGTCCAGCCGGGCACCGGCAGGGGGCTCGGCCCCGTGCCGACCAGGGTCGTCCTGATGGCGTTCTCGGTGAGCCCTTCACCGGTGCCCTTGAGGCAGGCCTCCTTGCGGGTCCAGCAGCGCGTGAACGCCGCGCCCCGCCCCGGCCCCGGCCCCAACTCCTGGAGTTCCGCGTGCTCTTGGGGATGCAGCGTGGACATCACGTCGTCCACGAGCGTGTCGTCGGCGAGGACTTCGAGGTCGACACCGACCGGGCGCTGCGCGAGGGCGATCAGGGCGTGGTCGCCGGAGTGGGAGAGCGAGAAGTGCACCGGGGCGCCGGGCAGCGCGGGCCTGCCGTGCGCCGCGCCGCAGCCGGGGCAGGGTTCGCGTACGTAGCGCAGCGCGGCCGGGTCGCGGTCCAGGTGCCGCCCGATGAGACGGCGGAGCAGCACATGCGCGGTGGTGTAGAGGCGCCGGTCGCGTGCGCGGCGCAGCCGGTCGGCGCGGGCCCGCTCGTCCGCGTCGAGCAGCGCCAGGTCCGCGGCCGCCACGTCCGTGGCCCCGCAGATCCACAACTGCGGCCAGGCGTCGGGGTCCTGGCCCGGCGGGGGTGCGATCCGCCGGGCTCCGGGATCGTTCGGCAAGGGGTCGTGCGGCAGGGGGTCGCGCGGGAGCGTCAAGGCGTGGCCGCCGCGCGCTCGATGTGGGCCGCGCACTCCTCGTAGGACGACGGTCCGCGCACCTGCCGCCAGCCGCCGGGTGTCTCCAGGTGGGCCGGCCACAGCGAGTGCTCGGCGCGGTCGTTGCGCAGGACCAGGTGCGTGGCGGCCCTGTCGTGCCCGGCGGTCCCGGCGTCCGTGGCGGCGGGCGGGTCGAAGGGGCCGGGGGCGGGCCCGGCTGCGGTGGTCATCCGTCGAGCTCCTTGAGGCGGGTGGTGAGCACGGCCATGACTTCGGCCAGCTGCGGCCCCTGGGTGAGCTGGGGGTGCAGACAGTCGATGTCGTGGTTGTCCAGGGTGCCACGCACATACGGCAGCCAGGCGTCGCGGGTCAGCCAGTCCTCGGGGCGCGGCGCGGCGGCCGTGAAGAACAGCATGTCGCCTTCGTAGGGCCGGTGCTGGTGGCGGCGCATGAGGCGGGCGTTGTTGACGACGATGTCGACGACGGCGGTCAGGGTGGCGTCGCTCAGTCCCGCCAGGGCGCTGCCCTCGCGGTGCAGGGTGGCGAGTACGTCCTCGCGGGTGAGTTCGCCGTCGCGCTCGTAACCCGCCATCCGGAGCAGGGCGTTGAGTGCGTCGGCCTCGGCGGGCACGGCCTGGTCCTGCCACTGGTCGGAGGGGTAGGCGTCGAGGAGCGCGAGCAGTTCGACCTCTTCGCCGGCTTCCTGGAGGCGTACGGCGACGGTGTGGGCGAGTACGCCGCCGACGGACCAGCCGAGCAGCCGGTAGGGGCCGTGCGGCTGGACGGTGCGCAGCTGGTCGATGTAGTCGGCGGCCATCTCCTCCATGGAGGCGGGCAGTTGCTCGTCGCCGAGGAGTCCGCGCGCCTGCAGTCCGTACAGCGGCTGCTCGGGGTCGAGGCCGGACAGGAGCCCCGAGTAGCACCAGCTGATGCCGCCCGCGGGGTGGAAGACGAACAGCGGGGTGCGGCGGCCGCCGGGACGCAGCGGGAGCAGCACGCGCAGGGCGGCTTCGTTGCCGAGGCCGGCGTCGAGCTTGGCGGCGAGCGCGGCCGGGGTCTGCGCCTGGAAGAGGGCCCCGATGGCGAGGTCGGTGCCGAGGGTGTCGCGTACCCGGCGGATCAGCCGGGCGGCGAGCAGCGAGGTGCCGCCGAGGTCGAAGAAGGCGTCGTCGACGCCGACGTGGTCGAGCCCGAGGATCTCACCGAAGAGCCGGGTGAGGGTCTCCTCGCGGTGGTCGCGCGGTGCCCGGCCGCCGCCCGCGCCGCTCTGTGCGGGAGCGGGCAGGGCCTTACGGTCCAGCTTGCCGTTGGGGCTGAGCGGGAAGTCGTCGAGGACGATCAGGGCGCCGGGAACCATGTAGTCGGGCAGGGTGCGGGCGAGGCGTTCGCGCAGCGCGTCGGTGTCGGGGCCTTCCCCGGTACCGGTACCCGCGCCCGTGCCCGTCCCCGTCACGTAGCCGACGAGGCGCTGGTCGCCGGGCCGGTCCTCGCGGACCAGGACGCATGCGGCGCCGACGCTCTCGTCCGCCGCCAGCTCGGCCTCGATCTCGCCGAGTTCGATCCGCAGACCGCGCAGCTTGACCTGGTGGTCGGTGCGGCCGAGGTATTCGATCTCGCCGTGCTCGGTCCAGCGGGCGAGGTCGCCGGTGCGGTACATGCGGGTGCCCTCGGGCCCGTAGGGGTCGGCGACGAAGCGGGCCGCGGTGAGGGCGGGGCGGCCCAGGTAGGCGGAGGCCAGCTGGACGCCCGCGAGATACAGCTCGCCGGGTACGCCGGGCGGGCAGGGCTTGAGGGCGGCGTCGAGGACGTAGAGCCGGGTGTTCCAGACGGGACGTCCGATCGGGACCGGCCCGCTCGTACCGGGTGAGGTGTCGCAGGCGTGGTAGGTGACGTCGACGGCGGCCTCGGTGGGGCCGTACAGGTTGTGCAGTTCGACGTCCGGCAGGGCGCGGCCGAAGTCCTGCACCGTCTCGCGCGGCAGTGCCTCGCCGCTGCAGAAGACCCGGCGCAGTCCCGTGCAGTGCGCGGCGCCGGGTTCGGCGAGGAAGACCTGCAGCATGGACGGCACGAAGTGGCAGGTGGTGACGGCCTGTTCGCGGATGGTGCGGGCCAGGTAGGCGGGGTCCTTGTGGCCGCCGGGTTCGGCGACGACGAGGGTCGCGCCGACGCGCAGGGCCCAGAAGAACTCCCATACGGACACGTCGAATCCGGAGGGCGTCTTCTGCAGCACCCGGTCGCCGGGGCCGAGCGGATACTCCGCCTGCATCCAGCGCAGCCGGTTGTCGATCGCCTGGTGCGGTACGACGACACCCTTGGGGCGGCCGGTGGATCCCGAGGTGTAGATGACATACGCCGGATGCTGTGGCGTGAGCGCGCGCGCCGGGTTGATGCCCAACTGGCCGCTGGTGTCGATCCCTTCGAGGATCACGGCGGTGACACCGTCGCACTCCGGGACGCGCTCAGCCTTGTCGGCGATGACGACGGCGGGCCGTGCGTCGTCGACCATGTAGGCGAGCCGCTCCGCCGGGTAGTCCGGGTCGAGCGGCAGATACGCGCCGCCGGCCTTGGCGACGGCGAGCAGCGCCACCACCAGGTCGACGGAGCGCGGTACGGCGACGGCGGCGAGCGCGCCCGGACGTACGCCGAGATCGGCGAGATGCCGGGCGAGGCGGTTGGCGCGGACGTTGAGTTCGGCGTACGTGAGGGTCTCGTCGCCGAAGACCAGGGCCGGGGCGTCGGGGGTGCGCACGGCCTGGGCCTCGATGGGGCCGACCAGGGTCGTGGGCGGGACGTCCTGCGC
This sequence comes from Streptomyces monticola, assembly GCF_042665355.1. Classification (NCBI taxonomy): domain Bacteria; kingdom Bacillati; phylum Actinomycetota; class Actinomycetes; order Kitasatosporales; family Streptomycetaceae; genus Streptomyces; species Streptomyces monticola. Next base: position 437,424 of record NZ_JBHTCF010000001.1, on the reverse strand, counting down.
GGTGGCGTTGAACTCGTCGAGTACCAGGGCGTGTTCGACGGTGGTGCAGATGCCGTGGCGGCTCAACGGGGCGTGCGGGTCGCTCTCGGCGATCCGGCCGAGGAGTTCGAGGAAGCGCCGCTGGTGGACGCCGAGTGCGGGCTCCTCGTACAGGGCGGGGTTGCCGTCGTAGTCGATCCGCAGGCCGGTGCCGTCGGCGCGGTCGTAGATGTTGACGGTGAGGTCTTCGACGGGCCCCGCGGAGAGGTTGTGCGCGTCGGAGGGTGCGCCGGCGAAGGTCAGCCCGTAGTCGAAGGGCATGACGTTGACGAGCGGGCCGACCAGGGCGCGGCCCTCGCCCAGCAGGCCGAGGTCGCGGCGGATGTCCTCGTAGCGGTAGCGCTGGTGCTTGCGGGCGGCGCGGATACCGAGGACGACCTGCCGGGTGAGCTCGGCGAAGGTGGCCTGCGGGGAGACGGTGAGCCGCAGGGGCAGCACGTTCATGACCATGCCGGGGATCCGCAGGGCCGCGGAGCCCATACGGCCCATCATGGGCAGGCCGATGACCACCTCGGAGCTGTGGGTGGCGCGCGACAGATACAGGGCCTGCGCGGCGATCAGCACATCGGGCCAGGTGGCGCGCACCGAGGCGGCCAACTCCTTGACGCGGTCGGTGACTTCGGTGCCGATGTGCGCGGTGCGGCGGTGGAAGGTGCGCGCGGGCAGGGCGGTGCGCCCGGCGAGGGTGACGGCTTCGGGGCGGTCGGCGAAGGCCTCGCCCCAGTGGGCGCGGTCCTTGTCGTACGCCTCGGACGAGCGGTACGCGGTGTCCTCGGCGACCAGGTCGGTGAGCCGTCCGAAGGGGCTGGGCTCGACGGTGCGGTCCTCGGCGAGCGCGGTGTAGACCTCGGCGGTGCGGCGGGCGAGCAGCGAGTAGCCGAAGCCGTCCATCACGGCGTGGTGCACGCGCTGGAACCACAGCCATCGCTCGTCGCCGACGCGGAACAGGGCGTGGCTGAACAGCGGGCCCGCGGCGAGGTCGAAGGGCACGGCCAGGTCGTCGCGCATCCAGGCGCGGGCGGCGGCGTCCGGATCGTCCGCTCCGCTGAAGTCGAAGACCTGGAAGGGGAAGGGGACCTCGGATACGGCGGCGGGGCGGTCCACGGGGCCGAGGGTGAGCGGTATCTGCCGCGGCCCGTCGGCGCCCTCCACCAGGCGTACCCGCAGCGCGTCCGCCTCGCCCGCCACCCGGTGCAGGGCTGCGGCGAAGAGGCGCGGCTCGACCGGGCCGTGGATCTCGATGCACTCCGCGGTGTTCTGGGCGGGGCTTGTGGGGTCGAGGGCCTGGGCGTACCACATGCCCGACTGGGCGGCGGTGAGCGGCAGTTGGCGCACCTCAGGCTCGGCGGCGGGTTCGAGCACCGCGGTCATGCCGTCACTCCGAGCAGCGGCGCCCAGGCCTCGACGGCGGGCTGCTCCGCGAGGTCGACGAAGGTGGCCTCGACGCCGTGGTCGCGGCGCCAGCGTTCGAGGAGCGACATGATGCGGACCGAGTCGAGGCCGTAGTCGACGAGGTTCTCGTCCACGGGGATGTCGGCGGTGTCCTCGCCGAGTACGTCGGCGACGTCCGCGCGTATCTGGTCGATCGTCAGTGCCATGGTGCTCAGGCCCCCTGGAAGGTCGAGTCGGCGGTGGTGACGACGGCGCACTTCGCGGCCGCCCAGCGCAGCGCCATGTCGTGGTCGGCGCGCGAGAAGTCGGCCACGGCGTCGGCGACGAGGAACGCCTGGATGTCCTGCATCCAGGCGTCGCAGGCGCTCATCATGACGCCGATATGGGCATAGACGCCGACGATCACGAGTTGGTCGCGGCCCTGTGCGCGCATCCGCTCGGCGAGGTCGGTGCGCACGAAGGCGCTGTACTTCCACTTGGTGAGGACGGTGTCGCCGTCCTCGGGTGCGACCGGCGCGGCGATGGCCTTCGCGGACTCCTCGTCCGGCAGTCCCGGGCCCCAGAAGTCCTGCTGCAGTCCGCGCTCGGCCGGGGACTGCCCGCCGGGCTGCGCCGAGTACACGACGGGCACTCCGAGGGCGCGGGCCTGCTTGGCCAACCGGCCGACGTTGCCGAGGAGTTCGGTCACCGGCGAGGAGTCCTGCTGGAACGCGCGCAGGAAGTATTTCTGCAGGTCGTGGACGAGGAGCACCGCGCGCGACGGGTCGACGGTCCACTCCACGCGGTTCGCGGGCAGCTCGTCCGCGGTGGGCATGGGGTACGGGGCGATGGCGGGCAGGGCCATGGTGTGCGGGCCTTTCGGTGTTACTGGTCGGCGGCGGTGCGGAGGTCCTTCTTGGAGACCTTGCCGACGCCGGTCTGGGGGAATGCGGTGACGAACTCGACCCGGTCGGGGACCTTGTAGGCGGCGAGACCGCGCTCCCGTACGAACTTCTTGACCGCCACGGGCTTCAGGGGTTCGGCGCCGGCGCGCAGGATGACGTAGGCGCAGGTCCGCTCGCCCAGGTACTCATCGGGTACGGCGACGACGGAGACGTCATGCACGGCGGGGTGCGCGAGGACGACGTTCTCGACCTCCTCGGGGGCGATCTTCTCGCCGCCGCGGTTGATCTGGTCCTTGGCACGGCCCTCGACGACGAGATGCCCGGTGTCCGTCATCCGCACCACGTCTCCGGTGCGGTAGAAGCCGTCGGCGGTGAAGGAGCGCTTGTTGTGCTCGGGGGCGCGCCAGTAGCCGCGGATGGTGTACGGGCCGCGGGTCAGCAGATGCCCGGTCCCGCCGGGGGCGACGTCCTGGTCCAGGTCGTCGACGATCCGGATCTCGTCGTGCTCGGAGATCGGCCGGCCCTGGGTGGTGACGATGGTCTCCACCGGGTCGTCCAGACGCGTGTAGTTGACCAGGCCCTCGGCCATGCCGAAGACCTGCTGCAGCGTGCAGTCGAGGGCCGGGCGCACCCGCCGGGCGGCCTCTTCGCTGAACTTGGCGCCGCCGACGAGGAGGACGTCGAGGCTGGCGAGGTCATGACGGCTGTGCGGCCCGGCCTCGGTCCACACCAGGGCGAGCGGCGGCACGAGGCCGGTGATCGTGACGCGTTCGCGCTCGATCAGCGGGAAGGCGACCTCGGGCGAGGGGTTCGGGCACATCACGACGCGCCCGCCCGCGTAGAGGACACCGAGCGAACCGGGCGAGCTGAGCGGGAAGTTGTGGGCGGCGGGCAGCGCGACCAGGTAGACGGAGTTCTCGTCGACACCGCAGATCTCGTTGGAGCCCCACAGCGAGTACATGTAGTCGTCGTGGGTGCGCGGGATCAGCTTGGGCACTCCGGTGGAGCCGCCGGACAGCTGCAGAAACGCAAGGTCGTGGGGTTCGGGCTCGTCGTACGCGACGAAGTCGTCGCGCGCGACATCGGCGAGCGCGGTGTGCTCGCCGGGCTCACCGGCCACGAACACCTCGCGCAGCGTCGGCACCTGGGCCTTGACCCGGTCGGCGAGCGCGCGGTGGTCGAAGCCCCCGGCGACGTCCGGGACCACATAGGCGGCGGCCTCGGTGAACTCGCAGAAGTAGCGGATCTCCGTCTCGCGGTGCGCGGGCAGCGCGAACACCGGCAGGGCGCCGATCCGGAACAGCGCGAAGATCACCTCGAAGAACTCGGCGACGTTCGGGAGCTGCACCACCACGCGGTCGCCCTTGCCGATGCCGCGGGCGGCGAAGCCGTGGGCGAGGCGGTCGGCGCGCCGGTCGAGTTCGCCGTAGGTCCAGCGCCGCTCGCCGTCGACGACCGCGACCCGGTCGGGGTGCGCGGTGGCGCGCTCGCGCAGCATGCCGCCGAAGGTCTCACCGCGCCAGTAGCCCAACTCGCGGTAGCGGGCGGCGAATTCGGCGGGCCACAGGGGCGCGTCGGGGCTCGACGGGTTCGTCACGGTGCTCACAGCTCGGCTCCCACGGCGTGCAGGAAGGTACGGAACTTGGCGCCGGTCTCATCGGTCTCGGCCTGCGGCGACGAGTCGGCGACGACCCCGGCTCCCGCGTAGAGGCGCAGCCGGTCCTGCTCGGCCTCGGCGCAGCGGATGGTGACGACCCACTCGCCGTCCCCGTGCGCGTCGCCCCAGCCGACCATGCCGGTGTACAGGCCGCGGTCGAACGGCTCGAGCTCACCGATGACCTCGCGGGCCAGCGGCGTGGGCGTACCGCAGACGGCCGGGGTGGGGTGCAGGGCGCAGGCCAATTCCAGGGCGGAGACGGCCGGTTCGCGCAGGGTCCCGGTCACGGTGGTCGACAGATGCCACATGGCGGCTGTGCGCACCAGGGTGGGGCGCTCGGGCACGTCGAGGTCGGTGCAGTACGGGGCGAGCGCCTCGCGGACCGCGGCCACGACGACGGCGTGCTCGTGCAGGTCCTTGGCGGACTCCAGGAGGGCGGCGGCCCGCCGTACGTCCTCGGCGAGGTCGGCGCTGCGCGGCGTGGACCCGGCGAGCGGATTGGCGACGAGCCGCCCGCCGCGCCGCGACACGAGCAGTTCGGGGCTGGCACCGAGCAGCGTGCGGCCGGGCCCCGAGGGCACGGCGAAGGTGTAGCCGCCGGGGTCGCGGCGGGCGAGGCGCTGCAGCATCGCGGGGATGTCCAGGGCCTGCGGGGAGCTGAGTTCCAGGGTCCTGGCGAGGACGACCTTGCTGAACTCCCCCGCCTTCATCCTGCGTACGGCCTCGGCGACGGACGCGGCATACGCCTCCGGGGCGGGCACCTGGCGTACGTCCCAGTCGGCGGCGGCGGGCGCGGGCGCGGGGATACCGACGAGCGGGTCCTCCTTCAGGGCGGGCGCCCAGCGTGCGGCCTCGGGCACGGCGAGCGCGGCCGGGGCACCGTGGTCGAAGGGCACGGCACCGACGACGACGGGCGCACCGTTACCGGCCCGCGCCTGGTCCCGCAGGGTCTCGGCGACCCGCTCGGCCAACGGCCGCGCGTCATGCGGCACTTCGGCCCGCACACCGTGCGCGAGGAGCGTCCGCGTGGGCGAGGCGAAGAACCGGGTGTCGCCGGGGCGGTAGGCGTCGAGGAGTGCGGTGGCGGCACCGACGCTGTGCTCCTGGGCGGCACGCAGACTCGGTATCGCGGGCTCTGCGGGCACCACGTCAGGGGCGGATGTCACAGGAGTCTCCTGAGTGAGGGGGGTGGCGATTCGGCCGTCCTGCCGGTATCCCCGGCGATGGCCGGGGAGTTCGAGGACGAGCCCGGAGGGCGAAGCAGCGGCGCGCGGGGCGACGGTGCGGGTCGGGTGGCATGAGCCGGACTCACATCAGACCCGCAGCGTCGCGCCGCCGTCCACGTAGAGGTCGTGCATCGTGATGTGCCGCGCCCGGTCGGAGACCAGGAAGGTGACGGCCTCCGCGATGTCGGCGGGCTCGGCGATCCGGCCGAGCGGAATGCCGACGCGGTACGTGTCGGGGTCGCCGTCGATGACGCGCTGCGCCGCGGCCTCGTGATCGTCGCTCCACAGCTGGCGCTGCATCGCGGTGTCCGTGGAGCCGGGCGAGACGACGTTGCAGCGCACCTGGCTGCGGGCCAGTTCGAGGCCGAGGCACTTGGTGAACATGGTGGCCGCCGCCTTGGACGCGGCGTAGGCGGCCATGGAGGTGCGCGGCACACCGGCAGCGTTGGAGCCGACGGTCACGATGCAGCCCGAGCGGCGCTCGCTCATCCGGCGGGCGGCGGCGCGGGCGGTGTGGAAGACGCCGTTGGTGTTGACCGCGAAGGTCTCCGCCCAGTCGGCGTCGGTGAGTTCGACGACGGGCGCGGGGCGCAGCACGCCGGCGACGTTGACCAGGATGTCGAGCGCGCCGACGGTGCGCTCGACCTCGTCGATCAGGGTGTCGACGGCGGTGGCGTCCGTGACGTCCAGGGGGCGGGCGACCACCTGGCCGTCCGTGTGGTCCCCTTCGAGTTCCTTGATGCCGGCGGGCTCCCGGTCGACGGCCACGACCCGTGCGCCGCGCTCGGCGAGCGCACGGGTCACCGCCGCGCCGATGCCCTGTCCGGCTCCGGTCACCAGGGCTGTGCGTCCCTGGAGTTCGGGGCCGGACGAGGCAGCCGCGAGGGCCGGGGCGGGCGAGGTGGGCGAGGTGGGCGAGGTCACTTGCCCATCGCCTTCTTGATGTCGTCCAGGACGGAGAGGGCCGCGTTGGCGCCGCCGAGGCTGGTCCACTTGGAGCCGTCGATCTCGGTGACGTGCCCGTCCTTGACGGCGCCGAGCTCCTTGTAGGCGGCCTTCTGCTTCAGCTCGCCGAACAGGTCGGCGTCCTTGCCGGTGGAGGCGAGGGTGCCGATGAACAGCCAGTCCGCGTCGATCTGCTTGAGGTCCTCGTCGCTGAGCGGCGTGGAGTGGCCCTGGCCCTTCTCGTTCTGGATGCCGGGCCGCTTGAAGCCGAGGTCCTTGAGGACGTCGGAGATGAACACGCCCTGCTGCATGACGGCGGTGCCCTTGGCGGAGTAGCGGGCGACGGAGACGGTGGCGCCGGCCTTGTCGCCGAGACCCTTCTTCACCTCGGCGGCCTTCTTGTCGTAGTCGGCGAGGAAGGTGTCGGCCTCGTTCTTCTTGCCGAGCACCTGGCCGGTGAGGGACAGGGCCTTCTTCCAGTCCTTGTCCTTGCCGATGGTGACGACGGTCGGGGCTATCTCGCCCAGCTGCTTGAGCACCTGCGGGTCGGCGAGCTGTCCTGCGAGGATCACATCGGGCTTGGCCTGCAGGACCTTCTCGATGTCGGGTCCGGTGACGGCGCCGACGACGGGGATGTCCTTGGCCTGCTTCGCCAGGTACTCGGGGGCGCCCTTCTGGCCGCGGCCCGCGGTCAGGCCGACGGGCTCGACGCCGAGGGCGAGCGAGGAGTCGAGGTCCATCTCGCTGAGCGCGATGACCTTCTTGGGGTTCGCGGGTACGGAGACCTTCTTTCCGGCGGCGTCCGTGACGGAGACGTTCTTCGCGTCGCTCTTCTCGGCGGCGTTCTCGGTGCTGTCGGCCTTGTCCGATCCGCAGGCGGTCAGGGCGAGGGCGGAGGCCAGCGTGACGGCGGCCGCCGCGGTCAGCCGGGCACGCCTGGCGTGGCGCTGCACGGTCTGCGGGGATTCGGTCGAGGCGGACATGTCTCAATCTCCAGGGGTTCTACGGGTGCTACGGCCCGTGCCGAGTGCGGCACTTCGGACACCACTGAGGTCATTCGGCGCATAACGGACGGATTTCGGGCAGGGGGCATCAACACCCCCCTGCACCGAGCCCGATGCGCTACTTAGGTTAGGCTAACTTCATGTTGATCGCGCAAGAGGGCCGGGGGCCGAAGCCCGGAAGCGAACCGGAGATACCGGAGAAACCGCAGCCGCCGGCCACACCGAAGGCCCACCGCCCCACGCTGTGGGCCGCCTTGGCGCTCACCGTGCTGCTGCTCGCCCTCGCGCTGTTCTCCCTGCTCATCGGGACCGGTTCCAGCCCGATCGCCCGCGCCTGGGACTTCCTGCTCGGCGATCCGGCCGCCCGCGCCGACGCCCAAGTCCGCCTGGCCGTCCTGGATGTACGCCTGCCGCGCACCCTCGCCGCCGTCCTCGTCGGCGTGGCCCTCGGGGTCGCCGGCTGTCTGCTCCAGGCCGTCACCCGCAACCCGATCGCCGAGACCGGACTGCTCGGCGTCAACTCGGGCGCCGCACTCGGCGTGGTGATCGGGCTCACCTACTTCGGCGTCAAGTCGTCCTACGCCGTGCTGCTCTGGGCCCTGGCCGGGGGCATGACCGCAAGCGCCGTGGTGCTGCTGCTCGCCGCATCGGGCCGCGCCGCCGGCTCACCGCTGCGCCTGATCCTGGCCGGTTCCGCGCTCGGTGCGACCTTCCACGGACTCACCTCGTACGTCCTGTTGAGCACCCAGTCGACCTTCGACACCTTCCGCTACTGGACCATCGGTTCGCTGGCGGGCATCGAGACATCCGACACCTATCCGCTGGTGCCGCTGATCGCCGCCGGTCTGCTCATCGCCTTCGGCTGCGCCCGCCCGCTGGCCGCGCTCGCCCTCGGCGACGACAGCGCCCGTTCCCTCGGCCACCTCCCGGGCCGGATCCGGGTCGTCGTCGCCGCGGCGGTGACACTCCTGGCCGGCTCCGCGGTCGCCATCGCCGGGCCGATCGCCTTCCTCGGACTGCTCGCCCCGTACGCCGCCCGCCTCGTCTGCGGTCCGCGCATCGCCGCCCAGTTGGCGCTCTCCGGCCTGGTCGCGGCCAATGTCATGATCGCCGCCGATCTCCTCGCCCGGGTCGTCATCCGGCCCTGGGAGACCCCGGTCAGCGTGCTGCTCGCCTTCATCGGCGGACCGCTGCTCATCTGGATCGCGCGGTCCAACCGGCTGTCCACGGCGGGAGCTTCGGCGTGAGTGAGGACGTACGCATGGGTACAGGCACCGGGACGACCGCCACCGCCACCGCCACAGGGAACGTCGAGGTCACCCCGCCCGACTCCACCGTCATCCGCACCGGCGCGTTCTCCTGGCTCTTCCCGCGCCGCAGTGCCCTGGTGGCCGTCGCCCTGAGCCTGGTGATCGCGGTGATCACGGCACTCGCGTCGTTCGCCAGCTCCACCGGCATGAGCTTCACCGAGACCGTCCAAGGCCTGTTCGGCACCGGCGATCCGGCCACCGTGATGCTCGTACAGGACTTCCGGCTGCCACGGATCGCGGTGGGCCTGATGGTCGGCGCGGCCCTCGGCATCTCCGGCTGCCTCACCCAGACCCTGGCGGGCAACCGGCTCGCCACCCCCGACGTCATCGGTGTCAACGAGGGCGCCACCGCGGCCGTCGTCGCCTCCGTCGTCGGCTCCAGCACCGGCCTGATCGGCGACTGGTGGCTCGGCCCGCTCGGCGCGGTCGCCGCCGCGGTACTCGTCGTGCTGTGCGCGGGCGGTGCGGGCAGCCGCGGCTACCGCGTCCTGGTCGTCGGCATCGGGGTGTCCACCGTCATCGGCGCCGTCACCGACCTGGTGATGTCCCGCGAGAACGACAACACCGCGGGCGGCGTCTTCCTCTGGACGGTCGGCAGCCTCTCCGGCCGCGACTGGTCGGCGGGCACCCCGCTGCTCCTGATCCTGCTCGTCCTCGTACCGCTCGCCCTGGTGGCGGGCGGGCGGCTGCAACTCCTGCGCTTCGACGACGACATGGCGAGCAGCCTCGGCGTCAACATCACCCTCGTACGGGCCCTGACCCTGGCCCTCGCGGTGGCCCTCGCCGGTGTCGCCGTCGGCATCGGCGGCCCGATCGCGTTCGTGGCGCTCGCCGCACCCGTCGTCGCGGGCCGCCTCGCCGGGCCCACCCGCGTCCCGGTGATCGGCTCCGCCCTGACCGGCGCCGCGCTGATCGCCGCCGCCGACGCGCTCGGCCGGGTCGTCGCCCCCGTGGAGATCCCCGTCGGCGTGATCACCAGTGTCCTCGGCGGCCCCTTCCTCCTGTGGGTCCTCTTCGGCAAGAACGACTCGACTTCCGTCTCCGCATCCGGAAAGGCCTGACAGACATGCACCTCGCCGTGGAGGCCCTCACCGCGGGCTACCCGGGCCACACCGCCGTACGCGGTGTCGACCTGTCCATCCCCGCAGGCCAGGTCGTGGCGATCGTCGGCCCCAACGGCTGCGGCAAATCCACGCTGTTGCGTGCCATCGCCCGTCTGCACCGGCCGGATTCGGGCACGGTGCGGGCCGGCGACGCCGACGTATGGCAGCTCAAGCAGCGCGCCGCCGCCCATCGCATCGCGCTCCTTCCGCAGTCACCGCAGGCCCCGGAGGCCGTCACGGTCGCCGGGCTCGTACGCTACGGCCGCCATCCGCACCAGGGCCTGTTCCGGCAGTGGTCGCGCGAGGACGAGCAGGCGGTACGCGAGGCCCTCGCCGCCACCGGCACCACCGAACTCGCTGGCCGCCGCCTCGACCGGCTCTCCGGCGGCCAGCGCCAGCGCTGCTGGCTGGCGATGGTCCTCGCCCAGGACACCCCGATCGTGCTGCTCGACGAACCCACCAGCGCCCTCGACCTCGGCCATGCGGTCGAAGTCCTCGAACTGGTACGGGAAGTGGCCGCCGCCGGCCGCACCGTCGTCATGGTCCTGCACGACCTGGGCGGCGCCGCCCGCTACGCCGACACGGTCGTCGCCATGAACGCGGGCGAGGTCGTCGCCCAGGGACCGGCCCGTGAAGTGGTGGACGCGGCCCTGGTCAAGGAGTTGTACGGCCTTGAGGTCGATGTCCTGTCGGCGCCGGGAGACGGGGCACCGGTGATCGTGCCCACGGCACGCTGAGCTTCGCCCCCGGCTCTTACGGGAGGTGCCCCAGGACGGGCCCGACCGGACTTCCCCGGTCCGCTTCCTCTGTCCGGTTCCTTTGTCCGCTTCCTCTGTCCGCTTCCTCTGTCCGCTTCCTCTGTCCGATTCGTTCAAGACCCCGGCCCGGGACCCGTCCTAATCTCGCCGTATGACTGAGCAAACCCCTCCCACCACCCGCACACCCCGCTTCGACCTCATCGGCCTCGTCGTCTCCGACATGGCCGCTTCCGTCGCCTTCTACCGCCGTCTGGGCCTGGACTTCCCCGAGGGCGCCGAGCACCAGCCGCATGTCGAGGCCGAGCTGCCCGGCGGCCTGCGCTTCGCCCTCGACACCGAGGCCACCGTCCGTTCCTTCAGCCCCGGCTGGCAGCCGCCCGCCAGCGCGGGCCGCGCCGGGCTCGCGTTCCTGTGCGCCGGGCCCGCGGAGGTGGACGCGACCCACGAAGAGCTCGTGGCGGCCGGTTTCGAGAGCGAGCTCAAGCCCTTCGACGCCGCGTGGGGACAGCGGTACGCCACCGTCCTCGACCCGGACGGCCAGAGCGTCGACCTGTTCGCGCCGCTCGCCCCCTGATCCGCACGCGACGGGTTCGCTACGGCCGCCTGGCCAGCAGCTCCGTGAGCCGCATCCCCGTCAATTCCCGTACGTCCCTTGCCAGATGAGCCTGGTCCGCGAAGCCCGCGACGGCGGCCGTGTCGGCGAGCGCGAGCCCGTCGCGGGCCAGGACGAGGGCATGCTGCAGCCGCAGCACCTTCGCGAGGGTCTTGGGCCCGTACCCGAACGCGGCCAGGGAACGGCGGTGCAACCACCGGGCGCCGAGGCCGAGTTCGTCCGCCGTCTCGCCGACGGTACGCCCCGCGCGCAGCGCCTCGGCGACCCGGCGCAGGGCGGGATCGGGCACGGCGGCATCGGCGGCGCGCTCCACGGCGACGGCTTCAAGGGCGGCCGCCGGGTCGGCCGCCGCGTCGATCCGCGCCGTAAGTCGGCGCACCTGAGCGGCGGGCCACAGATCGGCCAACTCAGCGCGCTGGTCGCGCAGTTCATGGGCCGGTACGCCGAGCAGCGCGGGCGCGGTGCCCGGGGCGAACCGGATGCCCACGATCCGGGCGCCGCCGAGGCCTCCGGGGTGGTACGCGCGGGTGTCGGGCCCGGCGACGTACAGCCGGCCCTCGGCCCACAGGAGGTCCATGCACCCGTCGGGCAGCACCGGATACACGTCGGCGGCGGTGGGTGCCACGCTCTTCGTCCACACCACCGCACCGTCCACGCGTGCGGCCCGCTCCTCGTACACACTCCCGAGGCTACGCCGCCCCGGTGCGATGCTCCTGCGGACTGACTCCGTAGACCCGCTTGAAGGCGCCGGACAGCGCGAAAGCACTGCCGTAGCCGACCTTGCGGGCGATGGCGCCGACCGTCAGGGCGCTGTCGCGCAGCAGATCGGCGGCGAGGGCGAGACGCCAGCCCGTCAGATAGCCCATGGGCGGCTCCCCCACCAGATCGCTGAAGCGCCGGGCGAGCGCGGCCCGTGACACCCCCGCCTTCGCGGCGAGCTCCGTGACGGTCCACGGGTGCGCCGGATCGTCCTGGAGCAGCCGCAGCGCCCGGCCGACGACCGGGTCCCCCATGGCCCGGTACCAGGCCGGGGGCTGCGCCTCGGGCCGGGCGAACCAGGCCCGCAGCGCCGCGATGAGGAGCAGGTCGAGCAGCCGGTCGAGCACGACCTCCTGACCGGGCTCCTCCCGGACCATCTCCTCTTCGAGAAGCGGCGTGAGCGGGCAGTTCCACACGTCGGAGCCGAGCGTGAGCAGCGGCGGCAGCGCGTCGAGGAGCCGGGCGCTGACCTCGCCCCGCATCTGGTAGGTGCCGACGAGCATGACGGCGGAGCCGTCGGTACGCGCACCCCAGGTGCGGGTGTCCAGATCGACGTAGTCCTTCATCTCCTGCCCGGCGGGGGTGGCGCAGCGGCCGCCCTCGTGGATGACCGCGTGCGGGGCAGTCGCCGGGTCGTCACCGCAGGTGTAGGCGCCGGGCCCGCGGGCGATGGCGAGATCACCGGGACCGATCCGCACGGCCTCGCCCTCGTCGGGCACGATCCACGCCTCACCGCGCGCCATCACCATCACGGACAGCGGCGCCCGGTCCTCGATCCGCACGGCCCACGGCGGTTCGAAACAAGCCCGGATCATGAAGGCCCCCCGGGCACGGGGCCCTTCGAGCAGCCCGGCCAGTACGTCCATGGCCACAGACTAAGCGCGCCGCGCGGACATTCACCGGCCCGTCCCGGGGGCACCTCCCAGCGGTAGCTGGGGGAGGTCGAGGACGAGCCAGACGGGCGATACGTCCGAAGAACGAAACGGCCGAAAGGCGAAACGGCCGAAAGGCGAAACGGCCGAAGGGCGATACGGGGCCCGGGGCGGAGCCCCGAGGCAAGGGCCGGGGGCCCAGCTCCCGGAGCCGTCCGCCGGGGACTTGCGGGAAGGGGCGGGGCGGGGAATGAGACGCCCGCGTATGGCACCGAGCGCCTCGCCCATGGCTCGCCCCTTCCCCGCCCGGTTCACTGAACCCATGGCAGAAACCACCGCACACACCACGCAACTCGCCCCCGGCGCCACCCTGTTGGTCACCAACGGCACCGGCCGCACGGGCCGCACCGTCGCCGAAGCGGCCACCGCCGCAGGCCTGCACGCACGCCCCGCCGCCCGCTCCACCGAACCCCGCTTCGACTGGCAGGACCAGGACACCTGGGAAGCCGCCCTCCACGGCGCGGCCGGCGCCTATCTCGCCTACCCCTCGGACATCGGTGCCCCGGACGCCGCCGCGACCATCGGCGCCTTCGCCCGGCGGGCCGTCGCGGCCGGGGTCCGCCGTCTCGTACTGCTCTCGGCCCGCGGCGAGGACCTGGCCCTTCCCGCCGAGCGCGCACTGCGCGAATCGGGCGCGGACTGGACCGTCGTACGGGCGAGCTGGTTCCAGCAGAACTTCAGCGAGGGCCCGCTCCTCGACGGCCTCCGCGGCGGCGAGCTCGTCCTGCCCGTGGGCGAGACGAAGGAGCCGTTCATCGACGTACGGGACATCGCCGACGTCGTCGTGGCGGCCATACGCGACCCCGCGTACAGCGGGCAGATCATCGAGGTCAGCGGCCCCCGGCTGCTGTCCTTCCGCGAGGCCGCCGCGGAGATCACCGCGGCCACCGGCCAGGACATCCGCTACGTCGAGCTCTCCCCGCAGGAGTACACGCACGCCCTCACCGGACTCGGCATCGAGCGCCCGGAGGCGGAGTTCGTCACCGAGCTGTTCGCCACGCTCCTCGACGGCCGCAACGCCCGTCTCTCCGACGGCGTCCGGCGGATACTCGGCCGCGAGCCGCGCGACTTCACCGGGTTCGCCCGCGAAGAGGCGGCCGCGGGCACATGGAAGTCCTGACCGGGACGGCCGTCAGTCGCGCGGAGAGCGATCTTCCGACGAAGACGAAGACGAAGACGGCGACGAAGGCGACGAAGACGACGGGGAAGCGGAAGGCGACGAGGGCGGCGGCTGCGGCTGCGACGACTCCCCGTTCCGCTTCGAATGCGTCCGCAGCCGCGCCGTGACATCGTCCGGCGGCAGGAACTGCGCCCACCGCTCGGGGAATTCGGAGGGCATATCCGGATTGTCGGGATCCTCCTGAACGGCCCGCGCCGCCGCGGCCTTGGCGACGACCTCGGCGGCCTGCGCCTCCCGCACCCGCTCGTTGGCGGCGCGCGCCGCGGCCGTGGCGACGGACGGCCACACCCGGTCGATGGCGGCGTTCACGGCGGCGCCCACGAGCACGGCGAAGGCCGCGACACCGATCCACAGGAGGACGGCGATGGGCGCGGCGAGCGAGCCGTAGATCGTGGGTCGGCCGCTGGGGCCCTCGATGGTGTTGGTGAGGTAGATCCGGAGCAGAACGCTGCCGAGTACCCACATCCCGAGCGCCACCAGGGCTCCCGGCACATCCTCCACCCATGGCGAGCGCACCGGCACGGACACGTGGTAGAGCGTCGTCAGGAACACGATGCCGAGCAGGATCACGATCGGCCAGTACAGGACCTGCACCACGGACGTGGACCACGACACTATGTTCACCACCGCGTCGGGGCCGGCCACCATCAAGGGCAGCGCGACGGAGCCGATCAGCAGCGCCACGATGAACAGCAGAAACGCGAGCAGCCGGGTCCTGACGATGCCGCGCACGCCGTCGAGGCCGTACATCACGGTGATCGTGTCGATGAAAACCGTCACCGCGCGGGAGCCGGACCACAGGGCGAGCACGAAGCCGATGGAGATGACATCGGGACGCCCGCCCTTCATCACGTCGTCCAGGATCGGCTGCGCGATCTCGCTGACTCCCCGGTCGGACAGCACCGTCCTGGAGGCCTCCAGGATGTTGTCCCGCACGGACTGAATGGTTTCCGCACCCGTCCAGGCGTCGACGTATCCGAGCAGTCCGATCAGGCTCAGGAGCAGCGGCGGCACGGAAAGGAGCGTGAAGAAGGCGGCCTCGGCGGCGAGGCCCAGGATGCGGTACTCGACACAGGAGTCGACGGTGTCCTTCAACAGCAGCCAGGCGGTCTTGCGCTTCGACACATTCCGGTAAAGGACCCGCACGCGGTGGAGCCGCCCTGAGGTCGTCTCAGGTGTTTCTTTTGCCTGGTGCACCTCCTTACCGTATCCGCATGGCAGCCAGCACCCACACAGTGACCAACCAGGCACCTCCCCTGGTGGGGTACGACGTCTATACGTCGGACCGCGCCCTGTCCGAAGCCGTGGAGCGGCATCTGGACCCGGAACTGCTCGACACCGCCCGCGGGGAGCTGACCGCGCTCGGCACGGCCGCGGGTTCCGCTCAGGTACAGGAGTGGGGGGTACTCGCCAACGAGAACCCGCCGAAGCTGCGCACCCACGACCGCTACGGCCACCGTGTCGACGAAGTCGACTTCCATCCGGCCTGGCACCAGCTGCTCGACCGGGCGGTGTCGGCGGGCCTGACCGGGGCCTGGACCCGCGAGGGCGGGCATGTGCGCCGGGCGGCGGGTTTCCTCGTATGGACACAGGCCGAGGGCGGGCACGGGTGTCCGATCTCCATGACGCACGCCGCCGTGCCCGCGCTGCGCACCGATCCGGCGCTCGCCGCCGAGTGGGAGCCACGCCTGACCTCCGCCGTCTACGAGCAGGGTCTGCGGCCGGCCGCGCAGAAGGCCGGTGTGCTCTTCGGGATGGGCATGACGGAGAAGCAGGGCGGCAGCGACGTCCGCGCCAACACGACGGAGGCGAAGCCCCTGTCCGGCGACGGGCAGTACGGCCTCACGGGGCACAAGTGGTTCTGTTCGGCGCCGATGTCGGACGGGTTCCTGGTCCTGGCGCAGGCCCCGGGCGGCCTGACCTGCTTCCTCGTGCCGCGGATCCTGGAGGACGGTGCGCGCAACGCCTTCGCGATCCAGCGCCTCAAGGACAAGCTGGGCAACAAGTCGAACGCGTCGAGCGAGGTGGAGTTCGACGGCACGTGGGCACGCCGGGTCGGTGACGAGGGGCGCGGGGTGCGCACCATCATCGAGATGGTGGCGGCTACCCGCCTCGACTGTGTGATCGGCTCCGCGGCCCTGATGCGGCAGGCCGTCGCACAGGCCGTGCACCACACGACGTACCGCAGCGCCTTCGGCGGCCTGCTGATCGACAAGCCGCTGATGCGCAACGTGCTCGCGGACCTGGCCCTGGAATCGGAGGCGGCGACGGCCCTGGCGCTGCGCCTCGCGGCGGCCTACGACGACGGCGGCGAGCAGGAGCGGGCGTTTCTGCGCCTCGCGGTGCCGGCCGCCAAGTACTGGGTGACGAAGCGCTGTACGCCGGTCGCGGTGGAGGCCCTGGAGTGCCTGGGGGGCAACGGCTATGTCGAGGAGTCGGGGATGCCGCGCCTGCTGCGCGAGTCGCCGCTGAACTCGATCTGGGAGGGCGCGGGCAACGTACAGGCACTCGACGTGCTGCGGGCGCTGCAGCGCGAGCCGGGGGCCCTGGACGCGTTCCTGCAGGAGGTGGGCCGGGCGCGCGGCGCCGACCACCGCCTCGACAACGCCATCAAGGAGCTGCTGACCGAACTGGCCGACCTGGACGGCATCGAGGCCAGGGCCCGGCGCCTCGTGGAGCGGATGGCCCTGGTCCTCCAGGGCGCGCTGCTCGTACGGTTCGCACCGCCGGAGGTCTCGGACGCGTTCTGCGCCTCACGGCTCGGCGGCGACTGGGGCACGGCGTTCGGAACGCTGCCGCACAGTCTGGACCTGGGGTCTGTGGTGGACCGCGCCCGGCCACTCTTCAGCCCGTCGTAGCCGGCCCCGTCAGCCCGTCTGGGGGCACCTCCCAGCGGTAGCTGGGGGAGTTTGAGGACAAGCCCGGAGGGCGGCGTAGCGGCACCACACAAGGGCGGTGCCCATAACAACCCGTAAAAGAAGAAATGTCGCAGGGGTGGTGCTGCGCCGACACGGCACCACCCCTGCTTTCATGGCCCCGTTGAGAGGAGCATGAACGCCGCAGAAGCGGCGTTGTGAATAGTTTCGGTCAACCGCTCGGTTGTTCGCGAGGGTTGCAGGGGGTTGCAGCGGTTCCTTCCAACCTCCCCCCTTTTCGGGGGCAGCGGGGTGACGATGGGTGGAGCACCCTACGCACTGGGGTTTCGGGGAGGCACCGGTGACGACGAACTCGACCATCGATCTGGTACGGCTCGCGGCGATGGACTCGGTCCGCGCCGCCCGGCTGCTGCAAGGTGTGCGCGCCGCCGCCCTGTCGGGCCAGGAGCCGCCGGTCGAACCGCGTCCCGTCATCGAGCAGTCGTGGGACCGGATGCTGCGCAGCGGCGTGGACCCCGACCACGACTTCCGGGCCGGTCTGCTCGCCCTTGAGGACCTGGAGGAGCGCCGCCGCACCTCGCAGCTGCACGAGATCATGCCGGTGCTGCGCGAGGGACTCGTCTCGATCGCGGACGCCGCGCAGCACATCATGGTGGTGGCCGACGCCGACGGCCGGGTGCTGTGGCGCGAGGGCCACAGCACGGTGCTCCGCAAAGCGGACGGCCACGGCTTCGAACCCGGCGCGGACTGGCGGGAGTCGACGGTCGGCACGAACGGCGTGGGCACGCCCCTGGTGGTGCGCAGGCCGGTGCAGGTGTTCTCCGCCGAGCACTTCGTGCGGACGCACCACTCGTGGACATGCGCGGGCTCCCCCGTGACCGATCCGCGCGACGGCAAGCTGATCGGCGTCGTCGACATCAGCGGCCCGATCGACACCATGCACCCGGCGACCCTCGCCCTGGTGCACTCGGTGACCCGGCTCGCCGAGGCCGAGTTGCGCACCCGGCACCTCGCGGCCCTCGACCGGCTGCGGACGATGGCCCTGCCGGTGCTCTCACGTCTGCCGGGCCGGGCCCTGGTCGTGGACGAGAACGGCTGGACGGCAGCGGTCACCGGGATGCCGCCGGTGGACCGGATCGCCCTGCCCAAATCCCTCTCCTCCGGCCGCACTTGGCTGGCCTCCCTGGGCGAGTGCGCGGCCGAGGAGCTGCCGGGCGGCGGCTGGCTGCTCCGCCCGGCCCCCGCCGACCCCGACGCCCCGGACCCGCAGGCCACCACGAGCGTCGTGCTCGACCTGAGGAGCGGCCGGCACTCGTCGGTGACCTTGTCCGGCGGCGCGGGCAGCTGGGCCCACGACCTGTCGCCCCGGCACGCCGAACTGCTCTACCTGCTCGCCACGCATCCGTCGGGCCGCACGGCCTCGGGCCTCGCGGAGGACATGTTCGGCGACCCGGCGCGCACGGTGACGGTGCGGGCGGAACTCTCCCGCGTACGGCGCTACTTGGCGGGGCTCCTCGACCACCGCCCGTACCGCTTCCGCGAGGACGCCGACGTCGAGGTGCTGCTGCCGGACGACCCCCGGGAGCTGCTGCCGCACTCGACGGCACCCGCGGTGCTGAGGGCACGGCAAACCTGACTCGTCAGAGGGGCGTCAAGGAGTCCGTGCGTCTCTTGAGCCGTACGCCGGAGGCGAGTTGCATGGGGTACGTGAACAGCGCCTGGCTCCTGCTCGACCGTCCGCCTCATCCGGCGATGACGTGTCGCGCGCCACGCTGTCCGGAGTTCTCCGCCTCCCGCTGAACCAAGGGGAATCTCCGCTCCCCGGTGGGGCGCCGTGCACTGCGCGGCGCCCCCTCTCATGTACACGCACCTCTGCGCGCAGCGCGTAAACGCACATCTACGCAGCACGCAGTACGCACCCATACATCCGCACCCGCACCTCCGCGGCCCCGCAAGGGCACGCGGGCGTGCCCGCACACCTTCCGGAACGGATCATGTCTGAGTCCAGCTTCGCCGCCCGTACGGTCCTGGTGACCGGCGCCACCTCCGGTATCGGTCACGAGACCGCCCGCCTGCTCGCCGAGCGCGGCGCCACCGTCCTCGTGCACGGCCGCACCGCCGAGGAGGCCCGGGCCGCCACGGACCGCCTGGTCGCCACGGCGGGCATCCGGGCCGCGCAACTGTGCCCGCTCGCCGCCGACTTCACCCGCCTCGAAGAGGTCGACGCGATGGCGGCCCGCGTGCTCGCCGAGCACCCCCGCCTCGACGTCCTGGTCAACAACGCCGCCACGGCCGCACCCGAGCGCCACACCCTGACCGCCGACGGCAACGAGATCGCCTTCCAGGTGAACTTCCTCGCCCACTACCTGCTCACCCATCTCCTCGAAGCGGCGCTCACCGGCGACCCGGGCGGCCGTGTCGTCAATGTCTCCTCCTCGCTGCACCGCTCCGCCGCCATCCAGTGGAGCGACCCCCAGCGCGCCCGCCGCTACTCGCGCCTCGCCGCCTACGCCCAGTCACAGCTCGCCCTCACCGTCTTCGCCGCCGACCCCCGTGTCACCGCCGTGTCCCTGCACCCCGGCATCTGCGAAACCGGTCTTCTGCCGCTGTACGGGCAGAGGGGCGCGAGCGCCGCGGAGGGCGCCGCCCATGTCGTACGCCTCTGCGACCCGGCCACCGAGGTCGTCAACGGTGCCTACTACGACCGCGACCAGCTCGTCGACCCCGCGCCCACCGCCACCGAGGACCGCACCGTCAAGCGCCTCAACAAGCTCGCCGGCCTCCTGGTCGGCCACGCCGCGTGAACTGATCGTGCCCGAAGGGGCGGGGGGCTGCGCGCTTAGAGTGAGCGTGACGCCCCCCGCCAGGGCGTCGTGCCAGGCGACCGCGACGGAAAGCCGCCCACCATGCACATCACCGGACGCCCCGCGCCCCCGACAGGTCTGCGCCGTCTGCTCTTCCGGGCCCCCGTTCACCTCTACCGGCTGCGCCTCGGACGGCTGCTCGGCGGCCGCTTCCTGCTGCTCCACCACATCGGCCGGGTCTCGGGCAAGCTGCGTCAGGTCGTCGTCGAGGTGGTCGAGCACGACCGCGTGACCGGCGCGTACATCGTCTGCTCCGGCTTCGGTCCGCGGGCCGACTGGTACCGCAATCTGCTCGCCGCCCCCGACGTCACGATCCAGGTCGGCGCCCGCGTCCTGCCCGTCACGGCACACCCGCTGGGCGCCGACGAGGGCGCCGAGTTCATGGCCCGATACGCGCCACGCCACCCCCGCGCGGCCCGCAGACTCTGCCGCTTCATGGGCTTCGCCGTCGACGGCTCCGAGGCCGACTACCGCGCCGTCGGCCGCGAACTCCCCTTCGTGCGCCTGACTCCACGCGGCACGGGCCACTGACCGGCCGCCTTGCCCGGCCGCCCCTACCCGGCCCCCCTGTCCGAGCCAACCGAACCGCCCGAACCGCCCGAACCAACCGAGCCGCCCGAACCGCCCTGCCGTCCGAGCAGCTCGAACACGCTCGAGAAGCTGTCCGCGCCCCGCCCCTCCGCCAGGCGCCGCCCCAGCAGTTCCCGCAACGGCTCGTGCAGCGCGGTGTCGACGCCCTGGGACCGCGCCGTGTCGACGAGAGTGGTGAGCGCCGTGTGGTTCATGCCCACGGTGGACGCGGCGTCGTCGTACGACCGTGCGTCGACCTCGCGCGCCAGCTCCGGCAGAAAGTCGAGGAGCCCGGAGAGCCACCGGGTCACCAGGGGCACGAACTCCGCCGCCGGCCGCCCCACCGAGGCGAGCAGCGCGGCGGAGTGCAGAAAGCCCGCGAGCGCCGCGTATCCACTGCCGAGCAGCGCCAGGTCCTCGAACTCCGCGAGGCCGGGGTCCGCGCCGAGGAAGTGGGCCGTGGCGAGCAGTTCCAGGCTCTCGCGGTGTTCCGCGAAGGCCTCCGGCGAGCCGCTGTAGAGGAAGAACGCCTCCGGGGTCGCCACGGTCTCGGGCAGCGCCATCATCGCCCCGTCCAGATACCGTGCGCCGCGCTCCTGCACCCATGCCGCCAACTCCCGCGCCTCTTCCGGGGTGTTGTTGGTGAGGTTGACGACCACCCGGCCCCGCAGGTGCGCGGCAGCGGCGGCCAGCGTGTCGCGTACCGCCCGCTGGTCCAGGAGCGAGACGAGC
Source organism: Streptomyces monticola (assembly GCF_042665355.1). Classification (NCBI taxonomy): domain Bacteria; kingdom Bacillati; phylum Actinomycetota; class Actinomycetes; order Kitasatosporales; family Streptomycetaceae; genus Streptomyces; species Streptomyces monticola. The sequence continues at coordinate 416,580 of NZ_JBHTCF010000001.1, read as the reverse complement.
ACCAGCTCGCTCGCGGCGACCGCGTCCGCCACCGTGGCGGCGGTCCGCGCACCCTGCTTCAGCAGGGGTACGGCGCGCTCGGGGCTGCGGTTCCACACGGTGGTGACACGGCCCGCGCCGAGCAGGGCGGCGGCGATGGGCCCACCCATGCGGCCCAGGCCGAGGACGGTGACGGCGGCGGAGGCCGCGGAGGAGGCGGTGGTGGTAGTGGTGGTGTCGGCGGCTTGCTCAGACACGGCCGGCCTCCCCCGCGCTCGCGGCGACCGCCTCGACGACGCTCGCGATACCGTCGCCGCCATGCCCGTCGGCACTCGCCCTGGCCAGCAACTCTCGGACAGCCAACGGCAGTTGTGTGCCGACACCGGCGCTCCTGCTGGTCTCGACGAGATGGTCCATGGCGGCGGCGTGCACATCGACCGTGCCGTCGTCGTCGGTGAGGCGGCCGGTGCCGAGCTGCCGTGCGTGGTCGGTCATCAGGCCGGTCACGAACGGCATGTGCCCCGCGGCCACCTCGGCGAACGCCACCGGGTCCACACCGGCGGCGCCCGTGAGCGCCACCGCGTGGTAGAAGCCCGCGAGCGCGCCCCACGCCAGGCCGAACAGCGCCGTGTCGTACAGGGCCGCGGCCCCGGGGTCGGCACCCACGGACACCGGGTTGCCGAGCGCCACGAGCGTCGCACGGTGGGCGGCGACCACCTCCGGGGCGCCGCTGAGGACGAACAGCGCCTCGGGCCGGCCCACGAGCCGTGTCCCGCTCATGGCCGCCCCGTCCATATAGGCGGCGCCCTGGGCCTCGAACCAGGCCGCTTCCTCACGGGCCTGCTCGGGCGTCCCTGACGTCAGGTTGAGCACCGTCTTGCCGCGCAGCCGGGCCGCTGCCGGCGCGAGCAGGGCGCGTACGGTCGCGTAGTCCGGTACGACGACCACGACGAGGTCGCTCGCGCCGACGGCGTCAGCGACCGTTCCGGCCTGCTCGGCGCCCGCCGCGACCAGGGGCTCCGCCTTCTCCGGCGTGCGGTTCCAGACGGTGGTGCGGTGCCCCGCGGCGAGAAAGGCGCGGGTGAGGGCGCTGCCCATCTGTCCGAGGCCGAGCACGGCGATCTGCGACATCTCAACTCCCTACGGCGGGGCGGCCCTTGGGTGGGCCGCCGTGCCGCCAAGGTGCCCGCACCGCCTTTCGGATCACTGTCGGATCGCTGTCGGGAACCTCGCCGGAACGCTGTCACACCCGACGGGCGACCCGCAGCAGGTACTCCTTCCGGTTCAGCGGGTCCAGGTCGGTGCGCGGCCTGCTCGGCGGGCGGCCCCGGACCGGCGCGTAGTGGTCGTAGGCGCTCTCCAGGACTCCCTCTCCCCTGGTCAGTCCCGGCAGTTGCTGTTCCAGGGCGTGCACGCGGGCGGCCGCGATGTCGCCCTCCAGGAGGCAGACCGCCGTGTGCAGTTCCTGGGTGTGCGGGACGGCGCCGAGGCGGGACAGGGCCGACATGAGCGGCCCGAAGGTGTCCGCCGGTGCCTCGACACGGAAGCGGTGCATCGGCTCGTACACCGTGGTGCCCGCCTCTTCGAGCGCGCTCATCACGACCAGCGGCGTCAGATTGCGGAAGTCCCCCGCGGTACTGGACATGCTCTTGTCGAACACCGCATGGGAATGGCTCTGCCGCGGCCAGTAGCCGGAGTGCGTCATGGTGACCGTGCAGTCGGTGACCTGCCAGCCGTGGATCCCCTCGCGCAGCGTCTCCGTCACGGTCTCCTCGACGGCCTTGAAGAACGCGTACGGCATCGAGCCCAGCTCCACTTCGAGGCGGAAGCCGATGCCCGCACCGACCGGCGCCGGATCGATCCGCAGGCCCACCGTGCCGAGGAACGGGTCGAGGTCCTTCTCGTACGCCGACCCGCGGCCGGCCGGGCGCTCGATACAGATCGTGGTCGTCTCACGGAAGGTGACGTCCACCCCGAACTCCTCGGCGAGCGTGGCCTGGATGACCTCCTTCTGCACTTCGCCGTAGAGCGATACGGACACCTCGCCGCGTACGTCGTCCTGGCGCAGATCGATCAGCGGGTCCTGCTCGGCGAGCTGGCTGAGCGCGACATGCAGCGCGCTCCTGTCGGCGGGGCGCCGCGGCACGACGACCGTTTCGAGGGTCGGCGGCGCGAAGTGACGGTCCGCGACTCCCGCGCGCGGTACGCCGATGGCGTCGCCGACCCGGATACCGCCGAGGCCCCACAGCTTGCCGATCCGGCCCGCGCTCACCGCCGTGAGCCGCTCTTCGCCGCCCTGCTCGAAGACACTGATCGCGGTGACCTTGCTTTCGGCACGCGCCGGGTCTTCGGCACGCTGCGGGCCTTCGGCACCCCCCGAGGCGTCGGCACGCTCCGAGGTCTCTCCCGCGGGGCCGAAGGGCAGGACATCGCGGACCGCGACCGTGCCCGAGAACAGCCGGGCATACGCGATCTTCTCGCCGGCCGGGCCGCGTTCGACCTTGAACACCGTGCCGGACACCGGGGCGTCCGGGTCGCCTTCGGGCGCGGGCAGCAGCTCCCTGATGCCTGCGGTCAGCGCGGCCACACCGGCACCGGTGATCGCCGAGCCGAAGTACACCGGGTGCACCAGGGCCCGCCGGCTCTGCGCCGCGAGCTCGGCGCTCAGCCGCTCGTACGACAGCGGCATCTCGCCGTCGGCAGCGTCGACATACGCGGCGAGCAGCTCATCGTCGCTCTCCGCGAGCAACTCGGCCAGGTTCGCGGTGAATTCGGGATCCTCGGCGGAGTACGGGACGGCCTCGGCACGGCGGGTGCCCGCCTCCCGTACCTGCCCCATGGGCACGACCGCGGAGGTCAGCTTCCCGGCGAGCGCGCCCAGCACCCGGTCGCAGCGCGCACCGGCCCGGTCGATCTTGTTCACGAAGATCAGCGTGGGGATGCGCAGGCGCCGCAGCGTCCGCATCAGGATGCGGGTCTGGGCCTGTACGCCCTCCACGGCGGAGACGACGAGCACCGCGCCGTCGAGCACACTGAGCACCCGCTCCACCTCGGCGATGAAGTCCGGGTGGCCGGGGGTGTCGATCAGATTGACCGTGGTGCCGTCGAGCGCGAAGGACACGACGGCGGACTTGATGGTGATACCGCGCCGGCGCTCGAGCGCGAGCGAATCGGTCTGCGTACTGCCGTCGTCGACGCTGCCGATCTCGTCGGTCACGCCCGCGTCGTGCAGCAGCCGCTCGGTCAGACTCGTCTTGCCGGCGTCAACATGCGCCAGGATTCCCAGGTTCAGGGTGGGGTGCGAGGTGCGGTCCGTGGTGGACACGCGGGTGGTTACGGGCACAGAGCGTCATGTCCTTCGGGTGGATGGGCATTCCCTTCTGGTGGGACATGGACGCTGCGCGCATAACCGCTCTCCTTGGCCGGACCGGCCGCCGAGCCGGCCGATGCGGCGAGTACAGCCAAAGGGCCCGGCGTACGCAACCGAATTACACGGTGCGCGCGCCGGGCCCTCGGCCCCCGCTAGACGCCGGGTATCTCCCTGGCGCGGAAGGCCGCGCGCACGGTGTCCGCCGCCGCCTTGCCGTACATGGACTGCGCGGTCGCGATCGTCTTCAGGGCCGCGTCCTCGAAGCTGGTGCCGGGTGCGAAGCCGAACTGTGCGCTGACGATGATCCGGTCCGCGGTGCGGGCGCCGAGGCCGCGCCGGATGTCGTAGAGGGCCCGCGACCAGATCTCGCCGTCCGCGTGCACCTGGCCCACCTTGTCCGCGTACACCTTGTTCCCGTCGATCCGGCGCAGACAGTGCGGTGTCTCGCTGTATGAGACGGAGTCCCAGTCCGCGACGCAGGCGAGGTCGGCCTTGGCGGGCCAGCCGTACTTGGCGTCCGCGTACGCGCCGACGCTCACCGCCAGATAGTCACCGAAGGCCTCACCGATCGCCCCGGCCTCCAGGGAGGTGCCGAAGCCCGGCACCTGGTCGTGGTGCACGGCGTGGCCGTACTCGTGCACGATCACCTCGGCGTCCTCGGCGTCGTCCACCCCGCCCTTGCCGAACCGGATCTCCGCCTTCCTGTCCGTGAAGTAGGAGTTGTCGGCGCCCCACTGGTTGATCCGCACGGGCTGCGCCCGGTCATTGGCGCCCGGAAGCTCGCTGCCGAAGCCGAGCGCCTGCAGATACTCCTGTGCCTCATTGACCCAGAAGTACGCCATGACCTGCTCGAACTGGTCGTCCTCGCGAGTGAAGCCGGTGGCGTCCGCGGTCTTCGCTGAGGCCCCGGTGTCGGATCTGACATACGCCCACTTGCCGTTGAGGCCGCCGCTCGCGTCGAGGTTGCGCAGCGGCGCGGTGGCGTACGCGGAGGCGGGCACGGCACTCGCCGCGTCCTTGGCGTCGACGAGTGACTGGTCGCCCGAGGACTGCACCGGGTTGACCATGAACAGCCGGGCCTGAGGGCCGGCGGAGGGGGCGGAAGCAGCGGAGGCACCGGAGGCATCGGCAGCTGGCGCGGATGTGCCGGCTGATGCGGGTGCGGCGAGGGTGGCGAGCGCGACCGTGGCGATGGCGGCAGCGAGCAGGCCGCGGGGTGTGCGGCGGACCATGGAGTCCTCCCTTGTCGGATGCTCAGGGGGGGTGGCGCTGCGCGATCTTCCCGTAGGGCGGAGGCTTTGGGTAGAGGGCGGACGGGCCCTGCCGCGGGCGTCCCGGAGGGGGTGCGTGCGCGGGGCTGCGGCGGCCGTGGTTCCCTGTGCCGCATGAGCAGCATCACTGTGACCACGTGGTCTCTGGAGCAGACCTCACCCGCGGACCTCGTTACGGCGGCCGCGCCCTCCGGCGATCTGCGGATCGTGCGCGCCGAGGTGCCGTCACCCGAGTTCAGCCGCTTCCTCTACACCGCGGTGGGCGGGGACATCCGCTGGACGGACCGGCTCTCGCTGACCTACGCCGAGTGGCAGGAGCAGCTGGAGCGCCCCGGCACGGAGACCTGGGTCGCATACGACAGGGGCACTCCGGCGGGCTATGTCGAGCTACAGGCCCAGGACGAGGGGGCCGTGGAGATCGTCTACTTCGGTCTGATCCCGGCGTTCCGCGGGCGCCGGATCGGCGGCCATCTGCTGTCGTACGCCACGGCGCGGGCCTGGGACCTGGCCGAGCGCTGGCCGGGGCGGGCGCCGACGAAGCGGGTCTGGCTGCACACCTGCAGCAAGGACGGCGAGCACGCCATGGCCAACTACCAGCGGCGCGGCTTCCGGCTCTTCGACACCAAGGTCGAGGAGGAGCCGGAGGTGGCCGCCCCCGGGCCCTGGCCCGGCGCGGCCACCGAGGCCTGAGGGCTCCTTCGGAGCGCTGCTTCGGAGCGCCGCTTCGGATCACTGTTTCGGATCACTGTTTCGGATCACTGTTTCGGATTACTGCGTGACCCAGGACACACTGTCTCGCGATGCGGGACAGTGTTGTCCAAATCTTGGATGACGGTGGACTGCCCGGAGATCCGCGTGCCACGCTTCCGTCATGTCTCGAGCTGGAATTGCCTTGGTGAGTCGGCGGCACGTCGACCTCGGCCGCATGTCCAGCGCGATCTGTCCGGCCTGCTGAACTCTCAGCACCACGCCGCACTCTTTCTTTCCTGACACTCCCTGCGCAAGGGCGCGCGACGATCCGCGCATGCCCCTGGCCCCTGCCCGTATGCGCAGGTCAGAGCCGCTTTCCTGCTGTCCCGAAGGACGTATCAACCATGGCCGCAACCCCTGAGAAGCCTGCTGCCGCCGCGCCCCGCCGCAAGGCGAGCCGTCACCGTGGTGAGGGCCAGTGGGCAGTGGGCCACTTCACGCCGCTCAACGGCAACGAGCAGTTCAAGAAGGACGACGACGGTCTCAATGTGCGGACACGCATTGAGACGATCTACTCGAAGTCCGGATTCGACTCGATCGACCCCAACGACCTGCGCGGCCGCATGCGTTGGTGGGGCCTCTACACCCAGCGCAAGCCCGGCATCGACGGCGGCAAGACCGCGATCCTGGAGCCGGAGGAGCTGGACGACGAGTACTTCATGCTGCGGGTGCGGATCGACGGCGGCCGTCTCACCACCCAGCAGCTGCGCGTGATCGGTCAGATCTCGGAGGAGTTCGCCCGCGGCACCGCCGACATCACGGACCGGCAGAACATCCAGTACCACTGGATCCGTATCGAGGACGTGCCGGAGATCTGGCGGCGGCTCGAAGAGGTCGGCCTGTCCACCACCGAGGCCTGCGGCGACACCCCGCGCGTCATCCTCGGCTCACCGGTCGCCGGTATCGCCGAGGACGAGATCATCGACGGCACGCCGGCCGTCGAGGAGATCCACCGCCGTGTCATCGGCAACCCGGCCTTCTCCAACCTGCCGCGCAAGTTCAAGTCCGCGATCTCCGGTTCGCCGCTGCTCGACGTGGCGCACGAGATCAACGACATCGCCTTCGTCGGCGTCCAACACCCCGACCACGGGCCCGGGTTCGACCTCTGGGTCGGCGGCGGCCTGTCCACCAACCCCAAGATCGGCCAGCGGCTCGGCGCATGGGTGCCGCTCGACGAGGTGCCCGACGTCTTCGAGGGCGTCATCTCGATCTTCCGCGACTACGGCTACCGCCGGCTGCGCACCCGCGCCCGCCTGAAGTTCCTGCTCGCCGACTGGGGCACGGAGAAGTTCCGCCAGGTCCTCGAGGACGAGTACCTCGAGCGCAAGCTGATCGACGGCCCCGCCCCCGCCCAGCCCGTGGCCCGCTGGCGCGACCACGTCGGCGTGCACCGGCAGCAGGACGGCAAGTTCTACGTCGGCTTCGCGCCGCGCGTCGGACGCGTCGACGGGGCGACGCTCACCAAGATCGCCGAAATCGCCGAGGCCCATGGCTCGGGCCGGCTGCGCACCACCGTCGAGCAGAAGATGATCGTGCTCGATGTGGAGGAGTCGCAGATCGAGCCGCTGAGCGAGGCGCTCGAAGCACTCGATCTGACCGTGCGCCCGTCGCCGTTCCGGCGCGGCACGATGGCCTGCACCGGCATCGAGTTCTGCAAGCTGGCGATCGTCGAGACCAAGGCCCGCGGCGCCTCGCTCATCGATGAACTCGAGCGCCGTATCCCCGAGTTCGACGAGCCGATCACCATCAACATCAACGGCTGCCCCAACGCCTGCGCCCGTATCCAGGTCGCGGACATCGGTCTCAAGGGCCAGCTGGTCCTCGACGACCGGGGCGAGCAGGTCGAGGGCTACCAGGTGCACCTGGGCGGCGCCCTCGGCCTGGAGGCGGGCTTCGGCCGCAAGGTGCGCGGCCTGAAGGTCACCGCCGACGAACTGCCCGACTACATCGAGCGGGTCCTCAAGCGCTTCCAGGAGGAGCGCGAGGACGGCGAGCGGTTCGCCACCTGGGCCGGACGCGCCGCCGAGGAGGCCCTCAAGTGAGCGAGCGTGCCGCCCCCTTCTACTGCCCCTACTGCGGCGACGAGGACCTGCGTCCGAACGAGACGGGGCACGGCGCCTGGGAATGCGCGTCCTGCAATCGAGCCTTCCAGCTGAAGTTCCTCGGGCTGCTGACCCGGGGCCTGCAGCACAACGACGGTGGAGGGGACCAGATATGACGACAACTCAGACCGAACGCGGTGCCGGAGAACTCCAGGAGCTCGCCGAGCGGGCCGGCCGCGAACTCGAGGACGCCTCGCCCCTGGAGATCCTGAGGTGGGCCGCCGACACCTTCGGCAAGCGCTTCTGCGTGACCTCCTCGATGGAGGACGCGGTCGTCGCCCATCTGGCCTCCCGCGCCATGCCCGGCGTCGATGTCGTCTTCCTGGACACCGGCTACCACTTCCCCGAGACCATCGGCACCGCGGACGCGGTGGACGCCGTGATGGACGTCAACCTCATCACGCTCACCCCGCGCCAGACCGTCGCCGAGCAGGACGCCGAGCACGGGCCGAAGCTGCACGACCGCGACCCCGACCTGTGCTGCGCCCTGCGCAAGGTCAAGCCCCTCGAAGAGGGCCTGGCCTCCTACGACGCCTGGGCCACCGGCCTGCGCCGGGACGAGTCGCCGACCCGCGCGAACACCCCGGTCGTCGGCTGGGACGCCAAGCGCCAGAAGGTCAAGATCTCGCCGATCGCCCGCTGGACGCAGGACGACGTCGACGCCTATGTCGCCGAGCACGGCGTCCTCACCAACCCCCTGCTCATGGACGGCTATCCGTCCATCGGCTGCGCGCCCTGCACCCGCCGGGTCGCCGAGGGCGAGGACGCCCGCGCCGGACGCTGGGCGGGCCGCTCCAAGACGGAATGCGGGCTGCACGGATGACGAACCATCAGGAGACACACGTGACCGGAGCTGCCACGGCTCCCGGGGCCGCCGCGGCCGGAGCTGCCACGGCTCCCGGGGCCGCCGCGGCCGGAGCTGCCACGGCTCCGGGTGCCGCTACGGCCGGAGCCACCGACACGGCCGGGGCCGGCGCCGCCTCGGCCCGAGGCGGCGTCACCGCCGGGGCCACCATCTGGCTCACCGGCCTGCCGAGCGCCGGAAAGACCACCATCGCCCACGAGCTGGCGGGACGGCTGCGCACCGAGGGCCATCGCGTCGAGGTGCTCGACGGGGACGAGATCCGTGAGTTCCTCTCCGCGGGCCTCGGCTTCAGCCGCGAGGACCGGCACACCAACGTGCAGCGCATCGGCTTCGTCGCCGAACTGCTCGCCTCCAACGGTGTGAAGGCCCTCGTCCCGGTCATCGCCCCGTACACGGACAGCCGTGAGGCGGTGCGCAAGCGCCACCAGAACGAAGGCACCGCGTATGTCGAGGTGCATATCGCCACTCCGGTGGAGGTCTGCTCCGAGCGCGATGTGAAGGGTCTGTACGCCAAGCAGGCCGCGGGCGAGATCTCCGGGCTCACCGGCGTCGACGACCCGTACGAGGAGCCCGAGTCGCCCGATCTGCGGATCGAGTCGCAGCGGCAGACCGTGCAGGAGTCCGCAGCCGCGCTGCACGCGCTGCTCACTGAAAGGGGTCTGGCATGACGACCACCGCGTCGCTGTCGGAGGAGACCGACAGCCCTTACGCGCTCAGCCACTTGGACGCTCTGGAGTCCGAGGGTGTGCATATCTTCCGCGAGGTGGCGGGCGAGTTCGAGCGGCCGGTGATCCTTTTCTCCGGCGGCAAGGACTCCATCGTCATGCTGCATCTCGCCCTGAAGGCCTTCGCCCCCGCCGCGGTCCCCTTCTCGCTCCTGCATGTGGACACCGGGCACAACTTCCCCGAGGTCCTGGACTACCGCGACCGCGTCGTGGCCGAACACGGGCTGCGCCTGCATGTCGCCTCCGTGCAGGACTACATCGACGCCGGCAAGCTCCGCGAGCGCCCCGACGGCACCCGCAACCCGCTGCAGACGGTGCCGCTGACCGAGGCCATCCAGGAACACCGCTTCGACGCCGTGTTCGGCGGCGGGCGGCGTGACGAGGAGAAGGCCCGCGCCAAGGAGCGCGTCTTCTCCCTGCGTGACGAGTTCTCCCAGTGGGACCCTCGGCGCCAGCGCCCCGAGCTGTGGCAGCTCTACAACGGCCGCCACGCCCCCGGCGAGCACGTCCGCGTCTTCCCGCTGTCCAACTGGACCGAGCTGGACGTGTGGCAGTACATCGCCCGCGAACACATCGAGCTCCCGGAGATCTACTTCGCCCACGAGCGCGAGGTGTTCCAGCGCTCCGGCATGTGGCTGACCGCCGGCGACTGGGGCGGCCCGCGCGAGGACGAGAGTGTCGAAAAGCGCCTGGTGCGCTACCGCACGGTCGGCGACATGTCCTGCACCGGCGCCGTCGACTCCGACGCCACCACACTCCCGTCCGTGATCGCCGAGATCGCCGCATCGCGGCTCACCGAGCGCGGCGCCACCCGCGCCGACGACAAGCTCTCCGAGGCCGCCATGGAAGACCGCAAGCGCGAGGGGTACTTCTAAATGAGCACCAACACCGAGCAGTTGGCCGATCTGGGCGACCTGTCGGCCACCACCCTGCTGCGCTTCGCCACCGCCGGATCCGTGGACGACGGCAAGTCCACCCTGGTCGGGCGTCTGCTGCACGACTCCAAGTCGGTCCTGACCGACCAGCTCGAAGCCGTCGAGCGGGCCTCGCTCAGCCGCGGCGCGGGCGCCCCGGACCTGGCGCTGCTCACCGACGGGCTGCGCGCCGAGCGCGAGCAGGGCATCACCATCGACGTGGCCTACCGCTACTTCGCCACCGCCCGGCGCCGGTTCATCCTGGCCGACACCCCCGGCCATGTGCAGTACACCCGCAACATGGTCACCGGCGCCTCCACCGCCGAACTCACCGTCATCCTGGTCGACGCCCGCAACGGCGTGGTCGAGCAGACCCGCCGCCACGCCGCCATCGCCGCCCTCCTGCGGGTGCCGCATGTGGTCCTGGCCGTCAACAAGATGGACCTCGTCGACTACGCCGAGCCCGTCTTCGCGCAGATCGCCGAGGAATTCACCACCTACGCCGGCGAGTTGGGCGTGCCTGAGATCACCGCGATCCCGATCTCCGCGCTCGCCGGGGACAACGTGGTCGAGCCGTCCGCCCACATGGACTGGTACGGCGGCCCCACCGTCCTCGAACACCTGGAGACGGTGCCGGTCAGCCACGACCTGGCGTCCTGCCACGCCCGCTTCCCCGTGCAGTACGTGATCCGCCCCCAGACCGCCGAACACCCCGACTACCGCGGCTACGCGGGCCAGATCGCGGCCGGCACCTTCCGGGTCGGCGAGTCCGTGACCGTGCTGCCCTCCGGCCGCACCTCCAAGATCGCGGGGATCGATCTGCTCGGCACCAGCGTCGATGTGGCCTGGACCCCGCAGTCGGTGACGCTGCTGCTCGAGGACGACATCGACATCTCCCGCGGCGACCTCCTCGTGCCCTCCGGGGACGCGCCCGCGACCAGCCAGGACGTCGAGGCGACCGTCTGCCATGTCGCCGACACCCCGCTCACGGTGGGCCAGCGGGTGCTGCTCAAGCACACCACCCGTACCGTCAAGGCCATCGTCAAGGAGATCCCCTCGCGGCTGACCCTCGACGACCTCTCCCAGCACCCGGCACCCGGGCAGCTGGTCGCCAACGACATCGGACGGGTCCGCGTCCGCACCGCCGAGCCGCTGGCCATCGACTCCTACGCCCACTCCCGGCGCACCGGCTCCTTCCTCCTGATCGACCCGGCCGACGGCACCACCCTCGCGGCCGGCATGGCGGGCGACGCCTTCGCCTCCGCGACCGCGCCGGTCGCCGAGGCCTCCGGTGCCGCCGACGACGAAGACGCGGCCTGGGACTTCTGATGGCCTTCGATGCGTTCGCGACATTCGCGAAGGAGGGCGGCCGCGTCGGCAGCGGCACCCTCGGCGCGGGCTCTGGGGGCGTCGTGCGATGTGCGTGAAGACGTACGCGCACCGCATGCGCGCCCAGAAGCACCGCCCTTCGCCGCAGCACAGGCGAAGACCCGACGACCGTGCCGACTGCCCGGCCGCGTCCCCGGATCCCGGACGGACGTAGGAACCGGGCCAACGAGAGGACCACCTCCCGTGCCTGCCGACCATCCCACCGACACCGGCGCCACGAGTTCCCGCCGCAGCACGCGCCGCGCTCTTGTCGCGGCCGCCGCCCTGCCGCTGCTCGCCCTGACGGCCACCGCCTGCGGCTACGGCTCCCAGGCCAAGGACGACCAGCAGAACGCCGCCAAGGGCAAGAAGATCGATGACCTCTCCGAGGTGAAGATCGGGTACTTCCCGAACCTCACCCACGGCACGGCCCTGGTGGGTCTGGAGAAGGGCATACTCCAGAAGGAACTGGGCGGCACCCAGATCAAGCCGTCCACCTTCAACGCCGGGCCCTCCGCGATCGAGGCACTCAACTCCGGCTCCATCGACATCGGCTGGATCGGCCCCTCCCCCGCGATCAACGGCTACACCAAGTCGGCCGGCAAGAACCTGCGGATCATCGCCGGAGCGGCCTCCGGCGGCGTGAAGCTCGTCGTCAACCCGGACAAGATCCGGTCCCTGGACGATGTCAAGGGCAAGAAGATCGCCACCCCGCAGCTCGGCAACACCCAGGACGTCGCCTTCCTCAACTGGATCGCCGAACGCGGCTGGAAGGTCAACGCGCAGAGCGGCGAGGGCGATGTCTCCGTCGTCCGCACGGACAACAAGATCACACCCGACGCCTACAAGTCGGGCTCCGTCGACGGCGCCTGGGTCCCCGAGCCGACCGCCTCCAAGCTGGTCTCCGAAGGCGCCAAGGTCCTGCTCGACGAGAAGGACCTGTGGCCGGACAAGAAGTTCGTGATCACCAACCTCATCGTGTCGCAGGACTTCCTCAAGGAGCACCCGAAGGTCGTCGAGGCGGTCCTGCGCGGTTCGGTGAAGACCAACAAGTGGATCTCCGCCAACCCCGAAGAGGCGAAGGCCGCCGCCAACGCCAGTATCAAGGCCGAGTCCGGCAAGGCGCTCCCCGCCAAGATCCTCGACCCGGCGTGGAAGTCCATCGAGTTCACCGACGACCCGCTGGCCGCCACCCTCGACACCCAGGCCAAGCACGCGGTCAAGGCGGGCCTCCTCCAAGAGCCCGGCCTGGACGGCATCTACGACCTGGAGCTCCTCAACAAGGTGCTGCGGGACCAGGGCCAGCCCGGGGTCGACGACTCCGGTCTCGGCGTCAAGTAACCACCGCAACCTGACCGTTCCCAGGAGGTGACGATCATGGCCAGCACGCTCACCAAGGCCGAGGACCGTACCGCGGTGGCGCACGCCGCCCGTATCGAGCATGTGTCCAAGTCCTTCGGCCGGCCCGGCGCACAGCAGCTCGTGCTCGACGACATCAGCCTCGATGTCGCACCGGGCGAATTCGTCACCCTCCTGGGGGCCTCGGGGTGCGGCAAATCCACCCTGCTCAACCTGGTCGCCGGCCTCGACGCACCCACCACAGGGACCATCGAGACCCCCGGCGGGCGGCCCGCCCTGATGTTCCAGGAACACGCCCTGTTCCCCTGGCTCACCGCGGGCAAGAACATCGAACTCGCCCTGCGGCTGCGCGGCATGCCCAAGAGCGAGCGGCGCGACGAGGCCGAGCGGCTGCTCGGCCTGGTCCGCCTGAACGACGCGCACGGCAAGCGGGTGCACGAGCTCTCCGGCGGCATGCGCCAGCGCGTCGCCCTGGCCAGGGCACTCGCCCAGGACAGCCAACTGCTCCTGATGGACGAGCCGTTCGCGGCCCTCGACGCCATCACACGCGACGTCCTGCACGACGAACTGACCCACCTGTGGCACGAGACCGGCATCTCCGTCCTCTTCGTCACACACAACGTGCGTGAAGCGGTACGCCTCGCCCAGCGCGTCGTCCTGCTGTCCTCCCGCCCCGGCCGCATCGCCCGCGAATGGACCGTGGACATCCCGCAGCCGCGCCGAATCGAGGACTCCGCCGTCGCGGAACTGTCCCTCGAGATCACCGAACAACTCCGTGGGGAGATCCGCCGTCATGGCCAGCACTGACACCTCCGCCAAGGGCCCCGCGCCCAAGGACTCGGGTCTGTCGGGCCTCGCCGGGCTCGAGGCCGGCCTCGACGCCCTGGAGGCCTCGGCCACCTCGTACACCCCGCGCAGTGAGGTACTCCGCAACAAGGTCCTGCCCCCCTTCCTCGCCGTTGTCCTCGTCCTGGTGACCTGGCAGGCCCTGAGCTGGGCACAGGTCGTCGACCCCTACAAGCTCCCGTCGCCCTCCGACGTGTGGGCCGAAGTGACCGACGCCTGGCTGCAGGGCACGCTGCTCGACTACGTCTGGACCAGCCTCTGGCGCGGTATGTCCGGCTTCCTGCTCGCCCTGGCCATCGGCACCCCCCTCGGCCTCCTCGTGGCCCGGGTCCGCTTCGTGCGCGCCGCCATCGGCCCGATCCTCTCCGGCCTGCAGTCCCTGCCCTCCGTCGCCTGGGTGCCGCCCGCCGTGCTCTGGCTCGGCCTGAACGACTCGATGATGTACGCGGTGATCCTCCTCGGCGCCGTGCCGTCCATCGCCAACGGTCTGGTCTCCGGCGTCGACCAGGTGCCCCCGCTCTTCCTGCGGGCGGGACGCACCCTCGGCGCGACCGGCGTACGCGGCACCTGGCACATCGTGATGCCCGCCGCGCTGCCCGGATACCTGGCCGGCCTGAAGCAGGGCTGGGCGTTCTCCTGGCGGTCCCTGATGGCCGCGGAGATCATCGCCTCCTCGCCCGATCTCGGCGTGGGGCTCGGCCAGTTGCTGGAGAACGGCCGCACCAACAGCAGCATGTCCATGGTCTTCCTCGCGATCACACTGATCCTCGTCGTCGGAATCGCCATCGACCTCCTCATCTTCAGTCCACTGGAGCGCCGCGTCCTGCGCAGCCGCGGTCTCCTCGCCAGGAGCTGAGCACGCCATGCACCGTCCGGTCCTCCCGTCACCCAAGGCCCTTGCCTGGCAAGGGCACACACCCACCCTCCTCGTCGTCGCCCACGGCAGCCGCGATCCGCGCCATGCCGCGACCGTGCACGCCCTGGTGCGCCGGGTGCGGGCGCTGCGGCCCGGCCTGCGCGTGGAGACCGGCTTCCTGGACTTCAACGCGCCCTCCGTACCGCGCGTGTTCGAAGGACTGGCCGCCGACGGTGTGCGCGACGTGGTGGCCCTGCCGCTGCTGCTCACCCGTGCCTTCCACGCCAAGGCCGATATCCCCGCCGTCCTGCGCGAGGCGAGTGCCCGCCTGCCGCAGCTGCGGATACGCCAGGCCGACGTCCTCGGCCCCTCGCCGCTGCTCATCGACGCCTTGGAGCGACGGCTCGAAGGCGCCGGGCTCACGGCCGGCGACAAGCGCTCGACCGGGGTCGTCCTGGCCTCGGCGGGCTCCTCAGACCCGGAGGCGATCGCAGTGATCGCAGAAATCGCGCGGGAGTGGCGGCGCACCGGTTGGTGTGCCGTGCGGCCTGCGTTCGCCTCCGCATCTCTGCCCCGCACGGAGGACGCCGTGCGGCAACTTCGGGCCGAGGGGGTGCGCCGGGTGGCTGTGGCTCCCTACGTCATCGCGCCCGGCTTCCTGCCCGACCGGATCGCCCGCGGCGCACGTGCGGCCGGAGCCGATGTCCTGGCCGATGTCCTCGGCCCCGCCCCGGAGTTGGGGCGCCTGCTCCTCGCGCGGTACGACACGGCCGCTGCGGAGGCCCCGGTGACCGCAGCACTCACGGCTTGAGAGGGGCGCCGCCCGCGCTGCTCCGCCCGTCGGCTCGGTCAGCTCGGTCAGCTCGGTCAGCTCGGTCAGCTCGGTCAGCTCGGTCAGCTCGGTCAGCTCGGTCAGCTCGGTCAGCTCGGTCAGCTCGGTCAGCTCGGTCAGCTCAGGATCCGTCACCGGTCCGGGCTGTCACGGCAGTGCGGGTATCGCGGGGCGTCCCTTCTCGTAGACGGTGAGTCCCTTCGCCAGCTTCAAGGGCACCAGGACCAGTTCGACCGCCAGGGCCTTCCATGCGTAGACGGCGTTGACCACCTTGGTGGCGTACACACAGGGGATGTTCAGGAGCACGCCGAGCACCGGCAGCTCGCGTCTGTGGGCCGCGTACACCAACGGCGGTGCGGTCAGGAGCAGTTCGGCTCCGGCCCACCAGGCTAGGGCCTCGCCCAGCGACCAGGACGAGGCCGCCGCGACCAGGAACGGTGTCGCCCACCACAGCGGCGCCGTGACGATCTCGAAGAGGGCGAGCAGTACCCACAGGGCGAGTATCGGCTTCGCCGTGAACAGCTTCGGCAGATGCAGCCGGACGTTCTGACAGAACCCCGCCATCCAGCGCCAGACCTGCTTGCGCAGATACATGAGGGTCTCGGGGTCGGCGGCCCGGGCGACCGCGTCGCTCACGTACACAGCGCGGCGCCCGGCGATCATCTGGGACCAGGTGTAGTCCATGTCCTCCACGATGGTCCGCTCGGGGAATCCGCCGAAGGCCACCAGATCCGCCCGGCGGAACACCGAGCAGCAGCCCGAGCACACCATGGGGCTGGCCGCGGCGTGCTGGATGGGGCGGTGCCAGTGGAAGCCGAAGAGATACTCGACCGACCGGCCGCGCTCCCACAAGGTGCGGGTGAATCTCGTCTGGACGGCGCCGGCGGCGATGGTCACCTCGGGGTCGTCGAAGACCGCGGCGGTGCGCTCGATGTAGTCCGGCGCGAGGACCGTGTCGGCGTCGACGGCGAGCACCAGCTCCGTCGAGCAGTGAGGCAACGCGTAGTTCTGCGCCTTCGCCTTGCTGCCCTGGTTCCGCGGTGGCCTCAGGACCGTCGCGCCGTGCGCCGCGGCGACCTCTGCCGTGTGGTCGTCCGAGGCGTCGTCGACCACGATGATCTGCCGGGGCGGCGCCGTCTGGCGTGCCAGTGAGTCGAGCGTGGCCGGCAGCCCCGCCTCTTCGTTGTGCGCGGGCACGATGACCGTGACCTCGTGCCGGTCCGGGCGGTGTCGCCCGCTTCCGCTATGTCGTACGTGATTCATGCCGTGCTCCCCCGGTACTCCGGGCCCCGGCCCGGATCGCGCTCCTCGTCAGTACGGCAAGACCCACCAAGCCGTAGACGAGCGTGCTGATGCCGATGAACGGCAGGCCTCCGTGCATCTCTCCTCCCCCGTGCGATGTGTCTGGACCGCCTCGGTCGCTTCTGTCGCGGTCCAGACATCGATGACGTTAGCCCGGATCCCGGATCCCATCCGGAACGGCAGATTCCTGTGGATAACTCGGCAGTGAAGTCTCGGTCGGGGGGTGAGGTCGTCGAGGAGCTGCTCACGCAGGGCCCGGTACTCCAGCCCGTGCGAGGCCGGGGCTTGAACAGACGCGACAGGCCGCCGCGGGGTGGCACTCCTGCACCCACGCTCCCGAGCACCCAGGCACCCGTCCACCAGCCAGCAGTCATCAGATAGCGTCCGCCCATGAGCACCACGGGCGACTGCCAGAACCCCCCACACGCCGCGACCGAAACCCGCACCACGCGCGCGATGAACTCGATGCGCCCCCTCCCCCTCGGCGGCGACCTGCCCGTGCGCCGTCTCGGCTTCGGCACCGGGCAGTTGACCGGCACCGGATACTGGGGCCCGCGCGGGGAGCCCGCGGCCGCGGTGGCGGTGTTGCGCAGGGCCGTCGAGCTCGGTGTGACGCTCGTCGACACCGCCGACAACTACGGCCCGGCCATCGCGGAAGAACTCGTCGCTCAAGCACTGCACCCTTATGCGGCTGATTCTGCGGCCGATGTCGTGGTCGCCACCAAGGGCGGTGTGGTCCGTACGGGCCCGAACGTCTGGCACATCGAGGGCAGTCCGCGGCGGCTGCGGGAGATGTGCGAGGCGAGCCTGCGGCGACTGCGCGTGGACACGATCGACCTGTATCAGTTGCACCGGTTCGACCCCGAGGTCCCGATGGCCGAGCAGCTGGGAGCACTCGCCGAGCTCAAGGAGCAGGGCAAGATCCGGCATATCGGGCTCACCACGATCACGTCCGACGACCTCGATGCGGCCCTGAAGATCACGGACATCGCCTCCGTGCAGAACCGCTACAACCTCCTGGACCGCGCCGCCGAACCGCTGCTCAAGCAGTGCGAGGAACGCGGCATCGCGTTCCTGCCGTGGTTCCCGCTGGGCCACGGCGCGCTCACGGAGGACCCGGTGTGCGCCGAGATCGCCCGCGCCCACGACGCGACGCCCGGACAGATCGCCCTGGCCTGGCTGCTGCAGCACTCCCCGGTGCTCTGCCCGAGCCCGGGCACGGGTTCGCTCGGGCACCTGGAGGAGAACCTGGCCGCCGCCGCGATCCGCCTCTCTCCTGAGGAAGTCGCCCGCCTCGACGCCCTCGCCTAGGACCGACTCCCAGGGCGCCCGGCCATAACCTCCGCCCATGGCCTCCGCCCAGGACTTCCGCCTCGGGCGCCCTTCCTCAACTCGCCCTAATCCGCCGCCACAGCGGTGTCCACCACCGCCGTGTCCCTCGCGAACGGCGTGCCCTGGTGGAACCAGAGCAGCCAGCCGCGATCTGTGCTCCGCCACAGGGAACTCCGGTGCGACAGCCGTCCGTTGTTGTCTGTGTCGAAGGTGAGATGGACGAGGTCGTCGGCGAGCTGGACGCCGCGCATCCGGGAGGTGGTGATGGGTCGTTTCCCCGGTTCCTGCTGCCCGGTCAGGGCGGCGATGATGGTTTCCCGGTCCCAGCGGCGGCCCGAGGCCCCGATCTCGGTGTATTCGGGGTGGAGCAGCGATCCGAGCAGTTCGGGCGAGCGGCGCACTTCCGGGGCGAGCAGGCGCAGTTCGCTCTCGATGGCGGCCTCCACGGCGGGCGACTTCTCAGGCACGGGTGAGCTCCACGAGTTTGGTGACGGTGTTCCAGTTGCGGCTGGTGGCCACGACTCCCTTGAGCAGGCCGGGCCGGGCGAGCGCCTCGGCGAGCTTGGAGCGGCCGAGCCCTTCGGGAGCGTAGAGATAGAGCGCGCGGTCGCCGAGTGCGAAGCCCTCGGGCGCATACGCCGACGGGTCGACGGCGGCGAACCGTTCGGGCCCGACAGGCTCGGAGAAATACGTGACGTGGAGCTGCTTTCCCTCAAGGGTGGCGGCGGGATAGGGGCAGGCGTCGGCGACGGCCCGCAGATAGGCACCGCTGCGCACCAGGCAGTCGACCTGGAAGCCGAAGTGCCGTTCGATGGCCTTGCCGAGCTCCGCGGCGAGGGTGTCCTCGTCGCCTGACGCGCTGGTGAAGACGGCGTTGCCGCTCTGCAGATGCGTACGTACGTCGCCGTGGCCGAGGCCCGTGAGGAGGGTGCGGAGTTCGGCCATCGGGAGCTTCTTGTGACCGCCCACGTTGATGCCCCGTAGCAGGGCCGCATACGTCGTCATGGGCACACCCTAGACATCCGCGCACCGGGGCCCGCGCATGACGAAGACGGCCGCCGTGCCCCGTGGGGGTTGGCACGGCGACCGCCGGTCGAAGGTCTCCCGGGACCCGGGGAAGCGGGCCCCGGGAGACTGCTCGAGAGGGCGGAGGAGGGTGATCCCCCGCCCTCTCGAAAAGGTGCTGCTCGAAGAGCCACCGGACGCCACAGCCGCCGCAGCCACTGGAGCCGCCGCACGGCGGGGCGCCCTTCCGGGAACTGCTACTCGACGACCTTGAGCAGCTTGTTGGGCGTGCCCTCGCTCGGGTTGGAGATCTTGTCCGGGGTGGCGCCGTCGGTCAGGCCCTTGGCGACCTGCTCGGGCGTGGCATCCTTGTGGCCACCGAGGTAGACGGCGGCGGCACCCACGACGTGCGGGGTCGCCATCGACGTACCGGAGATGGTGTTGGTGGCGTCGTCACCGGTGTTCCAGGCCGAGGTGATGTCCGAGCCCGGGGCGTAGATGTCCACGATCGAGCCGAAGTTGGAGAAGTCCGACTGCTCGTCCTTGTTGGTGGAGGAGGCGACCGTGATGGCCTCCTTCACGCGCGCCGGGGAGACCTGGGCGGCGTCGGAGGACTCGTTGCCGGCGGCGACACCGAAGGTGACACCGGAGGCGATGGACTTGCGGACGGCCTCGTCGAGGGCCTCGTCGGCGCCGCCGCCGAGGCTCATGTTGGCGACCGACGGGCCCTCGTGGTTCTTGGTGACCCAGTCGATGCCGGCGACGACCTGCTCGGTGGTGCCGGAGCCCTGGTCGTCGAGGACGCGGACGGCGACGATCTTCGCCTTCTTGGCGACACCGTGCTCGGCGCCCGCGATGGTGCCGGCCACGTGGGTGCCGTGGCCGTTGCCGTCGTCGGCGCTCTCGTCGTTGTCGACGGCGTCGAAGCCGTGGGCCGCGCGGCCGTCGAAGTCCTTGTGGCTGACGCGGACACCGGTGTCGATGACGTACGCGGTGACGCCCTCACCGGCGGCGTCGGGGTACGTGTACTTCTTGTCGCCCTCCGTGTCGGCCTGGTCGATACGGTCCAGGCCCCACGACGGCGGGTTGTCCTGGGTGGCGTCGATCGTGAACTTCTTGTTCTGGACGACCTTGTCGACCGCAGGGTCGGCGGCCAGGCGC
This sequence comes from Streptomyces monticola, assembly GCF_042665355.1. NCBI lineage: Bacteria > Bacillati > Actinomycetota > Actinomycetes > Kitasatosporales > Streptomycetaceae > Streptomyces > Streptomyces monticola. Next base: position 396,543 of record NZ_JBHTCF010000001.1, on the reverse strand, counting down.
TTGGCCTCGGTCTCCGAAAGGCCGGAGGCGGAGAAGCCGTTGACGGCCGAGGAGTAGTTCCGCTTCAGGTCGCCGCCGTACTCCTTGGCGAGGTCCTGCTTGCCACCCTTGGTGGACTCTTCGTCGAGCATGACGATGTAGCTGCCGGAGACGGCGCCCTTGGCGTCGGCGCCGTAGATCTTGCCTTCGGCGGCCGGGGCCGCTCCCGCGAAGGGGCTTGCCAGGACGGTCACGCCCACCGCGGTGGCGGCGGTGGCTATCGCCGCGGTGAGCTTAAGGGTGCGCGCACGCTTGTGAGTTGCCATGAAGAGGGGTCTCCTCGTGGTTTGTGGGGGGATGTGGGGGGTTCATAAGCGTTACTGCCTCAACGCCCGTAGACCCGGAAGATCTCCGGGCGTTGAGTCGAAACCCTGTCGGATTGACGCGCTCAGTTCAATACCTACATACACCTGTGACTTGTTCAACAAGGTTCCGTAATAACAAAAGGGGCGCTCTGCGCATATCGCAGAGCGCCCTTGAGGCCGATCCGGAATCCGGACGGAACGGGTGACAACGGGTCAGGTCACCAGGGGACAAAACGGGGCGCCGGGGAGGAGGCGGCACCCATGGGCCCCGGAAGACTCAGGCCACCGCGGCCAGCTTCCGCTGCTCGAAACCGTCGATCGTGCGCGTGAAGTCACGCGTGGAAAGCAACAGTTTGTAGATGATGGCGAGTTCGAAGACGAGCAGCAGGACGCCTGCCACGATCGTCGCGGGAACCACCACGTCGAAGAGCGGGCCGATGATGAAGACGCCCATCTGGAATTCGATGCCGCTGACCAGGTGCGTACGGATGCGCTTGCCCAGGAGGAACGAGCGGCAGCGCAGATACCAGGGGAAGCGGTGCCGGAACTCCTGGTGCAGATCGATGACTTGGGCCTTCAGAAGGACCCCGGCGGCACCGGCCTGCGCACCCACGCCATCGGCGCCCGGCCCTTCGGCGACCGCACCCTCGGCGACGGCACCTTGAACGACCGCGCCGTCGGCGCCCGCACCCGCGAGCCCACCCCGCGCCGCCTGCAGGTCCTGCTCGATATCCGCCTCCGGATTGTCGCGCAGGAGGTCTTCCATGAATGCGAGCTCCGCCTCGTTCTGGGCCCGGCGCGCCTCACGCACACGCGCCTTGATCTGCTTGCGCATCGAGTGGCGGATCTTGAAGATCTCAAGGGAGTTGATGTACCGCAGGGTGTCGAGCCCGACGACGGCGAGAGCCAGCCAGATATAGAGGGTCTCGCCGGTGCGGTGGTACTGCCCGGCCATCAGGGCCACCGCGCACACCATGACGCGGATCCGGTCGAAGACGAAGTCCAGCCAGGCACCGAAGACCGAGCCCGTGCCGGTCAGGCGGGCGACCTTGCCGTCCATGCAGTCCAGGATGAAGCTCAGGTGATAGACGACGGCACCGGCGATCAGCCAGTGCCAGTCACCGAGCGCGAAACACGCGGCGGAGCCGAGCCCGAGCAGGAAGGCACCCCAGGTGATCTGGTTCGGAGTGACGCCGGTCCGCATCGCGGTCTGCCGTACCAGCGGGGTGGCAATCGGGTCGACGAGCAGCACGGTCCACCACGCGTCGCGCTTCTTCTGCGTGATGCGGCGCACCTCGGCGAGAGGCGGTATGTCTCGGCGCATGGTCAACTTCCTGACGTTCGACTGGAGTTCATCTCACGCTAAGAAGGTCGTTGACCAACGAACAAGAAGTGCCCCGTACAACCTTTACCCGGGGGTAAGGGTCGTACGGGGACGACGAGTCAATGGCCCCAACAGGCCAAAGGGTTGTTACCTGAGCGTTATCGCCACGAGCCCCTGACCGTTATCGAGCGGCCCCCGCCTACCGCCTCGCCAGTGCGGCCCGCGCCTACCGCCCCGGCAGTTCGGCCTCGATCAGATCGGCGGCACGCCGCGTACCGCCCTCGCCCGCCATCTGCACCTTGATCTCCTCCAGCCGGCGCGCCACCTGGGGGTCACCGACGAGTGCGAGCACGGCCTCGCGCAGCACCTCCGCGGTCGCCTCCTCCGTCGGAACCTGCCGGGCGACCCCGAGCGCCTGCAGCATGTCGGCGTTGCCGAACTGGTCGACGGCCTGCGGCACGGCCACCATCGGGGTCCCGGTGGCGAGCCCTTCCTGGCTGCCGCCCGCACCGGCATGCGTGATGAACACGTCGGCCTTCTTCAGGACCGCCAACTGCGGTACCCAGTTGCGGACTTCGACATTGCCCGGGATCTCGCCGAGCTCGCTCGCGTCGACGTGCTTGCCCACTTGGAGGACCAGATGCCAGCCCGGCAGGTCACGGAAGGCCTTGATGCACTCGCGGTAGAAGCCGGGCTGCTTGGTGAAGGACGAGCCGAGCGAGACGAGCGCCACCTTCTCGGCCCCGGCGGGCCGCTCCCAGTCGCCCTGCGCGGCGCGGTCACCCTGACAGGCCCCGACGAAGGTGTGCACCTTCTCGTCGACCCGGTCGGCGTTCGGCTGCAGCGCCTTGGGGATCAGTACGAGCGAGCGCGGCGGACGGCCCACGAACGGGTCGGGGTGCTGAGTGATCCCGTTCTCCTCCAGCCAGGCCTGGAAGCGTGCGTAGTACGCCTGTCCGCGCTCGGTCTTCCTCGGCTCCTCCCACATCGGCTCGGCCACCTCCTCCTCGTACCCGTCCCAGGCCACCAGGTTGGGCGAGAGCGAGATCTCGGGAACACCCCAGCGACGGGCCAGGACCCGGGCCGGATAGGAGGTGATGTCGTGCAGGACGAGGTCCGGTTCGTCGCCCTCGTACGCCTTGGCCAGCTGCGGCAGCGCGTTGATGGCGTCGTTGAGGAACGGCTCGACGTTGTCGAGCAGCGTCGTGCCCCAGGCCGCCGGATCGTCGTCGGGCGAGGGCAGCGTGGTGGTGTAGAGCACCGGCTCCGCACCGGTCTCGGCGACCTTCTCCTCGAAGAGGTGGGGAATCGCGTACGTGACACGGTGCCCCCGGGCGACGAGCTCGCGGATCACCTCAAGGCTCGGGTTCACATGCCCGTGGGCGGCGATGGAGAACATGGCGATATGGGCACGCTCGGCGGATGTCATGACGCGACCCTAAGCGAGACGATACGTATCGTGCAACCAATGACGAGACGAACCGTCCCGGCGGGCCCGCCCGACCCGCCGGAAGTCACCGCCCGCCAGACCCGCTCGAACTCACCGGCCGACGGGAGCCCACCGGTTCATGAACGCCTCAGCGCTGATCATGAACGCCTCAGCGCTGATACCGCGCAAGCACCAGATTCCCGTCCTCCACCAGCCGCTTCTTCAGCTCGTCGGCGTCGATCGCGCCGCTGTAGTACTCCTGCAGTGCCGGGGTCGCCACCTTGTCCTTCCACTCCGGATAGCCGCGCACCGACTGGGCGGGCGCCGATCTCAGCTGTCCGGCCAGTGCCGTGCCCGTGGCCCAGTCGTTCTTCTCGCTGTGCAGAGCCGGGGCCTTCAGGGCCTCGGTGCCGGTCGGCAGCATCCAGTCGCCCTGGGCCAGACGCACCATGTTCGGCGGCCGCAGCAGGAAGTCGATGAACGCCATCGCCTCCTTCTTGTGCGGGCTGTCCTCCGCGACGGACAGGGTCTGGGGACTGACCCCCTGCTTGAGGCCGTCGGCGCCGGCGGGGGCGGGCAGGACCTGCCAGTCGAAGCCGTCCGGCGCCTGCTGGGCGATCTGCTGCCGGTACGAGAAGCCGAGCGGCACCATCGCGTACTTGCCGCCGAAGAAGCCCGGCAGGGTGTCCGAGCCTCCCATGCCGAGGGTCGAACTCGACGCGCTCTTGTCGGTGTTGACCTGGTCATGGATGGTGCCCGGCACCACCTGGTCGCCCTCGTCGAAGCGGATCCGCACCTTGCCGTCCGCACCGCGGTGGAAGATCTGGCCGCCCGCGGACAGCGACAGGTTCAAGGTGGCCGAAACCGGCTCCTTCAAGGGCCAGGCCACACCGTACTTTCCGTCCCCGCTCAGCTCCTTGGTGATCTTCCGGAACTCGGGCCAGCTCCATGGCTTGTCGGGCGTGGGAATGCGTACCCCCGACTCCTTGAGCCACTTCGCGTTGGCGATCAGGACGCGCGGCTCCTGCAGGAACGGCACGCCGTAGATCCCCTCGCCGAAGGTGGCGGTCTCCCAACTGCGCTGCGCGATGTCCGACTTCAGGCGCGCGGGCAGCAGCTCCCGCAGATCCGCGAGATAGCCGCCGTACGCGAAGTCGGCGAGGTCGTCGGAGGCGTCGTGGATGATGTCCGGCGCCTCACCGCCCTCGAAGGAGGTGAGCAGCTGGTCGTGCACGCTGTCCCAGCTGCCCTGGACGTACTTCACCTGGATGTCGGGGTGGGCGGCGTTCCACTCCTTCACCAGTTCCTTGTTGGCGTCGATGGACTCCTTCTGCCAGGCCAGGGACTGGAACTGGAGCGTGATCCGGCCGTCGTCGTCCTTGCTGCCGCCGGAGCAGCCCGTGGTGAGGAGCAGGGCGAGTGCGGCGGCGGCCGAGGCGAGAAGGCGTAGACGCATCAGTGCTTCACCGCCCCGGCCAGCATGCCGCCCGTGATCCGCTTCTGGATGAGCGCGAAGATCACGAGCGAGGGGATGGTCGCGAGGAACGCCGCCGCGGCCAGCGGGCCGAGGTCGGCCACGCCCTCGGTGCCGATGAAGCGGTTCAGGATGACGGGCAACGTCTGCTTCTCCGGGGTCTTCAGCAGGACGAGCGCGAAGAAGAACTCGTTCCATGCGGTGATGAAGGCGAACATCGAGGTCGCCACGATGCCGGGCGCGAGCAACGGCGCGGTGACCGAGACCAGGGTGCGCAGCTTGCCCGCCCCGTCCACGGCGGCCGCCTCCTCCAACTCCGGTGGCACGGCGCGCACATAGCCCACCAGCATCCACAGCGCGAAGGGCAGTGCCCACACCACGTACACCAGGATCAGACCGAGCAGCGAGTTGATCAGGTGGAGGTTCTTCAGGATCAGGAAGAGGGGGATGATGATCAGAACGAAGGGGAAGGCCTGGCTGATCACGACCCAGCCGGTGGCCGCCTTCGCGAGGCGGTTGCGGTGGCGCGCCATGACGTAGGCCATGGGCGTCGCGATCACCACCGCGATCAGGGCCGCGCCGACGGCCACGATCAGCGAGTTGGCCGCGGCCTGGAGCAGCGGCTGCTCGTCGAAGGCCTGCCGGAAGTTCTGCAGGGTGGGGTTCTCGGGGATCCAGGTGGGGTGCAGGCTGCCCAGTTCCTTGGCCGGCTTGAAGGCCGTGGAGATCAGCCATGCGAATGGGAAGGCGAGGAAGACGAGATACGCCGCAAGCGCCACGTACTGCGCGGCTCGGGTGGATTTCCTGGTACGCATCAGCTCTCGTCGCCTCCCTTCAGGCGGCCCACGAGATAGAACGCGAGGATCACCGAGATCACCGCGACCATCACGCAGCCCATCGCCGCGGCATAGCCGAACTGGCCGTAGCGGAACGCCTCTTCGTAGGCGAAGAGCATCGGAAGCCGGGTGCGGCCGCCGGGGCCGCCCTGGGTGAGGACGTACACCAGGGCGAAGGAGTTGAAGTTCCAGATGAAGTTGAGCGCCGAGATGGCGAGTGCGACCGGCTTGATGGCCGGCCAGGTGACGGTGCGGAAGCGGCGCCAGGCGCCCGCGCCGTCCATCGCCGCGGCCTCGTGCAGTTCGCGCGGGGTGTTCTGCAGGCCCGCGAGCAGGGCGACCGTCGTCTGTGGCATACCGGCCCAGATTCCGACGACGATCACGGCGAACAGCGCGGTGGCGGTGCCGGTCAGCCAGTCACGGCCTGCTCCCAGGCCCAGGTTGGAGAGCGTTTCATTGAGCACGCCCGCGTCCGGGTGGTAGACGAGCCGCCACATGATGCCGACGACCACCTCGGGCATCGCCCACGGGATGATCGCAAGGGCTCGTGCCAGCCAGCGGAACCGGAGGTTCTGGTTGAGCAGCAGGGCGAGGCCGAGCGCGAGGAAGAACTGCGGCACAGTGACCCCGACGGCCCACAGCAGGCCGATGCGGAACGAGTCCCAGAACAGCGTGTCGTGGAGCAGGTCCTGGAAGTTCAGGAGCCCGATCCACTGGGTCGCGGCGGTGCGGCCCGACTGCGCGTCGGTGAAGGAGAGCCCGATGCCGTAGAGCAGCGGGCCGACGCTCAGGACCAGGATGGGGATCAGCGCGGGCAGCACCAGGAACCAGGCACCGTGGTCCACCGGTCTGCGCGGGGGCGGTTGCTTCGCTGACCGCTTCGTTGCGGTCGCCAATGTCACGGGATCGGCTCCTTTGGGCGGCTCAGTGGGGAATAGCCGCCCAGGCGGCCCCCGTCATCGTGCTGATGTGACCTTGATACGTCAAGCGCCCGCGCATGCCTTGTGGCCTGTGCGAATGCGATCGCACGAGCTGCGAGACTGGGCGGTGCCGACAGGGCGTGTGCAGTGGTGTGGGAGGCAGGAAATGGACGAGGCACGGGCGCGCGAAGTGCTGGCCGGGGCAGGCCTGGCCGATGATGCGGAGCTCCTCGCGCTCGGCGAGAACGCGGTGTTCGCCGACGGCGATCTCGTGGTCAAGGTCGGCCGCCCGGCCGCCGAACTGCTCGACCGCGCCCGGCGCGAACTGCGTATCGCGGACTGGCTGCGGGACAGCGAGGTCCCCGCGGTGCGGGCCGCGGAGCCGGAACCCCGCCTGGTCGACGGCCATCCGGTGACGCTCTGGCATCGCCTCGGCGCTCCGCTGCGGCCGGCCGGGCCCGCGGATCTGGCCGGCCTGATCCGTCTGGTGCATGCACTGCCTGCTCCTTCCTTCGGTCTTCCGCGCCGGGAACTGCTCGGCGGCGTCGAGCGCTGGCTGCGGCTCGCGGGCGACGCGATCGAGCAGAGCGACGCCGACTATCTGCGCGAGCGCAGGGACGGCTTCGCCGCGGCGGCCGCGGCGCTCACACCGCACCTGCCGCCGGGCCCGATCCACGGCGACGCCCTGCCCCGCAACATCCATGTCGGGCCGGACGGACCGGTCCTGGTGGACCTCGAGACGTTCTCCTCGGATCTGCGTGAGCACGATCTGGTGGTCATGGCCCTGTCCAGGGACCGCTACGGCCTGGCGCCCGAGGCGTACGAGTCCTTCATCGCGACGTACGGCTGGGATGTGCGTGAGTGGGACGGGTGCGCGGTGCTGCGCGGGGCGCGGGAGACGGCCAGCTGCGCCTGGGTGGCGCAGCATGCACCCACCAATCCCAAGGCGCTGGCCGAGTTCCGCCGCCGGGTGGCGTCACTGCGGGACGGGGACAGCGCGGTGCGGTGGTATCCCTTCTGACCTCGCGCGGCCCTCTTCGGACCCTGCGGCGCCCCGCCCCTTCTGGCCCCTCCTGCTCCCGCGATGCCCTTTCCGACCCCTTGAGGGTCCGATCCCCTCAGGGTCCGATCCCGTGAAGGTCCGATCCCGTGAGGGCTCGCGCCTAGCCGGATATGGCGCGCAGGGGCCAGGTGCCGTCGATCACGGCTGTCGTATCGCCCTTGGCGCGCAGGAAGTTCTGGAAGTCGGCCGCCCACTCCGCGTACCACTCGATCTGGCGGCGGTGCAGGGCCGCGGGGCCGAGGGCGGCGGCCTTGGGGTGGCGCACCGCTATCGCGCAGGCGACCCGGGCCGCGGCGAGGGCATCGGCCATCGCGTCATGAGCGGCGTCCAGCGGCACGCCGTACTCCGTGCAGACCGCCTCCAGATTCCGCTTGCCCTTGCGGAAGCGGTCGACCGCGCGGTCGATGGTGTAGGGGTCGATGACCGGGGCGGGGTCGATTCCGCCGAGGCGCTCGCGCAGGGACGGCAGGGAGTAACGGTGGAGTTCGGCGGTGAGGAGGGTCAGGTCGAAGGCGGCGTTGTACGCCACGACCGGGACGCCCGCCAGCCAGTAACCCGTCAGCGCGCGGGCCAGTTCGTCGGCCACCTGGTCCGCCGGGCGGCCTTCCGCCCGTGCGCGTTCATTGCTGATGCCGTGCACGTCCACGGCCTCCTGCGGGATGGGCACGCCCGGGTCGGCCAGCCACTCTCGGCGCCCTATCGGCTCCCCGCCCTTGACCTCGACCAGCGCGCCCGTGACGATCCGCGCCTCGCGCGGGTCCGTGCCGGTGGTCTCCAGGTCGAAGCCGATCAGCAGCTCCTGGTGCCAGCCCATCGTGGCCCTCCTTCGTGGTGCTCTCCCCCATGTGTGCTTCACGATCCCATGCGCCACTGACAATCCGACGGGCGCGTTCCGGTTGACCGCCGTGCGGGCGCCGTGCGGAGTCCGGACGGGGCGCCGTGCGGAGTCCGGACGGGGCACCGCGCGGAGTCCGGACGGGGCACCGCGCGGAGTCCGTGCCGGCCTCGGGCGGGCCCTCAGGACACCGGCCGCGAGTCGGCCCATACCGACTCGAACTCTTCACGGTAGATCTCGAAGAGTCCCTGTTCGCCGCTTTCGCCCGCCTTCACGACCCGGCCGCCGCCGCGCAGGACGAGCACCGGCGCCTCCATGCCGCGGGTTCTGCGCAGATACGACTGGACGACGGCGATGCCGTCCGCGCCGTCGCCGTCGACGAGGTACGCGGTGAACCGAGGCGTCTCGTCGAATACATGGATCTGGAAGGCGCCCGGGTCCCGCAGCCGGGAGCGGACACGGCGCATATGCAGGATGTTCATCTCCACCGAACGGCTCAACTCTCCTCGCTTGAGGCCGAGTTCGCGTTCGCGGCGCTTGACCGCGCTGCTCGCCGGGTTGAGGAAGAGCAGCCGCACCCGGCTGCCGGTCTCCGCGAGCCGCACCAGGCGGCGTCCGGAGAAGCTCTGGACGAGGAGGTTCAGGCCTATGCCGACGGCGTCCAGGCGGCGTGCCCCGCCGAAGAGGTCCTCGGCGGGGAACTGTCTGAGCAGCCGCACCCGGTCGGGGTGGACCCCGACCACGTCCGCGTACCGGTCGCCGACCAGGTCCTCGACGGCGTCGACGGGCAGACGGCGCGCGGAGGGCACATCGGAGTCGGCGCCGAGCATGTCGAGCAGCCGGGCGGAGGCGCGTTCGGCCTGGGCCAGGACGGTTTCGGACAGGGCGCGGTTGCGGGAGACGACATTGCGGGCGACCTCCAGCTCGTCGAGGGCGAGCTCGACGTCACGGCGGTCGTCGAAGTACGGCTCGAAGCACGGCCAGTGCTGCACCATCAGCTCCCGCAGCTGCGGGAGGGTGAGGAAGCTGAGCACATTGTCGTCGGCGGGGTCGAGCAAGTACCCCTTGCGGCGGCTGACTTCGCGTACGGCGACGGCGCGCTGCACCCACTCCTGGCCGGCCGGGCCCGCGGCGGCGACCACCCAGTCCTCGCCGTGGACGGGTTCGTAGACGGGGCGCACCACCGCGGAGACGACCGCGCGCAGCCGCTGCTCCACCAGGTTCAGCCAGATATAGGCGCGTCCGGCCCGCTGGGCGCGGGTGCGCACTTCGTTCCAGGCGTCGGCGCCCCAGTCCAGTTCGGGGCCGATCTGCGCGGACTCCATGGGGCGCGCCAGGGAGACGGCTGAGGGCGGGACGTCGGTGGAGCCTCCCTCGCGACCCTCGTCGCCAGGGGGCAGCTCAAGACCGCCCGAGCTCACCCGCGCACCGCCTTCCGCTCCCCCCTGGGCCCCTTCCGGGGTTGTGGTCCGGGGCGTGGTCGGGCCCCGGTTCAACGATCAAGGAAGGGTACTCCGGGAGCGGCGGGCGGTGCAGCCGGATGCACAGGGTCCTTTCTCAACCCCCTTGCTATGGGCGGCCGTTCTCGTCGGCGAGGTCGTCGGGAGTGAGCGGATTCATAGCGGTCACATCCCGTGGGGCGAGTGTGAAGCCCTGCCAGTGGACCGGCATCGGCTGCTGGTCCTCGTCCCGGGCGATGTGATGGAACCCGATGTTGACCCAGGTGATCGGGTGCTTGAGGGTCTGGCCGTTCACCCACTTGTCGACGCTCTTGGGGCCGCAGCCGGGAACGTTGTTGTGGGTGGCGTATTTCTCGCACTTCTTGTACTGCGTGAAGTACACGTCGTGGTTGGTGTACTCACGGCCGGGGTGCTTGTCGGTGTGGCCTGGGGCGATCTCGTACGAGCGCGGGTGGCCGTCCTTGTTCGTGCCGGCCCCGGAGACCACGCGCCACCAGCGCATGCCCTTGGCGTCACCGGCGAGCTCCTGGGTGACGGGGGTGCGGGTGGTCTTGGTCTTGGGGGCGCCGCTGCCCCGCGTCACCTGGGAGTCGTACTGCTCGACCTTGGACTGCGTGGAGCCGTCGAGGCCGAAGTCCAGACGCCAGAAGACGTTGTGGCTGTGGCTCTCGGCGTAGTCGCTCGCGCCCTTGCCGATGGGCCAGCCGCGGCCGTCCGTGCCGTCGTAGTCGTCGGGCGAGAGGCTGCCGGTGGCGCCGACGTTGGACGCGATGGTGCCGTCCGAGGAGAAGCGCCACTCGGTGATGTACTCGTACCAGGACGTCTTGTTCACGGCGTAGATGAGCAGGTCCTTGCCCTGGGCCTGCCAGACCTTGCTCGGCCGGCCCTCGGGCGACATGCGATAGGCATGGCCACGCGCGCGTGTGGTGGTGCACAGCCCCTTCACGTTGCCCCGGCGCGGGACCTTGACGGTCTTGATGGTCCCGCCGGGGCACTCGCCGGGCTTCAGCGTCTGCAGATCCTCGGCGAAGCCGTAGCCGGTGAGGTCGTCGTACTCGAACTCGCCGTCGTCGTAAGGCACATGGATCTGGCCGAGACGGGCGCTGTTCAGGACGGGGATGGGCTTGGGCTCGCCCTTCGGCTGGTAGGTGATCTTGTCGAGGGTGACGCCGGCGTACTTGTCGTAGTGCCAGCACATGCGCCAGGTGGTGCCGCCGTCGAGGGTCTGCTCGATGCGGTAGGCGGGGCTGCAGTCCGGGGCGGCGGCGCCCGGTGCCCGCTGGGCGGTCTGTGGCTGCTGCTGTGGTGCGGCCGTGGCCGGCCCGGCGGCGGTCATGGCGGCGCCGAGCAGCACACAGGCCGCGAGACCCGCCGCGGCGCGCTTGTGAGCGCGCCGGACTCTGTTGACGTGCATGCGAGATGACTCCCTCGTACGGGACGCACGTGGCGTATCAGAAGTGCACGGGATGGTGGATACGGCCTGGACGCGGCGCGGCGCAGCGCGACTGTCGGGCGCTCGCGCGGTGACGTCTCAGGCCCTCAGGCGCTCGGGCCGGTCAGGGGAGGCGGGTGACCTTGCGGTCGCTCAGGTCTATGACCAGGTTCCGGATGTCTATCCAGGGGCCGTTGACGACCTTGGCGACCAGTCGGATGCACCGGTGCTCGCCGCACTTGGAGAGTGCGGGCGGCACCTGCTCGACGGTCTCCTTGCGGAAGACGAAGGCATTGAGGTGCAGCTGTCCTGCCGAGGTCAGGGCATTGCCCGTCGCGTCTTCGTAGTCCCGCTTGAGGTCGGCGCCCAGCGGGTCGGCCATCAACAGCTCGGCCGCCTCGGCGCGTTCGGCCGCGACTGCGGGTGGCTGGATGCCGCGCTCGGCCTCGGTGGTCTCCACCTTGCCGGTGGTGAGGTTGACGGTCTTGGCGATCAACTCGTCCGTCTTGTAGTCGTAGTACAGGATTTCGGCGCGGCGTGCCGTGTCGTCGCCGTCGGCCGGGTCGGGTTCGCTCAGGTCGGTGGACAGATGCTGTGGGCCGCGGTCCCCTTCCACGTCCCTGGCGGCCAGACGGGCCTCACCGCTCAGCGCGGCCTTCTCGGCGCGCTCGGTCTCGGCGGTGGTCAGCGGGTCGGTGCCGACTCCCTTGTCCCCTTCACTGGGCGCCGCTTCCACGACGCCGGGCAACGGTGCCTGGCGGGCCGCCGTCTTCACATCACGCTCACCGGCCCCCGCGGCGCCGGGCAGCGTGACCGCCACCGCGACGGCCGAGCCGGTCAGTGCCACCGCCGTGCCTGCCACCAGCTTCCCCAGGTGCCTGCGCAGGATTGTGCGCACATTCCCCCCCTACTCCCCCTATGAGTGCAAGTCGAATCCGGTGTCACATCCGTGGGTATACGAAGCTTCTGTACACCCAGCTAGACGATCGCAAGTCCGGGGAGGTTCCCGTACTTTCGAGGAGATCTGCCCCAACTGGCACCAAGTCATGGGGCCGGAAGTGGAAGAGTCTTATCCATGCAGGTCTGGCCTGGACAGGCGTACCCACTCGGCGCGACGTACGACGGCGCCGGCACCAACTTCGCGGTCTACTCGGAGGCCGCCGACCGGATCGAGCTGTGCCTGTTGCACGACGACGGCTCGGAGACCGCGGTGGAGCTGCGAGAGACCGACGCGTTCGTACGGCATGCCTACCTGCCCGGCGTCATGCCGGGCCAGCGGTACGGCTACCGGGCGCACGGCCCTTACGCACCCGAGAGCGGGCTGCGCTGCAACTCGGCGAAGCTGCTGCTCGATCCGTACGCGCGCGCGGTGAGCGGCTCCATGGACTGGGGCGAGGAGGTGTACGGCTACCACTTCAAGCAGCCCGACAAGCGCAACGATCTGGACTCGGCGCCGCACATGATGACGTCGGTGGTGGTCAACCCGTTCTTCGACTGGGCCGACGACCGCCCGCCGCGCACTCCGTACCACGAAACCGTCATCTATGAGGCGCACGTCAAGGGCCTCACCATGCTGCACCCGGCGCTCCCGGACGACCTGCGCGGCTCCTACGCGGCGCTCGCGCATCCGGCGATCATCGAGCACCTCACGGAACTGGGCGTCACCGCCCTGGAGTTGATGCCGGTGCACCAGTTCGTGAACGATCACAGACTGGTCGACCAGGGCCTCAACAACTACTGGGGCTACAACACGATCGGCTTCTTCGCACCCCACAACTCCTATGCCTCCTGGGGCGACCGGGGCGAGCAGGTCCTGGAGTTCAAGCAGGCGGTGCGGGCCCTGCACGAAGCGGGCATCGAGGTCATCCTCGACGTGGTCTACAACCACACGGCCGAGGGCAACCACCTGGGGCCGACGCTCTCCTTCCGGGGCCTGGACAACGCCTCCTACTACCGGCTGATGGACGACCCCCGCTACTACATGGACACCACGGGCACCGGCAATTCCCTGCTCATGCGCTCGCCGCACGTCCTGCAGCTGATCATGGACTCGCTGCGCTACTGGGTCACCGAGATGCATGTGGACGGCTTCCGCTTCGATCTGGCGGCGACCCTGGCCCGGCAGTTCCACGAAGTGGACCGGCTTTCGTCGTTCTTCGACCTGGTGCAGCAGGACCCGGTGGTCAGCCAGGTGAAGCTGATCGCCGAGCCCTGGGACGTCGGCGAGGGCGGCTACCAAGTGGGCAACTTCCCTCCCCTGTGGACGGAATGGAACGGCAAGTACCGCGACACGGTGCGGGATCTGTGGCGGGGTGAACCACGCACTCTGGCGGAGTTCGCCTCCCGCCTGACCGGTTCGTCCGACCTCTATCAGGACGACGGACGGCGTCCCCTGGCGTCCATCAACTTCGTCACCTGCCACGACGGTTTCACCCTGCGCGACCTGGTGTCGTACAACGAGAAGCACAACGACGCCAACGGCGAGGACAACCACGACGGCGAGAGTCACAACAGGTCGTGGAACTGCGGCGCCGAGGGCGAGAGCGACGACCCGGAGATCCTTGGTCTGCGCGCGCGGCAGGCACGGAACTTCATCGCCACCCTGATGCTGTCGCAGGGCGTGCCGATGCTCAGCCACGGCGACGAGCTCGCCCGCACCCAGGGCGGCAACAACAACGCCTACTGCCAGGACAACGAACTGGCCTGGGTGCGCTGGCCGGAGCAGGACGAGGAGCCGGACCCGCTGCTCGCCTTCACGCGCGCGATGGCCTGGCTCAGGCGGGACCATCCGGTGTTCCGCAGGCGCCGCTTCTTCCACGGCCGGCCGGTCGAAGGCACCCACGACGAGCTGTCCGACATCGCCTGGTTCACTCCGCGCGGCGGGGAGATGCGCCAGCGGGACTGGAACCGCTCGCACGCGCGCGCACTGACGGTTTTCCTCAACGGCAATGCGATCTCCGAGCCGGGGCCGCGCGGCGAGCGGATCCAGGACGACTCGTTCTTGATGATGTTCAACGCATCACCGGATCCCATCGAGTTCACCGTCCCGGTCAACCACGGACGGCAGTGGCAGGTGGTGGTCGACACCGCGCGGGCGGAGGGTGTGCCGCCGGGTACGGGGCCGAAGCTGAAGGCGGGCGAGCGACTGACCCTGCCGGACCGCAGCCTCACGGTGCTGCAGCGGCCCGCCTGATAGGAGCCCGGGACGGCGCCTCACGGTGCTGCGGCAACTCGCCTGAACGGAGTACGGGACGGAGCCTCATGGCGCCGCAGCGGCCCACACGCCGACCGTGCCGCCAGGCCTCACGCCGATTGCTGCGCCGGTTGCTCGGCCACGCCGACGAGCCCGCCCTCGCCCCTGGCCGCGTCCCGTGACGGGCGCGCGAGCAGGGCCACGACGAAGGCAAGGCCCGCCGCGGCACTGGCGACGGCGAAGGCCGCGACCGGGCCGTAGGACTCGGCGAGCCGGCCGGCCACGGCGAGCGTCACCGCCTGGCCGGCGACGAAGGCACTGACGGCGAACGTCATGCCTTCGGACAGGCGCCGGCGCGGCACGGCCTGTTCGGTGAGCCCGAAGCCGGTGATCAGGTTCGGGGCGAAGACGATGCCGAACACCGTCACCGCGATGTACAGGCCCCACAGGGAGTCCGTCCATGCCATCGGCAGCACCAGGAGCGCCGCGGCGGCCGTGGTCACCCGCCACCGGAGGTGAAGGCCGATGCGCTCGGGCACCGCCGCCATGGACAGGCCGACCACCGCGCCCGTGACGCCCATCGCGGCGTACACGAGGCCTGCCTGGTCCGGCCGGCCGAGTTCGTCGGCGAGCGCGGTGATCCCGGCGCCGCAGCCGCCCAGGAGCACACCGACGAGTACGAGGCCGACACGGACCACGTACACCTGGCGCGGCATCCCGGAACGTTCGCCACGCGCGCGTGCGCGTTCCCCCGCCGCTCGCGCGCGTGGCTGCTCGACACGCCCTGCGACCGCCCCCACCAGTGCGGCGGTCGGGTGCAGGGCAAAACCGGTGCCGCAGACGCCCGCCAGAAGTGCCGCGAGGCCGACCGCATAAGCCGGATGACCGGCGACGGCGGCGAGCCCCACCGCCGCGGGACCGAGCACGAACGACACCTCGTCCATCGTGCTCTCCAGGGACATCACCGCGTTGACGAGACGGTCCTTCGCGCCCTTGCGGTGGGCGAGCGCCACGAGGCGGGCGCGGGCCAGCGGGCCGATCCCCGGCACCGTGGCGCCCGCGAGCGCCCCGAAGAGGACGAGGAGCGGCGTGGCCACGTCCAGGAGCGCCGCCCAGGTGAACACGGCGATGGCCACGGCATTCAGGAGCGAGAACACGAGCACGACATTGCGCTGTCCGCGGCGGTCCGCGAGACGGCCGACGAGCGGCCCCGTCGCCACCTGCCCGAGTGCCAGCGCACAAGCGACCACACCACCCGTGGCGAGCGACCCGCTGGTCTCGGTGACCAGCAGAACGCTGCCCATCTGGATGACCGCCGTGGGCAGCCGCCCCAGGAAGGAGATCACCGGCAACAGCGCCCCGGAAAGCCCGATCACCTCGCGGTAGGCGGCGAACATCCCCTGCGGCCGATGCTGATCTGCGGTTACCTGTTGCGTCGTTTCCGCGGTCCCCTGCTGCATCGTTCGACGCTATTGGCGTGGCCCGCGGCACATGCATGCGTTGATGACACGAAAGCCGGTGAGGGGGTACGTAGGTTCGCATGACGCCTGAGCCCACAGCCACGGCCGGCACCCCCGCATCCGCCGGAGCCCTCCCGCCCCCGACCGCCACTTACCGGCTGCAGCTGCATACCGGCTTCCCCTTCGCCGCCGCCCGGGCCGCTGTGCCCTACCTGGCCGCCCTCGGCATCTCGCACCTTCATCTGTCGCCCGTGCTCGAAGCCGCCCCCGGCTCGGCGCACGGGTACGACATCGTCGACCACGCGCGCGTGCGGGGCGAACTCGGCGGCGAGGAAGGGCTGCGCGCCCTGTCCGCCACCGCGCGGGAGCACGGTCTCGGACTCGTCGTCGACATCGTGCCCAACCACATGGCCGCGCTGCCGCGCTACAACCGGGCGCTCTGGGAAGTCCTGCGCGAAGGGCCGCACTCCCCCTATGCGCCCTGGTTCGACATCGACTGGCAGGCGGGCGGCGGGCGTGTGCTGCTCCCCGTGCTCGGCCACCGCGTCGGCACCGAACTGGACCAGGGCCTGATACGCGCGGACGGCGACGTCCTGCGCTACTACGAGCATGAGTTCCCGGTGCGCGAAGGCACCGCGCACCTGCCGCTGCCCGAGCTCCTGGACGCCCAGTGGTACCGCCTCACCTGGTGGCGGCTCGCCCGCACCGAGCTCAACTACCGGCGCTTCTTCACCATTTCGGACCTGATCGCGGTGCGCGTGGAGGACCCGGACGTCTTCGCCGCCACCCATGCCACCGTGCTGCGGCTGCTGCGCGAGGGCGTGATCGAAGGGCTGCGCGTCGACCACCCCGACGGGCTCGCCGACCCCGGGACCTATCTGCAGCGGCTGCACGAGGCGGCCGGCGGCCGCTGGACGGTCGTCGAGAAGATACTCGCCGACGGCGAGCGGCTGCCCGCCGCCTGGCCCGTCGCCGGGACGACCGGCTATGACGCGCTGCGCCACATCGACGGCCTGTTCACCGACCCGGCGGGCGCGGCCGAACTCCTGAGCCGTTACCGCGACTTCGCCGCCGTCGACAGTGACCGGGGCAGCCACTGGGAGACGACGGTGCGCCGCGCGGCGTACAAGGTGGTCACGCATGAACTGGCCGCCGAGACCGAGCGCCTCACCCGCGCCGCGGCCCGCTGCGCCGCCACCGTGCCCGCGCTGCGGGACCACGCGCCCTGGGCTCTGAGCGTCGCGCTGCGCGAACTTCTCGTACGGCTGCCGGTCTACCGCCCCTACGGCACCGGGGAGGCCGTCAGGGCGGTCCTCACGGACACCGCCGCCGAACCGGCGCGAGCCGCCTTCACGGTGCCCGAGGAGGCCGAGACGGTGGATCTGGTCCGTGAGCTGCTCATCGGCCGCGGCGGCGAGGGCCCCGAACTGGCCGAGCTGCGGGCCCGGTTCGCGCAGACCGCGTCCGCGCTGCGCGCCAAGGCCTACGAGGACACCGCCTTCTACCGCTATGTGCCGCTCCTGTCGGCCGCCGAGGTCGGCGGTGAGCCCGGCAGCCCTTCGGTGCCCGCCTCCGCGTTCCACGCCTACTGCACGCGCGTGCAGCGCGACTGGCCGACCACCGCCACGGTCCTGTCCACCCACGACACCAAGCGCAGCGCCGACGTACGCGCGGGCATCGCCGTCCTGACCGAATGTCCCGAAAGGTGGGGCGACTTCCTCGCGCGCGTCACCGAAGAGGCGGGGCGGACCGAGGCGGGCCGGGCGCCCGACCCGCAGACGGCCTGGGCCGTGTGGCAGACCGCGGTCGGCTTCGGCCGCCCCGACGCGGAGCGGCTGAGGGAGGCCATGCTCAAGCACGCACGCGAGGCGGGCCTCTACACGAGCTGGACCGAACCCGATCCGGTCTACGAGGAGACGCTCCGCGCCTTCGTCACGGCAGGACCGTGCGGCACACCCGCCCGCGCGGTGGCCGAGTTCACCGAAACACTGCGCCCCTATGTGCGGGCCAATGTGCTCGGTGCGGCGCTGCTGCATCTGACGATGCCCGGCGTACCCGACGTCTATCAGGGCACGGAACGGGTCTTCCGCGCCCTGGTCGACCCGGACAACCGGCGCCCCGTCCACTTCCCGCAGCAGCACCCCGGATTCCCCGTGCACCCCGAGCACCCCGAGCACCTCCAGCCGCCTCCCCGCCAGCAAGGCCTGGACGACGAGAAGTTGGCGCTCACCACGGCAGCGCTGCGGCTGCGCCGCGAGCGCCCCGATGTCTTCGGCGAGTCGGCGGCGTACCAGCCGCTCGAAACCCGGGGGCCGGGCGCCGCGCACTGTGTGGCCTTCGCGCGGTCGGGCCCGTCGGGACGCCTTGTCACGGCCGTGACCCGGCTCTCGCTGCGGCTGTCCGAAGCCGGCGGCTGGCGCGACACGGAGCTTGCGCTGCCGCCGGGACGGTACGTCGATGTGCTCACCCCTGGGCGGGAGTTCAGCGGACACACGCGCGTGGCGGAGGTTTTCGAGCACCGGCCGGTGGCCCTGCTGGTGGCAAGGCCGCAGTAGGGGGGGCGCCTTCCCAAGCCTCCGGGCCACCGGGGGCTCGGGCGGCGGCCGGACTCCCGAACCCCCTCCCCCGGGCCCCGGGCCCCGCTCGTCAGCAGTCCTCGTACACCTTCAATGGGCCCTGCGGCGCCGTGAAGGCCGGCAGGACGTCCTGGAGGAGCGCCACGAAGGCCGCGGCCACCCCGGTCGGCTCGACGCGCGAGAAAACCGTCAGGGCACGCTTCCACGCGGGCTCGACCGAGAGCACCACGCAGTCCTCGCCGACGGCGCCGCGGATCACGTGCGAGGGCGCGGTGGCGATGCCGACGCCGGACGCGGCCATGCGTACCGCCGTCGACGTGTGCTCGGTCCACACCGCCGTGCGCGGTGCGAACCCGGCCTGGCCGCAGGCCCAGTCGAGAAAACGCTGCCCTTGGACGACGGGCTCCATCGCACAGCGCACCCAGGGCCGGTCGGCGAGTTCGGCGAGCTCGACCGTCGTACGGCCCGCGAGGTGGTCGTCGAACGGCACGGCGAGAACGATCTCCTCCTCGCCGACAGGGGTGACGGAACCGGTCCAGTACTGCGGGGGCGGGCCCACGGCGAGATCGGCCACCCCCCGCTCCACCTGTTCTTCCAGCACCTCGGTGGTGCCGTATTCGTGCAGCAGGAGCTGGACACCGGGGTGGGTGCGGTGCCAGCGGGCGAAGACCTCGGGCAGGACGCCGACCGCGACCGCGTGCAGGGCGGCGATATGCAGCTCACCGCCTTCGGCCCCGGCTGCCGCGCGGGCGGCGCGCTGGGCCTGCTGTGCGCTGCGGACGGTGAGTTCGGCGTGCGGAAGAAAGGCCCGCCCCATGGGAGTCAGGCGTACGCCACGGGCCATGCGCTCCAGGAGCTCGCCGCCGACGGACTTCTCCAGGGCCTTGATCTGGTGGGACAGCGCGGGCTGCGTGACATGCAGGGCCTCCGCCGCGCGCGTGAAGGACGACTCCTCGACGACCGTGAGGAAGTACTCCATCTGTCGCAGACTCACGCGTTCCCCGCTCCCCGTTCCCGTTCGCGCTCCCCGTTCCCCGATGCCGCCCTGCCATAAGCGATGTGCATCGGATCCACAAAAACATTGCCTTGGACTCATGACAAGGCCGGGAGGGAGGCTGGGGATCATGAACACGACCCAGGAGAACCAGGCAAACCAGCAGCGTACCGGGGCGAACGAAGCCGACGTGATCGTGATCGGCGGCGGCACCGGCGGCTACTCCACGGCTCTGCGCGCGGCCCACCTCGGCCTGACCGTCGTCCTCGCCGAGCGTGACAAGGTGGGCGGCACCTGCCTGCACCGCGGCTGCATCCCCAGCAAGGCGATGCTGCACGCCGCCGAGCTGGTCGACGGCATAGCGGAGGCGCGCGAGCGGTGGGGCGTGAAGGCCACGCTCGACTCGGTGGACTGGCCGGCGCTGGTGGCGACGCGCGACGACATCGTGGCCCGCAACCACAAGGGAGTTGAAGCACATCTGTCGCACGCGCGCGTGCGGGTGGTCAACGGCAGCGCCCGGCTGACCGGACCGCGCTCGGTCCTGATCGAGGGGCAGGGCGAGTTCACCGCGCGTCGCGGCATCGTCCTCGCCACCGGTTCACGGCCGCGTACGCTGCCGGGCCTCGAGCCCGACGGGCGCCGCGTCGTCACCAGCGACGACGCCCTGTTCGCGCCGGGCCTGCCGGCCTCCGTGGTGGTACTGGGCGGCGGCGCCATCGGGGTCGAGTACGCCTCCTTCCACCGCTCCATGGGCGCCGAGGTCACCCTCGTCGAGGCCGCGGACCGGATCGTTCCGCTCGAAGACGCCGATGTCGGCCGCCACTTGACGCGCGGCCTCAAGAAGCGCGGTATCGATGTCCAGGCCGGCGCCAGGCTGACCGGCACCGAACTGCTCGCCGACGGCGTCCGGGTCACCGTGCGGACCGCACGCGGCGAGACCCGCTCCCTGGTGGCCGACCGGCTCCTCGTCGCAGTGGGCCGGGCGCCCGTCACGGACGGCCTCGGCCTGGCCGCCGCGGGGCTCGCCACCGACGAGCGCGGATTCGTGCCGCCCGCCGACTGGGCGCGGCTCGAGACCGCCGTACCGGGTATCCATGTGGTCGGCGATCTGCTGCCCCCGCCGTCGCTCGGCCTGGCCCACGCGTCGTTCGCCGAAGGCCTGTTGGTCGCCGAGACCCTGGCCGGGCTCGCCTCACCCGCGGTCGACTACGCGGCGGTTCCGCGAGTCACCTACTCGGCACCGCAGACCGCATCCGTGGGACTGAGCGAAAGCGAGGCACGCGCGCGTGGACACGAGGTCGAGACGAACACCATGCCCCTGACGGCGGTGGCCAAGGGCATGGTGCACGGCCAGGGCGGCATGGTGAAGGTGGTGGCGGAGCAGGGCGGCGGCCGGGTGCTCGGCGTCCACCTGGTGGGCCCGCATGTCTCCGAGATGATCGCGGAGAGCCAGCTGATCGTGGGCTGGGACGCGGAACCCGGCGACGTGGCCCGGCACATCCACGCCCACCCGACCCTGTCGGAAGCGGTCGGCGAGGCCTTCCTGACCCTGGCCGGACGCGGCCTTCACCAGCAGTAGCGGGAAGGGCTCACCAGCAGTAGCGGGATGGGCGACGTCGCACCTTCGGCGCGAGCCCCTGCCGGGAGCGCCGTCCAGAGGCACCGGAGTACCCCCGCGGACGCCGAACGAGCCGCCCGGCGCGCGGACTTCGGAGCGCTCCCGTCCGTAAGCGCGCAGTGGTACTGGCCGCTTGACAGTGACGGCTGCGCGTGGGGTACTGCGGTTGCGCAACGCCGGGAGGGCGATACGGGGGTGAGTCACCTGACGGAGCAGCACTACCCCAGCGTGACGGAACTCGTCCTTTCCGCACGGGCGTTGGCCGCTGAGCGGCCCGGTCTGTGCCGGTTGCGCCAGATCGGTGCGTCACGTGCGGGACGTCCCCTGTATGTGCTCTCCGTAGGGCGGGCCGCACGAGGCGTCCTTGTCGTGGCCGGGGCGCATTCCAACGAACCGGTGGGTGGCCCCACGGCACTCCACCTCGCCCGGCAGGTCCTGGACGTACGGGCATTGAGGGCCGACACGTCCTGGCACTTCCTGCTCTGTGCCGACCCGGACGGGGCAAGCCTGCACCGTTCGTTCGCGCCCCGCTCGCTGCTCGACTACCACCGGCACTTCTTCCGGCCCGCGGGCCCCGAGCAGCCGGAGTGGGCGCCGTCGGTGCTGCCGCCCGACCAGCTGCCGCCCGAGACGCGGGCGCTTCTCGCCCTCATCGACGAGGTGCGGCCCTACCTCCAGGTGTCGCTGCACGGCACCGATCTGGGCGGCAGCTGGGTGCAGTTGACGAAGGACATCCCCGGGCTCGCGGAGCCCTTCGCCAAGTCGGCCGCCGAGCTGCACATCCCGATCGAGACCAGCACATCGGACGCCGCGGGCTGGCCGGTGTCGGGGCCCGGCGTACACGTCATGCCGGAGCACGGCACCGACGCCCTTTTCCCCAGCCTGCCCGAGGACATCACGCTGTCCACATGGCACCACGCCCACCGCTACGGCGGCCGCACCGCGATCATCGAGGTGCCGATGTGGGCCAGCGACCTGGTCGACGACCCCGCGCGGCATCCGGCACCGCGCGAGGCCCTGCGTCAGATCTCGCGGCGGCTGCGCTCGGAGGCACTGCGGGTCGAGGCGGTGCTCGGGGAAACGGAGTTCGCGGACGCCGAGGAGCAGGCACTGCCCGAGGGCTGCGCGCCCCTCCTGCGGGCCTCCCTCTGGGCCCTGCGGCTTGTGCCCGGGCTCGCGGACGACTGGCTGCGGCCGCCGCCGCAGGACGCGACGATGACGTACGTCAGCAGCATCGACGCCTTCGGACGGCGGCTGCCGTTGCGGGCCGCGGCGATGCTGCTGCGGATCCTGGAAGAGGCGGAGGACCGGATGGCGCCGCGCCTGGAGCGCCTGGTCGCGCACTGGTCGGGCGCCTTCGAGATGCGCTTCAGGGCCCGTTGGGTACCGCTGGAGCACCAGGTCGAGCACCAGGCCCGCACGGTCATCGCGGCCGCACGGCACGCGTGCGTGGACCACGATTAGCCCCCCGCACAACCGGGCCGGCCCGCAAAGGACCGGCCCAGGAACACCACTGCTTCAGTCAGAAGCGAGAGCCCTACTTGAGCTTGAAGACGGACCCCGTCTCGGCGTGCATGGCGCACGCGTTGGAGAACTGCTTGGCGTACACCTTCCTGTGGTCGTCCCACATGCCGTACGCCGCCGCCGTCACGGGCTTGTAGATCATGGGGCAGGCGACGTCCTTGTGCGGGATCTTGTTGATGTCGCCGCCGGCCTTGCGCAGTTCGCGGCACGCCTTCGAGGCGTCCGGGTGACCGCCCTTGAGGAAGGGACAGTGCAGGGACTCGATGTCGATGGGGCCGAAGGCGTCGTCACCCTCCATGACCGCCACCATCATCCAGTTGCCCGGGAACGACTCCTGGCGCGTGTCCGCCTGTGCCGTACCTGCCCCCGCCGCGAGCAGCAGGGCCGCCGAGGCGGTGGCGAGGAGCCCGTTCCGTACCGTTCTGGCCATACGAACGTCACCGTTCCTTGAGTTCACCGTGCGCGCGGACGAATGTCGGCGCCGCTGCATCCATCGACACGACGGACGCGCGTGCTCACCTGTTCTCACTCGAACGGGACGTGCAGAAAGGGTTCGGTGTGCGCCGGTTGGCCTCACGCGACACCGCGCGGTCACCGCAACCCGGCCCCCGCACCGTCACTGCACGGCGAGCCTGAAGCTCATCGAGCCGAAGCTCACGTGGTCGCCCTCCTGGACGACGGCGGCGCCCACCACACGGCGGCCGTTGACACTCGTGCCGTTGGTCGAGCCGAGGTCGCGCAGTACCCACAGGCCGCCCTGCATACGCAGTTCGGCGTGGACGCGCGAGACGGTGTCGTGGCTGAGCCGCAGGCCGTTGGCCGGGTCACGGCCGATCCGCAGGGCGAACGGGCTCGGTGCGGGCAGCAGCAGCTTGGGCAGCCGCTCCGCCTGCCAGGCCCTGCGCACCCGGACGGTGAACGCGGAGACGGCGCCGACCGCATCGGTCACGAACTCGCTCCAGCGGCCGTTCTCGGCGGGCAGATCGGCGGTGAGGGCGGCCAGTTGATCGGCCCTGCGGGCGGCGAGCGCGAGTTCCATGCGGCGTACGAAGGTGTCGTGCGAGAGCCTGCCCTGAGCCGCGCCCTCACGCAGCGCGCGCAGCGCCTTGTCGCGTTCGGCGTCCGAGAGCCGCGCGGGATACGTGGGGAACTCGAAGGAGGACGTCACGTTCGCGATTGTCGGCCAGGGCGGCCGGAGTGTCCAGGAAACAGGGAAGTTGCCCTCTGTCCGCCCCCTCGCTGACCTGCGTGAACCGGAGGCGGCCCGGGAGTGGGCCCGGGGGAGCCGGGCCGGTAATGCCCTGGACGGG
This sequence comes from Streptomyces monticola, assembly GCF_042665355.1. Taxonomy (NCBI): domain Bacteria; kingdom Bacillati; phylum Actinomycetota; class Actinomycetes; order Kitasatosporales; family Streptomycetaceae; genus Streptomyces; species Streptomyces monticola. The sequence continues at coordinate 372,751 of NZ_JBHTCF010000001.1, read as the reverse complement.
AGGGCCGCGGCACACGTAGGGTCCTCGCGACGCCCGGAACTACGGAAAGGAGGCGAGAGTCATGCGGTTCACACCCCTGTCACAGCGCTCCCGCCCCGTCCGTGCGGCGTCCCAGGTCTGACCGGGAGCGCATCACTTCGTTCCGGAGGACTTCTCCATGACCGATCTGGTCATCCGCGCGCTCACCGACGAGGACGCGCACCTGTTCCACTCCCTCGACGATCCCGGCCTGGTCGGCCGGGTGCTCACGGGTGTCGAGTACCGCACTGTCGCGCAGGGCGGCGACTACCGGCCCGACTGGACCTACGTGGCACTGCGCGGCGACCGTGTCGTGGCACGTGGCGCCTGGTGGGGCGGGCCCGAGGACACCGCGCCACTCAACATCAACTGGTTCGACTTCGCCGAAGGCGAGCAGCAGGCGGGCACCGAACTGCTGCTCAGGGCGCCCTTCGACGTCGAGTACGAGCTGATCCTGCCCGCCGACTGGCGGGAGCGCGCCGAGGCCAGGGCCGCCGCCGACGCCCGGATCGCCGCCGCCGAGGCGGCCGGAAAGCGGCTCCTGGTGGAGCGGCTTCGCTACGCCTGGACGCCGGAACACGGCCTCCCGGAGCGCCCCGGCCGTCTGGTGTTCCGCGAGGAGCACGACGACGACGTACTCCTGGACGTACTGCGCGCGATTCACTCCGTCACCCTTGACGCGCATGCACTGCGCGCCACCAAGGAGCACGGTCTGGAAAAGGCGGCACAAGAGGAGCTGGAGTACATCCACTGGTGCCCGGAGGCCTGGCCCCAGGTGGCCTTCACGCCCGAGGGCGAGCGGGTCGGTCTGCATCTGCCGTGCCGGATCCCGTCGGGCTTCGCGGCCGGTTTCATCGGGGTCGTACCCGAGCAGCGCGGCCACGGCTACGCGTACGACCTCCTGGTGGAGTCGACGCACTTCCTGGTCGAGCGGGGCGCCGAGCGGATCGTGGCGGCGACGGACGTGGACAACTTCCCGATGGCGGCGAATTTCGCCAAGGCGGGATATCCGGTGGCGCAGCGGCGGATCGACCTCGTGTAGGGCCCGCGACGGCCTCGTACGCCGGGTGAACAGCTCGCGCCAACTGCGCCGATTCCCCGGCGAATCGATCTCTTGTACCGCACCATGGACGGGCGAAGTCACTGGCAGCGTCCGGCCGGACACCGGTCGGCGACAGCAGACGGGGGGCCGTCCGTGCGGTTCGAGGTGTGGGCGCCGCAGGCGCAGGATCGGGTCACGCTCCAACTGGAGGGCAGCACGCGCGCGTTGGAGCGCGATCCGGCCCGTGCGGGCTGGTGGGCGGGCGAGGCGGAGGCGGTCCACGGCGCACGCTACGGCTTCGCCCTCGACGACGGGCCGGTGCACCCCGATCCGCGTTCCGCGCGGCAGCCTGACGGCCCCGACGGGCTGAGCGCGGTCGTGGACCACGACGCGTACACCTGGCGGGCCCCGTGGCCGGGGCGGGCGCTGTCGGGGGCGTCGGTCCTGTACGAGCTGCACATCGGTACGTACACCCGCGAGGGCACTCTGGACGCCGCCGCCGAACGCCTCGGCCACCTGGCCGAGTTGGGCGTCACCCATGTGGAACTGATGCCTCTGTGTCCGTTCCCCGGGACCCATGGCTGGGGGTACGAGGGCGTCTCGTTGTGGGCCGTGCACGAGCCCTACGGCGGACCGGAGGCGCTGAAGCGCTTTGTCGACACCGCGCACGAGCTGGGGCTCGGCGTGGTCCTGGACGTGGTCCACAACCACCTCGGCCCTTCCGGCAACCATCTGCCCAAGTTCGGGCCGTACTTCACGGACACCCATCACACCCCTTGGGGCGCCGCCGTCAACCTGGACGCGCCCGGCTCCGACGAGGTGCGGGCCTATCTGATCGGCAGCGCCCTGTCCTGGCTGCGGGACTACCGGATCGACGGCCTCCGCCTGGATGCGGTGCACGCGCTGCGCGACACGCGCGCGTGCCACTTCCTGGAGGAGCTGTCGACGGCCGTGGACGGTCTGGCCGCGGAGTCCGGACGCCCGCTGTTCCTGGTCGCCGAGTCCGACCTGTGCGACCCGGGGATCATCACCCCGCGCCGCGAGGGCGGCCTGGGGGTGCACGCCCAGTGGAACGACGACTTCCACCACGCCCTGCACACCGCCCTGACCGGTGAATCGCAGGGCTACTACGCCGACTTCGCCGAGGCGCCGCTGCGGGCGCTCGCCAAGACGCTCACGGGCGCGTTCTTCCACGACGGCGGCTATTCGAGCTTCCGCGGGCGCCGCCACGGCCGGCCCGTGGACCGGGTGCGCACCCCCGCGCATCGCTTCGTGGGCTACAGCCAGACCCATGACCAGATCGGAAACCGTGCACTAGGAGACCGGCTTTCGGCGGCGCTCTCCCCCGGGCAGCTCGCCTGTGCCGCCGCTCTCGCGCTCACCTCGCCCTTCACGCCGATGCTGTTCATGGGCGAGGAGTGGGCCGCGGGTACGCCCTGGCAGTTCTTCACCGACCACACGGACCCGGAGCTCGCGGACGCGGTGCGCCGGGGCCGCAGGCGGGAGTTCGCGCAGCACGGCTGGGCCGAGGACGACATACCCGACCCCCAGGACCCGGCCACGAGGGAGCGGTCCTGCCTGGACTGGGACGAGCGGGAGAACGAGCCGCACGCGCGCGTGCTCGACTGGTACCGCACCCTGATCGCACTGCGCCGCCGCCAGCCCGACCTGCGCGACCCGGACTTGGCCTCGGTGCGGGTCGCCTACGACGAGGCGGCGCGCTGGCTGGCGTTCCGGCGCGGTGATCTGCGGATCGCCGTGAACCTCGCCAAGGAGGCCGCGGAGATCCCGCTGCTCGGCAACAGGGCGCGGGTGCTCGCCTCCTGGGAGCCGGTCGAGGTACCGGGCCCGGACGGAACCCTGCACCTGCCGGCCGAGTCCTGCGTGGTGCTCGGCCCCCGCGAGTGAAACGGCCCGGCCGTCAGTGGCGCGCACCGCCCCGGTGCCCGGCCGCCGCCTGAACAGCACCGCACGACACCGCCCCGGACCTCATTCGACGACAGCCAGCTCCCGCGCGGTGTTGTTCAGCCGGTGGCCGCCCTCTTCGGTGACGGTCACGATGTCCTCGATGCGGACGCCGAAGCGGCCGGGAAGGTAGATGCCGGGCTCCACGGAGAAGCACATGCCGGGCACGAGGAGCTGCTCCTCGCCCTCGATCATGTACGGCGGTTCGTGGGTGGTGACACCGATGCCGTGGCCGGTGCGGTGGATGAAGTACTCGCCGTATCCGGCCTCGTCGATCATGGCGCGGGCGGCCCGGTCGACCTCCTGGCAGGCGATGCCGGGCTGTACGGCCGCGCAGCCCGCGTTCTGCGCCTCCCGTACGAGTTCGTGCACCTTCTGCTCTTCGGCGCCCGGCTCGCCGACGTGGACGGTGCGGGAGGTGTCCGAGCCGTAGCCGTGCTTGAGGCCGCCGAAGTCCAGGACGACCATGTCGCCGTGCTCGATGACGCGCTCGCCCGCCTCATGGTGCGGATTGGCGCCGTTGGGCCCCGAGCCGACCACGGTGAAGTCCACCTGGGAGTGCCCGAACTGCCGCAGCAGATCGGCCAGGTCACCGGCCACGTCCGTCTCCCTGCGGCCGGAGAAACGGACCTTGAGGATCTCCTCGTACGTGGCGTCCGCGGCGGCTCCGGCCGCGGCGAGCCGCTCCAGTTCGTGGACGTCCTTGACGGCGCGCAGCATCGGCAGCGCTTCGGTCAGGGAGGCGTACGACGTGCCGGGGAGCTCCTTCTGGAGGCCTAGCAGATGCATCGCCCAGGCGTTGTCGCTGATACCGAAGCGCCCGTCGACGTCCAGCAGCGGCGCCGTGACCGCGTACGGGTCCTTGCCGTCGGTCCAGTCCCGCAGGGTCAGCGCGGGCGCTCCAGGGGCGCGTTCGGCGTCCGGCGCCTCCAGGGTGGGCACGACGAGGACGGGGTCCTGGCCGGCGGCGAGGACGAGCAGGGTGAGCCGCTCGGTGACCGCGGTGGGCTGGTAGCCGGTGAGCCAGACGAGGTCGGGCCCCGGCGCGACGACGATCCCGGCGAGCCCGGCGTCGGCAGCGGACCGGGCGGCGCGTTCCATACGGGCCTTGTAGTCGTCGGCGGTGAACGGCGCGGGCGCGGTGGTCATGGCTGCCTCCTGAGTCGGTTCCCGTCCAGCATCATCACCCCCGCACCGGGCCGGGTGCGAACGCGGCTCCGCCCTCCAGGACGAGCGGGGCTCAGTCCTCCAGGACGAGTGGGGCTCCGCCCTCCAGGACGAGTGGGGCTCAGTCCTCCAGGACGAGTGGGGCTCAGTCCTCCAGGGCGAGCCGGGCTCCCAGGAGGCGGGCACCCGTGCCCTGTTGCCGGGCAGCGGGACCTCAGGGGTTTCCGACCAGGTGAACTAATGCTTGGATGGGGCAGCAAACATTAGAGCGATGACATGAGACGCAAGACTGGCGAGGGGGATCTGCCACCGTGCTCGTACTGGCCCAGATCAGCGATCTGCATCTCGACGGGACACCCCGGGCGACCGAGCGCGCCGAGCGCGTCATGAACCGGCTGCGCGGTCTGCACGCGCGCGTGGACGCGCTTCTCGTCACCGGCGACATCGCCGATCACGGCACGGAGGCGGAGTACGAGGAGGCGGCGCGCATCCTCGACGCCCCGTTCCCCGTACTCACCTGCCCCGGCAATCACGACCACCGCGCGCCCTACCGCAAGGCACTCCTCGGGGACACCGCCGGCAGCGCCCCCGACGCACCGGTCAACAGCGTCCACCGCGTCGGCGACACCGCGGTCCTGATGTGCGATTCGAGCATCCCCGGCAGCGACGAGGGACTGCTCGCCCCGGAGACGTACGCCTGGATCGAGGCGACGCTCGACGGCCTCGGCGACGGCGTGCCCGCGCTGCTCGCCTTCCACCATCCGCCGGTGGCCCTGCACCATCCGCTGCCGGACTCCTACGGCCTTCGCCAACCCCGGGAACTGGCCGCGCTGTTGGAGCGCCGTCCGCAGATCAAGGCACTCATCACCGGGCACGCCCACTCCCCCGCCGCGACCGTCTTCGCCGGGCGCCCGCTCGTCGTGGGCCCCGGCGTGACGTGGACGCTGCAGCTGCCGTGGGAGTCGCCCGAGGTGGCGGACCGTGCCGCCGACCCCGGGCTCGCCTTCCATGTCCTCGACGACGAGGGCCGGTTGACCACGCACTTCCGGTCGGTACGGGCCGACGGCTGACCCCACAGCCCAACAGCCCGCCCCTGGCTCAGGTCACCACCCCCGGCGTCACGGACAGGATCTGACGGCCCCCGTTCTCGTGCCGCACCGTCAGGTTCACCGCGGCGCCCGGCCGTGCGTCCCCGACCGCGGCCGCGAGGTCCGCCGCCGAACGCACCCGGCTCTTGCCGAAGGTGAGCAGGACATCGCCCCGCACCAGACCCGCCAGGTGTCCCGGCCCGGGGCTGTGCACGCCGACGAGCAGCGCGCCGTCGGCCTTCGGGGCGTCGACGGCCTCGACCCCCAGCGTCGCCCGCACGGCCCCGCCGACCGCACCGCCACTCGTACCGACCGCACCGCCACTCGTACGGGCCGCACCGCCACTCGTACCGACCGCACCGCCACTCGTACGGGCCGCACCACCACTCGTACCGTCCGCACCACCCTTCTCACGTCCCTTGCCGCCCTGCGGCTTCTGCTGGGACGGCTGCGCCGGCCTCTTGGGATCGGCCGCACCACTGCCCGGCCCCGCCGCCGCTCCCTCCTGCGCCGCGACACCCCCCTGCGCCGCCGCAGCCTGCTGCTTCAAGTCGGCCAGCTTGCTCATGCCGATGACCGTGGCGCCGACCGTGCCGAGGCCCACCCCGGCGAGTACGAGCACCACGGCCACCAACAAGCTGAAGAGTGCGGTCATCAGCCGCCTGCCGCGCCGCCGGGCGGCGTGCGGGCGGTGCCCCGCCCCGGTCGTGGGGGCCGTGCTGCCCGGCATCGGCTTCGGCCGCAACGCTGTCTGTTCCATGGCTCGCCTCCGCGTGATGCTCTACCCCACGGCTCGGCGCGGAACGATTCACGAAAGGGTGACGGGCCGTCACAGACAGTGGCACATACGACCGAAGCGCCAAGTAGCCGACCTCTCAAACCACCAACCCCTCAAGCCTCCAGGCCCGGACTCAGCCGCCGCCATGACCTCCCTCGTGCGGCCCGTGTCCCGCCCCGTGGTCGAACTTCAGGGCCTCCTTCGGCATGACCACGAACGGCCGCATCATCCCCATGTCCTCGTGCTCCAGCAGATGGCAGTGGTACATGAACCGCCCGTAGGCACCGTCGAAGCGGCCCATCACGCGCAGCATCTGGGGGCCCGGCACCCGGAACACGTCCTTCCAGCCGCGTTCGTTGGGCGCCAGGGGCAGTTGGGGGGTCGGGGTGTACGCGATCGGCGCGCGGCTGCCGCCGATGGCCGGATCGAAGCCGGACACGTCATAGGCGTCCCGGCCGAGCATCTGGAAGTCCGCGAGGTGGATGTGCATCGGGTGCGTGATCTGCGACAGGTTCAGGAAGCTCCACTGCTCGTAGGAGCCCTCGGCGATGGTGAAGCCGAGCCCGTCGTTGAAGGTGCGCGCGATCCGGCGGTAGGTCTTCACCTTGCCGTCCGCACCGCGCACTTGGATGATCCCCTCGGTCGGGATCTGCACGTCCGCCGCCTCGTGCGCGGTGAGTTCGGCCATCTCCCAGATCTCGGGGTGCCCGCCGCCGCCCTTGGTGGGCGGCGGGGTGAGCACGACCAGACGGTGGCCGTGCTCGATGTCGTGCGTGATCCGCCGGAAGGACCCGGAGAGCACCTCGGGCAGCTCGAAGGTGTCGCACCTGCCGCTCTCCCGCACCCGGAACTCCATGACCTGCGGGTACCGCACGTCGTTCACCGGGTCCGGCACCCCGGCCGGCTTGCCGCGCCCCTTGTCGACGAGGCGGAGGCGCCGTCCCGCGAGGGCCCGGAAGTCGATGAGGAGGTCGAAGCGCTCGGCCGGAGCGGCGGTCAGCGCGGGCAGCGCGTCGTCGAAGTCGACCGGCACGGGACGCGGCAGCAGACCGCCGTCGCTACCGATCTGGTGGAGCACTCCGGGCACCGGGTTGTCGTCCTCGTCGATGAGGACGAGGTTGTACGTCCGGGCGTTGGAGGCGTTCACGAGCCGGAAGCGGTACCAGGCGTCGTCCACGTCGGCGTACGGCCAGATCCGGCCGTTGACCGTCGTGTAGGGCCCGGTGAAGGGCAGCGACACTGGTTTTCCGGTCTCCGGGTTCCGCGGCTGCACGATGACGGTCTTGTGCAGCAGCCGCCCGTTGAGGGTGCCGTCCTCGTCGGTGTCGAGGTTGCGGTCGGCGAGCAGCAGCGGTATCTCCCGCTTCCCCGACGGCAGATGGAGCGCGTCCTCCTCGTCGTCACGCACCAGGTACGTGCCGTACAGGCCCGTGAACACGTTCCAGCGGGTCACGTTCATGGCGTGATCGTGGTACCACCACTGCACCGCCTGATGGTCGTTCGGGTACTCCGAGAGCTGGGCGTCCCCGTAGCCGACGGCGTTGTCGGCCCAGCCGTCGTTGCCGCCCCCGGTCTGCGCACCGTGCAGATGCGTCACGGTCCAGGCGGGCAGCGCCGCCACGTCCTTATTGGGCTCCGCGCCGCCGCGCCCCGGCTCGGTGCTGGCGGGCGGCAGCTTCGGGTCGCGCACCGGCACCTCGACGGAGGTGACCGGGTATTCGGAGCCGTGCGGGATCCGGTTGGTCCACGCGATCCGGACGCGCTGCCCACGCCGCACCTCGATGGTGGGCCCCGGCACGACGCCGTTGTAGCCCCACATCAGCGTGGGCGGCAGCTGCGGGTGCAGCCGCACCCAGGCGGGCCGCAGATTGATCTCTGTCTCGTGGCGTACATCCGTCGTGTGCGGCCTGAGCACCGGCGGCACGGTCAGCCGGCTTGTGTAAGGCACCAGTTCACCGTCCCTGACCTTCTCCTGGGCCGCTGTGCCCTCGCCGGTCAGCTGGTCGGTGATCCGCTCGATGATGTCGGTCAAGGCTGTTCCCCCCGTGAGCGAGCGTTCGTACGCGGTCGAACCGGGCGGCGCGTGGGTGCACCGCCCTCACCTCACAAGACCGAAGTCCACCCCGGCACAGTTGCGTGAATCAGGCATTCCGGCTGAAACGATGCGTTCGAGACGTGCATCCCGTGCGGAACGTTCACGACCGGAGGCGCGCCCCCGCCCCGCGTCTCACCCCGGGAAGCCGCGTACGTACCGCTTCTGCCAGGGGGTTTCCACCGCGTGCCGGTCGTAGTGCCTGCGTACGTACGCCACCGCCTCCGCGGCGGGCACCCCGTCGATTACCGCCAGACAGGCGAGCGCCGTGCCCGTACGGCCGCGCCCGCCGCCGCAGGCGACCTCGACACGTTCGGTCGCGGCCCGCTCCCAGGCGGCGCGCAGCACGGCGACGGCGTCCGCGCGGTCGCTCGGAAGGCGGAAGTCGGGCCAGCGCAGCCACCTCGACTCCCAGTCGGTGACGGGCGGTTGCTTGCCGAGCAGCAGAACGGCGTACGTCGGCGACGGCCCTGGCGGCGGCGGCCGGCGCAGGCCGCGCCCACGGACGAGCCGCCCCGAGGGCAGTCGCAGCACACCGGCGTCTTCTGGATTCCAGCTCTCGATCACGCTTTACGGTACGTCTGCGGGCGACACGGCCGCGGACCGTACGTCTGCGGGCGGTACGGCCGCGGACCGTACGTCTGCGGGCGGTACGGCCGCGGGTACGCAGCCGTACCTCTCAGGACACGGCGTAGTGGTGGGCGCCATGGGGCGGCAGGGCGAGTTCGGGCCGCCAGGCGGCGAGCACCCCGGCGGACGGCTCGAAGAGATCGTCCGGCAGCGCCCCCGGCTCGGTCCACGACCAGCGCACGATCTTGTCCGGCTCGGTCACCTCAGGGGTGCCCGACTCCACCTGGACCACCGCCGCCGCGGACAGCCGGGTCACGCCCTGCTTTCCGTCGACGAGTACGGCGACGATCCGTACCGCCGCGCGGTCCACCGACAGGCCTGTCTCCTCGGCCAGTTCGCGTACGGCCGTCTCCTCGAAGCCCTCGCCCGCGTCGACCTTGCCGCCCGGCAGCTCCCAGCGCCCGTCGTGCCCGAGCCCGAGGAGCACGCGCCCGCGCGCGTCGACCACGATGACCCCGACCCCGACGACGCCGTTCGGCGCGGGAAAGGCCCGTTCGGGCCGCTCGGCCCGCGCATCCCGTGAGGTGCCGGCGACAGGGGGCGTACGGCGGGACAAGCGGGCCTCCAGGGCTCTTCGGGAACTGCGTTCAAGGAGAAATTCAGGGGTACGTTCGACGGTTCCGGACGGGCGTTCGCGCCCAGAAGCACACAAAGCACCCGGTGGGCCGACTGATCGGATCCCAGGGTCACATGCCCGTGTCGAGTCCGATGCCACGGGTACTCGGCGTCCCTGCCACCCCGGACGGGTGGGGGTTCGCCGGCGCGAGCCAGTCATGGCCGATGGGCGGCGCCGACGGCCCCGTCCCGACCCCGTCCAGGGTGACCAGCTCCGCGGCCGTGCCTGGCCGTGGAGCCCGCGGCCGCCGCCGGGAACTGACCGGCACCCGGCGGCGGCCGCGCTCCCCTGCGCACGGCCCGCGGCACGCGCCCGTCCCCGTACGGCCCGCGGCACGCGCCCGTCCCCGTACGGCCCGCGGCACGCTACGGCCCGGCGGCCGCCGCCACGGCGGTCGGGAACAACTCCTCGAAGGGCGCCGCCGCTTCGGTCCCCGACCGGCCGAAGGGCGCGTCGAAGCTCCACACCAGGAAGAGCAGGAACACGATGAGGGCGCTGAAGAGCCCGGCGAGCAGGAGCTCCCGCGAGGAGCGGCGGATCTGCAGCGTGAAGATCAGGCCGATGGTCACCACGCCACCGGTGACGAGCCCGAACCAGACGACTCCGGGAAGCGTGGACTCCGCACTCTGCGTACGGGCGTGCCGGGCATCGTCGGCGATGGCGATCTGGTCGAGCAGCGGCTGGTACGCCTGGGCCTGGAGCTCATCGCCCGGCGCCTGCTGAGTGATGTCGGTACGCAGCCGGTCGAGCAGCACCGCGCCCCGTTCGGGCACCGCCTGGTGCCGGGTCATCTGCGGCCACTCCGCGGTGACGACATGCGAGACATACGCGTCGACCTCGTCGCGCCTGCGCTCGCGCACCTCCTGCGGATAGACCTGGGAGCGCTGGGTGACCTCGTACAGCGCCTGGGCCTCGCGGCGCACGGAGTCCTCGGCGGCGTTGCGGGCCTCCCAGACGCCGGCGATGGCCAGACCGAGGACGATCGCGTAGACCACGCCGACCATCATGACCATGTACTCGATGACGTCGGGCGTCTCACTGGTGTCCTCGTCCGCCGCCTTGCGGTGCCGGATCAGCGTGATGGTGAGGACCAGGGCGCAGACCAGCGTCATGGCGAGGGTCAGGACCAGCCATTCGGACACGAGAGGGCTCCAAGTCGGTGTCGGGCGAGTGGATATCGGACGGGTCTGTACGGGGCAAGTGCGGGTCGGGGCGAGGCAAGTACGGGTCGATATCAGCCAAGTCCGATGTGCCTACGCCGAGTTGGGGCCGGTCATGAGGCCGAGCGGCGGCCTCCGGAGCCCGACGAGTGCGGGCGCAGCGCCGCCGCCGCGAGGACGGCGGGGACGGTCATGACGACCATCATCGTGACCGGGGACATCCCGTCGGGGCCGGGGCGCCGCAGCACAGTGCTGCGGTAGGGGCGTACGGCGAAGGCCCGGTCGGCGGGCTCCGCGCGCGGCCCGTCCTCGGCCCGGGGCACGACAGGTGGGGGCGCGACCGGTGCGGGCTCGGCCGGCACGGCGGCCTCGGGGAGCGCGGGGCCCGGTGCGGGCGGGCGCGGCGGAGGCGTGGGCGTCGGCACATCCTCTGGATCCGGCGCGGGCGGCACAGGCGGCACGTCCGGCGGCATGGACTCGACCGGCGGCGGTTCGGGCCGGGCAGGTGGAGGAGGAGGCGGCGGAACGGGGCGGTCCGTAGGGGGCACCGAGACCAGCGCCTCACCCTCGACCGTCAGGACCGGCTTCTCCGGACCGCCCTCGGGTGCGCATAAGCCGACCCGGCCTGCGACGGTGGCCTCAAGGACTCCGTCGACGGTGGCCCCGAGCCCGGCTCCGCCGTCGACGGGACACAGCGCGAGGACTCCGAAGCCGAGTCCGGTCAGGGACGGCCAACCGATCACACACGGCTCCTCGCCTTCAGGGGCTGTGGCCCACCCGTGACCAGGGGCCGCGCCACCGAGGACGTACGGTGTGCGGCCCCCGGCCGGTCCTGGACGTGGCCGCGCGGGGCGGCCACCGGTCATGATCGCGAAAGACGATCACACGAAGGGAAACGAACGACCCGCCGCTTCGATACGGCGTCGGACCGGCGAATTCAGCGTCCCGCCGGCGTCACGTCAGCGGGCCGGGACGGGCCCGGACCGGCCGGTACAGGGACGTCACAGCGGTCGGCGGCCCGGTCGGCGAGCAGCGGGCCTTCAGGGCGCCACTTCGGCGGAGCCCCGCATCGCCGTCATCGCCGTCACTTGGGCGGAGCCCTGCATCGTCGTCGCGTCGGCGGACCCCGGATCCGCGGACGCGACCCGCCACACGGCCGCCGCGTGACACGCCCCCCGCCCGTCGGCGCGTGCGACGATCCGGCCGCCCTCGATGCGTACCGCCGCCTCCGTACCGTCGCTCACCGCGGGTACGCCCGCCGCATCGGCGAGAACACCCTGTCCGTCGTAGACCAGACGGAGGCGCGGCCAGGCGGCGGCCGGGAAGGCGTGGCGCAGGCAGGCGACGACCTCGGCGACGGCGAGGCGGGCCAGCGGCACCAGTTCGTCCGGGTCGCCGGTGACGAGGACCGCCGTGACGGCGGCCCCGTCCGGTGCGGCGCGCACCGCCTCCTCGACGGCCTCCAGGCGGTGCAGGCCGAGGACCGCGAGGACGCCGTCGCCGTCGAGCCGCACCGGCCTGCCGCTCACGGCGTCCGTCACCGGACCCGGCGGCGCCCACTCCTCGTCGACAGGGCGGGCCTTGGGTACGTACGGCAGGTGCGGCGGGTCCCAGACATCGTCCAGGTCGAGGTCGGCGAGGCGTTCACAGGCCGCGACGACATGGAAGGGCTCGGAGAACCCGGGTGCCGCGTCGGCGAGTTGGCGTGCGCCGTGCAGAGTGGTGAGCACGGATTCGGCCACACCCACGAGGCGTTCGCGGCCGCCGGGGCGCAACCGCTCGGCGGGCCGCAGCTGTTCGACGGCGAGCCCGAGCAGCACCGCGTCGACCTTCATGAGCTGCGCGAACGGCATCCGGATCCGCTCCTCGACCAGCACTTCGGACATCAGGTACGCACCGAGCCTGGCATCGCCGCGCTCGTCGGCGAGCGGCAGCCGTCCGACCCAGGCGCGGGCGAACGCGCCGAGCGCCGTCCTGCGGGTGCGGCCCGGCTGCGCGGCTGCGGCGGAGCGCGGGGTGCGTTCGGCGAGTTCCGCGAGGACCGCGAAGTAGAGGGCCCGTTTGCCGGGGAAGTTGGAGTAGACCGCGCCGCGGGTCAGGCCCGCGCGCTCGGCGATGCCGTCGACCTTCGCGCCGGGGAAGCCGCGTGCGGCGAACTCCTCCCTGGCGGCGGCGAGCACTTTGGCGCGATTGCGCTCCTGCAGCTGCGCCCTGCTGAGCCGGCCCATTGCCCTCACTCGTTCATGCCTGTATGCATTGCCGTCCGCGTCAACGCCTCGGCGCCGCACGGCAGTCGGCACACATTGCCGTCCGTCGCGGGTCAAGATACCGTTCCTTTCACATGGTGGCGTCATCTGATCCCGGCATTTGAGGATCCAGGCATTTGAGGTACGAGTGGCACGTATCGGCGACAGCGAATCCCTGCTGAAGTGCACCTTCTGCGGCAAGAGTCAGAAGCAGGTCAGGAAGCTCATCGCGGGCCCCAGCGGCATCTGCATCTGTGACGAGTGCGTGGGCCTGTGCAATGAGCTCATCGCGGAGGAGGCGGAGGAGACCGCGCAGGGCGAGCCGCGTGAACTGCCCACGCCTGTAGAGATCTTCACGTTCCTCGAGCAGTACGTCATCGGGCAGGAGGACGCCAAGAAGACGCTGTCGGTCGCGGTCTACAACCACTACAAGCGCATCCGGCAGGACGGCGAGCAGGGCGGCCGCCAGCACCCCTCGACGGTCGGGGCTCCCGAGCCCGTGGAGCTCGGCAAGTCCAACATCCTGCTGATCGGGCCGACCGGCTGCGGCAAGACGTATCTCGTGCAGACGCTTGCGCGGATGCTCGACGTGCCGTTCGCGATCGGCGACGCCACAGCCCTGACCGAGGCGGGCTATGTGGGCGAGGACGTGGAGAACATCCTCCTCAAGCTCCTCCAGGCCGCCGACTACGACGTGGAGAAGGCCCAGAACGGCATCATCTACATCGACGAGATCGACAAGGTGGCCCGCAAGAGCGAGAACCCCTCGATCATGCGGGACGTGTCGGGCGAGGGCGTGCAGCAGGCCCTCCTGAAGATCCTTGAGGGCACGGTCGCGTCGGTGCCGCCGCAGGGCGGACGCAAGCATCCGCAGCAGGAGTTCATCCAGTTCGACACGTCCCAGGTGCTCTTCATCGTGGGCGGCGCCTTCTCCGGCCTCGAGCGGATCATCGAGCAGCGCTCGGGCAGCAAGGGCATCGGCTTCACGATGGCGCCGCGCCCCGAGCAGCCGGGTCAGCCGAACCTCGCCGAGCGACCCTTCGCCGGAGTGCAGCCACAGGACCTGCTGAAGTTCGGCCTGATCCCGGAGATCGTGGGCCGGCTGCCGATGATGACGGCGGTCGACCCGCTGGACCGCACCGCCCTGGTCCGTATCCTCACCGAACCGCGCAACGCGCTCCTGAAGCAGTACCAGAAGCTGTTCGAAATGGACGGCGTGGAGCTCGAGTTCACCGACGACGCCATCGAGGCCATCGCCGAGCAGGCCCTGCTGCGCCGCACCGGCGCGCGGGCGGCCCGCACGATCCTCGAAGAGGTGCTCCTGAACGTGATGTACGAGGTGCCGAGCCGCGACGACGTGGCGCGCGTGGTGGTCAGCCGTGACACCGTGCTCGACAACGTCAACCCGACGCTGGTGCCGCGCGACGAGACCGGACCGCACGAGAAGTCCGCCTGAACGCCTCCGCCCGCCTTCGCCGCGCGCGGCTCACCACGTGACCGACAGGCTCACCACGTGACCGGCAGGCTCACCACGTGACCGGCAGCGCCTCAAGGCCGCACACGCGACTGCCCGCCGCCCACGTCAACTCACTCTCTGGTACGGCGAGTTCGAGACCGGGCAGACGGCGCGCCACGGCGGCCACGGCGACCTGGAGCTCGACCCGGGCCAGATTGGCGCCGAGGCAGTAGTGCGGTCCGATGCCGAAGGACACATGCCGGTTGTCGGCGCGGTCCGGGTCGAAGGTCTCCGGTTCGGGGAAGCGCCGCGGGTCCTGGTTGGCCGCGACGAACGGCGCGAGGATGCCCTGCCCCTTGCCGACCACGGCACCCGACGGAAGCCGCACCTCCTGCTTCGCCACCCGGAGCAGCGCCCCGTGGCCGGGAATCTCGACCCGCAGGATCTCTTCGACCGTGTCCGCGACGCGCTCGGGTGCGGCGCGCAGCGCGGCCAGCCGGCCGGGGTGACGAAGGAGGGCGAGGGTCCCGCGTGAGATGACGTTGGCGGTGGTCTCGTGCCCGGCGATGATCAACCCGCGGACCATATTGGCCAGTTCGTCGCCGCTGAGGCGTTCGGCGTCCTCGTCACGGGCCGCGATCAGATCGTCGATGAGGTCGGCGCGCGGCCGGCGCCGGTGATCGGCGATGAGTCCGTCGACGTACGCGGAGAAGTCGAGGCCCGCGCGCATGCGCTCGTCGGTGTCGGCGGCCGTCAGGGAGAGCAGCAGGTCCGACCACTTGCGGAACAGCGGGCTGTCCTGCGCCGGCACGCCGAGGAGCCGGCAGATCACCTCCACCGGGAGCGGGAAGGCGAAGGCGGAGCGCAGATCGGCGGGCGGGCCGGCGTCGAGCATCGTGTCGAGCAGGCCTTCGGCGATCTCCGTGATCTGCGGCCGCCACTTCTCGGCGGCCCGTGGCGTGAACGCGCCCTGCACGATGCGGCGAAGCCGGGCGTGCTCGGGCGGGTCCATGTTGGTCAGGGAGTTCGGGTCCTCGCCGAAGTCCGCGGCGGCGAGCATGCGCGGGGCGCCGGGGTAGCGCAGATTGCGGGAGAAATGCTGGCTGGTGTGCACCTCGCGGATGTCGTCGAAGCGGGTGGCCAGGAGCACTTCGTCGCCGCTCGGCAGGGTGATGGTGCTGACCGGAGCGGTCTCGCGCCGCTCCCGGTAGGCCATCGGACAGCCGCCGTACGCTCCGGGCGGGAACGGGTACGTACCGCTGTCCGGCACCGTCGTGCTCATGGCGTGGCTCCTCCCGGGCGGGTGAACGGCCGTGCGTTACGCCGTATCTGACAGCCAGTCATATTCCGTCCGGGCCCGTCAAGAGTGCCTCTGGCCGCACGGTGCGTACGCGGCCCTCACGCCTCCGCGGCCCTCATGCCTGAGCGACCCTCACGCCTCCGCAGGCGCGCCCACGGGCCGCACCGCGAACTCGTCCGGCACGATCACCCCCGACAGCTCACGCTGCCGCCGCGCGCACCGCTCGGCGAGTTCGCGCGCGGTCAGGAGCGCGTTCTCGGCTGTGACGGTCGCGACCAGACGCATCCGGCCGCCACCGCTCTCCGCGCGGGCACCGGCACGGTCACCAGCGCCGACAACGCCGTCCGCGCTCAGCCGCAGGCGGCAGTCGGTCACGCCCGGGACGTCCAGGATCATCCGCCGGGTCAGGGCCGCGTCGTAGGCGACCCCGCTGTGGTGGCCCACGACGAGTTCGGCCGCCGCGTCGAACGGCTTGACCGGCACCTCGGCCACGGCTCCCTGCGCGCCCGTGCACAACAGCTGCAGGACGGCGGCCAGTTCGTCCACGAGTTCCTCGACGGGCCGCTCACGCCACACCGGCGGGGCGGCGCTGAGGGTCACCGACAGCGCACCGCCGGCGCCCTCGGTGATCAGGGCGGCGAGGTCGGCACGGCCCGGCGGCGCGGGCCTGTTCCGGGAGCTCTCACGTCCGGCGGGGATGGCGGGGGCCATGGTGTCGCGGCCGCCGAAAAGCGCGGGAATGTAGTTGATCTCAAATGCGGGGCGGAACTCGGCGCCCGCTCTGACGGCCGGGTCGTCGAGGCGCTCGAGGAGTTCACCGGGGTCGTAGAGGCCCTTCGTCCAGGAGCCGACGCGCACTTTGAAGACCTGGGCGAGGCGGTCGGTCAGGGAATCCGCGGAACTCCCCGGGATATGCAGATACACGCCGCTCGCCAACTGGGCCACGGCGCCCATCTCGTCGGGGTGGAAACGATTGGCGGTGACACAGCGGACGACGTGCTCGTGCCGGCCGGTCCAGGCGCCGACGAGCACGCTGAGCGCGGTCGTCCACAGCGTCTCGGCGGTGACGCGCAGCGCCCGGCAGGCCTCGGACACGGCGGCGACGTCCGCCCCCGTGAGGACCCGTTTGTACGTACGGAACTCCTCCTCCGGGCGCCGGTCGGCGCCGGAGTAGGTGCAGGCACGCGGGGCCGCCGCCAGGTGGTGAAGCCAGTGCTCGGTGCTCGTGGCGATCCGCCGTTCGGCGCTGGCGCCCGCACAGGACAGGGCGCCCGCCTGGGCGCGTTCGGGCACTTCGGGCAGTGGTTCCCCGGCGAGCAGCAGCGCCAGGTCGCGCGCGACGGTCTGGGCGCCGAGCCCGTCGACGAACAGATGCGAGAGCCACAGGCCGACGGCGAGCGGCCGCCCCTCACGCCGGTGGATCACGCAGTGGACCGCGCCGCGCTCGGGGTCGACGGCCACCGCCGGCAGCGTCTCGGCGTACGCCTCGTACGCCTCGTACGCCTCGTACGCCTCCGGGCCGATGTCCTGCGGCACCTCGACGCGCGTCACGGGCAGCTCGGCCGCGGCCGCGGCGGCCGGGCGTATCGCCTGATCAGGGGCGTCGGCTCGCGGTCCGGGCACGAGTACGGCGCGCAGCCCCTCGTGCCGGGCCAGGAGGGTGTCCACGGCCTCGCGCACGGCGTGCTCCGTGGTGCCCGGGGGAACCGGTTCGCAGACCTTGAGGACTTCCTGGGGCGTCCGCTCCCGCCAGAGGCCGAGATGGGTGCGCTGAACGGGGTTGAGCGGGAATCTCTTTACGGCCTCGGGCACGTGAACTCCCCTGTCTCATTTATGTAGTTGTTGTTGGTAGCAGGACGCCCGAGTAATCCGCAATGCACGCCAGCGGGGCGCGGTTCGCGCTGCCCCGCCATTCAAGTGCTTCTCTTTTACACGCCCGTTTCGGCCCTTTTCAGCCACCGCCGACGGACTTAGGAGAACCCGCCACCGAGGCCCCTTCGCTGAAGCTCCTTCGCTGAGGGCAGAACGTGTTCCCGCCCCGCACCGCACCCGGCCCTCCTAGGCTGGAGAGGTGAGCAGCCCTGAGCCTCAGAAGGCCGACGAAGCCCGTGTCATCCCCCTGCGCCGCCCGGCCGTGGCGCCGGTGCCCGCTCCGGTGCCCGGCGCCAAGGAGCCCCTGTGGCGGGATGTCGTGGGCGACGTCTTGCGCCGCGAACGCCTGGAGCAGGAGCGCACCCTGAAGGAGGTGGCCGAGGCCGCCCGCATCTCGATGCCGTATCTGTCCGAGGTGGAGCGCGGCCGCAAGGAGGCCTCGTCCGAGGTTCTCGCGGCCGCCGCGCACGCGCTCGGCCTGAGCCTGGCCGATCTCCTGGGCCGGGGCCAGGAGGAAGTCGTCCGGCTCACGGGAGCGGGCCGGATGACCGGCGCGCGGCGCGCGGGCCCGACCGCGAGCATCGCACGCGGCGACGCGCGCGTGCCCACGTACGGCGCCGGCATGTCCGCGTACGACATCCGCCTGGCGGCGTAGGGCACGGCACCCCCCCAAGTCGCCCCGCGCGCTGCGACGTTCGAGCCTCAGGCCGCGAACCGCTCCCCCATGACCCTGCGGCTGAGCACTTCGTCGGCGATCCCGTACGCCACCGCCTCCTGCGCGGTGAACACCTTGTCGCGGTCCATGTCCGCGCGCAGCGTCGCCGTGTCGTGCTGGGTGTGCCGGGCGAGTACCTCCTCGATCTGCGAGCGGATCCGGAGCATCTCCTTGGCCTGCAGGCTGAGATCGGACACCGTGCCGCGCTGTCCGCCGGTGGCGGGCTGCCCGAGCAGCACCCGGGCGTGCTCAAGGACGAACCGCCGTCCCTGGTCGCCGCCGGCGAGCAGCACGGCCGCGGTGGAGGCGGCCTGGCCGACGCAGAAGGTGGAGATCGGGGCGCCGACGAAGGTCATCGTGTCGTAGATCGCCATCAGCGAAGTGAACGATCCGCCGGGCGAGTTGATGTAGATCGCGATCTCCTGTCCCGGGTTCGACGCCTCCAGGTGGAGCAGCTGCGCGATCACGACATTGGCGACGCCGTCGTCGATCTCGGTGCCGAGGAAGATGATCCGCTCGGAGAGCAGCCGGCTGAAGACATCGTAGGAACGCTCGCCCTGCGGGGTGCGCTCGACGACGTTCGGGATCGTGTACGAGCCCATCGTCAGGCCGTACGTGTGTGTCGAGCCCATCTCAGAACCCCCTGCGCTGCCTGGCCGCCGCGGGCCGTACGTCGGTGAGTGAAGTGAGGACCTGGTCGACCATGCCGTAGTCCTTGGCCTGTTCGGCGGTGAACCAGCGGTCGCGGTCGCCGTCACGTGAGATGGTCTCCGGGCTCTGCCCGGTGTGCTCGGCGGTGATCCGCTCGATGGACCGCTTCATGAACTCCAGGTTCTCGGCCTGGATCTCGATGTCGGCGACGGCGCCGCCGATCCCGGCGGACGGCTGGTGCATCATGATCCGCGCGTTGGGCAGCGCGTACCGCTTGCCCCGGGTGCCCACCGCGAGCAGGAACTGCCCCATGCTGGCCGCGAATCCCATGGCGAGCGTCGACACGTCGTTCGGGATCAGCTGCATCGTGTCGTGGATCGCGAGCCCGGCGTGCACGGAGCCGCCGGGGCTGTTGATGTAGAGGCTGATGTCGGTGCGCGGGTCCTCCGCCGAGAGCAGCAGCATCTGTGCGCAGACCCGGTTCGCGGAGACCTCGTCGACCTGGGTGCCGAGCACGATGATCCGCTGCCCGAGCAGTTGGGCGGCGAGGTGGTCGTCGAACCGGGTGGGGGCGGTGTCCCCCTCCTCGGCCCGCGGGCTGAACGCCGGATTCCATCCGGCGGCGAGCGGTGCTGCCATCTCTTTCCTCCTGGCCGTTGCGGCTGTGTGCTTCCACCTTCGGCCCGCCCGCACCGCCGCGACAGCGATCTCGGCCCGCAGCAGATCTGCCCAGGGCAGAGCGGTTCCCGACGGGTGCGGGGCGCCCCGCGCGCCAGGGCGCCGACCAGTGCTTCTAGATTGGCCGTTGAGGATCACGACGAGGACCCGAGGACCCCAGGAGAGCCCGTGCCCGACACCCCCTCCCCCTCCCCCGACGAACTGCGTGCCCGGATCAACACCGCGCAGCCGCACACCGCCCGGATCTGGAACTACTGGCTGGGCGGCAAGGACAACTACGAGGTGGACCGCGCGGCGGGCGACCGGATACGCGAGCTGCACCCGGGCATCGGCGAGTACGCCCGCGCCGACCGCCGTTTCCTGGGCGCCGCTGTCCGCCATCTCGTCGGCGAGGCGGGGATCCGCCAGTTCCTGGACGTCGGCACGGGCCTGCCCACCGCCGACAACACCCACGAGGTCGCCCAGGGCCTGGCCCCGGAGTCGCGGGTCGTGTACGTCGACAACGACCCCCTGGTGCTCGCGCACGCCCGCGCCCTGCTGACCAGCACCCCGGAGGGCCGCACCGACTACCTGGACGCCGATCTGCGGGACGCGGACACGATCCTGGAGCACGCGGCCCGGACCCTCGACCTGAGCCGCCCGGTGGCCCTGGTGCTGCTCGGTGTCGTCATCTTCATCGAGGAGGACGCCGAGGCCCACGCGGTCGTACGCCGCCTCATGGACGCCCTCGCGCCCGGCAGCCATCTCGTCCTCTCGCATACGATCACCAGCCCCGCGATGCCGGACGTGGACGCGGCCGTGGCGTTCTGGAACGAGCACGGCACACCGCGCCTCACCCAGCGCACCCCCACCCAAGTCACCCGTTTCTTCGACGGCCTTGAGCTGCTCGGTCCGGGCGTGGTCTCCTGCAGCCGCTGGCACCCGCGCCCCGGCACACCCGAGGCCGCGGCGGACGAGGCGGCCGAGGACGTGGCGATGTTCGGCGGGGTCGGCGTGAAGCTCTGACGAGTGCCCCTTTTAGCGGACGCGGCTACACAGGTGCCCGATGGTCGGCGATCAGATAGCGGGCCATGCCCTTGGCCCGCCGGGCCGCGTCCGCGTCGCCCTCCGTCGCGGAGATGATCGACCCCTTCATCAGGATGTGCCAGGAGCGGGCGAACTCCTCGGCACGGCTGAGTCCCGCCTCCTCGGCCAGGCCGCGCACCAGTCCCCGGATGTTCTCCAGGTAGTGGATGCTGGCGCGGCCCAGGGGGTGCTCGGGCCGCATCTCCAGGAGGACGTTGATGAACGAGCACGCGTCGAAGCCCGGTGTGCGGAACCAGTCGTCGAACACATCGAAGATGGCGAGGAGTTGCTCGGTCGGCGTGGCCCCGCGGCGCCGCGCCTCGGCCGCGACCATGCCCAGGGTCCAGCGCTCCTCGCGCAGCCGCAGGAAGGCCAGGACCAGCTCGTCCTTGGACGGGAAGTGCCGGTAGAGGGTGGCCTTGGCGACGCCGGAGCGGGCGATCACCTCGTCCACCCCCACCGCGCGTATGCCGCGCCGGGAGAACAGGTCGTAGGCGACTTCCAGGATGCGCTCACGGGGCTTCGCCGGGCCCGCGGGCCCCTCGGAACCCACGGGGCCCGCGCCGGTATCCGGTATGCGTCCACGGGACCCGGACAGGCCCGGGGCGGCTTCCGGTGGCTCTCTCGTCATGGCGCCCTGCAGTCGTCGTGCCTCGGGGGCGTGGACAGGCCCCCGTAGTGCTGCCATGGTAGATCCAGGTCGGCAGAGACAGACCTGTCTGACTCTGCCTGTTCGGGGTTGCTCTCCCAACTCCCCTCCAAAGCCCCGCTGTTGGGTCCCGGCGACCATGTTCACGCGTGGGGGCTTCCCCCTCCTTCCGCCCTCACGCGAGTCCTCCCGGCACCGGGCACGCGGGAGTTCGGCCCGTTCGGGGCTGTCGGCGAGGACAGGGGGCCGGAGCCGCCCGGTCGGCGAGGCGGCTCCGGCCCTTCGTCCCCCGCTCCCGCCACACCGTCACTCCCTCCCCGGAGCACCGTCAGAGGCGTCCGGATTACGGACGGCCCTGACCGCATTCTGACGCGATTGTGCCCTTGACGGAGAGTCAGCCCGCCCCGAGCATCAGGCTTCCGTTCCTCACGCACGAGTTCCTCACGCACGACTTCTTCGAGCACGACTCCTTCGAGCACTCCTTCCTCCGGAACCGGGAGCCCCCGCATGAGACACCCCATACGACTCCGCAGCCTCCCCCGTCTTTCCAGACGGAGCGCCGTCGGCGCCACCGCCGCAGTCACCCTCGCCGGTCTGCTCGTGGCCCCGATGGCGACCGCCGCCCCCGCCCCGACCGTGGCCGCACCCGACATCCCGCTGGCCAACGTCAAGGCGCATCTGTCCCAGTTCCAGTCCATAGCCTCGGCCAACGGCGGCAGCCGCGCCCACGGCCGCCCCGGCTACAAGGCCTCCATCGACTACGCGAAGGCGAAGCTGGACGCCGCGGGCTACACCACATCGGTCAAGCAGTTCACGTACAACGGCGCCACCGGCTACAACCTGATCGCCGACTGGCCGGGCGGCGACGCCAACCAGGTGCTCATGGCCGGCGGCCATCTCGACAGCGTGACCTCGGGGCCCGGCATCAACGACAACGGCTCCGGCTCCGCCGCCGTACTCGAAACGGCGCTCGCCGTCTCCCGCGAGCAGCTCAAGCCCACGAAGCATCTGCGCTTCGCCTGGTGGGGCGCGGAGGAGCTCGGTCTGGTCGGCTCGAAGAACTACGTCAACTCCCTTCCGGCCACGGAGCGTTCGAAGATCACCGGCTATCTGAACTTCGACATGATCGGCTCCCCCAACCCCGGCTACTTCGTCTACGACGACGACCCGACGATCGAGAAGACCTTCAAGGACTTCTTCGCCGGCCTGAACGTCCCGACGGAGATCGAGACCGAGGGCGACGGCCGCTCCGACCACGCCTCGTTCAAGAACGTGGGCATCCCGGTGGGCGGTCTGTTCACCGGCGCGAGCCGCACCAAGACCAGTGCCCAGGCCCAGAAGTGGGGCGGCACCGCGGGCCAGGCCTTCGACCGCTGCTACCACTCGTCCTGCGACACGACGGCGAACATCAACGACACGGCCCTCGACCGCAACAGCGACGCCGTTGCGCATGCGATCTGGACCCTGGGAGCGGGCTCCACGCCCCCGCCGGGCGACGTCTACGAGAACACCGCCGACGTCGCGATCCCCGACAACGCCGCCGCGGTCAGCTCCCCCGTCTCCGTCACCGGCCGCACCGGCAACGCCCCCGCCGCCCTCCAGGTCGGCGTCGACATCCGCCACACCTGGCGCGGCGACCTGGTCGTCGACCTCATCGCACCCGACGGCACGGCCTACCGCCTGAAGAACTCAAGCGCCAACGACTCGGCGGACAACGTCATCGCGACCTACACGGTCAACGCCTCGGCGGAATCCGCCAACGGCACCTGGAACCTGCGCGTCCAGGACGTGGCGGCGCAGGACACGGGCTACATCAACAGCTGGAAACTGACGTTCTGACCGAACCGACCACCCGCCCCGGCGCCACCACCACGGCGCCGGGACGGCACGCCCTCAGACGTCGGGCCCCAGACGTCAGGCCTCAGGCCTCAGCCGCAGCGAGATCGAGTTGATGCAGTACCGCTGATCGGTCGGCGTCGGATACCCCTCGCCCTCGAACACATGCCCAAGGTGCGAGCCGCACTTCGCGCAGCGCACCTCGGTCCGCACCATCCCGTGCGAGCGGTCCTCGATGAGTTCGACCGCGTCGGTGTCCTTCGGGTCGAAGAACGACGGCCAGCCGCAGTGGGACTCGAACTTCGTCCCCGAGGTGAAGAGTTCGGCTCCGCAGGCGCGGCAGGAGTAGACGCCCTGCGTCTTGGTGTCCGTGTACTCACCGGTGAACGCGGGCTCCGTGCCGGCCTGGCGCAGCACCGCGTATTCGGCCGAGGTCAGTTCCTCGCGCCACTGCTCGTCGGGCTTTTCGACGTCGTACGCCATGTGATCGGTCCCCTCGGATCGGCAGACGGGCTCAGTTGGACAGACGGTCCAGGATCTTCGGGCCGAGGTCCGTCACGTCGCCCGCGCCCATGGTGAGAACGAGATCACCGGGGCGGGCCATTCCCGCGATCACGTCCGCGACGGCGTCCTTGGAGTGCTCGGCGGTCACGTCCGCGCCGGCCGCGCGGGCCGCGTCGATGATGAGGTCGCTGGTGATGCCGGGGATCGGGTCCTCGCGGGCCGGATAGATGTCCAGGACCACCGAGCGGTCCGCGAGGGCCAGGGACTGGCCCATCTCGACGCCGAGTTCCTGCGTACGGGAGAAGAGGTGGGGCTGGAAGACGACCAGGATCCGGGAGTCGCCGGCCGCGCCGCGGATGGCCTCCAGGTCGGCGGTCATCTCCGTGGGGTGGTGCGCGTAGGAGTCGATGACCTGGACGCCCGCCGCCTCGCCCTTGAGCTGGAGGCGGCGCTTGACGCCGGTGTACTTGCCGAGGGCCGAGGCCAGATTGTGGGCCGGGATGCCGAGGGCGACACCGGCGGCGAGCGCGGCGACCGCGTTGTGGGCGTAGTGGCGGCCGGGGACCGAGACGGTGAAGGTGAGCAGCTTCCCGCCGATGAGGACCGTGACCTCGCTGGTCAGACCGCGCGCGGTGACCTTGTGGATCCGTACGTCGGCGTCCTGCGCCTCGCCGTACGTCACCACGTTCAGGGACGACAGATCGCGGATGCGGCGGGTCAGTTCGACCGCGCCCGGCTGGTCGGCGGCGATGACCAGGGTGCCGCCGGGGACGATCTTCCCGGCGAAGGTCTCGAAGGAGTCGTAGATCTCGTCCATCGACGCGTAGTTGGCGTGGTGGTCGAGCTCGACGTTGAGGACGATGGCGACCTCGGGGGCGTACTTGTGGAAGCTGCGGTCCGACTCGTCGGCCTCGGCGACGAAGATCTCGCCCTCGCCGTGGTCGGCGTTGGAGCCGGGGGCGTCCAGGTCGCCGCCGATGGCGTAGGACGGGTCGAGGCCGAGGGCGGAGAGGGAGACCGCGAGCATCGACGTCGTGGTCGTCTTGCCGTGCGTGCCCGCGACCGCGATCGGGCGCAGGCCGTTCATCAGGGACGCGAGGGCGTCGGAGCGGTGCACGACCGGGATGCCGCGCTCCTTGGCGGCGGTCAGCTCCGGGTTGTCCTCGCGGATCGCGGAGGAGACGACGACGGCCGAGGCGTCCTCGGCCAGGTGCGCCGCGTCATGGCCGATGTGCACCGTCGCACCGCGCTCGCGCAGCGCGTCGGCGGTCGCCGACTCGCGCGCGTCACTGCCCGCGACCTTCGCGCCGCGCTGGGCGAGGATCTTCGCGATGCCCGACATTCCGGCGCCGCCGATACCGATGAAGTGCGGTCGGTCCATGGCGGGGGGCAGGCCGGGGGTCATGTACATCTCCTGGGCAGCACGGTTCTACGTCGACGGGCGGGCCCCCGCACACGCCTTGGCCGGCGGGCGGGGGCAGCCCCCAGCCTATTCGCTGTGCGCGTAGACCTTGAGCACCGGGACGTCGACCTTGTGCCGGGCCTTGGAGGCCCAGTCGCGGTGGAAGAACTCCTCCACGTAGTGCGGCATCGTCATGACGATCACCTCGTCCGCCCCGGTCTCCTGGGTGATCGACTTCAGGAAGTCGATGGGGTGGTCCTCGACGATATGGCCGACGGCTTCGCTGCCCGCGTCCCGCAGTGCCTGCAGGGAGTGCGCCAGGGCCCGCCGGGCGGGGTCCTTGGCATCCGCGCCCTCGGGCTCGTCTCCCTCGCGTACGGCTTCCTCGAACTCGCCGAGCGCGACGTCGTCGATGGCACGGAGCAGGCGGTCCTGGTCGCCGCGCGGCTGCATCAGGACGACAAAGGAGACCACCTCGTCACCGTGCAGCGTGGAGACGAATTCCACGTCCGTCGGCGACAGCGGCTGCTCGATCATCAAAACGCTCGTGAACGACACGACGGGCGCCCTTCTCCTCGGGGGCCGCGAACGGCCCTGCGGAAACCATCCTTCCCCGTATCCCGACGGGGAGAGACCAGTCCTAGTCTGCCCATCGGCAGAGAAACGGAACGGCACATTCCGCTGATTGTCAGGTTCGACGGTAGCGGGTGAACAGAAACCCGTCCTCCTCCAGGACCGAGGCGAGGGCGAGCCGTTCCGGAACGGCCATCGCCGGACCGCCCCCGATCCGCTGTGCGTCCCCGGCCGTGAGCATCGGCGCGACGGTCAGACACAGCTCGTCCAGGACCCCGGCCGCCACGAACTGCCCGAGCAGCTTCGGCCCGCCCTCGGTGAGCAGCCGGGTCAGACCGCGCTCGGCCAGGGCGTGCACCGCCCGCGCGGGGTCCACGCCCGGTCCTTCCCCGGCGATCACCACCTGGGCGCCGGCCGCCTCCGCCGCCTTCTTGCGCGCGGTGGACGCGGCGGCACCGGTGAGCAGCAGGGTCGGCACCAGCGGCGAGGTGAAGAGCGGCAGCGAGAAGTCCAGGTCGAGACTGGCGCTGATCACCGCGATGGCGGGCGCCTCGCCCTGGCCCGCGGCGGTACGGCGGGCGCCGAAGGACGCACGCGCGCGTGCCGGGCGGTACCCCTCTTGGCGTACCGTTTCGGCGCCGACGACGACCGCGTCCGCCAGCCCTCGCAGCGTGCCGAAGATCCGCATGTCGGCGGGGCTGGAGATGGGCTGCGAACGCCCCTCGTGATGGGCGGCGCCGTCGAGCGTGGAGACCATGTTCGCCCGCAGCCAGGGCTCACCGCCGGGGGGATACGCGTACCAGTCGGCGAGCTCGTCGAGGCTCCACTCGCGGTCGGATCCGAAGCCTCCACCAGGGGCACTGCGCGCGTCACCGCGGTCGGCGGCGGCCCGGCCGTCCAGGACCTCGGGCTCCCCGTCCGGGTCTGCGGCCCCCCGGCCCCGGTCTGCTGTCTGGTCGGTCACAGGGAACAGGCTGCGCATGCCCCGCAGTGTCGCACGGCCCTTAGAGTTAAGAGCTGTGTCGTCCTCCTCCCCCGCCGCAGCCGGTACGAGTCCGATAGCGGACCCCGCCCCGCTGTCCCTGTGCGCCCGCGAGCCGCATGTACCCGCCGACCGTCTGGTCGCCGAGATGGTGCCGCCGCCGCGCTTCCAGTCGGCCCGCTTCGAGACCTACGTGCCCGACCCGCAGCAGTCGAGCCAGGCCGAGGCCGTGCGGGTGCTCAGCGGCTTCGCGGGGACGCTGGGCGGGGCGCACGCGAGCGGTACGGGCAAGCGGCGCTGGTTCTCGCGCAAGGCGGAGCAGAAGCCAGCCGGCCCGCGCGGTGTCTATCTCGACGGCGGCTACGGCGTGGGCAAGACCCATCTCCTCGCCTCCCTGTGGCACGCGACGCCCGCCGAACCGTCCCTCAAGGCCTTCGGCACCTTCGTGGAGCTCACCAATCTGGTCGGCGCCCTCGGTTTCCAGCAGACGGTGCGCACCCTGAGCGGCCACCGGCTGCTCTGCATCGACGAGTTCGAGCTCGACGACCCCGGCGACACGGTGCTCGTCTCCACCCTGCTCGGCAAGCTGGTCGACGCGGGCGTGGCCCTCGCCGCCACCTCCAACACGCTGCCGGGCAAGCTCGGCGAGGGCCGCTTCGCCGCGGCCGACTTCCTGCGCGAGATCCAGGGCCTGTCCGCGCACTTCCGCGCCCTGCGCATCGACGGCGACGACTATCGTCACCGCGGCCTGCCCGAGGCTCCGCCGCCGTACTCCGACGAGCAGGTCACGAAGGCCGCGTACGCCACGCAGGGCGCTTCGCTCGACGACTTCCCGCACCTCCTCGACCACCTGGCCAAGGTGCACCCGAGCCGCTATGGCGCGCTCACGGACGACCTGCGGGCGGTCTGCCTCACCGGTGTCACCCCGGTGCCCGACCAGTCGACGGCGCTGCGTCTAGTCGTCCTCGCCGACCGCCTCTACGACCGTGAGGTGCCGGTACTCGCCTCCGGCCTCCCCTTCGACCGGCTCTTCAGCGAGGAGATGCTCAAGGGCGGCTACCGGAAGAAGTACTTCCGCGCCATCTCCCGGCTCACGGCGCTCGCTCGCGACGCGAAGGGGCTCGTGGGCTGAGCAGGGCTTACCCCGTGGGCTGAGCGGGGCTTACGGAGCCTGATCCGCACCGTCGGCCTGCGTGCCGCTACATCGCCCTGCGGGCTCGTCCTCAAGCGCCGGACGGGCTGATTTCATGCCCGCCGCGCCGGAAGCAGATTCCGCACATCGCCCTGCGGGCTCGTCCCCGAACTCCGGGCGGGCTTCATAGAGCTTCTACGCGCGTGGTTCACGGGGCCGCAACTGCGTGGTACACACAGCGGGTCGTATTCCTGTCCGCCAGCAGGGAGTTACTCGCATGTCCGAAACACAACCCTCTTCAGGTACTTCCGCGACGAGACGCCAAGTCCTCGCCCGCACCGGCGCTTTGGGCGCCGGGATCGCCTTCACAGGCGCGATATCCGAGCTGTTCGCGGGTACCGCGGCCGCGCACGGAAAGGCCGGATACGGACCCCTCGTACCCGACCCCGACGGTCTGCTCGACCTGCCGAAGGGCTTCCGCTACAAGGTGCTCTCCCGCGAGGGCGACGCACTGCTCTCCGGTGAGGGCAAGGTGCCGAGCAACCACGACGGCATGGCCGCCTTCAAGGGCCGGCACGGCGGCACGCACCTGGTGCGCAACCACGAGAACCGGGTCACCGCCAAGATCGCCGTACCGACGGTGGCAGGCCTGACGTACGACCCGATGGGCAAGGGCGGCTGTACGGCGCTCACGCTCGACTCCCGCAACAACGTCACCGGCGAGCGGGTCGCCATCGCCGGCACCGCGGTCAACTGCGCGGGCGGGCCCACCCCTTGGGGTACCTGGCTGACCTGCGAGGAGACCGAGGACAAGGCCGGCACCAACGGCTACACCAAGGACCACGGCTTCATCTTCGAGGTCGACCCGGTCGACCCGCGCCGCTCCGGCGCCGTGCCGCTCACCGCGATGGGCCGCTTCCAGCACGAGGCGATCGCCGTCGACCCGCGCCGCGGCGTCGTCTACGAGACCGAGGACGCCTTCCAGAAGCCCTTCGGTCTCTTCTACCGCTTCCTGCCCGAGAAGCCCGAGGGCGGCCTCGGTTCGCTGCGCGCGGGCGGAAGGCTGCAGGCGATGCGCGTGCCCGGCGTGCCGGATCTGTCCTCGGTCCAGGAGACCGGCGCGAGCTTCGACGGCATCGAGTGGGTCGACGTGCCGGACCCCCTGGCCGCCCAGACCCCCATCCGTCTCCAGGACTTCGGGCCGAAGGGCATCACGCACGCCCAGAAGCTGGAGGGCTGCTACTGGGGCGGCAGGAGCGTCTACTTCGTGTCCAGCTTCGCCAAGAGCGCGGAGGGCTCGGCCGCGGACCACTACGGGCAGATCTGGCGCTACGACCCGTCGTCGCGCCGCCTCACGCTCGTGATCGTCTTCGGCCCCGACAGCGATCTGCAGCTGCCCGGCGAGGAGCCGGACAACATCTGTCTGGCCCCGAGCGGTGGCCTGATGGTCGCGGAGGACGGGGAGGGCGCGCAGCATGTGTACGGCCTGACCCGGCGCGGTGAGGTCTACCCGATGGCGCGCGGCCGGCAGAACATCGGCACCCCGGAGAAGCCCGAGTGGGGCGAGTTCGCGGGCGTCACGTTCTCGCCCGACGAGGACACGATGTTCGTGAACTGCTATACGCCGGGCACGACTTTCGCGGTGACAGGTCCCTGGCACAGGTGACGGGTCCCTGGCACCACTGATCACGCCCGTTACGTGAAGCGGCCCGCCCCCGCGTGGGGCGGGCCGCTTCATGCCGCGTCACCACGTCACTGACGCCCCGGGCACAGGCGGCGCGGTGCGCTGTCGCCGCGCAGCTCGGCGTCCACGCAGCCGCCCGGCAGGCCGCGGTAGGACGAGCTGCCGAAGTTGGCCGTCACCGTGAGGGTGCCGTCACCGAAGGTGGTGCGCTGCACCCTGCGGTCGTCGGTGAGCCGCTCGAAGGACGTGAGCCGCTCGGTGCCCGCGGCCTTGTGCAGCGGCTCGAAGTAGCGCTGCAGGGTAGCCAGTTCACGGCCGTCGCGGTCCAGGGACGGGCCGTCGAGTACGTAGTTGAGCGGGTTGTTGTAGAGCATGGCGAGCAGCGCCCGGTCGGTCTTCTGCCGGGGCAGTTTGCCGTAGGAGAGCTCCCAGCGCTCGGCGTTGACGAGCGAGCCGTGCAGGGCCGTTTCGTACAGCGGTACGCGGTAGGCGGGGTCGTACATCGCCTTGGCGACGTCGGCGGGCAGTTCGACCGGCTTGAAGAAGGCCTTCGGCGCGTCCTTGGGGTAGTAGGCGCCCCACTTCTCCTTGTCCTTCTGGAGTTTCCACAGCCGGTCGTCGACGGGGGTCGCGGCCCCGTGGTCGAAGGCGAGTTCGCGGTTCGCCCAGGGCTGTGCGGTCTCCGAGCCGAGTACGAAGTCCTTGGCGAGGCGCCGCATCCGGTCGGTGCGGTTGGCGCGGTCCCCGGCCTTGGTCATGGGGTGGCCGGGGCTGTGGTCGCGGAACAGCTCGCCGGTGGCGTCGACGTCGAGGAAGTAGCTGTCCGCGCCGTTGGCCGTCATCTTCCGGGTGCGGTCGGCGAGATAGCCGTGCTCGCGCTCGGCCTGTTCGAAGGCCTGCGAGCTCAAGTAGCAGCCACGGCCGCCGAATCCCGTTTCCGGCTTGCCGTCGGCGTCGCGTACGCAGAAGTCGGGGTGGACACGGCCCGGCCAGACGGCCGTCGGGCTGTCCGCGTCCTTGGGGTCCTGGCCGTTGGAGAAGGTGTCGTAGGGCCCGACGAGGTATCCGGCGTCCTTGGCCGCGCGTACCGCCGCACGGCTCATCGGCTTCCCGTCGGCGTCGTAGCCGAGCCACAGACGGTTCACACCGAGCCGCTTGAGCTTCCCGACGGCCTCGGGGGTGCGGGCCGCGCCCCAGGCGTAGGCGTGGAAGGCGCCCAGGAGCCGGGCGCTGTCCGGGTTCTTCTCGATCTTCTCGCGGAGGCTGCCGAGGCGGCCGTGCTCCTTGAGCCAGGACCGGTAGTCGGCGGCGGGTGCGACGGCGCCGCCGTCGGTGAGGGCGAAGGTGGTGTCGTAGGTACGCGTGCCCTCGCCGGCGTCGAAGGTGTGGCTCGCCGTGGTGCGCAGCCGGCCCTGCTGCGAGGTCACCTTCAGGGAGGTGCCGATGTCGGTCGGGGTGAGGTAGCTGACGCCGGCGCCCGATCCGAAGCGGTATCCCCACAGCGGCAGGCTGAGGCCCTCGGACATACCGGTCTCGCTGCCCGCGAGGCCGCCGTCGGCGCTGTTCCACCAGCGGTCGCCGACCGGTATGTCGAGGCCGGAGCCGCGCGCCCACTGCAGGCTCGAGGCGGCCCTGTCGGCGCCGGTGACGGGCCAGCTGACCTTCTGGTCGCGGGCGGCGGACAGGGTGACGCGCAGCCGTCCGCGCTCCGCGCGTGCGGTGACGGTCAGACCCTTGCCGGGGAAGGTCCAGCGGTACTGGTCACGGCCCCGGACGGTGGCGCCCGGCTCGCCCAGGTCCGTCGGCGAGGGTGCGGAGAGCTGGAACGTACGGCCGGAGTCGGTCCGCGCGGTGACGGCGAGCGTCGCCGGGTCGACGCTCACCCGGCCGCCGTCGACGGGCAGTTCGACGGCGCCCGCGGCCGGCGGCTCGGCGTGCCCGGCCTGCTGGACGACCACTGCGCACGTGAGGAACAAGGCCGAGCCCAGGGCGAGCAGCCGGGGGCCGCGACGGGCCGCGCGATGCGGGTGCGCGGCGGCAGGAGAAATGGTGGGTGGCATGCCCCGTTCTTAGGGCCCGCGCGTAAGAACTCTTTAAGAGCCGCTGTGCGAGGCGGCCCACGCAAGCGGTCGCGCACCCCGCCGATCCGTCGCAGGATCGAAGGACGGACCGGAAGGGGCACGCGGTGGCCAAGAAGGATGCGACGAAGCAGAGCAGGCCCGCGAAGAGCGGCGCCAAGGGCAAGGACAAGGGCACGGCCGAAACAAAGGCCAAGGACAAGGTCAAGAGCCAGGCCAAGGCCGAGGCCGCCGGAAAACCCAAGCCCAAGCCCAAGGACAGCAAGCGGTCCAAGGACACCAAGGCCAAGGGCGCCAAGGCCAAGAGCGCCATGCCCAAGGACACCAAGGCCCCTCTCGCCGAGCTTCTGCGCGTCCCCGAGGGTGAGCGCGTCGACCTGGCGTCCTTCGACGCCCGCGCCACCCCCGCGGGCCCCGCGGACAAGGCCGCCGGCCTGGAGGCGACCGCCCGGATGGGTGAACGCCTCGCCGACCTGCAGGAGCGCCTGTACGCCGCCAGCACGGGCGGTGACCGGCGCCGCGTCCTGCTGGTCCTGCAGGGCATGGACACCAGCGGCAAGGGCGGCACGGTCAAGCACGTCATCGGCCTGTTCAACCCGTCGGGCTGCCGCATCAAGGCGTTCAAGACGCCCACGCCGGAGGAGCAGAACCATCCGTTCCTGTGGCGGATCATGAAGGCGCTGCCGCAGCCGGGCGAGATCGGCATCTTCGACCGCTCGCACTACGAGGACGTCCTGATCGCCCGCGTCCGCGAACTGGTCCCGCGCAGCCAGCTGGGCCGCCGCTACGGCCAGATCAACCGCTTCGAGAAGTCCCTCGCCCACGACGGCGTGACCGTCATCAAGTGCTTCCTGCACATCAGCGCCGAAGAGCAGCGCGAACGCCTCCTGGAGCGCCTCGACCGCCCGGACAAGCACTGGAAGTTCAACCCGGGCGACATCGACGAGCGCGCCCTGTGGCCCGCGTACCAGGAGGCGTACGAGATCGCCCTGGAGCGCTGCTCGACGGAGGCGTCCCCGTGGTACGTGATCCCGTCGGACCGCAAGTGGTACCGGAACTGGGCGATCAGCAAGCTCCTCCTGGAACACCTGGAGGCCATCGACCCGCAATACCCGATGGCGGACTTCGACGTCGCGGAGTGCCGCAAGCGGCTTGTCGAGGGTGTCTGAGCCCCATTTGAACGGCGTATGAACTCTTTGCATTCGCAGGCTAGTTACCGTCCGGGAACCTATTGACACTCTCCGTGCACGGGGGTTAATTTCGCGCGGTCGCCACACCAGGGGCACGGGGCCCCTAGGGACTAGCGACGCGAAGGACTCTCTCCAGTTGACGACAGCGACAGAAATCCTAGAGATTCAGTCCTGCACTTCAGATGCAACTGCAACAGAACTCTTTGCGGTCAGGCCCTATACGCCGCACTGTCAAGTGATCTACGCGGCGGCCGACCACGCCGTGATCGGCGTCTCCCCCGGCAACAGCTACTTCTCGGCCCGGCGCCTCGGCGCGCTGGCCCGCTGGGGCGTCGAGCACTTCGACCGGGTCGACTTCGTCTATACGGATCTCCATGTGGCGGAGATGTACGAGACGTTCGGATACAGCGCCCGGGACGCCCGTCGCAAGGCGGTCAAGAATCTGCGCGGCGTACGCGCCAAGGTGACCGGCGCCGTCGAGGCCATGGGCGTGGGCGGCCGCCTCAGGGCGTACGCCATGTCCGACCTCACGGCGATCCCGGCGTACCGGAAGCTCCATGACCATCTGTGGACGCTGCTCGAGACCGACGCGGAGTTCCGGCGGACCTGCGACCGGCTCGTCGACGCCTTTCTCTCCTCCAAGGTCCTCAACGGGCAGGCCAGTACCGAGGAGCAGCGCGCGGTGTGCCTCGAGTACATCTGCGCCGAGGCACCGCTGTTCCTCGACACCCCCGCCATCCTGGGTGCGCCCTCCTCGCTCAACTGCTACCACCAGCTCCTGCCGATGGCCGAGCTGCTCTACTCGCGCGGCTCCGGACTGCGCGCCTCCCGCAACCAGGGCCACGCGATCGTGACGCCCGCGGACGCGGCCGGGACGGCGACCGGTGAAGGAGAGTCCGTTGCCTGCTGAAGATCTCGCCCAGGACCTCGCCGAAGACCACGCCCAAGACCTTCTCCGCTTCCCCTTCTCCTGGCGCGGCGACCAACTCCCGTACGAGATGGAGATCTTGCGGAAGGAGCCCGTCAAGCGGGTGCGCACCATCGCGGGCGACGAGGCGTGGCTGGTGTCGTCGTACGAGCTGTGCCGGCAGGTGCTCGACGACCGGCGGTTCAGCCTGAAGGAGACCTCCGCGCCGGGTGCGCCACGGCAGTACGCCCTGACGATCCCGCCGGAAGTCGTCAACAACATGGGCAACATCACGGGCGCGGGCCTGCGCAAGGCCGTGCTCAAGGCGATCAACCCGAAGGCCGCGGGCCTGGTGGAGTGGATGCGGTCGTACGCCGGTGAGCTGGTCGACGGCCTGGAGGCCGAGGGCGCGCCTGTGGACCTGCGGGGCCAGTTCGCCAATCCGTACGCGGAGGCGATGCACTGCCGCATCCTCGGCATTCCGCAGGCGGACGCGCCGCGCCTGGCCCGGAGCCTGGACATCGCGTTCATGAACTCGGCCTGTCCGGTCACCGGTGCGCAGCTCAACTGGGACCGTGACATGGCGTACATGGTGGAGCGCCTGGACGATCCGGCCACGACCGGTCTGATGGCGGAGCTCGCCGCGCTGCGCTCCGATCCGGAGTACGCGCACCTCACGGACGAGATGCTGGCCACGGTCGGCGTCACGATGTTCGGCGCCGGGGTGATCTCCACGGCGTCGTTCCTGACCATGGCCGTCTACTCGCTGCTCCAGCACCCGGAGCTGCAGGCGGAGTTGCGGGCCGACCCCGGCAGGATCCCGGCGGCCGTCGACGAGTTGCTCCGGATCAATCTGTCGATCGGTGACGGACTGCCGCGCCTGGCCACCGAGGACATCACGCTGGGCGATGTGGAGGTCAGGAAGGGCGAGCTGGTCCTGGTGCTCGTCGAGGGCGCCAACTTCGATCCGGCGATGTTCCCCGACCCGCACACGGTGGACCTCGACCGCCCGAACAGCACCGCCCATCTGTCCTTCGGCGGCGGTCAGCACTACTGCCCGGCCACCGCGCTCGGCAAGAAGCACACCGAGATCGCCCTGGAGACACTGCTCGACCGGATGCCGGATCTCCGGCTCGCCGTCCCGGCCGAACAGCTGGTGTGGCGGACCCGGTTCATGAAGCGGATTCCGGAGCGGTTCCCCGTGATGTGGTGAACCCCCGCCGGTCCGGCCGAGTCCGGCCCCGCTCGCTCCCCCGTCCGGGAACGAGCGGGGCCTTCCCGCGCGTTGGCCGGATGACACAGAGATCACCGGATGGCACGAAGATCACCGGAACGAAAGCGAGCACGGGCATGAAGCTGCACACACAGGAGTGGGGCCAGGGCGACCGGATCGCGCTCCTGGTGCACGGGATCATGTCCGACCACCGAACCTGGCGCCGTGTCGGCCCCGCGCTCGCGGACAAGGGGTATCGCGTCATAGCCGCCGACCTGCGCGGCCACGGCGCCAGCGGCCGCGGTGAGTACGGCGCGGAGATCTTCGCCGACGACCTGGTGGACACCCTGCCCAAGGGCGCGGAGCTCGCCATCGGCCACTCACTGGGCGGCCTCGCCCTCTCCCTCGCCGTCGAGCGCCTCGCCCCGGCGCGGGCCGTGTACTCCGATCCGGCGTGGTCGCTCACCGGGGCGAGGCCGGAGATGTTCGTGGAGTTCCAGGGCGCGAGCCGGGCCGCGATCGCCGCGCTCAACCCACGCTGGGAGGCGGAGGACGTCGAGGTCGAGCTGGCGACCCTGGCCCTGTGGGACCCCGACACGGCCTATGGAGTGCCCGGGTACGAGCCGGGTGACCGCACCCCGGACGCCCCCGCCGTGCCGTCCCTCGTACAGGCCGCCGAGCTGAGCCCTCTCGTCTCCGACGAGCTGAAGCAGAAGCTGACGGCGCGCGGCTTCGAGGTCCGCACGGTCGCGGGAGCGGGACACACCATCCACC
This sequence comes from Streptomyces monticola, assembly GCF_042665355.1. NCBI lineage: Bacteria > Bacillati > Actinomycetota > Actinomycetes > Kitasatosporales > Streptomycetaceae > Streptomyces > Streptomyces monticola. Next base: position 337,288 of record NZ_JBHTCF010000001.1, on the reverse strand, counting down.
GGGACGACTTCGAGGCGTTCATGACCTCCCTGGACGGCTGGATCTAGGGCCCCGCCGGCCACACCACAGGCTGCTCCGCCCGCCACATCGCCGCCCGCCCCGTCGGCCGCCGTTCCGGTACCGCCAACGGCTGACACCTCTCGGCGCGCACTCAACCGGCTAACCGATTAGTCCGATTTGCGGCGTTATGGTCGCCGGGTGATCGCCCACGTACGAAGACTCACCGCCCTCGCCGCCCTCTGCTCCCTGGGCGCCGCCGCCCTGACCGCCTGCGGCGGTGCCGAGCGTGGCGCGCCCGCCGAGCCGACGACGGCCGTGCGGCCCACCGGCTCGCCCAGTCCGTCCGGGCCGCCGACACTCGCGCCGGGACCGGCCGGTCTCGCCCCCGTCTTCAAGAACGGCCCCCGCGACCACGGCAAGACCGTGGCCCTGACCTTCGACGCCGACATGACCGCCGACCAGGGACCGCGCGCGGCGGGCGGCGAGCGCTTCGACAACCCGCAGCTGATCGACACCCTGCGCCGCCTCAAGGTGCCGTCCACCGTCTTCATGACCGGCCGGTGGGCCGAGGAGTATCCGGACCAGGCGAAGGCCATCGGCACGGACCCGCTCTTCGAGGTCGCCAACCACTCGTACAGCCACCACGCCTTCACATCCCGCTGCTACGGCCTGCCCGCCGTGGCGCCCGAGAAGATGCGCGCCGACGTGGAGCGCGCGTTCACCGCGTTCCGCAAGGCGGGCATCACGCACCCGGCGCCTTACTTCCGCTTCCCGGGCGGCTGTTACGACCGGGCGGCCCTGCGCCGGGTCGCACCGGCCGGGGTCACCGCCGTGCAGTGGGACGTGGTGAGCGGCGACGCCTTCGCGACGGACGCCGACGCGGTGGCCCAGGAGGTGCTGCGCGGGGTGAAGCCCGGTTCGGTGGTGGTCCTGCACTGCACCCGCAGCGCGGCACCGGCCACGGAACGCGCGATCCGCACCGTGGTACCCGAGCTGCGCGAGCGCGGCTACCGGTTCGTCCAGGTCTCCGAGCTGATCGGCGCATCGGCCGGACGGAACTGAGCACTCCGCGGGAAGCGGTATAGCGGTACGCATGACACCTGCGGGTGCGCCGTGCCTTGTCGCTCCCCCAGCTACCGCTGGGGGTACCCCCAGCGCGGCGGAGCCGCATACCGACATAGCCCCGCGCCCCTTCGGGACACGACGGCTAGGCTCCCACCCATGGACTACTGCGCGAGCGACGGCGGCGACGGGCTCATCAAGGCCGACGGCCCGCCGTACGCCGAGTGTGTCCTGTGCCGCGAGCCCACGGAGTACGCGGAGGCGTCCAAGGGTCTGCCCCTGTGCCCCGTGTGCGAGTGGCAGGAGGCCCAGCGCACCGCCTGCTCGGGATGAGCGCGAACCGCCGCACGCCGATCACGCCCGCCGCGAGCTGACCGCACACGCCACCGCGCCCGCCGCGCACGCGACGAGCGCCGCCACGGCGAGCGGCAGCAGGGGTACGTGGACCGTTCCCGTACGGGAGCCGCTGATCAGGCCGGTCACCGCCGCCTGCGCCGGAGACCCGGTGGTGACCAGGCTGAGCAGCGCCGCCAGCGCGGTGAGGGCAAGGGACCAGCCCGGGCTGCGCAGCAGCGGCCAGGTGCACAGGGCGCCGACGGCCGCACCGGTCAGCGCGCAGACCACCGCTCCGGCGAGCCCCGCCGCGGCCGCGGCCACGGGCGCCACCTCCACCCGGTGGTCCGCGCTCGCCCAGTCGCTCATTGCCATGATCACCACGGTGCCGGCCGCGCCAAGCACCCCCGCGGCGCCCAACGCCGTGAGCAGCGCGGCCCGATGGGTACGCCCCGGGCTGCTCGCCGCCGCCGTGACATGGCGGGCCGCGGCCGGTTCCTGGGTGGCGCACAGCCGGACCAGCCAGGCGGTGACGGGGAGCAGCGCGGCGGCGGCATAGCCGAGGGAGTCGAGCACCGGGTCGCCCGCCTGGGCGCCGACGGCGACGAAAATCCCGTACAACAGCACGGGCGGCAGCCAGCGTTGGGAGCGCAGGAGCAGGGCGGACTGATAGCGGAGCAGTGCGGTCATCGTTCCTCGGCCCCGGCCGGGGCGCCTTCTTGTGCCGCCACAGGGGCGGCTTCCCCTCGTTCAACGGACGCCACCGGAGCGGCATCCCCTCGTTCAACGGACGCCACCGGAGCGGCATCCCCTCGTTCAACGGACGCCACCGGAGCGGCTTCTCGTACGGCCTGGATGTGCCACGCGGGGCGGGCGTTCAGGAGGGTGCGCAGGACGGCGTCGGAGTGCCGGGCGGGAACCGTCAGACGGGCCGTGCCCGCGGCGTCCACCTCGGTCCCGGCGCCCCGCGGCAGCGGCCCGGGCAGGGCGGCACCGGCCGGGCCGCGGGCCAGGACCGTGACGCGGGGCCCGCTCTCCGGCGCCGGCCTGCCGTGGTCGGGGACGAGGCCCGTGCCCTCGACCCGGTACACCGAGTCGACGGTGTCCGCGAGGCGCCGCGGGTCGTGGTCGACGTACACCACCGAAGCCCCGAGGTCGGTCAACTCCCCCACCGCGCGGTCGAGTTCGGCGCGGGCCGCGGTGTCGAGTCCGGTCCAGGCCTCGTCCAGGACCAGCAACTCCGGCTCGGCGAGCAGCGCTTGAGCGACGGCGACCTTCTGGCTGGTTCCCTTGGACAGCTCGGTCAGGGGCGTCCGGGCATGGCCTTCGGCACCGAAGCGCTCCAGCCAGGCGGTGGCACGCGCGGCGGCGACCGGACGACGCAGACCGTGGACGCCGCCCAGGTGCGTGAGATAGCCGAGTGCGGTGAACGGCAGGGACGCCGGGAAGCGTTCGGGCACATAGGCCGTACGCGGCAGGCCTCCGCCCCGGCTCCTGCTCCGGCCCCCGCCCCGCCCCTCGGTTCGCCCCTCGATCCGGCCCTCCGTCGGTGCGTCGATCCCGGCGAGCAGCCGCAGCAACGTCGACTTGCCGCTGCCATTGGTGCCGCTGATCCGCACGAGCGCGCCCGGGGGCACCTCCAGGCCGACTCCGCGCAGGACCCAGGGGCCGCCGAGACCGTAACGGCGGCCCACATTGCTGAGCCTCAATGCTGCGTCGGCTTCGTCGGCATGGCCTCGCTGGGCCGTACGATCACGAACCCGTCGCCCTGCAGCATGAGTTGGACGGCCTCGCCGGAGCCGCCGCGGATCATCGAGCCGACGCTCTGCGAGCGGTGCAGCGAGGTGTGCAGATGGGAGCTCCAGCCGACGACGGCGTCGGTGTCGACATAGACCGGGGCCTGCTGGCCGACGGGTATGACGATGGGCTCGCCCTCGCAGATCACGCCGAGCTTGCCGTAGCCGGTGAAGACGCTGTTGAAGAGGCCGCCGCCGGTCATGCCCGCGCCCTTGACGGTCTTGATCTCGTACGCGAGCGACGGGTCGAAGCACAGGACGTTGCGGCCGTTGATGGTGAGGGCGTCGCCCTGCTCGATGTCGATGATGAAGCAGGTGGCCGCCTCCTGCGCGAACCACGCCTCCCCCTGGCCGCGCACCGCCATCAGCGCGAGGCCCTCGCCGGTGACGGCCCGCTTGAGCATGCCGCCGATGCCCTGGCTCTTGTGCTCGAACTGCAGATTGCCGCGGTAGGCGATCATCGAGCCCTGGCGGGCGTGCATCTCGCCGTTCACCACGTACTTGATGGACTTCGAGTTCTGCAGGCTCATCCCCGGCACAGTGGCGGGCTGCGCCATGTACTGCGAGGCGAACAGATCACTTTTCATCGAGAACCCCCGGTGCTGATCAGTCCGGCGGGACCTGGTCGGGCCCGGCCGCGATGACCGACTCTAGTCGCGGCCCCTGGTCCAGGGGGAGGGCAGGTGACGTACGCGTACCGCAGGAGGCGCTGGCACACTGGGCGGGTGAGCAGCCTGAACTCCCCCGCCGGCCCGGAGAACGCCACCGACCGGCCGAAGGACGTCCCCAACAGCCCCTTCCGGCACGAGAATCCCGTACGCGACGAGGCACCGCAGTTCGTCCTCCCGCTGGTCGCGCACATCGAGAAGAGCGCACCCCCGTCCCGCACCGACGCCCTGGAGACCGCGGCCCGCGCCGTCCTGGTGATGCTCGGCGACCCGCGCTCGACCGGGGACGGCGAGTGGGCACAGGCGATGCGGGACTGGCAGGACGCCCGGATCCGCAAGGTGGTGCGGCGGGCGCGCGGCGCCGAGTGGCGCCGGGCCGAGGCGCTGCCCGGCATCACGGTGAGCGGGAACGGCCGGAACGGCTGGAACGGCCGGAACGGCGAGGGCGGCGAGAGCGGCGGAACGGGCGCACCGGGCGCACCAGGCACGCCGGGCGCGAACACGGCCGAGGTACGGGTCTATCCGCCCGTGCCGCTCGACGGCTGGCCCAAGGACCTGGCCCGGCTGCAGGTCTCGGGCACGGACCTGGACGACCCGGAACCGCCCCCGGCCCCGGAGCCCGGCGAGCCCGTCCTGTGGCTCAGCCCCGACCTGGACATGTCGGCGGGCAAGGCGATGGCGCAGGCCGGCCACGGCGCCCAACTCGCCTGGTGGGAACTGTCGGACGAGCAGCGCGAGCAGTGGCGGGACGCCGGCTACCCGCTCGCCGTGCGCACCGCGGCGGCGGCCCGCTGGCGCGAGCTCACCACGAGCGGACTCCCGGTGGTACGGGACGCGGGCTTCACGGAGATCGCCCCCGGCTCCTGCACGGTGGTCGCCGACCATCCGGCGCTGCGGCCGTGAGCGGCCCACACCCCTGCGGCGGTGCAGGTAACTCCCGTAATCCCAAGGCTGGTTGAACGCATCGGCGGTGCGCTACGTATGCCGGGACAGACGCGACGCCCCAGGAGGCGAGGCACTTGTCCCGACGGCTCAACGGCACTGCCCTGATCATCGCGGCGCTCGTGGCGACCCTCGGCGCGCTCGCCTTCCCGGTCTGGTCGTACGGCGACCGCTCCGGCACCGGCGAGGCCAATCTCGACGCGTCCACCATCGCCACCCGCTGGGGCCCGCTCTCCGCGACCGACCGGGATCTGATCGTGAAGGTCAGACTCGCGGGCCTGTGGGAACTGCCCGCGGGCCAGCAGGCCATCGAGCGCGCCCCCAGCGAGGCCGTCAAGGCGGCCGGAGACCACCTGGTCGTCGGGCACACCGACCTCGACGCCCGGGTGCGCGAGGTCGCCGCGCAACTGGGCATCGAGCTGCCGAACCAGCCCAACGCCCAGCAGCAGGGGTGGCTCGACGAGCTGACGGCGGCCCGCGGGGAGACCTATCAGCGGAAGTTCGCGAACATCCTGCGCAACGCGCACGGAAAGGTGTTCTCGCTGATCGCGCAGGTGCGGCACACCACCCGCAACGCCCTGGTGCGGCAGCTCGCCAGTGACGCCAACCAGACCGTGCTCGATCACATCACCATGCTGGAGGGCACCGGCTTCGTCGACTTCGATGCCCTCGCCGCGGAGGCCGCGGGCCGGTCCACCGCCAGCCCCACCGGTCCCCCGGCGCCCTCGGGCCCCGCCCCAGCCGAGCCCGTACCCGCCTCGCCGACCGGCGACCAGTCCTTCACGTCCCGCCCCTCGCCCTCGGACGCGGCGCACTCCGGGCCATGACCCCGACGAGGCCCCGGCAGCACCCGGCACGACGGCGACCGGCAGGACGGCACCCCGCACGGCGAAACCTCAAATCAACCTCTGAACGTCCGCCCCGGTGGATTCGGAGCCGCGAGGCGGGGTCATGACACTTTCACGCACAACGTCGTGCCGACGGATGTTCGTGCGGTGAAGGAGGGGGAAATGCAGCAGTCGCAGAACCCGCAGAGGACACAGACGCCGCAGAAGACACAGACGCCGCAGAAGACGCAGAGGCAGCAGAAGCAGCAGAAGCAGCGGAGGCCGCAGCAGTCGGTGCACCTGGGGACGGGCATCGGCTGGCGGCCGGAGATCGCCGAGGCCGTGGAACGCATGCCCGGGATCGACTGGGTCGAGGTCGTCGCAGAGAACGTCTGCCCCGGACACCTCCCCGACTCCCTGCTCCGGCTGCGCGAGCGCGGCGTCACCGTCGTCCCGCACGGCGTCGGTCTCGGCATCGGCGGCGCCGAGCGTCCCGACCAGGACCGGCTCACCGCCCTCGCCGAGCGCGCCGAGGCCCTCGGCTCCCCGCTCGTCACCGAGCACATCGCGTTCGTACGCGCCGGGGGCGCCCTCACCGCCTCGCCGCGGCTGGAAGCGGGGCATCTGCTTCCGGTGCCGCGCACCAAGGACTCCCTCGACGTGCTGTGCGAGAACGTACGGATCGCACAGGACGCGCTGCCCGTGCCGCTCGCCCTGGAGAACATCGCCGCCCTGATCGCCTGGCCCGGCGAGGAGATGACCGAGGGGCAGTTCCTGTACGGACTGGTGGAGCGCACCGGCGTACGTCTGCTCATCGATGTCGCCAACCTCCACACCAACCACGTCAACCGCGGCGAGGACCCCCGCACGGCCCTGGACGAGCTGCCCGTAGAGGCGATCGCGTACGTCCATGTCGCGGGCGGCTTCGAGCGGGACGGCGTCTGGCACGACAGCCACGCGCACCCGGTCGCACAGCCCGTGCTCGATGTGCTCGGCGAACTCGCCTCGCGGGTCAGCCCGCCCGGGGTGCTCCTGGAGCGGGACGAGAACTTCCCCGCGCCCGAGGAGCTGGAGGAGGAGCTCCGCTCCATCCGCCGCACCGTCGCGGGCGGCGAGGCCCGCCAGCTGCTGCCCCCGACCCTGCTGCGCGCCGCCGAACTCGTCACCGCGGGCGCCCCGCGTGACACCACCGCCGCCGCGTCCGGGCACATCAGCGTGGGCCGGCCGTCCGGCGCACCGCTGGGCGCCGACGCCGCACTGGCGCCCAGGCCCGCACCCGCCGCCGAGCCGGACACCGCACCCGCCCGCCAGCGCCTGGCCCTCGCGGAGGCAGCGCTGCTGTCCGCCCTGGTCGCCGGCACGCCCGCACCCGAGGGCTTCGACCGGCAGCGGCTCGCCGTGCAGAGCCGGGCCCTGACCGGCAAGCGCGCGGATGTGATCGCGAAGGTGGCCCCCGAACTCCCCGTGATCCTCGGCGACGGCTACCGCAAGAGCTTCTTCGCCTACGCCGGCAAGCACCCCATGACCGGCGGCTACCGCCGTGACGCCCTGAACTTCGCCGAGCACCTGCTGCTCAACGAGGAGCCCGAAGACCCGGCCGCGCGCCAGGAGTTGAGCGACTGGTGGCTGCACCGCTCGGGCCCGTCGCCCCTCCCTCAGAGCACCCCGGCCCGCTGGGCCCGGGCCCTGCGCTCCGCGGTGGGCAGGCGCTCCGCCAAGGCGGGCAGGCATCCCGTCGGGAGGTCCCCGCAAAAGCCACAGCTCAAGCCGGGCAAGTGAGGCGACCATGATCACCTTCGTGGCGTTCTTCTACTACGTGGTCCTGGCCGGCTCCTCCGTGGCCCTCATCACCGCCGTGCGCCGGGCCCGGTCCGCCGGCCCGGCCGCGGGCGCCTACGTGCACGACCACCTGGAGGCCGCTTTCCTCTCCGGCGGCCCGGGGCGGGTGGCCGACACCGTCCTCACCGCCCTGCACAGCGACGGCCGGCTCTTCGTCGCCTGGCCCGGCGTGGTCGGCGTCCGGGACGGGGCGATGGCCCGGCACCCGGTGGAACAGGCCGTCTTCGACACCCATGCCACCGCCCCCAGCGGCGCCCTGCACTGGCTGCGGATCGGCGTGATGCGCTCCCCGGCCGTGCAGGCGGTGGGCGACGGGCTCGCCGCACGCCGACTGCTCGTGCGGCCCCGGGAACTGCGGCCACTGCGCTCCTGGGCCATGACGCAGGCCACGCTCAGCTGTATCGCGTTCCCGCTGGCCATCGTCCTGACCGTGGTGCAGTTCATGGATTCCTCCGACTTCCAGGTGCCGTTCGTCTTCCAGGTGTTCCCGGCCATCGTGGGCGGCGCCGTCATCGGCTTCGCCTGCGCGGGCAAGGCGGGCACCCGCCTGACGCGCGCGGGCCGGGAGGCGCTGCGCCACTACACGGTCATGGGCGACAGGACGGACCCCACATACCTGGTGGCGACGGAGGGCCCACGTTCGGCCCCCGACCCGTCGCTGCGCGACCAGTTGACGACGGCGAGCCGGATCCGGGCGAGCAGCCAGGCGGCGCGGTCGTCGTCCTCCGCGTACCAGGACCCGGGCATCCTGTTCGCCGGCGGCGCGGCGGTGACCTGGTGCGGCGGCGGCTCGGGCGGCGGAGGCTCCTCGTGCGGCGGGTCGTCGTGCGGCGGGTCGAGCTGCGGCTCCTCCGGCGGCGGGTCGTCCGGTGACGGGGGCGGCGGAGGCGGCGGCTCCAGCTGCGGCGGGGGCGGCGGGGGCGGTTCCAGCTGCGGAGGCGGCGGGGGCGGAGGCGGCGGGGGCGGAGGCGGCGGAGGCGGCTGCGGAGGCGGCGGCTCCTAGACCGACGGCGGCACGTCCGCCCCGCCCAATGCCGCTTCGGCGTACGCAAGTTGGCGTACTCTCCGGCGTTGGGCCGAGGGCCGGATCCGGGGCCTACTAGCGTGCGGTGCCGCAACAGGAGGCACCATGCGAACCCTCACCGGCACCGGACTGATCGTCCTCGGACTCACCGCCACCCTGGCCGCCCTGCTCTTCCCCGTCTGGTCCTACGCGGACCGCTCGGGCACCGGCCTCGACACCCTCGACGCACAGACGGTGTCGACCAGATTCGGACCGCTGTCCGCCCTTGACCGGGACTTCGTCACCAAGGTCCGCCTGGCCGGACTCTGGGAGCTGCCCGCCGGCCAGCAGGCCCAGGAGCGCGGCACCGCCGAGGCCGTCAGAACCGCCGGCGACCACCTGGTCGAGGGCCACACCTTCCTCGACGCCCGGGTACGCGAGGTCGGCGCCCAGCTCTCGCTTGAGCTGCCCAACCAGCCGAACGCCCAACAGAGCGGCTGGCTGGATGAGTTGAGCGCGGCACGCGGCGACGCGTACGACGAGAAGTTCGCGAACATCCTGCGCCTCGCCCACGGGCGGGTGTTCTCGGTGGTCGCCCAGGTCCGCGCCACCACCCGCAACTCCCTGGTGCGGCAGCTCGCCGACGACGCGAACACCACCGTCCTCGACCACATCTCCGTCCTGGAGGCCACCGGGCTCGTCGACTTCGACGCGGTGGCCGCCGACGCGGCGACGACCGGGCCGCGCCCGCCCTCGAACTCCCCCGCACCAGCCGGCCCGACGAGCTCCCCGAGCCCGCCCGTCACGGTCGCTCCGTCCCCCACGTTCCCGCTGCCGCCACCGGTGTCCCGCCCACGACCGACCCGGAGCTGACCGAACCGGAGCTGACCGAACGGACGGGACCGGCAAGGACCGGACGGCTGCACACGACCGGCCCGCACCGACCCACCCGCACACGACCGGTCCGGACACGACCGACCGCCACCGCGCGTCCGCATCGTGAACAGCCCATGGCGCGAACTCCTCGCCTTCGCATACAAACTCCGCCATGTCCTGGCTCCTCTTCCTCCTGTTCCTCGTGCCGGCCTGGGCCTTCGCCGGCCTCGCCTGCGCCCGCCTGTGCCGGGCGGCCGTCCGGGCCACGGCGAGCCCTGCCGCCGAGATGCGGGCCGAGGCGCGGCGCGAGCTGACGCTGTACGAGGCCGCGTTCCTGTCCGGCGGGCCGCGCCGGGTCGCCGATCTGACCCTGGTGTCGATGGCCCGCGCGGGACGGCTGCTGCTCGCGCACACCGGCTGGGCCACCGTGGTGGACCCGGAGGGCCGGGACGACATGGAGCGCTCGGTGATCGGTGCGATCGGCCCCGGCGGCCAGGAGCGGATCGCCCCCGTACGCGCGGCCGCGGCCGCCGCCGGCACGGTGCGCTCCCTCGCCGAGCGCCTCGCCGCGGCGGGCCTGGCCGTGCCCGACGCGGGCCGTGCGGGGGTCGCCGGGGCGATACAGCAGGTCAAGGCGGCGGCGCTCGCGGTCGTCGCCCTGGGCGTGGCGGCCCTGCTGCTGCACCCGGAGGAGGAGGGCGGTGCGGCACCGGTCGTGGCCTGGTTCGCACTGCCCCTCGTCCTGACCCTGGGCTCACTCGCCATCGCCCGCATCGAGATCCACCCCTACACACGCTGGGCCTCGCCCGCGGGACAGCGGCTGCTCGGCGCCCTCGACCCCGGCACCGGCAGGAGCGAGCGGGAGCTGCTGACCGCGGTGGCGGTACGCGGGGTGCACGCCCTGCCCGACGCCGGTCTGCGGGCGGCGTTCGCACACGGCAAGCCCGGTACGGGAACGGCTCATCAGGGTCAATAGCCCGACACCCGGGGCACTGGTGCTTTACTTCGCCAACTGCCCGCCGAAGTATCCCTTTTGTTCTGCAGCCACTTACTGCAGCCGCCTGCCGCCGATTTCTGCCCGGCCGCCCGCAGCCGACTGCCGCCGCCCGAAGGGATGCCGAAGCGCGATGAGAGCGCCACTCCTCCATGGATTCGCCGGATCACTGGTCCTGACCGCCCTCGTCGCCGCACCGGCGGGCAGCGCTCCCGCCCCGCCGCAGCCGGCCGAGGCGGGGGGCTCCGCCGTCGCCGCGAAGCGGGCCGCTGCCGCCGGCCTCGACTGGGCGCCGTGCTCGGGCGACGAGGCCCTGCCGCCGCCCGTCGAGTGCGCCTCCGTGCTCGTACCGATCGACTACGCCCATCCCGACGGCAAGCAGATCAAGCTGACCGTGAGCCGGGTCAAGGCCAAGGGCAAGCCGGCCGAGCGGCAAGGGGCGTTCGTCTTCAACCCCGGCGGGCCCGGGGCGTCCGGCATGTTCTGGCCGATGGCCGCCACCCTGCCGGAGTGGAAGCGCGTCGCACAGGCCTATGACTTCGTCGGCTATGCGCCGCGCGGCGTGGGCCGTTCGGCGCCGCTGTCCTGCCAGGACCCGGAGCAGTTCACCAAGGCGCCGACGCTGGCGCCGAGCCACCCGGACGCCTCGTACAAGCAGGAGCGCATCGCACGGGCGAAGGCCTACGCACGGGGCTGCGCCCGGGGCGCCCGCGGTGCGCTGCGCCACTACACGAGCCTCAACAACGCCCGCGACCTGGACGTCCTGCGCGCCGCGCTCGGCGAGAAGAAGCTGAACTTCATGGGTGCCTCCTACGGCACCTACTTCGGCGCGATCTACGCGACGCTCTTCCCGACGCATGTACGGCGCATGGTCTTCGACTCGGCGGTCAACCCCGACCCGAAGCAGATCTGGTACCGCAACAACCTCGACCAGTCCCTCGCCTTCGAGCGCCGCTGGGCCGACTTCCGCGCCTGGGTCGCCAAGCACGACAAGACGTACCACCTGGGCAAGACGCCCGCCGAGGTGCTCGACAGCTACGAGAAGGTACGGGCCGAGCTGGCGCACAAGCCCGCGGGCCGCAAGGTCGGACCGGCGCAACTGCAGGCCGCGTATCTGCAGGCCGGGTACTACGACGACTACTGGCCGCAGCGGGCCGCCGCCCTGTCGGCCTATCTGAAGGGCGACCACAAGCCGCTGATCGAGCAGGCCGCGCCGAAGCCGGAGGCCGCCGTCGAGGAGGAGAACGGCAACGCCGTCTACACGGCGGTCGAGTGCAACGACTCCGACTCCTGGCCAAGCGACTTCAAGGTCTGGGACCGCGACAACTCCCGCCTCGCGCGCGTGGCGCCGTTCGAGACCTGGGACAACGCCTGGATGAACCTGCCGTGTGCCTACTGGCCCGCGCCCCGGCAGAAGCCCGTCGACGTCCGCACCGAGCCCGGTGCCCTGCCGCCCACCCTGATCCTGGCGGCCGAGCGGGACGCGGCGACCCCCTACCAGGGCTCCGTCGAGCTGCACCGCAGGCTGCCGGGCTCCGCCCTGGTGACCGAGCGTGAGGCGGGCACCCACGGGATCGGCGGCGGCGCCAACCCCTGCATCAACGGCCACATGGAGGCCTACCTCCTGGAGGGCCGCACGCCGGTCCGCCGGGCGGCCTGCGCCCCGCACCCCGAGCCCCAGCCGAAGCCACTGGGCGCGGAACAGCGGGCGGCCAAGATGCCGACGGCGCCCTGATCCCAACCGCCGGTGATACGGCGGCAGTTGGAGTGCGGCGAAGGGCCGCGGCCATCCGGTGGCCGCGGCCCTTCGCCGTGCCCGCTCCCGTGCGGGGCAGCACAGACGGCCCCATCCGGTTGCGGACAGTGAGGAGCAATTACAGGCTGTGGCCAAGGGCCGGCCCGTTCCTCATCACTCCACGCGAAAGGGAACGACATGTTCCAGCACAGAACCGCCACTGCGCTCATCGGCGCCGTCCTCGCGGGCGCCGTGACACTGGGTGTCGCGGGTACCGCGTCCGCGGCCGCCCCCGCCAAGGCCCCGGCGGCCGAAGCGTCCGCCGCCGCAGCCCTGTCCGCCCAGGACCGGCAGGCCTACGAGGAGCTGCTCCGCTCGGTTCTCGTCACCGCCGACTCGCTGGCCGTGGCCGCCGAGCAGTCCGCCCCCGTCGACACCCGCGGCTACCGCGCGGCGTTCTCGGACGCGTTCGCCTCGGCCCCGGCGCCCGGCGACAACCCGCTGCTCGACAAGGCCCTCGACGGCCTCAAGGTGCAGGTCGACGCGCTGGTCAAGGCCGCCGGTGCGGGCGACCTCGCCGACATCGCCGTCGCGGTCTCCGGTGTCGTCGGCTCGGCCCAGAACGTCCTGACGTCCGGCGGCCTGGTGGCGTCCATCAACGCCCTGCTCAAGCCGCTCGACCTGACCAAGCTCGGCGGCCAGGGCAAGCCGCCCATCAAGATGCCGGAGCTGCCGATCCCCAAGATCCCCGGGCTCGGCTGACCGTAGCCGCACAGCCGTGAGCGGTGTGCCTCCGCGTAAGAAACCACATGGAGGCGCACCGCTCAGGACGGCCGTGAAGACAGCCGGGACGACGGCCGTGAAGACAGCCGGGACGACGGCCGTGAAGACGGCCGTGACGCAGGCTCAGGCGAGGCCGGCCACCAGGTCGGCCACGCTCTTGCGGCGCCCGGTGAAGAACGGCACCTCTTCGCGCACGTGCATCCGCGCCTCGGAGGCACGCAGGTGCCGCATGAGGTCCACGATGCGGTACAGCTCGTCGGCCTCGAAGGCCAGGAGCCACTCGTAGTCACCGAGCGAGAACGAGGCGACGGTGTTGGCGCGCACGTCGGGGAAGCCGCGGGCCATCATGCCGTGGTCCTTGAGCATGCGGCGGCGGTCCTCGTCGGGCAGCAGGTACCAGTCGTAGGAGCGCACGAAGGGGTACACCGAGACGTAGTTGCGGGGCGTCTCGTCGGCGAGGAACGCCGGGATGTGCGACTTGTTGAACTCGGCGGGCCGGTGCAGCGCCATGTTCGACCAGACCGGCTCCAGGGCGCGGCCCAGCTTGGTGCGGCGGAAGAGGTTGTACGCCTCCTGCAGCTCGTCCGAGGTCTCCGCGTGCCACCAGATCATGACGTCGGCGTCGGCGCGCAGACCGGAGACGTCGTAGGTGCCGCGGACGGTGATGTCCTTGGCGGCGAGCTGGTCGAACAGCTCCTGGACCTCGTCGGCGTAGCCTGCGCGGTCCTCGGGGAGCACGTCCTTGAGCTTGAAGACCGACCACAGTGTGTAGCGGATGACCTCGTTGAGGTCCTTGGCCTTCTTGCCGGCGTTGGGAGTCTTGGCGGGGGCGTCGTCACTCATGCCGCTATTCTCCCGCGCCGCCGTGCAGACTCTGCACCGGGTTCACGCTGAGCTGATCCGCCCGCCCGTCTCCCGACCACCGCCCCTCATCGAGGCCCTTCGGGCCGCCCCTGCCCACGCCCGTCACCCCCCAGCTGGTCCACGGCCGCGTACGCGCTCGCGATGCAGGCCGGGATGCCGACGCCGTCGTACGCCGCTCCGCACACCGCGAGCCCCGGCAGCTTGCCGGTGTGCTCCCGGATCCGCGCCACGCGCGCGTGGTGCCCGACGGGGTACTGGGGCAGGCCCTCGTGCCAGCGCGTGACACGGGTGGCGACGGGCTCGGCGATCAGCCCGACGGCCGCGCGCAGATCGTTCCTCGACACGTCGACGAGCTCCTCGTCGGCACGCTCCAGGACCGCCTCCTCGCCGTACCGGCCCACCGAGGTGCGAAGGACGATCAACTCCGGGTCCTCGTCGGCGATCCAGCCCCACTTCTGCGACGCGAACGTGGACGCCTTGATGGTGTGCCCGTCCACGGGCGGCACGAGAAAGCCGCTGCCCTCGGGCAGCCGCACGTCGCTGCGGCGGTACGCGAGTGTCATCAGGGCCATCGAGGCGTACTCGACGGTGCGCAGCTCGGCGGCGGCGCCCGGTGCGTCCGTGTCGAGGAGGCGGGCGGCCTGCGGCGCCGGGACGGCGAGGACCACGGCGTCGGCCCGGAGATCCCGGTCCCCGGCCTGCACCCGCCAGCCGTCGCCGGTCCTGCGCACTGCCCGCACCCGATGGTTCAGGAGGATCTCGGCGCCCCGCGAGCGCACCGAATCGGCGACCGCGAGCGGCAGCCGGCCGATGCCGCCCTCGATGCCCATGAACACCGGCCCGGTCTGCTGGTTACGGGCCGCGCGGGCCTGGATCTCGCGTACGCCCTCCAGGAGCGAGGCATGGGTCCTGGCGGCCTCGAAGAGCTGGGGCACCGCCATCCGCATCGACAGGCGGTACGCGTCCCCGGCGTAGACGCCGCCGAGCAGGGGCTCCACCAGGCGGTCGACGACCTCGCGGCCGACCCTGGCCGCCACGTACGCACCGACCGCGATGTCCTCGCCGAGCTCGGCGGGCGGCAGCTCGCGCTCGGCCTCGACCCGGCGCAGTCCCTCGGCGGAGAGCACCCCGGCGAGCACCGCGGCGTCACCGGGCACGCCCATGACGTGGCCCTTGGGCATGGGGGTCAGCGCACCGCGGTTCCACAGGGCGGCGCTCGCGGTGGCGGGCGGCTGCAGTGCGTCGGCGAGGCCCGCCTCGCGGGCGAGCGCGACCGCTTCGGGGCGCCGGGCGAGCATCGACTCGGCGCCCAGGTCCACGCGTACGCCCTCGATCTCACCGGCGTGCAGCTTGCCGCCGAGCCGGTCCGAGGCCTCTGTCAGGGTGACGCGCGCGCCGGCGGAGAGCAGCCGGTGGGCGGCGGCCAGACCGCTGATCCCCCCTCCGATGACGACGACATGTGCCTGGTCAGTACCCGAAGGGGTGTCCGTTTCGCGCATGCCCCCAGCCTCTCAGATGCGTTCGCGTACCCCTTTCCGAGTCCCGACCGTGACCGCTTCGGGACCGGGCGGCACCAAACCTTTCGCGCACCCCGGGCGTCGAAGGGTCACCATTCACCACGGCACTCGGGGGTAGCTCACGATGCGCGCAAACAGTACGGGTGCGGCCACGCACCGCACCGTCCGGTTCCTGTCGGCCTGCCTGCTGGCCGTGGCCCTCGCCGCGACGGGCTGCGCGGGCGGCGCCGACGGCGCGGGGAGCGGCGGCGACGACAAGGCCGCGGCGGGACGGCAGGAGAAGGGCGGGGGCGCCGCGCAACCGGAGGACCACGCCGCGGGCCCGGGCTCGGGCGCGGGCTCGGACTCCGGTTCCGGCTCCGGTTCCGGCAGCGCCGCCGCCAAGAAGCCACCCAAGCTCACCGGCGCCCACATCATCCGCACCGCCTCGCTCACCGTCCGCGTCAAGAATGTGCCCAAGGCCCTGGACGCGGCCCGCACGGCGGCCGAGGACGCGGGCGGCATCGTCGGCAACGAGACAACGGACAGCGACGGCAGGGGACATGAGCGCTCCCGGGTCGTCCTCCGGGTCCCGCAGGCGCAGTACGCGGAGGTCCTGAACGCCCTTGAGGGCACCGGAAAGCTCATCGAGCGCAACGTCAAGGCGCAGGACGTCACCGAGCAGGTCGTGGACGTCGAGAGCCGCGTCAAGTCGCAGCGGGCCAGCGTCGCCCGGGTGCGGGAGCTGATGGACCGGGCCACGAAACTGAGCGATGTGGTCACCCTGGAAGGGGAGTTGAGCACCCGTCAGGCGGAGCTGGAGTCGCTGCTCGCCCAGCAGGCGTCCCTGAAGGACCGCACGAGCCTCGCGACCATCACGCTCGTGCTCTCCGAGACCGCGGCGCCGAAGGACGAGGACGACGAAGGACCGGGCTTCGTCGACGCCGTCGTGGGCGGCTGGAACGCCTTCGTCACCGTGCTGCGCTGGATCGCCGTCGCCCTGGGCGCGGTCCTGCCGTTCGCCGCGGTCCTCGCGGTCCTCGCCCTGCTGTGGCGCCTCCTTCGTCCGCGCTTCCCGCGCCGGACACCCGCCCTGCCGGACGGCCAGGTCACACCCCCTGTCCGGGAGGGCGGAGAGGCCTGAGGCAGGGCTGAGGCGAGGGCTGAGGCAGGCCTGAGGCGAGGACCGAAGAGTCACCCGTTCGGCCCTGTACGGGGAGAGGCGGGGCACCTGCCGCCGTTGCCGGCAGGCATCCCCGCCTCCCGCCTCGGCGGCCACGGTGCGCTGCGAGCGGGGCGCCGGACGCCCCGGGATGCGAGCGGCCGCCGGCGGCGGAAGTCTGGAAGCCATGAACACCTGGAGCATGCCGGTGGCCAAGGGGAGGGTCACCGCCGCGTACAAGAAGCCCGGATCCTGGGCCGCCGGTTTTCACACCGGCGTCGACTTCGGGGTGCCGACCGGGACCGCCGTGACCGCCGTGGGGCCCGGCTCCGTCGTGGTCGCCGGGGACCAGGGCGCCTACGGGAACTGCGTGATCATCAAGATGACCGACGGCAAGTTCACGCTCTACGCCCACCTCAGCAAGATCGAGGTCGGAGTCGGCCAGCACATCTCGGGCGGCCAGCGCATCGGCCTGTCGGGCGCCACCGGCAATGTCACCGGGCCGCATCTGCACTTCGAGGCCCGCAACGCCAACCACTACAACGGCCACACCGATCCCATGGCCTATCTGGCAGGGCACGGGGTGAGCAGGGCCAAGAAGTCCACCGCGAAGAAGGCGGCCCCCCGCAAGACCGCGCCGAAGAAGGCCCCGGCCACCTACACGGTCCGCGCGGGCGACACCCTCGGCGGGATCGCCCAGGCCAAGCTCGGCAGCGCCTCCCGCTACCCGGAGATCGCCGCGCTCAACGGCATCGCCAACCCGAACCTGATCACGGTCGGCCAGAAGCTCAAACTCCCCAACAAATAGCGGCGGTTGACGTGGCCGATCCCCTCTCCCCCGACGCCCTCCTCGCCGCGCTCAAGGCCGAGGGCGTCAAGGTCGTCGAACGCGACGGCTGGCGCACCCGCAACCGCGATCACAAGGGCAAGTGGGGCCCGGTGAACGGCGTGATGATCCATCACACCGTGACCCGTGGCACCGAGCCCACCGTCAAGCTGTGCACCGACGGCCACGGCGATCTGCCGGGCCCGCTGTGCCACGCCGTCATCGCCAAGGACGGCACGGTCCATCTGATCGGCCACGGCCGCGCCAACCACGCGGGCCTCGGCGACCCGGCGGTCCTCGTCGCGGTGATCGGCGAGGCGAAGCTGCCGAAGAACCAGGAGAACAAGACCGACGGCAACCGGCACTTCTACGGTTTCGAGTGCGAGAACATGGGCGACGGCAAGGACCCCTGGCCCGCCGCCCAGGTCGACGCGATCGTGCGCGCATCGGCCGCCCTGTGCCGGGCACACGGCTGGGGCACGACCGGCGACACTTCGGTGATCGGCCACTCCGAGTGGCAGGTCGGCAAGATCGACCCGAAGGGCCCCGGCATCACGATGGCCGCGGTGCGCACGGCCGTCGCGGCCCGCCTGGAGTCCCCCGCGTCCGCCGCACCGACCCAACCCGCCGACACCGCACCGGAGTTCACCGTCCGCGAGGGCGACACCCTGGGCTGGATCGCCGAGGCGTACGGCACCACGACGGACGCGCTGCGCAAGCTGAACCCGGCGATCAAGGACCCGGACAAGCTGACGCCGGGGCAGCGGATCAGACTTCCCGGGTGAGCTGCACGGGGCCCGCGAGGCCCATGAGTTCGGTCAGGTCGACCGAGCCCGCGCCCAGGTCGGGACGGGGTATCAGGGCCCACACACCGACAAGGACGACCGCCGCGCCGACGAGCACGGCGAGCCCCGTGCGTCCCCTCGTCCAGCGCCCGCCCCGGAACCGCACCGGATCCTCCACGAGCGCCTTCGAGAGAATGGCCGCCGCGAGCGACACCGTCATGATCACCGCGGTCCGGGTCCACCCGCCGAAGCGCAGGAACTCCTCGGAAAGCAGCAGATAGACGGGCCAGTGCCACAGATAGAGGCTGTACGAGACAAGCCCGAGCCACCGCGGGGCGGCACTGCCGAGCAGCCGCCCGGCCCGTCCGCCGGGAGCGTGCGCGAGCAGCGCGATGAGCAGCGCCGCGGCCAGCGCGTGCACGAACAGGCCGCCCTGGAACAGAAATCGCTCCCCCGGCCCGTCCACGAGGAACCAGGACACCGCGAGTCCGCACACCAGTGCCGCGACGAGCAGGTCGGCCGCGCCCCTGCCGGTGCGGGCGACGAGACGGCGTACAGGACCGGTGGCGGCGAGGGAGCCGAGCAGCAGGGAGAACGCGCGCGTGTCGGTGCCTTCGTAGACCCGCGTCGTGTCCACGCCCTGGACCAGGGCGACCATCAGTCCGAGCGAGACCAGGGCACCGCACCCGGCGACGAGGGCGACGCGCCCGCCCGCGCGCCGGCCACGGGCGAGCAGCGCGACCGCCACCGGCCACACCAGGTAGAACTGCCACTCGACGGCGATGCTCCACAGATGGCTGAAGACATGCGTGCCGCCGTCGTTCCAGTAGCCCACCTGCCCGGCGATGTAATGCCAGTTGACGCTCTGGCCGAGGACCCACGGGGTGTCGTCGAGGGCGAAGGCGAGCAGGTCCGGTGAGCCGAAGGCCCATACGAGGCCGAGGGTTCCCGCGACGAGCACGGCGAACGCGGGCAGCAGCCGGCGCGCCCGCCGCCCCCAGAAGGCGATGAGATCGATACGGCCGCGCGGGCCCGCGGCCTCCTTGAGCAGCAGACCGGTGATCAGGAACCCGGACAGGACGAAGAACAGGTCGACGCCGAGGAAGCCGCCGCCGAAGTGCCCCGCGTGGAAGAACAGCACGGCAAGGACGGCGAGGCCGCGCAGCCCGTCCAGGGGCGCGATGTGCGCGTCCGTCGCCCGACCTCGCGCTGCTGTCCGCCCCCGCGCGGCCGCGTCTCCCTCCCCGCCCGTCCGCCCCGTGGCCGTCAACTGCACTTCAGTTCCGCGTACTTCTTGTCCCCGGTCCAGGAGCCCTTGGCCCACTCCTGCGGTGCGGCCGGCGTGAACGGGAACTGCTCGCCCAGCTTGCCGCCGAACCACTTGGCGAAGGCGGCCGCGCCCTGCTGGCAGGAGTGGATGCCGTCCTGGCTGCGCAGCGCCTTGTCCGCGGTGGCGTCGGTGCCCCACAGGGCGGCGGCGTCGAGGAAGCGGACCTTGCCGGGGTGCTTCTCCGCGACTTCCCGGGCGGACTTCGGGGCGGTCTTGATGGCGCCCTCGTTCGGCTTGTAGAACTCGTCGATCTTGAAGGGCGGGGCGGTCACGATCACGAGCTGCGCACCTTCGCGTGCGGCGAGGTCCGCAAGGCGCTCGTAGGACTTCTTCTGCTCCTCGGGGGTGCCCCAGTCGTAGGTGGTGATCTGGTACGCGATGACGTCCGGCTTGAACGACCGTATGTTTCCCGGGAGTTCGTCCCAGGTGGACTTGGAAAGCTCGTCGAGGGGCGGCTTCCCGCTGACGACGGTGCCGCCGCCCGCGGCCGCCATGGACTTGAACTGAGCACCGCCGGCCTTCAGCGCGGCGCCGAGCGCGGGCGCCTCGCTCTCGGCGATCGAGTCGCCGACCCAGAGGAGCTTCAGCCCCTTGTCCGCACCGGCCCCGTCCGTGCCCGCCTGGTCGCCCTTGCCCGCCGGACCACCGCAGGCCGTGAGGGCGAGCGCGGCGGCGCCCGCGGTCAGGACGACGGCGACGGTCCGCGCGGGCCGCCTGCAAGAAGAGAGGCGAGAAGAGAAGAAGGAAGCTGTACGTGGGGTGCTGATGTCGATGTGCATGCCTTCGAGAAAACACGCCGTCCCGGCCGGAACCGCCCTGGAACGGCCCCTGTCACCGTCTCCTCATGGACCGGGAGAAGGGCCGTCATGAGCCGCGTACAGGACGCTCGGGATACGGCTCGGGCCGCAGTGACCGGCAAGTGACCGCCGACGGCGCGCGGCCGTCGTAGCGTGTGGGTATGAGTGAGCGACTGGTGGTCATCGGCGGTGACGCGGCGGGCATGTCGGCCGCGTCCCAGGCACGCCGGCTGAAGGGCCCGGACGAGCTGGAGATCGTCGCCTTCGAGCGGGGGCACTTCACCTCGTTCTCGGCCTGCGGCATCCCGTACTGGGTGGGCGGCGACGTGGCCGGGCGCGACGAGCTGATCGCCCGCTCCCCCGAGGAGCACCGGGCCCGCGACATCGATCTGCGGATGCGCACCGAGGTCACGGAACTCGATGTGGAGGGCCGCCGCGTCCGGGCCCGTGACCTGGAGTCGGGCGAGGAGTCCTGGACGGCGTACGACAAGCTCGTCATCGCCACCGGCGCCCGCCCGATCCGCCCGCCGCTGCCCGGGATCGACGCCCCCGGGGTGCACGGCGTGCAGACCCTCGACGACGGCCAGGCCCTCCTCGACACCCTTGAGGCGACCCGCGGCGAGCGGGCGGTCGTGGTCGGCGCGGGCTATATCGGCGTGGAGATGGCGGAGGCGCTGTGCAAGCGCGGTTACACCGTCACGGTCGTCAACCGCGGCGCCCAGCCGATGTCGACGCTCGACCCCGACATGGGCCGCATGGTGAACGACGCGATGACCGGCCTCGGCATGGAGATGGTCAACGACGCCGAGGTCACCAAGATCCTCACAGGCGAGGACGGCAGGGTGCGCGCGGTCGCCACGGAGAACGCCGAGTACCCGGCGGACGTCGTGGTCCTCGGTGTCGGCGTCCGGCCGGAGACGGAGCTGGCGAGGGCGGCGGGCCTCCCGCTCGGCCAACACGGCGGCCTGCTCACGGACTTGGCGATGCGGGTGCGCGGCCACGAGAACATCTGGGCGGGCGGCGACTGCGTGGAGGTCCTCGACCTGGTGTCGGGCCGCGAACGCCATATCGCGCTCGGCACGCACGCCAACAAGCACGGCCAGATCATCGGTTCGGGCGTGGGCGGCGACTACGGCACGTTCCCGGGTGTCGTCGGCACGGCGGTCAGCAAGGTCTGCGACCTGGAGATCGCCCGCACCGGTCTGCGTGAGAAGGACGCGCAGGCGGCGGGCCTGCAGTACGAGACGGTCACCATCGAGTCCACCAGCCGCGCCGGCTACTACCCGGGCGCGGCCGTGATGACCGTGAAGATGCTCGCCGAGCGCCGCACGGGCCGTCTCCTCGGCGTCCAGATCGTCGGCCGCGAAGGCGCGGGCAAGCGCGTCGACATCGCCGCGGTCGCCCTGACCACCCGTATGACGGTCGAGCAGATGACCGCACTCGACCTGGGCTACGCCCCGCCGTTCTCCCCGGTGTGGGACCCGGTCCTCGTGGCGGCGCGCAAGGCGGTGGCGGCGGTACGCAAGGGGGGCTGACCGCCGCTTCCCAGCGATCATTTCCGGCCAATTACTGAGGCGTTCCGTGGGCGCGGGGAACACCTCGGAGGCGTCGGTCAGAGCAGCGTGGAGTGCTCGTCCCCGTCCTCCTGATCCATGTCCTGGTACGCCTCGTCCATCTCGATGACGGGGCCCTGCGCCCACGCCGCGAGCAGCCGGGGACAGGCCCACACCTCGGCGGGATACGCCCCGCGGGGCGCCGTGAACTCCCCCGGCGCGTACAGGTGGTCGAGGTGCGCCTTGAACTCCCGGGTGTTCCAGCTCTCGCGCAGATCGGCGTCCGGATGTCCGTCGGTCCCGTGCGGGCACTCCCGGTCGAGGGGTTCCTGGTCGACGGACCGCAGCAGCTCACGGACCTCGCGCCCGGGGCCGTACGGCAGGTCGAGGGACGCGGCGCACCACATCGCGAGGTGCAGCAGCACGAGCCGTTCATGCGGATCCACGGCGTCCGCGTGCCGTCTGGCGGCCCACAGGCCGGCGTTCTGCTCGGCCACGTCACCGTCGCCGTCCGCGACGGTCTGCGTCAGCTTCCCGATGTCCAGGCCCCCTTCGGGCCGTACGTACAGGGCGTCGAGCCCACTGGTGTCGCGCACGCCGAACAACGAGGTGTACGCGGTGTGCAGTTCACCGAGGGCCTCGTCGGCGAGCTCGCGCAGAAAGCGCGGGCACACCCACGCTTCCATCGGCCCCTCGTCCCCGAGCCCTTCCCTCGCCCTGGCGCGCCCGCCGGGGCTGCGCAGCTGGAAGGCGAGCTCCGCGTCCGTCTCGTAGGAGCGCCCCTCGGGGCCCGGGTGCCCGCCGTCCGTGTGCGGGCACGACTGCGTGTCGCCGAGCAGCGCCGCCGCCTGCTCCAGGCCCTCGATCATGGCGTCGAAGACCGGCCGTTCGGTGATCCGGTAGATCACGTACCAGCAGCTGACGTGCTGCGTGAGGATGAATCCGGCGAGCGCTCCGCGGCTGGGGCGGTCGGGCAGGCCCCAGGCGTTGGACTCGATGGTGGGTCCTGGCTCCATGCTCGGGTAGTCGTGCAGGAAGTCCAGGAGGCTGTCCACCTCCGAGGTGTGCTCCTCCGGCACCACCGCGGGTATCCCGGGCGCACAGAAGGGCGCCACGACATCGGCGGTGACGCGTGCGGTCCCGGCGACGTTGCGGGGGCACAAGTCGGCTTCCTGCCGCGGCCGTTCGGCGGTGTCCCCCAGGAGATACGCACCGCCGGGAAGGCACTCCTCGAACTCGTCGAGGGTGCCGAGCTCCTCCTCGTACGGATGCCGCTCGTGCCCGCAGTCGCCCGAGTCCAGGGCCGCGGCGGCGTCGAGAAGCGCGGCGACGGCCGCCCGCCGGGTCTCCTCCCGCGGCCGCCAGGCGAGATACCCGGCCATCTCCACGAGCCCGGCCACCCACACGTGCGCCGCCTCTCCGCCGGGATCGGCGGCGAGACGGCGCACACAGTCCTGTATGAGGGGCTCGGCCGACGCGGGGTCGGTATCGGCACGGACCCGGCTCCAGGCTTCGTACAGCTCGGCGGCGCGGGCATCAGCGATGACGATCATGCCCGTACGACGCCCGACGGGCCACGGAAGGTTCCGCTGCTGACGCGCACTCAGCCCGAAGTACGCGTGTGTACGTAGTCCACGAGCCGGGTCAGGGCGTCCGGTTCGGTGGTCGGAAGGACGCCGTGGCCGAGGTTGAAGATATGTCCCTCCAGGCCGTTGGCGGCGGCGAGGACCTCGTCCGTCTTGGCCTCGACCGCGTCCTGGGTGGAGAAGAGGACGGCCGGGTCGAGGTTGCCCTGCAGCGCCTTGCCGGGGCCGACACGGCGGGCGGCCTCGTCGAGCGGGACGCGCCAGTCAACACCCACGACATCGGCGCCGGCCTCACCGAGGAGGCCGAGCAGTTCACCGGTGCCGACACCGAAGTGGATCCGCGGCACGCCGTAAGGGGCCACGGCGTCGAAGACCTTCTTGGAGGCGGGCATGACGGCGCGCAGGTAGTCGGCGGGCGACAGGGCGCCGACCCACGAGTCGAAGAGCTGCACCGCGGAGGCACCGGCCTCGATCTGCACCTTGAGGAAGGCGGCGGTGATGTCGGAGAGCCGGTCGAGCAGGTCGGCCCACAGCTGCGGGTCGCCGTACATGAGCGCCTTGGTGTGCTCGTGGTTGCGGCTCGGGCCGCCCTCGACGAGATAGCTGGCGAGCGTGAAGGGCGCGCCCGCGAAGCCGATCAGCGGGGTCGGGCCGAGCTCTCGCGTCAGCAGGCCGATGGCCTCGGTGACGTACGAGACGTCCTCGGGCGTGAGCTTGCGCAGCCGCTCCAGGTCGGCGCGCGTACGGATCGGCTGCTCGACGACCGGCCCGACACCGGGCTTGATGTCCAGGTCGATACCGATGGCCTTGAGCGGTACGACGATGTCGCTGAAGTAGATCGCCGCGTCCACGTTGTGCCGGCGCACCGGCTGCAGCGTGATCTCGGTGACCAGGTCGGGCCGCATGCACGAGTCGAGCATGGTGGTGCCCTCGCGCACCTTGCGGTACTCGGGCAGCGAGCGTCCCGCCTGCCGCATGAACCAGACCGGGGTGTGCGGCACGGGCTCGCGCCTGCACGCCTTGAGGAAGGCTGAATCCTTGACCGCTTCATTGACGGTCGTGGTCTGGGTCGGCTGCTGGCCCGCGGGGCTGTCGTTGGCACTCACGTCGGAAAGTCTCGCACGTGGCGCGAAGTGCCCGGCCGGGACCGGGTGTCTCTCCCTGCGCGAACGCCCGCTTCCCCTTAACCTTCCCCGCATGGCTGCGGCTCAGGGACGACTGTCGGAGGGTATTGACGGGATGGACGGTACGGAGGGGAATGCGGCCGAGGATGTTCCGCTCCCGTTCCGCACGGCCGTGGAGGCACTGCGGACGGCCCGCCTGCGGCCGGAGATCGAGCTCGATCCGACCCGCGCGCCGAAGCGGCTCGCCCCCTACGCGTACGCCCTGGAGGCCGCGGTCGTCGACGGCGACGAGGATCTCGCGGACGGCCGTCTGGTCCTCCTGCACGATCCGGCGGGCCACGACGCCTGGCAGGGCACGTTCCGCCTGGTGACGCTGGTGCGCGCGGAACTCGAGCCCGAGATGGCCGCCGATCCGCTGCTCCCCGAGGTGTGCTGGTCCTGGCTGACCGGCGCGCTGCAGGGCCGCGGCCTGTCGTACGGCGAGCCGAGCGGCACCGTCACCCGGGCCGGCTCGCACTACTTCGGGGGCCTGGGCGAGCGCCCGCCCGCGTCGCAGATCGAGATCCGCGCGTCCTGGACCCCGCGCGAGGGCATGGGCGGCGTGCCGGACACGGCGGCCCATCTCGCCGCCTGGTGCGATCTCCTGTGCCAGGTCGCGGGCCTGCCGCCGAGCGGTCCGACGGACGCCTCCGTGGTGTCGCTGCCGCAGCGCCGCGGCCCGCAGCCGACCTGAGCCCGCGACTCCCGCCTTTCCCCTCCCGCCCCGTCGCGCCCCGTCACCTTTCGGTGCACGGGGCGCTTCGTTCGGGGGCAATACGGGACCGGGGTTGACCGGCGGCCGATCCCGTATTGACCGGTGGTGGACTCGGTTCGATCTTCGGATGATCGATCACGTGTCTGAATTGCCCGAATTATGGGTCACCAAATCGTGATCATTCGCTAAAGGCCGACAGGTTTGCTGCCGAAGACGTCTGTGACCTTGAAATCACGGTTCGTCCCGGCCAGATCCCCGAGCCGGCCCCGTCCCGCCACCCCCCAGGAGGCCTGGTGTCCGTTCTCCTCGAGCAGCCCGCAAGCCTGGTCGCCTACCGCCCGAACAAGCCGACCGCCATGGTCGTCGTGGCCGACCCGCGCGTCCGTTCCACCGTCACCCGCCACCTCTGGGCGCTCGGCGTACGCGACGTCATCGAAGCATCCTCCATCGCCGAGGCCCGTCCCCGCATCGGCAACCCGCGCGACATCTGCGTCGCCGATGTGCACCTCCCCGACGGATCGGGCCTGACCCTCCTGTCCGAAACCCGTGCCGCGGGCTGGCCCAACGGCCTGGCCCTCTCCGCAGCCGACGACATCGGCGCCGTGCGCAACGCCCTCGCGGGCGGAGTCAAGGGCTATGTCGTCACCGGCACCCGAACCAACGTGGGCCTGCCCACCCGTCCCGGCGCCGCCCCCATCGGCGCCGCCGCGGCCCGTATGCACCGCCGCCCCCCGGGCGCCCCGAGCCACCCGGGCGGTTACCGCGAGCTGTCGGGCCGTGAGGTGGAAGTCCTGCGACTGGTCGCGGAGGGCCAGTCCAACAAGGCCATCGGCGTCTCGATGGGCCTGTCCGCACTGACCGTCAAGAGCCACCTGGCCCGGATCGCACGCAAGCTCGGCACGGGTGACCGCGCCGGGATGGTAGCCGTCGCGCTGCGCACCGGAATCATCCACTGACCGATTTACACCACTGCCGCGCCCGTCGACGGAACGTTCCGTCGACGGGCGCTGTGCATACACAGATACCCTTGACAGGTGACCGACGCCCAAGAGACCGCAGAAGACAGACCACTGCGAACCACCGGAGGCGCCCCTCCGGACGAAGGCGTCGCAGCCCCCGAAGGGGAGCCCACCCCTCTGCTCGAGCCCCGCGAGGGCATTCCGGACGTGATCGCGGACGAGGACTCCCTCGCCGGGGTGGTTGCCGCGTTCGCCGCCGGCACCGGGCCCGTCGCCGTGGACGCCGAGCGCGCCTCCGGTTATCGCTACGGACAGCGCGCCTATCTCGTGCAGCTGCGCCGCGAAGGCGCCGGGAGCGCCCTGATCGACCCGGTCGCCTGCCCCGATCTGTCGGGCCTCGGCGCCGCGATCGGTGACGCCGAATGGGTTCTGCACGCGGCCACGCAGGATCTGCCGTGCCTGCGTGAAATAGGCATGATTCCGGCCCGGATCTTCGACACCGAGCTCGCCGGGCGCCTCGCCGGTTTCCCGCGGGTGGGCCTGGGGGCGATGGTCGAGTCCGTACTCGGCTACGTCCTGGAGAAGGGGCACTCCGCCGTCGACTGGTCGACCCGGCCGCTGCCCGAGCCCTGGCTGCGCTATGCCGCACTCGACGTGGAACTCCTTGTCGACCTGCGCGACAGCCTGGAGAAGGAGCTGGACCGGCAGGGCAAGCTGGAGTGGGCGCACCAGGAGTTCGACGCCATCGCCTCCGCCCCGCCCCCGCCGCCGCGCAAGGACCCCTGGCGGCGCACCTCCGGTATGCACAAGGTGCGCCGGCGCCGGCAGATGGCGGTCGTACGCGAACTGTGGACCGCCCGTGACCGGGTCGCGCAGCGCCGCGACGTCTCCCCCGGCAAGGTGCTCGGCGACGCGGCGATCGTGGAGGCGGCCCTCGCGCTGCCGCCCAACGTGCACGCGCTGCGGTCCCTGAACGGCTTCGGGCACCGCATGGGCCAGCGTCAGCTGGAGCAGTGGCAGGCGGCCGTGGACCGGGCCAAGGCACTGCCGGACACGGAACTCCCGCAGCAGGGCCAGCAGTTGACGGGCCCGCCCCCGCCACGCTCCTGGGCGGACCGTGACCCGGCGGCCGCGGCCCGTCTGTCCGCGTCGCGGACGGCGGTCTCGGCGCTCGCGGAGCAGCTGAACATGCCGCAGGAGAACCTGATCGCCCCCGACACCGTGCGACGCCTCTGCTGGGAGCCGCCGACACCGGCGTCCGCGGAATCGGTCGCCACGGTCCTCACGGAACACGGAGCCCGTCCGTGGCAGGTCGAGCAGGTGACACCGGTACTGGTGGCGGCCCTCACGGCGACGGCCCAGGGCTGAGGCTGAGGGCTGCGGCCTTGGGCTGAGGGCCGGGGCCCGTGTGGGCTGGAGGGCTGTGGCCCTTGGGCGAAGGCCCGTGGGCTTGAGGCCTGGGGGCGGGGCCCGTGGGCGGAGGCCGCCCCAGCGCGCCCGGTGGTCGAACTTCCAGCGCGCCTGGCGGTCGACCTTCCAGCGCGCCCGGTGGATGAACTCCCGGCCCGCCCGGCGGAGGCACCCAGCCGGCCCGGCGGAGGCACTACCAGCCCGTCCGGCGTTTGAGGACGAGCCCGGAGGGCGATTCAGGGTGCCGTTCAGGCGGGTGCAGGCACCGGGGGGGGCGGGGGCTGGGCGCACCCTTGGACGCTTGCAGAGCCACCCTGGGAGCGAGTGCAGGGGCCCAGGGCAGAGGTGCCCTGGGGGCGAGTGCGGGATGCCGCGGGGGACGGGGCGGACGCCCGAGGCAGAGGCGCCCTGGGGCAGGGGCTCGGGGTGCCCTGGGGCAGGGGCTCGGGGTGCCCTGGGGGCCGGTGCGGGGAGCTATTGGGCGGGGCGATCAAGTGTGACGTTCGACGCTCCGGCCGGGGGGCCTGTTCCACTTGGTTACCGACAAGTAGCATGGCTCGGGTAGCCGCCGGAGCACGCCCAGCGGCAGCGATCCCGCACCCCTGGAGGAGAGCCATCGTGCCTCGTACCGTCAGGGACGTCGTCTTCGTCGACGG
The DNA here is from genome assembly GCF_042665355.1 of Streptomyces monticola. NCBI lineage: Bacteria > Bacillati > Actinomycetota > Actinomycetes > Kitasatosporales > Streptomycetaceae > Streptomyces > Streptomyces monticola. The sequence continues at coordinate 309,128 of NZ_JBHTCF010000001.1, read as the reverse complement.
CGTCCGCACCCCGTTCGGCAAAGCGGGCCCGAAGGGCATCTACCACGAGACCCGTGCCGATGACCTGGTCGTCAAGGCCATCCGGGAGCTGCTGCGCCGCAACCCGGACCTCGACCCCGCCAAGATCGACGAAGTCGCCATCGCCGCGACCACCCAGATCGGCGACCAGGGCCTGACCATCGGCCGCACGGCGGGCATCCTCGCCGGCCTGCCGCAGTCCGTACCCGGGTACTCCATCGACCGTATGTGCGCCGGCGCCCTGACCGCCGTGACCTCGGTCGCGGGCAGCGTCGCCTTCGGTGCGTACGACATCGCCGTCGCCGGTGGCGTCGAGCACATGGGCCGCCACCCGATGGGCGAGGGCGTCGACCCCAATCCGCGGTTCGTGAGCGAGAAGCTCGTCGACGAGTCGGCCCTGTTCATGGGCATGACCGCCGAGAACCTGCACGACCGCTACCCGAGCATCACCAAGCAGCGTGCCGACGAGTACGCCGTGCGCTCGCAGGAGAAGGCCGCCAAGGCGTACGCCAACGGCAAGATCCAGGCCGACCTCGTGCCGATCTCCGTCCGCCGGACGAACGAAGAGGCCGGTGAGACCGGTTGGGGCCTCGCCACCGCCGACGAGCCGATGCGGCCCGGGACCACCCTGGAGAACCTCGCCGGGCTCAAGACGCCGTTCCGTACCCACGGCCGCGTCACCGCCGGTAACGCGGCCGGTCTCAACGACGGTGCGACCGCCTCGCTCATCGCGTCCGAGGACTTCGCCCGCGAGAACAACCTGCCGGTCAAGATGCGGCTCGTGTCGTACTCCTTCGCCGGCGTCGAGCCCGAGGTCATGGGTTACGGCCCGATCCCGGCCACCGAGAAGGCCCTCGCCAAGGCCGGCCTGTCGATCGACGACATCGGTCTCTTCGAGGTCAACGAGGCCTTCGCCGTACAGGTGCTCGCCTTCCTTGAGCACTACGGCATCGCGGACGACGACGCGCGGGTGAACCAGTACGGCGGCGCCATCGCGTTCGGCCACCCCCTCGCCTCCTCCGGTGTCCGCCTGATGACGCAGCTGGCCCGGCAGTTCGAGGAGCAGCCGGAGGTCCGTTACGGCCTCACCACCATGTGCGTCGGCTTCGGCATGGGCGCCACGGTCATCTGGGAGAACCCGCACCACAAGGACGCCGGAGGCGACAAGTGAGCACCACCACCGCTGAGCTCCTGAAGGGCGCGGCCGAGCTGTTCCCCGACGAGGTCGTCACCCAGGCGCACGTACGTCACCTCGATCTGCCGTACGACGCGGGCACGTTCGCGCTGATCACCCTGGACAACGGCCTGGACCACACCAAGCCGACCACCTTCGGCCCGCAGTCGCTCGCGAATCTGAACGCCGCGGTCGACCAGGTCGAGAAGGAGGCGGCCGAGGGCGGCATCGTCGGTGTCGGCATCACCGGCAAGCCGTTCATCTTCGCCGTCGGCGCCGACCTCAAGGGCGTCGAGCTGCTCAAGGCGCACGACGACGCGCTGGCCATCGGCAAGGGCGGCCACGACGTCTTCAAGCGCCTGTCGGGCCTCGCGGTGCCGACCTTCGCGTACTACAACGGCGCGGCCATGGGCGGCGGTGTCGAGGTCGGTCTGCACTGCACGTACCGCACCGTCTCCAAGGCGATCCCGGCGTTCTCGCTGCCCGAGGTCTTCCTCGGTCTCGTCCCCGGCTGGGGCGGCTGCGCGCTGCTGCCGAACCTGATCGGCGCGGAGAAGGCCGTCTCGGTCATCATCGAGAACTCCCTCAACCAGAACCGCCAGTTGAAGGGCAAGCAGGTCTTCGAGCTCGGCATCGCCGACGCGATCTTCGAGGGCGCCGACTTCCTCGAGCAGTCGCTGCTGTGGACGGCGAACGTCCTCAAGGGCGACGTCAAGGTCGAGCGCCCCGAGGTGGACCGCGGCGAGGCCTGGGACCAGGCCGTGGCCAAGGGCCGCTTCATCGCCGACGGCAAGGTGCACGGCGCGGCCCCGGCCGCCTACCGCGCCCTCGACATCATCGAGGCCGCCAAGAGCGGTGACCTGCAGGCCGGCTTCGACGCCGAGGACCAGGCCCTCGCCGACCTGATCATGGGCGGTGAACTGCGCTCCGGCATCTACGCGTTCAACCTGGTGCAGAAGCGCGGCAAGCGCCCCGCGGGTGCGCCGAGCAAGGACCTCGCGCGTCCGGTCACCAAGGTCGGCGTGGTCGGCGCGGGCCTGATGGCCTCGCAGCTCGCCCTGCTCTTCCTGCGCCGCCTCGAGGTCCCGGTCGTCCTGACCGACATCGACCAGGAGCGCGTCGACAAGGGCGTCGGCTATGTCCACGCCGAGATCGAGAAGCTGCTCGGCAAGGGCCGTATCAACCAGGACAAGGCCAACCGCCTCAAGGCCCTGGTGACCGGTGTCCTGGACAAGGCCGAGGGCTTCGCTGACGCGGACTTCATCATCGAGGCCGTCTTCGAGGAGATCGGCGTCAAGCAGCAGGTGTTCGCCGAGGTGGAGGCCGTGGCCCCCGCGCACGCGATCCTCGCCACGAACACCTCGTCGCTCTCCGTGTCGGAGATGGCGTCGAAGCTCAAGCACCCCGAGCGGGTCGTCGGTTTCCACTTCTTCAACCCGGTGGCGGTGCTTCCGCTCCTGGAGATCGTCCGGGGCGAGCAGACCGACGACGCGTCCCTGGCCACGGCCTTCGGGGTCGCCAAGAAGCTGAAGAAGACGGCCGTTCTCGTCAAGGACGCCCCGGCGTTCGTCGTGAACCGGATCCTCACACGCTTCATGGGCGAGATCCAGAACGTCATCGACGAGGGCACCCCGGTCGCCGTCGCCGAGAAGGCCGTCGAGCCGCTCGGCCTGCCGATGTCCCCGCTGGTCCTGCTCGAACTGGTGGGCCCGGCCATCGGCCTGCACGTCTCGGAGACCCTGCACGGCGCGTTCCCCGAGCGCTTCACGGTGTCCCCGAACCTGAAGGCCGTCGTCGACGCCGGCAAGCGCGGCTTCTACGTCTACGACAGCGGCAAGCCGGAGCTCGACCCCGAGGTCGCGGCGCTCCTGAAGCAGGGCGACTCCGTCCTGACGGAGGAGCAGGTGCGCGACCGCGTACTCGACGCCGTCGCCCAGGAGATCGGCCTGATGCTCGCCGAGGGCGTCGTCGCCGAGGCCCAGGACATCGACCTCTGTCTGATCACGGGCGCCGGCTGGCCCTTCCACCTGGGCGGCATCACGCCGTACCTGGACCGTGAGGGTGTGTCGGAGCGGGTGAACGGGAAGCGGTTCCTGGAGCAGGGTGTGGCGTCGGTCCCCGCGTGACCTGAGGTCGTCGATCGCTGAACACGGGCGGGCCGCACAGGAATTGATCCTGTGCGGCCCGTCTTGCCGTGTGGTCAGTGGCCCTGCGGGAAGTAGGTGGCCGTACTGCCTCCGGCGGCGTACGGGGACGGCGTCTGCCCGGCCAGTATGTCGACGACGGAGACCGGCACGGGCACCACGGTGGACTCAATGCCGCGCGCGTCCACCGCGCAGACCTCGACCAGGTGCGCGCCCGGCCCCCAGGCCCAGCCCGAGTACCAGGACCATGAGCCGTCAGGGCCGACCGCGGACGCCCCCAGAAGCACGCCGTTCTCACGCAGGGCCACCTGTGCGGCTCCGTGCGCGGTCCCCATGAAGGCCACTGCCGCGCCCTGGACCTGCTGGTGCGGCGCGGGCGCCGTGACCGTGGGGGCGGCCGGGGGGTGGGCCGGAGCCATCGTCGGTACCGGGTGGCTCTGCTGCGCCGCGGCCGCTCTCGTGGGCGTCCGGCCGCCCTCCACCACCGAGAAGGAGACCTCGGTGCGCGGAGACTGGAACCCGGCCGCGTCCACGGCGAACAGCCGGACCATGTGCTGGCCCTTGCCCCAGGGCTTGCGCGGCTGCCAGGACCAGGTGCCGTCGGCGGCTACGTCCGGTGTCGCGAGGAACTTGCCGTTCTCCCACAGACTCACCCGCACGGCTCCCCTGGCGGTCCCCGCGATGGTCATGGCACCCCCGACCTCCTCGTCCGCCGCCGGTACCGAGATCGTCGGCGGCGGGAATTCGGAGTCCCGCTTGACCAGCGATGTGGCCTTCAGATACGCGTCGATGTCAGCCGTGGGACGGTCCGGCTCCTCGTAACCGCTGCGGACAAGACCGAAGCGCGGGGCGATTCCCTCGGTCAGCAGGTGGAGCAGCCCCATGAGATGAGGGACATTACGCAGGCTCACCTGACCGTGGCCGGAGATGAGCGGGGATTCGTTGCAGATGTAGTTGAAGTTCTCGTAGGCCCGGAACAGCCCCAGGAACGGCTCCACTTGCTCACCGTGCTGCTCGTCCCTCGATGACGAGACCAGGTAGATGTTGGCCCCGCGGTTCGCCCCCGCCCGGACGAGTCCGGGTATCGCCTCGTCGAGAACGCGCACCCGCTCCACGGTGGGCGACTCACCCATCATGAACCGGGCGGTCTCCTGCCGGTCGTCCCGCACATAGGTCCCGATCCTGAACTGCGGAACGCTGGCAACGATGTTCCCGAGGCCGTAACGGAGCCCGAAATAGAGCGCGGCACTGCCGCCCTTCGAACTGCCGAAGGCCGTGCAGTTCTCCGGGCCGAGCGAAAGGGCTCCGAGGACAGTGGAGATGAGTCGCGCCACGGAGTCCTCGAGGCCGAAGTCCATGTCCTTGCAGAGGTAATAGCTGTGCTGCCCGTGGAACCGGTCACGGATCCACAGCACGTTCGCCCGCAGCTTGTCGAGAATTCCGTTCGACCAGCCGTAGTCGTCCGGCGCGGTGTAATTGGCGAAGACCACCACCAGGTGCCGGGCCCCGTTCCTCGCGGGCATGAACCGGTACTCCACCGGATACGTCCCCGAGGCCTCGATCCCCGTGAAGATCCGGCGTCCGTCTGAAGTCGTCCTGGACAAAATTGCCATCCCCTGGTTCAAGGCGCGACGGGGTCTGCGCCCGTGCCCATGGCTGTGACGTGTGCGCTGCGGATCGGCGTCATCGGCCGCGCGCAGCGCATCGCGCCCATGGCCCCGACCGCCGGAGCCTGGGCGTCGGCGGCCGCCAGATCACCGCCCGCGATCAGCAGCCGGTCGACGAGCCGCGCGGCCGCGTAGCCGTCGTCCAGATCGCAGAACTCCCTCTGGAACCACCGGTAGCGCTCGGCGTAGACGGTCTGGATACGGTCGATGTCGCAGATCGCGGACACCAGGTCTGGTGACGTCTGCACCAGCGGTCCCGGCGCGCTGCGCTCGAAGTCGAAGTAGAAGCCGCGCAGTGTGTCCCGGTAGTGATCGAGGTCGTATGTGAAGAACAGGATCGGGCGGCCGGTGTTGACGTAGTCGAACATGAGGGACGAGTAGTCGGTGACCATCACGTCGGTGACCAGGGACAGGTCGGCCATGTCCGGGTAGTCGGAGACGTCGAAGACGAAGCCGTCCCCGGCTCCGGGCACCGGGTCCACCACGTTCGGGTGGCGGCGCACCATGAGCACATGGTCGGCGCCGAGCCGCTCCCGCATGTCGTCCAGGTCGAGCCGGAAGTCGAGCTTGTACTTGCCGGGCGCGTAGTACTGGTCGTCGCGCCAGGTGGGGGCGTACATGATGACGCGCTTGCCGGGAGGCAGGCCGATGCGCCTGCGGATCTCCTCCTCGCGCGCTTCCGTGCCGGGCCGGCGCAGGATGTCGTTGCGGGGGTATCCGCTCTCCACCATCTCGCCCGGGAACTGGAAGGCGCGCTGCAGGATGGGGGTCGAGAAGCTGTTGGGCGACACCAGCATGTCCCAGTTCTGCACCTCCTTCTCGACCCGCTGCAGATAGCTCTTGTCGGCGAAGTGCACGGCCTCGATGTCATGGCCGATCTTCTTGAGCGGGGTGCCGTGCCAGGTCTGCACGACGGTCTGGCCCTCGCGCTTCTGGAACCAGTCGGGCAGATGGTTGTTGGCGATGACATACCGGCTCCGCGCCAGCGCCTCGTACCACTCGGGCGACCACATGCGCACCGCGGTGGCCGTCGGCGGCACCTCGACCTGGTCGTCGCGGACCACCCACAGGTGGTCGAGGCCGACACCGCGGCGCACCAGCTCCTCGTGCAGGGCGCGGGGCGAGTCCGAGTACTGGGTGCCCTTGAAGGCGTCGAACAGGATGGCCGGGCGCACGCTCTTGCGGCGCGCCGCCGGGTAGGCCTTCGTGCGGAGGAGCTTCTGGCGGTACGGCCCGCGAGCGTTGTCCGGCATGGCGGAGTGGACCAGGAGCGAGCACCGGTCGTAGGCCTCGGCCTGCAGTTCGTAGCGTCGCTTCGCCTCCTCGTGCTCCTGCGGGAAGAGACCGATGATGTTCTGCTCGATCTTCATCATGAGGTCCTCGAGGCGGTCCTCGGGGGCGGTCACGGAGAGGTCCTGGCGGCGCAGATAGAAGTCCCAGCGGCCGGAGGCGAGCGGGATGTCACCGGCGAGCGTCTGCATGGCGGCGGGGGTCAGCACGCACTGGAACTCGTTCCGTTCCCAGATCAGCGGGATCACGCGTTCGGCTCCGTGCGCCCGTGAGCGCACGACCAGGTGGGCGGCCCGGTAGTCGTCGTCGGAGAGCCGGTCCGTCGCACCGTAGCGGCCGAGGATCTCGAGTGAGCCGTCCTCCCACCACGCGAAGTGCGTCACGGTGGGCAGGGTCGCGCGCTCGAAGAGCACCAGATAGCCGGAGCCGTTGCGGTGGACGACGACTTCCCGGTCGCCCTCACGCGTCTGCAGCTCCTGGGGCAGGCGGTAGTGCCCGTCCTCGGTGTCCTCCGCCATGACGGGGTACATCGTCATCTTGCGGCCCTCGACATGGAAGGTGGTCTTCCAGCCGTTGCTGCCCATGCCCCAGGACTTCGGGATGTCCGCGTCGTCCTGGGCGTCCGCCCGGTGGCCGGGCACGAGAGCGCGCAGCGGGATACGCGTGACGAAGGTGTACCAGCCCTCGCCGCCCTCCTTGAAGCGGACCCGGGCGTCGTGCCGCCCGGCGCCGCTCATGCTGCTGACCCGGAGCTTGCCCCATTCCGGCATCCGCGGGCCGAGGTAGACACCGCGTATCTCCAGGTCGTCGCCCACCACCCGGTGGCGGGTGATACGGCAACGCACCACCTCCACACGGAGTTTGAGCCGCCCCTGCACGAAGACCGGGAGGATACGGGTGTTCTTGTCCACATAGCGGCTGGGCGGATTGGCGGCCGTGCCGGAGCTGCCGCGGTCGATGCCCCGGTAGCGGAAGAGACCGCGGCTGTGCACACCGGCCGCGACGTCCCACGTGCCCTCCACCCACTCGCCCTTCCGCTTGAGCCGGGTGGTGTCGATACGGGTCTCGAAGCCGGCCCAGTCGTAGCAGTAGCGGCTCTGCTTGGAGTGCTCCGTGGCCTGCGGTGCGTACGTGGTCCTGGCGCGCGACACCAGGAGCCGGCCCTGCTTCTTGTTGCGCAGCGCGACCGCCTTCACCGACATGCGCTTCTTGTGCACGTTGAGCAGCGGCACATAGGCGGTTCCGGTCAGCGTCAGCCACTCCGAGTTCCAGCGCGCGCCGCTGAGGGAGCCGCGCAGCGAGAACTCCTTGTCGAGCCGGTAGGCCTTCTTGTCCAGGCCGACACGGCGGTCACCGAGGTACGGATACTGCAGATAGCGCCGGAAGCGGCGGCGCACCGGCAGCGGGCCGCCGCGGCGCTCGAACTCGATCACCTCGAGCAGCTCGTCGAGACGGCCGTTGCGCACAAGGAGCCACTTGACCCGTGCGTCGGCCGGGAGCTCGTCGATGATGTCCGGGTCCGCCTCGTCGAGGAACTCGTTGGCCCAGTCCATGAAGGCGGCCCGGTACTCCTCATCGGCGTCCGGCAGCACCTTCAGATGCAGCAGGAGGTCCGACTTCAGGCAGGCGAGGTCGTACTTGCGCTTGCTCTCCAGGTACTTGCGGGAGCGGCGCTCCGCCAGGAAGCGGCTCACCGACTGCACGGCGGCCACACGGTCCCTGAGGTTGTCGATCTCGGTGTGACGCTGGGTGATGGAGGGGGCCGCACCGCCTTCCCGGCGGCGCCAGAAGTAGACGATGTCGGTGATGACATCGACCTTGGCCGCGCGGAAGTGGGCGTACATGTTGACCCAGGAATCCTCATAGAGGACGCCCTCGGGAAACTCGATGTAGTGGTAATCCCAGAAGGAACGGCGGAACACCTTGTTCCACACGGTCCTGTCGTAGATGAGCGCTTCGAACCTGGTGATGTGCGTGCCGCGCCGGTTGCGCTGCATCGGGCTCTTGTGCAGGGGCGACTGCCACTTCTTCGTGGAGTTCATCATCTGCACATTGCCCGAGACGAAATCCGATCCGGACTCCTCGAGCGTGCGGATCAGGAGTTCGTAGGAGTACTCGGGTATGACGTCGTCGCCGTCGACGAAGGCGAGGAACTCCGCCTGCGGATGGGCTGCCCGGATTCCGACGTTGCGGGCGTGGCCGGGGCCGTGGGAGGACTGCCGGATCAGCTTGAACCGCGGGTCACGGCGGCAGTACTCCATCGCGATGGCCGGCGTTCTGTCGGTCGAGCCGTCGTCGACCATGAGGACCTCGAAGTCCGTGAACGTCTGCCGCGCGATCGACTCCAGACACTCCTCGAGATACTCCTCCACGTCCTGGAACGGGACGACGACACTGAGGCGCGGCGGCATGGGCGTTCAGGTTCCTTTCGGTCATAGTTCGATGACATCAGTCATCCAACGAACCCGTTACTTATGCGGGGCTGACAAGCTATCCGGACACGGCCGGCGAAAGTGGGGACCTTAGGCCCTTAAGGCGGCCGTAAAAGCCTCCGGACGGCACGGCTTTGAAACCGCACCGGCGTCAAGTCGCGTGCCCCGTGAGGAAAGTTGCGCTCGCCGCCCGCGGGGACCAAAGTCCTCCGAGATCCGGGACTTTCGGCTCAACAAGCTGTTCAGGCGCCGCGTCGGCCCTCTTATCTCCCCAGTACATTTCTACGGTGGGGTCTTTTCAGTGCCCGCAGTTCGGCAGGCAGCCGAAAGCAGCAGTCCTGGAAGAAGAGAGTCGATGGCACAGGAATCAGCAACTGACCGTGGCGGGCGTACGCGGCGGAGACGTCCCCTCCGCATGGTCGGACTCGTCCTTGCTGTGGTGCTGGTCTGTGCCGCGGGACTCGGCGCCTGGGCCTACTTCAGCCTGAGCGGCAACCTGAAGAGCGTGGACATCGACGCGGCACTCGGCAAGGAGCGCCCCGAGAACGTCGACAACGGATCGAAGGACATTTTGGTCCTCGGTTCCGACTCCAGGGCGGGCGCGAACAAGGACCTGGCAGGCGGGGACACCGGCGGCACGGCGCGATCCGACACCACGATGATCGTGCACATACCCGCCGGGCGCAGCAAGGCGACCGCGGTGAGCATCCCCCGCGACACCCTGGTGACCCGGCCCGCGTGCAAGACGTCCGGCGGATCGTCGTTGCCCGAGTCGCAGCGCGTGATGTTCAACTCGGTGTACACCGCGGGCGGTCCGTCGTGCGTGGTGAAGACGGTCGAGAGCATGACGGGCATCCGCATGGATCACTACGTCGAGGTCGACTTCGCCGGGTTCAAGGAACTCGTCGACGCGCTCGGCGGTGTGAGCGTCACCGTCGACCAGGCCATCCACGACAAGGAGAGCGGCCTGAACCTCACGGCCGGTACTCACAAGCTGGACGGTACGCAGTCCCTCGCCTTCGTCCGCACCCGCCACGGCATCGGCGACGGCAGCGACCTGGGCCGTATCGGGCTGCAGCAGAAGTTCCTGCTCGCCGTGCTCTCCGAGATCAAGACGCAGGGTGTGCTGAGCAGCCCCACCAAGCTGTACGGCATCGCCGACGCGGCCACCAAGGCCCTGACGACCGACTCCGGGCTTTCCTCGCTGACGGACCTCGCCGACTTCGCCAAGAGCCTCAAGGGCCTCGACGCGCAGCGGATGGACACGTTGATGCTGCCCGTCGCATACGACAAGCAGGACCCGAACCGCGTGATCGCCGCGGAGCCTCAGGCCGGGGAACTGTGGGCGGCGCTCAAGGCCGACCGTCCCGTGCCCGACTCGGCCAAGAAGTCTCCCGCGACGGGGAATTGACCCGGCCGGGAGAACTCGCGGGCGCGCGGGCCCCGCTGGAGCACACGGCCGCCTCCGGGGCGCGCGGCCCCGGCCGGAGGGCCCTCTCCGGGGCGCGCGGCCCCTCGGTCAGAGCCGTTGCCAGCGGGTCAGGCTGAGGCCCGCGCTGTCGTCCTGGCGGCCGATGTGCGCGACGCCCTCCGGGTCGATGAACGCCATGACCGTCCGGCCGTGGCCGTCACGGGCAAGAGCCGGCGCCCCCTCGCATCGCTCGGCCAGGGCGTACCACCAGAAGCCGCCGGAGGCCGCGTCCACGGCTCCCGCGCCCACGACGGCGGTGCCGTCCTGGCCGCGATAGGCGAGGACGACGCAGTCGTAGCCGTCCAGCCGGGTGCGCAGCGCCGCATAGGGGTGGCCCGCGGGCGACCCTCCGAGCGCGCTGGGCCTGCAGCCGAACTGCCAGGCCGTGGCCCCGCCGTTGGCGGCGTCGGTCCAGAAGTAGGTGGCGCGGCCGGAGCCGCCCGGCAGAGCCACGGCCGTACCGGACAGCGGCCGCAGGTCGAAGCCACGGGGGGCGGCGAAGCGGCCGCCCGCCTCTGCCTGCTGCCACACCAGCAGACCGGTCCACGTCGCGGCGCAGACCTCGACGCGGCCGTCGGCGAGGGCGGCGGGGGCGGGCATCCCCTCGATGCCGGCGCCCAGCAGGTCTTCCCATGCCCGCCACTTGCCGCTCGGCGACTCACGCCGCAGCATCAGCCCGCCGGCGGCGCCGCGCACGAAGACATGCACCGTTCCATCGGCGGCGATCACGCCCACCGGCACACCGACGGATGCGCCGCCGGACGCTCCCGGCGCCGGGTCCTCGTCGGGACGGCCGAGTGAACGCCACTCGGTGACGGCTCGGTTCGTCTGGTACTGGATGGCATGCACGATGTCGACGGCCGCGGCGCCGTCGGGGGTACGCCGCTCCCTGCGGCCGAGGAGGTGGACATAGCCGTCGGAGCCCTGTGCCACGGTCAGGTCGGTGAGGTCGGGCGCGGCCACGAAACGCGGCCCTTCCCAGCGGGGCCCGCCCACCGCGGACTCGTGCCAGCACAGCACTCCGCCCCGGGTCGGCGCGTACAGACTGAGCCTGCCGTCCCTGCCGAGCGTCAGCCACGTGCCGTGGGCCGTTCCGGTCCCGGTGCGCGGTTTCTCCATGACCGCGGCGCCACCGGCCGCCGGTCGGGGGGCTCCCCGGGAGCGCATCGACCTCGTCCGCATGGTCTGGCGCGGCCCTTCCTCGCTGAGCGTCTATGTCCTGAAAACATCAGGCTTACCGCATCATATGCTGTTGTTCCCTGCCGCTTTCGACGCCTCGATCCGAGCCCGGCCGCACCGTGGACGACGGGCCACGCCTGATCGAGGAACGGCAGGTCACGATGGCCCGGGAGGACGGCGCAGACGGGGAGGGCGCAGACGGGTGCGGCACCGACGACTGTGGCGAAGGCGACAATGGCGCCATGGAGACCACCACCCTCGTAGTAGACGCCGCCAACACCATCGGCTCCGTCCCCGACGGCTGGTGGCGTGACCGGCGCGGGGCGGTCGAGCGGCTGCGGGATCTTCTCGTTCCGTATGCCGCCGACGGCATTCCCGGGCACCCCGGGCCCCTGGACCTCGTCCTCGTCGTGGAGGGGGCGGCCCGTGGGGTCGAGGGGGTGCCCGGGGTGCGGGTGGAGGCGGCGGGCGGGAGTGGGGACGACCGGATCGTGGAACTGGTCGCGGCCGCCGGTGCGCCGTGTGTGGTCGTCACGTCCGACCGTGAACTGCGGCGCCGGGTCCAGGAGTTGGGGGCGCGGTGTGTGGGGCCGCGCACCGTTTACGGGGCGTGACTCAGCCCAGTGCCTTGACCGCCTGGTAGTACGTCCACGCCAGGGAGTTGCAGGCGGCCTTCTGCACGCTGCCGAGGGGAGCGCAGACCCGCTTCAGGTCCTCGTAGAAGGCGCTGTCGAGGCGCGCCTTGTTGGCGTCGAAGGTGCCCATGGCCTTGTAGTTGCGGTAGCCGAAGTCGTGGCGGGCGCAGGAGAGGTTGAACTTGAAGCCCAGGGGGTTGTCGGGCGAGGACGAGCAGTAATCGGTGGACCAGTCGAAGCCGTACGCGGACCAGGCGCCCTGGTTGTTGCGGGCGGATATGAAGGTGTTGTAGCTGGAGGAGCTGGTCTGCGTCCAGGACGCGAGCACCTGCGGCTTGTCCGCGGGGGCCGCGGCGGCGGGCGAGGTGAACGCCACGGTGGCGGTCAGGGCGGCGGCCGGGATACCGAGACCTCTGACGACACTACGGTTCATGGGTTCCTCCGAGAGCGATACGGGATGCGGCTCCTGAGGGGTGTTCAGGAGCCGGATCAGTCTCGGAGCGGGGCTCACAGCCTCGCCGGAGCACGACTGGAGTGTCCGGGCGGCGGCGAACCGCGGTGGAGGGAGCGGGAGTCGGGGCGGCTGCCGGGCGTTCAGCGCATCCGCGCGTACAGGACCGCCCCGTCCACCACCCCCGCCCGCTCGTACCCCGCCGCCAGAATCCTCCTCAGCGACGGCGTCTCGTCCGGCGCGAAGGGCTTGCCGCGGGAGTCGTCGACGATGAGGGCGGGCGGGTCGGAGGTCAGTTCCTCGCGGAAGACCGGCCAGGCGCCCTCCACCGCGTACTTCTCCCCCACCTGCGGGCCGTTGCGGCCGCCGCTGTAGTTCGTGAGGAAGCCGGCCGTCAGATAGCGGGAGGCGGGGGCGCGGTCGGCGAGCCAGTACGTCTCCGGGTGCATGCCCCACACCAGGACCCGCTCGCCTGGCTCGGTGCGGGACTTGACCGTGGCCGCCACCTTCTGTGCATGTGCCAGTTCGGGGCGGGGGGCCAGCAGGCCCCAGGCGAGGAAGAGGACACCGGCGCACGCGGTGGTCAGCAGGGCCGTCGGGAGCCGGTCGCGCGGCAGGATCTGCAGGGCGGCCGTGCCCAACAGGGCGAGGGCCGGCACCAGTTGCAGGTAGTAGTGGCCGAAGAAGTGGAAGCCCAGGGTCACCGCGAGCGCGGCGGAACCGAGCCACAGCCAGAGCTCCACCGCGCCGGTGCGGGCGATCCGCAGGACGCGGGCCACCGGCGGCAGGATGCCCGCGCAGGCCGCACTGAGCAGCAGGGAGTTGGTCAACGCCCGTGACAGTACGTGGAGTTCGGAGCCGGTGAAGGAGGCGTACGCGCCCGAGCCCGTCGCCGTCCAGAAGAGGAAGCCGGAGGGGCCGGTGGCCAGGGCCACGGCGATCACCGGCAGCGCCCCACCGGCCGCGAGGCGCCATCCGGCCGCCCGTGGTGCCCCGCACCGCCACAGGAGCCACAGCACCGGGACGAGCACGGCCCCGCCCGTCTGCTTGGCCAGGAAGGCCGCCGCGACCGCCGCGCCGCACCACGCCCAGCGGCCCCGGTCGGCGAGCCACATGGCGGCCGCCGTCGCCGGGAGCATAAAGACCTCAAAGGTGGCGGCCTGCGTGTCCTCGGGATTGAGGCCGATGGAGAGGAGGAGATGGAGGGCGCCCGCGGTGCGGCCGGCCGGGTCGCCCCAGCGGCGGCGGGCGAGGGAGGCGAGCAGCAGGGCCGTCAGGAGCTGGGCGAGCACCGCGCACACCTTGAGCGGCATCAGGGACTCGTCGCCGAACAGCGCGAAAGCCCCCTGGTACAGCCAGGGCACCAGCGGTGGCTTGCGGTCGACGACCGTGTCGTACAGCTCGCCGCCGGAGGCCAATATCCGTGCCTGGACGGCGAGATAGCCCTCGTCGGGGTTCCACAGCGGCCACCGGAAGGAGGGCAGCCGGGTGACACAGGCGAGCAGGGCGAGGGCGGCGGTGAGACGGATCCAGTAGCGCCGGCGGCCCGGGGCGGCGGTGCCAGAACGCTCCGTGCGGGGGCGCGGCAGCGGCAGCGTGGGCACGGAGCGTGGTGAGGCGGAGGGCTCGGCGAGCATGAGCGTCAAGGTATCCGGCCCCGCAAGCCCTGACGGAGCAGGACATACGGGGCCGTGTCGTCGGGCGGAAACTGCCTCTCAGTAACGGTGAGTTACCCTCGGCCGGTCAGGAACTGCCGTCCGGTCGCGAGCGGTTCTCGCCCGTCAGCGGACGACCCGCAGCCGCAGTCACAGCCGCAATCGCAGTCGCAGGCGCAGCCGCCGCCACAGGCGCAGCCGCAGCCGCAGCTGACGTACGGGAAGTCCCGCGGGCGCCTAGTCCTCCTCCGCCGGGCGCGGCGGCAGCTGCTTGCCGAGACGGCTGTGGCCGCGTCCGTACACGAAGTAGATCACCACGCCGAGGACCATCCAGACGCCGAACCGCAGCCACGTCTCGGCGGGCAGATTGAGCATCAGCCACAGCGAGGCGAGGACGGAGAGGGCCGGCACGAGCGGGACCAGCGGTGTACGGAAGGAGCGGGGCAGGTCGGGGCGCTGCTTGCGCAGGATCACCACACCGATGGCGACGACGACGAAGGCGAACAGCGTGCCGATGTTGACCAGTTCGGCCAGTTCGTCGATGGACGTGAAGCCCGCCACGACCGCGACCACGACGCCGAGCAGAATCGTGGAACGGTACGGGGTGCCGAACTTCGGGTGCACCTTGGAGAAGGTCTGCGGCAGCAGCCCGTCGCGGCTCATCGCGAAGAAGACCCGGGTCTGGCCCATCAGCAGGATCAGGCAGACCGTGGTCAGGCCGACCGCGGCGCCGAAGCTGATCAGGCCGGCCCAGAAGGGATGCCCGACCGCCTTGAAGGCATCGGCGAGCGGGGCGTCCGTGGACAGCTCGGTGTAGTGCTGCATACCGGTGACGACCACCGATACGGCGACGTACAGGAGCGTGCAGATGAACAGCGAGCCGAGGATGCCACGGGGCACGTCACGCTGCGGATTGCGGGTCTCCTCCGCCGCCGTGGCGACGATGTCGAAGCCGATGAACGCGAAGAACACCACGGCCGCGGCGGTGAAGATGCCCATCACGCCGAAGTTCGTCGGCGCCCAGCCGAACATCAGCTGGATCAGCGGGGCGGTGATACCGCTCGCCGCGTCGGTGGACTGCGACGGCGGGATGAAGGGCTTGTAGTTGGAGCCGGTGATGAAGAACGCGCCCACGATGATCACGAGCAGCACCACCGTGATCTTGACGGCGACGACGACGGCCGTCACCCGCGACGACAGCTTCATGCCGGCGACCAGGATCGCGGTCAGCAGCAGCACGAGCAGACAGGCGAGCAGGTCGAACCCGAAGTCGCCCTCGTGCGTACCGCTCAGGGCGTCCGGCAGATGGAGTCCCGCGGAGTCCATCAGCGAGCGCAGATAGCCGGACCAGCCGACCGCCACCACCGCACAGCCCAGGGCGAGTTCGAGGATCAGGTCCCAGCCGATGATCCAGGCCGGGAGCTCACCGAGCGAGGCGTACGAGAAGGTGTACGCGGAGCCCGCGACCGGCACCGTGGAGGCGAACTCGGCGTAGCAGAGCGCCGCGAGCGCACAGACCAGGCCAGCCACGACAAAGGCCAGGGCGACGGCCGGGCCCGCCGTCTCCTTGGCGATCTTGCCGGTGAGGACGAAGATTCCGGTGCCGATGATCACGCCGACGCCGAAGACGGTGAGGTCCAGGGCGGAGAGCGATTTCCGCAGTGCGTGTTCCGGCTCCTCCGTGTCCCGGATCGACTGCTCGACGGTCTTGGTGCGGAACATGCCGCTGCCGTTCGGACTTCTGCTCACGGACGTACTCCCTTGATGGTGGTCCTCGCCATGATCGGGAGGTAGGGGGGCGTGCCGGAGCCGGTATGCCCGCTGAGCAAGGGGTTTCACACGAAAGGCCCGGCCCGACCACCCGTAGGGGGTGCTCGGACCGGGCCTTCGCTGACACCGGGGCCCCGGCGCGGGGCCGGGCACGGTCATTCGGACCTGTGCGCACGTGCGGGGTCAGTCGCGGGCGCGGGCGCGGGGTCAGTCGCGGGCGGGCTCCACGGCGCCGGCCGCGTCGCTCTCGTAGCGCCCGTCGAGCTTGGCCACGAGACCGGTGACCTGGCGTGCGATGTCCGGCGCGGTGAGCCCGATCTCGGCCATGACCTCCTTGCGCGAGGCATGGTCGAGGAAGCGCGGCGGGATACCGAAGTCCCGCAGCGGTACGTCCACACCGGCGTCGCGCAGGGCCTGTGCGATGGCCGAACCGACGCCGCCCGCACGGCCGTTGTCCTCGACGGTGACGACGACACGGTGCTGCTCGGCCAGCGGCGCGAGTGCCTCGTCGACCGGCTTGACCCAGCGCGGGTCGACCACGGTGGTGGAGATGCCCTGCTGGTCGAGGAGCTTGGCGATCTCCAGGCACATCGGCGCGAGGGCGCCCACCGAGACCAGGAGCACATCGGGACGGTCCGCGCCGGCCTTGCGCAGTACGTCCATGCCGCCGACCTTGGCGACCTCGGGCACGGCCGGGCCGACCAGGCCCTTGGAGTAGCGGACCACGGTCGGGGCGTCGTCGACCTCGACGGCCTCGCGCAGCTGGGCGCGCAGCTGCTGTGAGTCGCGCGGCGCGGCGAGCCTGAGCCCCGGCACGCACTGCAGGATCGACATGTCCCACATGCCGTTGTGCGAGGCGCCGTCGGTGCCCGTGACACCCGCGCGGTCGAGCACGAAGGTGACCCCGCACTTGTGCAGGGCGACATCCATGAGCAGCTGGTCGAAGGCGCGGTTGAGGAACGTGGCGTACACCGCGAAGACCGGGTGCAGACCGCCCGTGGCGAGACCGGCGGCGCTCACGGCACCGTGCTGCTCGGCGATGCCCACGTCGTAGACGCGGTCGGGGAACTCCTCGGCGAACCGCTTCAGGCCCACCGGCTGCAGCATGGCCGCCGTGATCGCGACGATGTCCTCGCGCTCCTTGCCGAGCGCGACCATCTCGTCGCCGAAGACGGAGGTCCAGTCGGCGCCGGACGCGGCCACCGGCAGACCGGTGTCGGGGTGGATGACGCCGACCGCGTGGAAGCGGTCCGCCTCGTCCTGGACGGCGGGCTGGTAGCCGCGGCCCTTCTCGGTGAGGCAGTGCACGATGACCGGGCCGCCGAAGCGCTTGGCGCGCTGCAGCGCGGACTCCAGGGCCTCGATGTCATGCCCGTCGATCGGGCCGACGTACTTCAGGCCGAGGTCCTCGAACATGCCCTGCGGGGCGATGAAGTCCTTCAGGCCCTTCTTGGCGCCGTGCAGGGTCTCGTAGAGCGGCTTCCCGACGACGGGGGTGCGCTCCAGGAGATCCTTCCCACGGGCCAGGAACCGCTCGTAGCCGTCGGTGGTACGCAGAGTCGCCAGGTGGTTGGCGAGTCCGCCGATGGTGGGGGCGTACGAACGCTCGTTGTCGTTGACCACGATCACCAGGGGGCGGTCCTTGGCGGCGGCGATGTTGTTCAGCGCCTCCCAGGCCATACCGCCGGTGAGCGCGCCGTCACCGATCACCGCGACGACGTGGTCGTCCTTCTTGAGGACCTCATTGGCCTTGGCGAGACCGTCGGCCCAGCCGAGCACCGTGGAGGCGTGGCTGTTCTCGATCACGTCGTGCTCGGACTCGGCCCGCGACGGGTAGCCGGACAGGCCGCCCTTGGTCCGCAGCTTCGCGAAGTCCTGGCGGCCGGTGAGCAGCTTGTGGACGTACGACTGGTGGCCGGTGTCGAGCAGCACCTTGTCCCGCGGGGACTCGAAGACGCGGTGCAGGGCGATGGTGAGCTCGACCACTCCGAGGTTCGGTCCCAGGTGACCGCCGGTCTTGGAGACGGCGTCGACGAGGAAGGTCCTGATCTCGGCCGCGAGCTGGTCCAGCTGCTCATGGCTGAGCCGGTCCAGATCACGCGGTCCCCTGATACGGGTCAGCAGTCCCACCCGTGCCTCCAAGCTTTGGTTCGGTAGAGCTGTTCGAGCTTTGCCGGATCTGTCGAGTCTAATGTTCCGCCCGGGATGACCGCCGTCGGGTGGGTCACCCATTGGGCCGTACGGCTCGCCGGCCGCGGCTCGGTGCCGCGTGTGGGGCGCTTGCCGGGGGCGATCGCCGGACGGGCCGGGAATACAGCCCGTGGGGCCCGTGGGATCCCGTGCGGCCCGTGGGGAAGAACACGGCCGTGCCCGGCAGCCGGGGACGAACCCCGGTGCCGGGCACAGACGGGTGACGCTACGCGCGACCCGCGGTCTTCTGCGTACGCCGGGACACCGAGTCGATGACCACCGCGGCGAGCAGCACCGCGCCGGTGATCATGAACTGGATCTCGCTCGCCATACCAAGCAGGTTCAGCCCCTGCTGAATGGACTGCAGCACCAGCATGCCGAGCAGCGCCGACCACACCTTGCCGCGGCCGCCGAAGAGGCTGGTGCCGCCGATCACCGCGGCGGCGATGACCAGCATCAGGGTGTTGCCCGAGCCCAGGTTCTTGGTCGCACCGCCGGACAGCGAGGCGATGAACAGGCCGCCGAAGGCCGCGAGCATGCCGGAGATCGCGAAGACCGTGATCCGGATCCGGTCGACATTGATACCGGCGCGGCGGGCCGCCTCCGAGTTGCCGCCGACCGCGAAGACCTGGCGGCCGAAGGTGGTGCGCCGGGCCACGAAGTCCGCGACGAGCAGGACGGCCAGGAAGAGCACCAGGGCGAGCGGCAGACCGCGGGAGCCCTCCAGCTCGTTCAGGACGTACGCGGCGGCGAGGACCAGGACCGCGACGACACCGGTGCGCAGCACGATCTCGCTCATCGGGCGGGCCGGCAGGTCGGCCGCCTTGCGGCGCTTGCTGTCGAGGAGCAGCGAGGCCGCGTAGGCGAGGATCGCGACGACCGCGAGGCCGTAGGCCGCGGCCTTGTCCTCGAAGAAGTAGCCGGTGAGGTTCTCCACGACGCCGCCGGTGGGCGCGTTGATGCTGCCCTCCTTGCCCATCAGCCAGATCTGCAGACCGCTCCAGCCGAGGAAGCCGGCGAGGGTGACGACGAACGCCGGCACGCCGATCTTGGCGAAGAAGAAGCCGTGCAGGGCGCCGATGACCGTGCCGCACAGGACCGCGACCAGGACCGAGGGCCAGTCGCCCCAGCCGTTGGTGACATTCAGGACCGCCCACACCGCGGCGCCCATGCCCGCCACCGAGCCGACCGACAGATCGATCTCGCCGAGCAGCAGGACGAAGACGATGCCGACGGCCATGATGCCGAGGCCGGAGGTGAAGACCGCGATGTTGGTGAGGCTGCTGGCCGACAGGAAGCTGTCGTTCTGCGCCTGGAAGACGACCGCGATGATGATCAGGCCGATGACGACGGGCAGGGAGCCGAGCTCACCGCCGCGTATCTTCCGCTTGAACTCGGTCCAGTAGCCCTTGAGGCCTTCCTCACGGACGAGGAGGCGGGGGTCGACGGCGGGCACGGGGGCGGCGCCGGTGTCGACGGCTTCCTTCGAGGCGGAGAGCTCCTCCGGTGCCGCGGGGGCTTCCGGCGCCTCGGGGGTGTTCTTCTTGAGGTCGCTCACTTCGCGTCCTCCTTCGTGACCGTGCTGTCGTCCGTGGCGCCCGCGCCGTTCGCGTCGGTGCGCGCCTTGCGGCGGGTCACGGCGTTGTCCGTGGCGCCGGTGATCGCGGCGATGATCTCTTCGTGGCTGGTGTCCGCGACCGGGAAGACCCCGTTGTTGCGGCCGAGGCGCAGGACCGCGACACGGTCCGCGACGGCCTGGACGTCGGCCATGTTGTGGCTGATGAGGATGACGGCGTGGCCGCGCTCGCGCAGCCGCTCCACGAGGTCGAGCACCTGCGCGGTCTGCTCGACGCCGAGGGCCGCGGTCGGCTCGTCCAGGATGACGACCTTGGGGTCGCCGACCAGGGCGCGGGCGATGGCGACGACCTGGCGCTGGCCGCCGGAGAGCGCGGCGACCGGGATCCGGACGCTCGGGATGCGGATGGAGAGCGTGTCCAGGAGTTCCTTGGCGCGCTTCTCCATGGCGATCTCGTCCAGGACGGAGGCGCGCCGCACCTCGCTGCCGAGGAAGAGATTGGCGACGACGTCGAGGTTGTCGCAGAGCGCCAAGTCCTGGTAGACGGTGGCCACTCCGAGGTCCTGGGCGTCGTGCGGCCGGTTGATGCGGACCGGCTTGCCCTCCCACTCGATGTCGCCGTCGTCGATCGGGTGGACCCCCGAAATGGTCTTGACGAGGGTCGACTTGCCGGCGCCGTTGTCGCCCACGAGGGCGACCACTTCACCGGCGTGGATCTCCAGGTCTACGTCCGTGAGCGCCTGGACGGCGCCGAACCGCTTGGAGACTCCGCGCAACGCCAGCACGGGCGTAGCGGACACGTGAATCATCTCCTTCGCCGCCTGATCCGGCGGGGATGGTGCGCGGGTACGGGTGCCTCGTCGAGCGAGGCCCGCGTACACGCGAGGGCTTGCGAGAGGTGCGGGGGCTGCGGCGGCCCCGAGAGGCAGCCGGAACCGTGGGAGCTGTGAGGGGAGTCCGGCGCCCGCCCGTCACTGGCGGGGTGGAATGCGGCGCGCGGGCACCGGACCGGTAGGAGACGCGGCAACGGATGCCGTGGCGGGCTGTGCCCAACCACCTTGCCGCAGGCGGGAGTTGCCCGGAACCGGGACTACTTGATTCCCGCCGCGTCGCAGGCCTTCTTGAACTCGGCCGTGCAGATCTCGCTCGCCTTGTAGACCTTGTCCTTGAGGATCGTGCCGGCGATGTCGTCCTTGGTCACGACCTGGGCGTCGTACAGCTGCGCCGGGGTGCCCTTGAACTCACCGCTGATCGAGTCGACCTTGGTGGGCGTGAGGTCCTTGAAGTCCTTGCCCTGCAGCAGGCGGACGGCGATCTCGGCGGTGGTCTCGGCCTCCGGCTTGATCTGCTTGTAGATCGTGAAGGACTGCTTGCCGCTCAGGATGCGCTGCAGACCGGCGAGTTCGGCGTCCTGGCCGCCGACCGGGACCTTCACACCGCGCTTGTCGAGGGCGGTGATGATGCCGCCGGCCATGCCGTCGTTGGCGGAGTAGACGCCGTCGAAGCCGTCCTTGCCGAGGGAGTCGATCGCGGCGGCCATCTTCTTGTTGGCCTCGTCCGGCGACCAGTCCGGGATGTCCTGCTCGTAGACGACCTTCTTGACCTGCTTGTCGAGGACGCTGTGGGCGCCCTTCTTGAACAGCGGGGCGTTCGGGTCGGTCGGCGAGCCGTTGATCATGACGACATTGCTGTCCTTGGCGCCGTCACCGAGCGCCTTGACCAGGCCCTCGCCCTGCAGGCGGCCGATCTTCTCGTTGTCGTAGGACACATACGCGTCGAGCGGGCCCTCGGCCAGACGGTCGTACGCGACGACCTTGACACCCTGGTCCTTTGCCTTCTGCACCCAGGACTTGGTGGCCTTGTAGTCGACGGAGTCCAGGATGATCACCTTGACGCCCTCGGTCAGCAGCGCCTCGAACTGCTTCTTCTGGGTCTCGGTGTCCTGCGCGGCGTTGTTGTACTTGACCTTGCAGTCGGAGCACAGCTCCTTGATCTTGCCCTCGATGATCGGGCGGTCGAAGGTCTCGTAACGCGTGGTCTTGTTCTCCGGCAGCAGCAGACCGATGGTCTTGTTGTCGCCGCCGCCTCCCTTTTCGCCGTCACCGGCCTTGCCGCAGGCGGTCATCGCCAGTGCCATGGAAACCGTCGCGGTGCCTATGACGACGCGGCGCGTCAATGCGTTCATTCGGGGTGCCTCCCTGACGAGGCCGCGTCGTTGCGGCCGAGGTGGCTGGAAGTCAACTCGGCCGCACGAGCAGCGTCAAGGAGTAAATCCTTAACGAGATGACAACGGTGCCATTCGTTATCTAAGTGAAGGCAGGTGCCTGTGCGGAGAGCGTGCCGTCAAGAAGTGTCGAGTCGCCCATCTCGCTGAGCGCGAGGGCCAGGGCGCCCAGGACCTCGGCCCGCCCGCCGAGCGCGCCGGGAAGCACCGACAGCTTTCGTGCCGCACTGGGGATGGCGTAGCGCCCCACGGACTCCCTGATGGGCCCGAGCACCAGCTCACCGGACTCGGCGAGATCCCCGCCGAGCACCACCCGCGAGGGGTTGAGCAGATTGCACAGATTGGCGACACCGCTGCCGATGTGCCGGCCCACGTCGGCGATCACACGCCGGCACCCGGGGTCGCCGTCGCGGGCGAGCCCGACCACCTTCTCCATGCTCAGACCGGCGCCGTGGCTGGACTCCAGGAGCGGCAGCACATAGCGCGCGGCGGTGAAGGTCTCCAGGCAGCCGCGGTTGCCGCAGCGGCACACGGGCCCGGACTCGTCGAGCGTGATGTGCCCGATCTCGCCCGCGGTGCCGCCGGGCCCGCGGTAGATCTGCCCGTTGATGACGAGGCCCGCGCCGACACCGCTGGCGACCTTGATGTACGCCAGGTCCTTGACCCCGCGGCCGCTGCCCCAGACGAGCTCGCCGAGCGCGCCGAGGTTGGCGTCGTTGTCGACGTACACCGGCACTCCGAGCCGGGCGGAGAGCTCCTCGCCCGGGTTGGTGCCCTGCCAGCCCGGCAGGATGGCGGTGGACCCGAGCGTGCCGGTCTCCACATCGATCGGGCCCGGTACGCCGAGCCCGACCCCGGCGACCTTGGACCGGTCCACGCCGCTGGCGTCGATCAGCCGGCTGACCAGCTCCTCGGCCCGGTCGAAGCCCTGCGCCGCCGAGGCGTCCACATCGAGCGGCTCGGCCTCTTCGGCGAGGACCTGGTGGGCGAGGTTGCCGATGGCGACGCGCAGATGCGTATGCCCGAAGTCGACCCCGACGACCAGGCCCGCGTCCCCGCTGAGCGAGACGCTGCGGGCCCGCCGGCCCCCCGCGGAGGTCGGCGTCACCTCGACGGTGCCGCTGTCCTTCAGCTCCCGGACGATATTGGAGACCGTGGCCGCTGACAGGCCCGTCGTCCTGGCAATCTCCGCCTGAGTGAGCGATCCCGCCATCCGCACGGCCCGCACGACCCGTTCGAGATTGGCCCGGTGCAGCGACGACTGCGACCCCGGAGTCTCCACGACGACCTCCCTTGCCGGGGCCGCTTCGCTGGGGCCCCGACGCCCTATACAACTAATGAACTCTAAGCAGAGCCTCCCGGGTTACTCCCCGTCAAGGCCTTGAAGAGAACGGGCTCCACCAGCCCTGATTCCGTACATACCAGTCCACCGCCTCCTTCAGACCGCCGGAAAAATCCCTTTCCGGGCGATACCCGAGCTCGGTGCGGATCTTGGAGTCATCGAGGGAGTAGCGAAGATCATGCCCCGGGCGGTCGGGAGCGTGGGTGATACGGCTGCGATCGGCGCCTAGGAGTTCGAGCAGGGCATGGGTCAGTTCGAGGTTGGTGCGCTCGGTGCCGCCCGCGATGTGGTAGATCCCGCCGGCCCGGCCACGGGTTCTGACCAGCTCGATGCCGCGCACATGGTCGTCGACGTGCAGCCAGTCGCGGACGTGGCGGCCGTCACCGTAGAGGGGGACGTCCTGCCCGTTCAGGATGCGGGTCACGAACAGCGGGATGATCTTCTCGGGGTACTGGCGGCCGCCGTAGGTGTTCGTGGAGCGGGTGATCCGCACGTCCAGGCCGTGGGTGCGGTGCATGGCCAGGGCGAGCAGATCGGCGGACGCTTTGCTCGCGCTGTAGGGGGAGTTGGGGGCGAGAGGTGCGTCCTCGCTCCAGGAGCCGTGCGCGATCGATCCGTACACCTCGTCGGTGGAGACCAGGACGACAGCGCGGCCGTGGCGCAGGGCGGCGTCCAGGACGGTCTGCGCGCCGAGGACGTTCGTCCGCACGAAGGTGGCCGCGTCCTCGATGGAGCGGTCGACATGGGACTCGGCGGCGAGATGGACGACCTGGTCGTGGGCGGCCACGAGCCGGTCCACCAGGGGCGCGTCACAGACGTCGCCGTGGACGAACTCGACGGTGTCCAGGGGCAGATCGGCCGTGCTGCCCGCGTAGGTCAGGGCGTCGAGGACCGTGACGCGGGGAGCGTCGGCGGCGCCGGCCAGGGCCCGCACATAGTGCGAGCCGATAAAGCCGGCACCGCCGGTGACCAGGAGGGATGCGGGTGTCGTACGGATGCTCACCCGTCCCAAAGTAACGGACCGCGGGCCACGCGGCCGGGGCGCGCTACTTCAGCGCACCCGCCGTCAGACCCGACTGGACCTGTCGCTGGAAGATGAAGTAGACGATCAGGACCGGGAGCATGGCGATCATCATGCCCGCCATGAGGGCGCCCCAGTCGTTCTCGTAGCCCTGTTGCAGCGCGATCATCGCCAGGCCCTGGGTGAGGACGTACTTGTCCTCCTGCTGGTTGAGCACCATCGGCAGCAGATACTGGTTCCACTGGCCCAGGAAGTTGAAGATCCCGATGCTGATCAGTCCGGGCTTCGCCATCGGCAGCATCACCTGGAAGAACGTCCGGGTGTGCGAGGCGCCGTCGATCATCGCCGCTTCCGCGATCGAGTGCGGCAGCGTTCGGAAGAAGGCCGTCATGAAGAAGACCGTGAACGGCAGCGAGTAGGCGATATAGACCAGGATCAGGCCCTGGTACGTCGCGAGGAGCGAGGTTCCCGGGAAGTCCCGCAGGACGAAGAAGAGCGGGATCACCAGCATGAAGACCGGGAAGGACATACCGGCCACGAACAGGTAGTAGATGAGCCGGTTGCCGGGGAACTGGAAGCGGGCCAGGACGTACGCCGCCATGGAGCCGAGCACCATGGTGCCGATCACCGAACCGCCCACCACGATAGCGGTGTTGATGAAGTACTGGCCCATGTTCGCCTTGTTCCAGGCGTTGGCCCAGTTCTCCCAGTGGAAGACGGTGGGCAGGCCCCACGGGTCGGTGAGGATGCCGTTGCTGTTCTTGAAGGAGCTCCAAAGGACCCAGAGCAGGGGCACGCCCACCATCAGGGCCCACAGGACCAGGAAGCCGTGCGAGAAGACGTTGAGCACGCCGCCTTCGCGGGAGCGGGCGTCCTTGGGGCCCGGCTTCTCGCTGGTTTTCTTCGGAGAAGGGGAGTCGTGCTTCTCCACGGTGTCTATGTCGGTGGTCATCCGCGCGTACCCCTAGAACTCGATCCGCTCACGCCGCGCGAAGCGCATGGTGAGCACTGCGAAGGTCATCGTGACAATGAGCATCGCGACGCCCATCGCGGATGCGTAGCCGAACTGGCTGTCCCGGAACGCCGTCTGGAAGAGCCGCAGCGGCATGACGTCGGTCGCGCCGTCCGGACCGCCCATGTTCACGGACATGATCTGGACCAGGGCGAAGGCGTCGAGGGCGATGATGCCCATGTACACCCAGCCGGTCTGGACGGTGTCCCACAACAGCGGGAGGGTGATCTTGAAGAAGGTGTCGAAGCGGCTGGCGCCGTCGAGCAGCGCGGCCTCGTAGATGTCCCGTGGGATCGAGGCCATCGCGGCGGAGAACAGCACCACGTAGAAGCCCACATGGCCCCAGACCATGACCGCGCTGATGCACAGCAGGGCGATGCTCTTCTCGCCCAGCCAGGAGTTCTGCAGACCGTCGAGTCCCACGGTGCCGAGGAGGCTGTTGAGCATGCCGTCCTGCGGGTCGGGGTTGTAGATGTTGAACCAGATCACCGCGATGATCGTGACGGAGATGACCTGCGGGAAGAAGAAGACGAACTTGTAGAGCTTGGAGCCCGTGACGCCGGTGATGACCTCGTTCTTACGGCGCTTTCCGCCGACATTGAGCATGAAGGCGAAGAACAGGCCGAGGCCGAGCGTGACGATCGGGACGCCGACCAGCATGTAGACGTTGTGCCGCAGGGCATTCCAGAACTCGTCGCTGTTCCACAGCCGTTCGAAGTTCTCCAGGCCGATGAACCTCGCCGTTCCCACCAGACCCGACCAGTCGGTCATGGAGATCTGGAAGGCCTGGACGAACGGCGAGATGACGAAGATGCCGTAGACGATCAGAGGCAGGGCCAGGAAGCCCACTATGAATCGGTATTTGCCGTGTTGCATGGTGCTTCCCGGCCCTTCCCTCATTTTCCGCGGGGTGAGTACAGCTGTGTCAGGAAGAGCGCTTGAACTTCTTGATCGAGTCGTCCTTCTTGACCTTGTCGCACTCGGCCTGTGCCTTTTTGATCCACTCGGCGGCCTTGATGTCACCGGTGAGCAGCTGTCCCGTGAGACCGCCGAGCTTCTCGTCGGTGAGCGCCGGGTACCACTCCTGCAGCTGGATGCTGATCAGGTTCTCGCCCGCGGCCTCGAAGACCTTGCTGGCGGAGTCGAGTCCCGGCGAGAGGGTCATTCCCTCGGTGGCGCCCTGCACACAGGTCAGCGACTTCACCTTCTTGGCGAAGTTCTGCGCGTGCTTCTTGGAGAGCATGATGCGAAGCAGTTCCATGCCGCCGACCGGGTTCTTGCCGCCCTTGGGCACGATGAACGGCTCGCTCGGCTCGGCGCGCAGCGAGCCGTGCG
This sequence comes from Streptomyces monticola, assembly GCF_042665355.1. NCBI lineage: Bacteria > Bacillati > Actinomycetota > Actinomycetes > Kitasatosporales > Streptomycetaceae > Streptomyces > Streptomyces monticola. Next base: position 282,542 of record NZ_JBHTCF010000001.1, on the reverse strand, counting down.
GCATCGCGTCACCGGAGCCGCCGTCGAAGAGCTCGCCGACGGACATCTGGTAGCCCTCGGGCGTGGTGGGCGCCGACTCGTTCTCGACCCAGGAACCGTTCGGCAGGAACACCGCCTTGTTCTGGTTCCACTTGGTCTGCGACTGGATGTGGGTCAGGCCCTGGCTGCCCTCGAGGAAGTACTTCTTGGCCGCCAGCTCCTCGTAGAACTCGACGACCTGCTTGACCGCGTCGTTGTCGGTCCAGGCGCCGTCCTCGAGGTTGTCGATGGCGATCCACTTGTCCATGCCGCCGATCTTGGCGATCTGGGCGAAGAGGTTGAAGTGGACGTAGTACGGATACTTGCCCGGGTACGTCCAGGGCGCGATGCCGGCCTTCTTGATGTCGCCGCAGAGCTTGACCATCTCGTCGAGGGTCTTCGGGTACTCCCAGCCCTTGTCGTCGAGGAGCTTCTTCGAGTACCAGGTGCCGTAGATGGTGAAGGCGTAGTACAGGACGTCGAAGGCGTCGTCGTGCTTGCCCTTTTCGAGGGTCGCGGGGTGAATCAGTTCCCGGACCTTCTTCTTCGGGTCGTCGAGCGAGCCGGCGTCGAGCAGGACGTTGAGGTCCTGCAGCTGGCCCTGCGAGGACAGCTTGTTCATGTCCAGGTGGTCGGCGCCGGAGTTGTCGATGACGTCCGGCGGGTTGCCGCCCGCGAAGCGCGGGGTCAGCTTGGGCCCGACCTGCTGGGTGCCGGTGTGCTTGACCGCGGCGCCATAGGTCTTCTTGTAGTCCGCCTCCGCGTCCTTGGCGTACTGGTCGCCGAGGCCGCCCTTGAAGATGAACGCCTCAAGAGGAGCGCCCTTCTTCACACCCAGGGGGTTCTTCTCGGTGGTCTTTCCGCCGCCGTTCTTGTTGTCCTTCTCGTCGCCGCCGCCACCGGTGGCACAGGCGGAGAGAAAGCCCATGGTCGGAACGGAAATCAGGCCGATGGCCGCCGACCGCTTGATCAAGTCGCGTCGCCCGAGGCCCTCTTGACCGTGCTGCTCTGAAGTGGATCCCATGCTCAAGTCCTCGCCTTCTCCAGGACTCAGGCGGTGAACCGGATCCTCCCCGGCACCGCGGTGTGGTGAAGCTGGGGTCGTGCGATATGTCTCCGGGACCGGCCGGATAGATGGCAGTTGAAGCCTTTTTACTGCTCCCCCGCCCTTCCCCGCCCCCGGGTCACGCGGCCGTTCGAACGGCTACGCAGACGCCGACAGGTATAGTCCACTCCCCTTCAACTGAGCAAGATCGAATGCAGGTTTGGTCGGGCATCTTTCCCGAGTTGAGACCTCGCGCGGACCCCGCACGCAGCCTCCCCCGGCAACCCGCCTGCCATCAGTGGACTTTCGTACGCGACCACCTGGACTTTTCCGCGGCGGCGCGAGGGGATTCCGGGGCGGAGTGAAGGGGCAATTCCGGTCCCGGCCGGGCGGCGTTCCGGCCCGCACGGCACTCCGCCCGGCCCGCGGTGCGGGCGGGCCGCGGGGGCGGCTTTCCCCTCGCCCGGCGCCCGCTCCGTCCACGGTGCGGCGCGCGCGGGCGGCCCGGACGAGGCCATGGGCGAGCGCCGTACCCCCCGCCCGCGACACCACTCTTCAACACCCTTGCCGCACACCCCACTTGACGCCTTTACTGGACCTTGCGCAGCGAGATGACAACGTTGTCCAGCTCTCCTGGAGGCCCCCGCATGAAGAGTCAAGCCCGGCGCAGATCCCGGCAAAGACCTCTGGCCGCCGTTCCGGTGGCGGCCCTCGTCCTCGTCGCCGCCGCTCAGGGCGCCGCGACGGCGGAGCCCCAAGCACCACGGGCGGACCGGGAGTTCACCTCCTCCTTCGAAGCGGGACAGACCGCACCGGACTGGAACAGCACCGCCGAAACCACCCCGGACGGCAAGAAGAAGGCCTCCGGGGTCGACGGCGCCTACAGCAGCGGAATCCCCGGCAATGTGACCGACCGGGTGAGCGAGGTCCGGGCCAGCGACGAGAACACCGGGTCCGGGGAGATCAAGGAGAATCTCACCGACGGCGAGGCCACCAGCAAATGGCTGGCCTTCGCGCCGACCGCCTGGATCGAATACGACCTGGCCGAACCGGTCAAAGTCACCAAATACGCGCTGACTTCGGCCAATGACCACCCCGAGCGCGACCCCAAGGACTGGACCCTGAAGGGCTCCACCGACGGCAAGGAGTGGAAGACCCTTGACTCCCGCCCTGCCGAGAGCTTCGACAAGCGGTTCCAGACCAAGGTCTACGACTTCACGAACGACACCGCGTACGCGCACTACCGCCTGGAGATCACCGCCAACAACGGCGCGGACGACGCCACCCAGCTCTCCGACCTGCAGATCTCCGACGGTCGCAGCGACCAGCCCGCACCCGAGGACATGCTCGCCCTCGTCGACCGCGGCCCGAGCGGCTCGCCGACCGCGAAGGCGGGCGCCGGGTTCACCGGCAAGCGCGCCCTGCGCTACGCCGGCACGCACAAGCCGGACGGCCGCGCCTACTCGTACAACAAGGTCTTCGATGTCGATGTGGCGATAGCGCGTGACACCGAACTCTCCTACCGCGTCTTCCCGTCCATGCCGGAGCCGGCGCCCGATCTGGGGTACGCGGCCACCCATGTCTCGGTCGATCTGGCCTTCACGGACGGCACCTATCTGAGCGACCTGGGGGCCACCGACCGGCACGGCGGTCCGCTCACCCCGCAGGGCCAGGCCGCCGCCAAACGGCTCTACGCCAACCAGTGGAACCATGTCGCCTCCGGGATCGGCCGGGTCGCGGCGGGCAAGACCGTCGACCGGATCCTGGTGGCGTACGACTCCCCCAAGGGCCCGGCGAAGTTCCGCGGCTGGGTCGACGACGTGGCCCTGAAGCAGGTGAAGCCGGAGCGGCCCAAGGCGCATCCGTCCGACTACGCCTCCACCACGCGCGGCACCAACTCCAGCGGCGGCTTCTCGCGCGGCAACACCTTCCCCGCGACGGCCGTGCCGCACGGCTTCAACTTCTGGACGCCGGTGACCAACGCGGGCTCCCTGAGCTGGCTCTACGACTACGCGCGCGGCAACAACGCGGACAATCTGCCCACGGTCCAGGCGTTCAGCGCCAGCCATGAGCCGAGCCCGTGGATGGGCGAGCGGCAGACGTTCCAGGTGCTCCCTTCGGCCGCGTCCGGCACTCCTGACCTGGACCGCAAGAAGCGCGCCCTGCCGTTCGAGCACGACAACGAGGTGGCGCGCCCGCACTACTACGGCGTGGAGTTCGAGAACGGCATCAAGGCCGAGATGACACCGACCGATCACGCGGCGATGATGCGCTTCAGCTATCCGGGCGACGACACGAGCGTCCTGTTCGACAACGTCTCCGACAAGGCGGGGCTGACCCTCGACAAGGACAAGGGCGTCGTCACCGGCTACTCGGACGTCAAGAGCGGTCTGTCCACCGGGGCGACCCGGCTCTTCGTGTACGGCACCTTCGACAAGCCCGTCTCCGGCGGCGGTTCGCAGGGCGTGAAGGGACATCTGCGGTTCGATGCCGGCAAGGACCGTCAGGTCACCCTGCGCCTGGCCACATCGCTGCTCTCCATCGACCAGGCGAAGGCCAATCTGGACCGGGAGATCCCCGAGGGGACGTCCTTCGAGCGGGTCAGGAGCGCGGCCCAGAAGCAGTGGGACGCGCTGCTGGGCAAGGTGGAGGTCGAGGGCGCGACCCCCGACCAGCTGACGACCCTCTACTCCAGCCTCTACCGGCTCTATCTCTACCCCAACTCCGGCTTCGAGCAGGTGCGTACGGACAAGGGGCTCGTGAACCGCTACGCCAGCCCGTTCTCGCCGCAGACCGGACCCGACACCCCGACCCACACCGGCGCGAAGATCGTCGACGGGAAGGTGTACGTCAACAACGGCTTCTGGGACACCTATCGCACCACCTGGCCCGCGTACTCCTTCCTCACCCCGAAGAAGGCGGGCGAGCTGGTCGACGGGTTCGTGCAGCAGTACAAGGACGGCGGCTGGATCTCGCGCTGGTCGTCGCCCGGCTACGCGGACCTGATGACGGGCACGTCGTCGGATGTCGCGTTCGCCGACGCGTATGTGAAGGGCGTGGACTTCGACGCGAAGTCGGCGTACGACGCGGCCCTGAAGAACGCCACGGTGGTGCCGCCGAGTTCGGGCGTGGGCCGCAAGGGCATGGAGACCTCGCCGTTCCTCGGCTATGCGAGCACCGAGACGCACGAGGGTCTGTCCTGGTCCCTCGAGGGCTGTCTCAACGACTACGGCATCGCGCAGATGGGCCGGGCCCTTTACGAGAAGACCGGCGAGAAGCGGTACAAGGAGGAGTCGGAGTACTTCCTCGACCGCGCCCGCAACTACGTCAAGCTCTTCGACTCCAAGGCCGGTGCGGGACAGGGCAGTCCGGGCTTCTTCCAGGGGCGTGATCTGAAGGGCGACTGGCGCGTGGAGTCGTCGAAGTACGACCCGCGCATCTGGGGCCACGACTACACCGAGACCAATGGCTGGGGCTACGCCTTCACCGCCCCCCAGGACTCCAGGGGCCTGGCGAATCTGTACGGCGGCCGGGACGGTCTGGGCAAGAAGCTCGACACGTACTTCTCGACGCCCGAGACCGCGTCGCCCGAGTTCGCCGGTTCCTACGGCGGCGTCATCCACGAGATGACGGAGGCCCGTGACGTTCGCATGGGCATGTACGGGCACAGCAACCAGGTCGCGCACCACGCCACGTACATGTACAACGCGGCGTCGCAGCCCTGGAAGACACAGGAGAAGGTGCGCGAGGTCCTCTCGCGGCTCTACACCGGCAGCGAGATCGGCCAGGGCTACCACGGCGACGAGGACAACGGCGAGCAGAGCGCCTGGTATCTCTTCTCCGCGCTCGGCTTCTATCCGCTGGTGATGGGCAGCGGGGAGTACGCGATCGGCTCGCCGCAGTTCACCAAGGCGACCGTACACCTGGACGGCGGACGGAAACTGGTGGTCAAGGCGCCGAAGAACAGCGCCGGGAACATCTACGTCCAGGGCCTGAAGGTCAACGGCAAGCGGTGGACGTCAACGGCCCTTCCGCACAAGGAGATCGCCCGCGGCGGGACCCTGGAGTTCGACATGGGCCCGAAGCCGTCGCGCTGGGGCACGGGCAAGGACGCGGCGCCCGTCTCCATCACCCGGGACGACAAGGTGCCGGCGCCGCGCGAGGACGCCGTCAAGGGCGAAGGGCCGCTCTTCGACAACTCCTCCAAGACGGACGCGGAGGTCGCCTCGGTGAATCTGCCTGTGGCGGGCGGCACCCGGGCAGTGCAGTACACGCTCACCGCTTCCGACCGCTCAAAGGCCCCCGAGGGATGGGTCCTTGAGGGCTCCGCGGACGGCGACAAGTGGACTGTTCTGGACGAACGGGACGGCCAGTCCTTCGCCTGGGACCACCAGACCCGGGTGTTCTCGGTGTCCGATCCCGGTGCGTACCGCCACTATCGGCTCGTTCCGAGCGGAGCTGCGACACTTGCGGAGGTGGAGTTGATCTCCGAATGACCGTGGGGCGGAAGGGACCGTACGTATGAACCGCAGGACCGAGTCCCCACCGAGCGACGCTCCCCCGCCCACGCTCATAGCCCCTGCCCCTCCCTCTCCGCGGCCCGCGGAGAGGGAGGCGGCCCCCGGCCCCGGCCGTCTCGGCCGTGGCATACGCGCGACGCTCGACGCCGGTCAGCGGCTTCGCGCACTGCGGCGCCGGCCCATGGCGGGCGCCGTCCTGCTCGCCGGGTGCGGGCAGCTTGCCCTGATGCTGCTGCTCACCCGGGAACTCCCCCTTGTGACCTCGTCATCGCCCGACCCCCGCCTTGTCGCCCTGTGGCTGGTCCTGCTGACGGTCCTGCTCATCGTGGGTCATCTGGTGCTCGGCGTGACCACGGTCGTGCTTGCCCGCGCGCTCGGCGGCCGCGGCGGGCTGCACCGCACCCCCGGGATACTCGGTGTCCTCGGCCCGCTCGCCTCGGCCCCCGTGCTGCTCGGCGGGTTCCTCGTGACGCCGGACAGCACGGTGGCGCACACCCTTCGCTGGGGCTTTCTCGCCCTGCTCGCGGTCCAGCTCACCCGACATGTCCTGCGCACCCAGGAGATCCCCTGGGGCCGGGCCTTCCTCGCCTGTTCGCTCGCGCTGACGGCGGAGTACGTGCTCGTGCAGAGCACGGTGACCCAGACCGCGGCGTCCTAGGAGCGCGCCTTCGCCGTACGCCGCACGGCCCGGATCAGCGCCTCCGTCCCCGCCACCGCCTTCGAGCGGGGGCAGCCGACATTCAGCCGCACATGTCCGGGCGCTCCGTACGACGTTCCCGGCATGATCGCGACCCGCTCGCGTTCGATCAGCTCGCGCTGCAGCGCGTCATCGTCCACACCGAGCGGACGCAGATCGATCCAGGCCAGATAGCCGGCCTGCGGGGGCTGCCAGTCCAGCTCGGGGAAGGCGGCGGCGAGGCGGCCCTCGACCATCCGCAGATTGCCTGCGACGTACGAACGCAGCGCGTCCAGCCATGCGCCGCCCGCGCGGTACGCGGCGATGTGGCCGACGACCGACAGGACAGCGGGCGAGGAGAGCCCGTCGGCCTCCTTCAGCTGCCGCAGATACGCGTCCCGTGACCGCGCGTCCCCGACGATCCCGTAACTCCCGGTCAGGGCAGGGATGTTGAAGGACTTGGAGGCCGAGGTGACCACCGCCCAGCGGCCGCTGCCGAAGCGGGCCCACGGCAGGTGCGGCCGGTGGGCGAGATCGGCGTGGATCTCGTCGCTGATCACCGCGACGCCGTGGCGTGCGCACAGCTCGGCCGTCCGCTCGAGCTCCGCCGCCGTCCACACATGCCCGGTCGGGTTGTGCGGGGAGCAGAGCAGCAGCACCGAGGTGTCGGGCAGCGCGAGCAGCCGCTCCAGTTCCGTGAAGTCCCCGACGGGGCAGGGGCGCAGCTCGCGGCCCTGGGCGGCGATGGTCTTGGGGAAGGCGTCGTACGCGGGGGTGTGCACGACCACGCCGTCCCCCGGCGCCGACCACAGGCGCAGAAGCTGGGCGACCTGGTAGATCACCGAGGGCCCGTACACAATCGATCCGGGGTCGACCACGGTGTCGTAGCGGGTCGCGAACCAGTGGGTGACCGCCGACAGGAAGTCGTCGTGGCGCCAGCGCGAGTAGCCGAGGACACCGTGGCCGAGGCGGGCGCGCAGGGCGTCGAGCACCTCGGGCGCGGTCTCGAAGTCCATGTCGGAGATGGTGAACGGCAGCAGGTCCGGGACGCCGAAACGGTCCTCGACGTAGTCCCACTGGGTGCACCAGGTGCCGTGCCGGTCGACGACGCGGTCGAAGTCGTAGGCGCTCTCGTTCGCGGCGGTCATGGCTCAGCCCGCCGGGACCATCGTGGCCAGGGCGTCCTTCACGGACTGCACCTGCGGGCCGATGATCACCTGCACGTTGTGGGCGTCGAGCTTGACCACGCCGACGGCGCCGAGCTTCTTCAGGCGGGCCTCGTCGACCCGCTCGGCGTCCTCGACGGTCATCCGCAGGCGGGTGATGCAGTTGTCCAGGGACGTGATGTTGCCGGGGCCGCCGATGGCTTCGAGGATCGCGACGGCGTCGTACTTGCCGGCGATCAGCTCACGCTGCGGGGCGGCTTCCCCTGCCCCGTCCGCGGGCTCGTCCTCGGGCTCCTGCGCGTCCGGCTCCGGCTCATCACGGCCCGGCGTCTTCAGATTGAACTTCACGATCGCCCAGCGGAACAGGAAGTAGTACGCCGCGAACCAGATCGCGGCGATCACCGGCACCAGATACCACTTGGTGGTGGTGCCCTGCAGAACGCCGAAGACCAGCCAGTCGATGACATTGCCGTCGGTGTTGCCGATGAAGACGCCGAGCACGGCGGCGGTGAGGAAGCCGAGGCCGACGAGGACCGCGTGGATCAGATACAGCCAGGGGGCGATGAAGAGGAACAGGAACTCGAGCGGCTCGGTGATACCGCCGACGACACAGGCCACGACGCCGGAGATGAGCAGCGCCTTGATCTCGGGCCGCATCTTCCTGTGGGCGCAGTGGTACATGGCGAGCGCTGCGCCCGGCAGTCCGCCGAGGTAGACGGCCATCTTGCCCTGGGAGAGGAAGTGCGTGGCGGTGGTGACATCGCCGGTGGGTGCGGCCTTGCAGTTGAGCTGGGCGTAGAAGAGGTTGAGCGCGCCGCTGACCTGCTCGCCGCAGACCGCGCCCGCGCCGCCCACGTCGGTGAAGCGGAACATGGCGACCAGGATGTGGTGCAGGCCGATGGGGCGAAGGAGCACTTCGCCCATGCCGAAGAAGAACGGGCCGAAGACCCCGGCGTGCCCGATGCCGCGGCCGACGGCGGTGATCCAGGAGTTGAAGGTCGGCCAGAGCAGCGGGATGAGCAGGCCGACGGCGCTCAGGACGAGCGCGGAGATGATCGGCACGAAGCGCAGACCGCCGAAGAAGGCGAGCGCGTCCGGCATCTTCTGGGTGCGGAAGCGGCGGTGCAGTACGGCCACGATGACGCCGACGGCGACGGCGCCGAGAAGCCCGGTGTCGATGGACTCGACGCCCAGGACATCGGCGATGCCGTAGTGGGCTATCGCCTTCTCGTCCTTGAAGTCGACGCCCTTGGCGGTGAGGAGAAAATTCACCGCGAGGTTCATGGCGGCGAAGCCGACGAAGCCGGAGAACGCGGCGACGCCCTTGTCCTCGCGGGCGAGGCCGAGCGGGATGGCCATCGCGAAGAGGACCGGCAGGAACTTGAAGGCCACCAGGCCGGTGTTGGCCATCCAGGTGAAGACCAGATGGAAGCCCTCGCCCTTGAGGAAGGTGAGATTGCCGGTGACGGCGTCGCTGGAGAGCGAGGAGCCGATACCGAGCATGATCCCGCAGAAGGCGAGCAGCGCCACGGGCAGCATGAAGGTCTTGCCGAGGCCCTGAAGGAACTCCCAGAGGGCGGCCTTGGTCTTCTTCACAGTGGTGATCTCTCAGAACTATGGGGGCCGGGGCGCGCTCCTTCCCCCGCGCACACCTCGATCAAGAGTACGAGCCGTTTCGGTCACACCCTGCCCGGGATACGACTCTCACCAAAGGGCCAAAGGTCCTGCTCAGGCCGCTCACATCCGGCCCTGCGGGGCTGCCCGGGGCCCGCTCCCTCTACAGCCGGATCTCCTACGGCGGCATCATCCTCGGCATGGACGGGGCGGCCGCCGAAGCCACCGTCGGCCGACCCCCGCACCACGTCCCCGAACAAGGAAGTGACGGTCATGAACCTCCTCGACGACGCCCGCGCCCTCCAGAGCGATCTGGTCCGGCTGCGCCGCACCCTGCACAGCGCACCCGAGACCGGCCTCGAACTGCCCCGCACACAGGAGACGGTGCTCTCCGAACTCGACGGCCTGGGCCTTGAGTTGAGCACCGGGAAGTCCGTCTCCTCGGTCACGGGCGTGCTGCGCGGCGCGCGCCCGGGACCCACCGTCCTGCTCCGCGGCGACATGGACGCGCTGCACGTCGCCGAGCGCACCGGCCTGGACTTCGCCGCGGACAACGGCAAGATGCACGCCTGCGGCCACGATCTGCACACCACGATGCTCACGGGCGCCGCCCGGCTGCTGGCGTCGCACCGTGAACAGCTCGCCGGGGACGTGGTGTTCATGTTCCAGCCGGGCGAGGAGGGCTACGACGGCGCCCGGCACATGGTCGACGAGGGCGTCCTCGACGCCTCCGGCACCCGCGCCTCGCACGCGTACGCCATCCACGTCATGTCGGCCGGTTTCGAGACCGGCCGCTTCTCCACCCGCGGCGGCACGGCCCTCGCCGCCTCCAACATCCTGACGGTCACCGTGCGCGGCGCCGGCGGCCACGGCTCGATGCCGCACCGCGCCAAGGATCCGGTGCCGGCGGCCTGCGAGATGGTCACCGCGCTGCAGGCCTGGATCTCGCGCTCCTTCGACGTGTTCGACCCGGTGATCCTGACCGTGGGCCTCTTCCAGGCGGGCACCCAGACGAATGTCATCCCCGACACGGCGACCTTCAAGGCCACCGTGCGCTCCTTCTCGCCCACCGCGCAGGCCCTGGTCAAGGACGGCACGGTGCAGGTGTGCCGGGGCATCGCCGCCGCGCACGGTCTCGAAGTCGACGCGCGGTTCGACGAGTTGTACCCGGTGACGGTGAACGACGCCGCCGAGGCCGAGTTCGCCGCGCACACCGTGGCCGAGCTGCACGGCGAGGAGCGTTACGCGCCGATGGACAAGCCGCTGGCCGGTGCGGAGGACTTCTCCCGGGTGGTCGCCGAGGTGCCCGGCGCGATGCTGGTGCTCGGCGCCACCCCACGGGGCGCCGACCCGGCGACCGCCCCGAACAACCACTCCCCGCTGGCCGCGTTCGACGAGAGCGTACTGGCCGACGGCGCGGCGCTCTACGCGGAACTCGCGGCCCGCCGCCTCGCGGACTGACTCGACCCGGGGGGCTCGTCCCGCTGACTCGTCCCCGGGGGCTGGCCTGCTGCTCTGCCCCGGGGACTGGCCCGCTGACTCTGCCCCGGCGGACTGGTCGGCTACCTCCGTCCCGGGGACCGGCCAGCTGACTCTCCCCCGGCGGACTGGTCGGCCACCCCCATCCCGGTGGCCGGACCGACTGACACCGCCCCGGGGGGCTGGCCCGCTGCTCTGCCCCGGGGACTGGCCCGCTGACTCTGCCCCGGCGGACTGGTCGGCTACCTCCGTCCCGGGGACCGGCCGACTGACACCGCCCCGGCGGGCTGGTCGGCTACCTCCGTCCCGGGGACCGGCCGACTGACACCGCCCCGGGGGCTACACGGTGGGCAGCAGCCGTCCCGAGTCCGGCTGTTGCCCGTCGCCCGCCGGGTCGTTGACCGCCACACTGCCCTTGCGCCAGTGCTTCCAGCCCACGTTCCAGTCGCCGTAGCCGTTGTCGAAGGGCGTCATGTCCTCGCCGTAGCCGTTCACGACCTGGACGAGGTCCCCCGGGCGCACCGTGTCGTAGAACCAGGCCGCGTCATCGGTCGACATCCCGGTGCAGCCGTGGCTGACGTCGGCGGAGCCCTGGGACGCCACGGACCAGGGCGCGGCATGCACGTACTCGCCGCTCCAGGTGACGCGCGTCGCGTAGTGGACGGGCAGGTTGAAGTAGTCGCCGCTGCCCCGGGCGATGCCGATGGACTCGCCGCGCATCCGCACGAAGCGCTCCTTGCCGAGGACCACCTTGATGCCGCCGCGGGTGCGGTAGCCGGGCTTTCCGGTGGTGACCGGGATGGTGCGGATGACGCGTCCGTTGCGCTTGACGGTCATCTCGTGCTCCGCCACGTCGGTGACCGCCTCGATCCGGTCGCCCGTCCTGATCCGCAGCGGCGCCGAACGGCCGCCCACCAGACGGTCGTTGACCTTGACGCCGTCGAGCCCGCTGCGCAGGGTGATCCGGGCGCGCGCGGGCCAGTACGTACGGGGCCGGTAGTGCAGCGTGGAGCTGTCCACCCAGTGCCAGGTGCCGTCGACGCGCGGTGTGGACGTCACGTGCAGCGAGCGCTCGACGAGGGCCCGCGCCGCCCGGTCCCGCTTCGGCACGGGATGGCTGAGGTCAGCGGTGAGCGGCTGCCCCACCCCGTACGTACCGGACTCGGGACCGAAGTGGGCGGTGAGGGTGTGCGCGGCGCGCGGGGGCGCGGTGGCGAAGCCCATGGCGCCGCGCACGGGGCTGCCGTCCGGGAGTTCGGCGTCGACGAGGACGGTGTAGCGGTCGTCGGCGCGCAGCGGACCCGTGCGCTCCCAGCGGCGGCCGTCGGGGCTCAGCCGCCCCGCGACCCGGCGGCCCCGCGCGTCCGTCACGGACACATCGATCAGCAGCCCCGGTGAGTTCAGGGCGACGTCGAGCGCACCGGTCGGATCCGAAAGGAGCTGTCTGGACGCCTTGGGGGACCCCTGCCGGGACGTCGCGTACGTCGCTCCCCGGGCGGCCCCCTGAGGGGCGGCCTCCTGGACGGCGGCTCCCGGCCCGGCCACTCCCGGCCCGGCCGCTCCCTGCCCGGCCACTCCCTGCCCGGCCGCTGCCGGCCGGGCAGCCCGCAGCCGTTCCTCGCGCCGGACGCCCGCCGAGTCCGCGCAGGCCGCACCACGGCCCACGATCACCGGGCACACACCGGCGGCGCCCCGGCCGAGCAGACTGCGCCCGACCACGACATCGAGCGCCGCGTCCTCCTCGGGCCCAACTCCCTTGTGGGCGCCGGGCGCTGCCGCCGTGATCAGGAGCACTCCCAGCACCGCGGACCCGAGCCCGCACGCCTTCACCCGTGGCCGCACCGCACACCCTCCACCGTCGTTCACACCGTTCCCGCCTGGTCCCGAGCATCAAAGCCGGTTCCGGGCCGAAAAGATGATCAATGCGCCGGTGTTGCCCCCGAAAGGCCCAGCGGACGACACGAACGCACTAGCCGGGGGGCCGTCCGGAGAAGAGTTCGTCGAGGTGCCGGTCGAGCATCCGCAGCGCCTGCCGCTTCGTGTGGACGTCGAGCACGATGTACGTGCTGAGCCCCTCGACCAGACAGATGAGCCGCATCGCCTCGTCCTCGGGGTCACGACCCTCGGCCAGCTCGCCGTCGGCGCGGGCCCGGCTCAGCTGGTCCGCGAAGAAGGCGCGCAGCTGCGGAATGCCTTCCTGGGCCAGGCCGCGCAGCGCCTCGTCGTGCACGGCACGCATGAAGTAGGCGACGCCCACGAGATAGCCGGTACGGCTCTTGTCGTCGAGCGGCATCATGCCGCGCAGGCACTCGCGCAGGATGTCCCGGGGCGTGGCCGTCCCGCCCAGGGCCTCGATCCGCTCCCGGATGCGCTGGTCGGCGAGGCCGTTGATGCGCTGCAGGGCGAAGAGCAGCATCTCGTCCTTGGTGCGGAAGTAGTGCTGCAGCTGGCCGAGGGAGATATCGGCCCCGGCGGCGACATCGCGCAGACTCGCGCCCTCCAGGCCCTTGGTGCTGGCGATCCGGAAGAGCGCCTCCGCGATGGCCTGGCGTCGGGCCTCGTGATCCACCTGCTTGGGCACCGGTCGCTCCCTCTCCCTGGATCCCCCTTTGACAAGTCACCCGTATTGTATAACCTGGACTTATCCAATACGACTGACTTGGAACGTACGAGGACACGTACGGGCACACGTACATGGACGCGTACGAGCACACGTACATGGACGCGTACGAGGCCACGTACGAGATACGAGAACGGGGGACCCTCCATGCCCGCCCACGCCCTGCCGCCCGGGCTCCGCCCGCCGCGCCATCGCGTCGACCCGCGCGCCCGGCGCTGGTGGACCGTGCAGGCGCTGCTCTCCTTCAGCGGACCGCTGCTGCTCACGGCCGTCGCGCTGCTCGTGTGCGCGCTGCTGTTCTTCGCCGGTGCGCTGCCCTGGCTCGGCCCACTGGTGCTCGTCGTGCTCGTGCTGCCCGCGCTCGGCTATCTGCTCGTGATGCCGCGCCGGCGCCATGCCGTGCACGCCTGGGAGTTGGGCAGCGAAGCGGTGTACGCGGCGAGCGGCTGGTACTGGCAGCGGCGCCGGATCGCGCCCCTCTCCCGGGTGCAGACCGTGGACACGGTGCGCGGCCCCGTGCAGCGGCGATACGGCCTGGCGACGGTGACCGTCACCACCGCGTCCACGGCGGGCGACATCAGGATCGCGGGCCTGTCCGACGCCGACGCGGAAGAGCTGTCGCGGCTGATCGGGCACGCCGCCCAGGCCGTACCGGGTGATGCCGCATGAACACCCCCGCCCCGCACCCGGACGCTCCCGGGCACCCGGACTCCCCCTCGCGCCCCGGCGCCTCCTCGCATCCGGCCACCCCCGAGCCCCCGGCGACCGCCGCGCACCCCGGCGCCCTCAGGCACCCGGACACCGCCCCGCACCCGGACGCCTCCGGGGGCCCGGACATCCCCTGGCGGCGGCTCGACCGGCGCGCCCTGCTCGTGCACTGCGGCTGGCTCGGCGCACCGGTCGGCTCCCTCGCCCTGACCGCGCTCGCCACCGGCGGCCGGATCGGCACCGGCGCCTGGATCACCCTGGCCTGTGTCGCGGTCGCGTTCGCGGCGGTCACCGTGATCGGCCTCGCGCACTGGGCGCGCACCGACTACCGCGTCACCGCCGACTCCCTCGACGTGCACACGGGCCTGATCACGCGGCGCCTGCGCTCCGTTCCGCTGCGCCGTATCCGCACCGTCGACCTCACCGCGACACCCCTGCACCGGCTGCTCGGCGTGACCGTGCTGCGGGCCGGAACGGCCGGATCGGGCGGCGGCCGCAGCGAGTTGACCCTCGAAGCGCTCTCCGTGCGCGAAGCGCGGCGGCTGCGCGCGGAGCTGCTCGCACACGCCGACACCCGGGCGCCGGCGGACGGCCCGCTGGTCTCGCGGTTCAACTGGCGCTGGCTGCGCTACGCCCCGCTCACGTTCTGGGTGGCCGGTGGTGTCCTCACCGCGGCGGGCGCCGCCTACCGCGTCCTCGACGGCATCGGCATCGAGGTCTGGCAACTGCCGTTCGTCCAGCGGGCGTTCCGTGAGTTCGGCGCGAGCATGCTGTGGCTCACCGTCCCGGCCGCACTGCTCGGCATCCTCGCCCTCGGCTCGCTCGGCGCCCTCGTCCTGTACGTCGAGAACTGGTGGAACTACCGCCTGGAGTGGACCGAAAGCCGCACCCTGAGCGTACGCCGAGGCCTCCTGACCACCCGCTCGGTGACCATCGAACGGGCCCGCCTGCGCGGTGCGGCGCTGCGCGAGCCGCTGCTCCTGAGGGCCGGCGGCGGCGCGCTCGTCAAAGCGGTCGCGGGCGGCCTCGGCAACCGCGAGGACAACCGCCGCCGAAGCGCCCTGCTGCCCCCCGCACCCCGCGCGGAGGCCGTCCGCGTGGCCTCCGGCACGCTCCGGTCCCCTTTCCCCGAACCGGAGCTGGCACCCCACCCGAAGGCCGCGCTGCGCCGTCGCCGGATGCGGGGCCTGCTGTTCGTGGTGGTCCCCGGCACCCTCGCCCTCACCGTGCTCGGCGCCCTGCTCACCCCCGCACTCCTGCACTGCGCCTGGATCTACGCGCTGGTCGCGACGCCGGTCGTGCTGTGGCTCGCCAGGGACGCGTACCGGAGTCTGGGGCACGCGCTGCACGGCCCCCATCTGGTGGTCCGCTCGGGCACGTTCAGCCGGGACACGGTGGTGCTGCGGCGCGAGGCGGTCGCCGCGTGGACGTTCTCCAGCTCGCCGTTCACCCGGCGGGCGGGGCTCGTGACGCTCACCGCGGCGGTCGCGGCTGGCGAGGACGGCTACCGCGTCGCGGACCTGTGCGCGGCCACGGCCCCGGCCTTCGCGGCCCAGGCGGCACCGGGCATCGTGGAGGAGTTCCTGGAACGCCCGACGCCCTGACGGCCTCGCGGCCTCGCGGCCTCGCGGTCCGGAAAACGGTTCGCGGGGCGGGCCCCGGCCTTGTTACGGTGCTCGCATGGGTATTTCTGTAACCAAGTGACTCCTGGTGTGCCGTCCGGCGACGGCACGGAAGCGTCCTGACTTCCGTCCACCCCGCCCCCTGGCGCGGGGTCACTTGGAGTACCCACTTCATGAACACCTTTCCGCAGGCGAGCCCTGCCCCGCGGCCTGTGCACAAGCACCGCACGGCAGCCCTCGCCCTCCTCTCCCTCCTGCAGTTCCTGATCGCGATCGACGTCACGGTCGTGAATGTCGCCCTGCCGTCCATCGGCGCGCAGTTCGGTGCCGACGCGGCCGCCCTGTCCTGGGTCGTCACCGGTTACACCCTGGTCGGCGGTGGCCTGCTGCTGCTCGGCGGGCGGCTCACCGATCTGCTCGGGCGGCGCCGGATGTTCCTGCTCGGCGCCGCCCTGTTCGCGGCGGCCTCGCTCGTCGCGGGGCTCGCGCCGAGCCTGGAGGCGCTGGTCGCCGCCCGGTTCGCACAGGGCGCGGGCGAGGCACTCGCCTCCCCCGCCGCCCTCTCCCTGATCGCCCTGCTCTACCCGGGCCCCGAGGAACGCGCCAAGGCGCTCGGCGTCTGGGGCACGATCTCGGCGGGCGGTCTCGTCGTCGGCGTCCTGCTCTCCGGCGTCCTCACCCAACTCCTGCACTGGCGCTGGATCTTCGGGATCAACGTGCCGCTCGCGGCCGCCGTGCTGCTGCTCACCCCGGTGCTCGTACGGCCCGACAGCAGGCGCACCCGTACCGGGAGGCTCGATCTGCCGGGCGCGGCGCTCCTGACGGCGGGCCCGCTCGCCGTGGTCTACGGCGTCCTGGAGCGGGACGTACCGGCGGTGGTCGTGGGCGTGGCGCTGCTCGGCGCCTTCGTGGCGGTCGAGGCGCGCGCCAAGTCCCCGCTCGTGCCGCTCTCGTTCTTCGCGCACCGCACCCGCGCGGTGGCGAACGGGGCGACCGTACTCCTGAGCGCCGCGCTCTCGGCGACGTTCTACCTGCTCACGCTCTATCTCCAGCAGGCCATGCGACTGGAGCCGCTGCAGGCGGGGTTGGCGTATCTGCCGTTCTGCGCGGCGCTGCTCGCGGCGATCTCGCAGGTGTCCCGGCTGATCGGCACCCTCGGCACACGCCGCACCGCGCTGCTCGGCCTCGCGCTCACCGGCGCCGGGCTCGCCTGGCTCGCCCGGCTGCCCGAGCACGGCTCGTACGCCGCCGACGTACTGCCCGGCATGATCGGCGTCGCGGCCGGCATGGGCATCGGTCTGGTCGCCCTGCAGAACGCGGCCCTGCAAGGCGTCACCGAACACGACGCGGGCACCGCCGCCGGAGTGCAGCGCTCGGTGGACCAGCTCGGCGGCTCTCTCGGCCTCGCGGTCCTGGTGGGCCTGGCCGCCGGGGGCGCGGCCCAAGTGAGCGGATTCCGGGCGGCGTTCGCCTGGGCGCTGCTCGGGGTGGTGATCGCGGGCGCGGGCATGTGGGCCCTGGCCCGCGAGCGCGAAGTCAGGACCGGCTGAGCACACCCGGGCCCGCGCTGAACCGCACGGAGCAGACGTCCTCGGCCTCGGCGTGCACCGCGAGGCCGAGGCGCTCGCTCAGCGCGGGCACGAGCTCGTACAGGCGGATCCGGTCCTCGGGGGTGTACGCGGGCCAGTTCGCCACGCCACGGCGGGCGAGCCCGTCGCCGACGTACCGCACGATCTCGGCACGGAAGCGCAGCTCCTCGTCCGGCCTCATCGGCGAGGGCACCAACTCGCCTTCCGCGTCCGGCACTTCGCGCACGTTGTAGAGCTCACGGACCACGACAACTCCTCGAAGCTGGAACGACGAAACAAAGGAAAGGACACAAAGGGCACAAAGGGCGGAATCGACAGTCGGGCCGTACCCCGGGATCATCCCGGGGTACGGCCCGACTCAGGCCTGCGGCAGTGCCTACTTGCGGATCAGGCTCCGCAGCACGTACTGCATGATGCCGCCGTTGCGGTAGTAGTCCGCCTCACCGGGGGTGTCGATGCGGACGACCGCGTCGAACTCCACACCGGAGTCGGTGGTGACCTTGACCGTGCGCGGCGTGGTGCCGTTGTTCAGCTCGGTGACGCCCTCGAAGGAGAAGGTCTCCTCGCCGGTCAGACCGAGGGACTCGGCCGTGGCGCCCTCCGGGAACTGCAGCGGCAGTACGCCCATGCCGATGAGGTTCGAGCGGTGGATGCGCTCGTACGACTCGGCGATGACGGCCTTCACACCGAGGAGCGCGGTGCCCTTGGCGGCCCAGTCGCGGGACGAGCCGGAGCCGTACTCCTTGCCGGCCAGGACGACCAGCGGGGTGCCCTGCTCGATGTAGTTGCGCGAGGCGTCGTAGATGAACGACACCGGGGCGTCGTCCTTCGTGAAGTCGCGGGTGAAGCCGCCCTCGGTGCCCGGCGCGATCTGGTTGCGCAGGCGGATGTTGGCGAACGTGCCGCGGATCATGACCTCGTGGTTACCACGGCGCGAGCCGTAGGAGTTGAAGTCACGACGCTCCACACCGTGCTCGGTGAGGTACTTGCCGGCCGGGGTGTCGGCCTTGATGGCACCGGCGGGCGAGATGTGGTCGGTGGTGACCGAGTCGCCCAGCTTGGCCAGGACGCGGGCACCCGAGATGTCCGCGACCGGAGCCGGCTCCATCTCCATGCCCTCGAAGTACGGGGGCTTGCGGACGTAGGTCGACTCGGCGTCCCACTCGAAGGTGTTGCCGGTGGGGATGGAGAGCGCCTGCCACTGGGCGTCGCCCGCGAACACGTCGGAGTAGGACTTGTTGAACATGTCCTCGCCGATGGCGTTCGCCACGACGTCGTTGACCTCGGCCTCGGACGGCCAGATGTCCTCGAGGTAGACCGGCTTGCCGTCCTGGTCGGTGCCCAGGGCGTCCTTGGTGATGTTCACCTTCATCGAGCCGGCGAGGGCGTACGCGACGACCAGCGGCGGGGACGCCAGGTAGTTCATCTTGACGTCGGGGTTGATCCGGCCCTCGAAGTTACGGTTGCCGGAGAGCACCGAAGTCACGGCCAGGTCGTGCTCGTTGACCGCCTTGGAGACCTCCTCGGGCAGCGGGCCCGAGTTGCCGATGCAGGTGGTGCAGCCGTAGCCGACGAGGTTGAAGCCGACCTTGTCGAGGTAGGGGGTGAGCCCCGCCTTGTCGAAGTAGTCGGTGACGACCTTGGAGCCCGGGGCGAGGGTGGTCTTGACCCACGGCTTGCGGGTCAGGCCCTTCTCGACGGCCTTCTTCGCGACGAGCGCGGCGGCGACCATCACGTACGGGTTCGAGGTGTTGGTGCAGGACGTGATCGCCGCGACGGTGACGGCACCGTGGTCGATCTCGTACGTCGAGCCGTCGGGGGCCGTGACGGTCGTCGGGTTCGACGGCACGCCGTTGGTGTGCGCCGGGGCGTCGGACGCCGGGAAGGACTCCTTGCCGGCCTCCTCGTCATCGGTGACGTAGTTGCGTACGTCGACGGCGAACTGCTGCGCGGCGTTCGCGAGGACGATGCGGTCCTGCGGGCGCTTCGGGCCGGCGATGGAGGGGACGACCGTGGAGAGGTCGAGTTCCAGCTTCTCGGAGAAGTCCGGCTCGGCGGCCGGGTCGAGCCAGAGGCCCTGCTCCTTGGCGTACGCCTCGACGAGCGCGAGCTGCTGCTCGTCGCGGCCGGTCAGCTTCAGGTACTTGATGGTCTCGTCGTCGATCGGGAAGATCGCGGCGGTGGAGCCGAACTCCGGCGACATGTTGCCGATGGTGGCGCGGTTGGCGAGGCTCGTGGCCGCCACACCCTCGCCGTAGAACTCCACGAACTTGCCGACGACACCGTGCTTGCGCAGCATCTCGGTGATCGTGAGCACCAGGTCGGTGGCGGTGGTGCCGGGCTTGAGCTCACCGGTCAGCTTGAAGCCGACGACGCGCGGGATGAGCATCGAGACCGGCTGGCCCAGCATCGCGGCCTCGGCCTCGATACCGCCGACACCCCAGCCCAGGACGCCCAGGCCGTTGACCATCGTGGTGTGCGAGTCGGTGCCGACGAGGGTGTCGGGGTACGCCTGGCCGTTACGGACCATGACCGTGCGCGCGAGGTGCTCGATGTTGACCTGGTGCACGATGCCGGTGCCGGGCGGGACGACCTTGAACTCGTCGAAGGCGGTCTGGCCCCAGCGCAGGAACTGGTAGCGCTCCTTGTTGCGGCCGTACTCCAGCTCCACGTTCTGGCCGAAGGCTTCGGCCGTGCCGAACTTGTCGGCGATCACGGAGTGGTCGATGACCAGCTCGGCCGGGGCCAGCGGGTTGATCTTCGCCGGGTCACCGCCGAGCTCCTTGACGGCCTCACGCATGGTGGCGAGGTCCACGACACAGGGCACACCGGTGAAGTCCTGCATGATCACGCGGGCCGGCGTGAACTGGATCTCCTGGCTGGGCTGGGCCTGCGAGTCCCAGCCGCCCAGGGCACGGATGTGGTCGGCGGTGATGTTGGCGCCGTCCTCCGTGCGGAGCAGGTTCTCCAGCAGGACCTTGAGGCTGTAGGGAAGGCGAGCAGAGCCCTCGACCTTGTCCAGCCTGAAGATCTCGTACGACTCGTCGCCCACGCGCAGCGTGCTGCGGGCGTCGAAGCTGTTCGCCGACACGACAGTCTCCTTCATATATGTGCGCGTACCACCGCAATCCTGCCGCCACACTCTCCGGCCGATCCGCTAAGGTAGGGCTAAGTTAGGTAACCCTTACCGGCTTGGGCGGCTGCGGTGTGCCTCGGCAGATATCTCGATGTCGAGATAACTCTAGTACATGCCGGGTGCTTGGTCATGCCCTGCCCCGGCCGAACCTGCCCAACAACCGGAGAACCGGCCATGAACTCCTGGCTCGTCGCGCTCCTCTCCGCCGCGGGCGGGCTCGTGCTGTTGTGGCTGCTCGCCCTGGCCGCGCTCGTTCTCGTCCGGCCCCGCGGCGGGCTGCTCGCCGAGGCCGTCCGGCTCCTGCCCGATCTGCTCCGGCTGATCCGGCGCCTGGCCCGTGACCGGACCCTGCCGCGCGGGGTGCGCGTCCGGCTCTGGCTGCTGCTCGGCTATCTGGCGCTGCCCGTCGACCTCGTACCCGACTTCATTCCGGTCCTCGGGTACGCCGACGACGCGATCGTGGCCGCGGTCGTGCTGCGCTCGGTCGTACGGGCCGCCGGACCCCGGGCCATCGAGGAGCACTGGCCGGGCACCCCTACGGGACTCGCCGCGGTGCGCAGGCTCGCGGGACTTCAGTAGGTACGGCGCCTTCAGCAGGTACGTCACCTTAGGTACGTCACCTTCAGCAGGTACGGCGCCGGGCGCCGCGCGGGTACCGGCCCGGCCCGCGGTAGGCCGGGCCGGTTCGGGGTACCCGGCCGGCGATCGCCGGGCACCTCCCGGGTACCCGGACGAGACGGAAGGAGACCTCGGCATGGCCCTCACGTTCCGCAAGAGCTTCCGGATACTGCCGGGCGTCCGGCTCAACATCAACCGGCGCTCCTGGTCGATCACCACCGGGGGACGGCACGGCCCCCGCCGCACCCGCAGCAGCACGGGGCGGCGCACCACGTCGATGGATCTGCCGGGCCCCTTCGGCTGGCGCCGCACCCGCACCGCGCGCAGGCACGGATCGCGGCACGGCTTCCGGCACGGGCTGCTGCGCCGCCACTGAGCCACGATGCCGCCCGCGACCTTCGGATCACCCACCCCCTACTTTGGTCGCCGCACCTCGATCCCCTTGGCCGATACGGGGGTTGACCCGGTCTTCCTAGCCTGGCCGCATGAGCGTCGAAGCACAGGCGAACGTCCCGGCCGGGGCACGGCCGGCCAAGGTCACCGAAGTCAAGCAGCCACAGTGGGTGCCCTTCGCCCTGGCCGTGATCGGCACCGGCGCGGGGTTCGCGGTGAAGCACCTGGCGCAGTGGCTCGTGACCCTGCCCCGCGCCCCGTTCAAGGGCCCGGCCGAGACCCTCACCGCGGTGCCCGAGCCGTGGCTCACGGTCGGCCTGCTCGTCGCGGGCGCCGTCGTGGGTCTGCTGGCGGGATTCATCATCCTGCACGAGGAGCTGGCCGTGCGGGTCGCCGCCGACCGCGTGGTGCTCTCCCGCGCGGACAGCCCGAGGGAGTTCGCACGCGGTCAGGTCGCAATGGCCGCTCGCGACGGCAAGGATCTGGTGCTCATCGGAACCGGCGGCGAGCAGCTGGCCCGCGAGGAGTGCGACTTCACGGCACGCCGCCTGGCCGCCGCCTTCACCACACACGGCTACGCATGGGCGGCCGCCGATCCGCACGCCGGCGACTTCAGGCGCTGGGTGCCGGACACTCCGGGCCTTCCTGCGGGTGCGGACGCCCTGTTCAAGGCCCGCGAAAAGGCGCTCGAACGCTCCGACGGCACCTCCGACGCCCGTGAGCTGCACGAGGAACTGGCCAGGCTCGGCGTCTACGTACGGGACTCGAAGAGCCGTCAGTACTGGCGCGTGACCGTCAGTACTGGCGCCTGACCCAAGCGGCCCGGTCGCAGAAGGCGAAGGCCCGGTCGCAGAAGGCGAAGGCCCGATCGCTGAAGGCGGAGGGCTGATCCGCGGCAGAAGGCGGGAGGCCGATCCGCATGTGACCATCGGGGCATGTTCTCCGGTGCGCACATGATCCTCTACTCACAGGACGCCGACGCCGACCGGGCGTTCATCAAGGACGTCCTCGGCTTCGACCATGTCGACGCGGGCCACGGCTGGCTGATCTTCAAGCTGCCGCCCGCCGAGGTCGCGGTCCACCCGACCGACGACGAGCCGAAGCACGAGTTCTATCTGATGTGCGACGACCTCGACGCCGTACTCGCCACGATGGCCGAACGCGGGGTCGAGGTGACCCGGCCGGTGACCGAGGCGCGGTGGGGGCGGCTCACCGCGGTGCGGCTGCCCAGCGGCTCCGAACTGCCGCTGTACCAACCGCTGCATCCGGTCGCGCACAGCCTCTGAGGGCCAGGTAACTCGAAAGGACCCCTCCGTTTTTCTTTATCTCACATCCGATATACGGTCACGCCATGGCAGACGACTACCTCGAACGCATCGGCAAGCTCATCCGTGACGCCCGTCAGCACCGGGGCTGGACCCAGTCACAGCTCGCCGAGGCGCTCGGTACCAGCCAGAGCGCCGTCAACCGCATTGAACGCGGGAATCAAAACATCAGCCTTGAGATGATCGCCCGAATCGGTGAAGCTCTCGACAGCGAGATCGTCTCTCTGGGCTACGCAGGACCCATGCATCTGCGGGTGGTCGGCGGGCGCCGGCTCTCCGGGTCCATCGACGTAAAGACGAGCAAGAACGCCTGCGTGGCGCTGCTGTGCGGCTCCCTGCTCAACAAGGGCCGCACCGTCCTTCGCCGGGTCGCCCGGATCGAAGAGGTCTTCCGGATCCTGGAAGTCCTGAACTCCATCGGGGTGCGCAGCCGGTGGATCAATGACGGCGTCGACCTGGAGATCGTGCCCCCGGCCGAGCTCGACATGGACGCGATCGACGAGGAGGCCGCGCGCCGCACCCGTTCGATCATCATGTTCCTGGGTCCGCTGCTGCACCGCATGGACCGCTTCAAGCTGCCCTACGCCGGCGGCTGCGACCTCGGCACCCGCACCATCGAGCCGCACATGATCGCGCTGCGCCGCTTCGGCCTCGACATCACCGCGACCGAGGGCATCTACCACGCGGAGGTGGAGCGCAGCTCGCCGGACCGCCCGATCGTCCTGACCGAGCGCGGCGACACGGTGACCGAGAACGCGTTGCTCGCCGCCGCCCGCCACGACGGCGTCACGGTCATCCGCAACGCCTCGTCCAACTACATGGTCCAGGACCTCTGCTTCTTCCTTGAGGCGCTCGGCGTCAAGGTCGACGGCATCGGCACCACCACGCTGACCGTGCACGGCGTACCGACCATCGACGTGGACGTGGACTACTCACCGTCCGAGGACCCGGTGGAGGCGATGAGCCTGCTCGCCGCCGCCGTGGTCACCGAGTCCGAACTCACCATCCGGCGCGTGCCGATCGAGTTCATGGAGATCGAGCTGGCCGTCCTGGAGGAGATGGGCCTCGACCAGGACCGCTCCGCGGAGTACGCCGCCGACAACGGCCGGACGCGGCTTGTGGACCTGACCGTGCGCCCCTCCAAGCTGGAGGCGCCGATCGACAAGATCCACCCGATGCCGTTCCCCGGTCTGAACATCGACAACGTCCCGTTCTTCGCGGCCATCGCGGCCGTCGCCCAGGGCAAGACGCTGATCCATGACTGGGTCTACGACAACCGCGCGATCTATCTGACCGACCTCAACCGCCTCGGCGGGCGTCTGCAGCTCCTCGACCCGCACCGCGTCCTGGTCGAGGGCCCGACCCGCTGGCGGGCCTCCGAGATGATGTGCCCGCCGGCGCTGCGTCCGGCCGTGGTCGTGCTGCTCGGGATGATGGCGGCCGAGGGCACCTCGGTCCTGCGCAATGTGTATGTCATCAACCGTGGCTACGAAGACCTCGCCGAGCGCCTCAACTCGGTGGGCGCGCAGATCGAGACGTTCCGCGACATCTGAGTCCTGACGGTCCCCTGGGGCGGGCGGGTGCGACACGCACCCGCCCGCTCCTTTTGGTCTGGACCTGACTCTTGCCCCCGGTGCCGCTCTGCGGTGAAGCTCCCCCCATGGAGCTCGAGTTGCGGCATCTCAAGACGGTACGAGCGATCGCCGACGCGGGCAGCCTCACCCGGGCCGCCACCGCGCTCGGCCTCGCACAGCCGGCACTCAGCACCCAGCTGAAGCGCATCGAACGCGCCCTGGGCGGCCCGCTGTTCGAGCGCGGCAGGCACGGGGTGCGGACCACTCCGCTCGGTGAACTGGTCCTGGCCCGGGCCCGGATCGTGCTTCCCGCGGTGAGCGAACTGCAGCAGGAGGCGGTGCGGTTCGCGCACGCCTGGCGGCAGCAGGGCGTGCTCCGGCTCGGCGGTACCCACGGGCCGCTGCTCGGCGGCCTGGTGGACCGGATCGCGGACGCCGCCCCCGGACTGCGGGTCACCACCCGGACGTCCTGGTCGGAACGGGAGATCGCCGAGTCGGTGGTGGAAGGGCGGCTCGACTTCGCGCTGATCGGCGCGTGCGGCAGCGCTCCGCCGCCGGGGGCCGGACACCTGATGTGGCGGGAGGTCGGCGTCGACCCGGTCTTCGCGATGCTGGCCACGGACCATCCGCTGGCCGGACGCCCGCAGGTGGCCCTCGCCGAACTGGCCGCCGAGGCCTGGACGGACGTGCCGGGTGACGGCTGCTTCGCCGACTGCTTCACGGCGGCGTGCGCGCGGGCCGGCTTCACCCCGGCCGGTGTGTACGAGACGGACACCGCGTCCTGTGTGCATCTGGTGCAGGTCGGCCGGGCGGTCGGCCTGTGCCGGGCGACCTTCCCCACGACGCCGGGCCTGGTGACGCGGCCGCTCACCGGCACCCCGCTGACCTGGCGGCATCTGCTCGGCTGGCATCCGGCCGCGCAGGACCAGGCCACCGCCGCCACCGTCTTCACGCAGACCTGTGCCGCGCACGCCGCGGCCGCCGCCCGCAGCGACAGCTACACCTCCTGGCTGACCTCCCGCGCCACCGCGGCGCCCGCGTTCCATAACGTCGGGGAAGGGGTCAACTGACAGCTCCCGCACGGCATTCGGCCACTTCTACGGTGACGGCACCTCCCCCACGAATTCGAGACACCGACATCGAGACATCGACATCGAGACACCGGGGTCATCGAAATCGAGGCACAGCAACCGAGGCACCGAATCCGAGGAGACAGCCCCCATGCTCCCCAAGCTCCACCTCCCCCTGCTTCACATCCCCCTCTTCCACAGACGCTCGACCGCCGTGTGCGCGGCCCTCGCCGCGGTCGGCGCCCTCGCACTGGCAGGACCCGCCACGGCGCAGACCGCTCCCCCGCCCGCGCCGACGGCCGCCGACACCCTCGGCGTCGCACACACCTCCCCCGCAGTACTCGACGCGATGCGGCGCGACCTCGGCCTGACCCGCGCCCAGGCCGAGGACCGGCTCGTCAACGAGGCCGCGGCGGGTGCCGTCGCCGGCCGCCTCCGCCTCGCCATCGGCCGCGACTTCGCCGGTGCCTGGGTGCACGGCGCCGACTCCGGGCGCCTCACCGTGGCCACCACCGACCCGGCCGATGTCAGCGCCATCGAGGAGAAGGGCGCACGCGCCGAGGTCGTACGGCACACGCTGTCCCGCCTCGACGCGGCGAAGGCCCGCCTCGACCGGGCGGCGCGCACCACGGACACCCGGGACGCACCGGTCTGGTACGTGGACGTCCGCGCCAACTCCCTTGTGGTGCAGGCCCTCAAGCGCACGGCGGCGGAGAAGCTCATCACCGGGGCGGGCCTCGACCGGTCCCTCGTCCGGATCGACACCACCTCGCAGCAGCCGCGTGCGCTGTACGACCTGCGGGGCGGCGACGCGTACTACATGGGCGGCAGCGGCCGCTGCTCCGTGGGCTTCCCCATCACCAAGGGCGCCCAGCAGGGCTTCGCCACCGCGGGCCACTGCGGCCGCCCCGGCACCACCACCACCGGCTACAACCAGGTCGCCCAGGGCAGCTTCCAGGCCTCCATCTTCCCCGGCAACGACATGGCCTGGGTGGGCACCAACTCCCAGTGGACCGCGACGCCCTACGTGAAGGGCCAGGGCGGCGCGAACGTGGGAGTGACCGGCTCGACCCAGCAGCCGGTGGGCGCTTCCATCTGCCGCTCGGGCTCCACCACGGGCTGGCACTGCGGCACCATCCAGCAGCACAACACCAGCGTCACCTACCCCGAGGGCACCATCAACGGCGTCACCCGCACCACGGTGTGCGCCGAGCCCGGCGACTCCGGCGGCTCCTACATATCGGGCAGCCAGGCGCAGGGCGTCACCTCGGGCGGTTCGGGCAACTGCCGCACCGGCGGCACGACCTTCCACCAGCCGATCAACCCGATCCTGCAGCAGTACGCCCTCACCCTGAAGACGACCACGGGCGGCGGCGACCCGGGCGACCCCGGGGACCCGGGCGGCACCTGGGCCGCGGGCAAGGTCTACTCGGCGGGCGACACGGTCACCTACGGCGGCGCCACCTACCGCTGCCTGCAAGGGCACCAGGCGCAGCCCGGCTGGGAGCCCCCGAACACACCTGCACTGTGGCAGCGGGTGTGACGGTCACTTCCTGACGGATCCCTCAGGAAGTCTCCCGTACGAAGTCACGGACCGCCCCGGCAAGCCCGTCGGGGCGGTCCAGTGGGATGAGGGTGCGGCAGTCGTCCAGCTCCACGAGCCGCCCCCGGGGCAGCAACTCGGCGAGTCTGCGGCCGTGTTCGGGCGGCATCATCCGGTCCTGCCTGCCCCAGACGACCAGGGCGGGGCGGTCGTAGGCGCGCAGCGCCTCGGCCGCCTCCAGCATTTCCGTTCTGCGCACCGAGCGCAGATAGCGGACGAACAGCTCGCGGTTGGTGGGGCTTGAGCGCAGCGGACCGATCCAGCGGTCGATCAGATCGTCGGCGACGGGCTTGTGCGCCATGACCGCGTAGCCGGTGCCGGGGACACGGCGCAGCGGGCGCAGCGCCAGACCGTTGACGAGGAGCGCGATACCGCCGGGGACACGGGCGGCGGCGTCCAGCATCTTTCCCCCGGCGCGCGGCGGGTAGTTGTCGAAGGCCTCGCAGCCGGCGATCACCATCCGGCCCACGCGCTCGGGCCGTGCGGCGGCGAGCTGCTGCAGCCGCCCGGCGTCGTTCTCCACGAACACCGTGTCGTCCCCGAGCTTCAGCGCGTCCGCGAACTCCCCGATGAGCAACGCCAGGCTGTGCGGGGCGAGTTCGGCACCAGGGCGCAGCGGCACCCGGTGGCTCCCGTACGGCAGCGTCGGTACGAGGCAGCGGAATCCGGCGCCGAGTTCGTCGACGACATGGCGCCAGACGCTGCCGTCCTGCGCGGGTCCGTGCAGGAGCACGACGGGGACGCCGCCGCCTCCTGTGTCCTGGTACTCGACCGGGCCCACGCCGAGGTCGATCTGCGCCATGGCTGCTCCCCCTGCCTCAGTCTGTCTCAGTCCGTCTCAGTGGCGGGCGGGGCTCAGTCGAGCACCGCCACTCCGTCCAGCTCCACCAGGCACTGATCGTCCCAGAGCCGTACGGCGCCGATCACCGCCATCGCCGGATAGTTCCGTCCCGCCAACTCCCGCCAGATCCGGCCGAGTTCGCGGGCGTGCGCGCGGTAGTCGGCGACATCGGTGGCGTAGACCGTGACCCGTGCCAGGTCCTCGGGCCCGCCGCCGGCCGCCCGCAGCGCCGCGAGCAGATTGGTCAGGGCCTGCTCGAACTGCTCGGGCAGGGCGCCGGGGGCGACCTTGCCCTCGGCGTCGAGGGCGGTCTGCCCGGCGAGGAAGACGAGGCGGGAGCCGGTGGCGGTGACGGCGTGCGAGAAGCCGGTCGGGGGCGAGAGCGAGGCGGGGTTGATGCGCTCCAGGTGTGCCTGCCGTGCAGGTTCCGGTGCCGCGCTCGCGCCGGAGTTCTCGCCGCTCGCACCGGAGTCCTCGCCGCTCATGCCGAAGTCCCCTTCCCGTACAGCTCCTTGGCGATGATCGTACGCTGCACCTCGGTGGCGCCCTCGTAGATCCGCGGGGCCCGCACCTCGCGGTAGAGGTGCTCCAGGAGATGGCCGCGCTGCAGGGCCCGGGCGCCGTGCAGCTGTACCGCGGCGTCGACGACCTCCTGCGCGGTCTCGGTGGCGAGCAGTTTCGCCATGGCCGCGCGTTTGGGCACGTCGTCCTCGCCGCGGTCGTAGGCCGCCGCGGCCGCGTACACGAGCAGGCGCGCGGCCTCCGTGCGGGTGGCTAGCTCGGCGACCCGGTGGGCGACGGACTGCTGGTCCTTCAACACCCCGCCGAACGCCCGGCGTCGGGCGGTGTGGGCCAGGGTGGCGTCGAGCGCGGCCTGCGCCATGCCGACGGCGAACGCGCCGACGCTGGGCCGGAACAGGTTGAGCGTGCCCATCGCGACCCGGAAGCCGCGGTCCTCCTCGCCGATGAGGTCCTCGCGGCCCACCGGCACACCGTCGAAGGCGAGGGCGCCGATGGGGTGGGGCGAGAGCATGTCGAGCGGGGTGCCGGTGAGGCCCGGACGGTCGGCGGGGACGAGGAAGGCGGAGACGCCGCGGGCCCCCGCGCCCGGTGTCGTACGGGCGAAGACGGTGTAGAAGTCGGCCTCGGGCGCGTTGGAGATCCAGCATTTCCCGCCGGTGAGACGCCAGCCGCCGGCCGCCGGTTCGGCGGCCAGGGAGAGCGCCGCCGCGTCGGAGCCGGCGTCCGGCTCGCTCAGCGCGAACGCGGCGACGGCCCGCCCCTCGCTGACCCTCGGCAGCCACAGCGTGCGCTGGGCGGGGGTGCCGTGCGCGTGCACCGGATGGGCGCCGAGGCCCTGCAGCGCGAGGGCCGTCTCGGCCTCCGTGCAGCCGTACGCGAGGGACTCCCGCATCAGGCAGAGCTCCAGGGAGCCGGAGGTGAACAGCCTTGACAGCAGACCGAGTTCACCTAGTTCCTGCACCAGCGGGCGGTTGAGCCGGCCCGGCAGGGACCGTTCCGCGAGGGGGCGCAGGCGCTCGGCGGCCAGCGACCGCAGCTCCTCGCACCACCGCAGCTCCTTCGGTTCGAGCGCGAATGCCGACACCGACACGCCTCCTTCTCGGGGAGTTATCGCGGACCGTTGACTGCCGTCACCATCACGATACGCTCGATGCGCGACGCCACCACGTCCACGGCACTTCTTAGGGGCGACCCATGGAGCTGACGAACTCGGCCCACGCCGACACCTTCCCCCGCGACCATCTGCCACCCGCCGACCAGTGGCCCGAGCTCGTCTTCGACCGGCCCGAACTGCGCTACCCGGACCGGCTCAACTGCGCCGCGGAACTCCTCGACCGCACCGTGGAGCAGTTCGGCGCCGGCCGTCCCGCGTTCCGTTCGCCGTCCGGCGAGGTGTGGTCGTACGCCCGGCTCCAGAGCCAGGTGGACCGGATCGCGCACGTGCTCACCAGTGATCTGGGAGTGCGTCCCGGCAACCGCGTGCTGCTGCGCGGGCCCACCACGCCCTGGCTCGCGGCCTGTTGGCTCGCCGTGCTCAAAGCAGGCGCGGTCGCGGTCACGGTGCTCGCCCAGCAGCGGGCCGCCGAGCTGGCCACGATGTGCGAGATCGCCCGGGTCGGGCACGCGCTGTGCGATGTGCGCAGCGTCGACGACCTGGCCAAGGCCGAGGTGCCGGGGCTGCGGATCACCGTCTTCGGCGGGGAAGGACCGGACGATCTGCTGCGGCGGGCCGAGGAGAAGCCGGAGCGGTATCCGCCGGTGGCCACGGCGGCCGACGACGTGGCGCTGATCGCCTTCACCAGCGGCACGACGGGCCGCCCCAAAGGCTGTATGCACTTCCACCGCGATGTGCTCGCCATCGCCGACACCTTCTCGCGGCACATCCTCAAGCCCACCGCCGACGATGTGTTCGCGGGCAGCCCGCCGCTCGGCTTCACCTTCGGCCTCGGCGGCCTGGTGATCTTCCCGCTGCGCGTGGGCGCCTCGTCGCTGCTCCTCGAACAGGCGGGTCCCAAGCAGCTGCTGCCCGCCATCGCCGAGCATCGGGTGTCGGTCCTGTTCACCGCTCCGACCGCGTACCGCGCGATCCTCGACGAGCTCGACGCGTACGACGTCTCGTCGCTGCGGCGCTGTGTGTCGGCGGGCGAGAACCTGCCCGCGGCCACCTGGGAGTCCTGGCACGAGCGCACCGGCCTGCGCCTCATCAACGGCATCGGCGCCACGGAACTCCTGCACATCTTCATCTCCGCTGCCGACGAGGCGATCCGCCCCGGCACCACGGGACTGCCCGTGCCCGGGTGGCACGCGCGCGTGGTGGACGACTCGGGCCACCCGGTGCCGGACGGTGAACCCGGTCTGCTGGCCGTGCGCGGTCCCGTCGGCTGCCGCTATCTCGCCGACCCGCGCCAGCGTGCGTACGTACGCGACGGCTGGAACATCACCGGTGACACCTATGTCCGCGAACCGGACGGCTACTTCCGCTATGTCGCCCGCGCGGACGACATGATCATTTCGGCGGGCTACAACATCGCGGGCCCCGAAGTCGAGGACGCTCTGCTGCGCCACCCGGACGTGCTGGAGGCGGCGGTCGTCGGGCAGCCGGACGAGCTGCGCGGCCAGATCGTCGTCGCCCACGTGGTGCTCCGCGAGGGGGTGCCGCGCAGCGAGGCGACGGTCGCCGTGCTGCGGGACTTCGTCAAGGGCGAGCTGGTGCCGTACAAGTGCCCGCGCGAGATCGCCTTCCCGGACGCGCTGCCGCGCACTCCCACGGGCAAGTTGCAGCGCTTCCGCCTGCGCGCTTCCGGGAGCCCGCGCGAGCACGCGTCCGAGGGCACGGAGGGCCCGGCCTCCGGGGGCACGCGTGACCCCCGCTAGCGCACCTGTTCTGTCGTTCTAGAGTGATCACGTGGCAGAGCAGCACACTCCGCGGTCCCTGATCGTCACCTACTACGGCGCGTACGGCCGCCGTACGCCGGGCCCCGTGCCGGTCGCCGAGCTGATCCGGCTGCTCGCGGCGGTCGGTGTCGACGCGCCCTCGGTGCGCTCCTCGGTCTCGCGCCTCAAACGGCGCGGCCTGCTCGTGCCGGAGCGCACCCGGGACGGCGCCGCCGGGTACGCCCTTTCGGACGACGCCCGCCAGCTCCTGGACGACGGCGACCGGCGTATCTACGCGCACGAGGAGCCGAAGACCGGTGAGGGCTGGGTCCTCGCCGTCTTCTCGGTCCCGGAGTCCGAGCGGCACAAGCGGCATGTGCTGCGCTCCCGGCTTGCCGGCCTCGGCTTCGGCACGGCGGCCCCCGGGGTGTGGATCGCGCCGGCCCACCTTCACGAGGAGACCCGCCACACCCTCGACCGCCTCCAGCTCTCCCCGTACGTCGACCTGTTCCGCGGCGAGCACCTGGGGTTCGCGGCGACGGCCGACGCGGTCGCGCGCTGGTGGGATCTGGCGGCCGTCGCCGCACGGCACGAGCAGTTCCGCGACCGGCACGAGCCGGTGCTGCGCGCCTGGGAGACCCGCGACGACACCCCGCCCGAGGACGCCTACCGCGACTATCTCCTCGCCCTCGACTCCTGGCGCCGGCTGCCGTACATCGACCCGGGCCTGCCCGCCGAGCTGCTGCCCGCCGACTGGCCGGGAACCCGCTCGGCCGAGGTGTTCGCGGCACTGGACGCACGACTGCGGGCGGCGGGAGCGGCCTTCTGCGAGGCCGGCTCCTAGTAGGTGCTCCAGTGGCGTGCGCTCGTGTATCCGCGCACCCAGGCCGCACGGCGCAAGTCGCCTTCGGCGTAGGGGCACACTCTGACGGGCTGTCGCTCGCGGCCGGCCCGCTGACCTTCGTTGATGGCGCGTACGAGCTGCTGCCGCGGTCCCATAGAGCGGGTGCCTCCCTGGTCGGTCTCGGTCTCCTGGCCTCCGGGGCCGAGCCATGGCGCCGGCCCCCGGACCAAGACCGTCGCAGCTCCCCCGAGGCACACGCAAACGCGACGCGCACCGCCGCCCGCGCCCCGTCGCCCGCCGCCCGCGCCCCGTCGCCCGCCGTCCGCGGGCCGGGGCTCCGGCGCCGCAACCGCCGTGCACCCCGTCGCGTCGTACAAGGTCATGACGGCTCGCGCATCCCGCCTCCAACTCACCGCCTGGACCGCGGGCGCCGGTGCCGGCGCGACCGTCGGTTACGGGGCGATCCTGCTCGCGGCACGCGCGCGTGCCTACTGTGACGCGGGCTGGGAGGCGGGCGGGAAGCTCGAGTTGAACGTGCTGCTGGTGCCCGTGATGGCCGCCTTCGCGGGTGCTGCGCTGCTCGGCGCGATGGGTGCGCGCCGCGCCACCGCGCAGGGATCACGCGGCGCGAGGGCCACGGCGCAACTGCTCGCCGTGGCCCTCGTCCTGACCGCCCTCACCTGGTGGATCTTCGCCTGGCTCGGCACCCTCGACGGCTACCCGGGCGACTCGGGCCTGTGCCCGGCGAGCAATGTGC
Organism: Streptomyces monticola; assembly: GCF_042665355.1. NCBI lineage: Bacteria > Bacillati > Actinomycetota > Actinomycetes > Kitasatosporales > Streptomycetaceae > Streptomyces > Streptomyces monticola. The sequence continues at coordinate 249,928 of NZ_JBHTCF010000001.1, read as the reverse complement.
CGCCGTGGTGGCCACACTGGATCCCCGCCTGAGGGTTCCGCGCCTGACGGTCGCCGAGGGTGAGGCGGGGTTTCGGGGCGTCCGTGCGGCCTGTCTGCGGGCGGCGGCTGCCCGCCTGGTAGGGCAACGGCCAGCCGGCGCCAGGTCCCGCGTAGCCCTGCTCGGCGGCCGCGTGCAGCGTCCAGTGCGGGTTGTAGAGGTGCGGCCGTGCCAGGGCGCACAGGTCCGTACGGCCCGCCAGGATCAGGGAGTTGACGTCGTCCCAGGAGGAGATGGCGCCCACCGAGATCACCGGGATGCCGGTCTCGTTGCGGATCCGGTCGGCGAACGGGGTCTGGTACGAGCGGCCGTACTCGGGTGCCTCGTCGGCGACGACCTGGCCCGTGGACACATCGATGGCGTCCGCGCCGTGCGCGGCGAACGCGCGGGCGATCTCCACGGCGTCCTCGGCGGTGGTGCCGCCCTCGGCCCAGTCGGTGGCCGAGATCCGTACCGTCATGGGCCGCTCCGCCGGCCAGATCGCGCGGACCGCGTCGAAGACCTCGATCGGGAAGCGAAGCCTGCGCTGCAGCGATCCGCCGTAGCCGTCGGTGCGGCGGTTGGTCAGCGGGGACAGGAATCCGGACAGCAAGTAGCCGTGCGCGCAGTGCAGTTCGAGCAGATCGAAGCCACAGCGCGCCGCCCGCCAGGCCGCGGCGGCGAACTGCTCGCGGATCTCGGTGAGTCCGGCCCGTGACAGCTCCTGCGGAATCTGGCTGCCGGGTTTGTACGGCAGCGGCGATGCGGCGGACAGCGGCCAGTTGCCGTCCGGCAGGGGCTCGTCGATGCCTTCCCACATCAGTTTCGTGGAGCCTTTGCGGCCGGAGTGGCCGAGTTGCAGGCCGATCGCGGCGCCGGGCGCCTGGTCGCGTACGAACGAGGTGATCCGGCCCCAGGCGGCGGCCTGTTCGGCGTTCCACAGGCCCGCGCAGCCGGGGGTGATCCGGCCTTCCGGGCTCACGCACACCATCTCGGTCATGACGAGACCGGCGCCGCCGAGGGCCCGTGCGCCCAGGTGCACGAGGTGGAAGTCACCGGGGACGCCGTCCACGGCCGAGTACATGTCCATGGGCGAGACGACGACGCGGTTGCGCAGCTCCAGATCCCGCAGGCGGAAGGGCGTGAACATCGGGGGCGTGCCCGGCGTGCAGCCGAACTCCCGCTCCACCGCCTCGGTGAACCGGCCGTCGCGAAGGCGCAGATTGTCGTGCGTGACGCGGCGGCTGCGGGTGAGCAGATTGAAGGCGAACTGCCGTGGCGGCTGGCCGGCATAGCGGGCCAGCTCCTCGAACCACTGCAGGCTGGCGCGGGCCGCCCGCTGCGTGGAGGCGACGACGGGGCGGCGCTCGCTCTCGTACGCGGCCAGGGCCTCGGGCAGGGTCGGCTGTTCCCCGACGCAGGCGGCGAGGGCGAGGGCGTCCTCGACGGCGAGCTTGGTGCCGGAGCCGATGGAGAAGTGCGCGGTGTGCGCGGCATCGCCGATGAGTACGCAATTGCCGTGCGACCAGCGGTCGTTGACGACCGTACGGAAGGTGGTCCAGGTGGATTTGTTGGAGCGCAGGGGGCGGCCGCCGAGCGCATCGGCGAAGATCTTGGCGCAGCGCTCGGTGGACTCGGCCTCGTCGAGCTCGTCGAACCCGGCCGCGCGCCAGACCTGTTCGTGCATCTCGACGATGACTGTCGAGGCACCCGCCGCATAGGGGTAGCCGTGCAGCTGCATCACGCCGTGCTCGGTCTCGGCGATCTCGAAGCGGAACGCGTCGAAGGCGAAGTCGGCGGCGAGCCAGATGTAGCGGCAGTGGTGTTCCTCGATCCGGGGCCGGAAGGCGTCGGCGTGCGCGGCCCGGGTGCCGCTGTGCACACCGTCGGCGGCGATGACGAGGTCGTACGCCTGCGAGAGCTCCGCCGCCGGCGGAGCCTCGGCACGAAAGCGCAGCTCGACTCCCAGCTGGCGGCAGCGCTCGTGCAGGATCTGCAGCAGCCTGCGGCGGCCGAGCGCGGCGAAGCCGTGGCCGCCCGAGGTGTGTCTGTTTCCCCGGTGCACGATGTCGATGTCGTCCCAGCGCACGAACTCGGCCTGCAGCGCGGCGTAGACGACCGGGTCGGCGTGCTCGATGCCGCCGAGGGTCTCGTCGGAGAGGACGACACCGAAGCCGAAGGTGTCGTCCGGGGCGTTGCGCTCCCAGACGGTGATCTCGCGGTCCGGGTCGAGGCGCTTGAGCAGAGCGGCGGCGTAGAGCCCGCCGGGTCCGCCGCCGATGACGGCCACCCGCAGCGCGGCCATCGCTAGCGCCCCTGCCACTTCGGCGGGCGCTTCTCGGTGAAGGCGGCGTGGAACTCGGCGTAGTCCTCGCCGTTCATCAGGAGCGCCTGGGTGGCCGCGTCCAGCTCCACAGAGGCGGCAAGCGGCATATCGAGCTCCGCGGTGAGCAGCGCCTTGGTCTGGGCGTGGGCGAGCGAGGGGCCTTCGGCGAGCCGTCGTGCGAGCTCCTGGGCGCGCCGGCCGGCATCGCCTTCGTCCGTCAACTCGCTGATCAGGCCGATGCGTTCGGCCTCGGTGGCGCGCACCGGATCGCCGAGCATGAGCAGCCGGGTGGCATGCCCGAGGCCGACGACGCGCGGCAGCAGATAGGCGGCGCCCATGTCGCCCCCGGACAGGCCGACCCTGGTGAACAGGAAGGCGAAGCGGGCCGAGGGGTCGGCGATCCGGAAGTCGGCGGCGAGGGCGAGGACGGCGCCGGCGCCCGCGGCGACCCCGTGCACAGCGGCGATCACCGGGAACGGGCACTCCCTGATGGCGCGGACGACCTGGCCCGTCATGCGGTTGAAGTCGAGGAGCTGGGAGGTGTCCATGGCGAGCGTGGCGCCGATGATCTCGTCCACGTCACCGCCGGAGCAGAAGCCGCGGCCTTCTCCGGCGAGCACCAGGGCGCGCACGGATTTCTCGCGGGCCAGCTCGGCGAGCAGGTCGCGCAGATCGGCGTAGGCGCCGAAGGTGAGCGCGTTGAGCTTGTCGGGGCGGGCCAGAGTGACCGTGGCGACGCCACTGTCGTCCGTGGTCAGCCGGATGTGCTGCCACTCGGGGGTGCGGGGTGCGGAGCCGGTGAAGGGACTCATCGTCTGCGGCCTCCTTCGGCCGTCGGCGGTCGGGAGCCTGCACCGAAGTTATCACCCGTACGTGACCACCGTCACGGGTACGCAATAAGCCATGCGGGCCCCGGCAGAGCGGAGTTCATGCCCGCCGAAGGTCCCGCGCCGATGTGGCGCAGGTCCCATGGAGCCCCGTACACAGCCCCTACACGCGGCGACATACCATTCGTAATGTTGAAAGCAGGACAGCCTGCCTGCAGCCTGAACGGATCCGCCTTGCACGAACACGCCGCCGCCCCCACCTCGTGGCGCATAGCGCTTCCGCACACCGCGGCGGCCGTGCCGGTGGCCCGCGCCTTGATCCGTACCGCGCTGCAGGAGATCGAGGAGTCCCCCGACTGCGACACCGCGGAGCTGCTCACCGCCGAGCTCGTCGCGAACGCCGTGGAGCACACCACGGGGCACGCCCCCATCGAGCTGGTCGTCGAGCTGCTTCCGACCGGCTGTCAGGTCGAGGTGCACGACCCCGACCCGGCGCCTCCCGGCGATCTGTCCCGCCCCTCTCCCGCCGAGGTGCCCGACCCATGGCAGGAGCACGGCCGCGGCCTGCTCCTGATCCGCACCCTCAGCCAGGCCTGCGGCCACCGCGCGACCGAGTCGGGCAAGGCGGTCTGGTTCACGCTGCCGACGCGTCCGTAGCGCACGGCCGCAGCGCACCGCCGTAGCGGGGCGGGCGCCAAAGCGATCCGGGCGCCGGGACCCGGCTCACCCGGCTCACCCGACTCAGGCGAGGGTCGCGACGAGTACCGCCTTGATGGTGTGCAGCCGGTTCTCGGCCTCGTCGAAGACGACCGAGTGCTCCGACTCGAAGACCTCGTCGGTCACCTCCAGGGCGCTCAGGCCGTGGCTCTCGTAGATCTCACGCCCCACCTTCGTGCCCAGGTCGTGGAAGGCGGGCAGGCAGTGCAGAAACTTGACCTGCGGGTTTCCGGTGGCGCGCAGCACGTCCATGGTCACGGAGTACGGGCCGAGTGCCGCTATCCGCTCGCCCCAGACCTCCTTGGGCTCGCCCATGGAGACCCAGACGTCGGTGGCGACGAAGTCCGCGCCGGCCACGCCCTCGGTGACGTCCTCGGTGAGCGTGATCCGGGCACCGCTGGTCTCGGCGAGCTTGCGGGCCTCGGCCACGACGGCGTCGGCGGGCCAGTAGGCCTTCGGCGCGACGATCCGTACGTCCATGCCGAGCAGCGCCCCGGTCACCAGGTAGCTGTTGCCCATGTTGAAGCGGGCGTCGCCGAGGTAGGCGAAGGAGATCTCCGTCAGGGGCTTGTCGCTGTGCTCGGTCATCGTCAGCACGTCGGCGAGCATCTGCGTGGGGTGCCAGTCGTCGGTGAGGCCGTTCCACACCGGCACGCCCGAGTACGCCGCCAGGTCCTCGACCGCCGCCTGGCTGTCCCCCCGGTACTCGATCCCGTCGAACATCCGGCCGAGCACCCGCGCGGTGTCCTTCACCGACTCCTTGTGTCCGATCTGGGAGCCGGAGGGGTCGAGATAGGTGGTCGAGGCGCCCTGGTCCGCGGCCGCCACCTCGAAGGCGCAGCGGGTGCGGGTGGAGGTCTTCTCGAAGATCAGCGCGATGTTCCTGCCCTTGAGGCGGGGCACCTCGGAGCCGGACTTCTTGGCCGCCTTCAGCTCGGCCGCGAGGTCGATCAGGCCGCGGAACTCCTCGGCGGTGAAGTCCAGCTCCTTGAGGAAGGGGCGGCCGGTGAGGTCGGTGGCCATGGGCGCTCCAGGGGGCGTACGTACGGCGATGAACGAGAACTCTGGAAGTCTATACGATAGCCAGCATTTTTATACAGCCTTTGGTTCCGGGGACCGCGCCTCACCGCGGGACCGCGGCGCCCTCACACCGCCTCCCGCTCCACCGGGCAGCTCATGCACCGCGGCCCGCCACGGCCGCGCCCCAGCTCGCTGCCGCGGATCTCTATGACCTCGATCCCGCGCTTGCGCAGATGGGTGTTGGTGGTCGAGTTCCGCTCGTACGCCACCACGACGCCGGGCTCGACCGCCAGCACGTTGCAGCCGTCGTCCCACTGCTCGCGCTCCGCCGCGTGCACGTCCTGGGTGGCGGTCAGGACCCGGATCTCACTCAGGCCGAGGGCGGCCGCGATGGCCCGGTGCATATGCTCCGGCGGATGGTCGGTGACCTTCAACTCCCGCTCGCCGTCGCCCCGTTCAATGGTGTACGAGCGGAGCATGCCGAGCCCGGCGTACTGCGTGAACGTATCGCCGTCGACCATCGTCATCACCGTGTCCAAGTGCATGAAGGCACGGCGCTTGGGCATGTCGAGGGCCACGATCGTGGTGGCGCTGCCCGCCGCGAACAGCTTGTGCGCCAGCATCTCCACGGCCTGCGGGGTGGTGCGTTCGCTCATGCCGATCAGTACGGCGCCCTTGCCGATCACCAGGACGTCGCCGCCCTCGATGGTCGACGGATAGTCGCTCTGCCCTTCCGACCAGTGGTGGAAGCTGCCGGCCGTGGGGCCCGTGAAGAGCGGGTGGTGTTTGTAGATGGCCTCGAAGTGCACGGTCTCGCGCTGCCGCGCGGGCCAGCGCATCGCGTTGATCGACACTCCGTCGTAGATCCACGCCGAGGTGTCCCGGGTGAACAGATGGTTGGGCAGCGGCCCGAGCAGGAAGTCGTCCAGGTCCATGGCGTGGAAGCGCACGGACGTCGGCTCGGGGTTGCGCTCCAGGAACTCCCGCTTGGTCATCCCGCCGACCAGCGCCTCCACCAGTTCGGCGGAGGTCATCGTCTCGAAGGCGGCCCGCAGCGGGTCCGTGGCCAGCGGCCCGTACTCCTTCTCGTCGAAGACCCGGCCGAGTACGAGCGACTTCGCGGCCGGCACGTCCAGGGCCTCGCGCAGCAGATCACCGAAGAGATGCACCTGCACGCCGCGGTCCCGCAGCACATCCGCGAACCCGTCGTGCTCCTGCCGCGCCCGGCGCACCCACAGCACGTCGTCGAAGAGCAGGGCGTCCTTGTTGCTGGGGGTGAGGCGCTTCAGCTCCAGATCCGGCCGGTGCAGGATGACGCGGCGCAGTCGGCCGGTCTCGGAGTCGACGTGGAATCCCATGCCCCCATACTCTCCGCCCGCGCCGCCCACCACCCGTCATAGCGCAAACATGGCGATCAGGAGGATGACGCAGAGGACGCCGAGCCCGAGGAGCACTGCCACAATCAGCCGGCCGTCCCCGCCCTCGGCCTGCGCCTCCGCGACCGGCACCGGCACCGGCACCGGCACCGGCGGTGACAGTGCGGCGGTCCCGGGTTCCTCACGCAGCCGACCTGCCGGTGGCTGCCTCGGCGACTCGGCCTTCCGTGCGGACGTGGGCCCCGCCGGGGTGGCGGCGTCGAGCAGGGCCAGCCACACAACGCTGTCGAACCCCGGCCCGCCCTCACCCTCCAGGATCTGCCGCACGGCCCGACGGGTGATCGGCTGGGCGCCCTGGGCCAGGCGGGGCAGCACCTCGGCGATACGGCGGGCGTGCCGGGGGTCGGTGGCCAGCGGACGGACCGCCCAGCGGTACAGCTCGGCCGCGTTGGCCGCCTGCAAGCGGTCGTCGCCCGGGTAGCCGACGGTCCCCGGGCCGCAGTGGTGGGTCACGAAGAGGTCGAGGCGCAGGACTGTGTCGCACAGGTCGTGGCGGAGCGAGGCCTGCCACCCCGGGCGGCGCCGGGCGATCTCATCGACCAGCAGGGTCACCGCGTCGTACGACAGGTCGTCGGCCAGCGCTTCGATGAGCGCCCGGTCCTGGGCCGCGCGGACGGCGGCCCCGGCGGCGGCCATGCCGTCGTCGCGGGCGTACACGGCGTGGAGTCGCTCGCTCAGTTCCTGGTAGCCGGTCGTGGGCCCGCGGCGCCCGGTGCGGCGGCGCCCGGCGAAGCGCCTTCCGTGGCGGGGGCCCTGTGCCGCCCGCCAGCGGGGCGGCAGCGGCGGGAGTCCGGCGTCCGGTTCGTGAGGAGCGGGCGCGGTGGCCGGATCCAGGAGTTCCGCGGCCAGGGACCGGTCGGCGGGGGCGGCCGGCGCGGGGGGTGCGCCAGAGCCGGCTGGAGCATGGGGGGCGGCTGGTGCGGCTGGTGCATCGGGTGCCCGACGCTGCGCGTACCGCTTGCCCTGCCGTTCGTCGTGCTGTTCGTCGTGCTGTTCGTCGTGCTGTTCGTCGTCCGGGCCCGGGCCGAGGGGGTCGGTGGCGGAGGCATGCCGCGCTTCGCGTAACGGACGGCCGTCGTACGAGGCCTCCGGCAACGGCTGCCCGTCGTACCGCCCGCCGAGCGCGTGCTGCTCATCGGGGTTCCAACCGGCGTACTGGGGGCCGCTGTTGCGAGCCCGGTCGTCAAGACTGCGCAGGGCGTGTTCCGCCGAGGCGAGCGCCGTGGACCGGTCCTCCCAGGGGCGTGCGCGGGCCGCCGCGCCGAGGGTACGGGAGACCGTGTACTCCTGTTCCTCACCGCGTCCCACACCGTGCAGATAGTGCTCGGCCAGGCGGGCCGCCACGTCCGATGCGCGGTCGCCATGCGTCTCCAGGGGGTCGATACGCACACGGGCTCCGCCGGGAGCGGCGGGCGCCGACCAGTCGTGGACGAAGGCGAAGCGGATCGCGGGGGTCTCGGCCGTGTCGTGGGTGGCGAAGGTCCACGCCCCCGGCAGCACACCGCCGAACATCCCGTACAGGCCCCACAGCACCGGGCACGGACCGACCCCGCCCGGCTGATCCAGCACAGTGAACACTCCCCGGGGACGGCGCAGAAGTTCGGCGGCGACTCCGGTCAGCCCGGGTTCGGCAGCGGCGAGAGAGTCCGCGAGCAAACGCTGGCCGTCCTCGGCAGCGGCGAGCAGCGCGGCGGCGCGGACCGGGGGGATGGCGCCGCGTACCTCGCCGAGCGGCAGGTCGTTGCCCTCCCAGGACCAGGTGTGCAAGCCGAGGCAGGTCTCCTCGTCGAGGAGGCCGCGGTGGGCGAGCAGCGCGTGGCACACGGTCCCCGCGCGGCCTCCGGGCCCGCGCCAGGGGATGCGCCGGATGAGCACACTACGGTTCTTCCGGGCCAGGCGTACCAGAGCGGGGGCCGTGCTGGTGCCCCGGGCCCGCAGCAGCGGGGCGACACCGTGGAACAGTTCCTCGGCCTGTTCCTTGCCGCACGACCAGGCCACCGGGCCGAACCCCGTGGTGCCGAGGTCGTTGTCGCCCTCCCAGCGGAAGACGATCTGGTCCACCTCTTCATGCCGGGCCATCACAGACCCACCTCCCCCAGGTCCACGCCGGGCAGCAGTCCGGCCATGGCGAAGATCGACAGCAGTGGCGCGAGAACCCTGCGGGGCCGGACGCCGTGCGGGTAGACATCTCCCTTGGCCTGACCGCCGGTGGCCGCGACGAAGTGCAGGGTGCAACGGCTGCAGTCGTCGAAGGGGCGCAGCCACGCCTGGCTGCCGTAGTGGCGCACGAAGGCATAGGCGTCACGGCTCTCGGCACGCAGCGCCCCGGCGTCGATCCGGGGCGGCAGGGCCCGGCCGAGCCAGCGGTCCACCGACGGATCGAAGCGGACGAGGTCGCTCTTGTTGAGTGCGATGGCGGCGGCGGCATCGACATACCGGCCGGTGCGCGGTATCCGGCCGAGCACGGTGTTGAACGCCTCGTCACCCAGGTCACGCAGTGTCACGTCCCAGCGCTCGCGCAGCGGTGCCAGGCGCGGTAGTTGGAGCGAGCGCAGCGGGTCGAGGACGAAGATGAAGGCGCCCATGCCCATCAGGAACGTGGTGACGTCGTCATGGCGGGTCAGGTCCTCGCCCGCAAGGTCGAAGAAGAGCACCGGGCGGGTCCTGCCGTGCCCGCTGACGAGCAGCCCGTCGGCGAAGCGGGCGAACTGGGTCTCCACGGTGGGTTTGAGGACCTGCCCCTGGCGCAGCGGCTGCACCTGGTCGCGCAGGAACCTGCGGTGGTCACCCGGGCTGAGCGGCAGGCACTTGAGGCCGTAGGGCTCGAGGCCACCCTGCTCGATCTCGCCGAGGATCGCGGCGAGCAGATGGGTCTTGCCGACCGTGGAGCTGCCCACCATCGCGATGGTGAGCGGCTCTCCGTTGGTCAGATAGGGCACCGGCAGATAGTGCTCGTCCACGCCCTGCCCGTACGGGCACTGCTGGACGGCCTTGCGCAGGGCGTCCTGACGGTGCATCGGGCGGCGCTCGCCGCTCAGGTCGAGGGGCTTGAGCTCATTCTTTGCGTTGGGCGTGAACAGCCGGGACTCGTCGTACGCGATCGGCAGCAGGCAGTGCGGGCAGAGCGTGGGCCGGGGGGCCGGGCGGGCCGTGGTGTCGGCAGGCGCGCCCGCGGAGTCGACCGCGGTTCCCGATCCGAACAGGGAGCGCAGCCCGCGCCGCGACCGGACGGGCTCCTCCGGCTCGCCCTGCCGCACCCCGTCCAGTCCCAACCGGCCGCGCTTCACCGCGATTTGGCTGTCGTACTCGCCGCGTGACCTGGCCAGCGGATCGGCGCCCGGCGGGGCGGAGAGCAGCGGGTCGGGGGCGTTGAGCAGCCGCATCAGTTCGGCCGGTGCGGGCCGCGCGGCGGCGAGCGGGGCGAAGGCGCCGCTGCCTTCGAGCGCCGCCAGGCGGCGGAACTCGGGCAGGTCGGGGGGCGGGCCGTCGGCGGGGCCCGGCCGCCCGGCGAGCAGGAAGTACATCAGCTGGGCGACGCTCCACAGGTCGTCGCGCGGGTCGGCGACGCCGGTGCCCGAGCGCTGTTCGGGAGCGGACCAGGGAGCGGCACCGAATGCCTCCCTCGGCTCACCGGTGCGCAGCGCGTGCCCCGGCTCGGCCAGGCGGATGTGCGTCCCGTCCCAGCGCACGCTGTGCGGGGTGATGGCCCGGTGGACGAGTCCCAGATCCTCCAGGAGACGGACCGCGAGGGTGAGTTGAGTGAGGACCTGGTGCTGTTCCTCAACAGTGAGGGCGCCCTGCCGGCCCGCGACGGGGGCGCCGTCGGGGACGCGGTAGAGCACGAAGGGCTCCGCCGCTTCCAGATCGAAGCCGATGACACGGGTGAACAGCTCGACGTAGCGATCGGATTCAAAACGTCGCTCGACGGCGACGGCGGCGCTCACCTCACGTTCCAGTGCCGCGTACGCCGACGCGTTCCCCTGGGCCGACAGCGGCAGCCGGTACTGGAGCACCGACCAGCCGGAGGCGAGCACCACCTTGCGGGCGAGCAGCGGTTCGCGGCCGGGTACCGGGCGGTCGGCACCGAAGCGGGCCGCGAACCGTACGGGCTCCTCCTTGTGCGTGCGGAACTCCAGCTCGTCGGTGCCGCCCGGCACGGCGGTGCCGTCCATGGCCGCCCTCTCCGCTCCCGAGGTCATGGCGCCTCCCCCTCCTCCGTCCTGACGTTCCTGACGGTGTCCGCGCGCAGCGGCACCAGGCGCAGCACGCCCGCGTGCCGACCGCCCGGTGTCCACAGCACGTCCTCGGCGGGACTGTGCCAGCCGTCCCGGGCCGCGTCGGGCTCGGCGCCCCGGCGCATCGCCAGCGGCGCGAAGCGCAGGGTGCGTTCGGCGAGCGGGTCCTTGGACAGCAGCCGCCGGTGCTCGGGCCGGCACAGCGCGATGGCCCGGTCCGGCTGGTCGGCGCCGAGCAGCCGGCCTGCGTGGTCGGCCGAGACTCCCAGCAACTCGGCTGCGCCCGGGCGCATTTCGGGTTCGGGGACGAACGGCGGGGGCGCGGCGGCGCCGTCGCGAAGAAGCCGCTGGTGTTCCTCGTCCAGAAGCTCGTCCATGGATTCGCACAGCGACCCGGCCGGCACGGTCGCCGGGTCTCGTTCGATGGCGGCCCAGCGGCCGCCCAGGATCATGAGGACACCGTGGGCCAAGTCCGCGACGAGGGTGTCGACCAGGCGGCTGCCGCCGTCGCCGCGTTCCCGTTCCAGCCAGGGCGGATCGGAGTAGGTACCGGGTTCCGGGGCCCGTGGCGCCTCGTCGGGCACGGTGGCGGCCTTCGCCGCGTCCGGTTCGAGGTCCGGCTCCGGCTCCGGCGCGCCCCGCGGGCCGTGGCCGCCCAGCCAGTCGTCATCGGCAGCGCTGTCACCCCAGTTGTCCCAGCTCCAGGAGTCCGCGACGGCCTGGGCGGCCGGCAGGTCCTGGGGCGCGGCGTTCGCGCCCGCAGACGCGATGAGCCGCTCGTCTGCGGTGTCGGCGAGTGAGCGGACCAGTTGGGCGACGCCTCGGGCGCCGTCCGAGCAGTGGTAGCGGGCGTCGGCGAACAGCCAGTCGTGCACCACCGTCTCGGCGAGCAGCTCGTCCAGGCCGGACAGCGCACCCACCGCGAACTGAGCGTCCGTCTCGGCCCACCAGCGGTCCACCGACACGGTCCACTCGTGTACGGAGAACACGGCCAGAGCGGTGAGGGCGAGCACCAGAGCCGCGATGCCCGCCACCAGCGGGAGTCCGACGAGCTGCCCCACGGCGGCACCCGCCACTCCGCCCAGGAGCCCGGCGAGCACCCGCAGTCCGGTGCGGGCGCTGCCGCCGCCGTCGATGCGGCCGTCGTAGGAACGGTTGGGCCGGTGCCGCAGCATGAGCAGGACGAGTCCCGCTCCTGCCAGGCCGGTCAGCGGACCCGACACCCAGCCGACACCCGGCCACAGCCCGGCAACCGCCGCCACCACGAAGGCGAGGGCGGCCTCCGCGTACTGCGCGCCCCACACCATGAACGGCACGGGCACCGCCAGTTCGGCGACGGCGCGCGCGGGGCAGATCTCGTCCAGCCTGGCGAGCCGGGCGGCGCTGCCCGCCGGGGCCGAGCGGTCGGCGAGGGCGGCGAAGCGTGCGGCCACCGAGCGCAGCGGCAGCTTGCGGCCGAGCAGCCGTTCGGCGTAGTGGCGCAGGCCGGGTCCGACGCCGGCCCGGGAGACTTCCGTGGTCTCGGGGAGTTCGATACCGCGTTTGAGGAGGCGGCTGCGCTGGTCGGGGCGCAGGCGGTCACCACCGCCGTCGGTCAGCGCTCCGGCAATGGTGTCGCGGTACTCGGCGAGCGTGTGCGAGAGCACCTCCAGACGGGCCGGCAGGTCCACTTCGCGGACGGCGGGCGTGTACAGTCCCGCCGCGCCGCGGATGCGCTCCATCCCGTCCACCGCGTCGCGCAGTGCCTCGTCGCACCGCTGGTGCTGCAGGGCGGCCGGCCCGTCCGGCAGGAGCCAGGCGCGGCCCGACACACTGCGCGGCACCGACTGACCGAGAAGCGGCGCCAGTTCGGCGGGCACCGCGTCGCCCCCCGCGACCGCGGCCCCGTCGGCGACCAGCGCCGGCGGCGGTACGTCCTGGCCGACCAGGCCCTCGATGGCCTGCCGCCAGGCGCGGGTCGCAGCCTCCTCGGTCAGATCGTGCTCGACCACGCGTACGGCGGGTACGGCGGTGCCGTGGACGACGTCGCCGAGTGCTGTGAGTACGGCGTCGAACACAGCTGATTCCGCGAGAAGTTCGGTCAGCGGCCGCAGTGCCGCAGCGCGCCGCCCGTCCTCGGCGTCGCGACTGCCCGCGCAGGGATCGGGAATCCACAGCACTCCCGTGTTGGGGGGCCGCAGCGCGGGCGGGCGGCGCAGCCAGGGCTCGTCCGGTGCGCCCACGGCCAGGCACAGGACGCGGGCCGGGCCGTACGCGAAGAGCTGCTCGTAAAGGAGTTGGTGGTGCACCAGTTCCACCGCGTCATCGACGACGAGGAACCGCGGCGATCCGGACAGCTGGGTCTGCTCGCGGGCTTCGCGGACCGCGCCGTGCCGGGCGGCGGCATCGGCGTGGCGCAGGTCGACGAGGACGACGCCGGCCCCGGCACGAGGGTGCTCCTGGTTCACTTGCCGCCCCCTCGCTCACCGTGATCGTGCCGGGCGTCGCCCCAGTCGCCCCAGTCGTCCTCGTCCCAGGGGTCGGCGTCACCCGCGCCGCCGGGCGTCTCCGCTCCTGAGGGCCCCTCGGCGCCGCGCCGCCGCGCACCGTCACCCGCCCGTGCGGCACCGGGCTCCCACGACGCGTCGGAGTCCTTGCCCCGCCGGGCGTCGCCGTCCGCCCGGGAAACCCCTGGCTCCCAGGGATCCTCGCGCTCCGCGGACCGTCGCCGCGCGTCCCGGCCGCCCGTCTCCCCTTCGCGTTCAGGGGTGCGGCCGTTGGCGCGCGAAGGCGCCGGGGAACCGGAGGATGCCTCGGCGCTGCGGGCGTCCAGGGCACGGAGGTTGGGGCGGGTGGGACGGGCCGCGCCCGGGAAGCGAAGGTCGAGGGCACCGGGGAAGGTCTCCGTCCAGAAGTGCCGCAGCGGCACGAGCCACTCCTCGTCCTCGGCGTCGAACCGGCCCGACAGTTCCTGGAGTTGGGCGAGCTGACGCGGGGCGACCTCGTGGACGAGGGTCCGGAACAGCTCCGACGGCGGTACGGAGGTGGTGGTGAGGCCCGCGGGCTGGGTGCGCATCAGCCGGGCGCACACATCCTCGATGATCTCGCCCTCGTCGAGCAGCGCCCACTGCTCGTAGGCCCGCAGGAGACCGGCCCAGCTGGACACACTCTTGTCGAAGGGTTCCAGGCGCAGCGTCATGGTCGCCGCGTCGCTCTCCTGCAGTCTGATCCGGATCATGTCGGGCGAGGCGGGGTCGCCCAGGACCTCGACCGCGCCGTTCCACATCGCGCACAGGATGCGGTGCAGGATTCGCCGCCGGTCGTCCTCGGTGCTGGCGAGCCAGTCGTCCCGGTAGCCGAGGCGCTGACGCCAGTGCAGGAAGTCGTCCTCGCCGTCCGCGTCCCGCGCCTGTGCCCAGAGCCGCAGCACATGCCGGACCTCGGAGACATCGGTGAGGCTCATACCGCTGCGGAACAGCACGACCGTGATGGACTCCGTGTCCACGGCCTGGAATTCGGTGACCGCCTCGGGCTCGCGGGGCAGATTGAGCTGCTGACTCAGATAAGTGGCGGCGCTGCCGTCCGCCTCGCTCTGCGGGTGGACGATCAGGACCTTCAGCGGGCCGCTGCCGTCCGGAACGAAACCGACCGGAAGGAGCGCGGCGAGCTGGGACCTGAATTGGTCGAGCAGCCGGGCATCCACCGTGGACTCGGCCTCCTCGTCGCCCGAAACGGCACGCAGGAGCACCCCGAGCGGCGGCAGCAGCGGCCGGTCGTTGAACAGGCTCGCCTCGCCGAACAGCCCTTTCACCCGCTGCTCGACGACCTGCTTGACCTCTTTGACCGCGGCTCGGGGCGAACGGCGGACGGCCTCGAGCGCCAGCTGCCAGTGTTCGGGCCGTACCAGTTTGGCGATCAGCGCGGCGGCGTCCGCGTTCTCGGGCAGGCCCTCGTGCTGCACCAGGCGCCGGTACACCTCGTCGTAGAAGGTGCGCAGATTGTTCTGCGGGGGCAGCAGGTACTTCACGCCCTTGCGGTCCTCGCGATACAGCTCCTTGCGGCGGTCCGCGAACAGCTTGGGTTCGTCCTTGCGGTGGGCGCGCAGGGCGCCGACGAGCTCGCCCAGCTCCTTGGTCGCCCGCAGGAACGCGGGACGCCAGCGGTTCTCGTACTCCTTCCAGCCGTGGTGCCAGTGCCGGTTCGCGCGCCAGTGGTACCAGACGTCCTGGACGCCCAGGGCCTCCTGGACGTCGGGATCACCCCAGCGTGCGGGCACCAGACCGCCCACGCCGCCCTTGATGCGCGGGACCTGCGGGGCCGACATGTCGACGCCCTCGGGTCGCTCGGGGTCGTTCTTGCGGTTCTCCAGCATTCCGGCGAAGCCGGCCTCGGCGGGACGCTGGGGATGCCCGGGGTGTCCCGTGAGCACCTTCTCCAGCTTGAACGGGCCTATCAGGCCCAGGAGTTCACGAACGCCCTGACCGGGTTTGAAGTCCTCGGCGAGGGAGGGTATTTCGCGGTCGAGCTCCCGGTCGAGGCGGCCGAGCCGGTCGTCCATGTCTCCGATCCGGTCGCGCAGGGCCTGGCCGATGGCCTTGCTGCCCTTCGGCAGCGGGTCGGGCCCGGGGACCTCGGGGGCCTCCCGGTACCAGAGGCGGGCGATTCCGGAGCGCTCGAACATGTCCACGATCTGCTCCGTGCCGCTCTCGGCAGCCCGTAACGCGTCCTCCTCCATGGCCTCCACCGCCTGTGACAGAAGCCGTCCTGCGACCAGTTCGGCGAGGTCGTCGACGGGCACGGTCAGGGAGGCGGCCAGGCAGGTGGACATACCGCGGAAACCAATGCCCGAGCGGGCCGGCTTCGAGCGCTCCACGCTCTTGTTGACAAAGCTCGCCGCGAACGACTGGTAGTCGCCCTCGGTCCGGCCCTGTTTGTTCTCGTCGCCGAGCTCCGTGGCGATCAGCGACATCACCATCGCCGTGATGGAGCGGCGCAGGTCCTCGGGCCTGATCCCCGCGGTCAGACTGAGCAGCAGCGCCGTCTGCACGGTGGAGGGCCGCATGGTGACCACGCCGTCCTCCGGGTACCGCACACTGCGCGGGTCACGCTGCTCCACATCACCGAAGTCCGACTCGGCGTCGGGCACGTTCTGGCTGTCCACGAGGCGGGACAGGTCGACCAGGGCGCGGGCCGAGTTGAGTTCGGCCTCACGGCCGCCGCCGGCCTGCGGCGGGAACGCCGAGGGCATCACGACCAGCGGGTAGATCTTCACGCCCGGCACCCGGGACTTGCGGAACTCGTGCGCGATCAGGTGGATGAAGTCGTAGTAGATGCCGGCACCGGTGCCGCCGGCCACGGAGAACGCCACGAACACATCGCAGCCCCTGATCTGCCGCCCGCCCATCTCCCGCAGATCTCCCGCGGAGTTGCTGATGGCGCCGATGGCGGCACGCAGCTGGCGAAGGACCGGCTCCAGGCCGCTGCGCAGCGTGGCGAACAGCGCCGCCCTGCCCACGGTCGGCAGCTGGCCGGCGCCGTTGTGCAGGGGCGCGACCCGGGGCTGGCGTTCCTTGGGCGGCAGCCAGCTGTGCGTCTCCTCGTGCAGGGCGACCCGCAGCATGCGGGTGACCTCGGGCGAGCTGTCGTAGTTGGTCGGCAGCAGGTCGTGGATGACCCGCGAGGTGCGCGCGTAGGCCGCCGCCTCCGCCCCTTTGGCGCTCAGGTGCGGCAGCCGGTCCAGCTCGGACTCACTGAAGTCCGCGTACACGAACTGCAGGCAGTCCGGCAGCTGGAATGGTGCGCGCCGCCCCTCGGCGACCAGTTTGGTGCCGTCGGGGCCGCACAGCTCCCGGCGCAGACCCCGTTCGAGTTCGGCGCCGATGCGTCCACCGGTGCCGCCCAGGCCTACGAAGAGCATGGGCTGGTAGATCTTCATCTGTCTCTCCCGTTGGGCGCCGGCTCGACGCCGTGTCCTGGCTGGGCCGGGCGTCTCGGCGACGCCCGTATGTGACCCGGGTGCGGCCGCCTCCTGGCGACCGTGGTACCGCCAACGCCCTGTCGTATGTCAGAAGTTGGGATCGAAGCGGCGGCTGCTGCCGGCCGGCTGCTCGCCACCCGGGGGCGATGCGGGTCCGGGCCGCCGGCGTGGCGTGCTCCTCCAGGCCCCCGGTCGACGGCCGGTGCCGTCCTGGTCTCCCCGCTCTCTCCCGCTTCGTCCTCCGGCGCTGCCGGGACGACGCCGGGCTCCTGTGGCCGATTTCCGGTCGTGCACGAGGAGTTCGAGCCCTTCGCCGAGTGCGAAGACCTCTCCGGACGGCAGTCGGCGCTCGCGCCCCCGGTCGGGCCGGAACATGAACTCACCCGCCGCGGTGCGTCGCAGCCGGTGCGCGCCGCCCGTGCCCGGGCCCGCTCGGCGCAGTGCCGGCGCCCCGCCGCGCGAGCGGTCCACGGTGAAGTGGAACTCCCCCTTCGTGCTCTGGCCGGAGCGCACGGTCAGCTCGTCGGGCCGCAGCCCGTCGCCGCGCAGCTCGATCCGCACCCCGCGCAGGTCCTTGCGTTCCCGGCGGGCTTTCAGGCGCACGAGCGCGAAGGCGGCGAGCAGCAGCACCAGCAGCCCGGCTCCGAGGATGGCGCCCCAGAAGCGGTCCCACCAGGTGGGGGCGGCCTCGACCCGGATGCCGACGAAGGCCGTGTCGAGCACGGCACCGTCGTCGTCGGTGTCCACGACGGTGATACGGCCGCCGAGTTCGCCCAGTGGGGTGTCCTTGCCGACCTCGACTCGGAACTCCACGCTCCGGCTCCGGCCCGGCTGCGCCTCGACGGTGGCGGGGCTGATCCGCAGCGCGCTGCCCGGCGGCTGGTCGGCAAGGCCCAGGCGCAGCGTGTGCGGTGCGGAGTCGTTGTTGGTGAGGTCCAGGCTGCCGCGAACGGTGTCTCCGGGGCGGGCGGTGGCGCGGTCGACGGAGATCCCGGCGGTGAGCTGCGGTGTGCCCGAGGCGACCCGGGCGTACAGCGGACGCCGGTCACTGGTCACACCTGGCGCCGCCAACTGTGTGGTGAGGGCCAGGGTGCCGGATGCGTCGGAGGGCAGCGTGAACTCGCCCGTATAGCGCACGTCCCCTGCCTCTGCGTCCGGCTTGCGCCCGTCGTCGGAGAGCGGGACGACCAGCGGGGCGAAACCGTTGCCGGACATCCGGGCGGACGCCTTGAGGCCTTCGACCTCGGAACGATCGGTGATGACGACGCCGCGCCGGGTCTGCATCCGCACTTCGACGACGGCCCGCTCGCCGGGGCGTGGAGAGGCCGGGTCCAGGGTGACGGCTGACCGCAGCCGTCCCTGCCAGATGGCACGAACGGCCACCTCGCGGTCGCGGTGGCCTTCGGGCGCCTCCAGGTGCACCCGCCAGCGGCCTGGCAGCGGGTTCTTCACCCGCAGCGCCTCCACCGGCCCGTCCTGACCGCTGAGTTCAAAGCTGGAACCGTCGGCCGAGCCCCGCGTGGGCGCTTTGCGGCCGCGCGGGTCGTAGTAGGTGACGGCCACCTTGCGGTCGTGCTTGGTGACCGTGATCGCTCCGTCGGTGGCGATGGGCGGGATGCTCACCCGCAGATCGGCGGGCGGCTTGCCGACGGTCCCCTGGGCGACGCGGGCACAGCGGGCCGCAGCGAAGGTCTCTTGCAGGGCCTTGTCGATCTCGGCCGCGCTCTTGACCACGCGCATCCGCGGGGCGGCGCCGGGCAGGTCCGCACAGCCGTTGCGGTGGCCGGCCGAGGCCATCCGCGCGAGCGCCTTCCTGTCGATGTGGCTGCCGAAGCCGAGCGGCCACACCTGGATCTTCTCGCGGCGAGCGCGCCGGAGTTCCTCGTCGAGCTGCTTGGCCGCGTTGGCCTGGCGGCTGCTGGGATCGGCGCCGTACTCCGGGCTGTCGCGCACGTCGAGCTTGCCGTCGGTGAGCAGGAACACCACCTTGGGCGTATCGGCCCGCCCGTCCTCGGCAAGCCGGTCCACCGCCTGGCGCAGCGCGGCCGGGTGATCGGTACCAGGGCCCATGCGCCGGGGGTCGCGGTCGGACAACTCCTGGGCGCAGTCGGAGAGTTTCTGCCGCCCCGACGCGTCCGATGTGGTCAGGCCGCACACTTCGCGCACGGGCGTCTGGCCGGATTTCTCCGAGCTGCCGAAGCCGATGACGGCGGCCCGTGAGCGCTCGGAGATCTCTCCCTGGGTGAGCAGTGACGCCGCCTCCACCTCACGGGCCAGATCCTTGTCGGCGAGGCTCTTGGACTGGTCGACGACAACGGCGAAGTCGATCGGGTCGGGCCCGTCGTCGGCAGCGGGCGCCGCGAGCGCGGCGCCCGGCGCGGTGTGCGCCGGGGCGGCCGTCGCGGAATGCTGTCGCGGGGCGATCACGCCGTACGGGCCCGAGGCCGCCGCGACGGGCGGGCCGGGCAGCGCCAGCAGCGCGCACACGGCACCTGTCACCGCGCAGGCCCATGAGCCACGTAACGGCGTACGAGCCGCCGTACGCCGCTGTGTTCTGCTCAACGTCATCGCTCCCTCACCACCACATGCCGACGGCGAGCAGCGCGCCGCCCGCCAAGAGGCAGCACACGCCGCGGCGAAGCCACCGGTACTTGGCGGCCAGGACCGCGCCGTGCACGCTGGCCTGGCTCAGCAGCCAGGCGACGACGTCCCCGGCCGTCGCCGACAGCCGGGCGTGCAGCTCCTCCACGGGCGTACCGAGGGCGAAGTCGCGCAGGAAAGTACGGTCGGCGCCGATCCGGGTGCGGGGCAGGATGACACCGACCAGCATCAGCATCCCGGCCACGCACACCAGCCCGCCCAGCGGGACGGCCCCCGCCGCGACCCCCTGAGTGCCGGTCGCCGGGATGCCCCGGGCAAGCACGACCGCGAGGACGGCGACGCTGCCGGACAGCACCATGGCCGCCTTGGCGTCGGCCCTGCCTATGTCCTCGCGCACCGAGGTCAGCAGCCGTTCCGCCATGAAGCGCGCATCGGCCGGCTCGGGTTCGGCGGCAGTCGCCGAACCCATCGCCGGAGTCGGGCAGTTCACTCGTCCCCCCAGTCGTCGAAGGCCGAACTCGGTTTGGCGTTGCGTGACTTGGTGCGGGCGTGGGCACGTTCGGAACCGGGATCGACCCGGGTCGGCTCGTGCACCTTCGGCTTGGACTCCTCGTCCGGGTCCCAGGATTCGTCCTCACCCCAGGAGCCGACGGCGTCCTCATCTGTCTCCCACGGCGGCACATCGGGCTCCGGTTCCCGTCCGCGCTCCTCGATCTGTCGCCGTGGCCGGCGCCCCTCGGGCGCGGTCAGCGGGCGGCGCGCGTTGTCCGGGAGCACCTTGTTGGTGCTGTCGCGCAGATACTGGAGCACTTCGTAGGTCTGCTCGCCGACGTCGTGACGCTCCAGCATTCCGCTGTCGATGAGCCGGTTGAAGAGAGCGATGAAGTCCGCCTTCTCCTCGCGCTTCTCCCGCCGTACGGCCTCGAGGATGTCCCACTCCTTCTCCGGGTTGCGGGACATCAGATAGACGATCTCCGCCTCCCGGCCACCGCGCAGGACCTGCTCGATGTCGCGCGCCCTCGCCTCGAACAGCCGCTGCTCCTCGGCTTCGATCTCGTGCTGCTTGTGCAGCTCCTGCTTCTTCTTGGCCGCCTCCTTGCCGATGCTCTTGAAGGCGCCGACCTCGCTGCCGACCTCCTCGCTCAGGTCGATGAACACCCTGATCGTGGTCCGGAGCCCCAGGTCGCGGCCCAAGTCCAGGCGGCCGGCACGCCGTTCGTCCTGTACGGACTCGTCGACTCGCTGGGCGTCGGTGGGGCGAAAACGGCGCGAGATCGGCCGCAGGGCGTCGAGGAGCTCGCCTTCCAGGAGCAGCCGGATATCTCTGACGCTCTTGGTCACGACGGCGTAGGGGTCCTCGACCTCCCACTCGAGGCGCACCCTGGCCGCGAAGGACTGGTCGTCTCCGGCCGCGGGCAGCGCCAGCTCGAAGTCGGTGACGTACCGCCCGAGGAGGACTTCGAAGGCCGTGTACGCCGAGCCGATCCAGGGCTTGTTGTGGTGTTCGGCGCGGTCGGGCCAGATCACGCTGTGGCCGCCGTTGCCGTACAGCAACACCGCCGCGACCTGTCCGCTCCGGCGCCGGTAGGGCCCGGCCCGCTCCCCCAGGAGCGGGCCCGCCGGGCGCCCGTCGTGATGCTGCTCCGCGCGGGGCCCGTCTGCGGGTGGCCCGATCATCGCTCAGCTCCTTCCTGCACCGCGTTCCACATCCGTCGCGCGGTGGTCCTGTCGAACAGTTCGTCCGGGTCCTTGACCAGACGGGCAAGGAGGTGGCGCAGCCTGTCCCGCTCACGGCGCTCGACGGAGAGCCGCGGCAGGAAGGCACACAAGAGATCCACCTGCTCCGCGTCGTCGGCCGACTGCCGTACCAGGACGCTGAGGGCGTCGAGCGTCGCCGCGCCCGATCGCGCCGTGGCGAGGCTGTGCCGGACGAGCCCGGCGAGGGGGTCGGCGAGCCCGGGACGGACGGCGAGCAGAGCTGCCAGGAGCGGCCGGGCGCCGTACGGTTCCAGTGCCGGCACCTCCTGCAGACCCCACAGATAGGTGGTGCGGGTCTTGAGCGCACCGATCACGGCGAGCAGCACAAGGTCGGCCGCTTCCCGCCGTCCATCGCGCAGCCAGTCGTCGAGCCGGCCCAGAACCGTCTCCGGCTCGGCCCCGGCAAGGAGCCGGATGACGCTGAAGGAGGCATGCCCGAGAGTGTCCGGCTCGCCCGTGCGCACCAGCTTCGCCAGCGCGTCGAGGGAAGCTGCCACCGAACCCGCGGCCATGCCGTAGCCGTGGGTGAGCACGGCGGTGGTGGTCACCGCCGTGCCGCCGCTCTGCGCCCACTCCTTCACCAGCGCGGCGACGGCGGGCTGCACGGCCGGCTCCCGGGAGGCCTCGGACAGCGCGGTGGCCGCCGCCATCTGCAGGACGGGACTGTCGGATGTGGCCATCGGGTGCACCAGTTCGCCGGAGCCGTGCGCCCAGTCCCAGGAGCAGAGCACGCCGGCCGCGATGGAGGCCCGCACCCACAGCTGTGGGCGCGGGTCGTCGCACAGGTCACGCAGCCAGCGCGCGAGCGGGCCGCGCATATTGTGGTAGCCGTGCCAGATCTCGCGCAGCACGGCGGTGGCGAGTCCGGCGCCCTGGAAGCGGATGGCGTCGACCGGCACCTTGGCGTCGCCCAGGTCGAGTTCACCCTGCTCGACCACCGCGCGGGCCAGCGCCGGGCGGGCGTCGGCACGGGTGCCGAACAGGCGCCGGCCGACGGGCTCGCCGGGGTCGAGCGTGACCGCCATCTCCCAGGCAAGCCGTTCCCCGGCCTCGGCGGTCAGGCTGTAGGCGGAGCCGTTGAACACCGCGACGGCCGTGCGGAAGGCGGCGGCACCCAGCGCGGGCAGCGCCTCGGGCACCGTACCGGGGCGGTCCGCACCCGCGAACCAGGCCCGCGCCTGGGCCCGTACGAACGCGGCGCATTCGTCGAGGAGTTCCTCGTCGCCGAGTTCCTCGCGCTGGCGGCGGGCGAGCAGTTGAGCGAGGCGGGCCGCTTCCCGGGGCCGCAGCGCGTCCAGGCCGAGCGCCTCTTGGACGTCGCTGCGGGCGGCGAGTGCGAGGGCCTCTTCGAGAGCGCCGTCGGGAGCGTCCTTGAGCAGCACCCGCAGATGGCGGTCGAGCACATCCTGCGAGGGCGGCGGTGCGCAGTTCATCCCGTAGCGTCCGCGCAGCAGCCGGTCGGCCAGGTCCCCGCTCTCCACCAGGACCACGCCGAAGGCCTTCTCGGCCTGGAGCAGGCTGCTGAACTGATCGAGGTGCAACTCGGAGAGACGGCCGGGTCCACGGGTCTGTCCCGCGGCCGGCTCCGGCTCGCGCAGGGCGTCGGCCGAGGGCAGTTCGAGGAGGTGACCTCGGCCTCCCACGAGGTTTTCCTTGGTGAGCTCGTGCACGGTGTGGCTGGAGTCGAGCCGGGTCACCCGGTGGCCGGTCAGCTCGGCGAGCAGCGCCAGCGCGGTCGCCGATCGCCCGCTGCCGCGCTCGCCGCACAGCACCAGGAGCCCGCAGGCACGCAGCCGCTCCTTCATCCGCCCATAGCCCCGCGCTTCGCAGTAGACGCCGTCGAGCCGGAGCAGTTCCTCGGTGGGAACATCGCCCGCCACGAGGCGCGGGCCCGCACCGACACCGAACTGGCTGACGAAGTAGTTGCCTTCGAAGTACGCCCCGTCCCCGCCGATCTCGACGGTCCGCTCACTGCCGCGCGCGGCGAAGGTGCGCCGCGCCGCGGTGGCGGTGGCGGAGCCACCGGTGCCGCCGGAGCCGCTGAGCGGGTTGCGGCCCGCCTGGTCGAAGGGGTTGGGCTCCGGCTCCGCCTCCGCGCCCTCCTGCGGCTGCTCCTCGGGGTCGGCCCCCGCCTTCGGGCCGTCCTCCGGCGGCGCTTCCGCTGCCGGGGCCTCGGGCTCGTCGCTCATGCCTCGCCTCCCTGCCCGGAGGGCCGGCGATCCTGTTCGCCGACGGGCTCGGTCCCGCCTGCCGGCGGGTGACCACGGTCCTTGTGGAAGCCGGTGATGCCGCCGTGGATGACGCTGTCGCTCACCTGGAATCCGTCGCCGCGGACATTGACCACCGTCCTGGGAGCGGCGGCGGGCCCGCCCTCCCCCTCGGTGGGCCCGCCCTCCCCCTCGGTGGGCCCGCCCTCCCCCTCGGTAGGCCTGCCCTCCCCCTCGGCGGGCGCTGCCCCGCCGCTCCCAGGACCGCACTCGCGGGGCGCGGATCCGGCACCGGGCTCCAGCCCCCCGCCGGTCCCGGATCCGCCGCCCGCCCCGCGTGCACCCCCCATGGGCGGTTCCGGTAAGCGCGGCACGTAGAACCAGGCGCGCTCGTCGGTCTCCTTGTTCTCGACCCGCGCGCTGCGATAGCAGTCGGGCTCGACGTACCGGCCGCCTTCCGCGACGACACCGGTGTAGAGCGCGTCCGACACCACGAGCAGTACGTCCGACGTGCCGGCCGCCGCCATGATCTGCTTGGCCGTAGGGCTGTCGCACAACCGGCAGGCGAGGTCCACCGCGCGGCCCACCAGACCCTTGCCGTCGTCGAGCACGAGCCCGGCGTTCATGCCGATGCGCAGCCGCAGTCGCTCGGCACTGCCGGAGTTCAGTTCGCGCAGGGCCTGGTGCACGGTGTCGATCCACCGCCCGACCATCAGGACCGGCGGCACCGCAGGGTCCAGGGCGACCAGAATGCCGTCGCCCCTGTCCTCTTGGTGGCGGCGAGTCTCGCCGATGGCCGCGAAGGCCTCGCCGAAGATGCCGTACATCCCGGCGCGCATCCGCTCCTTGGCCGCCATTCCCAGTTTCCCCGAGCCGCAGGCGTCACCGAAGACCACCAGCCTGTGGACCGCTCCCGCACTGCTCACCCGTACCCCCTGACGCTGTGCTGACTGGACCAGCGTGGCCGCCCGGAGCGGCCGGCGATGTAGCCGTTTACACACCCGGAGGGAACTTCTCCGGCGGTCCTGCGCGCGGCGGTCTCTCCCGTCCCTCGGCGAGCAGGGTGAGCACCTCCATGTCCGTGACGGTCAGGCGCCGTTGGGCGGTGCGCACCACGCCCTGGTCCCGGAGAAAGCGCAGCGCCTTGGCCACTGCCTCACGGGTCGCACCGATGGCCGCTGCCAAGTCGTGCTGGGGCAGCGGGAGTTCGATCACCATGGCGTCACCCTCACCGCTCTTGCGGCCGGTCCGCTCGACCAGCTCCACGATGCGCGCGGCCAGGCGCCGCAGCACCGACTCGGAGGCCAGTGAGCGGCGTTCCACGTCGGCGCTGCGCAGCCGGGCGCTGAGCTGACGCATGATCAGGGCAGTGGCGTGCGGGTGGGCGGCCAGGAAGCCGCGGAAGCGCCCTCCGGACACCAGCACCGCCTCGACCTGACCAAGGGCGGTCACTGTCGCACTGCGCGGCCCCTGGTCGAAGGCCGCGAGGTCGCCGACGACCTCACCGGCACCGCGGAGGGCGAGGATGAGCCGGGTGCCTCGCTCGGTGTCCACGGACACCACGGACCAGCCCGAGCGGAGCAGCAGCACGAAGGTGGTGGTGTCCCGTTCCCGCAGCATGATCTCGCCGGAGCCGTAGGTGCGCGGCATGCCGAGTGCGAGCAGGGTGGCACGGTCCTGGGGCGTGAGCGCCTCCATGAACGAACGGCCCTGCCCGAACAGACTCATTGCTCGCCCCCGCCATGGATCGTCTGGCCCATCGGGGGACCACGGCCATTCGCTGGTATCCGGACGCACAGCCCAAGTCGCGTTCACAGCAAAGATATTGATGCTGTGTCACTCACTAGGGGAGTGAAAAAGTAAGGGGCGGCCGAGGGCCCGTCAATATGACCTTGGAGGCTGTCGGCCGCCGGGGCCATACATGGCTTGAATTGGCGGATACCCCCCGCGAGGGGCGCGGTTCGCGGCGCCGTCCTCCCCTGCAGCCGGGACGGCGGGCAGGCCCGCGGGGGCAGCGGTCGTCCCGGCCGTATCCGGGCTTGATATGACTACATGTACCCGCCACCCGCCACCCGCTGTCTGCCACCCGCCACCCGCTGCCTGCCACCTGCTCAACAGATCGGATCCCCGCATGAGTACCCCCTCCCCCGCCGCCGAGCCCCAGGGCGAGGGGTCGCCGCGGCCGGGAATCCGTCTGCCGCACACCCTCGGGCACCTCGCGAGCGGGGCGCTTGCCGTGACCGCCGTCGCCACCGTCGCTGCCGCCGTCGCGCAGTGGCATATGGACTCCGTGATCGGGCCCCTGCACGACAACGCCTCGGTCCGCACCGCCGACGGCTACATACGCGCCGACATGTGGCTCGGCAATCTCCTCGGCGCCCTGAAAATCTGTCTCGGCGTCACCGTGGTCCTGCTCGCCGTGTGGTTCGCCCGCATGCGCGCCAACGCCCGCCTGCTGGACCCCGCCTGGCAGCAGCGGCACGGCGCGGGATGGCTGCTGCTCAGCTTCCTCTGTGCCATCGGACTGCTCTTCGTACCGAAGATGATCGTCAACGACATCTGGGCCGCCTCCACCCCGCGGCCCGACCAGCGGCGCGGCAACGGCCTGCTGACCGTGTGGTGGCTGGCCGTCGTCGCCGCCGTCCTCCAACTGTCCCAGGGGCTCAAGGAGCTCGGGGGCACCGACGCCACGTGGGAGGTGCGGCAGGGCCTCGACACCCTGCTCCTCGCCGATGTGCCGCTCGTCGTCGCCTGCGCCCTCACCTTCCTCGTCGTACGCCGCCTCGGCGCCCTGCAGGCCGGCCACCCCGCCGCCGCACAGTCCTGAGACGGCGGGGCGGCGGGGCGCCGAGGCGGCGGGGCGGTGCCGGCCTTGCGCAAGGTGCGGCTCAGACGACCGCGCCCGTGTCGCGCTCGCTTCTGCGGGCCTCCAGGGGTCCCGCCCCCTTCGGCCGGTCCGTGCGCGTCCGCTGCCGCGGCGGCGGTGCCGGCCAGCGGGACTCCAGGCTCACGGCGAGCGGCACCGCCAGGCTCACCGTCGACGCCATGCCGACCAGGACGCCCGCGATCAGGGCGACGGAGAAGTCCGCGAGCGAGTCGCCGCCGAGCACGGCGAGGGCGGCCAGGATGAACAGGGCGCCCATACCGGTGTTGACGGTGCGCGGCAGTGTCTGGACGACGGCCTTGTTCGCGGTCGTCTCCAGGGCCGTGCGCGGATCGCGGCGGCGCGCTTCGCGTACCCGGTCGAAGACCACGACGGTGTCGTTGACCGAATAGCCGATCACGGTCAGGAGCGCGGCCAGGAAGACGCTGTCGACGGGCTTGCCGATCCAGGCGAACAGGCCCACCACCAGCAGCACGTCATGCACCATCGCCGTCACGGCCGCGGCCGCGAAGGTCCAGCGGAACCGCACGGTCAGATAGAGCAGCTGCGCGGCCACGGCGATCCCGAGCGCGATCAGCGCCTTCTGCCGCAGTTCGTCCCCGAGGCTCGGCCCGATCAGCTCATCGCGCTCCACGGTGACTTCGCCGCCGTGCTGCCCCAATGCCTCCTTGATCGTGTGCTGTTGGTCGTTGGTGAGTTTCTCCGTGCGTACGGAGATGTCCCCGTCACCCGACTCCTGGACCACCGCACGCGGGAACCCGGCGTCCGCCACGGCCTCCCGCGCGGTGTCCACCTGCACGGGCCTGCTGGTGCTGTACTCGACCAGGCGTCCGCCGGTGAACTCCACCCCGAAGTCCAGGCCGCGCAGCCCGATACCGGCCACCGCCACCACGATGAGCAGGGCGCTCGCCCCCATCCATCGGCGCCGGTGCTGCACCAGGCGCGGGTTGCGCCGGGCGAGCCAGGCCCGCACCCGGCCGGTGGTGGTGATGCCGGTCAGGGCGGGGTGATTGCGCACGAAGCGCCGCTTGACCGCGAAGTCGGCGAGGACGCGGGTGACGACCAGGGCCGAGACCATCGAGGCGAGCACACCGATGGACAGGGTGACGCCGAAGCCCTTGACCGGGCCCACGGCGAAGAAGAACAGCAGTCCCGCGGCAAGGAGCGTCGTCACGTTCGAGTCGACGACCGCGCTCCAGGCCTTGGCGAAGCCGGTGCGCACCGGCTTGTCCAGGCGCTTGGTGCGGGCTCCCAGATACTCCTCCCTGGCCCGCTCGAAGACCAGCACGTTGGCATCCACCGCCATACCGATGGCCAGGACGAATCCGGCGAGCCCGGGCAGGGTGAGCGTGGCGCCGAGGGCGACGAGGGTGGCGTAGGAGATCAGTCCGTACAGCGCCAGGGCGATCGTGGCCAGGGCGCCGAGCAGCCGGTAGACGACGATGATGAAAAGCGCGGTCAGGGCGAGCCCGATGACGGCGGCCTGCGCGCTGGCCTGGATGGCGTCGGCGCCGAGGGTGGGGCCGACGGTCCGCTGCTCCACGACCTCGACGGGCACCGGAAGTGCGCCGCCCTTCACCAGGGCGGCCAGATCGCGGGCCTCCTGCTGGTCGAACCCGCCGGTGATCTGTGTGGTGCCGCCGGTGATGCCGGTGCCGCAGCGCACATCGGGGTTGACGCCCGGCGACGAGATCACGCGGCCGTCGAGGACGATGGCGACGCGCCGCTCCGGGGCGTTCGGTGCGGCACAGGCCGCCTCGCCGGTGACCCGCGCCCAGTCCTTGCCCGCCTGGTCGCGGAAGTCGAGATTGACCACCCAGCCCGCCAGGTTCTGCGGGTCGAGCACGGCCTCGGCGTCGCTCACGCCGTCACCGGTCAGCGCCGGCGGTCCGAGCCGCAGGTAGGCGCCCTTCTGGTCGGGGTCGGGCAGGGTGCGCTCGCCCTTGTCGTCGGGCGCGGTGCCGGATGTGCCACCGGCCTTGTCGCCCGGCTCGGCCACGGATGCGCGGACCGGGTGCACCGTCAACTGCGCGGTGCGGCCGATGACTTCCGCGGCCTCGCGCGGGTCCTGTACGCCGGGCAGCTCGACGATGATGCGGTTCTCGCCGGAGCGGGTCAGGCTGGGCTCGGCCACGCCGAGGGCGTCGACGCGCTGGCGCAGCACCTCGAGGGCGCGCTGCGTCGACTCGGAGTCGGCCTTGATGGTTCTTCCCGAACCGGTCGCGTTCTGTGCGTCTTTGGTCTCCAGGACGATCTGGGTGCCGCCGCGCAGGTCGAGGCCGAGGCGGGCGGACTGGGTGAGGGCGAAGAAGAGTGAGGCGGCGATCACGGCTAGGGCGACGATCGCCCGCCACATGGGCGCGCGAGACATGGTTCTCCCGGACATGGTTTCCCCGAGGGGCAGGCAGACGGGATCGACGCCTGCCGCACGCGCACTGCTCTCAGGCGTGAACGCTCAGGCGTCGACCAGGACTTGAGTGCTCCATCGAGGGCCCGGCGGGCCGCGCGGCTGCGGCACAGCGACGTCCGCGTCCGTCGCATGGCCCGCCGTGCCGGCCGGAACGGCCGGGCCGGCCGTGGCGCGGTGTGGCGGTATCTCCGGGCCGGGCGGCGGCGACGGGGGCGGCGGGGCGGACTGGGGCTCCCCGCTGCCGGGTCCGGTCGCTCCGTACGAGAAGGGGGCCGGGGCGCCCACGCGCTGGACCTCGGCAGGGGCGCCGGTGCGGCGCGCGTCCGGCGAGAAGACCGTACGGCGCGCGTCCTGCGCAGAGACGGTGCGGCGCGCGTCCGCCGAGGCGGTCGTGCGGCGCGCGTCCGGCGAGAAGACCGTGCGGCGCACGTCCGGCGCAGAGACGGTGCGGCGCGCGTCCGTCGAGGCGGTCGTGCGGCGCGCGTCCGGCGAGAAGACCGTGCGGCGCGCGTCCGGTGTCGGGCGGGTGCCGGCGGTTGCCCCCGCGTGCGTGGTGGCGGCGCCCGCCGCGGCCACGATGCGGGCCCCGAGCGCCGATGACGACGGCACGAGGAAGGCGAGGACGGCGAGGACCGCGGAGAGCGCGAAGGCGGCCGGGCGACGCACAGCCCGCGCGCGGTGGTCCGTCACGCCACTCTCCCCCGATCCAGTGGTGTCCTCCCCTGAGAAACGCCGCCGCGCCCGGAGTGGTTCCCACCGCTTCCGGACGCGGCGCAATGTCGCGGCGCCGGTGCGCCGCTGCGGTACGTCACGGCCGCACCCGGCAGCGGTACGTCACCGTGGCCTCGCCCCACACCGGTACGCCCGCTACACCCCCTACAACCGCGGATCCACCGGCTCCGACTCCAGCGCGAGCACCGCGAACACCGCCTCGTGCACCCGCCACAGCGGCTCGCCCGCCGCGAGCCGGTCGAGGGCCTCGAGGCCGAGGGCGTACTCACGGATCGCGAGGGACCGCTTGTGGCCGAGGAAACGGCCGCGCAGCCGCTGCAGGTTGTCGGGCCTGGTGTACTCGGGACCGTAGATGATCCGCAGGTACTCGCGGCCGCGGCACTTGATGCCGGGCTGCACCAGGCGGCCCTTGCCGTCGTGCGCCACGGCCCGCACGGGCTTGACGACCATGCCCTCGCCGCCGCGCCCGGTCATCTCCAGCCACCAGTCGACGCCCGCCTGCACGGACGCGGGGTCGCCGGTGTCGACGTAGAGCCGTCGTGTGGTCTGCAGCAGACCCGAGCCGTCGTGCTCCACCATCCGGTCGAGGAGCGCCAGTTGGGCGTCATGGCCGTGGCCCGTGAGGCTGCGGCCCTGCACGGCGAGGATCTGGAACGGGGCGAGCCGCACTCCGTCCAGGCCGTCGGTGCTCCAGCAGTAGCGGCGGTACGCGTCCGTGAACGCGGCGGCGTCCGCGGCCCGTTCGCGCTGGCGCGCAAGGAGGTCGCCGGCCGCTTCCACCCCGCGCGCGGAGGCCGCTTCGAGCGCGCCGAGCGCACCGGGGAACACCGCGGCCGATGCGGCACCCACCGCCGCGTACTGCGTGCGCAGCAGGCCGGAGGCCTTGAGCGACCAGGGCAGCAGCTCGGCGTCGAGCAGCAGCCAGTCGGTCTCGAGCTCGTCCCAGAGCCCGGCGTCGGTGACGGCGGCGCGGACCCGGCCGAGGATCTCCTCGGTGACCTCACGGTCGTCGAAGAAGGGCCGGCCTGTGCGGGTGTACAGCGATCCCGTCGGCCCGTCGGCGCCGTCACCGCCGTGGGCGCCGTCGAGCCCGAAGCGCTCCTTCGCGGTCCGCGCGTCCCGGCACACCAGTGCCACCGCGCGCGAGCCCATGTGCTTCTCCTCGCACACCACGCGCGCGACGCCGTCGGAGGCGTACTGCGCGAAGGCCTCCGCCGGGTGCTCCAGATAGCCCTCGATCTGCGAGGTCGCGGTCGGGGCCATGGTCGGCGGCAGATACGGCATCAGTCGCGGGTCGACCGCGAAGCGGCTCATCACTTCCAGGGCCGCCGCGGCGTTCTCCTCGCGCACCGAGACCCGGCCCGCGTGCTTGGTCTCGACGATCCGGCGGCCGTGGACATCGGCGAGGTCGAGCGGCCGGCCCTCGTGCCCGCCGGGCGCCTCGGAGGCGAGCGGCTTGGCCGGTTCGTACCAGACCTTCTCGGCCGGTACGTCCACGAGTTCGCGCTCGGGCCAGCGCAGCGCCGTCATCTTGCCGCCGAAGACGACACCGGTGTCCAGGCAGATGGTGTTGTTCAGCCAGGTCGCGTTGGGCACGGGGGTGTGGCCGTACACCACCGCCGCGCGGCCGCGGTACTCCTCGGCCCACGGGTAGCGCACGGGCAGCCCGAACTCATCGGTCTCACCGGTCGTGTCGCCGTACAGCGCGTGGCTGCGCACCCGGCCCGACGTACGCCCGTGGTACTTCTCGGGCAGCCCGGCGTGACAGACGACGAGTCCGCCGCCGTCGAGGACATAGTGGCTGACGAGTCCGTCGATGAACTCCCGCACCTCGGTGCGGAACTCCTCGCTCTCCCCCTCCATCTGCGCGATGGTCTCGGCCAGACCATGCGTGTGCTGGACCTTCCTGCCCTTCAGATAACGGGCGAACTTGTTCTCGTGGTTCCCGGGCACGCACAGCGCACTGCCGGACTTCACCATCGACATCACCCGGCGCAGCACACCCGGGCTGTCGGGCCCGCGGTCGACGAGGTCGCCGACGAAGACCGCGGTGCGCCCCTCGGGGTGCACGCCGTCGACGTACCCCAGCTTGCCGAGCAGCGTGTCGAGTTCGGAACGGCAGCCGTGGATGTCACCGATGATGTCGAAGGGACCGGTGAGGTGGCTGAGGTCGTTGTACCGCTTCTCGGTGCTGATCTGCGCGCCGTCGATCTCCTCGACACCGCGCAGGATGTGCACCTTGCGGAAGCCCTCGCGCTCCAAGTGGCGCAGGGAGCGGCGCAGTTCGCGCTGGTGGCGCTGGATGACCCGGCGCGGCATTCCGGCCCGGTCGGCGCGCTCGGCGTTGCGCGCGGCGCACACCTCCTCGGGCACGTCGAGCACGATGGCGATCGGCAGCACGTCGTACTGCCGGGCGAGCTCGATCAGCTGCTTGCGGCTCTCCTGCTGCACGTTGGTGGCGTCGACGACCGTACGGCGGCCGGCCGCGAGCCGTTTGCCCGCGATGTAGTGCAGCACGTCGAAGGCGTCACGGCTGGCGCTCTGGTCGTTCTCGTCGTCGGCGACCAGGCCGCGGCAGAAGTCGCTGGAGATCACCTCGGTCGGCTTGAAGTGCTTGCGCGCGAAGGAGGACTTGCCGGAGCCGGTGGCGCCGACGAGGACCACGAGGGACAGGTCGGTGACGGGCAGGGTCCGCCCCGCGGCGGTACCGGCGGTGGTGGTGGTCGTCATGCTGCCTCGGCTCCCTTGCCGGCACGGAGGGTGAACACGGCCATCTGTGTGGGCGGCCCCACCTCGGGGTCATCGGGCCCGACGGGCGTGAACTCCACGCCGTAGCCGTGCCGTTCGGCCACGGCGTGCGCCCAGGCGCGGAACTCCTCGCGGGTCCACTCGAACCGGTGGTCGCCGTGCCGGACATGCCCGGCGGGCAGCGTCTCCCAGCGCACGTTGTACTCGACGTTCGGCGTCGTCACGAGCACGGTCACGGGCCGAGCCGAGCCGAATACGGCGTATTCGAGCGCGGGCAGCCGCGGCAGGTCGAGATGCTCGATGACCTCGCTCAGGACGGCCGCGTCGTACCCCTTGAGCCGCTTGTCGGTGTAGGCGAGGGAGCCCTGGAAGAGCTTGACGCGCTCCGCCTGGCGCTCGCCCATGCGCTCCACCTTGAGCCGCCGCGAGGCGATGGTCAGGGCGCGCATGGACACATCGACGCCCACGACCTCGGTGAACCGCATGTCCTTGAGCAGCGCCTGCACCAACTGCCCCTGCCCGCACCCGAGATCGAGCACGCGCCCGGCACCGGCGGCGCGCAGCGCCTCGACGATCGCCTCCCGCCGCTGCACCGCGAGCGGAACGGGCTTCTCCTCGGTGTCCGTGTCCTCGTCGACGGCGTTGTCGATCTCCTCGACTTCGATGTCGTCGGCGTCGGCGAGCCGCACCAGTTCGAGGCGTTCGTTCGCCTCCCTCGTCAGCGACCAGCGCCGGGACAGATACCGGCTGGTGATCAGCTTCTGCTCGGGATGCTCCGCGAGCCAGCCCTCACCGGCCCTGAGCAGCTTGTCGACCTCGTCGGGCGCGACCCAGTAGTGCTTGGCGTCGTCGAGCACGGGCAGCAGCACATACAGATGCCGCAGCGCGTCGGCGAGTGTCAACTCCCCTTCCAGTACGAGGCGTACGTACCGGCTGTCGCCCCACTCCGGAAACCGCGGGTCGAGCGGGACCGGCTCGGCGTCCACTTCCCACCCCAGGGGCGCGAAGAGCTGGGTGACCAGCGCCGCACCACCGCGCGCGGGCAGCGCCGGCACCTCGATCCGCAGCGGCAGCGCCTGCCCCACGAGCTCGGGCCTGGCCGCGCACACACCGCGCAGGGCACTCTTGAACACCGCGCTCAGAGCGACGGCGAGCAGCGAAGAGGCCGCGTACGGACGGTCGTTCACATACTGCGCGAGCGCCGCGTCGGGCGCCCCGCCACGCCCCTTGCCCTTGCCCCGCCGCACCAGCGCCACCGGATCCACCTCCAGGAGCAGCGCGGCGGTGCAGCGCTCCGCGCTCGCCTCGGGGTAGAGGACATGCGCGGTGCCGTGCGAGGTGGAGAACGCCTGCGCCTTGTCGGGATGCTTGTGCAGCAGAAACCCGAGGTCGGTCGCGGGGCGGTCCGGGGTGCCGGTGGTGCTGATCGTCAGGAACACAGTGGGTACGCCTTAAAACGCGTTCTGAGCTGCGGATACCTTCCGCGCTTTCCATCTCAGTGCACAACCAGTGCACATGGCCCGGCGGAGCCGATGGTGCTCCCCCGCGGCACGCGTCCTTCAAGGTACCTGGAAGATCCGTACCGGACCCGGGCATTTTCGCCGGCCTCACTGCCGCACCCGCTGCGCCATGGGCAGTAGGGCAGCCTCCGGTAACCCCGGTGGCGCCGGGATGCCGTACAGCTCCTCGAAGGAGGCCGGGGCATTCTGCCAGTCCACCTCCCACATCAGATAGCCGTAGGTGTCCAGCGTCTGGGTCAGATGCGCATGCCGCATCCGCGCCTGGACCTTGCGCGGCTCGAGTCCGGAGGCGATGAGGACCGCGTCCGCGAAGTGCCGCAAGGACCGGAACGTGGCCTCCTCGGGAACGTCGATGCCCCTCGCTCGGGCTCTGTCTTTCGCCACATCGAAGGCATGGCCCAGAGCGTTCTGACGCACCGGCGTCCGGTACTTGGTCACGGTCACGAGATGGTCGTACTCGCGGCTGAGAGGCGGCAGACCGCGCCGCTCTCGCTTCCGAAGCACAGCAGCCGACAGCGGAGCACGCCGGCGCGCCATGTGCTCCCGGTACTTGTGGAACAGGAAGGAGCCGACAGCGAGCGAGGCGTTACTGGCATCCGTCTTCAACGGCACTGCCTTGCCCCGCTGTCTCTGCTCCTCGACCGTCTGCCACCCTGGAGCGGCCTCCATGTCCTCGCGTCGCACACCAACGGCCTCCATCGACGGGACTGTCAGAAAGAAGGCTCTTCCAAGAACAAGACACTCCCCGCCGACACGAACAGACTCGAATTCGGGCAGGGCAGGGGACATCTGCGACTCCATTCATTGTTACGGGCGGTGGGGGTGCTTGGTTGAGTGCACGGGGGCGAGGACCACGGCGCACTACTGGACGGACGGCGCGACGGTTAGTCGCTGCTGCGTGACGTCACTCCCTCATACGGGGCGTGCGATCCCGCGGGGCCGCGTACACGGACACGGCCTCGGCCGATCCCGCGAGCAGACGGAGTTCAGCAACCGGGTCGAAAGGGCCGGCCATGGTGACGAGGCGGCCTGCGTACGTCACCGTGCTCGTCGCGACGTCCCGAGCACGGTTATCCGGGAGGGCGTCCACGTATCGGCTTGCCGGCTCGATGAACTCCTCGATGCGCTCGCGGAGGCGGGCACGGAGCTGATCGGCCCTCTCTCCAGTGGGCTCGTACCGGGCGAGGTACAGCGCGGACTCCACTTCCTGAATCAGGGACGTGCTCACGGTCGCCCACCTCCTTGGCGGATCTCGCTCGCATTCGTCTTTCGAGCCGTGTGATGGTGCACCGTCCCAGGCCTGGGGGAGCCTGCCGACTCAGACCCGGGACGGCGGTCAGCGGCTTGCTATGGGGTGCTCAGACCAGAGCCCCTAGCAAGGTCGACGTTCTTCAGGAAGGACGAGGAGCAGAACCGTCCGCAGAGGACCGGCGGCCGAGGCCGACCAATTCGGCAACTCGGACGGGTGCACAAAGCTCCCCAGGCGAGGACACGGGCACGATCCAGTAGGACGCGCCAGTGTGAGGAGTGACTCCTCGACGTTGAGGGGCGGGCACACCGAGGTAGGAGCCACACCCGAGGTAGTCCACCTCCGGCAACGCCCCGAGACTTTCGGACTGCGCCGGCACCAGGACGTAGAACCGTCGGTTCCGTGGATCGTGGATGACCCCAGCACCTTCGAGGAGGGCGTCGAGCTCGGCAGCGACCGTAAGCAGATCCCGACTCTGCACGGCCGTGTACACGATCCGATCGGGGATGCGGACTGCGGAGAAGGACATCCCCAGCTTGATGAGGGCCACATCGCCCCCACGCATGGCATCAACAGCCTCTCTCCGATGCAGCGCGGCGCGCGCAAGCCACTCGGTGACCGCCACGTCCACCCGCTGCCGTTCACTCATCGAAGTGCCCCCGAAACAGACCCGAACCAGGCGGACCAGTACTGCATGGTCGTCTCCGCCGGTCTGTGAAGGCGCCTCTGCGGTGCACCCATATCGACGTCCATGACGGCGTTCTCCTACTAGGCTCGATTACCGACAGCTACGACTGTAGAGAGCAGAGACCGCCACCTGAACTGACCCTGAGTACAGGTGAATTGCCATCAACAGCGGGGAATGGGGACGCCATGAAGGCGAGTTCCCGGAGAACCCTGACCGCCAGTCAGGGAACCACCACGAGACCCCGCGCAGGGGTCGTTTCCGGGTACGTGTTCCGGGTCATCCGCGAGCAGCTCGGTCGTACGCAGGAGGCCACGGCGGAGCGGTTGAAGGTATCGGTCGACACGATCGCGGGCTGGGAGTCCGGGCGTCGGCCGTTTACCGCCGCTCCAGTGGGACAGATGCTGATGCACCGGCATCGGCTCATGCAGCTCGGCACGGCAACCACCCTGCTCCAAGCCCTGGATAGGGCCATGGAGGCGGACGTGCTCCTGTCCAGTGCACTGGACGAGGAGGCCCCGGTGAAGGAGAACCCTCTGGGCGCATGGGTCATGCAGCGCGACCTCGGCGAGGTCCTCGCGTGGCCGCTGAACGGCGTCGCGCCGACCCCCGTCCGCGGCCTGCCCCCGCCACCCCGGCCCCGGCGAGGTCCGGTGCCCGCATCCCCGGAGCTCTCCAGCGAGGACCGACGACGGTTCTTCTCCCAGATGCGGCGCACCGTTGAACAGGCCCGTGGCGAACGGGAGTTCCTGCTCCGCCGACAGGCCCTGTATCTGTCCGGGTACGACAAGCGGGCCGACACCTCAGACTGGCTCGCCCACCAGCAGGCGGCGGAGCGGCCCGGCGATTGGCTCTCCGGCTGGCTCAACGCCCGCTCGATCGCCGCCGTGGCCGCCCGCCAAGGAGATCGGGACCGGATGGGACACTTCATCGAATCGGCTCTGGTGGACGACGATGCGGGAGAGGCCGCCAACCTGAACTACTGGGCCTACTGGATCGGCGAGGCCCCGCATCTGGAGCTGTCCGACGACTTCATCGCCGCGCCTACTCCCGGTCCGTGGCCGGGCGACAAGCTGCTGGCCCATCTCGTGCAGGGAATCTCGCCCCAGCACGGGTACGTCGACCTCAATATTCACAGCGTCTGGACTCTACTCAGCATCCGACCGAACCTCCTGCATTCGGGCACCGCAGCCCGCGCTCTACGCGAGCGGCTCCCCGTGATGTTGGATAGCCGGGAGCTCTCAGTGCGCGGACGCCGCGAGCTTGAGAGCATCCGGTACGCGATCCGCCTCGCCGAGGCGTGAGAGGAGACGGACGGTGGCAGACGACCTGTCCGCAGTGGCGCACTTTCTCTACGAAGCGGGAACGCTCAAGCAGGCCCGCCGCACCGGTTGGTGGATGGCCGGCGTACGCGACCCGGAGAGTGTGGCCGAGCACTCGTGGCGCACCGCACTGATCGCCTCAATCATCGCGAAGCTCGAAGGAGCGGACCCTGCGCAAGCAGCGTTCCTGGCGGTGTGGCACGACTCGCAGGAGACCCGCACCGGGGACGTGAACCACCTCGGCAAGAAGTATGCGCCCAGCGCGGACCCTCAGGCTGTCACCGCCGACCAAACAGCGGGCATGCCGGAGATCCTCGCCGCGACGGTGCGGGACCTGGTGGCGGAGTACGAGGCCAAGGAATCAGCCGAGGCGATCTGCGCCCGGGATGCCGACAAGCTCGAATGCATGCTTCAGGGCATCGAGTACAAAGCCCAGGGCTACGAAAACGCGCAACGCTGGATCGACAACAGCCGCGGCCGCCTGACCACCGAGACCGCTAACGCGATCGCCGACGAGTTGCTGGGCATGGGATCCCTGGACTGGCTTCGGGCGGCGCTTGGTGACGGCGCAAGCTGACCGGTCCCCACCGATCCCGCTACCTCACCAGCGAATCCTCCCCAAACCGGCGCGAAGCCTAGCTACACGGAATGGAAAGGGACTGCACGCCACGGCGGGCCGCGTGCTGTGTGAGGTCTTCAGGCGCAGGCCTTCTTCACTTCGCGGATGAACTCCCACCAGTCTGAGGAAGGTTGCAGTCCGGCTGCTGTGAGGGTGCCGTGGAGCGTGGTGCGCAGGGGGTGGGGCGAGCCCATGATGGCTTCATTGCGAAGAGCCAGGCGCCCCAACAACTCGTCGCACGGAACCTTGGCGCTCTTGCTCAAGTTGCATGCCGCATGGGCCGGGGCGAGGTTCCATACCGAGTCGAGGTCCGGGCCGCGCCAGCCCAAGACGCTGCCGTAGCGCTTCATGAAGGCGAGCGGGAAGACGTGGTCGATGGCCACGGCGTCGTCGACACCGATGACATGCCAGCAGATGAGGCACCGGCCGTGCTGGAAGGGCACGAGGGCCTCGCGGACACCGGTGACCGGCTTGCGGCGGAGCTTGTCGGTGAGCTGGTGGCTCTGCCAGTCCACGGTGACGCCGTCGTGGACCAGGGAGCGTCCGATGCCTGTGGCGAACGAGTTCTCCACGATGTTCCAGCGTGCCTCGAGCTCAAGGCGTAGCCCTGCGGCCTGTTCGGAGGCGGCGACGTCGAGGAGATGAGGGGTGAGCTGGACGACGCGCTCGCGTCGGCTGCCCGTCAGTTCGTAGAAGCGGTGCGGCACGGCTGCGCCGCGCAGATTGTGGAACTTCTGCATCACCATCTGCGGCATGGAGCGCACGGCGGCGTCCACAAGGAGATCGGTGGGGTGCCCCAGGCGCGCGGACTCCTCGGCCTCACGCGCCGCGATCGTCAGGAAGTCACGCTCGCCGCCCGTGGACTTCTCGGATGCTTGCGGAGCGTGTGCGGCGTGCGCGACAACCCCCCGCGCATAGGTGGCGGCCAAGTCGGGCAGTGCGACCTCGCTGTCGCCGCGCATTGCGTGCTCCAGCAGCGCCTGGCCGAGGGCGAACTTGTACGTCCGGGTGTTCTCGCCCATCAAGACGGCCAGGCGCCAGGAGGCGCGGGGACAGGGATCGGTGGCGAAGAAGTTCTCGTGTCTCACGCTGCGTGAACCTTCCGCTTCTGCAGGATCAGCTGGCTCCAGTGCACTTCGGCGCGACCGAGGTGGTCCGCGCCGCCGCCTGTGCCCAGCGCGGTGAAGCCACAGCGCTCGGCGAGGGCGATCGTCTCGTCCGCCGGGATGTCGTACATCCGCCGGTCGGTGGGCGGCGGACCGTGCCGCAGCGAGAGCGCGACGTAGCCGCCAAGGGCAGTGAGGTCGTACAGGCGTCGCATGGACGGCTCGCGCTCGTCCTCGTCCAGGTGCATCCACACGGCGGACAGCAGGATCAGGTCGAAGGGGCCGGTGAGGCGGGACAGCGCGGGCAGGGCGTCGTCCAGCCAGGTCACCGCCGCATCGGCGTGCAACCGCTGGGCCACTGCCCGTAGTTCGGGCACCGGCTCGACTGCCGTGACGGTGAAGCCGCGCGAGGCGAGGGCGGCAGCATCCCGGCCGGTGCCCGCCCCGACGTCGGCCACACCGGCCGGCGGGGTC
This sequence comes from Streptomyces monticola, assembly GCF_042665355.1. NCBI lineage: Bacteria > Bacillati > Actinomycetota > Actinomycetes > Kitasatosporales > Streptomycetaceae > Streptomyces > Streptomyces monticola. The sequence goes on along the minus strand of NZ_JBHTCF010000001.1, from coordinate 211,078 downwards.
GGCAGGAACGGCAGGACCTCGTCGTGCACGTCCTCGAAGCGCAGAGCCTCGTACCGCTCGGCCAAGAGCTCCGCGGACCGCGCGTAGTACTCCTGAACAGCCTTCATGCTCCCGCACCCTACGGCCGACCTGAGATCCCGAACTCGAGACTCTAGAGTGCGCACGCAGAAGAAACATGAGGAGTAGCAGTGATCGAGGTCGTACCCCCGGACCGTCTGGGACCCGTCGCCATCGGGATGAGCGTGGATGACGCCGAAGCGGCGCTGCGCGCACATGGAGCCGTAAGTGTCGGCGAACGGGATGGGCAGCGCCCAGGGGTCGCCTACTACCCCAGCGGTCTGAGTGTCCACGTCCACACGGGTACCGGAGGTGTGGTCAACGCGGTAGAGGCATTCCGACCCATCCAACCGGACACCGTAAGTTTCCGCGACATTGACCTCTTCGCTACGCCTGCCCATGAAGTAGAGAATGGTCTGCGAGCGTTCACTGAGGTTGAAATCGAGGAACGCGGGTGCACACTCATCGCTCCCGATTTGCTCCTGTCGCTATGGCGGCCGTATGTAGCCGATTCGCCCCAGGACCGCGACGGCTACTACTTCGAGTCGGCGCTGGTAGCGGAGCCTGGGTACTACGATTGATCCGGCTTTCACGCTGAACTTTGCAAAGTTCGGCCTGACGGTCGAATCGCGGTGCGGGGTGGAGCCCGCGTCTGCAGTCTTTTTCCATCGGCCTGTCACCATCGGCGCAGCTCACGCTCGACATAGAGGGGCCGTCGTTGCGGCACGGCGGCCCCCTAAAGACTGTGTCCTGCCCTTGCCGGGTTGGCCCCTGCTGCCCTGTTGTTCGCGAAGTTGACTGGCGAGCAAGCCGTATTGACCTGGATCGTAGACATCAGAACCCCTGGCAAAGTAGGTCGATTTGATTGGTCGTGGAATCCGTGGGCTGTCGGTCTGACTAGCTCCTCGAACTGGACCTGTGAACCGCTCCGGTACCCTGGGGCGGCCAGGTGACGGAGATCCGCCGCTTCGACCGTGCGGCACGCGAAGCGACCACCTCGCTTGGCATCGACCTGGACCTTCGGCCTCGAGCCGCTGCAGCGAGCCGGCCCTTGGAGAGGTAAAGGGCCAGGAGCAACAACACCTGAGAGCCTCGCGCACCCGCACCCGGTCATGCCCCGATTCGCCCTCTCGTAGCGGGACTTGTGCCGTGCCAGATCCGCGCCAAGTCGCACTGACGATGGGCCCAGGAGCCTGAGCTATGAACCGGATACGGGATCAGCGGGGCCTCTCTGGTGCATGGTCGCCAGCCGACGGGCTTCGCAGTGCCGTGAACAGGGCCACCGTTTCACGGTGGGGTTTAGCACCCAATTCCGCTAGGGCCCGCTCCAGGAGTTGGAAGGTGCGCGCCACGGCATCGTGCTGCCCCAACTTGGCTTGGATGCAGGCGATATCCCGGTAGATCGCCTCGTTGTAGCGGTCCAACTCGCGGGCGCGTTCCAGCAGGTCGAGTGTGTGGCGGGGGTCGGCGCCGCTTGACATGTGGACCAGCGTGCTGAGCGCATCCAGGTATTCGCGGCGCAATGCCTCTCGGGGCGCCACGGCCCACGCGGCGTCGACGTCTTCGGCGAAATCGCCGGTGTAGAGGGCGACGACGCGCTCCAGGGCTGCGGAGCGGTTCGCTTTGCCGGTCGGTTGTCGACGGGCGGCCTCCACGGCTGCTTGGAATTCCCACAGGTCGACCCGAACGAGCTCGCTGTCGATCCTGTATTGCGCGCCAGTGCGGCGTGTGAGGTCGGTGACCGATTCGTCGGTGGCGGCGAGCAGCCGCCGGCGTAGTTGACTCAACACTGCGTGGAAGGCGTTGTGCGGGCGCCTGGGAGATGCGTCGGGCCAGATCGTGGTGGTGAGCTCGTCGCGCGATACACCACGGTGGTGCAGGGCCATGAGGGCCAGTAGCTCGCGCTGGCGCAGCGTCAAAAGGTGGCCGATTTCCTTGGATTGGGAGGCTTCGGGTGTTTGGAAGGTGAGCCGGAGCTGCCCGAGCGCGTAGAGCCAGAGCACGGGTTCCGCGCCGCCGTCGGCCCGGTCGCTAGGACCTTCCGTTGCTGACTCCCCAGGCGATGCCGAAGGTGTCGCCTCCGCCGCCGCACCAGCTACGGCGACCCACACCGGCGGCGCCTCTACATGTCCCCCAGACTCTGTCCGACGAACCGGTACTTCGGGCTCTACGGGCAAATCCTGCGGCGCGCTCCCTCCGTCGGCGGGCAGGGTGAACAGTCCAGTGCCAGCGAACGCGTCTGCCCGCCGTGGGCTCGCATACTGCACGCTCCCGTCCTGACCCGCATGAAGGGTGCCTCCGAAGTCCCACGGACCAAGCAGCAGTCCCGAGAGGCCAAGTGCCGCCCCGTTGTCGAGGACTGCTTGCAGCCGTTGCTGCTCTTCCAGGGTCGGCTTGGCCACGAGCACTAGCCGAACGAGTATTCCCGCGCCGGACCCCGTTGCGTCCATGCTTGTCCGGGTGCGGGTGATGAGCTCGATCTCCAGCCTCTCAAGTGCCGCGGACAGATCGGGGGTTACATGGAGCCGAGAGGATCGCGTCGTCTCACATGCGCCGGCGCCGAAGAGCTGCTCAGCCTCGACTGAAGGCATGATCAGTTCGACGGCAGGATTCTGGCCCGGTGGCTGAAGCCACTCCTGGATCAGAGTTCGCGCGACATCCGTCGCGCCCGGGCCCACCAGCCCCAGTCCACGGCTGAAATCCCAGTTACGTAGAGAGATCAGGCCCCATTCCGCGCCGGTGGCCCCCTTGGGCTCAGTCGACGGCGCAGGCCGCGTCGGCTCCGGGCCGTGCGGCGCGCTCGCATTGCGAGGACGAGCCGACGCCCTATGCCGACCCCTTCCATGGCCGGTTACGACACGAAAGGCGGTCATCATTGCGGCTACCACCGCCAAACCGACCCCCATGAGCAGACCGCCAGGGAGGGCGGATCCTCCGTCATCCCTGCACTCACACTCCTGCCCGGAAGGCGAGGGAGAAGACGGTGACTCGGGAGCAGGGACGCTTGAACCCGAGGGCGGATTCGGCAAGTTCGAAGGATCTGGGTCAGCGCGACCGCCTCGAGGCCCCTGCTCGGCTGGAAGGCGAATGCCCCATCCCGGCCGTATCTCATCAGGGTCTCTCAGCCGGTGTCCGTCCGCCTGAGTGCGGTTGCGGTTCAGGGCGTACAGCTCCGGCCATCGGCGGCCATCCCCAAGGTGGCGCTCCGCGATGTCCCAGAGAGTGTCATGGCCACCCTCACGGGGTGAGCGTACGACGACCGTCGACCCGCCCCGCTCCCCTGCCACCAATCCCAAATCTGCAGCAATCCGAAGCTCGACATCCGCCGACGCCGTCAAAGGATCAGCAGCCTCGGTCAACTCCGCGACAACTGCCGGCCGTTGAGAGTGGCCCAGTGACGCGTGAGCTTCGCGGCCCGCGGCGAGGGCCAGGAGGACGGCTCCCACCAATGCCGCCGTGGGGGTGTGCAACGGTCCGACAGCCACGCGCGGAAGCGACCAGGCGCCACCACGTAGTGCCTCACCAGCCGTCCACAAGAAGTCGATCAGGAACCCCGTCCACACCAGCCACAGCACAAAGGCAAGGATCTTGAGCAGCAGAGACGCAGCGGGTGGCGAGTTCAGAACTGTCTCGATTTCCGCGCTCGTGGGTTCGTGATCCGGCAACGGCCAGCCGACGAAGTGCCATAGAGCCCAAGGCAGTCCGACGAGCAGCACCGCGAGGGACGCACCCGCCAGCAGGCCGCGGGCCCCGGTGCCGCGCCCGGCCACCTCGTGCGGGCTGGCCTCCACGTCACTCTGGCTCACGCCGGCCACCACGTGATCCGATCCGAGCACCACTGCCACCTCACCTCAAAGATGCGAGTCGGCCCATCTCATGCCTACGGGAGCACACTCACCACTACGGCCAATTCGCGCCCGCAGCGCAAGACGCAGCCGCGTACGGACTTCGGAGGGCGTACGGAGCCTCATCGAGAATCGGCCACGGGAAGCTGGTGATGCTGAGATCGCCCGGCGGCATCGGACCTCACCACGCCCACCAGCATCCGAGCCCTAGCGGCACCCACGTGCAGCCTCCGGCGCAAGGTCTCCGCCGAGATCGGTCGCTGATGCAGCTCGCGATGGCGCGCGTCCTCCTGACGGGCTCGCTTCAAGAGGTCGGCGCCGACGAGGGAGAGTTTGACGCCTTGTGGCTCCTTGAGCGCCAGGCCAGCGGTCTGCCCATCCTCGCCAATTTTACCCTCGTCATTGCCGGTTGCGAGAATCAACTGCGGCCCGGACTCGTCCTGGGGACCGGCGATCTGGACACCGGCGATCGCCTGCAACAGACCGGGGCCCACCTCAGCCCAACCGATGAGCAGCAACGGCCCGACGGCATCAAAGGCAGCCTTGCCCACCTGTCCTTCGATGAGCGGAGCCGTCACGTTCAAGGCCAAGGTCATCGTGCTCGCGAAGATCAGCAAACAGCGGGCGGGCCGTATCTGATCACGGCCCGCGCCGTGCAGCGCCAAATACCGGATGGCAAGGAGCAGGCCGATCACCGATAGATCCACCGCCGGGGCCACGAGCGGAGCCACCCACGGCGGCACGCCCAAGGCCAAGGCCAAGGTCCACACGTTGCCAAAGCCGAACAGGAACGTCAGGCCCACGACCATGGCCGCAATCGCGGTCACCGCACGCAAGGTGGCTTGCCGCTCAAAGGACAGCTGTCGGCGTGTGCTGGAAGCGAGCCCATGCAACGTACTCACCTTCCTCGCGGATGGATTCTTTCGGGCATGCGATAACGCCCCGTCGCAGGCGACGGGGCGTCGAGAAGTCGGAGGAGCCGAGGACCGGAACAGCGCACATCCAGTGCACAGTCGCGCGGGATGTTCCGGGAACTCCCAGGTGGAGAGGGGTAGTTCCACTTGGCGCGCGAATCCGCGATCAAGGCATTCGAGCAGGTCAGAACCGTCAGATTGACCCAGCTGAGCAGTACGTCAGGAACACGCCACTCAACGTACCTGGAGCATCGGGTCCGGAGTCAGGAATTTTCTCCCCGCCACCGCACCTGCCCCCGGCCACGCCCACGCCTCTGCGCCCGCGTCGCCTCCCGCCCCGCGCCTACCGCAGCAGCCCCTCGATGAAGTCACTGCTGAGCCGGGCGACGACGGGCAGGTCGAGATGGTGCTGAACGTAACGGCCCCGCCTCTTCGTGGTGACGAGGCCGGCCTTCTTCAGGACCGTGAGGTGCCGGGAGATCTCCGGTGCGGTCATGGCGTGCGCGTCGGCCAGTTCACTGGTGGTGTACACCCCGCGGGCGAGGTGGCGGCACAGCCGGATCCGCACGGGGTGGGCCAGGGCCTCCATCCGCAGCACCAGTTCCTCGACCGAGGGCGCGGCAGCGGTCCCGGTGGACAGGGCGGGGGACGCCACCGGGTAGTGGATGACCGGCTGCCAGTCCAGTCGGTGCAGCACCATGTGATGCGGCCACCCCAGGCTCGTGGGCACGAGGGCGAGCCCTCCGCCGCCGGTGCGGGTCCTGCCCACCGCCAGCTTGTCGACCGTGATCTCCGCGCTCTTCTCGTCCAGCGACACCGCCTTGACGGTCGTCAGCGTCTCGGCGAGCCCTTTCCGCCTCAGCAGTTCCTTCTTGTGCCGGGCGTCAGCCGTGAGCTGCCCGCGTACCCGCGCCCAGACGTCACCGAAGAAGGCGTCCTCGCAGTCCTGGAGCAGGGTGCGGAGCCAGGCGCGGATCACGGACGGGTCGTGGAGCAGACGCCGGGTGAAGCGGTACTGCTCGGGGCCCCGGGCCATGGCCAGTTCGAGGGCCCGCCGGCGGTCCACGGCACAGCCGAGCGGATCCGGCACCGGCCCTCCGTAGGACGGCTCCTGGGTGAACTCCAGGGCCGCGTCGACGAATTGCCGGTCGGTGAGCTCATCGAGCTGGTCCAGTTCGCCTACGAGAGTGCCTGCGGGGGCCGCTCGCCCTCCCGGCAGCCCGGCGAACGGGAAGAACACGTCCGAGTACGTCGTACGCCACAGGAAGTCGGCCTCGCACAGCCGGTCCGCGAGGTCCGCGTCGAGTCCCGCCGAGATCGTGCGCGCCCAGCTCTGCAGGCCCGGGTGGTGGTCCGGCTCGGCCAGCGCGTGCAGGGCCATGCCCAGCTCGGCCAGCGGGGAGAGCGTCACCGAGACGTTCTCCGGGCTCAGCCCGCCGACGTCGATATGCACGCTCATGCTCCCAGTGTGCACGGCTGTCATCCCAGCGCGCACGGCTGCCATCTGCGGCCACGACAAGTGGCGGTGGCGCAGGCGCCGGCCCATCGGTACTCGTGGCGTGGATCACACACGCTGGACCTCAAGTCCGGTTGAGGAAGCAGACTTCCAGCCGGGCCGACCAAGCCACTCGGCCCACTCGTCTCACTCGGCCCCGCTCGGCCCCGCTCGGACCGCTCGGACCGCTCGGACCGCTCGGACCGCTCGGACCGCTCGGACCGCTCGGACCGCTCGGACCGCTCGGACGACTCATGACGCTCAACTCACTCAGCTCAGGAGCACCCCATGGCCACGCTGCTGCACATCGACACCTCCCTCAACGGCGAGCAGTCCCACTCCCGCGCCGTGACCGCCGCCTTCCGCCGGACTTGGGAGCACGAGCACCCGGAGGGCACGGTGATCCACCGTGATCTCGACGCCGATCCGGTCCCCCATCTCCGGGCCGCCGCCTACTACGCGGGCTTCACCGCCCCCGCCGACCGGTCCCCCGAGGAGCGGGCCGCCTTCGCCCTGCGTGCGCGGTTGATCGAAGAGGCCGAGGCGGCGGATGTGATTCTGCTCGGCGCCCCGATGTACAACTACTCGATCCCCTCGGCCCTGAAAGCCTGGATCGACCATGTCTTCGCCGTGGGCCGCACCGCGATGACCGAGAGCCCCTCGCTCGCGGGCAAGCCCGCCGTCGTCGTGACCAGCCGCGGCGGTTCGTACAAGGAGGGCACCCCGCAGTACGGCAACGACTACGTGCAGAACTATCTGCAGCTGGCCCTCGGCGACGGCCTCGGCCTGGATGTCTCCTTCATCGTCCCCGAGTTGACCATGGCTCCGTCCGTCCCTGCCATGGCCGAGCTGATCCCGCTCTCCGAGAGTTCCCGCACCGAGTCGCTCGCGGCCGCCGAGTCCCACGCGAGGACACTGACGGCGCGCCTCGCCGCGTGACTCACGACATGGCCGTCACCGACAGCACGTGACTCACGACATGGCCGTCACCGACAGCACGTGACTCACGACATGGCCGTCACCGACAGCACGTGACTCACGACGTGACCGTCACCGACAGCGCGTGACTCACGACATGGCCGTCACCGACAGCACGTGACTCACGACATGGCCGTCACCGACAGCACGTGACTCACGACGTGACCGTCACCGACAGCGCGTGACTCACGACGTGACCGTCACCGACAGCGCGTGACTCACGACATGGCCGTCACCGACAGCACGTGACTCACGACATGGCCGTCACCGACAGCACGTGACTCACGACATGGCCGTCACCGACAGCGCGTGACTCACGACGTGACCGTCACCGACAGCGCGTGACTCACGACGTTGCCGTCGCCGGAAGGTCGGGCCGGGACGGCGGCCGGTTCGCCGCGGCGCGCAGCGTCAGGACCATGGTGAGGCCGCCGCCCGGGGTGTCCTCGGCGTTGAGGGTGCCGCCCATCGCCTCGGTGAAACCGCGGGCGACGGCCAGGCCGAGGCCCACCCCGGCGCCGCGCGGGGCGTCGCCGTAGCGCTGGAACGGGGCGAAGATCCGGTCCTTGGCCTCGTCGGGGACGCCGGGGCCGCGGTCCACGATCCGTACTTCCACGCGGTCGGCGAGGGCGCTGGCCGCCACCAGGACCGGCTCGCCGTCGGGGCTGTACTTGACCGCGTTCTCCACGATGTTGGCCACCGCCCGCTCCAGGAGCCCCTTGTCCACCGTGACCATGGGCAGGTTCTCCGGGATGTCCAGGTCGACGCTGCCCTCGGTCACACCGCCGAGCGCCATCGGGACCACTTCGTCGAGATCGATCTCGCGGATCAGCGGGGCGACGGTGCCGGTCTGCAACCGCGACATGTCGAGGAGATTGCCCACCAGGTGGTCGAGCCGGTCCGCACCGCCCTCGATCCCTTCGAGCAGCTCCGCCTGATCCGCCTCCGACCACTCCACATCGTCCGAACGCAGCGAAGAAACCGAGGCCTTGATGCTGGCGAGCGGCGTACGCAGATCGTGACTCACGGCGGCGAGCAGCGCGGTCCGGATCCGATTGCCCTCCGCCAGCGCCCGTGCCTGATCGGCCTCGCTCTGCAGCCGCTGCCGGTCAAGGACCACCGCGGCCTGCGCGGCGAAAGCCGCCAATACGCGCCGGTCCTCGGCCGGCAGGACACGCCCCGACAGCGCCAGCGCCATGTGGTCGCCCACCGGCACATCCACATCCGCCGCCTCGGGACGGTCCGGATGGCCGCCGGTGCCCGCGTTGCCCGCGGACGTCCAGGGATCCCGGTCACTGGCCCGCTCCAGGAGCGCCACCGACTCCATGTTGAAGGTCTCCCTGACCCGCTCCAGCAGCGCGTCGAGAGTCGTCTCCCCGCGCAGCACACTGCCCGCGAGGAACGACAGGATCTCCGACTCGGCACGCAGCCGGGCCGCCTGCTGGGTGCGCCGCGCCGCCAGGTCCACCACGGACGCCACAGAGGCCGCCACCGCGAAGAAGACCGTGATGGCGACGATGTTCTTCGGGTCGCTGATGGTCAGGGTGTGGACGGGCGAGGTGAAGTACCAGTTGAGGAGGAGCGAGCCCACGGCCGCCGAGGTGAGGGCCGGGCGCAGTCCGCCGAGCAGCGCCGCACCGACGGTGAGGCTCAGATACAGGAGCATGTCGTTGGCCAGGCCCATGTCGGGGACGACCGTGCTGAGCAGCAGCGTGAGCAGCACCGGGCCCGCGACGCCGGTCAGCCAGCCCCAGATGCTGCGGGAGCGGCCGAGCCGCGCTCCCCGGGTGACGGGAAGGCCGCGGCCCTTGCCCATCTCGTCGTGGGTGACGAGATGGACGTCGAGGTCGGGCCCGGAGTCACGGGCCACGGTCGCGCTGACTCCCGGTCCGAAGACGTACTGCCAGGTCTTGCGGCGGGAGACACCGAGGACGATCTGGGTGGCGTTGGCGCCGCGCGCGAATTCCAGGAGTGCGGTCGGTACGTCGTCGCCGATGACGTGGTGGAAGGTGCCGCCCAGATCCTCCACGAGGGTGCGCTGGACGGCGAGCTCCTTCGGTGAGGCCGCGGTCAGACCGTCACTGCGGGCGATGTAGATCGCCAGCACCTCGCCGCCCGCGCCCTTTTCGGCCAGGCGCGCCGCACGACGGATCAGAGTGCGGCCCTCGGGCCCGCCGGTCAGCCCCACCACGATCCGCTCGCGCGAGCCCCAGATCTTGGAGACACGGTGCTCGGAGCGGTACTCCTGCAGATACTCGTCGACGCGGTCGGCGGTCCACAGCAGCGCCAACTCCCGTAGCGCGGTGAGGTTCCCGGGCCGGAAGTAGTTCGAGAGGGCGGCGTCGATCTTCTCCGGCCGGTAGATGTTGCCGTGCGCCATCCGCCGCCGCAGGGCCTGCGGCGACATGTCGATCAACTCGATCTGGTCGGCCCGGCGCACCACCTCGTCGGGGACGGTCTCGCGCTGCCGTACGCCCGTGATCGACTCGACGACATCGCCGAGGGACTCCAGGTGCTGGATGTTGACGTTCGATATGACGTCGATGCCGGCGGCGAGGAGTTCCTCGATGTCCTGCCAACGCTTGGGGTTGCGGGAGCCGGGGATGTTGGTGTGGGCCAGCTCGTCGACGAGGGCGACGGCCGGGCGGCGCTCCAGGACGGCGTCCACGTCCATCTCCGTGAAGAGCGCCCCGCGGTACGCGATCTCCTTGCGCGGCACCTGCTCCAGGCCGTGCAGCATGACCTCGGTGCGCGGGCGCCCGTGGTGTTCCAGGAAGGCGACCACACAGTCCGTGCCGCGCTCGACGCGGCGGTGGGCCTCGCCGAGCATGGCGTAGGTCTTGCCGACGCCGGGTGCCGCACCGAGGTATATCCGGAGCTTTCCGCGTGCCATGTCCCGCCTGTTCCTCAGCTCTCGTCCGGTCCTCGGCTCACGCCTGTTCCTCAGCTCTCGTCCGGTCCTCGGCTCACGCCTGTTCCTCAGCTCTCGTCCGGTCCTCGGCTCACGCCTGTTCCTCAGCTTTCGCCCGGTCCTCGGCTCACGCCCGTTCCTCAGCTTTCGTCCGGTCCTCGGCTCACGCCCGTTCCTCAGCTTTCGTCCGGTCCTCGGCTCACGCCCGTTCCTCAGCTCTCGAAGCGGTAGCCCATCCCCGGTTCCGTGATCAGATACCGCGGATGGGACGGGTCCGCTTCGAGCTTGCGCCGCAACTGGGCCATGTAGACCCGTAGATAGTTGGTCTTCTTGCTGTAGGTGGCGCCCCAGACCTCCTGCAGCAGGCGCTTCTGGGTGACCAGATGGCCGGGGCTGCAGATCAGGATCTCCAGGAGATGCCATTCGGTCGGTGTCAGACGTACGTCACGGCCGTCCCGTCTGACCTTCTTGGCCACCAGGTCGACGGTGAACGCCTCCGTGGTGACGACCGTCGGGGCGCTCATCGGCGGCGCCCCCTGCGCACGCCGCTCCGCCGCCCGCAGCCGGGCGAGGAGTTCGTCCATGCTGAACGGCTTGGTCATGTAGTCGTCGGCCCCCGCGTCGAGGGCCTCGACCTTCTCCTCAGAGGCCCTGCGCGCCGAGAGCACCAGGATCGGTACCCGGGTCCAGGCGCGCAGGCCCTTGATCACATCGACACCGTCCATATCGGGAAGGCCCAGGTCGAGCACGATGACATCCGGCTGGCGGGCGGCGGCGAGCCGGAGCGCGGTGGCGCCGTCGGGCGCCGCGTCCACCCCGTACTTCCGTGCCTGCATATTGATCACCAGCGCCCGGACGAGCTGCGGCTCGTCCTCCACCACCAGCACCCGAGTCATCGGTGTGCGGCCTTCCTGCCGTCGTTCCGTACGGGGATTAAGCCCATCAGTGCTTCGCGACCATTTCCTTGAGCGCGATATTGAGCTTGAGGACGTTCACGCGCGGCTCCCCCATGAAGCCGAGCACGCGGTCGTCGGTGTGGGCGTTGACCAGCTTCTCCACGGCGGTGACGTCGAGGTGGTTCTTCTCGGCGACCCGATGGGCCTGGAGCTTCGCGTACTCCGGGGAGATATGCGGGTCGAGGCCCGAGGCTGAGGACGTCACCGCTTCGGCGGGCACATCCGCCGGGCTGACCTTGTAGCCGGCCGTGGAGTTGTCCTTGACCACGGCGGCCTTGGCGTCCTTGACCCACTGGATCAGCTCTTCGTTGTCGCCCGAGCGGTTGGTGGCGCCGGACAGCAGGAGCTTGTACCGGGTGTTCACCGTGTTCTCGCCCAGGCCGTTGGAGGGCCGCGGCTGGAACCACTTCAGGTCGGGAGCCGGGGTCTCCTGGCCCTTCTTCAGGGGCAGTTCGTACTTCTGGCCGATCAGCTCGGAGCCGACGACCCGGCCCGTGGAGTCCTTGATCTCGGAGCCGTTCGCCTTGTCGTGGAACAGGCCCTGCGCGACACCGGTCACAAGGAGCGGGTAGAGGACACCGGTCACCAGGGTGAGGACGAGCAGGGCGCGCAGGCCCGCCCCGATCAACCGCGCTGTGTTTCCTACGGAGTTGTTCATGGCAGTCGTCAGCCGATTCCGGGGAAGAGGGAGAGGAGCATGTCGATGAGCTTGATGCCGATGAAGGGCGCGATCAGACCGCCGAGGCCGTAGATCCCGAGGTTGCGCCGCAGCATCCTGTCGGCGCTCATCGGCCGGTACTGCACGCCCTTCAGGGCGAGCGGCACCAGGGCGACGATGATCAGCGCGTTGAAGATGACGGCCGACAGGATCGCGGACTCCGGCGAGGTCAGGCCCATGATGTTGAGCTTGTCCAGGGACGGGTACGCCACCGCGAACATCGCCGGGATGATCGCGAAGTACTTCGCCACGTCATTGGCGATCGAGAACGTCGTCAACGCGCCCCGGGTGATGAGGAGTTGCTTTCCGATCTCGACGATCTCGATCAGCTTCGTCGGGTTGGAGTCCAGGTCCACCATGTTCCCGGCCTCCTTGGCGGCCGAGGTGCCGGTGTTCATGGCCACGCCGACATCCGCCTGCGCGAGCGCCGGGGCGTCATTGGTGCCGTCACCCGTCATCGCGACCAGCTTGCCGCCGGCCTGCTCGCGCTTGATCAGCGCCATCTTGTCCTCGGGCGTGGCCTCGGCGAGGAAGTCGTCCACGCCTGCCTCGTCCGCGATGGCCTTGGCGGTCAGCGGGTTGTCACCCGTGATCATGACCGTCTTGATGCCCATACGGCGCAGCTCGGTGAACCGCTCCCGCATCCCGTCCTTGACGACGTCCTTGAGGTGGATGACACCGAGGACGCGGGCGCCCTTGTCGTCCTCGACGGCCACGAGCAGCGGCGTACCGCCGGCCTCCGAGATGGAGTTGGAGATGGTGTCGGCCTCGTCGGTGACGGTGCCGCCCTGCTCCCGCACCCAGGCGACGACCGAACCGGTCGCGCCCTTGCGGACCTTGCGGGACGCGCCGTCCTCCGTGAGGTTGACGCCGGACATCCGGGTCTGCGCGGTGAAGACGATCCACTCGGCGTTCTCCAGCTCGCCCTGGTGGCGTTCGCGCAGACCGTACTTCTCCTTCGCGAGTACGACGACGGAGCGGCCCTCGGGCGTCTCGTCGGCGAGCGAGGAGAGCTGCGCGGCGTCGGCCAGTTCGGCGGCCGTCGTCCCGCGCACCGGCACGAACTCGGCGGCCTGGCGGTTGCCGAGGGTGATGGTGCCGGTCTTGTCGAGCAGCAGCGTCGACACATCGCCGGCGGCCTCGACGGCCCGGCCCGACATGGCGAGGACGTTGCGCTGCACCAGGCGGTCCATGCCCGCGATACCGATCGCGGAGAGCAGCGCGCCGATGGTGGTCGGGATCAGACAGACCAGGAGCGCGGTGAGCACAATCAGCGAGGTCTGCTTGTCGGCGCCCGCGTAGATCGCGAACGGCTTCAGGGTGACCACGGCGAGCAGGAAGACGATGGTGAGGGACGCCAGAAGGATGTTGAGGGCGATCTCGTTGGGCGTCTTCTGCCGTGCGGCGCCCTCCACCAGGTTGATCATGCGGTCGATGAAGGTCTCGCCCGGCTTCGTCGTGATCTTGATGACGATGCGGTCGGAGAGCACCTTCGTACCGCCGGTGACGGCCGAGCGGTCGCCGCCGGACTCGCGGATGACCGGGGCCGACTCACCGGTGATGGCCGATTCGTCGACCGAGGCCACACCCTCCACGACATCGCCGTCGCCGGGGATGATGTCGCCCGCCTCGCAGACCACGAGGTCACCGATCCTCAACTCGGTGCCGGGCACCTGCTCTTCGCGCTCACCGGTCAGACGGCGCGCCACGGTGTCGGTCTTGGCCTTGCGCAGGGTGTCGGCCTGCGCCTTGCCGCGGCCCTCGGCCACGGCCTCGGCGAGGTTGGCGAAGATCACGGTGAGCCACAGCCAGACCGTGATGACCCAGCCGAACCAGTCGCCGGGGTTCTTGACGGCCAGGGCGGTGGTGACCACCGAGCCGACGAGCACCACGAACATCACCGGAGACTTGATCATGATCTTCGGGTGCAGCTTGCGGAGCGCGTCCGGCACGGACTTCAGGAGCTGCTTGGGGTCGAAGAGCCCCGCCCCGACACGTCCGTCGTCGGGCTTGTGTCCGGTCGGTACGTCCTGGTGGGGCGCCCGGGTCGGAGTCGCTGTGGACATGGCGTCCTGCTTCTCTGGGTGTACGTCGTGCTTTTGGGTGTGGGTGGTCATGCCGCCAGTCCTTCCGCGAGCGGGCCAAGGGCCAGGGCCGGGAAGTACGTCAGACCGGTGATGATCAGGATCGTGCCCACCAACAGGCCGGTGAACAGCGGCTTTTCGGTACGCAGGGTGCCCGCGGTCGCCGGGATCGGCTTCTGCTCGGCCAGCGAACCGGCGAGCGCGAGGACGAAGACCATCGGCAGGAAGCGGCCGAGCAGCATCGCGATACCGATGGTGCTGTTGAACCACTGCGTGTCGGCGTTCAGTCCCGCGAAGGCCGAGCCGTTGTTGTTGGCGCCCGATGTGTAGGCGTACAGGATCTCGGAGAAGCCGTGCGCGCCCGAGTTGGTCATCGAGTTGGCCGGGGTGTCGAGGGCCATCGCCACGGCGGTGAAGCCGAGCACGAGGGCGGGGGTGACCAGGATGTAGCAGGCGGCCAGCTTGATCTCGCGGGTGCCGATCTTCTTGCCGAGGTACTCGGGCGTACGTCCCACCATCAGGCCGGCGATGAACACCGCGATGATCGCCATGATCAGCATGCCGTAGAGGCCGGAGCCGACACCGCCGGGTGCGATCTCGCCGAGCTGCATGCCGAGGAGGTTCAGACCGCCGCCGAAGCCGGTGTTGGAGGAGTGGAAGGAGTTGACCGCTCCGGTCGAGGTGAGCGTGGTGGCGACGGAGAAGATCGCGGAGGCGCCGATACCGAAGCGCGTCTCCTTGCCCTCCATGGCGCCGCCAGCGAGCTCGAACGCCGGTCCCCTGCCCGCGAATTCGGTCCACATCATCAGGGCGGTGAAACCGATCCAGATGACGGCCATCGTGCCGAGGATCGCGTAGCCCTGCTTGATCGAGCCGACCATCCGGCCGAAGGTCCGGGTCAGCGCGAACGGGATGACCAGGATCAGGAAGATCTCGAAGAGGTTCGAGAACGCGTTGGGGTTCTCGAAGGGATGGGCGGAGTTGGCGTTGGCGAGGCCGCCGCCGTTGGTGCCCAGCTCCTTGATGACCTCCTGCGAGGCGTAGGCGCCGCCCTGCCACTGCTGCGAGCCGCCCATGAACTGGCCGACCTCGTGGATCCCGGCGAAGTTCTGGATCGCGCCGCACGCGACGAGCACCAGCGCGCCGACCACGGCGATGGGCAGCAGGATGCGTACGACGCCACGCACCAAGTCGGCCCAGAAGTTGCCCAGTTCACCGGTACGGGAGCGGGCGAAGCCGCGGACGAGCGCCACCGCCACGGCGATCCCCACCGCCGCCGAGACGAAGTTCTGCACCGCCAGGCCACCAGTCTGCACGACGTGCCCCATGGCCTGCTCGCCGGAGTACGACTGCCAGTTGGTGTTGGCGACGAAGGACGCGGCCGTGTTGAACGCCTGGTCCGGGTCGATCGACACGAAGCCGAGCGAGCCGGGCAGCGAGCCCTGCAGCCGCTGCAGCAGATACAGGAAGAGCACACTGACGGCGGAGAAGGCGAGGACGCCGCGCAGATAGGCGGGCCAGCGCATCTCCGTGTCGGGGTTGGCGCCGATGACCTTGTAGATCCACTTCTCGCCGCGCAGATGCTTGTCCGAGGAGTAGACGCGGGCCATGTAGTCGCCAAGGGGGCGGTACGCGAGCGCCAGGGCCGCCACCAGGGCGAGCAGCTGGAGCACGCCCGCAAGTTCGGGACTCATATCCGACTTCAGAACCTCTCCGGCTTGACGAGGGCGAGGACGAGGTATCCAAGGAGGGCGACGGCGACGATCAGGCCGACGATGTTCTCGGCAGTCACAGCTTTGCCACCCCCTTGGCGATGAGAGCCACCAGCGCGAAGATCGCGACTGTGGTGACGACGAAGGCCACGTCGGCCATCGCAAGCTCCTGAAAAGGTTCGGGAATGAACGGACGATTCGAGGAAACCTCCGTTTCTGCCGGAACCGGCCGCCGTTGACACCCCCCATACGGCCCGGGGCCCGCCTTTGACGGCTCCCTAACGCCCGCCCGATCCGCACCCCGCGATTTGCCCCGTGACCTGCGAAAACCGCCTCCGCGGCGGTCCGGGAGCGCACCTTGACGCAGCTCTTGATGCCGCCCTGACGGCCACTGGCCGTCCTTGACGCGGGTTTGACGCCGGGGCGGCATGGGCCGTCAGGAAGCCATCAGAAGGGTGCAAATTCGGCACTGCACCGGGCATACGGCGGTCCGTCGAGGCCTAGATTCCTCTTCGCCCCGACCTCCCCCCCCTGGCTGCCCCGCCTCCCCTCCCCCCTCAGAAGGTCCCCCATGTCTCCCGTGCCTCCCGCCGCCGACCAGCAGGCACCCGGCTCCGTACCGTCGAGCCCGTCGAGCCCGTCGAGCCCGCCGAGCCCGCCGAGTCAGCCGGACCCGTCGAGCCAGCCGGCGCCCCCGCGGCTGCCGCCGCTGCGCCCGGGCAACGGCACCCGCCGACGGGCCCGCGGCGGGCTCTTCGAGCCGAAGCAGCTGCCGCAGGCGTTCCCGGAGGCCCTGCGCAAGACGCATCCCCGGGCGCTGCTCCGCAATCCGGTGCTGTTCGTGGTGTCCGTGGGCGCCGTCCTGACCACCCTGTCCGCCCTGCTGCACCCGGCCGTCTTCACCTGGGTGATCAGTGCCTGGCTATGGCTGACGGTGCTGTTCGCCAACCTCGCGGAGGCGGTCGCGGAGGGCCGCGGCAAGGCGCAGGCGGAGTCGTTGCGCCGGGCCCGCACCGGCACGGTGGCCCTCCGTCTGCGCGACAACTGGCGTGTGGGCACGAATCTCGCCAAGGCCGAGACGGAGGCCGTGGCCGCCACCGATCTGCAGCCCTTCGACTTCGTCCTGGTCGGGGCCGGTGAGCCGATACCGGCCGACGGCGACGTGGTCGAAGGGGTGGCGGCCGTCGACGAATCCGCGGTGACCGGCGAATCGGCCCCGGTGATCCGCGAGTCGGGCGGCGACCGGTCCGGTGTCACCGGCGGTACGACGGTCCTCTCCGACCGTGTGGTCGTCCGCGTCACCGCACGTCCGGGCCAGTCCTTCCTGGACCGTATGATCGCGCTGGTCGAGGGCGCGTCCCGGCAGAAGACGCCCAACGAGATCGCCCTGAACATCCTGCTCGCCGCGCTCACCATCGTGTTCATCCTGGTGGTGGTCGGCGTGCAGCCCCTGGCCGCCTACGCCGACGCCGCCCAGTCCACGACCGTCCTGGTCGCCCTGCTCGTCACGCTCATCCCCACCACCATCGGCGCGCTGCTCTCCGCGATCGGTATCGCGGGCATGGACCGCCTGGTGCAGCGCAACGTCCTCGCCATGTCGGGCCGGGCCGTCGAGGCCGCCGGCGATGTGAACACCCTGCTCCTGGACAAGACCGGCACGATCACCCTCGGCAACCGCGAAGCCACCGCGTTCGTACCGCTGCCCGGCGTCCCGGAGATCCAGCTCGCCGACGCCGCCCAGCTGTCGTCCCTGGCCGACGAGACTCCGGAAGGCCGCTCCGTCGTCGTCCTGGCGAAACGGGAGTACGGTCTGCGGGCGCCCGCGGAGGGCGAGTTGGCGCATGCGCGGTTCGTGACGTTCAGCGCCAGGACCCGGATGTCCGGCATCGACCTGCGCTGGGACAACGGCGCCTACTGCCATATCCGCAAGGGCGCCGCCGCCCAGGTGATCGACTGGGTGCGCACCTGCGGCGGCCAAGTACCCGCCGAGGCGGGCATGTTCAGCGACTCCATCGCCGCGTCCGGGGGTACGCCGTTGCTCGTCGCGGTCTACGACTGGGACGGGCCGCGCGTGCTCGGCATCATCCACCTCAAGGACATCGTCAAGGAAGGCATCAGGGAACGCTTCACCGAGCTGCGCCGCATGGGCATCAAGACGGTCATGATCACGGGTGACAACCCGCTGACCGCCAAGGCCATCGCGGACGAGGCAGGCGTCGACGACTACCTCGCCGAGGCCACGCCCGAGGACAAACTCGCCCTCATCAAACGCGAACAGGAAGCAGGCAAGCTGGTCGCCATGACGGGTGACGGCACCAATGACGCCCCGGCGCTCGCGCAGGCGGATGTCGGCGTGGCCATGAACACCGGCACCTCGGCCGCCAAGGAGGCCGGGAACATGGTGGACCTGGACTCCAACCCCACCAAGCTGATCGAGATCGTCGAGATCGGAAAGCAACTCCTCATCACCCGGGGCGCGTTGACGACGTTCTCGATCACCAATGACGTGGCGAAGTACTTCGCGATCATCCCGGCGATGTTCACCTCCGCCTATCCCGGCCTGGAGGCGCTCAACATCATGGGCCTGCACAGCCCGACCTCCGCGATCACCGCGGCGATCATCTTCAACGCGCTGATCATCGTCGCCCTGATCCCGCTGGCCCTGCGCGGCGTGCGCTACACCCCGGCGTCCGCGCACGACCTGCTCCGCCGCAACCTGCTCCTCTACGGCCTCGGCGGCCTGGTCCTGCCGTTCCTCGGCATCAAGCTCATCGACCTGCTGATCTCGACGATCCCGGGCCTCGCCTGAACCGGTCCCGGCCCGGCGGCGTGACCGAACGACGCCCGACCGCCGACCTGTTCCGGTCCAGGTCCTACAGCAGCAGGAACCCCAGCAGCCCCGGCAGCATCTGCGCCACGCACGCCGCGCCGATCCCCATGATCAGGCCGATGAGGTGCAGGGTGCGGCGGCTCGACTCGTCGCCGTACTGGGCCTCACGGACCAGGCCGACCAGGGCCACCGCCCCCGCGACGGCGCCGGCCGTCGTCGCGTCGAACCAGTTCACGCCCAGGATCAGGAGCGCCATCGCGCCCCCGACCAGGCTGAGTACGGCATGGACCCACGGAGCGGCACCCCCGCTTCGCACCTGTGTCACCGGTCCCCCTCCACCCCTTCGGACCCTGCGGCCCCCTCGGCCCGTTCGCTCGGCGCGCCACCCTAGCGAAGGGCCGAGAGAAGCGGCCGCCCGGGTCCCGGTGACCGGCCCCCGCCCTCAGGACAGCTGCGACTGCACCTGCGAGGAGATCAACTCCAGGTGGTCCAGGTCGTCCAGATCGAGGATCTGCAGATAGACCCGCCGCGAGCCGATCTCCGCGTACCGCCCGATCTTGTCGACGACCTCGGCCGGTGAGCCCGCGAGGCCGTTCGCCTTCAGCTCGTCCACCTCGCGCCCGATGACGGCCGCGCGCCGCGCCACATCCGCGTCGTCCTTGCCCACGCAGGCGACCAGGGCGTTGGAGTACACCAGGTCGTCGCCCTTGCGCCCGGCCTTCTCGGCTGCCGCGCGGACCCGGCCGAACTGCCGCTCGCTGTCCTCGACCGAGGCGAAGGGGATATTGAACTCGTCGGCGTACCGCGCGGCGAGCCGGGGGGTGCGCGTCGCCCCGTGACCGCCGATCAGCACCGGCACCTTGGCCTGCGCCGGCTTGGGCAGCGCGGGCGAGTCCGTCAGCTGGTAATGCGTGCCCTGGTGGCTGAAGGTCTTGCCCACCTCCGTGCCCCACAGGCCCGTGACGATCGCGAGCTGCTCCTCGAGCCGGGCGAACTTCTCCTTGGGGAAGGGGATGCCGTACGCCTTGTGCTCCTCCTCGAACCAGCCCGCGCCCAGGCCGAGTTCGACCCGGCCGCCCGACATCTGGTCGACCTGCGCCACCTGGATGGCGAGCACCCCGGGCAGCCGGAACGTGCCGGCGGTCATCAGGGTGCCGAGGCGGATCCGCCGGGTCTCGCGGGCGAGTCCGGCGAGGGTGATCCAGGCGTCGGTGGGTCCGGGAAGGCCATCGCTCGACCCCATGCGCAGATAGTGGTCGGAACGGAAGAAGGCGTCGAAGCCGAGGTCTTCGGTGGCCTTGGCGACGGTCAGCAAGGTGTCGTAAGTGGCGCCCTGTTGGGGCTCCGTGAAGATGCGAAGATCCATGGCTCCATCCTGCACGCTCGAACGCGCGTCAACCGTGTCGGCTCTGCCCGTACCCCGCCGTCTCGGTCGGGTGAAATTCCGTCAACGCGGCAGGCCGTCCCGTCCCCGGCCAGTGACCGGCCCCCCGCGGTGATCGTTGGCCGGGGCGGAGCCGGACCGCCCGGCACCCCGCGCCGGCGGCCGCTGCCGACGCGTCGCTTGCACCACCGCCCTCCCCCGACCGGGAGGGCCCGGGCCGAGGAGGCCTCATGTCCCAGGAAGCCGCGCCGGACCAGGCAGCGCCGTCCGTACCCGATCAGGGCGGACGCCCCAAGGGGCTGCTGCAGCAGATGGAGGAGTTGATGGCGGCGCTGAACGCGGATCTGTCCCAGCTCGACGCCGATCTCCAGACCGGCACCCGGCCCCCCGTGGGCGAGGACGAACGCCCCTCCTGAGCGGGCCCTCCGAGCGGGCCCCGCCGCTGTGCGGGCCCCGCTTCCGGGCCGGCCCCATCCCTGGCCCGACATCGCGGCGCCTCCCCCGCAGCCAGGCTGTGGGGCGCCGCCCCTTCAGGCGGTCCCGTGACGCCCATGACGCCTATGACGCCTATGACGCCCTACGACGGGCCGGCCGTCGGATCCGATGCCGAGATTCCCTCTTCCCGCGCGGAGAGCCTGCGCAGCATCTCCAGGACCCGGTCGCGGGACTCGTCCGCGGTGTCGATGGCCTCCACACAGCTCCAGTAGCACGCCTCCGCGCCCGCCGAGCTCGCGACGCCGACGAGGGCGATGCCGACCTCTCCGAGCAGCCCGCCCAGGCCCACCAACGCGGCCCTCGCGTCGCTTATTTCGGTCAGCTGCGCCGCGCGTATCCCCTCGGGGCCGGGGTCCGCGGCGGCTAGCGCGCCGCAGCCCCGGCCGCTCACTTCGCTGAGGACGAGTGCCTCGCCCCGCAGTTCCGGCGGTCCGCTCACCGCGAGATGGCTCCCTATGGCCTGCGCGAGCGCCTGGGCGTGCCAGGCCTCCTTCATGATGTCCACCGCGTGGTGGCCGCGCGCCAAGGCGCCTCTGCTCTCCCTGATGAGCCGCACCGCGTCCATGCGCCTCCCCCGTCCGCCGTCGTCCGGCCCGATCGCTCGGGATCGATCGGGCGACTTGATCACTCGGTGGTGGCCCGTCGTGGCCGCAGCCGTCCGGTCCGTCGTGGTCAAGCCATAGTCGAACTCTGTCGAGTCCACTACCCAGAGTGAGGGCTCTCAGGCTCAAAGGCCAGGGGAATTGGGAAATCTGTGGACAGAAACTCGACTGTGGATATATCCATCACTCCGCAGAGTGACGACGAGGGATCTTCGGCTCGGCCGAACCCACCGGAAAGCGCTGCTCGTTGCGGTCGATCTTGGCTGCAAGCGCCTCCAGCGCGTCGATGCCGAGCACCTCACACAACTGCAGCAAATAGGCGAGGACATCTGCGACTTCGTCGGTGACGCGGTGCGCGAACTTGGGGTCGTCCATCACCTTGGCCGACTGCTCGGGCGTCAACCACTGGAAGATCTCGACCAGTTCGGCCGCCTCCACGCTCAGTGCCGACGCCAGGTTCTTCGGGGTGTGGTAGGGCTGCCAGTCACGCGCCTCGGCGAAGTCGGCCAGTCTCTGCTGCAGTGCTCTCACATCTCGTTCCGTCACGGTCCCAGGTCTACCACCGTCACCCCGTCGAGCCGCCGCGCCCAGGACGCGTCGCTCACCGCCGCGACCAGACGGACATGGCCGCGGTCGCGCGCGACCCCGGCCGCGAGCGCCACCAGCCGCCGCGCCTGGTCCCGGTCGAGGCAGCGGTCGAACCCGTCGGCGAGGACCGTCAGGGCCCGCAGGGCCGACGGCACCTCGGCGACCGGGTCGACCGCGAGCACCCCTGGCCCGGTGAGCAGCACGAGGGCCAGGGCCAGAAACCTCAGCTCGCCGTCACCGAGCCGCTCCACCGGCGTACGGAAGAGACCGGAGCCGCGGTCGAGGACGGCGCGCACCATGCCGTCGTCCAGCACATCGGGCAGTACGTCGTCGAGGCGGCCCGCACAGCCCGCGCGTACCTCCGACACCAGGGCCGCGTGCCGCGAACCGCACTCCGCGCGGGTGCGGCGCAGCACCTCGGCGAGGTTGTCGCAGCCGCCGCGCAGCAGTCCGTCGCCGATCCGTGCCGGTGCCCGCATCCGCTCGGGCCGCGGATCGCAGCCGAAGACCGAGCGCAACGCCACCACGACCTGTTCAGCGGCGGCGAGCACCCGCCGCTGGCCGTCGGTCTTACCGGCGACCCGCAGCGGGAGCAGCGCGGTGCCGAGCCGGTCGTCCGGCAGCGGCGCCTTGGTGACCCGGGTGGAGCCCGCGGTGTGCCAGGCCGCTTCGACGGTGCGCCGGGCGGGGTCGCGCAGCGCCGACTCGAGCAGCACCACCCCGCCGGCCGTCAGCCGCTCGCCCACGATGCGCAGTTCGGGCTCGGCCTGCACGGCGAGGTCGAGGGCGACGGGTCCCGCGGGCCCGTCGACCGTGCAGCCGATACGGAATCCGCGCCGCCGCTGACGGTCGGGCCTGGCCCATTCCGGCACACAGGCCACCGGGTCGGGGAAGGCCTCGCCGGCCGTGCCGCCGGAACTGAGCCGCGCGAGCGCCTCGTACGCCTGGAAGGCACTGGTCTTGCCGCTGCCGCTCGGGCCCACGACGAGCGTGACGGGGCCGAGGGGAAGGAACGCGCCCCGGTGCGCCTTGAAGGCGGAGAGGCGAAGGCCGGTGAGCACGGGCCCGGAGCGGCCGTCCCTCCCGCCCGGTTCAGCCGAGTCGGCTGATTCAGCCGGTTCAGCCGGTTCAGCCGGTTCAGCCGAATCGGCCGAGTCAGCCGATTCGGCCGAGTCGTTCGGATCGTCCGCGGCGGGCCCCCGCTCGCTCAGCACAGTCATGCCTCGACGCTATGCAGGGCGGCGCCCGGCGAACCGTTCCGCCCGCCCGGCCTTCCTACGATCGGGGGACGGCGGCGCCCCCGACGAAGTCCTGCACTTCCATGCCGCGCGGGGCGAGCAGGAAGACGTTCTTGTCGACCCGGTGCATGCCGCAGCCGAGTCCGAGGACGACGCCGCTGCTGAAGTCGAGGACCCGCTTGGCGACTTCGGGCTCCGCCCCGGTCAGGTCGAGCAGCACCGGGGTCTCCGCCATCACGTTCTCGGCGACCTCGCGGGCGTCGGCGAACACATTCACCCGGAGCACGACGAAGCGGAGCCGGGTCTCGGTCTCGGCGTCGGGCAGCCCTCGGTGGCCCGGCCAGGACGGCCATTCGTTGCGGCTGCGCAGCGGTACGACCTGGGCGAGCCCTTCCCACTGTTCATCGGTGACGTCGTGGCTGTTCAAAGCCCCCACCCCTGGCTCACACTGGTTGTCTGCACCGGGCAATTCTTACGCCTTCTCACCCGATCGGCCCAATGCGACACACGGCGGCCGGGCACCGCGCCGCCACGCGATACCCGGCCGCGGAGCCTTCAGACGGCGCCCGGACCGCCCAGACCTCCCGGCCCTCCGACCGGATCACCGCCGGGGCCGCCGCCGGGACCACTTCCCGGCCCGCTCCGGCCGCCGCCCTGCAGCCGTCGCAGCGAAGCCGCCAACTGGTCCACTTCCTCGGAGGTGTTGTAGAGCGCGAACGAGGCGCGGGCCGCCTCCTCCAGGCCGTAATGGGCGAGCGCCGGCTGCGCGCAGTGATGTCCGGCACGGATCGCGATGCCGTCGCGGTCGAGCCAGGCGGCGACCGTGCCCGGGTCCTGGCCCGCGAGGGTGAAGGTGAGCACGGCGATCCGTTCCGGGGCCGCGCCGATGATCTCAAGGCCCGGCACCGCGGACAGTGCGCTCTCGGCGTAGCGCAGCAGACTCTCCTCGTACGCCGAGACCGCCGCCCGGTCGAAGGACGTCAGCCAGTTCAGGGCGGCGAGCAGCCCGACCACACCGGAGATGTGCCCCGTGCCCGCCTCCATCAGATGGGGCGCGGGCGCGAAGGTCGTCCGGGCGAACTCCACCGACTCGATCATGTTGCCGCCGCCCTGCCAGGGGCTCATGGTGGCCAGCAGCTCCGGCTTGGCGTAGAGCGCGCCGATGCCGGTCGGGGCGAACAGCTTGTGCCCGGAGAAGGCGTAGAAGTCCGCGCCCAACTCCTGTACGTCGACGGGGAAATGGGCCACCGCCTGGGCGCCGTCGACCAGGACCCTGGCGCCGTAGCGGTGCGCGAGCGCGGTCATCTCACGGACCGGCGGCACGGTGCCGAGGACGTTCGATGCGTGGCTGATGACGACCAGCTGCGTACGGTACGAGAGCAGGTCGGCGTAGGCGTCCTGGTCGATCTCGCCGTCCGCGGTGAGCGGTACGGGCACGATCCTGGCCCGGGTCTCCTTGGCCACCATCTGCCACGGCACGATGTCCGAGTGGTGCTCGAGCACCGGCACGAGGATGTCGTCGCCGGGTCCGAGATTGGCCCGGCCCCAGCTCTGGGCGACGAGATTGACCGCCTCGGTGGTGCCGCGTACGAACACGATGCTCTGCGGTGACTCCGCGCCCAGGAAGCCGGCGACGGCGGCGCGCCCGGCCTCGTACATCTCGGTGGCCTCGCGCGCCATGGTGTGCGCGCCGCGGTGGATGTTGGAGTTGGCGGCGCCGTAGAACGCGCCGAGCGCCTCGATGACCTGCCGGGGCTTCTGGGTGGTGGCGGCGTTGTCCAGCCAGACCAAGGGGTGGCCGTTGACGGTGCGATGCAGGATGGGAATGTCCTGACGGGCCATCTCGGGCGAGAAGCCGCCGGGTTGGCGGGCGGGGACCGTGGTGGGGGCGGCAGTGGCGGGGGCGGTGACGCTCGGCGCCTCCGTCTCGGCGGGGACGGCGGCCGTCGGCGTCCCGGCGTGGACCCCGGGCACGCCCGGCACCCCCTGCCCCGGAGCGCTGAGACCGCTGAGACCGCTGTGGCCACCAAGGCCACTGAGGGCGCTGAGGCCGTTCTGAACGTCAGGAGTAGTCATGGTACTTGGACACCTCGACGTTCTGGAGTACGGCGATGGCGTCCTCGACCAGCACCGCGGTGTTGAAGTACGCCGTCATCAGGTACGAGGTGATGCCCTTGTTGTCGACGCCCATGTTCCGCATGGACAGGCCCGGTTCGGCCTCGTCGGGCACGGACGAGGGCCGCAGACCCACCACGCCCTGTTCCGCCTCGCCCATCCGCATCAGCAGGATCTCCGTCGTGCCGACACCGGGGCCGCCGCTGAAGCGCACCTTGTCGGAGGGCAGGAGCGGCACACCGCGCCAGGTCAGCAGCGGGCTGCCGAAGCGGGAGTCGGTGACCGGGGGCACGCCACGGCGGGTGCATTCGCGGCCGAACGCGGCGATGGCGCGCGGGTGGGCGAGGAAGTAGCCGGGCTGCTTCCACACCTTGGCGAGGAGTTCGTCGAGGTCGTCGGGGGTGGGCGCACCGGTGCGGGTCTGTACGCGCTGCCCCGGGCCGACGTTGTTGAACAGGCCGAACGAGGGGTGGTTGAGGAGCGCCGCCTCCTGGCGCTCGCGCAGCGCGGCGATGGTGAGGTTGGACTGGGCGCGGGTCTGGTCGATGGGCCCGTTGTAGAGGTCGGCGACTCGGGTGTGGACGCGCAACACGGTCTGGGCGAGCGTCATGTGGTACTCGCGCGGTGTGTCCTCGTAGTCGACGTACGTTCCCGGCAGATCGGGCTCGCCGATGTGCCCGGAGGTGAGGTCCACGGGCACCTCGGAGCCGGGCACGACACCGTCACCGGTGCTGTACGCCTCGACCGCGTCCCGCAGCCCTTCGTCGCGGTCGACCAGGCGGGCGAGCGCACTGCGTTCGGCGCACAGGGCGGTGCCGGGCGTGAGGGCCTGGACGCGGTACGGCATGGGCTCGGAGCGGGTCCAGGCCTCGAGGTCGAAGTACTGGCCGTCGCCGATGACTTCGAGCAGCGCTTCGTCGCCGTACCGCCCGGTGACACGCTTCTCGGCGCGGCCCTGGACGAGGACCCAGAGCCGGTCGGCGGGGTCGCCCTCCTGGGCGAGGACCTGGCCGGCCTCGAAGGTCACTTCGGTGAAGGCGTCGGCGAGCTCGCCCAGCAGGGCGTCGTCGGCCTCGCGCAGATACGGGATCTCGCGTAAGTCGCCGGGTACGACACGGGCCGAGCCGCTGTCGGTGTGCGTGCTGATGCGGTCGTCGCCCAGGACGTAGGTACGGCGCCGGTTGACGCGGTACACGCCGGACTCGACGTCCACCCAGGGCAGGGCGCGCAGCAGATAACGCGGGGTGATGCCGCGCATCTGCGGGACGGTCTTGGTGGTCGTCGCCAACTGCCGTGCGGCATCGGGGCTGAGGGAGAGTCGGTCGGTCACTGGAGCCTCCTCGACGAAGGGCGCGAGACGCGACGAGGCCGTGCGGGGACGCTCCGTCACGCCGTGAACGAGCCCTGATCCTCGGCTCGCGGCACGACGTCCACAAGATGCGATTTGTCCGTACGAGATCGGAACGGGCCGGAATTGAACGCCCTGCGCCCGCCAGTACTGGGCTCCACCGATCTGAGCCCCTCTCAAACTCCCGCCGAACGACCGGAATCAGCCCGAAACTGCCCCTATGTGATCCCGAAAGCACCGCTTATGGGCGAGGCGGGCAGTGGGGTGGGTGGTGGGTCGGCCGGATCGCCGCGCCGCCTGCGGGCGGGGGTGCACAGGCCGCCCCACAACCCCCTCACGGACGAGCCGCGGCCGGCGCGAACTGAGGCCGCTTCGCGACCCGCCCCTCCCCCGACGAGCGCCCCTTCAGGCGTCTGCCGAGCCACGGCCCGAGGAACGCGGCCGCCCACCGCGCCTCGGCCGCCGCCGCGCGCCGGCCGGCCGGCACGGGTACCGCGGGTGGCGGCAGCGGCCGGGTCCAGGAGTCGTCGCTGCCGGGCAGGCCGAGGGCGTGGGCGAAGGCGGCGGCGATCCGTTGCAGCCGGTCGGGGCTCCACAACCGGGGGTCGGTGAGCGCCTCCGCGTACGCCTCGGCCTCGGTGACCACGACCCCGTGCCGCGAAGCGGCCTCCCGCACCCGGCTGTTGAGGGCGAGCACACGGCCCGCGAGCGGCCGCGCGAGCGGCACGAGCCGCCCCATGTCGGGCAGCGTCACGGTCGCCACGCACGCCCCCGCCCCGGTGAACGCCGCGAACATCGCCTCCAGTTCCGCGCCCACCTCATCGGCGTCGAACCGCGGCCGCAGCACATCGTTGACCCCCGCGACGACGGTCACGAGATCGGGCCGCAGGGCGAGCGCGGGCGCCACCTGCTCCGCCCGCACCTGCCCGGCGAGCCGCCCGCGCACGGCCAGGTTGGCGTACAGCACCCCGGAATCGAGGCCGCCGAGCCGCTCGGCGAGACGGTCCGCCCACCCCCGCAGGCCCGTCAGATCATCCCCGTCCCCCACGCCCTCGGTCTGACTGTCCCCCAGAGCCACATAGCGCAGATACGGCCCGCCCATCACCGTCCCCCTTCTTCCGTCACACGAGCTTCGACGCCACGGACCTCGGCGCCACGGACCTCGGCGCCACGGACCTCGGCGCCACGAGCCTCGGCGCCACGGACCTCGGCGCCACGGGCTTCAGTCGCATCGGCGCGCGCCTCGAGAACGCCGAGCGCCCACTCCCCCCACCGCACCGTCTCCTCCTCGAAGGCCCGCCCGCGCATCAGTGACAGATACGGCCCCACCCGCGCGGCATCCCGCAGATGCTCCGCCTCGCTGCGCCCGTCGAGCAGCCACTCCCGCACCCGCTCGTACCGCGCGAGCTTCCCCCGCGCCCACTCCATCCGCTCCGCGATCCACCCGCGCACCTCGGCGACATCACCGTCGTCCACGGCAAGGACCTTGACCATCAGCTCATCCCGTACGGCGGTGGGTCGCGGCGCCTCGGCGGTGAAATCGGCGAGGTCACGGCGTCCGGCGTCGGTGAGCGTGAACATCCGCTTGTTGGGCCGGCGTTCCTGCGTCACCACGCGCGCGTGGATCAGCCCGTCCCCGGCGAGACGGTCGAGCTCGCGATAGAGCTGCTGCGGAGTGGCCGCCCAGAAGTTGGCCACCGACACATCGAAGATCTTCGCCAGGTCGTACCCCGAGGCCTCTCCGTCCAACAGGGCTGCGAGAACTGCGTACTTGAGCGACACCTGGACACCTCGTCACGCCACGATTACTGTCATCCGCACCTACACAACAAATTGACTATACAGCCGAGGGCAGGGGCAGAACCATGCACGCTTTCCGCAAAGCAGTAGAAGCAGGCGACCACACCGCCGTCGAGGCACTCCTGGCCGACGACGTGGTCTTCACCAGCCCGGTCGTCTTCCGCCCCTACCCGGGCAAGGCCATCACCGCCGCGATCCTGCGCGGCGCCTCCCACGTCTTCGAGGACTTCCGCTACGTACGCGAGATCAATGACGCGAACGGCTATGACAGCGCCCTGGTCTTCACCGCGCGGGTCGGCGACAAGCAGATAGAGGGCTGCGACTTCCTCCGCACGGACGACACCGGCCGTATCACCGAACTCACGGTCATGGTCCGCCCGTTGAGCGCGGCTCAGGCGCTGGCGGCGGCGATGGGCGCTGAGTTCGAGCGGGTGGAACGCGAAGCGGCGGGGAGCCAGGACCGGCCGTGACGAGCAGGATCCAGGTAGGGAGCCAGGACCGGCCGTGACGAGCAGGATCCAGGTAGGGAGCCAGGACCGGCCGTGACGAGCAGGATCCGCGCGGCGGGCGCGGAGCGCCAACGCGCCACCGACAGCGCGTTCGCACCCCGCGACCACCATCTCCCGCAGAGGTCGTCCCCGAGGCCGCGGCTCGGGGGTTCCGCGGCCTCGGGGGACTTCACTGCTCCGGGCGCACCAGCACTTCTTGCGCCCGGGCAGAGCATTCTCGACCTCAACTCGCTTGGCAACGTGCGTCGTTGATGCGTCATATTCTGTGCGGCATGGACGCATCCGCCGACCCTCTTGAGGCCGGATCGGCCTTCACCACCGGCGCCGTGGCACGGCGCTTCGGCGTGGCCCCGACGACACTGCGCTCCTGGGAGAGCCGCTACGGCATCGGCCCCGCGACCCGCGACAGCGGCCGGCACCGGCGCTGGACCGCCGCCGACCTCGCCGTACTGGAGCACATGCAGCGCCTGACGAACTCCGGGGTACCCCCGGCGGAAGCGGCCCGCTCAGCCCTGACCACGGCCCGCAAGTCCCCGGCTCCCGCCGCACAACCGGCGGTCCGGACCGCCGCTCCCCCGCCCTTCGCGGACCCGGCGGACGCACTGCACCGGCGCCGTGGCCTGTCCCGCGCCGCCACAAGACTCGACGCACCGGCGGTCCAGGACCTGGTGACGGCGGCGATCGACGACTACGGCCTGGCCGGCGCCTGGAACGACGTACTGATGCCGACGCTGCACGCGGTGGGCCGCAAGCGGGAGACGGAGGGAGAGCCCTACGTCGAAGTGGAGCACCTGCTGTCCTGGCACGTGTCGAGCTCCCTGCGCCGCGCGGTGCTCGACGCACCCGTCCGTCGGCCGGCCACGGACATCGCCCTGCTGGCCTGCGTACCGGGCGAGGAACACACCCTCGCCCTGGAGGCCCTCACCGCCGTACTGGCCGGGCGCGGCCTGGCCGTGCGGATGTTCGGCGCGGCGGTCCCGCCCCAGGCACTCGAGGAGGCGGACATGACGGCCATCGGCGGACGGCTCCTCGCGGACACCGGCCCGGGCCTCGACGTCATGGTGATCGACGTGGCGGTGATGGACGGCGACTGGCGTCAGGAGGTGCGGACGGCGGTCATCGAGCGCCTCCTTGCCGCCCTGGCCGACGCCTGCGGCCTGGCGAAGCCGTCGCGCGCCTGGTGGGTCAACTTCCGCGTGATCGACGAGGGCAGCTGGGGCTCCAGCGGCGGTGTGCTGTCCGTGCTCTCGCTCCTGGAGAGCGGCGTGTTCACGGAGGAGAAGGCCAAGGCGGTCCGCACCGCACTCGGGGCGTGAGCGCAGGGCAGGGTCAGCTTCCGGTCGCGGCGGCGATGAGGGCCTGCAACTGCTCGGCGACCTGATCGAGCGGCCGCGTACTGCGCTTGGCGCGGCACATGGCCACCGTCCCCTCGACCGCGGCGACGATGAGCGTCGCGAGCTGCGCGGCCTGCCCCCGCTCGGCGCCGTGCTCCCGCAGTGAATCGGCGAGCAGGCCCTCCCACTGCTCGAAGACCTCAGCCGCGGCGGCCAGGGCGGGCGGAACGTCATCAGCGGGCGGCTCCTCGATGGCCACGGCCAGCACGGGGCAGCCCGCATGGAAGTCGCTCTCGACGACGATCTTCCGCCACAACGCCAGGAAGGCACTCAGTCCGGCCGCCGGGCCCGCCTCCAGCTCCTTGCGCAAGCTCTGCGCGACCCACTCGCCCGTAAAACGGACGGCCTCCGTCGCCAGCTGCTGCTTGCCCTCGGGGAAGTAGTGATACGTCGAACCGAGCGGCGCCTTGGCGTGCTTGGCCATCTCCCGGATGCTCGTCGCGCTCAGACCGCGGCGGCTGATCATGTCGGCGGCACCGGCCACGATCCGCTCACGCGACGGCGCACTGCTCCTGGCCACCGGCGCACTCCCCTCTGGCTATGACGTCCACGGCCTTCTTCCGCGCCCAGACCTGGAGTCACCCATGACGCGCACGAGCAAACCCCAGTTCAGGCGCCCTTACCAGCAGGCTCCAGAATCGCCACGCACTCCAGATGATGCGTCATCGGAAACAGATCGAACGCCCGCAGCGTCCGCACCCGGTATCCGCCCTCCTGGAAGTACGCCAAGTCCCGTGCCAGCGCCGCCGGGTCGCAGGCCACGTAGGCGATACGCCGGGCGCCGAGGCCCGACAGGTGGCGCACCGTGGCCTTGCCCGCGCCCGCACGCGGCGGGTCGAGGACGATCAGGTCGACATCGGTGATGCCGGTGCGCGGCAGGACCGACTCGACCTTGCCCTGCTCGATGCGGACGCGGTCGAAGTCGCGCAGATTCCACTCCGCGTCCTCCACCGCGCGCTTGCCCGACTCGATGCCGAGGACCGCGCCGGTCTCGCCGACGCGGTCGGCGATCGCTCCGGCGAACAGGCCGACGCCGCAGTACAGGTCGAGGGCCGTCTCGCCCTTGCGGGGCAGCAGGCCCTGCATCACGGCGAGGACCAGGGTGTCGGCCGCCTTCGGGTGCACCTGCCAGAAGCCGCCGCTGCCGACGCGGTAGGTGCGGCCGTCGGCGCGCTCACGCACGAAGGGACGGCCGTGGACACGGTGCACGCCGCCGTCCTTCTCGCCGACCCTCATCACCGAGACGGGACGGTCGAGTTCGACGATGGGGAGGCGGGCGCCGGGGCGCGGGGTGAGGATCACCTGGCGGTCCTGGGAACCGGTCGCCGCGATCGCGTCGACCGACGCCATGCCGGACCAGTCGCGCTCCTGGATGCCGAGTTCGGAGACTCCCTCGGCGGCGATCATGCAGTGGTCGATGGGCTCGACCTCGTGCGAACGGTGCCGTCGCAGACCCGCGCGCCCCTCGTCGTCGACCGCGAACTGCACGCGCGTGCGCCAGGCCGGGACCTCGCCGGCGGGCAGCTTGTCACCGTCGGCGGGCATGACCGTGCCGTCCCAGCCCGCCTCCTCGGGGGTGAGCCCGGCGAGACGCTGCAGCTGCTCGGTGAGTACCTCGCCCTTGAGGCGGCGCTGGGCGCCGGGCTTGGCGTGCTGCCAGTCGCAGCCGCCGCAGCGCCCGGGACCGGCGTAGGGGCAGGGGGCCACGATGCGGTCCTTGGCGGGGTCGAGGATCTCGACCGCGTCGGCACGCAGATAGCGGGAGTCCTCCTCGCCCTCGGTCACCCGCGCCACGACCTTCTCGCCGGGCAGCGTGTGACGTACGAAGAGCACGCGGCCCTCTGACGTACGGGCGATGCAGTGGCCGCCGTGGGCGACGGGGCCGACCTCGACCTCGTACTCCTCCCCCACCAGCGATTTCTTCGGTTCTGCCTGCATGGCGGGAGGGCTCCAGTACGTAAGGGGAAAGCGGCCGGACAACAGCCCACCAGTCTACGTGGCTGTCGCCCGGCCGCTCACCGCGACCAAAGGCCCCTGACTACGACACCGGCTGCGACCAACGGCCGCGAACCGACTGCGAACCGGCTACGACCCGGCGGCGCCGACCGCTACGACGACTGCTTGTTGCCGCCCGGCGCCTTCGCCTTGCCGCCGCCCTCGACCGGGCCACGGCGTACCGCGCCGGGCGCGTTCCAGTCCTGCCGCCTGCGGGCGCGCTTCTTCGCGGCCTCGGCGGAGTCCAGCTGGTAGGGCACGGAGGTCACCATGACGCCCGGCGTGAAGAGCAGCCGGCCCTTGAGCCTGAGCGCGCTCTGGTTGTGCAGCAGATGCTCGTACCAGTGGCCCACCACGTACTCGGGAATGATCACGCTGACCGCGTCCCGCGGCGACTCACGGCGCAGGCCCTTGACGTAGTCGATGATCGGGCGGGTGATCTCGCGGTACGGGGAGTCGAGGATCTTCAGCGGGACGGAGATACCGCGCTGCTCCCACTCCTCCTTGAGGGCCTTGGTCTCCGCCGAGTCCACATTGATGCTGAGCGCCTCCAGGGTGTCGCTGCGCATCAGCTTGGCGTACGCGATGGCGCGCAGCGTCGGCCGGTGGAGCTTGGAGACCAGGACGATGGAGTGCACCCGCGACGGACGGACGCTGTCGTCGGAGGGGCCCTCGGGGGCGGCGATCTCCTCGGCCACACGGTCGTAGTGGCGGCGGATCGCGCTCATCGTCGCGTAGAAGATCACCATGCCGAGCAGCGCGACCCAGGCGCCGTGCGTGAACTTGGTGATCAGGACGACGACCAGGACGAGCCCGGTGAAGAAGGCGCCGAACGCGTTGATCGCACGCGAGCGGATCATGTGGCGGCGCTTGGCGGGGTCCTTCTCGGCGCGCAGATGGCGGTTCCAGTGCCGCACCATGCCGGTCTGGCTGAGCGTGAAGGAGACGAAGACGCCGACGATGTAGAGCTGGATCAGCTTGGTGGAGTCCGCACCGTAGATCCAGACGAGCAGTCCCGCGGCGCCCGCGAGCAGCACGATGCCGTTGGAGAACGCCAGGCGGTCGCCGCGGGTGTGCAGCTGGCGCGGCAGATAGCGGTCCTGCGCGAGGATCGAGCCGAGCAGCGGGAAGCCGTTGTACGCGGTGTTCGCGGCCAGGAAGAGAACGAGCGCCGTGGCCGTGGCGAGCAGGATGAAGAAGAACGTGCCCTGCCCGAAGACGGCCGCCGCGACCTGTGAGATCACCGGGTCCTGGACATAGCCGGAGCCGACGGGCTGCCCGTCGCGCAGCAGATCGTGCGCGGGCTGCTCGGCCATCCGTACATTCGTCGCGAGCGCGAGCGCGATGATGCCGCAGAACATGGTCACGGCCAGGCCGCCCATGAGGGCGAGCGTGGTCGCCGCGTTCTTCGACTTGGGCTTGCGGAACGCGGGGACGCCGTTGCTGATCGCCTCGACACCGGTGAGCGCCGCACAGCCGGAGGAGAAGGCGCGCAGGAGCAGGAACACGAGCGCGAAGCCCGCGAGGCCCTGGTGCTCGGGCTTGATCTCCAGGTCGGAGGTGGGGGCGTGCATGGTGTCGCCGAGGACCAGGCCGCGGAAGGCGCCCCAGGCGATCAGCAGGAAGACGCCGGTCACGAAGACGTACGTCGGAATCGCGAAGAGCTTCCCGGACTCCTTCACGCCGCGCAGGTTCATCAGCGTCAGAAGCACGATGACGGCTACGGCGCAGAGCACCTTGTTCTCTACGACGAACGGGACCGCGGAGCCCAGGTTCTCGATGCCCGAGGAGATCGACACGGCGACGGTGAGGACATAGTCGACGAGCAGGGCGCTCGCGACGGTCAGTCCCGCCTTGGGGCCGAGGTTGGTGTTCGCGACCTCGTAGTCACCGCCACCGCTCGGGTAGGCGTGCACGTTCTGGCGGTAGGACGCCACCACCGTGAACATGAGCACGACGACCGCGACCGCGATCCACGGGCTGAAGTGATAGGCCGACACACCCGCGATCGAGAGCACGAGGAGCACTTCTCCCGGCGCGTACGCCACCGAGGAGAGCGGGTCGGACGCGAACACAGGAAGCGCGATGCGCTTCGGAAGGAGCGTTTCTCCCAGCCGGTCGCTGCGCAGTGCGCGCCCGATGAGGATGCGTTTGGGCACGTCGGTCAGTTTGGACACGCAGAGGATCGTAAGCGGTCATGAGGGGGCCCGCCCACCCGCCTCCCGCGACTGTGTAGCTTGTGCCTCTGTCTGAGACCCTGTTAAGCCTGAGACAAAGGCCCATCAAGGTCACATCAGCAGTATTTGACTTACGCCAGCCGGAAGGACGGTCGTGCACATCGTCATCATGGGCTGCGGTCGAGTGGGAGCAGCACTCGCGCAGACCCTGGAGCAGCAGGGGCATACGGTCGCGGTGGTCGACCAGGACCCCACGGCCTTCCGCCGACTGGGCTCCGGCTTCGGCGGGCGCCGCGTGACCGGCGTCGGCTTCGACCAGGACACCCTGCGCGAAGCGGGCATCGAAGAAGCCGGCGCCTTCGCCGCCGTCAGCAGCGGCGACAACTCGAACATCATCGCCGCCCGGGTGGCCCGCGAGATGTTCGGCATCGAGAACGTCGCGGCCCGTATCTACGACCCGCGCCGCGCCGAGGTCTACCAGCGCCTCGGCATCCCGACCGTCGCGACGGTCCGCTGGACCGCCGACCAGATGCTGCGCAGGCTGCTGCCCTCCGGAGCCGAGCCGCTGTGGCGCGACCCCACCGGCGGGGTCCAGCTCGCCGAGGTGCATGCCTCGAGCTCCTGGGTCGGGCACAAGATCAGCAAGCTGCAGGAGGAGACCGGCGTCCGCGTCGCCTTCGTCACCCGCCTGGGCGAGGCGATCCTGCCGACGTCCCAGACGGTGCTGCAGGAAGGCGACCTGGTGCACGTGATGATGCGCACCGACGAGGTCGAGAAGGTCGAAGCGGCGTTCGCCGAGGGCCCTGAGGAGGGCGGTCACTGATGCGCGTCGCCATTGCCGGAGCAGGCGCCGTCGGCCGCTCCATCGCGGGTGAGCTCCTGGAGAACGGGCACGAGGTGCTCCTCGTCGACAAGGCCCCGACCGCCATCTCGGTGGAGCGGGTGCCGCAGGCCGAGTGGCTCCTTGCCGACGCCTGCGAGATCACGTCCCTGGACGAGGCGGCGCTGCAGCGCTGCAACGTCGTGATCGCCGCGACCGGCGACGACAAGGTCAACCTGGTCGTCTCGCTGCTCGCGAAGACCGAGTACGGCGTTCCGCGCGTCGTCGCCCGGGTCAACAACCCCAAGAACGAATGGCTGTTCAACGAGTCCTGGGGCGTCGACGTCGCGGTCTCCACGCCGCGTCTGATGTCGGCCCTGGTCGAGGAGGCCGTCAGCGTCGGTGACCTGGTGCGGCTGCTGCGCTTCAGCCACGGCGACGCCAACCTGGTCGAGCTGACCCTGCCGCCGGAGTCGGCCCTCGCGGGCACGACGATCGGCGACATCCAGTGGCCCGAGGACACCTCGCTGGTGACGATCATCCGTGGCACGCGGGTACTCGCCCCCACGGTCGAGGACTCCCTGGAGGCGGGCGACGAGCTCTTGTTCGTGGCCGCGCAGGCCCGCGAGGAGCAGCTGGAAGACCTCCTTTCGGTACGCAAGGAGTCGTAGCGGGCGCCCTGACGGGCGTCGTAGCGAGCGATACGCGAAAGGGGCCCGGAACCTGTTGGTTCCGGGCCCCTTCTCCGTTTTTCCGTTTGCTGCGGCCCTGCGGCGCGGGGCGCGTCAGCACCCTCGTAAGGGCCGTAAGGGCCGTAAGGGCCGTAAGAGCTATGACTTACGGTGCTTCGGCTGGTCCTCGACCAGCCGCTGCAGCGTCTCGTCCACCACAGGCGCCATCTGCTCGCCGAACGCCGCCTCGGTCTTCTTGCGCTCCTTCTCCGCCTTCTCGGCGGCCTCGGCCGCCTCCATCTCGGCGAAGACATCGATCGGCGCCGGCGCCTTGGCGAGGAAGACCCAGGTCAGCCAGACGGCCAGCAGGAACGGCGGGATCTTGAGCGCGACCAGGACCCAGCCGAGCTGCTCGGTGTCCGCCCACCAGTACAGCGGGAAGAGGATCGCGCACTTGGCGAGCAGGATCGCGCCCCAGGCGTAACTGGCCTTCGCGTAGGCCTTCTTGCGGCCCGGGTTGCGGGTGCGCCAGGAGAGGTTCTCCTTGAAGACCGGGCCCAGGATCAGGCCGATCAGCGGGGCGCCGGCGAGGGTCGTCACGATGTAGGCGATGCCCAGGCCGAGGGTGTAGAGCATGCCGGGCAGATAGAAGTCCTTGGCGTTCCCGGTCATCATCGCGAAGACCACACCGAAGGCGACACCGAAGACACCGCTGAAGGCGTGCTTGACGGTGTCCCTCATGACCAGGCGCACCACGACGAGCAGCAGGGACACACCCAGGGCCGCGATCGCCGAGAGATGCAGGTCTTTGTTGATCGTGTAGATCGTGACGAAGAGCAGTCCGGGAAGGACCGTCTCCACCATTCCCCGCAGGCCGCCGAACGCCTCGAAGAGCGCGGCCTCGGTCACGGCCTTCGAACCGCCGTCGGCGGACTTCGCGTCGCCACCGGGCGCTCCGGCCTGACCGTCAGGCCCGCCGGCCTGTCCCGGGGTGGTGTGGTCGGTCGGCTTGTCGACAGACGTCACCGGCTACTCCCGTCCAAGCGGTCTGAGTTCGTACTTCGGGTTGAAGAGCACCCGGCGGCCCCGGCTCATCGAGATCCGGCCCGATGCAATCAGCCTGCGCCCCGGTTCTATACCCACTATGGAGCGTCTGCCGAGCCACACCACGTCCAGGGCGGCGGAGCCGTCGAACAGCTCGGCCTCCAGGGCGGGGACGCCTGCGCGTGGGCGCAGCGTGACCGTGCGCAAGGTACCAGTAACGGTGACTACCTGGCGGTCGTGGCAGTCGCCGATGCGAATGCAGCCTGCCGTCTCGGCGTCCTCACGGAGCTCCTCCGAATCCAGCTCCTCCTGCGACGAGGACAGCCGGTCAAGCATCCGGCGGAACCGGCCTGCCGGCTTTTCTGAACGAGGAACAGCACTCATACAGGAAGCGTACCGGGGCCCACCGACACCGGATCAAGGCCGGTGGCGACGATTCACCGTCACCGCACGTCACCGTTCCCGTCCGCGTTCGAACCGGTACCCCATCCCCGGCTCGGTGATGAAGTGCTCGGGGTGCGAGGGGTCGGTCTCCAGCTTGCGGCGCAGCTGGGCCATGTAGACCCGCAGGTAGTTGGTCTCGGTGCCGTAGGAGGGCCCCCACACCTCCTGGAGCAGCTGCTTCTGGCTGACGAGACGCCCCGTGTTGCGTACGAGGACTTCCAGGAGGTGCCACTCCGTGGGGGTCAGGCGTACGTCGCGTCCGCCGCGGTTCACCTTCTTCGCCGCCAGGTCGACGGTGAAGTCCCCGGCGTCCACCAGGACCTCGTCGTCGCCCGCCCCGGTGGGCTCGGCCCTGCGGACGGCGGCGCGCAGGCGGGCGAGCAGCTCGTCCATGCCGAAGGGCTTGGTGACGTAGTCGTCGGCGCCCGCGTCCAGGGCCTCGACCTTCTCGTCGGAGCTGTGCCGGGCGGAGAGCACCAGGATCGGCACCCTGGTCCAGCCCCGCAGGCCCTTGATCACCTCGACGCCGTCCAGGTCCGGCAGGCCGAGGTCCAGGACGATCACGTCGGGGTGACGGGCGGCGGCGAGCTGGAGGGCGGAGGCGCCGTCGGCGGCCGCGTCCACCTCGTACTTGCGCGCCTTCAGGTTGATCACGAGGGCGCGCACGATCTGCGGCTCGTCGTCGACCACGAGCACCCGGGTCATCCGGTCCTGCCTTTCTGCGGTACGAGCGGGGAGGGCTGTGGGGGCGGGAGAGGGTGTGGGGGCGGGGAGGGCTGTGCGGGCGGCGGGGGCCGCCCGGGTCAGGTCCGCTGCGGTCATGAGCCGACCTGCGCGGAGACATCGGGCGGTGCGGGCGCCTGCCGGAGCGGGACGGCCTTCAGGGTGAGCACCATGGTGAGACCGCCGCCCGGGGTGTCCTCCGCGTTCAGGGTGCCGCCCATCGCCTCGACGAAGCCGCGCGCCACGGCGAGCCCGAGGCCCACTCCGGCGCCGCGCGGGGCGTCACCATAACGCTGGAACGGCTCGAAGATCCGGTCCTTGGCCTCGTCGGGGACGCCGGGGCCGCGGTCCACGACACGGACCTCCACGCGCCGGCCGAGGGCACTGGCGGCGACCGTGACGGGCTCCTGGTCGGGGCTGTACTTGACGGCGTTCTCCACGATGTTGGCGACCGCCCGCTCCAGGAGCCCCTTGTCGACCTCGACCATGGGCAGCGTCTCGGGAATGTCCAGGTCGACACTGCCCTCGGTCACACCGCCGAGCGCCATCGGCACGACCTCGTCGAGATCGATCTCGCGGATCAGCGGCATGACGGTGCCGGTCTGCAACCGCGACATGTCGAGGAGATTGCCCACCAGGTGGTCGAGCCGGTCCGCACCGTCCTCGATCCCTTCGAGCAGCTCCGCCTGATCCGCCTCCGACCACTCCACATCGTCCGAACGCAGCGAGGACACCGAGGCCTTGATACTGGCGAGCGGCGTACGCAGATCGTGACTCACGGCGGCGAGCAGCGCGGTCCGGATCCGATTGCCCTCCGCCAGCGCCCGTGCCTGATCGGCCTCGCTCTGCAGCCGCTGCCGGTCAAGGACCACCGCGGCCTGCGCGGCGAAAGCCGCCAATACGCGCCGGTCCTCGGCCGGCAGGACACGCCCCGACAGCGCCAGCGCCATGTGGTCGCCCACCGGCATGTCGACATCGGCGTCCTCGGGGCGTCCGAGCGGCGTGGGCCCGACGTTGCCCGCGCACGTCCACGGGTCCCGGTCACTGGCCCGCTCCAGGAGCGCCACCGACTCCATGTTGAAGGTCTCCCTGACCCGCTCCAGCAGCGCGTCGAGAGTCGTCTCACCACGCAGCACACTGCCCGCGAGGAACGACAGGATCTCCGACTCGGCGCGCAGCCGGGCCGCCTGGTGCGTGCGGCGGGCGGCGAGGTCCACCACCGAGGCCACCGACACCGCGACGCCCACGAACACCACGATGGCCACGATGTTGCGGGGGTCGGCGATCGTGAACCGGTGGGTGGGCATGGTGAAGAAGTAGTTCAGGAGCAGCGAGCCGAGCGCCGCCGAGGCCAGCGCCGGCAGCAGCCCGCCGAGCAGCGCCGACGCCACGGTCAGCGCCAGGAACAGCAGCATGTCGTTGGCGAGGCCGAGGTGCATATCGATCTGTGTGAGCACCAGCGCGAGCAGCGCCGGCCCTGCCACACCGACCAGCCAGCCCCAGATCAGCCGCGATGTGCCGAGCCGGGCGCCTCTGGGCACGGGCAGTCCGCGGCCCTTGGCGACCTCGTCGTGCGTGACGATGTGGACGTCCAGGTCGGGGCCAGACTCGCGGGCCACGGTCGCCCCGACTCCGGGCCCGAAGACGTACTGCCAGGCCTTGCGGCGGCTGGAGCCGAGCACGATCTGGGTGGCGTTGACGCCACGCGCGAACTCCAGGAGGGCGGTCGGTACGTCGTCGCCGATGACGTGGTGGAAGGTGCCGCCCAGATCCTCCACGAGGGTGCGCTGGACGGCGAGCTCCTTCGGTGAGGCCGCGGTCAGACCGTCACTGCGGGCGATGTAGACGGCGAGCACCTCGCCCCCCGCGCCCTTTTCGGCCAGGCGCGCCGCACGACGGATCAGGGTGCGCCCCTCGGGCCCGCCGGTCAGCCCCACCACGATCCGCTCGCGGGCCTGCCAGGTGGAGCGGATGTTGTGCTCGCCCCGGTACTCCTGCAGATATTCGTCGACGCGGTCGGCGGTCCACAGGAGCGCCAGCTCCCGTAGCGCGGTGAGGTTCCCGGGCCGGAAGTAGTTGGACAGGGAGGCGTCGATGCGGTCGTGCTTGTAGATGTTGCCGTGCGCCATCCGGCGCCGCAGGGCCTGCGGCGACATGTCGACGAGCTCGATCTGGTCGGCCCGGCGCACCACCTCGTCCGGGACCGTCTCGCGCTGGCGTACGCCGGTTATGGACTCGACGACATCGCCGAGGGACTCCAGGTGCTGGATGTTGACGGTCGACAC
Source organism: Streptomyces monticola (assembly GCF_042665355.1). Taxonomy (NCBI): domain Bacteria; kingdom Bacillati; phylum Actinomycetota; class Actinomycetes; order Kitasatosporales; family Streptomycetaceae; genus Streptomyces; species Streptomyces monticola. Next base: position 170,946 of record NZ_JBHTCF010000001.1, on the reverse strand, counting down.
GACGTCGATGCCGGCGGCGAGGAGCTCCTCGACGTCCTGCCAGCGCTTGGCGTTGCGGGAGCCGGGGACGTTGGTGTGGGCCAGCTCGTCGACGAGGGCGACGGCCGGGCGGCGCTCCAGGACGGCGTCCACGTCCATCTCGGTGAAGGCGCTGCCCCGGTGCTCGAGGTCGCGGCGCGGCACCTGCTCCAGGCCGTGCAGCATGACCTCGGTGCGCGGCCGCCCGTGGTGCTCCACGAAGGCCACCACACAGTCCGTGCCCCGCTCCACGCGACGGTGCGCCTCGGACAGCATGGCGTAGGTCTTGCCCACGCCCGGTGCCGCACCGAGGTATATCCGAAGCTTGCCGCGTCCCATGGCCCCATTGTCTTCCGAAAACAGCTGCGTACGCTGCGTAGACCTTACGGCGCGGATTTCCGGCATTTCGGACTCGGGGTGGCCGGAGCCCGCTCATTTGACGCGATTCTGATGCTCCCCCGGCCGGGAGAAGCGCGGCGCCCGAGGGCGGCGGCCCCGGGCGCGGGACCGACTTCCGTACGGGCAGCGGCAGTTGAACGCCCCGAAACGCACACAGGGCCGCATCCCCTCGGGGACACGGCCCTGCGGCCGGGCTGCGGCGACAGCGGCTGCTGCAGCCGTAGCAGCAGCCGCGGCACAGCAGCCGCTACGGCTATCGAACCTCGGTGATCTCGGGACCGCGGGCGAGCTGCCCCATCCCGCCGGAGAACCGGGACTCCTCCTGGTTCTCCTCCTTCACGCCGCCCTCGGCCACCATCTGGGCGTCGTCCGGCAGCTTCAGGACGATCGGGTCGCGCGGCGCCATCGGACCGTCACCACGGACGACCACCGTGTCCCGGAAGATCTGCTCGAGCAGACCGGCCGCCTCGGGCTGCACCGCACCCTGGCCGGAGATGACACCCCGCAGGAACCAGCGCGGACCGTCGACGCCGACGAAGCGCACCATCTGCACACCGCCCGTGCCGTCCGGCAGCTGCACCGGCACCTGGGCCCGCAGCTCCCAGCCGAGCGGACCCTCGATCTCGTCGATCACACCGCCCTGCTGGGTGATGCCCGAGGCGATCTCCTCGCGGACCTCACCCCAGATGCCCTCCTTCTTGGGGGCGGCGAAGGCCTGCAGCTGGATGGCGCTCTCGCGCAGCACCACGGTCGCCGCGACGATCGCGTCCCCCGCGACCTCGACACGCAGCTCCATGCCCTCGACTCCGGGCACGAAGATGCCGCCCAGGTCGACACGGCCCTCGCCCGGCTCACGGACCTCGGCGGCGTCCCAGGGTCCGTCGGGACGGGGCGCCGGCGGGAGGTTCATCCGCCGCGGCTCGCCCGCGTCGTCCGCCGCGGCTGCATCGTCAGCGGGGGTCACACCCTCGTCGACCTGCTCGGCCTCGCCGGCCGCGCCCTCGGCGGCATCACTCTTCTTGCGACGTCCGAACACGTCACTGTCCTTCCCGGTCGGATACGACCGAAGCGTATCGATTCCCACCCGTAGAGCCGTCCACGGCGGCATGCCCGCCACTGGACCCGAAGCCCCCCTCGGCCCGTGCCGATGCGGGAAGCTCCGCGACCTCGTGGAAGCGCACCTTCTCGACCTGCTGGACGACCAGTTGGGCGATCCGGTCGAAGCGCTCGAACCGCACGGGCTCGCGCGGATCGAGATTCACCACGATCACCTTGATCTCCCCACGGTACCCGGCATCCACCGTCCCCGGGGCATTCACGAGGGCGACACCGCAGCGGGCGGCGAGCCCGGATCGCGGGTGCACGAAGGCCGCGTACCCCTCGGGCAGCGCGATAGACACCCCGGTGGGCAGAACCGCCCGCTCCCCCGGGGCGAGTTCGGCCGCCTGCGTAGTGCAGAGATCGGCCCCGGCGTCCCCGGGCTTGGCATAACCGGGAACCGGCACGTCCGGGTCCAGACGCCGCAGCAGTACGTCGACGGGGGCGCGGGTCGGCAGGGTTTCCTGGCTCACGGGTTCACCTCGAAGGCACGCGCACGCCGGACCTGGTCCGGGTCGTCCATGGCGGCCTTGATCTCTTCGGGACGGCCGTTGTCGATGAAGTGGTCGACCTTCACCTCGATGAACAGCGCATCGGCACGGACCGCGACCGGCCCGTCCGGGCCGCCGATCCGCCCGGTGGCCGTCGAGAAGATCTTGCGCCCGGCAACCGCGGTGACCTCCGCGTCGAGGTGCAGCACGGTGTCCACGGGCACGGGCCGCACGAAGTCGGTCTCGAGCCGCCCGGTCACGGCGATCACCCGGAGCAGCCAGTTCAGAGAGCCGAGCGTCTCGTCGAGCGCGCTGGCGAGCACGCCGCCGTGCGCGAGCCCGGGCGCACCCTGGTGCTCGGGCTTGACCGTGAACTCGGCACTGATCGCGACGCCTTCACCGGCCCGCGCCTCCAGGTGCAGTCCGTGCGGCTGGCCGTGCCCGCAGCCGAAGCAGTACTCGTAGTGCGCGCCGAGCAGCTCGCCGGGGGCCGGGGCATCGGGGTGCCGCACCGGCGCCACGGCGTCGTCCGGGGGCGTCAACGAAGGTGTTCGTCCACTCACAGGCGCAGACCTTACCCGCGCGGCCTCCTCGCGAGAGCACCATGCCAAGCTTGGCCGCATGCAGCTCTCCGCCGAAAACTACGACGAACGCCTCACCGCGCCCCGTTCCTGGTGGGTCATCACGGGTCTCATCGGTATCTCCGGCGGCCTGATCCTGCTGCCCCTGGGCGCACTCCCGATGCTCGGCGGACTGATCGGCGCGGCCGCGCTCGCGGCGGTCGCGGTCAGCTCCTACGGCTCGGCGCGGATCCGCGTGGTGGCCGGCTCGCTGATCGCCGGAGACGCCCGGCTCCCCCTGTCCGCCCTGGGCCCGGCGGAGCCCCTGGACGCCGACGAGGCGCGTGCCTGGCGTACGCACAAGGCCGACCCCCGCGCCTTCATGCTGCTGCGCAGCTACGTGCCGACGGCGGTACGCATCCCGGTCACGGACCCACAGGACCCGACGCCGTATCTGTACCTCTCCACGCGCAACCCCGAGGCGCTGGTGGCGGAGCTGAGCAAGTAGGGCGTTCGTTGCGTCCCCGAAGGGGCGCGGGGAACTGCGCGACCAGCCACGACGCACCCACAGGGCCATACGGGACTGCACCGGGCTTCCTGCGGGGCGCTTAGTGCCCCAGCTCCTTGGGCGACTCCGGGGAGGAGTCGAGGGGCGGCAGAGCCTGCAGCGCGTCCCAGGGCACCTGGTGGGCCCGCAGGTCCTTGCGGACCTTGGCGGCCAGCTTCCCCGTGTCGCGGCGGTTCATGAACGCCCCGACCGCGGCTCCGACCATGAACGGCATCAGGTTCGGCAGATTTCTGACCATGCGCTTCATGATCTGCTGCCGTAGCTCGCGCTTCATCTGTCCGCCGAGCGCGGCATTTATCGTCAACGGCTTGGACACGTCGATCCCGCGCTCCTCCGTCCAGGAGGTCAGATACGCGGTGGTGCGCTGCTTGAGCTTGCCCGGCGGCCGCAAGCCATAGACCTCGTGCAGCTCGGCGATCAGCTTCAGCTCGATCGCGGCCACGCCGGTGATCTCGGCCGCCAGCTCGGCGGGCATCGCGGGCGGCACGGGCAGCATCGCGGCCGCGCCCACACCCGCACCGACGGTGGAGGTGGCGTTACGCGCCCCGGCCACCAGCTTGTCGGCGATCTGCTCGGGCCCGAGGCCCGGGAACTGTTTCTGCAGGGCGGCCAGATCCCGCACCGGGATGCGCGGTGCGTTCTCGATGATGCGGTCGGCGAGGTAGCCGACTCCGGCCTTCGCGCCGCGACCGCCCTTGCGTACGCCGTCCTTGACGGCGGCCATGCGTCCGGCACGCGCCTCGGGCGCGCCCTGGGCGTCCGCCGCTTCGAGCGAGGCCTGGGGGCCCCGCTCGTCGTCACGTGCGCCGTCGGACGGTCCGGGGGCGGTGGCCGGGCCACCGTCCGCGTACCGCTTCCGGAAGAGCCGCTTCCGGGGCGGGGTCGAGCCTGTCACGGCCGACCCCCGCCTCAGTCGCAGTCGCGGCAGATCGGCTGGCCGTTCTTCTCGCGGGCCAGCTGGCTGCGGTGGTGCACCAGGAAGCAGCTCATGCAGGTGAACTCGTCCTGCTGCTTGGGCAGAACCCGGACGGCCAGCTCTTCGTTCGAGAGGTCCGCGCCGGGCAGTTCCATCCCCTCTGCCGCCTCGAACTCGTCGACGTCGACGGTCGAGGCCGACTTGTCGTTCCGACGGGCCTTGAGCTCTTCAAGGCTGTCCGAGTCGACGTCGTCGTCGGTCTTGCGTGGAGTGTCGTAATCCGTTGCCATGTCGCTCTCCCCCTCTGGGTGTCTGCGGTGTCTCCAGCGCACGTAACGCGTGAGAGGCCGGACTTGTGCCCGACCCGAGGCGGAGATTTTGCCTCACATCAAGGTCTGTTACTCAATCGACACCCAACCGCACCCCTGAAGAGGTGATCGGCTTGGATGGCGATCGGGACCGTACACGGTCCGTTTGTCGCACTTCACGGGCGCCACCCCGTGTACTTCCCGTGATCAAGACCCCCGAAAACCCGGATTTTCCCGGCTTTCCGACGACCTTCGCGATCACGGAGAGTAGATGGCTGGAAATTCGCGTCTGTGATCGATTCCACACGGCTCTCCCGGGATCAGGTCCCGAAAATTCCGCTCAAAGCGAACGTCGACGAATCCGCAGCAGCATCTCAGAGAGGCAGGGTGACTCGCATCACGAGACCACCCCCCTCGCGCGGCTCCGCGATGATACGGCCCCCGTGTGCCCGCGCCACCGACCGGGCGATGGACAGGCCGAGGCCGACGCCCTTGTCGCTGCCGGTGCGCTCGGTCCGCAGGCGCCGGAAGGGCTCGAAGAGGTTGTCGATCTCGTACGCCGGGACCACCGGGCCGGTGTTCGTGACCACGAGCTCCGCCTGGCCGTCCTTGGCCTCGGTCCTGACCTCGACCCAGCCCGCCTCGTCGACGTTGTACCTGACGGCGTTCTGCACCAGGTTCAGGGCGATCCGCTCGAGCAGGACGCCATTGCCCTGGACCACGGCGAGGCCGCGCTCCCCACGGATCTCCACGCCCTTCTCCTCTGCCTCGGGACGCACCTGGTCGAGGGCGCGGGAGGCGACCTCGGCGAGGTCGACGGGCTTGCGCTCCACGATCTGGTTGTCGCTGCGCGCGAGGAGCAGCAGTCCCTCGACCAGCTGCTCGCTGCGCTCGTTGGTGGAGAGCAGTGTCTTGCCCAGCTGCTGGAGTTCGGGCGGCGCACCGGGGTCGGACAGATGCACTTCGAGGAGCGTGCGGTTGATCGCGAGGGGCGTACGCAGCTCGTGCGAGGCATTCGCCACAAAGCGCTGCTGGGCGGTGAAGGCGCGCTCCAGGCGGTCCAGCATCTCGTCGAAGGTGTCCGAGAGCTCCTTCAACTCGTCGTCGGGCCCGTCGAGTTCGATCCGCCGGGTCAGGTCCGAGCCGGCCACCTGACGGGCGGTACGGGTGATGCGGCCGAGCGGCGAGAGCACCCGGCCCGCCATCGCGTACCCGAAGGCGAACGCGATCACGCTGAGCCCCAGGAGGGCCAGCAGGGAGCGGCTGAGGAGGTCGTCGAGCGCCTGCTGGCGCTGGTGGTTGATACACGAGTTCATCGCCGCGTTGAACTCGCTCTCGCTCTGGAACTCACGTCCCGACAGCGCCGGACAGGCGCTGCTCTGGATCGTGAACTTGCCCTCGACGATCCGGAACGGCACCTCGTTGCCGACGTGCACGGCCTGCGCCGCCAGCAGATAGATGATCGAGAGCAGCAGGATGCCGGCGATCAGGAACATGCCGCCGTACAGCAGCGTGAGCCGTATCCGGATGGTCGGGCGCAGCCACGGGAACGGCGGCTCCGGGCGCGCCGGGGCATACGTCGGCTTGGGAGGCGCCGTCGGTGGCGCCGGAGTCGAGGCCATGGAGGGATCAGATCCGGTAACCGGAGCCGGGCACCGTCACGATGACGGCGGGCTCGCCGAGTTTGCGGCGCAGGGTCATGACGGTGACCCGCACCACATTCGTGAAGGGGTCGGTGTTCTCGTCCCAGGCCTTCTCCAGGAGCTGCTCGGCCGAGACGACCGCGCCCTCGCTGCGCATCAGCACTTCGAGGACCGCGAACTCCTTGGGGGCGAGCTGGATCTCCTTGCCGTCGCGGAAGACCTCGCGGCGGTTGGGGTCGAGCTTGATGCCGGAGCGCTCCAGGACCGGCGGCAGCGCCACCGTCGTACGCCGTCCCAGGGCGCGCACACGGGCCGTGAGCTCGGTGAAGGCGAAGGGCTTGGGCAGATAGTCGTCGGCGCCCAGCTCGAGGCCCTCCACGCGGTCGCTGACGTCACCGGAGGCGGTGAGCATCAGGACGCGGGTGGGCATGCCCATTTCGACGATCTTCCGGCAGACGTCGTCGCCGTGTACGACCGGGAGGTCACGGTCGAGTACGACGACGTCGTAGTCATTGACGCCGATGCGTTCGAGAGCGGCCGAGCCGTCGTACACGACGTCGACGGCCATGGCCTCCCGGCGCAGTCCGGTGGCCACCGCATCGGCGAGCAGCTGCTCGTCCTCGACGACGAGTACGCGCACGTCCCTGTCCTTCCGCTTGGCCCTATGCCGGGCAGGCCTGGTCACGAGTGGTGAGTGCCTCCATCCTGCCTCTTTCGGCCATAAACCGGCTGTAAGACGGCCCGGGGAGCGCGGAATTCCGGGATTCGACGGGGAGTTGAGGTTTCCGTCCCGGGCACCCGGGGGAGGACGACTGCACACCCGCGATCACTCTGTGCATGTGGCACGCCACGAACCGCTTCCGTTGCGTAGCGGCACGAGACGTGATCGCCCCTTCCGAGGGCACACCCCCGTGCCACCGACCACGACCCACGACGAGGGGGCGCAACCATGGACGCATTCACCGCAGGGCTCCTGCAACGCATAAGGGCCACCGAGTCCGACCTCACGCGGGCCCAGGAGGACGGCGACGACTTCCTCGTGGAAGTCGAGCAGTCCGAGCTCGACGATCTGCACCGCCTCGCCGCCGAGCATGGCGTGCAGGTCGCCCAGCACGTCTGACAGGAACGGCTGGCCGGCCCATCCGACCAGCCCGTCCACCCGACCGCCCGAGCAGCGCGTACGCATGCGTAAGGGCCCCGGCACCGCCCAGGTGCCGGGGCCCTTCGCCGTGCTCGGGGGCCGGTCAGTCGTGCCAGGCGCCCAGGTCCTCCAGCTTTCCCTGCAGGGTCTCGAAGAGGCCGGGCGGCGCCGCCACGGTCAGCTCCCCGGAGGGCCCGTCGCCGGGGCGGCCGCCCACCAGGGCACCCGCCTCGCGCGCGATGAGATCGCCCGCGGCGAAGTCCCAGGGGTTCAGTCCGCGCTCGTAGTACGCGTCCAGGCGGCCCATGGCGACATCGCACAGGTCGATCGCCGCAGAGCCGCCGCGGCGGATGTCCCGCACCTGCGGGATCAGCTGCCGGACCACATCGGCCTGCCGCACCCGGCGCTCCTCCAGGTAACCGAAGCCGGTGCCGAGCAGGGCCTGGCCGAAGGCGGGGGCCGCGCCCACCTTGAGGCGCTGCTCGTCGACGAACGCGCCCTCGCCGAGGACCGCGCGGAAGGTCTCGCCCTGCATCGGCACCTGCACCACGCCGACGACCGTCTCGCCGTCCTTGCGCGCGGCGATGGAGACGGCCCAGGCGGGGCGCCCGTACAGGTAGTTGACGGTGCCGTCGATGGGGTCGATGACCCACTCGACGCCGCTGCTGCCCTCGACGCTCGCACCCTCTTCGCCGAGGAAGCCGTCATCGGGCCGCCGGTCGGCGAGGAAGCCGGTGATCAGTTTCTCGGAGGCGATGTCCATCTCGGTGACGACATCGACGGCGCTGGTCTTGGTCGCGGCCACGCCGAGGTCCTCGGGGCGGCCGTCGCGCAGGAAGGCGCCCGCGCGGTCGGCGGCCTCGAGGGCGAGCTCGAGGAGTTCGGCCTTCAGCTGGTCGGTCACAGGGGCTGTCACGGGGGTTCCTTACGCGTAGGGGCTGTCGGCGCCCGCGGCGGCGGGGCGGGGCGCTCGGGCCGGGCAGCAGCCCACCGGGCACAGGTCGTGGCTCGCGCCGAGCGACCCGATGGCGCAAGGGCGGACGTCCTCGCCGCGCTCCGTACCGGCCCGTTCGAGGACGAGTTCCCTGACCGCCGCCGCGAACTGCGGGTCCGCGCCGACCGTCGCCGAGCGCGCCACCGGCAGGCCGAGCTCGGCGGCCTTGGCGGTGGCCTCGGTGTCGAGGTCGTACAGCACCTCCATGTGGTCCGAGACGAAGCCGATCGGCACCATCACCACGGCGGGCGCACCGGCCGCGTGCCGCTCTTCCAGGTGATCACAGATGTCGGGCTCCAGCCACGGGATGTGCGGGGCGCCGGAACGCGACTGGTAGACGAGCTGCCAGGGCCGGTCCGCCACACCGGTCCGCTCGGCCACCGCGTCCGCGATCAGCCGCGCCACGTCCAGGTGCTGCTTGACGTACGCGCCGCCCTCACCGTGCTCCTCGACGGTCCCCGAGGTGTCGGCGGCGGCGTCGGGGATGGAGTGCGTGGTGAACGCCAGGTGGGCACCGGCGCGGACGTCGTCGGGCAGCTCGGCCAGGGACTTCACAACGCCGTCGATCATGGGGCCGACGAAGCCGGGGTGGTTGAAGTAGTGCCGGAGCTTGTCGATCCGCGGCGGCTCGAGGCCCTCCGCCGCCAGGGCCGCGAGGGCGTCGGCGAGGTTCTCGCGGTACTGGCGGCAGCCCGAGTACGAGGCGTACGCACTGGTCGCCAGGACCAGGATGCGGCGGTGGCCGTCGGTCACCATCTCGCGCAGGGTGTCGGTCAGATACGGCGCCCAGTTGCGGTTGCCCCAGTAGACCGGCAGGTCGAGGCCGTGCCCGGCGAAGTCCTTGCGCAGCGCGTCGAGCAGCGCCCGGTTCTGGTCGTTGATCGGGCTCACGCCGCCGAACAGGAAGTAGTGCTGCCCGACCTCCTTGAGCCGCTCCTTGGGGATGCCGCGGCCCTTGGTCACGTTCTCCAGGAACGGGACGACATCGTCCGGACCCTCGGGGCCGCCGAAGGAGAGCAGCAGGAGGGCGTCGTAAGGGCCGGGATCGAGAGGGCCGGCATCGGGGCGGGGCGCTTCTGACATGGTTCGATCCTGCCACCCGGTCCGAGCACACCGGAAACCCGCCCGCGCCGAAATCACGGTGCGGCCGCCCCCTTCCCGGACGTAAGCTGTAAGACCCGTCTGCAGGCCTTACCGGAGCACCCCTTGCCCAGCCCCTACCGCGCGATCTTCGACGCCCCCGGCACCCGCGCCTTCTCCACCGCCGGATTCTTCGGGCGACTGCCGCTGGCGATGATGGGCATCGGCATCGTGACGATGATTTCGCAGCTCACGGGGCGGTACGGCCTGGCGGGCGCGCTGTCTGCGACCGTCGCCCTTTCGGCCGCGGTGATCGGCCCGCAGATCTCCCGGCTCGTCGACCGGCACGGGCAGCGCAAGGTGCTCAGGCCGGCGACGCTCGTCACGCTCACGGCCGTGACCGGACTGCTCGTCTCGGCCCAACTGGGGCTGCCCGACTGGACGTTGTTCCTCTTCTCGGCCTGCGCCGGCTGCGTTCCGAGCGTCGGCTCCATGGTCAGGGCGCGCTGGGTGTGGGTCTACCAGACCGATCCGCGCAAGCTGCACACCGCGTACTCCTTCGAGTCCGTGGTCGACGAGATCTGCTTCATCTTCGGACCCATCGTCTCGATCGGTCTGTCCACCGTCTGGTTCCCGGAGGCGGGGCCGCTGCTCGCCGCGCTCTTCCTCGCCATCGGCGTCTTCTGGCTCACCGCGCAGCACCGCACCGAACCCGTGCCGCACCCGCGTGAGCACCACACGCGCGGCTCGGCGCTCAAGTCGCCCGGACTGCAGGTGCTGGTGGCGACCTTTGTCGCCACCGGAGCGATCTTCGGGGCGATCGACGTCGTGACCGTGGCCTTCGCCGAGGAGGAGGGCCACAAGGCGGCCGCCAGCCTGGTGCTCGCGGTCTACGCCCTGGGCTCCTGCCTGGCCGGCGTGGTCTTCGGGCTGCTCCACCTCAAGGGCGGTGCCGCCCGCCGGTGGCTGCTGGGTGTCTGTGCGATGGCCGTGAGTATGATCCCGCTTCAACTGGTCGGGAACCTTCCGTTTCTGGCCGTGGCGCTGTTTGTCGCGGGCCTCTCCATCGCGCCGACGATGGTGACCACCATGGCCCTCGTCGAACAGCACGTACCACGCGCGAAACTGACCGAGGGCATGACCTGGACGTCGACCGGGCTCGCGGTCGGGATCGCGCTCGGCTCGTCGGCGTCCGGCTGGGTGATCGACTCGGCCGGGGCGGACGCGGGGTACGCGGTGCCGGCGGTGGCCGGGGCCGTCGCGGTCGCGGTCGCGTTCCTGGGGTATCGCCGGCTGAACAGGCCGGTGCCGCAGCGGGGAGGGGCCGATGAACACAGCGCAGACGACGGGCACGGCGAACGGCAGGGGCGGTCCGCGGCGACAGGCCCCGTGGCGTAACTGGGCGGGGAACGTCACTTCGCGTCCGGCACGGGAGGTGACTCCCGCTTCGGTGGACGAGCTGGCGGCCGCCCTGCGCACGGCGGCCGAGGACGGTCAGCGGGTGAAGGCGATCGGCACCGGCCACTCCTTCACCGCGGCGGCCGCCACGGACGGCGTCCTGATCCGCCCGGACCTTCTCACCGGTATCCGTGAGATCGACCGGGAGGCCGGCACGGTCACGGTGGAGGCGGGAACTCCGCTCAAGCGCCTGAACCTCGCGCTGGCCCGCGAGGGCCTCTCGCTCACGAACATGGGCGACATCATGGAGCAGACCGTCGCGGGCGCCACCAGCACCGGCACCCACGGCACGGGGCGTGACTCGGCCTCGATATCCGCCCAGATCCGCGGTCTTGAGCTGGTCACGGCCGACGGCACCGTCCTGACCTGCTCGGCGCAGGAGAACCCGGAGGTCTTCGCGGCGGCCAGGATCGGCATCGGCGCGCTCGGCGTCATCACCGCGATCACCTTCGCCGTGGAGCCGGTCTTCCTGCTCACCGCCCGCGAAGAGCCCATGCCGTTCGACAAGGTGACCGCCGAGTTCGATCAACTCGTCACGGAGAACGAGCACTTCGAGTTCTACTGGTTCCCGCACACCGGCAACTGCAACACCAAGCGCAACAACCGCAGTGCGGGCCCCGAGGCCCCGGTGGGCACCGTCAGCGGCTGGTTCGAGGACGAGTTCCTCTCCAACGGCCTCTTCCAGGCGGTCAATTCACTGGGCCGCGCCTTTCCCGCCACCATCCCCTCGATCGCGAAGATCTCCAGCAAGGCACTGTCCGCCCGCAGTTATACGGACATCCCCTACAAGGTCTTCACATCTCCGCGCCGGGTGCGCTTCGTGGAGATGGAGTACGCCGTGCCGCGCGAGGCGCTGGTGCCCGCACTGCGCGAGCTGAAGTCGATGGTGGACCGCTCGGGCCTGCGCATCAGCTTCCCCGTCGAGGTGCGTACGGCGCCCGCCGACGACATCGCCCTGTCCACGGCGTCCGGCCGCGACACCGCGTACATCGCCGTGCACATGTACAAGGGCACGCCGTACCGGTCGTACTTCACCGCCGCCGAGAAGATCTTCACGGAGCACGCGGGGCGGCCGCACTGGGGCAAGATCCACACCCGCGACGCGGAGTATCTGTCCTCGGTCTATCCGCGCTTCGGCGAGTTCACCGCCCTGCGCGAACGCCTGGACCCGGGCAGGCAGTTCGGGAACGACTACCTGCGCCGGGTCCTGGGCGCATAGGGCTGCCCGGTCCGGGCGCGCGGGGCTACTCGGGCGTGCCGCCCTGGCTCTGCCCCTGGCCCCCGTCGGCTCCCCCGGTGTCACCGGACGGGTCCGGGGTCGGCGGCGTGGGCGTCGGGGTGGGCGGCGTCGGGGTCGGCGTGGGCGTCGGCTTGTCGGAGTGCGAGGGGCTCGGGGTCGGCGTGGGGTGGGTGCGGCCGTCGTCCGGGGAGCCGGTCGGGTCGTTGGTGCCCGGGGACTGCTGACCGGTGCCGGGGGTGGAGTGACCGTCGGTCGACGGGGTCGAGGGCGTGCCCTTCGGGGTGTCGTCGTGCCGGCTGCCGGAGTTCGCGGAGTCCGGCCGCCACGCGTTGCCGACGGTGGTGCCGGGACCGCCACTGAAGCTGTCGCCGGAGACCATTTCGTACGCCGTGATCCCCGCCATCGTCACACCGAAGACCAGCGCCGCCCCGAGGAGCGGCCGCTTCCAGCTCTTGATCCGCTTGCCGTGCACGGTGGACTCGCCGTACTCGTCGGTGGCCCCGTCCTGATCCGGGCCGGAGACTCCGTCGAGCGGCAGCGCGGCGCCGAGCAGCCGGGTCTCCTCGTCGGTGCCCGGCTCCCCCGTTCCGGCGGCGTCGGGCTTGCGCAGGAGCATCGTCTCGTCGGCCCGCGGCAGCATCTGCGTGGCGTCACCGGTGGCAGCGGGCACGGTGACGGAGGACAGCAGCTGGGTCTTCTCCGCCCCGGGCGCCCCCTCGGCCGCCGTCCCCCCGGCCACGGTGGGCAGCACCGTGGTCCTGTCCGCGTCGGCGGCGGCCCCCGCCACGGTGGGCAGCGCCGTGGTCCTGTCCGCGTCCACGCCGACCGCCCCCGGCCGCCACGTGGTCGTCACCGGACCGCTCGTGGCCCCGGCGGCGGCCGCACGGTTCACGGGCCCGGTGGCCGTGGCCTCCGGGCGGAACGTGGACGGCACCGGACGGCCGTCCGAAGTCATCGGCACCTGGCGGCCTCTGGGCTTGGCCTTCACGGCGACCTCGCGCACCTGCTCACCGGTGCGCGAGAAGAAGTGCTGGAAGACCGTGCCACCACAGGTCGCGATGACACTGACCAGACCGGCACCGAGGATCGTGCCGTAGACACCGAAGCTCGACGCCAGCTTGGCCGCGACGACCGCCGCGACAGCACCGCCCGCGACCTGCGGCACATTCAGGTCGATCTTCTTTTCCTTCGGCTTCTTACCGGTTTGCCCGGTATCTGCCTTGTCTGCCATCCCCGTCCCTTGATTGCCGTTCGCTCCTGACTGCACTAAGAAGTGACAATTGGGCGAAGCGGATAGTTCCGTTTCGGGGGATTCTGTGAAGCAGCACACCCTCGTAAGCAGCGGGTTTGTGATCTAGGGCCGCCAACTCCCTTGCCCCATGAGAACTTCGGCGGCGCGGCGGTCCACCCGAGTGGCCCGAATGGAGTACTGTTGCCAGCCCTGGGTCCGGTCTCCAACCTGGGTGCCCGGGAGCGATTCAGCATCTCCGGGAGGGGGCTCGCTGCACAGGGTGACCAACTTGGTCACTTAGCGTTGCGAATAGGTAACCGTGCCATAACGGCGCTCCAGGGCCCATGCCCGACACGCCGGGCAACTCGGCAAGGTTGTGGCAGGCTGCACCCGGGCAGGCCACACTCGACTAGCGGAAGCAGCGACGCACGTGACGTCGGCAGGCACCACCCGGGAGGTCCCCATGCCCGAACTGCGTGTCGTGGCCGTCAGCAACGACGGCACACGGCTGGTGTTGAAGGCTGCGGACTCGACGGAGTACACGCTTCCGATCGACGAACGGCTGCGCGCGGCAGTGCGCGGCGATCGCCCACGCCTCGGCCAGATCGAGATCGAGGTGGAGAGCCACCTCCGCCCCCGCGACATCCAGGCCCGGATACGGGCCGGCGCATCCGCCGAAGAGGTCGCCCAGTTCGCCGGCATCCCCGTCGACCGGGTGCGCCGCTTCGAGGGCCCCGTCCTTGCCGAGCGCGCGTTCATGGCGGAGCGGGCCCGCAAGACCCCGGTCCGCCGCCCCGGCGAGAACACCGGCCCCCAGCTCGGCGAGGCCGTCCAGGAGCGGCTGCTCCTGCGCGGCGCCGACAAGGAGTCCGTCCAGTGGGACTCATGGCGCCGTGACGACGGCACCTGGGAAGTCCTGCTCGTCTACCGCGTCGCGACCGAACCGCACGCCGCGAGCTGGACCTACGACCCGCCGCGGCGGCTCGTGCAGGCCGTGGACGACGAGGCGCGCTCACTGATCGGTGAGTCCGACGACATCGCGCCACCCGAGCCGAGCTTCCCGTTCGTGCCGCGGATCGCACGGCTGCCCAGGGACCGGCCGCTCGACCGCGCCCTCGACCGGCAGTTGGACCGCCCGAGCGTGCCCTCGCCGTCCGCGCCCGAGCCCATGGAGGCGGAGAGCGGTGAGGAGCAGGAGCGTGAGCGGGACTCACTGACCAGCCTCCTGGAGGCGGTGCCGAGCTTCCGTGGCGACATGGTGGTGCCCGAGCGTCCCGCCCCGGGACCGGCGGCTTCCACCGCGTCGGCGGCCTCGGCCACGACCGCTTCGACCACGTCGACCACCACGGAGCGGCCGACCGCCGAGGAGCCCGAGCAGGAACCGGAGGCCGAGGAGCCCCCGGCCCCGGCCGCGTCCGCAGGTTCCGCGTACGCGGATGTGCTGATGCCGCGCTCGGTCGCCGGACACCGCGACCGGCTCGTGGGCACCACGGACCGGCAGGCGGAGGCCGACGGTGTGCGCCCCGGCAGGCGGGCCGCGGTGCCGAGTTGGGACGAGATCGTGTTCGGCACACGGCGCAAGAAGCAGGAATGAAGCAGAAACGAAGCGACATCAGCCGTACGTGAGCGCGTGAGCGCGTGAGCGCGTGAATACGTGAATACGTAAGCACGCGTACGGCGTAGGGGCCCGGGCCATCTCATGGCCCGGGCCCCTACGCCGTGCCCCATCGATCGCGCTACTGCGGATCCGGCCCCGTCGCCACCGGCCGTGACTCGTCCGCGGACCACTGTGACCACGAGCCCGGGTACAGGGCCGCCGGGATGCCCGCCACCGCAAGGGCGAGGATCTCGTGGGCGCCGGAGACACCCGAGCCGCAGTAGACACCGACCTGCGTGTCCTCGGTGGCGCCAAGTGACCTGAAGCGGTCGGCCAGTTCGGCGCGCGGCAGGAAGCGGCCGTCGGGGCCGACGTTCTCCGTGGTGGGCGCCGAGACCGCGCCGGGGATATGGCCGCCGACCCGGTCGATGGGCTCCACGTCGCCGCGGTAGCGCTCCGCGGCGCGGGCGTCGAGGAGGAGGCCGCTGCGGGCCAGGGAGGCCGCTCCGTCGGCGTCCACGGCCGGGACGGCCCCCGGTGCGGGCACGAAGTCCCCCGGCGCGGGCACCGGCACCTCGGTGGTCAGTTCGTCGCCCCAGACCGCCAGGCCGCCGTCGAGGACACGTACGGACGGATGCCCCGCCCAGCGCAGCAGCCACCAGGCGCGCGCCGCGGCCCAGCCCTGGCCGCCGTCGTACACGACCACGTCACGGTCGGCCGAGACGCCGGCCGCGCGCATCGCGGCGCCGAAGACCTCCGGGTCCGGCAGCGGATGGCGGCCGCCGGCGCCGGGCGGACCGGCAAGCGCGGTGTCCAGGTCGACGAAGACGGCACCGGGAATGTGTCCGGTCAGATACGCGTTGTGACCGTCGAAGGGCGGCTCACCCGACGCCTTCGCCGCGCTCAGCTGCCAACGGACATCCAAAAGTACTGGCGGGTACTCGCCCTTCAAGTCGCTCGCAAGTTCGGGTCCAGAGATGATGGCTTTCATAGGGCACATCCTTGCGCAAGGTCTGGCCGCCCCGTCCAGGGGCGGTTACCCTGCTCCGCCGGGTGTTCCGTTGATCGACATCAACCGGCACCGGTGGGGAAACCAGGGTGAGCAGCCGCAATCCGGGCATCCTCTCCCAAGATCCCGCAGAGCGCGGCGCGGCCGGAGCGCAGGGTGCGACGGGTGGTGCAAGCATCTGGTCCGGCACCCCAGTGGATCACCATGAAGGTCCGAGGAGAGAGAGACGATGACCGAGTCCGCAGCTCGGCACACACCTGGCACGCCCTGCTGGGTGAGTCTGATGGTGCATGGCATGGCCGCGACCCAGGATTTCTACGGCGCGCTGTTCGGCTGGGAGTTCCGTCCCGGCCCACAACAGCTGGGCCCCTACGTACGTGCGCTGCTCGACGGCCAAGAGGTGGCCGGAATCGGCCAACTTCCGCCCGATCGGCATCTGCCGAACGCGTGGACGCCCTATCTGGCCACCGATGACGCCGACGCCACGGTGGACACGATCCGCTGCTGTGGCGGCACCGTGGCCGTCGGCCCGCTCGATGCCGCCGAAGCGGGGCGGATGGCCATCGCCTCCGACCCGGCGGGCGCCGTCTTCGGCGTCTGGCAGGCCACGGAACACCTGGGCATCTCCGGCAAGGGCCTCCCCGGCACCCCGGTGTGGAACGAGCTGGTGACCCGGGACACGGCGTCGGTCGGCAAGTTCTACGAGTCCGTCTTCCACTACGCCGAAGAGGCCGTGGTATCCGCCGATTTCGACTATCTGACCCTGCATCTGGACGGCCGTCCGGTGGCGGGTATCCACGGGGTGGGGCAGTCGCTGCCGCGCGACCGTGGCGCCCACTGGATGACGTACTTCGAGGTCGAGGACGTCGACGAAACGGCCGCGCGGATCGTGGAGCTCGGCGGGCATGTGCTGCGCCAGCCCACGGAGGGCGGCCATGGAAGGATGGCGACCGTCGCGGACCCGGAGGGTGCCGTCTTCACCGTCGTCCACTCCCCCGCCTGACACCGCCGGGCAGTCCGGGCGATGTCCGACGCCCTCGGCTCAGCGGCGGCGCACCGACTCGTCGACCGGCAGCACATCCGGCGAGAGCGCCGCCGCGTGGGCCCCCGCGGCCGTCGTACGACGGCTGTGGTGGCGCCGGCACAGCACTTCGTAGCCGATGTCGTTCACCGCGTCCACATCACCCACCACGACCTGCGCGCCCTCGATCACCATCCGGCCGCCCACGGTGCGGGCGTTGTGCGTGGCGCGGGCACCGCACCAGCACAGGGCCTCGACCTGGAGGCGCTCCATCCGGTCGGCCAGTTCGACCAGGCGCTGGGAGCCGGGGAAGAGCTTGGAGCGGAAGTCGGTGGTGATGCCGAAGGCGAAGACATCGAGTTCCAGGTCGTCGACGACGCGCGCCAGTTGATCGATCTGGTCCGGCGCCAGGAACTGCGCCTCGTCCGCGATGACGTAGTCCACGCGGCCGCCCTGTGAGAGGTGGTCGACGAGATACGCGTAGAAGTCGAAGCCCTCCGCGGCCTCGATGGCATCCACGACCAGGCCGAGCCGTGAGGACAGCTTGCCCTCGCCCGCCCGGTCGTCACGCGTGAAGATCATGCCCTGCAGCCCGCGGGCCGAGCGGTTGTGCTCGATCTGCAGAGCGAGGGTGCTCTTTCCGCAGTCCATCGTTCCGGAGAAGAACACCAGCTCGGGCATGGGGAGTTGAGGCCTTTCGGGGCGTACGGAAGAAGGTGCGGGCGCTCAGCGCTCAGGTGCGGACTTCGAGGAGCGGGACAAGCTGCTCGACCGCCGTCATGGAACCGTGGTTGCCGACCATCGCCGACTCCTTGGGCTCCCGCTCGGAGGCGATGATCAGGACGTCGTCGCGGGCGGCGGCGATGACATCTCCCAAGCGGCCGTATACCCGCTCGTCGCACGCGCCAGGCTTTCCGAACCAGCCCGCTGCCAGGGCCTCTTCGCGGCTCGCCACCCAGAACTGCTCGCCGAGCACCTCGCGCCAGCAGGTGAGGACGTCGTGCTCGGCGCCGGGGACGGCGTAGACATGACGGGCGCGGCCCTCGCCGCCGAGCAGGGCGACGCCGGCGCGCAGCTCCCAGTCCTCGTCGAAGTCGATCCGGTGCTGCTCGTCGAAGGGGATGTCGATCATGCCGTGGTCGGCGGTGACATACAGGGCGGTACGCGGCGGCAGCTGCTCCGCGAGGCGCTGCACCAGGCGGTCGACATACATCAGCTGGCCACGCCAGGGGTCGGAGTCGACACCGAAACGATGGCCCTTGCCGTCCACTTCGGAGTAGTACGTATAGACCAACGACCGCTCACCGGCGGCCAGTTGCTCGGCCGCGAGGTCCATGCGCTCCTCGCCGGAGAGGCGGCCGTGGAAGGTGCCGCCGCTGAGGGCGACCTGGGTGAGCGGGGTGGTCGCGAAGGCCGGGGAGGAGACCTGTGCGGTGTGCACACCGGCCTCGGCGGCGATCTGGAAGACCGTGGGGTAGGGCTGCCAGCTGTGCGGCGGGGTCCATGGGTTCCAGCGCAGCTGGTTCATCAGCGCGCCGGTCTCCGGGTTCCGCACGGTGTAGCCGGGCAGTCCGTGCGCGGCGGGCGGCAGGCCGGTGCCGACCGAGGCGAGGGAGGTCGCGGTGGTGGCGGGGAAGCCGACCGTGAGGGGCCGCCCGGTGCCGCCGCGCGAGCTGCTGATCAAGGAGGTCAGAAACGGCGCCTCGTCGGGGTGCGCGAGCAGCTGCTCCCAGCCGAGGCCGTCGATCAGGAAGACGCAGTTCCGGTCGGCCGGCAGGAGTTCCGGGATGACGGCCTCGGAGCCGGGGACCTGGACGCCCATTCCTGCCACGAGCGTGGGCAGCAGATCGGCGAGCGAACCGGTGCCGTAGGCGGGCACGGGGGCGGAGTCGACGGTGAGGATCTCCGGGTCGTCCGGCCAGAGCGCGGTGGGCTCGGCCATCAGTGGCCGGGGGCCGCGGTCGCGGCCGTGGCTTCGGAGAGCGCCTGGGCGAACTCCAGGGTCTGGCGCACGGTGTCGGGGCCGTCACCCGCCTCGCTGACGCGCAGGCTCAGGTCGTCGGCGGTCGAATTGCCCGTATAGCCGTGGTCCGCCTCGCAGTTGGGGTCGCCGCAGGCCGCGGGCTCCAGGTCGATCCGGGCGACGGCGCCCCAGCCGATGGTGAGCAGCACTTCGCGGGGCAGGCTGCCGGGCTTGTACTTCTCCGGGTTGGCGACGACACGGCTGACCACGACCGAAGAGATCCGGCCGAGCTTCACGGACTCCGTGGACGTGGTGGCGTACGGCGTGGGAGAAGTGGAGTCGGCAGCCTGCTCGTCGGTGTGACTGACGATGAAGCGGGTGCCGGTCAGGACGAGCACGGTGACATGGCGGCGCACTTCGTTGGCGTCGAAGGTGGTCTCCTGGTGCACCAGGTACGAAGCGATCGGCTCCCCGCCGACGGCGGCTTCCACCGCCTCGGCCACGAGGGCCGGGTAATAGCCGCTGCGCTCGATCGCCGCTCGCAGCCCCTGGGTCGTCGTACCGGTCTTCGCCATGCGCACCATCCTACGGGGGCCCGGGGAGCGTCGTGGCACTCAGTGCTCGGCCCGCGCTCGGGCCGGTATCGGGCGTCAGTAGGCGGGCAGGGTGCGCGGGCCGAGGTCGGTGCGGGCCGGGGGCGGGGCGAGCCGCACGGTGGCGCCGAGCGCGGAGACGCCCCGCTGTCCGACGATCACCGGTTCGAGGCCGACCGAGACGACCTCGGGATGGTCGTCGACCAGGCGTGACACCCGGAGCAGCAGCTCTTCGAGTGCCGCGGTGTCGACGGGCGCGGAGCCGCGCCAGCCGAACAGGAGCGGGGCGGTCCTGATCGATCTGATGAGTCCCGCGGCGTCCCGGTCGGTGACCGGCACCAGGCGGTGCCCGGTGTCGCCGAGCAGCTCGGACGGCGCCCCGGCGAGCCCGAAGGACAGCACCGCGCCGACGGCCGGGTCGATGGCGGCGCGTACGACGGTGTCGACCCCGCGCGGCACCATGGCCTGCACGACCGGGCGCAGCTCCGCGGGCTTGCCGAAGGTGTCGGTCAACTCGGCGTACGCGCGGCGCAGTTGTGCCTCGTTGGCCAGGTCGAGGCGGACGCCGCCGAGGTCGGCGCGGTGCCGCAGATGCGGCGCCGTGGTCTTCAGGGCGACCGGATAGCCGAGTTCCGCCGCGGCCAGCACGGCAGCGTCCGGTTCGGGTGCCGCCTTGGCCGGGTGTACGTGGATGCCGTACCGCCGCAGCAGGTCGTGGGCGTCGTCCGGGGCGAGGTCGAAGCCGCGGTCGCCGTCGCGGGCGGCGAGGAGGGCGTCGATGCGCTCGGCGGCGCCGCGCTCGTCGACGTCGTCGTACTCGGGCACGCGGCCGGGGCTTTCGGCGTGGTCGCGGCGCCACTGGGCGTACTTCACGGCTTCACCGAGGGCGCGGGCGGCGCGTTCGGCGGCGGGGTAGGAGGGGATGCCGGTGGAGCGCGGGACGGGTGGGGGGAGTTGGGGGGTGGGGGCGGCTGGGGCGCCGGGGGTGGCTGGGGCGGCCGAGGCGCCGGGGGTGCCCGGGGCCTCGGCCGGGGTGCCCGGGGCGGCCGGGGTGTCGCGAGGGGCTTCCGCCTCTGCCGCGCGTGCCTGTGCGGGGGCGGGCGCTTCCGGGGCGGGTGCGCCCGGGGCCCGTGCACCGGGGGCCGTACGGGAGGCCGCCGACAGCGCCTCCGCGAGATGGCCGAGCTCGACCTCCACCACGGCGACCGGCTTCGCCGGGCCCTCGGCGGCGGCCTCGCGCAGGGCCGCGGCCAGGGCCTGCGGGGACTGCGCGGCCCCCTCGCCGCCGACCCACGGGATGGCCGTCACCACCACCGCGTCGCAGTCGGCGTCCGCGAGCGCGGCGGACAGCGCGGACCGGAAGTCGTCCGGCGTGGCACCCGTGGTCAGGTCCAGGGGGCGCAGCGGCCGCAGCCCCTGCGCCAGGCACGCGTCGTAGGTGAGCACGCCGAGGGACTCCGAGTTGCCGAGGATCGCCACCCGCGGCCCGGCGGGCAGCGGCTGCCCGGCGAGCAGCAGGCCCACGTCCACCAGCTCGGTGACGGTGTCGACGCGGATGACACCGGCCTGGCGCAGGAGCGCGGAGACAGTCTCGTGCGGGATGCGTGTCGCGGGTACGGCATGGCCGGTCGGTGCGCCCGAGTGCCGGGCGCCCTTGACCACGACGACCGGTTTGACGGCTGCCGTGCGGCGGGCGAGGCGGCTGAACTTCCTTGGATTGCCGATGGATTCGAGGTACATGAGCGCGACGTCCGTGTCCGGCTCGTCGTACCAGTACTGCAGCACGTCGTTGCCCGACACATCGGCCCGGTTGCCCGCGCTGACGAAGGTCGACAGGCCCGCGCCGCGCCGGTGCAGACCGGCCAGGAGGGCGATGCCGATGGCGCCGGACTGGGTGAACAGGCCGATCCGCCCGGCCGTCGGCATGGCGGGCGCGAGCGAGGCGTTGAGGCGCACCTGAGGCGACGTATTGATGACGCCGAAGGCGTTGGGGCCGATGAGGCGCATGCCGTACGAGCGCGCCTGGCGCACCAACTCCCGCTGCCGGGCCAGCCCTTCGGGCCCCGACTCGGCGTATCCGGCGGAGAGGACGACCAGGCCCTGGACGCCGCGCTCGCCGCATTCGGCGACGACGGCCGGGACGCGGTCGGCGGGTACGGCGACCACCGCGAGGTCGACGGGTTCGTCGATCCCGGTCACCGAGCGGTGCGCGGGGACGCCGTCCAGCTCGCTCTGCCCGGCGTCGAAGGCGCTGTTCACCGCGTACGCGCGGCCGCTGTACCCGGAGTGGACCAGGCTCTGCAGAACGGTGCGGCCGATGCCGCCGGGACGGCGCCCGGCGCCGATGACGGCAACGGAGCCGGGGGTGAGCAGGCGCTGCACGGAGCGGGCCTCGGCGCGCTGTTCACGGGCGCGCTGCACGGCGAGGGAGGCTTCCGTCGGCTCCAGGTCAAACTCCAGGCGTACGACACCGTCCTCGAAGCTGCGCTTCTGCTCGTAGCCGGCGTCGCGGAAGACCTTGATCATCTTGTTGTTGGCGGGCAGCACCTCGGCCGCGAACCTGCGGATGCCGCGCTCCCGCGCGACCGCCGCGATGTGTTCGAGCAGCGCGGAGGCGACACCGCGGCCCTGGTGGGCGTCCTGCACGAGGAAGGCGACCTCGGCCTCGTCGGCGGGCGCGGCGGCGGGGCGTCCGGTGGCGTCGATGCGGTCGTAGCGGACCGTCGCGATGAACTCGCCGCCGACGGTGACCGCGAGGCCGACCCGGTCGACGTAGTCGTGGTGCGTGAAGCGGTGCACGTCCTTGTCGGACAGACGGGGGTACGGGGCGAAGAAGCGGTAGTACTTGGACTCGTCGGAGACCTGCTCGTAGAAGCTGACAAGCCGGTCCGCGTCCTCGGTGGTGATGGGCCTGATCCGCGCGGTGCCGCCGTCGCGCAGCACCACGTCGGCCTCCCAGTGGGCGGGGTACCCGGCGTGCTCTGGCGGGGTCTGCATGCGGCCCAGGGTACGGCGGGCGGGCGCTCTTGGTAGGGGGTGCGGACGCCGCCGATCCGGGGCGCGGGCGGTCCGGGCCGGCGCGTGTGGGCGGTACGGGTGACCATGCGCGAGGCCGGTACGGTGACCGTGCGCGGCAGGGTCCGGTACGGGTCGCGGGCCTGCCGGGCTCGATGCAAGGTAGGAGGGCCGAAGGGCGGCGGGAGTACGGACGAAAGACTTGCCGGAGCACCCGTCGAGATATGAGACAGTGGTCTAGACAAGGCTTGAGTGAAACCTGAAGGGCAGCATCACATGGCTGAGCGCCGCGTCAACGTCGGCTGGGCCGAGGGCCTCCACGCCCGTCCCGCCTCCATCTTCGTCCGTGCGGCCACCGCCGCGGGTGTCCCCGTGACGATCGCCAAGGCCGACGGCAACCCGGTCAACGCCGCGTCCATGCTCGCGGTGCTCGGCCTGGGCGCGCAGGGTGGCGAGGAGATCGTGCTGGCCTCCGACGCCGATGGCGCGGACGCCGCGCTCGACCGTCTGGCGAAGCTGGTCGCGGAGGGTCTCGAGGAGCTCCCCGAGACCGTCTGAGCCCACGGCTCCGCCTGACCTGAACAGGCGAATCGCTTCAGCGGGTGCCCCGCAGACCCCCGGGTCTGCGGGGCACCTGTCGTTGTTCCCCCTCCCGCCATCCCGCACCGCGATCGCCGGACGGGCTGATATATCAGCCCGTCCGGCGATTGAGGGCAGCTGTCCGCTGAGGACTTTCGGGAAGGGGCGGGGAGGGGGTAAAAGAATCCGCAACCAAAATTCACGCCGACGTCGACAGGAAATGGGCAGCAAAAAATACCCCCGCCGAATATCCCCCTTTGTATACGGCGCCTGTTAATTTCGACCGCTCGCCATGTTTACGGAATGTTGCGAACCCCTCACCGCGATCACCCGCCCCACCCGGCCCCCGTCACCCGGAAACCGCAGCCGGTGCCCGGCCGTCGAGCGCTCGGCGTGCTGAGCGGTCAGCGCCCTCGCGCGCTCCGCGTCGCCGCGGGCCACCGCGTCGACGATCGCGCCGTGCTCGGCCCAGTCCTCCACCGCCCTGCCCTGCGGCTCGACGGTGTACATCCAGGCGATCTTGTGGCGCATCTGCGTCAGCAGGGCGGTGAGGCCGGCGCTTCCGGAGGCCTGGGCGAGCGTCTCGTGGAACCAGCCGCCCAGGGAGCGCAGATCCTCGCTGTGACCTCTGCGGGCCCGCTCCTGACCGAGCCGCACCAGGCCGCGCAGGACCTTGAGATGTGCCTCGGTGCGGCGCTGCGCGGCCCGGGCCGCGCCCAGCGGTTCGAGCAGCAGCCGGACTTCCAGGAGGTCGGCCGCCTCCTGCGCGCTTGGCTCCGCGACGCAGGCGCCCGCGTGTCTGCGGGTGCTGACGAAGCCCTCGGCCTCCAGCGTGCGCAGGGCCTCGCGGACCGGGACCCGGGAGACGCCGTAGCGGCGGGCGAGCACTTCCTCGGTGAGCCGGCTGCCACGCTCGAAGACACCGGCGACGATGTCGTCCCGGATGGCCGTGCATACCGAGTGCGCGGGAATGCGCATGACCGGACCTCCGACTCTTGAAATACGCGCCGCATCCCCGTGAAACGCGGTCGATTGACGCTCGTTCAGCGACGCCGAGAAGTGACTCTATTGCAGCACACTTGAATTTCCGATGGGCGGCGGGAATCCATGGATATCTTTTGGCCAGAACACGCCCCGGGGCCCCACACACAAGGAAGGCCCCCGGCGAGTGCCAGGGGCCTTCCTTGACGCGGCGTCGTGTCAGACGCTCACGCCGTGCGAGCGCAGGTACGCGATCGGGTCGATGTCCGAGCCGTAGTCGGGGGACGTACGGGCCTCGAAGTGCAGGTGCGGGCCTGTCACGTTGCCGGTGGCGCCCGAGAGGCCTATCTGGGAGCCCGGGGTGACGGACTGGCCGACCGAGACGCCGATGGACGAGAGGTGGCCGTACTGCGTGTACGTACCGTCGTTCATCTTGATCACCACGTTGTTGCCGTACGAGCCGCCCCAGCCCGCCTCGACGACGGTGCCCGAGCCGACCGCGTGCACGGCGGTGCCGGACGCGGCGTGGAAGTCGATGCCGGTGTGGCTGCCGGAGGACCAGACGGCGCCGCCGGTCTTGTAGCCGGTGGAGACGTAGGAGCCGGGGATCGGCGAGGTGAAGCTGTTGAGGCGCTTGCGCTCGGCCTCGCGGGCAGCGCGCTCCTTGCGCTCCTTCTCCTCGCGCTCCTTCTTCGCCTTCGCCTCGGCCTTGCGCTTGGCCTCGGCCTCGGCCTTCTCCTCGGCCTTCTTCTGCGCGGCGGCCTGCTCGGCGGCCTCCTGCTGGGCGACGGCCTGGGCGTCGATGTGGTCGGCGAGCGAACCGCCCACGGAGACGGCCTGGTTGATGCCGGTGTCTTCGGCGGCGGCGGTGTCCGCGGCGAGTGCCGGGGAGGCAAGGGTGCCGATGACGCCGGTCGTGGTGAGGGCGGCTACGCCCGCGATGTTGGCGCTCTTGCGCGTCAGACGGTTCGGACGGCGGTGCTTCCCGGTGGCACGGGCGAAGGCCATGAAGTGGCTGTGTCCTTTCCTTCCCTCTCGCCTACCGGGTTAGCTGACGGGTTCGGAGCAGGAAGGTCTCCTACGGACGCCCCCGGTCAGGAGGGCCTCCGATTCACCCCAGGGACTGAGTGGGTCCCCGGCTCCCCTGGCTCGCGCCATGCGGGGACTCGGCGATGACTGTTCGGTGCCGCGGGTGCGGCGCATTGCTGACGAACAGCCGGACCGACGCTAAACGGGACATCTTTCAAACCACAAACACAACGGGCCTTTTGTAGTGCACGCCACAGGGCAGACCCTCAACCACCCTGAAATTTCGGACATAACGGGACCCCGGTGGCACATACACCACCGGGGTCCGAGGTCCGTCGCCCGCTTCTACTAGCCCGTGACAACCGTCACTTCACCGATACCGAGCGCCTTCACGGGCTCGGCGATCTGCGCGGCATCGCCCACGAGGACCGTCACCAGACGGTTCACCGGGAAGGCGCTCACGGCGGCCGCGGTGGCCTCCACGGTGCCGGTCTCCGCCAGACGCCGGTACAGCTGCGCCTGGAAGTCGTCGGGCAGATGCTGCTCGACCTGGTCGGCGAGGGTGCCCGCGACGGCCGCCGCCGTCTCGTAGCGCAGCGGGGCCACGCCGACGAGGTTCTGTACGGCGACATCGCGCTCGGCGTCCGTGAGGCCCTCGGCCGCGAGCGTACGCAGCACCTTCCACAGGTCGTCCAGAGCCGGGCCGGTGTTGGGTGTGTCCACCGAGCCGCTGATGGCGAGCATGGAGGCGCCGCTGCCGTCCGGGCCCGAACGCAGCACCTGGGCGAAGGACCGCACACCGTAGGTGTAGCCCTTCTCCTCGCGCAGGACGCGGTCCAGTCGGGACGTCAGGGTGCCGCCCAGGCAGTAGGTACCGAGGACTTGGGCGGGCCAGACGCTGTCGTGCCGGTCGGGTCCCACGCGGCCGATGAGCAGCTGCGTCTGGACGGCGCCGGGACGGTCGACGATGACGACACGGCCGGTGTCGTCGGCGACGACGGGCGGGACGGGGCGCGACTGTGCCGTGTTGCCCGTCCACTCCCCCAGGGTCTCGGCGAGCATCGCGTCGAGGTCGGTGCCCTCCAGGTCGCCGACCACGACGGCGGTCGCGGTGGCGGGCCGCACATGCGCGTCGTAGAAGGCCCGCACCGCGGTGGCGTCGATGGCCTCGACGGTCTCCTCGGTGCCCTGGCGCGGCCGCGACATGCGCGAGGTGGCCGGGAACAGCTCCTTGGAGAGCTCCTTGGCCGCGCGGCGCGACGGGTTGGCCATCTCGTGCGGGATCTCGTCGAGCCGGTTGCGCACGAGGCGCTTGATCTCGCTGTCCTCGAACGCCGGGGCGCGCAGGGCGTCGGCGAGCAGGCCGAGCGCCTTCGAGAGCCGGGAGACCGGGACTTCGAGGGAGACCCGGACACCGGGGTGGTCGGCGTGCGCGTCGAGCGTGGCGCCGCAGCGCTCCAGCTCGGCGGCGAACTCCTCGGCGGAGTGCTTGTCGGTGCCCTCGGAGAAGGCGCGCGCCATGATGGTGGCAAGGCCGTCAAGTCCCTTGGGCTCGGCTTCGAGCGGCGCGTCCAGGCTGATCTCGACGGCGACGACCTGCTGGCCGGGGCGGTGGCAGCGCAGGACCGTGAGGCCGTTGGGCAGCGCGCCGCGCTCGGGGGCCGGGAACGCCCAGGGCCTGGCCGCGCCCGCCTGGGGCTGCGGGTGGAACTCCATGGTGGCGAGCTGCTCGGTCACTTCGCCGCCTCCTCTTCCTGTGCGGCTTGCTCGGCGGTCCCGTCGGCTTCTGCGCCGTCTTCGGGGGTCACGGGCTCGTACACGAGCACCGCGCGGTTGTCGGGGCGCAGGCGGGCCTTGGCGACCTCCCGCACCTCGTCGGCGGTGACGTCGAGGACCCGGCCGACGGCGGTCAGGGCGAGCTGCGGGTCACCGAACAGGACGGCGTACCGGCACAGTTCGTCGGCGCGGCCCGCGACCGTGCCGAGACGGTCGAGCCACTCCCGCTCCAACTGGGCCTGGGCGCGCTCCATTTCCTCGGGCGTGGGGCCCTCGTCGGCGAACCGGGCGAGCTCCTCGTCGACGGCGGCCTCGATCACGGGCACCTCGACGTCGTGCGAGGTCTTGACGTCCAGCCAGCCGAGCGACGGGGCGCCCGCGAGGCGGAGCAGGCCGAAGCCGGCGGCGACGGCACTGCGGTCGCGGCGCACCAGGCGGTTGTAGAGCCGCGAGGACTCACCGCCGCCGAGGACGGTCAGGGCCAGGTCGGCGGCGTCGCACGCGCGCGTGCCGTCCTCCGGGAGGCGGTAGGCGGCCATCAGGGCGCGGGCCGGCACCTCCTCCTCGACGACCTCGCGCAGCTCCTCGCCGATGCGCTCGGGCAGGGAGCCGTCGCGCGGGGGCTGCTTGCCGTCGTGGCCCGGGATGGAGCCGAAGTACTTCTCGATCCAAGCGAGGGTCTGCTCGGGGTCGATGTCGCCGACGACCGACAGGACCGCGTTGTTGGGCGCGTAGTACGTGCGGAAGAAGTTCCGGGCGTCTTCGAGCGTGGCCGCGTCCAGGTCGGCCATCGAGCCGATCGGGGTGTGGTGGTAGGGGTGGCCCTCCGGGTAGGAGAGCGCGGTGAGCTTTTCGAACGCCGTGCCATAAGGGACGTTGTCGTAGCGCTGGCGGCGCTCGTTCTTGACGACGTCGCGCTGGTTCTCCATCGACTCGTCGTCGAGCGCGGTGAGCAGCGAGCCCATCCGGTCGGCCTCGAGCCACAGGGCCAGCTCCAGCTGGTGGGCGGGCATCGTCTCGAAGTAGTTGGTGCGCTCGAAGCTCGTGGTGCCGTTGAGGGAGCCCCCGGCGCCCTGCACCAGCTCGAAGTGGCCGTTGCCCTTCACCTGGCCGGAGCCCTGGAACATCAGGTGCTCGAAGAGATGGGCCAGGCCGGTACGGCCCTTGACCTCGTGGCGGGAGCCGACGTCGTACCACAGGCAGACCGCGGCGACCGGGGTCAGGTGATCCTCGGAGAGCACCACGCGCAGGCCGTTGGCGAGGCGGTGCTCGGTCGCTGTCAGGCCGCCGGAGCCGGCCTCGGCCGTGGCCGTATGACCCATGGGCATGTAAGTCCCTTCGATCGCGAGATGACGTACGGGGATGGCGCGCCGGTGACGTGCCCGGATGACGGTCGTCATGGCAGACGTCAAGGCAGTCCTGTCACTGTATGCAAGCGCGCGGACATCTGGCGAAGTTCCCGGTGCCGGTACGCCGTGAGCGATCCTCCGGGTACGCCGTAAGCGATGCTCTGAGGCCCTCGCGAGGGCGGATTGGACGGGTCGCGGTCCGCGTTGTCAGTGGCTCGGTCCACAATGGTCCGCGTCAGAACTGGAGATTGCCCCGCACAGGAACGTGAAGGAGCCGCAGCAGCGATGGCCCGCCGCAGCACGAAGACCCCGCCGCCGGACGACTTCGAGGAGAGGATCCTCGACATCGACGTCGTCGACGAGATGCAGGGCTCCTTCCTCGAGTACGCATACTCGGTCATCTACTCCCGCGCCCTGCCCGACGCGCGCGACGGAATGAAGCCGGTGCAGCGCCGCATCGTCTACCAAATGAACGAGATGGGCCTGCGCCCCGACCGCGGCTATGTGAAGTGCGCCCGCGTCGTCGGCGAGGTCATGGGTAAGTTGCACCCCCACGGCGACGCCTCGATCTACGACGCCATGGTGCGCATGGCCCAGCCGTTCTCCATGCGCGTGCCGCTGGTCGACGGCCACGGCAACTTCGGCTCCCTCGGCAACGACGACCCGCCCGCCGCGATGCGGTACACCGAGGCGCGGATGGCCGACGCCACCTCGCTGATGACGGAGTCGATCGAAGAGGACACGGTCGACTTCGCCCCGAACTACGACGGTCAGGAGCAGGAGCCGGTCGCCCTCCCCGCGGCGTACCCCAACCTCCTGGTGAACGGCTCGTCGGGCATCGCCGTCGGCATGGCGACCAATATGGCGCCGCACAACCTCGGCGAGGTCATCGCCGCCGCCCGCCACCTCATCAAGCACCCGGGCGCCGACCTCGAGACCCTGATGCGGTTCATCCCGGGCCCGGACCTGCCCACCGGCGGCCGCATCGTCGGACTCTCCGGCGTCAAGGACGCGTACGAGACGGGCCGCGGCAGCTTCAAGATCCGCGCGACGGTGGCCGTGGAGAACGTGACGGCGCGCCGCAAGGGCCTGGTCGTCACCGAACTGCCCTTCACCGTCGGCCCCGAGAAGGTCATCTCCAAGATCAAGGACCTGGTCGGCGCGAAGAAGCTCCAGGGCATCGCCGACGTCAAGGACCTCACCGACCGCAACCACGGGCTGCGCCTGGTCATCGAGATCAAGAACGGCTTCATCCCCGAGGCCGTCCTGGAGCAGCTCTACAAACTGACGCCGATGGAGGAGTCCTTCGGCATCAACAACGTCGCTCTGGTGGACGGCCAGCCCCTCACCCTGGGCCTCAAGGAACTCCTCGAGGTCTATCTGGACCACCGCTTCGATGTCGTACGCCGCCGCAGCGAGTTCCGCCGCGGCAAGAAGCGCGCCCGTCTCCACCTGGTGGAGGGCCTGCTCGTCGCGCTGCTCGACATCGACGAGGTGATCCGCCTCATCCGCTCCAGCGAGAACTCCGCGCAGGCCAAGGAGCGCCTGATGGAGCGCTTCTCCCTGAGCGAGACACAGACGCAGTACATCCTGGACACCCCGCTGCGCCGCCTCACCAAGTACGACCGCATCGAGCTGGAGTCGGAGCGCGACAAGCTCAACGCGGAGATCGAGGAGCTCACCCGGATCCTCGACTCCGACCAGGAGCTGCGCAAGCTGGTCTCCTCCGAACTGGCCGCCGTGGCGAAGAAGTTCGGCACCGACCGGCGCACGGTCCTGCTCGAATCCGCGGGCACGCCCGCGCAGGCCGTGTCCCTCGAGGTCGCCGACGACCCGTGCCGGGTGCTCCTGTCCTCGACGGGCCTGCTCGCGCGCACGGCCAATGGCGAGGTCTCCTTCGACGCCGAGGCCAAGCGCGTCAAGCACGACGTGATCATCTCCGCGGTGCCCGCGACCCAGCGCGGCGAGGTCGGCGCGGTGCTCTCCTCGGGCCGCCTCCTGCGGCTCAATGTCATCGATCTGCCCCAGCTCCCGGACACCGCGTCCGCGCCCAACCTCTCGGGCGGGGCGCCGGTTTCGGAGTTCCTGAGCCTGGAGGGCGACGAGACGCTGGTCTGTCTGATGACGCTCGACGAGTCGTCGCCGGGCCTCGCGCTCGGCACCGAGCAGGGCGTCGTCAAGCGCGTGGTCCCCGACTATCCGTCGAACAAGGACGAGTTGGAGGTCATCACCCTCAAGGACGGTGACCGCATCGTCGGCGCCGCCGAACTGCGCACCGGCGAGGAGGATCTGGTCTTCATCGCGGACGACGCCCAGCTCCTGCGCTTCCAGGCGTCCCAGGTGCGGCCGCAGGGCCGTCCCGCGGGCGGCATGGCAGGCATCAAGCTCACCGAGGGCGCCAAGGTGATCTCGTTCACGGCGGTGGACCCGGCGGTCGACGCCATGGTGTTCACGGTGGCGGGCTCGCGCGGCACGCTCGACGACTCGGTGCAGACCACGGCCAAGATCACCCCGTTCGACCAGTACCCGCGCAAGGGCCGCGCCACCGGCGGTGTGCGCTGCCAGCGGTTCCTGAAGGGCGAGGACTGCCTGTCCCTGGCCTGGGCGGGCGCGGTGCCCGCGCGGGCCGCACAGCGGAACGGCACACCGGCCGAGCTGCCGGAGGTCGACCCGCGCCGTGACGGCTCGGGCGTCTCGCTGTCGAAGCCGGTGGCGTTCGTCGCGGGGCCTGTGTAACGGCCCCGGCCCCGGCCCCGGCCTCAGTGCAGCGGCTACCCGAGTCCGGGCTCGAGCGCGGGCTCGGGCCCAGCTCCGGTTTCGGCTTCGGCCCCGGTTTCGGCTTCGGCTTCGGCTCCGGTTTCGGCCCCGGTTTCGGCCCCGGTTCCGGGCCCTGGCTCCGACTCCGGCTCACGCTCGTCCACGTACCGCAGGACGCCCCACATGGCTTCGGCCCGGGCGTCCTGCGGTTCCGTGTCCCGGCATCCCTCCAGGTCCGCGCGCAGCCTGCCGCCCTCGACGCCCGAGCCGATGAGCACGAGCTGCGTGACCCGCTCGGCATCCCTGGGCCACGGCTCCGGGTAGAAGCGCAGGAAGCGGCCCACGGCGTGCAGGACGTACCGGTTGCCCGGGTCGTGCGCGCCGAAGTCGACGAACCCCTTGATGCGGTAGAGCCCTTCGGGCCGCGCGTCGAGGAAGTCGAGCAGCCGGCGCGGGTGCAGGGCGGTGTCCGAGGTGAAGGAGAGACTCTCGTACGCGGCATGCAGATGCGCGTGGCGCGCGTGCCCTTCCACGCCGCCCTCGTGCAGATGCTCGCCGTCGTGCAGATGCTCGCCCTCGCACGGACCGTAGCCGTCACACGGACCGTCGCCGTCCCGGAGATCGTCGAAGGACAGCTGCCCGAACCGCTCCCCCTTCGGCTTGCCGTCGAAGAGAAGCTCCGGGTCGATACGTCCATACGTCGACTCGACCACGGCCGCTCCGTCGGCGAGCCCGCCCACGGCGGTACGCAGCCGCTCAAGACCGGCCTCGTCCACCCGGTCGGTCTTGTTGAGCAGCACCAGGTCGGCGAGGGCGAGATGGCGCTCGATCTCGGGATGCCGCTCCCTCGTGGCGTCGAACTCCGCGGCGTCGACGACCTCGACGAGCCCGCCGTACACGATGTACGGGTTCTCGCTGGCGAGCAGCATCCGGACCAGTTCCTGGGGCTCGGCTAGACCGCTCGCCTCGATCACGATCACATCGAGGCCCACGGAGGGCCGGGTGAGCTTCTCCAGATAGGTGTCGAGTTCGCTGCCGTCGACGGCGCAGCACAGACAGCCGTTGCCGAGCGAGACCGTCGAACCCACCTGCCCCGCCACGGACATGGCGTCGATCTCGATGGCACCGAAGTCATTGACGATGACGCCGATCCGGTTGCCCCCGCTGTACCGCAGAAGCCGGTTGAGGAGGGTGGTCTTGCCCGACCCCAGAAACCCCGCGAGGACGACGACGGGGATCTGCCGCTTGCTCACACTGGACCTTTCGTACGACACCGCCTGCTTCCGGCCCAGGATAAGTGCGCCCTTTTGTGCGCTCCCGAGTGGCGCCGGAGCCACGACAGGGCCCCGCAGGGGCGCGAAGTGAACGATTGTTAGCGGCGCGTGCGGGGCACACATTGGGCACGGCGCCGGTTGTTAAGACATTCGCATACCTCCGTGCGCCTCCTCTCCGCCTCCTGCCGATCAGAGCCGCTCGGCACCCTGGGAGGCGGCAAGCGCGCCGCCCACCGCTCGCCGGTCCCGCTCCCCTGTCGCCCCGCACCCGACGGCCGGCGGACGGTCGCCTGACTCGGGGGTTGACATGGCCACACAGAAATACGGAACGCGACGCCTCGGCTCTGCCGCCTTCGCCTGCGCGACGGGTGCACTGGCGTTGCTGGCCGCGAGGGAGCGGAGGTACACAGAACTGCGTCTACGGGTCGAACAGCTCGAGCACACCGATCACTGCCACCGGCACGCCGACCTCACCAACCAGCACCGATTGCAGTTCGACCTGCTCACCACCGCCATGAACGACCCGGATCTGGCGGCCGTCATCAGCACCGTCGAGGCCGAGCCGACCACCCGGCGCCAGTACTTGTTCGCCAACGCGCTCTATACGAACGCCCTGCACGCCTTCCGCATCGGCATCGTCAGCCTGGAAGAGCTCTACGGACACCTTCGGGTGATCTGCCAGAACCCGGTCTTCCGCGAGTACTGGGAGGCCACCCGCCATCAACGGGCGAGCCTCAAAGAGGCGTCGGACGAGGCGAAGGTCGGCCGAATGGTGGACGGCCTCATCCGCGACCTGGACGAGTCGGACGGCGACGAGTGGTGGGTGGTGGGGGAACCACCGGCCGAGTAGGGCCAGTTGGGCCTCCAGGCACCGGGCCCGTGACGGGTCCGGTGACGGGCGCGGTGATGGGCCCGGCGGCGGGCGCGGTGATGGGCCCGGTGAGAGGCCGGCCGGCGGCTCCGGCGACGGGTCCGGTGATGGGCCCGGTGAGAGGCCGGCCGGCCGTTTCGGTGGCGGGTCCGGTGACGGGCCGCCCGCCGGTTCCGGTGGCGGGCCCGCCGAGAGACGCTCCAGGGACCCGAATCGGCCTCACCGGCACGCGCCGCGAGGGCGTACCGGGGGGAGCACCCGGCGCCACCGAGGGGCACCCGGGGGCACCCGGGGTGCGTACCTGGACAGGTGACGGACCGGCACAAAAGTGCGGGCGCCCCGGCGCGCGCCGCCGAGTGTTCCGTGAACCCCCCGCCGGACAGGGCGACTTGAAACCCACTTGGGCTACTCCCGAGAGCACCGGGAACTTCCGAGGGGCTAATCTTTCCCCGCCCTTACCCTCAACTGTTCCAAGGACCGGGATCCCCTTGAAGATCGTGCGTCGCATTGGTGCGTCCCCTCGTGAACGCGGCAGCCTCTCCGGCGAGACATGTCCGGACATCTTCGAGCTGAGCGACGGCAATTTCGCCGTCATCGGCACGGAGGCCACTGCGACGCTCGACAGCGAACTACCGGCCGACGCCGGCCGCGCCGACCACGAGCGCATCGTGGTGATCAGCAGGGAGACCCTGCTGCGGGCCAGGGCGGACATCCCGGAGGCCTAGGCGGGCGGCCCCACCCCGCCGTCCGCCGATGCGGCCCCGCCCGGTCTCCGCCCAGGCAGTCCCGCCCGGTCGGCTGCCCCGGGCAGCCCCACCCGGCCGTCTGCGCGACGCGCGCTTCGCCGTCACCGGAAGGGATACGGCGGAGCGCCACCGCGCGGGGCCGTCCAGTTGACCGGGACCGGCACGAGAGCCCCCGCCCCCCTGACCGTTTCCGCTACGGCAGCGGCACCGGCTGCGGTGCGGGCGGGCCCGCGTAATGGGCCGCGGGGCGGATGATTTTGGGGTCCTGGGCCTGCTCCAGGATGTTGGCGCTCCAGCCGACGACACGCGCCGAGGCGAAGGTCGGAGTGAACATCTCGCGGGGCAGACCGCAGAGTTCCATCACCACACCGGCGTAGAACTCGACGTTGGTGTGGAGTTCGCGGCCCGGCTTCAGTTCGGCGAGTATCGCCTCCACCTGCCGCTCGACCTCCACCGCGAACTCGACGAGCGGGCCGCCGAATTGCTCGGCGATGCCCCGCAGCATGCGGGAGCGGGGGTCCTCGGTGCGGTAGACGGGGTGCCCGAAACCCATGATCCGTTCACCGGCCAGTACGCGCCGGCGGATCCAGGAGTCGATGTGCTCCGGAGTGCCGATCGCGTCGAGGGTGTCCAGGGCGCGGCTCGGGGCGCCGCCGTGCAGCGGTCCGGACAGCGCGCCGACAGCGCCGGTCAGGCAGGCCGCCACGTCCGCGCCGGTGGAGGTGATGACCCGGGCGGTGAAGGTGGACGCGTTGAAGCCGTGGTCGATGGTCGAGATCAGATACTGCTCGACCGCCCGCGCGCGGGCGTCGTCCGGTTCCGAACCGGTGAGCATGTAGAGGTAGTTGGCGGCGTACGGCAGGTCCGCGCGGGGCTCGACCGGGTCGAGGCCCTGGCCCAGGCGGTACAGCGCGGTCAGCAGCGTCGGCACGACGGCGCTCGCCGCCAGGGCGTCCTCGCGGCGCCGGCCGGCGTCGATGTCGTACACCGGACGGAAGTCCTTCGCGGCACCGAACAGGGACAGGGCGCTGCGCAGGGCCGCGAGCGGGCCGGAGAGCACGGAGGCGCGGGCGATGACCGGCAGTGCGTCGCGGACCTCGTCGGGCAGTGAGCGCAGGGCGGCGGTGCGGGCGGTGAACTCCCGCGCCTGTTCCGCGGTGGGCAGTTCGCCGTGGACGAGCAGATGCCAGACGTCCTCGAAGCTGCGGGTCTGCGCGAGCTCGACGGCCGAGTACTGGCGGTAGTGGTAGAAGCCTTCGCGCCCTCGTACGTCACCGAGCGCGGTGTCGGTGACGACTACGCCGGCGAGACCGCGCGGCACGGGGGCGACAGGAGCGGTGGTCCCGTTCATCGACATGATGGTCCTCCCTGAGGTTGATTTGAATGTCTATGATTGACTCAATCAGTGTCAATATTGATTGAATCAATATGCCGATACATACCCGTGCCTACGAGCCATACGGAGAACCCGAGCCGTCCCCTACGGCCAAGTCCCCTGCATCCGGACGGATACGGTGAGGCCCATGAACGATCAGCGGGCGGAAGGCCGCCGGCTCACGACCAGAGAAGTGGCCGAGCGCCTGGGTGTGAAGCCGGAGACGGTCTACGCGTACGTCAGCCGGGGCCAGCTCTCCAGCCGGCGCGGGGCCGGCTCCAAGGGCAGCACCTTCGACCCCGAAGAGGTCGACGCACTCGTACGCAAGGGCCGCCGCGAGCCCGCCCGCGGCGGCGACGTGACCCAGCAGATCGACACCGGCATCACCCTGATCGAGAAGGACCGCTACTACTTCCGCGGCGTCGACGCGGTCCAACTCGCCCGCCGGCACGGCTATGAGGAGATCGCCGACTGGCTCTGGACCGGCGTCCTGCAGCCCGGCATCCGGTTCACCGCCCCCGAGGAGACCCTCGCCGTCGCCCGCCGCGCGGTGGCGTCCCTGCCCGGGACCGCGGGCCCGACCGACCGCCTTCGGGTCGCCGCCGTCGCCGCCGCCACCTGCGATCCGCTGCGCTTCGACCTGTCCCCCGACACCGTGCTCGGCACGGCGCGTGGTCTGATCCCGACCCTGGTCGACGCCCTGCCCACGGTGGGCCGCTGCCGCGCGGATGAGCGCAGGCTCGCGCCGCGCCTGTGGTCACGGCTCACCGAACGGCGTGCCGACGCGACCTCGATCCGCGCTCTGGACACGGCACTTGCGCTGCTCATCGACCACGATCTGGCGGCGTCCACGCTCGCCGTGCGGGTCGCGGCGTCCGCGCACTCCCACCCGTACGCCGTGGTCTCGGCCGGGCTCGGCGCCCTGGAGGGACCGCTGCACGGGGCGGCCAGCGGCCTGGCGCACCGGATGCTGACGGAGGTCATGGAGCGCGGCAGCGCGGCCCCGGTGGTCGCCGACCATCTGCGCGCCGGACGCCGGATCCCGGGCCTCGGCCACCGCTTGTACCCCGGTCAGGACCCGCGCGCGGAGGCTCTGTTCGAGGTCCTGGAGGAGCTGCCGGCCGCGCACGACGCGGTGAACGCGGCCCGCGAGGTGGCGGCCACCACCGCCCGCCACGCGGACCTGCACGCCAATGTCGACCTCGCGCTCGCCGCGCTGTCGGTGGCGGCGCGGATGCCCGCGGAGGCCGGCGAGACGATCTTCGCGGTGGCGCGTACGGCGGGCTGGATCGCGCACGCCATCGAGGAGTACGAGGAACGGCCGCTGCGGATGCGGCCGAGCGGGCGCTATACGGGGCCCCGTCCGCCGAGGCCGGTTCCGTGAAGGGCGCCGGAGTCCAATATGTCGCGTGAATCCCGCAATTAATTGACAGTGGGCCATTCAGGGCCGACGAGCCGCCGACTCCACCGGCCGCCTCGCGCCCGCGGCCGCACCCGGTGCCGTCGTACCGCTAAACCCGCGCACGCGCCCAGTGCCGTCGTACCGCTAAGCCCGCGGCGCCTGCCCCGTGGAGCCTCGCACCACCAGCTCCGGCTCGAAAAGCAGCTCCTCGGTCGGCGCCGAGCTGCCGCCGATCTGCAGGGCGAGCAGCTCGACGGCCGCCCGGCCCATGGCCTCGATGGGCTGGCGCACCGTGGTCAGCGGCGGCTCGGTGCAGTTCATGAACGCCGAGTCGTCGAAGCCGACCACCGACACCTCGCCCGGCACCTCGAGACCACGGCGGCGGGCGGCCCGCACCGCGCCGAGCGCGATCGGGTCGCTGGCACAGATGATCCCGGTGACCCCGCGCTCCAGGAGCCGGGTGGCGGCCGCCTGCCCGCCCTCCAGGGAGAACATCGCGCGCGCCACGTGCTCGTCCGGCAGTTCACCGCCACCCGCCTTCGCCGCGGCCCGCGCGGCGGTGAGCTTGCGCAGGGACGGCTGGTGGTCGGCGGGGCCGAGGACGACACCGATGCGCTCGTGGCCGAGCGAGGCGAGATGGCGCCAGGCCTGCTCCACGGCGACCGAGTCGTCACAGGAGACGGCGGGGAAACCGAGGTGCTCGATGGCCGCGTTCACCAGAACCACCGGGATCTTGCGGTCGGCCAGCTGCCGGTAGTGATCGTGCGGGGCGTCCGCCTGCGCGTACAGGCCGCCCGCGAACACCACCCCGGAGACCTGCTGCTGGAGCAGCAGTTCCACGTAATCCGCCTCGGACACACCGCCCTTGGTCTGGGTGCACAGGACCGGGGTCAGGCCCTGCTGGGCGAGCGCCCCGCCGATCACCTCGGCGAAGGCGGGGAAGATCGGGTTCTGCAGCTCCGGCAGGACCAGGCCGACGAGCCGGGCCCGCTCGCCGCGCAGTTGGGTCGGGCGCTCGTAGCCGAGCACGTCGAGCGCCGAGAGCACGGACTGCCGGGTGGCCTCGGAGACCCCGGGCTTGTTGTTGAGCACCCGGCTGACCGTGGCCTCGCTGACCCCGACCTTCTTGGCCACTTGAGCAAGTCGTCGCGTCATGTCCGCAAGATTAGTGCAAGCGTTGCACTGCTTTTGCGGGGTCTGCGAAATCGGCGGGCGGGAGGCTGGGGCCCTGAGACACGGGGCGCCGGTGCCGGGGTGCCGGGTGCCGGGGTGCCGGGGTGCCGGTGCCCACGAAGGGTGCGGGCCGGTGTCCGGGAAGCGTACGGGCCGGTGCCCGGGAACAACCACCGCACCGCCCAACCCCGTTCAGGCTAGGCTCACCTATGTGAGTACGTGTGCCACCGCTTCGCGGGACCTCGACGAGCCGCTCGCGGGCACCGCCGCCACAGCGAGGACCTGGCTGCTGGTGGAGCAGTCGGG
Organism: Streptomyces monticola; assembly: GCF_042665355.1. Lineage (NCBI taxonomy): Bacteria > Bacillati > Actinomycetota > Actinomycetes > Kitasatosporales > Streptomycetaceae > Streptomyces > Streptomyces monticola. Next base: position 132,985 of record NZ_JBHTCF010000001.1, on the reverse strand, counting down.
CCCCTGGGGCGCCAAGGCCCTCACCTCCAGTCATCTCGACCCGGAGCTCGGCCGTGCCCTGGAATCCGCGGCCGACGGCACCGGCGTCCGCGTCGCCCTGATCCGCCGCCCCGGCCGGCACGCCGACTGCCACGCCGCCGCGCGGCGCCGCGTCTTCGCCGCGCACGTCGACCCGCGCTCGCGCGACCTGTGGCTGCACAGCGCCGTCACCGACGACCCCGCCCGGCTCCTTCGCCTGGACTTCGCGGCGCTCGGCAAGGGTGACCCGCACAGCTTCGACACCGCACTCGGGGCGGTGCCGCACGAGGGCGGCCCCCTCGCTCTCGTCTGCACCAACGGCAAACGCGACCGCTGCTGCGCCCTGCTCGGCCGCCCGCTCGCCGCGGAACTGGCCGAGGCGAGCGAGGCTGGCAAGGCGGGCACCTGGGAGATCACCCACCTCGGCGGCCACCGCTTCTCGCCCACGCTGCTCGTGCTGCCGTACGGATACGCGTACGGCCGCATCGGCGCCGAAGAGGTCCGCGGGGTCCTGGCCGCGGCGAGCGCGGGACGGATCGTCACCGAGGGCTGCCGGGGCGGTTCGGCCTGGGAGCGCCCCGGCCAGGCGGCGGAGCTCGCGGTGCGCGCGGCGGCGGGCGAGGACCGGGCGGGCGCCCTCTCGGTCGTACGCATCGAACCCCGCGTAGACGCCGAACCCCGCGTAGACGCCGAACCCCGCGTACGCACTGAACCCCCCGCACGCGCCGAACCTCGCGGACAGACCGGATCCGGCGCGGACCCCGACGGCTGGGAGGTCACCGTCGCGCACACCGACGGGCGCCATTGGCGGGTCACCGTCGCTCGGGGCGCCGCGCAGCCGCCGCGCCCGGAGAGCTGTGGGGCCGCGCTCGGCACCCCGGCGCGCATGGATGTGGTGGCCGTGCGGGCCGAGGCACCCGGGCTGCGTGACGTCGACAACGTTATTAACGGCTGAGCGGCGCGGCGCCGTACCGTTCCTTTTCATGTACGCAGGTCTGTGCGCAGGTCGTAAGGCGCCGTCGCCATGAGCCCCGGGCGCAGGGTGCGGATAGGGCTGCCCCGGCGGGTGTTCTCGCAGGTCCTGCTGATGCAGCTGGCGATCGCCGCCGGTGTCGCCGTGCTCGCCACCGGTCTCTTCCTCGCCCCGCTCAGCGACCAGCTCGACGACCAGGCGATGCGCCGCGCCCTGGCCATCGCGCAGACCACGGCGGCGCAGCCGCAGGTCGCCGAGGATCTGCGCAGCACCCGGCCGGCGGCGGACGGGCCCGTCCAGACCGAGGCCGAGAAGATCAAGCGGGCCACCGGCGCCGAATATGTCGTGATCATGGACAAGCGCGGGGTGCGCTGGTCGCACACCAACCCGGCCGAGATCGGCCAGGTCGTCTCCACCGACCCCAGCGACGCCCTGGCCGGACAGGACGTCATGGAGATCGACAACGGCACCCTCGGCCGCTCGGCCCGCGGCAAGGTCCCGCTGCGCGGCGCGGACGGCGAGATCGTCGGCGCCGTATCGGTCGGCATCGAGTACGACAGCGTCCGCGACCGGCTGATCCACGCCATCCCCGGCCTGTTCGCGTACGCGGGCGGAGCGCTGGCCGTCGGAGCGCTCGCCGCCTATCTGATCTCCCGCAGGGTGCAGCGGCAGACCCGTGATCTGGCCTTCTCCGATATCTCCGCGCTGCTCGCGGAGCGTGAGGCGATGCTGCACGGTATCCGTGAGGGCGTCGTCGCCCTGGACCGCGGTGGCCGGATCCGGCTACTCAACGACGAGGCGCAACGTCTGCTCACCCTCGGCCCCGAGGTCATCGGAAAGCCGCTCGACGAGGCGCTCGGCGCGGGCCGCACCACCGATGTCCTGGCCGGCCGGGTCACCGGCACCGATCTGCTGACGGTGCGCGGCCAGCGCGTCCTGGTCGCCAACCGTATGCCCACCGACGACGGCGGCGCCGTCGCCACCCTGCGCGACCGCACCGAGCTGGAGCGCCTGGGCCGTGAACTCGACTCCACCCGGGGCCTGATCGACGCGCTGCGCGCCAAGGACCACGAGCACGCCAACCATCTGCACACCCTGCTCGGCCTGCTCGAACTGGAGATGTACGACGACGCCGTGGACTTCGTCGGTGAGACCGTGGGCGCCCACCGGGCCACCGCCGAACAGCTCACCGAGAAGCTCCACGATCCGCTGCTCGCGGCGCTCCTGGTCGGCAAGGTCGCGGTCGCGGCGGAGCGCGGAGTCTCGCTGCGCGTCTCCGACGACACCCTGCTGCCCGACCGTCTGATCGACCCGCAGGGCCTGGTGACGATCGTCGGCAACCTCGTGGACAACGCCCTGGACGCCGCCGTGGGCAGCAGCCACGCGCGCGTAGAGGTGGCTTTGCGCGCGGAAGGGCGCGGCGTCACCTTGCGCGTACGGGACTCGGGCTCCGGAATCGCCCCGGAGCAGCGGGAGTTGATCTTCACCGAGGGCTGGTCGACCAAGGAGCCGCCGGCCCACGGCAAGCGCGGCCTCGGACTCGCCCTCGTGCGCCGCCTCGCCGAACGGCAGGGCGGCAGCGCCCTGGCCTCCGGGGCGCCGGGCGGCGGAGCCGAGTTCACCGTCGTCCTGCCCGAGGCCCTGACCGAACCCCAGCTCGTCGACGTGGAGGAACCCCGATGATCGATGTCCTGGTCGTGGACGACGACGTACGCGTCGCCGGGGTGAACGCCGCCTATGTCGCCAAGGTCGCGGGCTTCCGCGTCGCGGGACAGGCCCACAGCGGCGCCGAAGCACTGCGCATGGCCGAGGAGTTGGCGGTCGACCTGGTGCTGCTCGACCACTATCTGCCGGACCACACGGGCCTCGATGTCGTCCGCGCCTTGCGCGAGGGCGGCCACCAGACCGACGTGATCATGGTGACGGCGGCGCGTGATGTCGCCACCGTGCAGGCGGCCATGCGGCACGGCGCGCTCCAGTACCTGGTCAAGCCGTTCACCTTCACAGGCCTGCGCGCCAAGCTGGAGGCGTACGCGGGGCTCCGCCGCACGCTGGACGGCGGCGGTGAGGCCGAACAGGCGGAGGTGGACCGGATCTTCGGCGCCCTCTCGGCGACACCGGAACCCGAGCTGCCCAAGGGCCACTCCGCCGGCACCGCCGATCTGGTGCGCCGCGCCATGATGACCGCCGACGGGCCGCTGTCCGCACAGGAACTCGCCGACCGTACGGGGCTCAGCCGCCAGACCGCCCAGCGCTATCTCAAGCTCCTGGAACGCGCGGGCCGGGTGCGGCTCACCTTGAAGTACGGGGACACGGGCCGCCCTGAGCATCGATACGAGTGGGCGCGATCGAGCCTGTCCGGCGATTGAGCCTGTCTGGGGGCACCTCCCAGCGGTAGCTGGGAGAGATTGAGGACGAGCCCGCAGGGCGATGTGACGGCGGCCGAGTCGACGGTGCCGGTCACCGGTGACGGCTTCGGTGCGGTCACCGGTGACGGCTCCGGTGCGGTGTCACCAGCGACGGCTCCCTACACCGCCCCCGCCCCCGTCAGAGCCCGCACCTCGGTCTCCGCGTGCTTCGCGGCGTCCGGCGGCTCCGTCGAGGTCACCGTGCCGAGCCAGCCCGCCACGAAGCCGAGCGGGATGGACACAAGGCCGGGGTTCTGCAGCGGGAAGTACTGGAAGTCCACACCCGGGAAGATCGATTCCGGGCTGCCGGAGACCACGGGCGAGAGCAGGACGAGGACGAGCGCGGGCACCAGGCCGCCGTACACCGACCAGACCGCTCCTCTGGTGGTGAAGCCGCGCCAGAACAGCGAGTAGAGCAGGACCGGCAGATTGGCCGATGCGGCGACGGCGAAGGCGAGACCCACCAGGAACGCCACGTTCAGGTCACGGGCGAGCAGCCCGAGCGCGATGGCGGCGATGCCGATGCCGACGGCGGCGATCCGGGCGACGGCGACCTCGCTGCGCGGTGCGGCGCCAGCGTCGGCCTTCTTGCGGCGGCGCAGGGAAGCGTACAGATCGTGTGCGACGGACGCCGACGAAGCGAGCGTGATACCGGCGACCACGGCCAGGATCGTGGCGAAGGCGATGGCGGCGACGATGGCGAAGAGAACCGTTCCGCCGGTGGAATCCTGACCGCCGCCCAGATTGAGCGAGAGCAGTGAAATCGCGGTGTTCCCGGCCGGGTTGGAGGTGCGCACCTCGGCCGAGCCGACGATCGCGGCGGCCCCGAAGCCGAGCACGATGGTCATCAGATAGAAGCTGCCGATGAGCCCGATCGACCACACCACCGAGCGCCGCGCGGCGCGGGCCGTGGGCACGGTGTAGAAGCGCGACAGGATGTGCGGCAGCCCTGCCGTGCCGAGCACCAGGGCAAGGCCGAGGCTGATGAAGTCGAGGCGCGCCGTCCAGCTCCCGCCGTACTTCAGGCCCGGGGCGAGGAACTTGTCGCCGTGGCCGCTGCGGTCGGCCGCGGTACTGAGCAGCTGGTTGAAGTCGCCGTGGAAGCGCACCAGGACGAGCACGGTCAGGGTGATCGCGCCGCCCATCAGCAGCACTGCCTTGACGATCTGGATCCACGTGGTGGCCCGCATCCCTCCCAACGACACATAGATGACCATGAGCGCGCCGACGCCGACGACCGTCCAGGACTGCGCCGCCCCGCTCGTCCCGCCGAGCAGCAGCGCGACCAGGCTGCCCGCCCCCACCATCTGCGCCACCAGATACAGAACGGACACGGTCACCGAGGAAGTTCCCGCCGCGATCCGGACCGGCCGCTCCCTCATCCGGGCCGCGACGACGTCGGCGAGGGTGAACCGGCCGCAGTTGCGCACGAGTTCGGCCACGAGGAACAGCACCACGAGCCAGGCGACCAGGAACCCCACGGAGTAGAGCAGGCCGTCGTAGCCGTAGAGCGCGATGAGGCCCGCGATGCCGAGGAAGGAGGCCGCGGACATGTAGTCACCCGCGATGGCGAAACCGTTCTCCATGGGCGAGAAGAGGCGTCCGCCCGCGTAGAACTCCTCGGCGGAGCCGTGCCGGTTGCGGCCGGCCCATGTGGTGATCACCAGCGTGACGGCGACGAACACGCTGAACAGGACGAGGGCCAGGGTCTGGTGGTCGCCGGTCAACGCTCGATCCCCCGGGTCAGCTCCTGTGTGTCCCAGCGCAGTTCGAGCGCGGCACGGTCCCGGCGCAGACGCGCGTGCCGGGCGTACGCCCAGGTCAGCATGAAGGTCGTGAGGAACTGGCCGAGGCCCGCGAGCATCGCGACGTTCACCGCACCGGCGACCGGCCGTGCCATCAGTCCGGGGGCGGTGGTCGCGGCCACGACGTAGGCGACGTACCAGGTGAAGAAGACCACGCACGCGGGCACGACGAACCGGCGGTAGCGGCTGCGCACCTCCTGGAAGGCCGCGCTGCTCTGCACCTCCAGGTAGACGTCGGCCGTGCTGGGTGCGGGCTTCTGCGCCGCCACGCGTGCGTGCGGCACGACGGGCGCGGGTGCGCCGGTGCCGTCCAGCTCGCCCCAGCCCGAGGCCAGGGCGTCGTACCAGGGGTCGCACAGCTCACCGGGATCGCCGGGCCCGGCCGCCCCGACGTCGCGATCTTCGTGCTTCTCCACCGAACCCACCGAACTCTCCTCGTCCGCGGCCTGGTTCAGCCGCGTGCCCAAGGATGGGCAGAACGGGAAGATCCCGGACTCTTCAATCCATTCGCTTCACCCCATCAGGTGACGTAGCGCGAGAACAGCCTCGCGAGACGCCACAGGCCACTCCCTCCGGGCCCGTCCCGGCTCAACTCCCGCGCGCCCGCCCCGGCTCGCTCCCACACGCCCGCCCCGGCTCGACTCCACCGGGCCCACTCCCCTCCGAGCCCGCCCCGGCTCACTCCCCCGGCGGCCGTCCCAGACCGTGCCGGTAGGCGTACCGCACCGCCTGGGCGCGGTCCCGCAGGCCCGCCTTCGCGAAGAGGTTGTTGATGTGGGTCTTCACGGTGGCGGTGGAGACATGCAGGGCACGGGCGATCTCGGTGTTGGTCAGGCCGTCCGCGATATGCGTGAGAACCTCCGCCTCGCGCGCGGTGAGCCCGTCCGGCGGCTCGGCCCGCGGGTCCGGGTACGAGGGCGCCCGCACGGGCTGCGCGAGCCGGTCCAGGAGCCGCCGCTGGACCTGCGGGGCGAGCCCGGCGTCCCCGGTCATGACCGCCTCGACGGCGCGCAGGATCTCCTCACCGCCGGCGTCCTTGGTGAGATAGCCCCTGGCCCCGGCCTGCAGCGCCGGGAAGAGCGAGTCGTCGTCCGCGTACGTGGTGAGGACCACGACCTGTGTGCCGGGGTGCGCGGCGCGGATCCTGCGGGTGGCCTCGACGCCGTCGCAGCGGGGCATCCGGAGGTCCATCAGGACGACATCGGGGGCGAGTTCGGCGACGAGGCGCACCGCCTGCTCGCCGTCGCCCGCGGATCCGACGACCTCGATGCCGGGCAGCAGCCCGAGCAGCATGACGATGCCCTCGCGCACCACGGTCTGGTCGTCGGCGACCACCACCCGCGCCGCGCCCCTCTCCTCGCTCATGCCGGCACCCGCAACCGCACCACGAAGCCCTCCTCGTCCGGTCCCGCTTCCAGGGCGCCGCCGAGCAGTTCGGCCCGCTCGCGCATCCCGAGCAGACCGTAACCGGACCCGGACCCCGCGAGGCCGGAGACGACGTCGGATACGCCGCCCGGCTTCCCGCCGAAGTCCCGCACTTCGAGGGCGACTTCGCCTTGCTCATACTTGAGTCGTAGCCGAACCCGCGCTCCTGGTGCGTGTTTTCGTACGTTGGTGAGGGCCTCCTGCGCGACCCGGCGCACCGTCTGCGAAGCGTCGGCGGACAGGGCGCGCCGCTCCCCCACGACCTCAAGCGCGGCCCCTTCGTGGGTGCCGGTGAGCTCCCGCAGGAAGTCCTCCACGGGCACCATCTCGCCGCGCAGGGCGGACAGCGCCTGCCGGGTCTCGGCCAGCCCCTCACGGGCCATGGAACGGGCGGCGACGACCCGTTCGAGCACCTGCCCGCGCTCCCCGTCCCGTTCGATGAGCAACCGGGCCGCCTCCAGGTGCACGAGCTGCGCGGAGAGGCTGTGCGCCAGGACGTCATGGATCTCCCGCGCGATCCGGGCCCGTTCGGTCAGGGCGGCGGATTCCGCCTCGGCGGCGCGCGCCGCCCGCTCCTGGGCGAGCAGCCGGAACCCGGTGCCGCGCGCGTGGGCGTCGAGCCGCAGCGCATAGCCGCCGAGCAGTACGGCGAGCGCGCTGCCCAGCGCCCCGAGCACGGTCTCGTCCAGGTACCGGAACCAGCCGATCATGGCTACGGCGAGCGGCACCGCGACGATGAGCGGCAACCGCTCCATCCCCCGCAGGGCGCAGATGATGCCCAGTACGTACGCCGGTTCCTGGACACCCATCGCGTAGGGGACCACTCCGACCGCGGCGGTCGCGGCGAGCAGCAGGAGGGCGGGCAGCAGCCGGTGCTGCAGCGTCACCCGGTGGAAGGCCACGAGGGCCCACACACAGCAGGCGAGGCCGAGGACCGGCACGGCGAGCGCCGCACCCCGGAAGACCCCGGCGTCGTACGCGCTCCAGGTCACCCAGCTAGCCAGGACGGCGAGCAGAACCAGGTCCATGACGATGCGGCCCCTGGGCACCCCGACCCGCGAGAGCGCCTCTTTGGAGGGCCACTCCCCCCACCTGCCGATGGCCACCGGTGCTCCCTCCGCCTCCCCGGCGCCCGTCACTTCGCGGACACGCCGTGCCGGACGCCGTGGGCCTTGAGGAGTTCGCCCACTGCGCCTTTCACGCTGACCGTGCCCTGAGTGCGCCACGTGAGTACGGCGGTGCGCGCGAGGAGTACCGCCGCGAGCGCCGGTACGGCCGCCGCGCCGCTCTGCTGCACACCCGTCGGCAAGGCCACGCCGTACAGCGCGAGCTGGGCCGCCAGGCCCCCGGCCCAGACCACCGCCGACCGTACGCCGCCCTGGACTCGTATGACGCCCTCGGAATCGGTCCATGTGCGGCTGGTCCACGCCCACAGCACTCCCGTGCCGATTCCGGCCGCCAGCACCGCCGCCAGAAGCACCGCGGACAGCGCCGCCTGCTCGCCGTCGACAAGACCCGGACCACGCAGCGAGACGAGCACAAGGGCGGCGGGCAGCAGCCAGCCGTGCCTGCGGTCCGTGGCCACCTTCTGCGGCCTGAACTGCTGCACCAGCACGACGGCCAGCACCGCGGCGAGGATCAGGAATTCCTGCATCGGACACCTCCGGAAGCGGAAAGGGCAACTTCTTCGACGCTACGGAGACACCGCGCCCCGCGGATCGGAGCCGGGGTGGGCCGTGGGTGGAGCCACCGCTCCACCCACGAGTGGAGCACCGGCCTGCGCTCCGGCTCTCGGCCCGGGGCAGCGGCTGCCCTCGGTCACCCGTCGATGCGGCCGGTCAGGCGCGACGGTCCCCCCACCCCCGCCTCAGGCGCCGATACACACCCCTCATGCGCCGGCCCACGACCGGGCCAGGCATCAGGCGTCGCCCCACGACCGGGCCAGGCCTCACGAACCGATCCGCAGCCGGCGCAGGCTCAGATGTCGGTCCGCGACCGGCCAGGCATCAAGCGTCGATCCGCGACCGGTCAAGGGTCGCCGCCGAGCTCGTGATGAACTCCTTACGGGGCGCGACCTCATTGCCCATCAGGAGGTCGAAGATCCGCTCCGAGGCCTCCAGGTCGCTGATGTTGATCCGCCGCAGCGTCCGGTGCCGCGGGTCCATCGTGGTCTCCGCGAGCTGGTCGGCGTCCATCTCACCGAGGCCCTTGTAGCGCTGGATCGAGTCCTTGTAGCGGACGCCCTTGCGCTGGAGCTCCAGGAGCGTGCTGCGCAGTTCGTTGTCCGAGTACGTGTAGATGTACTTGTCCTGGCCCTTCTTGGGCTGGACGAGCTCGATCCGGTGCAGCGGCGGCACGGCCGCGAAGACGCGTCCCGCTTCCACCATGGGCCGCATATAGCGCTGGAACAGCGTCAGCAGCAGGATGCGGATGTGCGCGCCGTCCACATCGGCGTCGACCAGAAGAATGATCTTGCCGTAGCGCGCGGTGTCGATGTCGAAGGTCCGTCCGGACCCGGCTCCTATGACCTGGATGATGGCGCCGCACTCGACGTTCTTCAGCATGTCCGAGACGGACGCCTTCTGAACGTTGAGAATCTTGCCGCGGATCGGCAGGAGCGCCTGGAACTCGGAGTTCCGCGCGAGCTTGGCCGTACCGAGGGCGGAGTCTCCCTCGACGATGAACAGCTCGCTGCGGTCCACGTCGTCACTGCGGCAGTCGGCCAGCTTCGCGGGCAGCGAGGAGGACTCGAGCGCCGTCTTCCGGCGCTGCGCCTCCTTGTGCTGACGGGCCGCGATCCGGGTGCGGGCCGCGGCGACCGTCTTCTCGAGCACCGCGCGGGCCTGCGCCTTGGCGTCCCGCTTGGTGGAGGTCAGGAAGGTCTTGAGCTCCTTGGCGACCACATTGGCCACGATCCGGTTGGCCGCCGAGGTGCCGAGCACCTCCTTGGTCTGGCCTTCGAACTGCGGCTCGGCCAGGCGCACGGTGACGACCGCGGTGAGGCCCTCCAGGGCGTCGTCCTTGACGATGTCGTCCTCGGCGACGCGCAGCAGCTTCTGGGTGCGAAGGACTTCGTTGACCGTCTTGGTCACCGAGCGCTCGAAGCCGGTGACGTGGGTGCCGCCCTTGGGGGTGGCGATGATGTTCACGAAGGACTTGAGCGTGGTGTCGTACCCGGTGCCCCAGCGCAGGGCGATGTCGACGCCGAGCTCGCGCGTGACCTCGGTGGGCGTCATGTGCCCCCGGTCGTCGAGGACGGGGACGGTCTCCTTGAAGGAGCCCTGGCCGGTCAGCCGGACCACGTCGCAGATCGGCTTGTCCTGGGCGAGGAACTCGCAGAACTCGCTGATGCCGCCGTCGAAGCGGAAGGTCTCCTCGCTCTTGCCGACCCCGTCGAGGTCCCGCTCGTCCCGGACGACGATGGTCAGGCCCGGCACCAGGAAGGCCGTCTGGCGCGCGCGCTGGTGCAGCGTGTCCAGGGAGAGCTTGGCGTCCTTGAGGAAGATCTGCCGGTCCGCCCAGTAGCGCACGCGCGTGCCGGTGCGGGTCTTGGGGATCCGCTTGCCCTTCACCAGGCCGTTGCCCGGGTCGAAGGGGGAGTCCGGGCCGTCCTCGGTGAAGATGCCGGGGACGCCGCGGCGGAAGCTGATGGAGTGGGTCTTGCTGTTGCGGTCGACCTCGACATCAAGGCGGGCCGAGAGCGCGTTCACCACCGAGGCGCCCACGCCGTGCAGACCGCCGGAGGCGGCGTACGAGCCGCCGCCGAACTTGCCGCCCGCGTGCAGCTTGGTCATGACGACCTCGACACCGGACAGGCCGGTCTTGGGCTCCACGTCCACGGGGATGCCGCGGCCGTTGTCCCGCACCTCTACTGAGCCGTCCTCGTGGAGGATCACATCGATGTGGTCGCAGTACCCGCCGAGGGCCTCGTCGACGGAGTTGTCGATGATCTCCCAGAGGCAGTGCAGCAGGCCGCGGCTGTCGGTCGAGCCGATGTACATGCCCGGGCGCTTGCGGACCGCTTCGAGCCCCTCGAGGACGAGCAGGTGCCGCGCGGTGTAGTTGGAACCGTCCCGATCTGCCCCGGAAAGCAGCTCTGTGGACGACACGGACGTCTCGGCGGTCACGCGTTTCGCTCCTCGCTGAATTTCAATTGAGACCCCATGGAGAGGTAGTCGGCATCGGTCGCCGGTCAGAGGGTACCGAGGCCTGGTAGAGCCGATGTAACGCCACCCTCGTCTGGCTTCAGAGTAGTGCAGAGTCGCATGGGTGTTCGATCCCTCGATGGGGTGATGCGCATATCACGTTCCCAACCAGGCATGAACCATTTAGGCTCCGGGCACGTCCTCATGAACAACCAGCCGCCAGGCTGGCGAGGGCCAAGCATGACCGACAACTGGATACGGCAAGCAAACCAAGCAACGCTGCAAACCACGCGAAAACCGTAGAAGACGTATACGGCACATTCGCCGCCAACCGGCAGCAGACAGCCGCCTCGAAAGAAAATTTCGAGGAGAAGCCACGAGCGGGAACGTTTTCGGCCTGGTTGGATGTTGACCCTGGTACGACAGCTCGTCGAGCTAGAGAAGAGGCGACGTGACTACTGTTCTGACCCCCGCGAGCCCCCTGACGGCCGCTGATCGCTGCGACCGCTGCGGCGCCCAGGCATACCTGCGCGTCGTCCTGATGAGCGGCGGTGAACTGCTCTTCTGCGCCCACCACGGCCGCAAGTTCGAGCCGGAACTCAAGAAGATCGCCGCTGAAATACAGGACGAGACGGAGCGGCTGACCGCCGTCCCGGCAAACGACGAGGAACGCTGACACTTCGCATCCGACGAGCCAGCGCCGGCCTAGGGCCGGTCATCCGGGCGGCCGCCCCTGCACCACAGGGACGGCCGCCCGTCTCGTACGCGAAAACCCCTCTCCCCGGTCACTCCCGCGCGGTCGCGCCTGCAACGCGCATGAGGTCCGCGACCCTCGGCACGACGTCCGAGATCCGCGTGTAGACCCCCGGGCTGCCTGCCTCGCCGCAGCCGCTCCCCCACGACACGAGCCCGATCAGCCGCCCGCGTGCGACCAGCGGCCCGCCGCTGTCGCCCTGGCAGGCGTCCCGGCCGCCGCTCAGCTCGCCCGCGCACAGCATGGGCCCCGCCAGGTACGTCCCGTCCGCGCTGCCCGGATAGGCCTCCTCGCAGATCCCGTCGGGCAGCACCTTCACCCGGGCCGCCCGCAGTGTGCGCGCATAGTTCCCGGCGCCCGTGGTGTCGCCCCAGCCGAAGACGGAAGCCGTCATCCCGGGCTCGTACGCGGCGTCGTCGGGCCCCGCCATGGGGATCACCGCTGAGGCGGGCAGCGGCCTCGCCAGGGTCAGGACGGCCACGTCACCGGCGTTGGTGAAGCTGTCGTACTCCGCGTTGGTCCACACCCCCTGGACGGCCACCTCACGCCCTCCCGCCGCCCGCAGATCACCGCGCCCCGCGATGATCCGCAGATCGCTCACCTCGTTCAGGGGAACCCCGAGCACTTCTCTGCTCAGGCAGTGGGCCGCCGTGAGCACCGTCCGCGTCCCGACCACGGCCCCGCCGCAGAACTGTCCCGCCCGCGTACCTCCGAACCGGTCACGGCTCGCGAGCGCCACCACCCAGGGGTGCTCGGAGGCCTGCACGGGCCGGCCGCCGATGACCACACCGTCCGCGGCCGCGGGCACGGGTGCGGCCAGAGGCGCCACCACCCCGGCCGCCAGTAGGGCGAGCGCTGCCGACAGTGTTCTGGCGAAGGGACGACGACGCATGCGCTCTCCTCACGCTGAGTTGCAATGACACACTCAGCGTCAGCCACGCGCGCGTGCCCCGCACCCGCGCGTACGGAGCCCCTCACCCGCACGCAGAAGGACCCGGGCTCCTCCTCTCGGAGACCCGGGCCCTTGCCGCGTACGACTGCTGGTACGACCTAGTCGAGGTAGTCGCGCAGCACCTGCGAACGCGACGGGTGGCGCAGCTTCGACATGGTCTTGGACTCGATCTGGCGGATGCGCTCACGCGTCACGCCGTAGACCTTGCCGATCTCGTCGAGGGTCTTCGGCTGACCGTCGGTGAGACCGAACCGCATGGAGACGACGCCCGCCTCACGCTCGGAGAGCGTGTCCAGGACCGAGTGCAGCTGCTCCTGGAGGAGCGTGAAGGAGACCGCGTCGGCCGGGACGACCGCCTCGGAGTCCTCGATGAGGTCACCGAACTCGCTGTCGCCGTCCTCGCCGAGCGGGGTGTGCAGCGAGATGGGCTCGCGGCCGTACTTCTGGACCTCGATGACCTTCTCGGGGGTCATGTCGAGTTCCTTGGCCAGCTCCTCCGGGGTGGGCTCGCGGCCCAGGTCCTGGAGCATCTGGCGCTGCACGCGCGCGAGCTTGTTGATGACCTCGACCATGTGCACCGGGATACGGATGGTGCGGGCCTGGTCGGCCATGGCGCGGGTGATCGCCTGACGGATCCACCAGGTGGCATACGTCGAGAACTTGTAGCCCTTGGTGTAGTCGAACTTCTCGACCGCGCGGATCAGACCGAGGTTGCCCTCCTGGATCAGGTCCAGGAAGAGCATGCCGCGGCCGGTGTAACGCTTGGCCAGGGAGACCACCAGACGGAGGTTGGCCTCCAGGAGGTGGTTCTTGGCGCGGCGGCCGTCCTCGGCGATGATCTCCAGCTCGCGCTTGAGCTTGGGAGCGAGCTTGTCGGCGTTGGCCAGCTTGTCCTCGGCGAACAGACCGGCCTCGATGCGCTTGGCGAGCTCGACCTCCTGCTCGGCGTTGAGCAGCGGGACCTTGCCGATCTGCTTGAGGTAGTCCTTGACCGGGTCGGCGGTGGCGCCGGCGACGGCGACCTGCTGGGCAGGTGCGTCGTCCTCGTCATCGTCGGACAGGACGAAGCCCTTGGCCTCGCCTCCGGTCTCTTCCTCCTCCTCGCCGGGCTTGGCGGCGGCGGGGGTCTCCTCGATCGGCTCGTCGCCGTCGAGCAGCTCCTCGTCCTTCTTGGCCGCGGTCTTCTTGGCCGCGGTCTTCTTCGCCACCGTCTTCTTGGCGGCAGCCTTCTTCGCCACCGTCTTCTTGGCGGCGGCCTTCTTCGCGGGGGCGGCCATGGCGTCCTCGGCGGGAGCCTCGGCGGTGACCGACTCAGGGGCGGCGGTGGCCGTGGCCTTCTTCGCCGTCGCGGTCTTGGCCGCCACGGTCTTGGTAGCGGTGCGCTTGGCCGGACTCTTCGCTGCGACGCTCTTGCGGGGGCGCTTCGGCGACTCCGCGGCACTGACCATCAGCGTCACACCCTCTTCCTCGAGGATCTGGTTGAGGCTGCGCAGAACGTTCTTCCACTGAGTGGCCGGAATCTGGTCAGCTTCGAAGGCCCGACGCACGTCATCGCCGGCGATCTGCCCCTCAGCCTTTCCCCGCTCGATGAGCGCCATCACAGACTCGGACTCGGCGATCTCCGGCGGGAGCGTACGGGATGTGCTGGCCGACACGAACAACCTCTCGGAACGATGGAAACGGCTTCCGGCCCCGTCCACTGTGGAACCGGAGCCGACTACCGACGGCTGGGGATTTGGCCGACGGCACGGGCGGTGCGTCGGAGCTGACACAGCGCCGCGAACGGCGGCTGTATTCCCTCTTCGGCTGTCACCTCTTAGGTCATCGCGCTGCCCCGACGAGCGTTACGCCCAATCTGCGTGGCCCGAGTCACACCCCGTAACCATCGATAACAGCTTCTAAGGGACATAGGCCCTCAGATACGTGTGCCCAATGCGAGGCACGGCACGCCCCAAAACGCGAGTCGCCGGGCCCGGCGCGGGTCCCGGCGACTCCATTGCGCCCCGAACCGACGATTCGATACGTCGGTACGTCTTCGATACGTCGGTACGCAGAGGGCGTACGGACCGCTCTGCGTACCTCTCGGTCTGGCGGCCTGGCGGCTTCTCTGCGGTCCTTCAGTGCTCGCGCGGTGCCGGAACCACGCGCTCCACGTCCGGGTGGACGGTGAGCAGTTGACGCATGGCCGCCTCCGCACCGGCGCCGTCGGCCGCGGCGAGGGCGTCGACGATGCGCGAGTGATGGGCGAGCGACGACTCGTTGGGGCGGTCGCAGCCGGTGACCGGGCCGCCGGAGACCTGGAGGGCGGCCGAGACGATGCCGGAGAGATGCTCGAGCATGCGGTTGCCCGCGACCTGGATGAGCAGCGAGTGGAACTCCGCGTCCGCCCGCGAGAAGGTGATCGAGTCGCCCTGATTGAGGGCGTGGCCCATGATCTCGACCATGTCGGCAAGACGCTGTTGCACGTCCTCGCGGCCGTGTCCGGCGGCGAGGCGGGCCGCGAGCGGCTCGATCGTCCAGCGCAGTTCGCTCAGTTCACGGCGCTGGTCATCTCGCTGCGGCCCGAACGCCCGCCACTCGATGATGTCCGGGTCGAGCAGATTCCAGTCGCTGACCGGACGTACCCGCGTACCGACATTGGGGCGGGCGCTGACCAGGCCCTTCGCCTCGAGGACGCGCAGCGACTCGCGGACGACGGTGCGGGAGACCTCGAATCGCTGGCCGATCTCCTCGGGGACCAGCGGACGGTCGGCGCCCAGGTCGCCGGAGACAATCATCTGGCCGAGCTGCTGGACGAGTTGGCCGTGCAGCCCACGGCCGCGGCTGCCGGCCGCCCGCCGCGGCGCGCGGCCCAGATCGTGCTCCGATCCTTCCCAGGCGGGTGCGCCGACGCGGCCCGCGGGCGGGGTCTCTGCGTAGGAATAGCGGTCGAGTTCGCCCGGTCCTGCGAGGCCGGAGTCGGCGGAGCGGGCGGTGGTCATCATGGTGTGCGCAAGGGTACTCACGGATCCTTTGTCGGCTCAGCGCTCAAGCCCCTTGAGGTCTTTGGTGAAAAGCACACGAAAGGGTGATCGCTCACCCCGCCGCAATTGACGCCTTATCCGACAGAAACGGGCGTTCTCCCAGAAGCCCTCGGGCAGTTGTGCACAGTGCGATGTGCAGGGCCCCCGCATGCGGCACTATCGCGCCCTGCCACGCAGTGATGTGAGCAGGTAGGCGCAGAGCAGCGCAGCCAGGCTCAACAGCAGGGCGCTGCCGACGGGTTGGGCGATCATGCGGACGGCGCCGGCGATGTAACGGTCGCCGCCGATGGGCCACTGCACGAGCGCGAGATCCCGCAACCGTCCGGGCAGACCGGCCGCGGACCGCACCGAAGGCCCTTCAAGCAGCTTCTGCACGACGGGTACGACGACGACCGGCACGGCGACCAGCGCGGCCAACCCTGCTGTGGTGGAACGGAAGACGCCGGCGGCCAGCAGCCCGGCCCAGGAGCAGCCGACGACGAGCGCGAGCCAACCGGCCAGCAGACCAAGCCAGTCGGACGGAAGCCGTGTCACTTCCTCCCCGTACACGACATGCAGAACGGCGCCGTCGCAGAACACGGTGGCGAGGGCGAGCAGCAGCGCCGTGACGGCGCAGACGACGAGCTTCGCCCCGAGCAGGCCCAGCCTGCGAGGCACGGTGCCGCGGTCGGCGGCCAGCGCCGGGTGCCGGAACTCATCGCCGAAAGAGAGAGCGCCGAGCAGCCCCGCACCCATGGCGGCCGGGGCCAGCGGGAGTTCGTACGGCCATGCGGCGAGCAGCCGCGGCAGCGGGGTGTGCCCGGTCCTCGCGACGAGCACGGCGATGACGACGGACACGGCAAGGACGAACAGAGCCGTGAGATAGCCGGTGGCGATACCGGTCGCCCGCCGCACTTCGTACCGCAGAGGCCGCAGCGGGCTTCGCGCGGGACGAACGGTGATCGGGGGCGGGAGCGGGGGGAGTTGGACGCCGGTGCCGGTGCTGGTGCTGGTGTTGGTACCGGCGCCGGCGCCGGCCCTGGGGCCGTCGGCGGCGGGAGCGGCGGTGCTGGCGTTACTGGTGTTGCCTGCATTGCTTGTGGTTCTCGTGGTGCTCATGGCGCTTGTGACTCTTGTGGCGCTGACGGTGTCGTCGGGGGCTGCGCGGTCGGACCGGGCTTCGACCTCCGAGTGGGAGCCACCCTGCTCGGGAGCCGCAGGAGGGCCCGAATCACCGACTTCATCGGCGAGTTGATGGATCAGGACACCGTGCTTGAACGCCGTCTCTCCTACGTCGGCACAGTTGCCGCCGTACACCGACAGTCTGTTGCCGTCCTCGCGTACGACCTCCAGCGAACGCCTGCTGGCCCGCGCCTCCTTGGTGAGCAGCGCTCCCAGACGAGCCGCGTGCGGGGACCGGACGGCCACCCGGGGGCGGAGCCGGGTGCGGGCAAAGACCTCGGCGTCCTGATCGGCGACGACTCTGCCCTGCTCGATGGTGATGACACGATCGGCGGCGCGCGCCGCCTCCTTGGGGTCGCCCGTGGTGAACAGGACGGTGCCGCCCTGGTCGGCGTGGGCGCGCAGCATGCCGTGCAGCCAGGCGCTCTCGCGGGTGGAGAGTCCGTCGGCGGGCGAGTCGAGGACGAGGGTGTGCGGGTCGGCGAGCAGAGCGCAGGCGAGCCCCAGGCGGCGGTCCATGCCCCGCGACAGGGTGCCGAGGCGCTGATCGCGAAGGCTGACGAGGCCGACGACCTCCAGTACTTCATCGGCCCTCGAGACAGGCACGGCGGTGGCCGCGCACAGCATGCGCAGCTGGCCCCGCACGGTGCGCGCCGGGTGCCCCGGCACCTCCCCCAGGAGCACCCCGACCTCACGGGACGGGTGCGCGATACGGCGCAGCGGGCGGCCCCTGAAGTACGTGATGCCACGGCCTGGTTGCAGCTCCAACATCAGTCTCAGCACTACGGAGGTACCGGAATCGGCGGCTCCGAGCAGCGTCGTGACGCGGCCGGCCCGCGCCTCGAAGGACACGTCATCGACGGCGGGCGGCTGGTCCTTGCGGGCGTTGCTGGTCAGTCCGGTTGCCTGGATCATCGCTTCTCTCGCGGAAAGTGGCGACCGCTCGGCGGCCGGGGGCAGTCCGCCGGGTCGGGGACGGACGGACCCCGTGGGTACTGCAGCAAGATAACGCGCTATTTCCGGCTTTTCGGGCATGATGCAGGGCTCGGGTGTGGCCGCCACCCCCACCTCGGCGCCCGTGTGTGGTCCGCTTGGAGCGCCGGGTCAGACTTCCGGGCGCAGCATCGGCGGGTTGAGCAGCGTCGCCCCACCGGCCCGGAACAGTTGTGCGGGGCGCCCACCCTGCCGGGTGGTGGTCCCACCGGTGGGCACGAGGAAGCCCGGCGTACCGGTCACCTTGCGGTGGAAGTTGCGCGGGTCGAGGGCGACGCCCCACACGGCCTCGTACACCCGGCGAAGCTCCCCCACCGTGAATTCCGGCGGACAGAACGCCGTGGCCAGGGAGGAGTACTCGATCTTCGACCGGGCCCGCTCCACACCGTCCGCGAGGATCTGCGCGTGATCGAAGGCGAGCGGGCCCGTCTGCTCGGCGCCCTGCTCGAGGAAGGTCTCGACCGGCGCCCACCGCGCGCTGTTCGCGTCCCCGCCCGCTCGCGGCGCGGGCAGATCGGGTGCCAGCGCGAGATGGGCGACGCTGACCACCCTCATCCGGGGATCACGCTTGGGGTCGCCATAACTCGCGAGCTGCTCGATATGTGCGCCGTTCTCCGAAGCGAACGCCGCGGCGGCCGGATCGTGCACACACAGCCCGGTCTCCTCGAGCAGTTCACGCGCTGCTGCCGCCGCCAGATCCTCGTCCTCCCGCACAAAGCCGCCGGGGAGCGCCCAACGCCCCTGGAACGGTGGCTCACCACGCCGAACCGCCAGCGCACACAGCGCATGACGGCGCACGGTCAGCACGACCAGGTCGACAGTGACAGCAAAGGGCGGGAAAGCCGACGGGTCGTAGGGCGACATGCGGCGATCATAGTCGTCTGCCTGACGATAAGCACTCCCTTCCCGGACACCCATCGAGGACTCTGTTCCACTCGGTGCGCACGGTCGCGGCCGGTACCTCTGAAGCGTGACAGCCGGTGCATCTGAAGCGTGACAGCCGGTGCATCTGACCGGTGACAGCCGATGACTACGACTCATGGCGGCCGGTGCCTCTGATCTGGTGAGCACCGGCAACCTCGCCTCGCGCCACCGCCACCGTGCCCTGCCCTCAGGGCCGGACCCGTCACGCTCCCAACTGGAGCCCGTCCACTGCCTCCTCCACCATGGCCAGACCCAGCCTGCTGACCCGGACCGAGAACGGTGCCCCCGCCACCACCAGGCCCGTGAGCTCCACCTCCCCCAGTGGCGCACCGCGTACCGGGCGCAGTGTCACTGTCCCGGCGGGTGCGTCGGGCCTGATTCCGGCCAGCGCCGTCAGGAGCTGGATCCCCGCGGCCGCCGCGGTGGCCGCCGGCCGGCAGGCGGCCGGGTGCGGCAGCGGTGCGGCGCCTTCGGTGCGTTGCTCCCCCGCGAACATCTCGGGCAGCCGGTAGCCGAAGCCCTCGGCTGCGGACAGCACCCCCTTGAGCAGCGCGCTCGCCTCCTTCTCGTATCCCGCTGCGGCCAGCCCCGTGACGGCGACAGCGGTCTCATGGACCCGCACGGCTCCGCCACGGTGGCCGAACGGGTTGTACCCGGGCTCCTTGGCCGCAAGGCTTCGCAAGCCCCAGCCCGAGTCCATGGCCGGTCCGCCGAACAGCCTTGCCAGCTGCTCGGTCTGCACCTTGTCGAGCAGCCCCTCCGCCAAACTGCCGCCGCCCAGCAGCCCCGTGTCCAGAAGATGCGCCGCCCCTGCCCCCAGCTGCGATACGGGGTGGCCCTGCGCCGTGCGCGCCGCCGCCGGCCGGCCACCGCCGCGGTCGGCCACCCAGAAGTCCGCCCGGAAGGCCGTCCGCAGTTCGCCGGCCCACCGCCGCCAGTCGCTCGCCCCGGCACGCCCGCAGGACTCGAGGAGGTCCGCCCCTAGCAGGGCGGCGCGGTGCGCGTGCGCCTGGGTCTCGCACCGCAGCGGGCCACCGGGATACGGGTCCGGCAAGTACACCTCGTCTCCGACCGCGGCCCGCAGCCAGGCGAGGCACCGCTCGGCGGCGGGCAGCAGCTCCTGGACTTCCGGCTCGGGCAGACCCCAGCGCCTGGCCTCGGCGAGCACGACCGGAAACAGGAGGGTGGCCTCGATGCCCGTGCACCCGGGTGGCAGATGAGGGCCCGCGTCCCGCAACGGCCCCGGGATCATCCCCGACTTCGGCCCCGGACCCGGCAGTTGGGTGCGCGCGAGGGTGCGCAGGGTGCCCGCGGCCAGACGGGTGCCGAGCGGCAGCGCCATTCTGACGGCCGCGAGCGCATCGGCCGGCGCGAGCCCGCAGCGCCAGGGAGCACCGGCCGCCGGATGCACATCGGCAGGGTGTCCGGCATCGCGAAGGAGCAGCGCCTGCAGATCCCCCACACAGGTGCTGAACAGCCGCTGCACCCGTGTGTCGTCGCCCACGGCCCGCGCCGCGGAGAGCGGGTTGCCCGCCCCACGGGCCACCGGCCTGAGCGGTCCGGCACCGTCCTGCCGGATCCGCAGCTCGATGCTGTACGCAGCCCCTGGGGACAGCTCCAAGTCCCATCGCAGCAATCCCGCCGACGCCAGCGCGTCGTCCGCCGGAGGGGACGCCGTCACGACGGCCTGGGCCGCCGCGGTCGACCAGCGCATCCCCGAGTCGTGGACGCTGGCCGGAAGTTCGGGCCCGGGGTTGCCCGAGGCGACCGCCCCCAGCTCCGCGAGGTCGGTGGCCAGAGACACTTCGACGGGCAGCCGCAACGCCCTGCTCGCCGAGCTGCGGAACGTGATCCGTTCCGTGCCGTCGGCACCCCGTGTCCGTTCGACCACCACGGCCGGGTCGGGCCCGCTGTCCGCCGTGGGACGCAGCGTCGCCACGAACCGTGCCCTGTCCGCGGACAACAGCCACGCCTGGACGGCCTGTGGCTCGCGTCCCGCCACCCGCACCTGGCACCGGGACAGCAGTCTGCGGCCCGCGCGGTAGAAACCCTCGAGTCCCCGGCCCGTCAGCTGACCGTGTTCCGAGGAGATCGCGAGGCCCGGCATCGCCACGCAGATGAGAGCGGCGTGGACGGGCGGCAGCTCCGCGGGGCGACGGGGCGCGGGCAGCGGTAGCTCTCCGCTCAACGGCTGCGGTCGAGACCGGGGCGGCGTCGGCCGCAGAGGGGTGGGGCTCCCTCTGCCGGAGGCAGGTGACGGCACGGGAAGAGGCATGCGTTGTCTTCTTCTGCTCTCTGGTCCGCGCCGTCGGCCGGAGCAACGGGCTTCGCGGTGCGGCTCGTTGAGGACTCGTGATCGGGTGCGGCGTGCGGGCTGCGCCACTCAGGTGAACGCGGCGGCGGCGCCCGAGGTCACGGCCGTACCGAACACATCCGGTCTTCTCCCTCGGCTTCTCGGTGTGAGGTGGGGCAGGTGGTACCGATGGGGTGACCGGTGCGGACGGTGCGGGGGCCGGCACCCGCACGCGGGGGCCAGGAGCCGGCATCCGTGTGCGGGGTCCGGGAGCCAGCATCCGTGTGCGGGGTGCGGGGAGCAGAGATGTGCTGAGCGGCGGGTGCCACGTGTGCGGTGCATGCCGTCGTCGCGTGCGCGCTGCTTGCCGGGGAGGCTGTGTTTGCCCTTGCCTTGTGGGCCCCGTGGACTCCGTGGGCCTCATGGGCCTCGTGTGCGGGGAGCGCCGCGAGCGTGCCGGAGGCGGCATGCACAACCCGCCATGCATCGAGAAGCCCGACTGATTGAGGCGCGTGCTCGAGAGAAGCTGGGCGGTCGTGGCTGTCACGGCTTCACTCCCCCCTCTCCCTGTTGGCGTTCCTCGCCCAGGCCCGGCACGTGTCCCTCGTGCCCCGGCCGACGCCTCCGGGACGCGGCCCCACTGTCACGGTGCCGCCTCTGCGCCCGGGCGCCCGGCCCTTCGCTGCCGCTCCGGCCGGACTCCCGCTTGGGGCGCGCTCCGGGGCCGCCGCCGTCCCGCTCAGGGGGCCGGCTCCGGCGCTTGCGACGTCGGCTGTCGGGGCCCGGAGGCCATGGCGGGGTCGCCGGGCGGTGGGTCTTGCACGAACGTGTCCGCGATGCCGCCCCCGGCGCAGCGGGGCCCGGCTCCGCGTCAGGAGTCAACTGCCTGTCCCTGTCCGGCTGAACACGCGCATCGGGCTGAACGCGCGCATCGGGCTGCTCGCCGGTGCCAGGCCGACTGGACGGGCCGAATTGCCTGACGGTGTCCGGACGCGCACCCGGGCCGTCCGTGGCTTCGGGCTCGGCCGCCCTCGTCACGCGTTGCCCGCGTAGGCAGCTGCGCACGGACTCGACGCTCAGGCCCTCATTACAGGCACGATGCAGGAGTTGGGCGAAGGTGTAGTCAGGGTCCAGGCGGAGAGCCATGCCGAAGGCGACCCTGGCCTCAGGCTCGTCTCCGAGCGACCAGGCGACCCAGCCCGCGAGCGTCAGGGGCGCCGTGGCGTACTCCGCGTACGGCCCGGCGCAGCGACGGGCCAGCGCGCGCCAGAGCCGGAGAGCGGCCTTGGCCTCATCCCCTTCCATCCATTCCGCCGCTCGGTCACGGGTCTCTCGGACCTGCAGCCCGAGGATCAGCTCCGCCGCCTCACGGTGCCCGAGCAGCCGGTCGTCCCGCGCATCCGCCTCTCCGTGGCCGCCCCGCGGTGGAGCGGCACGCAGCCGGGCCATGATCCTTTCGGCCGCCTCGAGCGTCTCGTCCGCCACATGCTCACTCTCGGCGGGGCTCGTGAGGATGCGGGGCGTCAGCGCGACCGCCGCCGCGTCGAGCGCACGCCTCAGGCCGAAGGCACTCCGGCCTTCCACGGGGGCGAACCGGGACTCCATCTCCCGCAGGCTGCCGCGCATTTGAATGCCTGCGTACGCCGCGGTCGCCGCCGCGATCGAGGTGCCGCGCAGCGCCAGAGGTGTGCCGTCCACAGGGCAGCAGCGGGCGTCCTGACACACATACGACCAATACCGTCCGTCGGACAGACAGAGCGCCTCTTCCACCGGAAGACCGTGGTCGCCGCAGGCATCGCGCAGCGCCTCGGCGAAGGGGCGCAACCGCTGCATCACCCGCTGCCCGTCCTCGCCCTCGCGGGGATCACGGCACAGGAAGACGAAGACACCATCAGGTCGCCCCTCTCGCTTCTCGCTGCCTGCGGCCAGGCAGAGGACGAGCTGCCGGGCGATGGACGGCCAGTCCTCCTCCTCGTCGGGGATGCCCAGGCGCACGCGTCCACCGAACCTTCGTCGCCCGCCGTGGGCGGCGATGAGCACCACGCTGTCGTCCGGATGGAAGCCCAGCAAGTACGGGAGCGCGTCGGCCAGTTCAGCCGCGCTGCGCAACATGATCGTCTGGTCGCCGGGATGGCCGGCGGCATCGCTGTGATTCGTCATGGCGAGACTGTCCCGCGGATTTCCGCGCTCCGGTTTCCCTGTGGATAACCATGGCCGTGGACACGACAGGAGTTGTCCACAGACCGGCGGACCCATTCGCCGAATGTCGTCGGCATCGGGTTGCATGGACGCATGAGCAACGAAGAACTCCGCACAACGGCCGACGCCGTCCTCGCCCGGCTCGTCGGCGATCAGACCGGCCGCGCCCGGCTGCGCGAGGACCAGTGGCGGGCGATCGAGGCCTTGGTCGCCGACAAGCGCAGGGCCCTCGTCGTACAGCGCACGGGCTGGGGCAAGTCCGCGGTGTACTTCGTCGCGACCGCGCTGCTGCGAGAGCAGGGCGGCGGCCCCACCGTGATCGTCTCCCCGCTGCTCGCCCTCATGCGCAATCAGGTAGAAGCCGCAGCGCGTGCGGGCATCCGCGCGCGCACGATCAACTCTTCCAACACCGAAGAGTGGGAGACCATCCAGGCCGAGGTCGCGGCAGGCGAGGTCGATGTCCTGCTCGTGAGCCCGGAGCGACTGAACAACCCGGACTTCCGTGACGAGGTGCTCCCCAAGCTCGCCGCGGCCACCGGACTGCTCGTGGTCGACGAAGCACACTGCATCTCCGACTGGGGCCACGACTTCCGTCCTGACTACCGCCGGCTGCGCACCATGCTCGCCGACCTGCCCCCCGGCGTCCCGGTCCTCGCGACCACGGCCACGGCCAACGCGCGCGTGACGGCCGATGTCGCCGAACAGCTGGGAACCGGCGGCAGTTCGGACGCACTCGTACTCCGCGGCCCCCTGGACCGCGAGAGCCTCAGCCTGAGCGTGCTCCAACTCCCGGATGCGGCGAGCAGGTTGGCCTGGCTGGGCGAGCACCTGGCCGATCTTCCGGGCTCAGGGATCATCTATACGCTGACCGTCGCCGCCGCCGAAGAGGTCACCGCGTTCCTGCGCCAGTGCGGCCACACCGTCTCCTCGTACACCGGAAAGACCGAGAACGCGGACCGCCAGCAGGCCGAAGAGGATCTCCTGGCCAACCGCGTCAAAGCCCTGGTGGCCACATCCGCCCTCGGTATGGGCTTCGACAAACCCGATCTGGGCTTCGTCGTCCACCTCGGCTCGCCCTCCTCTCCCATCGCCTACTACCAGCAAGTGGGCCGAGCGGGCCGCGGAGTCGACCACGCGGAGGTGCTGCTGCTCCCGGGCAAGGAGGACGAGGCGATCTGGCGGTACTTCGCTTCGGTCGCCTTCCCGCCCGAGGAACTGGTGAGGCGCACCTTGGACGTACTGGCGGGTGCGGGACGCCCCTTGTCCCTCCCCGCCCTGGAGCCGCTGGTGGAACTGCGCAGGACACGCCTGGAGACGATGCTCAAGGTCCTGGACGTGGACGGAGCCGTGCGGCGGGTCAAGGGCGGCTGGATCTCCACCGGCCGGCCATGGACGTACGACACGGAGCGTTACGCCTGGGTCGCCCGACAGCGCGAGGCCGAGCAGCAGGCCATGCGCGACTACGCCGCGACGTCCGGATGCCGAATGGAGTTCCTCCGGAGGCAGTTGGACGACGAGGGCGCCGCACCGTGCGGGCGCTGCGACAACTGCAAGGGACCCCGCTTCGACCCCGAGGTCTCCTCCGCCGCTCTGGATGCGGCGCGCGGTGAGCTGGGCCGGGCCGGCGTCGAAGTGGAACCGCGCAAGATGTGGCCGACCGGCCTCGCCTCCGTGGGCCTTGACCTGAAGGGCAGGATTCCGGCAGGCGAGCAGGCCACGCCGGGCCGGGCGCTGGGACGGCTCTCCGACATCGGCTGGGGCAACCGGCTGCGCCCGATGCTGTCGCCCCAGTCCCCCGACGGCCCTGTTCCGGACGATGTGGCCCGAGCCGTGGTGGACGTACTCGCCGACTGGGCGAAGGGGCCCGGCGGTTGGGCCTCGGGCAGCCCCGAGGCCACGGCCAGGCCTGTCGGTGTGGTCGCGATGCCGTCCAGGTCGAGGCCACAGCTGATCCAGTCACTCGCGGGCCATATCGCCTCCGTAGGCCGTATGCCGCTCCTGGGCTCACTCGAGTACGCGGACGGCACGGCCGATGTCCAGGTGCCACGGTCCAACAGCGCACAGCGGCTGCGCACTTTGGACGGCGCCCTCACAGTCCCGTCCCAACTGGCCGACACGCTGCGGCAGGCGGGCGGCGGGCCTGTGCTGCTCGTCGACGACCTGACGGAGACGGGCTGGACACTCGCGGTCGCCGCGCGCTTGCTCCGCCGGTCCGGCGCCGAGGGGGTGTTGCCACTGGTGCTCGCCATTCAGGGGTGACCGAGGAGTCAGCGAGGACCGGTCAGGGCAGGGATATGGGTGGCGCGCCCATCGATCGCGGTCAGCCGCTTCGATTGCTCGTTGCCTGTGACCGGTACGGCGGCGAGAATCGGAACTGCTCCCCGCAGGGCTCGTCCGTGGTCCGGCAGTGCTGTGCCGCGGTGCGCTCCCCAGTCCGACCCCGCCCGCAGGTGTGGGCGCGTAGCCGAAGGGAGGATCGTGACCTTCGGATTCGCTCCGTCCGAAGCGGCTTCGACGCCAGGGGCGTCGAGTCCCGCTCAGCTATCCGCCGACTCCGCCAACCCATTGGCCCGCATGCTCGAGCCCGCCGAGTGGGCGGCGGCAGGAATTCCCCTGCTACGAGACCCGCGTGAGGTCATCAGCGGTCTGCACTCCCGGCATCGGCCCACACCGGAGACCGCGGTGGTGGCCGTTCTCGACCAAGAGGAGCGGTTGCGCGCGAGTGCGTCGTTCGCCCCCCGAGCCACGGGCGCGGACGGATGGGTCTACCGCAACGCGCTGCTGGCCCAGCTGCGCCGTGTCATCCCCCACGATCTGCGGCGCCGCACACCGGTGCGCACCGCGGTGCTGCTCTACTGCCGTGAGGGCGAAGCACGTTGGACCCAGGAGGACGGGGCCTGGATGTGGGGACTGCGTGACGCCTGCACCCTGCACGGGCTGCGCTGCGGGGCCTACATCACACTGACCCACACTGGCTGGCAGGTGCTCGGTGAAGGCCGCAGCGGCCGTCGCCCACACATCGGTTCATCGACCGGACAGCCCACAGTCGGACAACCCGGGCAGCCGCAGCCTCAGCCGCACCCGCAGCAACGGCTCAACGGCACGCCGTCGGTGCAGTCCCGCCCCGGAGGAGCGTCAGAGCGCCTACGCCGTAGTGCGGCGCGCTGAGCTGAGCCGGTACGCGGGTCATGACCGCAGCGTCATCGGTGCGGGCAGCTCCGGCGAGGCGCCCGGCAGTCGGCAGCCGACCCGCCCCACGACGTGAGCCGGTCGCGACCGCACCACTGCACACCGCCACCGTGAGGAGGCAGAGCACGACACGACACCGCGCGAGCCCATCCGAATCCGAACCCGTACCGCATCCGAGCCGTACCCCATCCGAACCCGTTGTCGCATCCGCATCCGCATCCGGTTTCGGACCTGTAGCGGCATCCGACCCCACCTGGCATCCGATTCCGAACCCACAGGCGCGTCCGACAGTGGCAAGAGCACCGGCGCGCGCCGACGGCACCACCGTCAGCACCGGCCCGACATGCACCAGCGGGCGGCGGGCGCCCGCTGGTGTGTCAGACTCCCGCGCCCAGCGCGGAGTTGATGCGCTGCGGGTCGCCGCACACGATCAGCAGGGCCCCGGCCCTGCCCAGCGCGAGCGGCAGCGCGGTGGCGGCGTCGTCGTCGGAACCGCCGTTGACGGCGACGACCACCACAGGACGGGTGTCGGCGCGGCCCGCGTCGGCAGCGGCGGCGTAGAAGACATCGTCACGCGCGTCGTGCTGAGCCCAGTAGGCGGCCTCACCGAAGGACAGCTCGTGGGCTGCCCAAGGGTGCTGCTCACCCGTCGTGATCACCAGGATCTCGCCGGGCGCGCGACCGGTGTCGAGCAGCAGGTCGACCGCCTCTTCCGCGGCATCGAGCGCACCCTCGGCCGAGGCCGGGATCAGCTGGATCTGCGGAGTGGCGGGCGCCTGAGCAGCAGCGGACGCCTGCGGAGTGGCGGGCGCCTGCGGAGTGGCGGGCGCCTGCGGAGTGGCGGGCGCCTGCGCCGCGGCTGGAGTCGCCGCCGGAGCAGGAGTCACCGCCGGGACAGGCTTCGCGGGCGTAGCGGACGGAGTCGGCTTGGCCGGCGTGCGCTGGGCAGGCGGCGTGGGCCGGGCAGGACCCGGACGTCCCGGTCGCGGCGGAGCCGCGGGGCGGGGGCCGGGTACAGGACGGGGGGTCGGCGCGGTGCGGCCGCTGGACGGCGTCGCGCGGGGACCCTGGGCGCTCTCGTGAATCTGAGGCTCCTCGGGAATGAGAGGCATGAGTGGTTGTCTATCAAACGCCGGTACGCACCGCACCGGCGGGTGGCACATGAGTGCGACCGGCATGGTGTCAGAAATCGAAGCCGAGTTGCCCCTCGATTTCCGGAGTACCGCCGCTGAACACCGGTACGCGGTTCTTCTTGAGGTGCCGCCACCTGGGCAGCGCGTCGAGATAGGACCACGAGAGCCGGTGGTGCGGGGTCGGACCCCGCTCCTCGAGCGCCGCCTTGTGCACCGGCGAGGGATACCCCGCGTTGGCGCCGAAGGCGAAGTCCATGTGTTCGGCGTCCAGTTCGGCCATCATGGCGTCGCGCCGGACCTTGGCGATCACAGAAGCGGCGGCGACCGCGATGCAGGACTGGTCCCCCTTGATGACCGTGCGGACGTGCCAGGGGGCGCCGAGGTAGTCGTGCTTGCCGTCCAGGATGACCGCGTCGGGACGCACCGGCAGGCTCTCGAGCGCGCGCACCGCAGCGAGGCGGAGCGCGGCCGTCATGCCCAGGGTGTCGATCTCTTCAGGCGAGGAGTGCCCGAGCGCGTGGGCGGTGACCCAGCCCGTGAGCAGCTCGGCCAGCTCGCCCCGTCGCTTGACGGTGAGGAGCTTGGAGTCGGTGAGTCCTTCGGGCGGCCGGCGCAGTCCGGTGACCGCCGCGCAGACGGTGACCGGGCCCGCCCAGGCGCCGCGTCCCACTTCATCGACACCGGCGACGACTTTGGCTCCGGTGGTGGCGCGCAGAGAGCGCTCGACGGTGTGGGTGGGTGCTTCGTACGGCATGGCGCCAGACAGATTACGCCGCCCCGGGCACCGCGCGACACCCCGGCTCCCGGAACACGCCCTGACAACTCCCGGAACACTCCGCTCCAAGTGCGGGCAGCCCGGCGCCCGGGCCCCCCGCCCCGCCCCTCACTCGCCACCCGCCCCCAGAAGCGGAAGCATGAGTTCATCGATCAGCTCGGCGAGATCGGACTCCGTCCATTCGCTTCCGTACACCTTGGAGCGGTACATCATCATCGCGGGGATGGTCTCGCAGACGAGGTCGCTCTCCGCCCCGCGCCGGACTTCGCCCCGCTCCGTTCCACGGCGTACGACCGCCCTGATCTGATCCACCGACGGCCTGATGACGCCATCGAAGATCACCTCATGAAAGCGCTCCGCCATGGCTCCGTCGCATTCGTGAAGGACCGCGCGAAGGGCGATACCGGGGCGCGAGTACATCGCCTCCCGCATCTTGCGGCACAGCTGGAGCAGATCTTCCCGAACACTGCCGCTGTCAGATACGGCACCGATACCGGGCAGCCCGGCCTGGAGCGCATCCGCGACGAGGTCCTCCTTCGAGGGCCACCGGCGGTACACCGCCGCCTTGCCGGTCTGCGCACCGGCGGCCACACCTTCCATCGTCAGACCATTCCAGCCGACGGTGCTGAGCTGTTCCAGTGCGGCATCCAGAATGGCGCGTTCCAGTACGGCACCGCGGCGGCGAGGAGAGGCCCTGCGAGCGGGCGCGGCCGGCCATCGCGAAGTAGCCATCTCTGTCTCTCCATCGGGGCGTTGAGGCTCCACCGGGGCGAGCGGAGGCATGCGCACGGCGGTACGTTCCCCCGATTCCGGCCGGAGCGCGACCGGCTCCGCTCCCTCATCCTCTCCCTCAACTCCCCTCGTTACCAATTGTGTTCATGGTTGCGGCTTCACTAAGGTCGCACATAGTGAACGGTAGCGTTCACTACTCGCGGTTCAAGGGGGGGGACCCACCGTGACGCACCACCAAGCTGACGCTCGCGCCCGCCAACCCAAACCCGTAACCGATCCCCGGACGGCCCGCCGCGGCATAGCGCTGACGATCATCGCGGCCTGCCAGTTGATGGTCGTGCTCGACGCCACGATCGTGAACATCGCCCTGCCGCACATCCAGACCGACCTCGGCTTCACCACCAGCGATCTCACCTGGGTGATCAACGCCTACGCCCTGACCTTCGGCGGACTTCTCCTGCTCGGCGGCCGGGCCGGCGATCTGCTGGGCCGCCGCCGCATGTTCATCACCGGAATCGCCGTGTTCACGCTCGCCTCACTGCTCGGCGGATTCGCCCAGGAACCTTGGCAGTTGCTGGCTGCCCGAGCGCTCCAGGGCATCGGCGGCGCGATCGCCTCGCCCACCTCACTCGCTCTGATCGCCACCACGTTCCCCGAAGGCCCCGAACGCAATCGGGCCTTCGGCGTCTTCGCCGCCGTCTCCGCGGGCGGCGGCGCCATCGGGCTGCTCGCCGGCGGCATGCTCACCGACTGGCTGGACTGGCGTTGGGTGCTGTTCGTCAACGTACCCATCGGCATACTGATCGCCGCCCTGGCCCCACGCTTCATCCAGGAGTCCCAGCGCCACCCGGGCCGCTTCGACCTGACCGGAGCGCTCACCTCGACCACGGGCATGGCCGCCCTCGTCTACGGCTTCATCCGCGCGGCGCAGGACGGCTGGCGCGACGCCGTCGCGTTGACGTCGTTCGGCATCGCCCTGATACTCCTGGTCTCCTTCGTCACGGTCGAACGCCGCACCGCCCAACCGATCACGCCCTTGGGGCTGTTCGCCGACCGCAACCGCTCCGGCACCTACGCGATGATGCTCAGCCTCGCGGCCGCGATGTTCGGGATGTTCTTCTTCATCGTGCTGTTCGTGCAGAACGTGCTGCACTACAGCCCGATCAAGGCGGGCCTGGCCTTCCTTCCCGTGACCGTCGCCATCGTCACCGGTGCGGGCCTGTCCACCAGCCTGCTGCCCCGCCTCGGCCCCAAGCCCTTCATGGTCACCGGCAGCCTCCTCACCGCCGTCGGGATGGGCTGGCTCACCTTCATCGACCCCGGCAGTTCGTACGTGTCCGGGGTTCTCGGCCCCATGCTCCTCTTCGGCCTCGGCATGGGTCTCAACTTCGTGACCCTCACCCTGACCGCGGTCTCCGGCATCGCCGACAGCGAATCCGGCGCGGCGTCCGGGCTGCTCAACACCACTCAGCAGGTCGGCGGCGCGCTCGGCCTGTCCATCCTCACCACGGTCTTCGGCACCGCGAGCCGCAATGAGGGCGAGAAGCAGGTCACGAAGTTGCTCGCCGAGGCCACACCGCAGCAGAAGATCACGTTCGCCAAGACCCATGAGCTGCCCGCGCCTTGGAGCGACGCCGTCCTCGCCCAGGGCATCGGCACCGCCTACATCGCCGCGACGGCCCTCGTCGCGCTGGCCGCACTGGCCGCCGTCTTCGTCATCACGGTACGCAAGAGCGACCTGGAGGCCCTGAGCGGCAAAAGCGGCACAGCAGGCATGTGACCTGCGGGGCTGCGCACTGCAAGGGGTGGGTGAGCTGCGGGGCCGCAGGGCTGCGAGGCTGCGGGGAAAGGCGAGGGGGCGTACGTCAGCGCTGACCCCGTAAGAGGTCAGCGCTGACCCCGTCGCGGACCTCAGCCCTGGTGAGGAAGCCCCGCCAGTGCCCACCCCGGCAGTGCCTCGGTCTGCTCCAGCCAGGGAGCGGGAGGGGCGCCGCCGGCACTCGCGCCGAGGACGCCGCCCACGATGGCGCACGTCGTGTCCATGTCGCCGCCGACCTGGGCCGTCGCCCAGAACGCCCGCTCGTAGTCACCGAGCCCCCGTGCCGCCGACCAGAGCGCGAAGGGCACTGTGTCGTGCGCCGTGGTGCGCCGGCCGCAGCCGAGCACCGCCGCGACGGTATTCGCGTCGCTGTAGTCGAGCATGTCCCTGGCCCGGCGGAGTCCGGCACCCACCGCGCTGCGCGGGATGAGTCCGATCACGCCGTCGAGCAGCGCACCGGGCGACGGCGGGCCCGCCGGATCCGCGGCCAGGGCCGCCGCGGCCGCCACCGCCATGGCGCCGACGACGGCCTCACGGTGCTGGTGTGTGGGATACGCCGAGATCTCCGCCTGGTGAGTGGCCTGCTCGGGGTCGTCCGCGTACCAGGCACCCAGGGGCGCGATCCGCATGGCGGCGCCGTTGCCCCACGATCCCTGGCCCTTGAACATCGCCGACGCCAGTTCCCGCCAGTCCCCGCCTTCGCGGATCAGTCTGAGCAGCCGGTTCACGGCGGGGCCGTAACCGCGGTCGAAGTCGTGGTGCTCGGCGAAGGACCGGGCCAGGGCATCCTGGTCGATCCGGCCGTGGGTGGCCAGGACGGCCAGGACAGAAGAGGCCATCTCGGTGTCGTCGGTCCACTGCCAGGGGCCCTGCGGCACTTCCCGGGCCTTGAGGAGCGGGTAGTTCACCGGCACGAAGAACTGGGAGCCGAGGGCATCCCCCACCGCCAGGCCGCGCAGGGCGGCAAGCGCGCGCTCGAGGCGCTGTTCGGAAGATGAGTCAGCGATCATGGCACTGCCACTCTATCGGGTGTCCCGGCCGAGAGACCGCCCGCACCGTCGGATACGGCACCGGCGCCCACAGCCACACACAGCCACTGCTACCTGATGCGGTCATACGTCTCGGGCTCTCGCCACCGTACGAAGGGCCGGTCCAGGGTGTACCGCCCGTCCGCCCCGAGCAGCAGCGCCCGCATCTCGGCGTTCCCCGGATTGGACAGCGCTTCGAACTCCGCGACCGACCAGTGGAACCACCGCATGCAGAACAGCCGCATGGTCAGCCCATGGGTGACCAGGAGAACGTTCGACGGATGGTCGGGCGCCTCGAAGCTGCGGTAGAGGCTCTCCAGGAACGCGCCCACCCGGTCGTACACATCGGCGCCGGACTCCCCCTGCGCGAAGCGGTAGAAGAAGTGCCCATACGCGTCGCGATAGGCCTTCTGCAGCCGTACGTCGTCCCGGTCCTGCCAGTTGCCCCAGTCCTGCTCCCGCAGCCGGGGCTCCTCCCGCACCCGGATACGCGCGGGGTCGAGGCCGAAGGCGTGCAGTGTCTCGTGCGTCCGCCGATAGGGCGAGACATAGACGCTGACACGCTCGTCCCCGAACAGTTCCCGCAGCCGCCGCCCCGTCTCCTCGGCCTGGCGCCGCCCGGTCTCGGTGAGCCGCAGGGCATGGTCGGGCTCGCGCTCGTACACCGTGTCGTCGGCATTGCCTTCCGACTCGCCGTGCCGGACGAGGACGATGCGCCGAGGTCGTGCCATGCCGAAACCCTAGATCGGGTGATCGGACCGTGGTCAACCGAGGAGGCGTCCGGACTCCATCCGGCGTATTCGCCCCTTGAACCGCTGCCGCAGCAGACGGTCGTGCGAGACCACCACCAGAGCGCCGGGCCACTGCTCGAGCGCCGTCTCCAGTTCCTCGAGGAGTCCCAGCGCGAGGTGATTGGCCGGTTCGTCGAGCAGGAGCAGGTCGGCCGGTCGGGCGAGCAGGCGGGCGAGGGCAAGGCGCCGGCGCTGTCCAGCGGAGAGCGCGCCGACCGGCACCCGCAGGTCCCGGGGGTGGAACAGACCACCCGAGCGGCGGTGCGCGACGCCGTGATCACCGGCCTGAGCGAACACGGCTATCCGGGACTGACCGTCGAATACGTCGCCGAGCACTCGGGGGTGCACAAGACGACGCTCTACCGCCGCTGGGGTGGGCTGGAAGGCCTGCTCGCGGAGGCTCTGGACCTTGCGGGCGACGACGCGTGGACGGCTCCCGACACCGGCAGCCTCGAAGGCGATCTGCGGGCCCTTGCCCTCGAAGTGGTGGACTCCTTCGCGCGCCCGGACGACGCCGCGGCCCCCACGGCCTTCATCGCGGCGGCCTTCCAGTCCGAGCGGGCGGCGGACGCTCTGCGCGCCTTCTACACCGAGCGGTTCAGCCGCTGCGAGGCGGTCGTGACCCGCGCCGTGGCCCGCGGCGAGGCGACCGCAGCCATTGATTCCGCGGCCCTGGTCCGGGCCGTTACGGCGCCACTGTTCCTACGGCTGTTCATTACGCGCGAACCGGTCGACACCGCGCTCGCCGACCAGTCCGCGGCCGTCGCGCTGGCAGCGGCCCGTGCGGGCGCGTTCAACCGGCCGGACTGACCCCGAGCTCAACCGGCCGCACCGACCCCGACATCAACCCACCGGAAAGTCGGGGCTCAACCCACCGGAGCGAGCACGAGCCGGCCCGACGCAAGCGGTCCAGCACGCCAGTCCGTCACACCGTCCAGGAGGGCTCAAGCTCCACGACGTCCCCGGCGAGCGCCGCCACATCGGCCTCCGTCTGCGCCCGCAGCGAAAGCCGTTCCACCCGCTCGGCCTGGTACTTGCCGTGCTCGGCGGCGGACTGCCACATGGACAGCACCAGGAATTCATGTCCCGGCGCCTCGCCGAAGAGGCCGCGGACCATGCCCGGCGACCCGGCCATCGCCGGGTTCCAGATCTTCTCCTGCACCAGCGCGAAATGCTCTACGCGCTCCTCGTGCACCTTGCAGTGCGCCAGGCGGATCACGTCGGCGTCCGTGAAGCGCGGCTCGAAGCCCGTCTTCACGTCGAATCGGTGGTCGAAGAGCTTGGCTTGGAGGTCCTTGAACGTCCCCGACTGTGCGGCGCTCAGCCGATCGTGGGAGCGCGCCATGAAGGAGTCGTAGAAAGCGCGGCTCTCCCAGAAGGAGAAGACATGGACGACGTGGGGCCGTTTACGGCTCCATCCGCCGCCCTGCCCCCGGAACCCCGGCTCCCCCAGAAGCCCCGCCCACTTCCGCTGCCCGCGCTCAAAGCCTCGGCGGTCGACCACAGTGCAGCGAATCCACTTGACCAGCACCGCGCCATCCTACGATGCGGAACGTGTCGCCGGTCACTCTCCGGAGGCAGTCATCGGTAAGAGCTACGAATTTCCGCTCCCCCAGGCGCAGTTGGCGCTCTACGCGCGCGTGCAGCCGTCAACTTACGGAGTCACTGCACCCGTTGTCACAGGCGGGCCGTAACGTGTCTCATCAGAAGTGACCATGTGATGTCGTATCAACTCGGTGCCGAGTTAGGGGGATTCCGGTGAGCAGCGTCAAGAAGGGGCTCAGCAAGGTCGAGGTGGGGCTGCGATGGGATCCGAGCCCCATAGGTGCGCCAGAACACGACCTCGACCTCGTCGCCGTGACCTATGCCGCCGACGCCGCCTACGACGACCCCGCCTATGTCGTGCACTTCGACAGCCGCTCGCCCGACGGCACGATCATCCTCAACAGGGACAGCCGCACCGGCCAGGGTTTCGGCTACGACGAGATCATGACCCTGGAGTTCGACCGCCTCGCGGAGACGTACACACGCGTGGTGGTCGGCGTGGTGATACAGCAGAACGAAGAGCGGAAGACCTTCGGCGACATAGGGAACACAGGGGTGCGCATCGCCGAGGGGTACACGGAGTTGGCGACCAGCGACCTCGCCGAGGCCGCAGGCTCCACGGCCGCGACGCTCGCCGAGTTCACTCGCGATGAGACCGGCGCCTGGGAGTTCCGCAGCACTGTCCGCGGCTTCGACGCCGACCCGGCGTCCTTCGCCACACAGCTCGGCACACTCTCCTGACGAGGACGCACCCACTGGCGAAGGCGCACCCTCGCGGCCGGGAAACCGCCGAGGGGCGGTGAGCCGGTCCGGCTCACCGCCCCTCGGGCAGATAGATCACTCGGTCACCGAGTGGCGACCGCTCAGCTGCAACCGCTGGTGGAGCCGCAGCCCTCGCAGATGTAGCAGGAACCAGCCCGCTGCATCTTCGTACCGCAGGAGAAGCAGAGCGGGGCGTCCGCCTGGATGCCCAGCTGCATCTCGACGAGCTCAGCGGAGGTGTGCGCCTCCTGAGGAGCCGTCTTGGCGGCCTCGGCCTGCGGCGCGGAGACCGACTTCAGCAGTTCCTGCGCCCGCGGCGCCGACTGAGCCAGACCCTCGACGTCGACCTCTTCCTCGGTCGGCTCGTAGGAACCCGTCTCAAGGTGGCGCTGGCGCTCCTCGGCGGAGTGGATGCCGAGCGCCGAGCGGGTCTCGAAGGGCAGGAAGTCGAGCGCCAGGCGGCGGAAGATGTAGTCGACGATCGACTGCGCCATCCGCACATCCGGGTCGTCGGTCATGCCGGCCGGCTCGAAGCGCATGTTCGTGAACTTCGAGACGTACGTCTCAAGGGGCACGCCGTACTGCAGACCCACGGAGACGGCGATGGAGAAGGCGTCCATCATGCCCGCGAGGGTCGAGCCCTGCTTCGACATCTTCAGGAAGACCTCGCCCAGACCGTCGTCCGGGTAGGAGTTGGCGGTCATGTAGCCCTCGGCGCCGCCCACCGTGAAGGAGGTGGTGATGCCGGGACGGCCCTTCGGGAGGCGCTTGCGGACCGGGCGGTACTCGACGACCTTCTCGACCGCCTCGCGGATGGTCTCCTCGGTCTTCGCGGTGACCTCGGCCTTCTCCTCCTCCTTCTTCTTGGCGGAGAGGGGCTGGCCGACCTTGCAGTTGTCGCGGTAGATGGCGAGCGCCTTGACGCCCAGCTTCCACGCCTCGAAGTAGACCTCTTCGACGTCCTCGACGGTCGCGCTCTCGGGGAGGTTGACCGTCTTGGAGAGCGCGCCGGAGATCCAGGGCTGGATCGCGGCCATCATGCGGACGTGGCCCATCGCGGAGATGGAGCGCTCGCCCATGGCGCAGTCGAAGACCTCGTAGTGCTCCGGCTTGAGGCCCGGGGCGTCGATCACATTGCCGTGGTCGGCGATGTGGGCGACGATCGCCTCGACCTGCTCCGGCTGGTAGCCGAGGCGGCGCAGCGCCTGCGGCACGGTGCCGTTGACGATCTGCATCGAGCCGCCGCCGACCAGCTTCTTGAACTTGACCAGCGCGAGGTCGGGCTCAAGACCGGTGGTGTCGCAGGACATCGCCAGACCGATGGTGCCGGTCGGGGCGATGACGGACGCCTGGGAGTTGCGGAAGCCGTGCTTCTCGCCGAGCCGGATCACGTCCTGCCAGGCCTCCGTCGCAGCGGCCCAGACCGGGGTGTCCAGGTCGTCCACGCGGATGGCCTTGCCGTTGGCGTCGGCGTGCTGCTTCATGACGCGCTTGTGCGGCGTGGCGTTGCGGGCGTAGCCGTCGTACGGACCGACCACCGAGGCGAGTTCGGCGGAGCGCTTGTACGACGTGCCCGTCATCAGCGAGGTGATGGCGCCGGCGAGCGCGCGGCCGCCGTCGGAGTCGTAGGCGTGGCCGGTCGCCATCAGCAGGGCGCCGAGGTTGGCGTAGCCGATGCCGAGCTGGCGGTAGGCGCGGGTGTTCTCGCCGATCTTCTGGGTCGGGAAGTCCGCGAAGCAGATCGAGATGTCCATCGCGGTGATGACCAGCTCGACGACCTTGGCGAAGCGCTCGGACTCGAAGGACTGGTTGCCCTCGTCGTCGTCCTTGAGGAACTTCATCAGGTTCAGCGAGGCGAGGTTGCACGAGGTGTTGTCCAGGTGCATGTACTCGCTGCACGGGTTCGAGCCGTTGATCCGGCCGGACTCCGGGCAGGTGTGCCAGGCGTTGATGGTGTCGTCGTACTGGATGCCGGGGTCGGCACAGGCCCAGGCGGCCTCGGCCATCTTGCGGAAGAGGGACTTGGCCTCGACCTCTTCGATGACGTCGCCGGTCATGCGGGCACGCAGTCCGAACTTGGAGCCGGACTCCACGGCCTTCATGAACTCGTCGTTCACACGGACCGAGTTGTTGGCGTTCTGGTACTGGACGGACGTGATGTCGTCGCCGCCCAGGTCCATGTCGAAGCCCGCGTCACGCAGCGCGCGGATCTTCTCCTCTTCCTTCACCTTGGTCTCGATGAAGCCCTCGATGTCGGGGTGGTCGACGTCGAGGATGACCATCTTGGCCGCGCGGCGCGTGGCGCCACCGGACTTGATCGTTCCTGCGGAGGCGTCGGCACCGCGCATGAAGGAGACCGGACCCGAGGCGTTGCCGCCCGAGGAAAGGAGTTCCTTGGAGGAACGGATACGGGAGAGGTTCAGGCCGGCACCGGAGCCGCCCTTGAAGATCATGCCCTCTTCCTTGTACCAGTCGAGGATCGACTCCATGGAGTCGTCGACGGACAGGATGAAGCAGGCGGAGACCTGCTGCGGCTGAGGTGTGCCGACGTTGAACCACACCGGGGAGTTGAAGCTGAAGATCTGGTGCAGGAGGGCGTACGCCAGCTCGTGCTCGAAGATCTCGGCGTCCGCGGGCGAGGCGAAGTAGTTGTTGTCCTCACCAGCCTTGCGGTAGGTCTTCACGATCCGGTCGATGAGCTGCTTGAGACCGGTTTCGCGCTGCGGGGTGCCGACGGCCCCGCGGAAGTACTTGCTGGTGACGATGTTGACCGCGTTCACCGACCAGAAGTCGGGGAACTCGACGCCACGCTGCTCGAAGTTGACCGAGCCGTCGCGCCAATTGGTCATGACGACGTCACGGCGCTCCCACGCCACCTCGTCGTACGGATGCACGCCGGGGGTGGTGTGAATGCGCTCGATACGCAGACCCTTGCTCGCCTTGGATCCCTTGGTACGGGAACCTCGTGCCGGGCCGCTCGCCGTCTCTGTCATGCCGCCTCCCTGTATCGGGCTAAAACGCCCTGAAGTGCCTCGTTCTTCCCGTGGCACGGTGTGTGTCTGAATGTCCTGGGCGCCGCGGAACGCCGCCCCTGACAGGTCTCGATCGCCGCCGATAGACCGGACCGGCGCGCTTGCGCGGTCCGTTCCGGCCTGCCCGTCAGTCGGCGGCGTTGGCGGGCACAGGGACTTCGACAGCCCCTCCGGACCCGCGGTCGGCCTCTTGGCCCTGGTCGTCCTCGCCGTTCGCGGAGCTCCGCTGCTCCCGGAGTTCCGTGATGGCGCTTTCGAAGTCCTCGAGCGAGTCGAACGCCCGGTACACGGACGCGAAACGCAGGTAGGCGACGAGGTCGAGCTCGCGCAGCGGACCGAGTATGGCCAGACCCACGTCATGGGTGGTCAGCTCGGCGCTGCCGGTGGCGCGCACCGCCTCTTCGACCCGCTGGCCGAGCTGGGCGAGAGCGTCCTCAGTCACCGGTCGCCCCTGGCATGCCTTGCGGACGCCATTGATGACCTTGGTGCGGCTGAAAGGTTCGGTCACCCCGCTGCGCTTGATCACCATCAGCGAGCAGGTCTCCACGGTCGTGAAACGACGGGAGCAATCCGGGCACTGTCGGCGCCTGCGGATCGACGTGCCGTCGTCCGTGGTGCGGCTGTCGACGACGCGGCTGTCGGGGTGCCTGCAGAAGGGGCAGTGCATAACTCCCAACCCTCCTTCACAGCACGACTGAATGGCCTCGAAGAGGGCCTTGAGCCCCTCGAAGCAGCCCCAAGCATAGGTGATGGCCACGGGCCCGAAGGACCAGGGACCACAACTTCTGGGCGCCTGAGCCAATCCAACCACTAGATCTGGGGTTTGGCCTCATTTTCGACGCCATCGCGTGTCGCGCGTCGCGAGCCGACGACGAGAGTACGTGAAGGGGGGTCGCACACCGCCCGCGGGACCGCGGGTGGCACACTGAGGACCCTTCGGAGGGGTCACCGCCCCGGCGGTGAAGAGTACCGTAATGAACCGAATTGCCTTCCGGTCGAGGATTAGCCATACACCCGGGCACATGATCACGTCAGGCAATTCTCGCTTTTTCACTCGAACGTGTGTTTGGCGCAACCTTTCGAAAGCAACTACCGTTGTCCAACTAGGGAGAACATCTCGAGAGGGGCCGCCGTGACCACCACCGCAGACAGCGCCACCATCACCGCCCAGGACCGTTCCCAGGGCCGACTCGAGCCGGTGCATGCCATGAATGACGCAGCCACGAACCCGGAGGGGTCCAAGCCCACACGCTCGCTGCCCGGCCGACCTCCAGGTATCAGGGCGGACAGCACCGGCCTCACCGACCGTCAGCGCCGAGTGATCGAGGTGATCCGGGACTCCGTGCAGCGGCGCGGCTACCCCCCGTCGATGCGGGAGATCGGCCAGGCGGTGGGCCTCTCCAGCACGTCGTCGGTCGCCCACCAGCTGATGGCGCTCGAGCGCAAGGGCTTCCTGCGCCGCGACCCGCACCGGCCCCGGGCCTACGAGGTGCGTGGCTCGGACCAGCCCAGCAGCCAGCCCACCGACACGACCGGGAAGCCCGCGGCCTCGTATGTCCCGCTGGTGGGCCGGATCGCGGCAGGTGGCCCGATCCTCGCCGAGGAGTCGGTCGAGGACGTCTTCCCGCTCCCCCGGCAGCTGGTCGGTGACGGCGAGCTCTTCGTCCTCAAGGTCGTCGGCGACTCGATGATCGAAGCGGCGATCTGCGACGGCGACTGGGTCACGGTCCGCCGCCAGCCCGTCGCGGAGAACGGCGACATCGTGGCCGCCATGCTCGACGGCGAAGCGACGGTCAAGCGCTTCAAGCGCGAGGACGGGCACGTCTGGCTGCTCCCGCACAACTCCGCGTACCAGCCCATCCCCGGTGACGAGGCGACCATCCTCGGCAAGGTGGTGGCGGTGCTTCGGCGGGTCTGAGCACCCCCCGCCCATGACCGGGCCCCGGAACCAACTGCGCCGGTTCCGGGGCCCTGTGCTGTGTCCGTAGGCCGTGAGCGGCCTGCTCTGGGCTGCCGTAGGCCCGCCAGTCCCACAGCCGCACCAGGCAGTCCCACAGCCGCACTGGGGGCGTGGGCACGGCCAGGCGCTCCGGAGGGCGGCGGGCAGTGGCCAGGGTCGAGCCCCCTCTGACGCTCCGCGGACGGTACGCCAGAGGTGCGAGTCGTCTCCCCTGCGAAGGCAGGCTCCGGCTCGACTTCAGCGGGGGTCGGGTTACGCCTCCGCCGCCTTTGCCGTGGCGTCGATCGCCGCCAATGAACGGCGTACTTGATTACGGTCCGTGGTGTACCAGAACTCGGGCAGCGAGGCCTTCAAGTAGCTGCCGTAACGCGCTGTGGCCAGCCGCGGATCGAGCACCGCGACCACTCCCCGGTCACCCGTCGCACGCACCAGCCGGCCCGCGCCCTGTGCCATCAGAAGCGCCGCATGCGTCGCCGCCACGGCCATGAAGCCATTGCCGCCCGAGTCCTCGACGGCCTTCTGGCGCGCACTCATCAGCGGGTCGTCCGGACGCGGGAACGGGATCTTGTCCATCACGACGAGCTGACAACTGGCGCCCGGCACATCCACGCCCTGCCAGAGCGAGAGCGTGCCGAAGAGACAGGTCTTGGGGTCCGCCGCGAAGTTCTTGATCAGTTCACCGAGGGTCTCCTCACCCTGCAGCAGAATCGGGAACTCCGGGATGCGCGACCGCAGTTCCTCTGCTGCGGACTGGGCGGCGCGCATCGAGGAGAACAGCCCGAGGGTCCGGCCCCCGCTCGCCTGGATCAATTCCGTCAGCTCATCGAGCATGTCGCTGCGCGTGCCCTCACGCGACGGCCGTGCCAGGTGCTTGGCGACGTACAGAATTCCCTGCTTGCCGTAGTCGAAGGGGGAGCCGACGTCGATGCCCTTCCAGATGGGCAGCTCCGCGGCGTCGGTGCCCTCCGTCCCGGCGATGCCCTCGGGGGCAAGGCCGAGAGAAGCCCCCACGCCGTTGAAATCGCCGCCCAGCTTGAGGGTCGCAGAGGTCAGGACCACAGAGCGGTCCGTGAAGAGCTTCTCCCTCAGCAGGCCGGAGACGGACATCGGGGCCACCCTCAGGGAGGCCCCGAAGCGGTCGTGCCGCTCGTACCAGACGACGTCCCACTCGGAGCCGTTCGTGATGCGCTCCGCCACGTCGTGAATGGTCTCGACCGAGGCCAGGGCCTGCTTGCGTACGGCGTCCTCGTCCTGGACGGATTTGTCGCGGGTGGAGCCGAGGGCGGAGATGACATTGCGCGCGGCGTCACGCAGCGCGAGCAAGGCATACCCCAGATCCTCGGGGATCTCCTCCAGACGGCCCGGCAGGGCCAGCTCCATCAGGCGCTCGAAGGTCTCGGCGGCCGTCTGGAGCTGGTCGGCGATCTTCTCGTTGACCAGCTTGGCCGAGCGGCGCACCGCGCGGTTCACCTGGCCCGGGGTGAGCTCGCCGGTGGCCACGCCGGTGACGCGGGAGACCAGCTCGTGCCCTTCGTCGACGATCAGCACCTCGTGCTGGGGCAGCACCGGTGCGCCCTCGATGGCGTCGATGGCGAGCAGGGCGTGATTGGTGACGATGACCTCGGCGAGCTTGGCGCGCTCGCGGGCCATCTCTGCGAAGCACTCCGCTCCATACGCGCATTTCGACGCCCCCAGGCACTCCCGGGAGGACACCGACACCTGTGACCAAGCGCGGTCGGAGACGCCCGGTGTCAGGTCGTCGCGGTCGCCTGTCTCGGTCTCGTCCGCCCAGTCACGCATCCGCAGCAGGTCCTGGCCCAGCTTGCTGGTGGGCGCGGCCGCCTCGAACTGGTCGAAGAGACCCTCTTCCTCGTCCTGGGGCACACCCTCATGGAGGCGGTGCAGGCACAGATAGTTGGAACGGCCCTTGAGCATGGCGAACTGCGGGCGCCGGCGCAGCAGGGGGTGCAGCGCCTCGACCGTACGCGGAAGGTCTCGCTCCACGAGCTGCCGCTGCAGGGCGAGCGTGGCGGTCGCGACCACGACGCGCTCTCCGTGCGCGAGCGCGGGCACGAGATAGCCGAGCGACTTGCCCGTGCCGGTGCCGGCCTGGACGAGCAGATGGGAGCCGCCGTCGATGGCCTCGGCGACGGACTCGGCCATGGTCACCTGGCCAGGGCGCTCCGTGCCGCCGACAGCGGTGACGGCGGCATGCAGGAGTTCGGGGAGGGAGGGCTTCGTCATAGCTCGACCACCCTACGGGGCACCACTGACAACCCCGCGATCAAGGCTGGTGGAGGGGGTTGGGAACGGTGCCGTGGACGGCGGCGTGCGGGCGCTGCGGGCGGTCGCGGTAGCCGTCGAGGTGCAGCCGGTTCCGGTTCAGGCAGAGACGCTCGATGTGCGGTGTGAGCAGGTCGAAGGTCTCGAAGCGGTCCTTGAGCTCGGGGAAGCGGGCCTGGTGACGGAGGATCTCGGCTCGCACGAGCGCCCAGAACTCGGCTTCGGGTACGTCCAGTTGCTCCTCGCACAGTGGGGCGAGGTAGCGGAACACTCCGACAAAGAGCCCGGAGTGGATGAACTGGGTGAGGAAGGCGGGCGGCTCGGTGAGCAGGACGTCGCGGACGTCGTCCGGCATCGTCTCGTGCTCGGGCAGGGGGTCCGCGCTGACGTTGACGTCGTCGACGAAGTCCTTCACGGCGAGCCGGACCGGCACATCGGCGTCGTCGAAGACGACGATGGCGTTCTCCCCGTGGGGCGAGAAGACGGTGCCGTAGCGGTACAGGAAGTGCAGCAGCGGGGGCAGCAGGGCGGCGAAGAGACGGCGCAGCCAGACCTCGGGCGTCAGGCCCGAGCGGGCCACGAGCTCCGTGGTGAACGCCCGCCCCTGGGGATCGGTGTGCAGCAGCGACGCCAGCGTGCGGGCCCGCTCCCCCGGCGCGAGGTAACGGCCCAGTGGCTCCCTCCAGATGGCGCCGAGCAGTTCCTTGTACTGGTAGGGCACTTCGGGCAGCGCCCCGTAGAGAGGGTGCTCGACGGCGACCGAGGCGACCTCTCCCAGGAGGACCACACGGCAGTCGTCCCGGAGGAAGGAATCCCCGTCGCGCAGCGAGTGCACCCACGCGGTCACTGCCGGTGCGGCCAGCGTGCGCTCGGTCGGAAGGCCGCGCCACACAAGGGTGTTGAGGATGGACAGCGGCAGCTTCACCGTGTGCCGGTCGGGGCGCGACACATTGAGGAAGGTACGGATCGACTGCTGGGGCAGGCGCGTGTCCGCGTCTGCGTCCGCCGGGAGCGGGATGATGTCACCGGCGGCGACGGACGGTGCGAAGAGCGGCAGCACGACTTCGTCCCACTGCCAGGGATGGACCGGCAGGTACAAGTACTGCTCCGGATTGAGACCACGCGCGCGTAGTGCGTCATCGAACGTCCCACGGACCGCGGCGTCGAGCTCCCGGACGTAGAGACGCTCCGGGGTGTCGAGATCGGCCACGCCGCGGTACGTCGCGAGCCGGGTGTGCACCGCCATCCAGGGCAGCGTGACGGTAGTACGTGCTTCCGGTGCCCAGCGGGCGGTGTCCGTGGCCGAGAATCCGAGGCGGCCCTTGTTGAGGATGAGCCAGGGGTGACCGGTCTGATGGCCCTCGAGTTCCGCGTAGCCGAGGTCGGCCAGGTCCGCCGCGGCGAGCGCGGTGTGGTCGAGGCGCGCGTCGGCGGCGAGTGTGGCGCTGAGCTCGCGGATGAGATGTCCGAGTGTGGCCCCGTCCAGGCCGAGTGTGTGATGCGCCCGCATGAGAAAGGTGAGCGGATCGCCGAACGGGCTGTGACTGCCGTCCGCCTCGCGCAGGGTGATCGTGGCGGGGTCGACACGCCAACTCCCGTATGCGATACGGCGGGCGCGGAAGCTGAGCCGGGCTCCTTCGTCGAGGCCGAGGGCGTACGAGTCTTCGGCAGCTCCGGGTTCCGCCTGCGGCTTGAGGATCTCCTCGTGGGCGAACTCGCCGAGCAATTTGGCAAGCAGCCGGCGGGCG
Source organism: Streptomyces monticola (assembly GCF_042665355.1). Lineage (NCBI taxonomy): Bacteria > Bacillati > Actinomycetota > Actinomycetes > Kitasatosporales > Streptomycetaceae > Streptomyces > Streptomyces monticola. Next base: position 89,115 of record NZ_JBHTCF010000001.1, on the reverse strand, counting down.
GCGTGCTCCCAGGCCTGACGGTTCAGCTCCGGAGGTGAGTGGAGCGCGGACGGCTTTCCCGAGTCGTGGTCGGCGGGGACATTCAGCACGGGGACTCCGGAATCAATGCGAGGTGACTGGACGGGCGAGGTGCGGGAGGCGGAGTTCGGGGAGGGCGGAGTTCGGGAGGTGAGGGGAGTGGGGCGGGGCCGGTGAACTGGTTGCGCTCGAGTGGGAACCCGATCGGACCGAGCGGTGTACCAGTAGTGAGAACCAGGCCGGGGCCGTCGTGGCGGGACCCGGTCGCTGAACGGAGCGGCGGGGAACTGACAGGACCGTGAGCGAAATAGGAGGTGTGGCGATGGTGACGGTGATGGCAAGAAGTCGAGCGGCGAGACGGGGCGGTATCGGTGCCGACACGGACAGGAGATCGGCTGCTGCGCCGATACGCGAGGGGGCGAAGAGCATGAGGTGAGTGCGGACCCGATGAATCATCGCAGCGCGGTCACGGCTAGAGCACCTTGCGCAGGGCCCGGTCGCGGATCATGAGCGCGGCACGCTTCTCCGGCAGGTCGACCTCGGCGGACAGACGGAATCCCGCACTCAAGAAGGCAGACACAGAAGGGATGTTGCGCAGATCGGGCTCGGCCACGACACGAGCACAGCGAGGCCGGTGTGCGAAGACGAGATCGGCCACGGCCCGAAGCAGCAGTGTGCCGAGCCCCCGGCCGCGGTCGGCGACACCACCGACGAGGAGGTGGACCCCGGTGTCATGCGGACGAGCCGGATAGTGGCGGGCCAAGGGATCCAGGTCGGCGCGGTAGATCTCCCAATAGCTCATGGGCGTGCCCTCAAGGACACCCAGACAGGGGATGCTGCGTCCGTCCCCTTCCATTTGGCCGCGCAGGTGGGCGGCGGTGACGGCTTCCGATCCGGCGAGCTCCCAGAAGGCCGCCACGGCAGGGTCGTTCATCCAGTGGCTGATGAGCGGAAGGTCGCGTTCGATGCGCACAGGCACGAGTTGAAAGGCACCTGCGGGTGTGGCGCCGGGCCCCCATGCCGCGATGTCGTCGAGGAGGTCGCCGCTCGGCACCCCACCGGGTCCGTGGACGTCGCGGCGTGCCCGCCCATCGGTGCCCTGGATATCGGTGCCCTGTCCTTCGGTGCCCTGGACGTCTGCGGCGATCAGGGCGATCAACTCGTCGGGCAGTCGCAGGTCGAGCGTGTCTTCAATGTCCGAGCCCGAGCCCAAGCCGGCATCTGGGCCGGCGGGGGCATCGTCCGAGCCCGGAAGGGCCGTATCGGAGGTGGGGCTGAAACCGGCGCCGGTGCTCGCATCGGTGGGGGCCACGGCGACGCTCCTCTCAGGAGGTGAGGCGGGAGTGATGAGAGAGGCCTGTTCAGGAAGCCGTCTCTCAGCGGAGAAGCAATAGGTGACGATCAGATCTGAAGGGGGTTGGCGATCGTGACGTAGACGGACTGGGTGTCGACAGGGCCGACGAGTTCGTCCAGGCCGTGCAGCCTGGTGAGCAGGTTGGCCTTGCAGCGAAGGACGGGGGACTCCAGAAGCCGTGCCGGGAGCGGGGAGTTCAGCTTGCCTTCGCCTGACGCGGCATCCCGGAGGAAACGCCGGAAGGCAGCGAGCAGCAGTTGCTCATCGGCGAGTCCCTGGGAGCCGAAGGCTCCGATGAGGCCGAGCACATTGTTGATGCCGAGGTAGTAGGCGAAGCGCTCATCGGTGACCTCGTCGGAGACGAAGGAGGCGCTGTGCTCTCCGATTCCGGGGAGCCGCTCCTCCAGCCGCGCACGCCACGACTCGCGGAAGTAGTAGCCCTGGTTGTCGCGGTAGCGGCCGCCCACGGGCCAGCCGTCGGTGCCGAGCAGCACGAGCGTGTTCTGCTGGTGGGCTTCCAGGGCGATGCCCGCCTCACTGTCCAGCCAGAGCACGGGCCGCACCACCTGCTCGAGGTAGCGCAGAAACCACTCGGCGGCCACGGCGCCCCTGGGCCTGCCCGTCTTGCCGGCGAGCTTGGTGATCACAGCGGCAAGCCGGGAGCTCATCGGGGCGGCGGGGTCCAAGTGCCCCTGCCGCGAGCGCGGGTGGGCCTGGCCCTGGTGGCGCTGGTGGCTCTGGGCCGGGTAGCCCTGGCCCGGGTGCTTCCGGTCAGGAGCGGCCGTGGGGCGTGGCGACACCAGTCCCGCGATACAGCCGGCGTCGTCGCCGGGAGAGAACGGGTTGTTGCGGATCATCACGTCCAGCCCTTGGACGGGTGTGCCGTCACGGCCGGTGACGGCGAGCCAGGCCGGGTCGCGGACGATGTCGAAGCCGGGGTGGGCGGAGCGCCACTGGTCGGCGAGGCCGCTGCGCAGCAGCCGGTGGACCTCGACGCCACGGTGGAGTTCCTTACGGAGGTTCTCACGACGGGAGTTGGTGATGCGCAGACCGAGGGAGAGCTTGAGCATGGCGGGAGCGCCGGGGCGGTAGAGGGTGCGGACCGAGGAGGTGGGATACCAGGGTTCGCCGTGTGCGCCGAGGTCTTGGAGGAGTCCGGCCGCCATCAGCTCGGCGACTTCAGGGCGGTGGCTCAGTTCGCGCAGCTGCCACGGATGCAAGGGCAGCGCCGCGTGGTGCTCGGGCAGATCGAGGCCGGCCCCGGCGAGCCGGGCGGTCAGCTGGGGCGCGAGGACGGTGCGGCCTCGTTCGGTCCAGGCGGAGTCGGTGGCGAGCACCGAAGGGGCGACGGCCAACCAGTGCAAGGGGAAGGAGCCGCACAACTCGGGTGAGTAGCACTGCGATTCGGCCTCGGAGAGCCCTTCCCTGCTCTTCGGGGTGGGGTGCAGCGGGTGGCCGAGCAGCAGGGACTGTTCGGTGGCGAGAAACAGATCGGTCTCATCGGCCGGCCGGCGCCTGCGCTCGCTGAGGAAGACAGAGGTGCGGCGCACGGAGTCGGCGACCCTGCCCACCAGATCGCCGCCGTCACCGGCCGGGTCGGGGGCTGGAGCACCGTCCTGGACGACCTCATCGGAAGCTCCAGCACCGGCGAGGCCCTCAGGGCCCCCTGGCGCCCGGGGCTCCGCCGATTCACCGAACTCACTCGACCCCTCAGTCTCACCGCACTCACTCGACCCACCGGGCTCATGTGACCCTCCGGGCTCACCGGCCTCACCGGCCTCACCGGCCTCACCGGGCTCACCGGGCTCACCGGGCTCACCGGGCTCACCGGGCTCACCGGCCAGGGCCCCACCCGCTGTCGGCGTGCCGTCAACTGCCCCTGCGGTGCTCGCGCGTGCTGCCTCTCGGCTCAGGAGGGCGGCGACGGTTACGGCGTCGGCAGGGGGCGCACTCTGAGGACCGCCTTCGAGGGTCGGCAGGCCGAAGCGGTGCCAGCCGGTGGGCGACCAGTAGTGCACGGGTACGAGCAGCGCGGTACCGCTCGCTTCCAGGGGGACGCGCAGGATGCTTCGGGCCTGCGGTGCGGCGCCGGCTTCAGGGGTGGGAGCGGGAGCGGGGAGGTTGCACTCACGTACCCAGCAGCGCAGGAGGTTCTCGACGGCTGCGGCCGCTGCGGCGATCTTCGGGTCGTGGTGCTCCAACAGGTCGGCGGGCAGATCGCCGTGCAGGCCGGAGGGCGGCGCCGGGTGACCCTGCGCGCTGTGGGGTCGCTCGGTTCCGGGCCCGCTCTTCTGGCGGGGTACCGACCCCGGTTCCGCCACCAGCGGCGTGGGCTCCGCGATTGCTCGGCAGGAGTGGTTGTGAGGGCGGCGGCCGTCGGGGGCGGAGTTGCGGTTCACGAGGATTCCTTGGGCGATTGTCAGCGTTGGGTTCTTGGTTCTGGGTTCTGGTCGGAGGGGTGGTGTGGAGCGTGGTTCAGGGACTGGATCTGGGGGCGGTGGTCTTGCACGTGTGGGTGATGGTTGTGCGGTGGCTGAGCCGCGTTCGGAAGGTGCTGGGGACGCGGCCGCAGCGGCTAGCGGGGGTGCGGCTGGGAGCGGACCGCGGCGGCCAGCGCGTCGGTGAGGCGGTCGAGGACGGCGGTTGCCTGGTCGTCGGTGAGAGTGAGGGGAGGCAGCAGACGTACGACGCTGGAGTGGCGGCCACCGAGTTCGACGATGAGTCCGCGTTGCAGGCATTCGCGCTGGACCGCGGCGGCGAGGCGGGGTGCGGCCGGCAGCGGAGCACCGGGCACGGAGCCGGCGGGCCCCGGCACAGGGTCGACGAGTTCGACGCCGATCATCAGGCCACGCCCGCGCACCTCGCCGATCTCCGGGTAATCGGAGGCGAGCGCCTGCAGTTGGCGCAGCATATGGGCGCCGACGACCGCGGCGTGTTCCGCGAGGCCGTTCTTCCGCACATAGGCGAGGGTGGCCGCACCTGCCGCCATGGCGAGCTGATTTCCGCGGAACGTGCCTGCATGGGCACCGGGTTTCCAGACGTCCAGGTCGTCGCGGTAGACGACGACGGCCAGGGGCAGACTGCCGCCGATCGCCTTGGAGAGCACCATCACGTCGGGCACGATCCCGCTGTGCTCCACCGCCCAGAAGGCACCGGTGCGGCCGACGCCGGTCTGCACCTCGTCGGCGATCAGCGGGATGTCGCGGTCCGCGGTGAGTTCGCGCATACGGCGCATCCAGCTGTCCGGCGCGGGGATGACCCCGCCCTCACCCTGCACGGGTTCCACGATCATTCCGGCGGGGTGCGGTACGCCGGACTTGGGATCGTCGAGCAGCGATTCGGCCCAGCGGGCGGCGAGTTGGGCGCCCTCCTCGCCGCCGGAGCCGAAGGGGCAGCGGTAGTCCTGCGGGTAGGGCAGCCGCGTGACGCCGGTGTCCTGTGCCCCGCCCGAGGCCGCGAGCGCGCCCGCCGTCATCCCGTGGTAGGCGCCGGTGAAGGCGAGCAGGCCACTGCGCCGAGTCGCTGTGCGGACGAGTTTCAGGGCCGCTTCGACGGCGTCGGTGCCCGCGGGGCCGCAGAACTGGACGCGGGCCCGGTCGGCAAAGGCGGGCGGCAGGGTGGCGAACAGCTCGGTGACGAACGCGTCCTTGACGGGGGTGGCCAGATCGAGAACGTGCAGGGGCGCGCCCGAGTCGAGGACCTTGCGGATCGCTTCGAGCACCACGGGGTGGTTGTGTCCGAGGGCCAGCGTGCCGGCGCCGGAGAGACAGTCCAAATACCGGCGGCCGTCGGCGCCTTCGATGGTCAGCCCTCGTGCGCGCACCGGCACGATCGGCAGGGCGCGCGCATAGGTCCTGGCAGCCGATTCGCGCAGCGACTGCCGCCGCAGGATCCCATCGGCACCGGCCATGCCCTTGCTGCTCACCCGGGCGGCCGTGCCTTTGCTGCTCACCGGAGCGGCAGTGACGGCGGTAGCGGACGACGCGGAGGGCAATGCGGACGGCACGGAGGGCAATGCGGACGGCGCGGAGGGCGATGCGGGAGACGGCGGCCCGGCCGGCGGAGGGACGGACGCCTGCTGCGGAGGCACAGGCTCGGTGACGGCCACGACGGTTGGTCCTCCCGCTGTATGTAGGTGGGTTGGACGTTGTCCACCCATGAGCCGGAGGGGGCTGAACGCGGGCCGCGTGTCCCCCGTACGTACCAACGACGGCTGAGACGGGGGAACACGCTCCGCCGGAAGATCCTTGCCAAACGAAAACCTTCCCGGACCGGAGGCGGGAGCAACGACCGGCGCCCGTCCCGGAGTCACCCCGCGCCGCCCCGCGTGTCATCCGATCCGCGGCTGTCGTCCGCACCGAAATGAAAGGTGGTTCCGACGCCCGGCGGCACCGGAACGGTGGGCCGTCTTGGCCGACATCCGGGCGAAACGGAAGTCGTCCGGGCGGAAGATCCCTGCCGTGACAGAACCGTTGCCGCCCCGTAGGCCGTCCCCGACGGCACCGGCATAGTGTGGGGCCTCGTCGCCGTGGGCCGGGACCCGGCACGGCGACGACAACGGACGTGAGCTGCGGTTTCCGTATCCAACAGAAGCCCCGCAGAGCGCGATAGACACCAATAGAAGCCACTAGAAGTCCGCCAGAAGCTCAACAGGGGGAGATTTCCACATGCGACCCATACGCCCGCTCTTCGCCGTTCGCCGAGGGAGGGGCGCGCGCCGCACTACCTCCTCCGTTCCGGCCGTTCTCGCCGTCTCCGCCGCGCTCGCGCTGACGGCCACCGCCTGTGGCCCGGGTGACGACAACGCCAAGGACAACGCGAACGACAAGCCCTCCGCGTCCAGCCCCGCGGGCGGCGAGGACGAGCCGATCAAGATCCCGGACGACATCAAGGACCGGCTCAAGGACCACGGCATCGACCTGGACAACTGGCGTGACGGCGAGTGGAAGAACTGGGACAAGGACAAGTGGCTGCGCGAGGCCGAGGACTTCATCAACCCGATCATTGAGGACTTCTGGGACTCCGACCGGATGCGGGACGCCGACAAGCGCCCGGACAAGCCGGTGGACAACGACATCTCCGGAGACCAGGGCAAGACCGACCCGACCCCGGCGCCGGTGGACGCGCAGCCGGTGGCGACGCCGTACAACGACAGCGCCCCGGCGGCGGGCAAGGTCCTCTTCGAGGGCCCTGAGGGCTCGATGGTCTGCTCCGCCACCGTGGTCAAGGACCCGGCGAACCCCGGTAAGTCCAACATGGTGTGGACGGCCGGGCACTGTGTGCACGCGGGTAAGGAGGGCGGCTGGTACCGCAACATCGCCTTCGTCCCCTCGTACAACAACGACGGCAAGTCCGCCGAGCAGCTGCAGGGTGCGACGAAGGAAGAGGTCGCTCCGTACGGCATCTGGTGGGCCGACGGGGTGCGGACATCCGACCAGTGGATCCAGCAGGGTGCCGCGAGCGGCGGCCAGGGCGCTCCGTACGACTTCGCCGTCATGCACATGACGCCGGAGAAGGGCAGCGGCAAGTCCCTTGAGGAGACGGTCGGTTCGGCCCTGCCGGTGGAGTTCGACGCTCCGGCGGTGCCGAGCATCGACAGCATCAAGGCGACGGGTTACCCGGCGGCACCGCCGTTCGACGGGCAGAAGGAGTTCTCCTGCGCCGACAAGCCCGGCCGGCTCTCGCTGAACCAGACCGACCCGACGATGTACCGCATCGGCTGCACCATGACCGGCGGTTCCTCCGGCGGCGGCTGGGTCGCCGCGGGACAGGACGGCAAGCCCGCCCTGGTGTCCAACACCTCCATCGGCCCCGTGACCGCCGGCTGGCTGGCGGGTCCGCGACTCGGCAAGGAGGCCAAGGGCATCTACGACGAGGTCAGCAAGAAGTTCGGGAACTGACGCGCCACAGCGCCACAGCTCAACGGGCCGGCCAGGTGCCACGGCGCCCTGGCCCTCGGCCGGCCCGTTGAGCAGCGGAGTTGACGGCGGGGGCCGCCCGGATCGGCCACTTCGGCCCTACGCAAGCGGCCACCCTCCGGCCCCACTCAAGCGGCCACTTCGGCCCTGAGTAACCGGCCGCGTCGGCCCTACGCAATCTTCACGGACCCGCCGTCACCCGTCCGCAATTCACCCGGCATAGTGGCCTCTTGTGTTTCGGCGCCCGCCGCCGACAACTTCCGCCTGACGCGCACATGACAGTCACGGCGACGGAACAGACACACTGCAGAACCACGTAGAACGACGTAGAACCACGTAGAACGACGTAGAACGACGTAGAACAGCACATCTCATACCTATCGGGGGTTCAGCACCATGCGATCCATACGTCCGGCCCTAGCGGCGGCCTCACTCGCCGTAGCCCTGGTGCTGACGGCCACCGCCTGTGAGTCGGGCGACAAGAAGGCCGACGCCAAGCCGACCAACTCCGCCGCGCAGGAAGGCGACCAGGCCGGCGGTGAGGGCGGCGCGGAGCTTCCCGAAGATCTCGACGCCATCGCCGACCGGCTCAAGGAACACGGCATCGACGTCGACAAGTGGAAGGACGGCGAGTGGAAGAACTGGGACAAGGACAAGTGGCTGCGTGAGGCGAAGGACTTCGCCAACCCGGTCATCGAGGACCTGTGGAGCCCGGAGCGGATGAAGTCCGCCAAGGACCCCAGCCAGACCATCTCCGCCAAGGCCGCCTCCGGCAGTGAGGGCGTCACCGACCCCGAGCCGCGTCCGGTGCGCGCCCAGAAGGAGCGGACGCCGTACCACAACTACGCCGCCCCGGTCGGGAAGATCTTCTTCGACACCCCCGAGGGCACCGCGGTCTGCTCCGGCACGGTCGTGAAGGACCCACGCAACCCGGGCAAGTCCAACCTCGTCTGGACGGCCGGGCACTGCGTCCACCAGGGCAAGAAGGGCGGCTGGTACCGGAACATCGTCTTCACCCCGGCGTACAACGACAAGGGCAAGTCCCCCGCCCAGATGCAGAACGCACAGCCTCAAGAGGTCGCCCCCTACGGCAACTTCTGGGCGGACTGGGTCTCGACGTCCGGCGAGTGGATCGACGGCACCACGGCGACCGACCCCGAGGGCGGCTCGTACGAGTACGACTACGCCGTGATGCATGTGAAGCCGGAGAAGGGCGGCAAGTCCCTCGAGGAGACCGTCGGCGCGGCCCTGCCCGTCGACTTCTCGTCCCCGGCCCCCAAGTCCGTGGACGCGATGGGCGCCTGGGGCTACCCGCAGGCGGAGCCCTTCAACGGCGTACTGATGCACAAGTGCGTCGACCGTCCCGGGCGGCTCTCGCTGACCTCGTCGGCCCCGACGATGTACCGCATCGGCTGCACCATGACCGCGGGTTCCTCCGGCGGCGGCTGGTTCCGTGAGATCTCGAACGGCAAGCTGGCCCTGGTCTCCAACACCTCGATCGGCCCGGCCGGTTCGGCGGGCTGGCTGGCGGGCCCGCAGCTGGGCGACGGCGCGAAGCGGGTCTTCGACACGATGAGCGAGAAGTACGGCAACAAGTAGCGGCGCCGCGGCGCCCCATGGCGAAGGCCCGCCTCCCCCAGCAGGGGAGGCGGGCCTTCGTCTTCAGACCTTCAAGCCTTCAGACCTTCGGGCCTTCAGACCTTCGGGCTGCCTGACTGAGCACAGCGCTCCTTCAGGCCTTCAGGCCTTCAAGCCTTCAGGCCGCCTGACTGAGCGCAGCGCTGCGCTCAGTGCTCCGCAGGCACGAACTTGGCCAGTTCCGCGGCCAGTTCCTCATGCACCCGGGCCTTGAGCAGGGTGCCCTCCGCGGTGTGCTCCTCGGAGATCACCTCGCCCTCGGCGTGCGTACGCGAGACGAGAGCGCCCTGCGTGTACGGCACCAAGGCCTCGATCTCGACCTTGGGCCGGGGCAGTTCGTCGTCGATGAGCTGCAGCAGCTCGTCGATGCCGGCGCCGGTGCGGGCCGACACCGCGATCGCGTGCCGCTCGGTGCGCAGCAGTCGCTGGAGCACCAGCGGATCGGCCGCGTCCGCCTTGTTGACCACCACGATCTCGGGTACGTCGGTCGCGCCCACGTCGCGGATGACCTCGCGCACGGCGGCCAGCTGCTCCTCCGGCACGGGGTGCGAGCCGTCCACCACGTGCAGGATGAGGTCGGAGTCGCCGACCTCCTCCATGGTGGAGCGGAACGCCTCGACGAGGTGGTGCGGCAGGTGACGTACGAACCCGACCGTGTCGGCCAGGGTGTACAGCCGCCCGCTGGGGGTCTCGGCCCGGCGGACGGTGGGGTCGAGGGTGGCGAACAGTGCGTTCTCCACCAGGACGCCCGCGCCCGTCAGGCGGTTGAGCAGGGAGGACTTTCCGGCGTTGGTGTAACCGGCGATGGCGACCGACGGGACCTTGTTCCGACGGCGTTCCTGCCGCTTGATGTCACGGCCGGTCTTCATCTCCGCGATCTCACGGCGCATCTTCGCCATCTTCTCGCGGATCCGCCGCCGGTCCGTCTCGATCTTGGTCTCACCGGGACCACGGGTGGCCATGCCGCCGCCCGAGCCTGAGGAGCCACCGCCACCCATCTGCCGCGACAGCGACTGACCCCAGCCGCGCAGCCTCGGCAGCATGTACTGCATCTGCGCCAGGGCGACCTGCGCCTTGCCCTCTCGGGACTTGGCGTGCTGGGCGAAGATGTCGAGGATCAGGGCGGTCCTGTCGACCACCTTGACCTTGACGACGTCTTCGAGATGGATGAGCTGGCCGGGGCTGAGCTCACCGTCGCAGACGACGGTGTCGGCGCCGGTTTCGAGCACGATGTCGCGCAGCTCCTGGGCCTTGCCCGATCCGATGTACGTCGCCGGGTCGGGCTTGTCGCGGCGCTGGATCACGCCGTCGAGCACGAGGGCACCCGCCGTCTCCGCGAGGGCGGCCAGCTCGGCCAGGGAGTTCTCCGCGTCGTGCACGGTTCCCGAGGTCCACACGCCGACGAGGACGACCCGCTCCAGACGGAGCTGGCGGTACTCGACTTCGGTGACGTCCTCGAGCTCGGTGGAGAGGCCGACCACGCGGCGCAGAGCCGCGCGCTCGGAGCGGTCCAGCTGATCGCCGTCCCGCGCTCCGTCGATCTCGTGGCTCCAGGCGACGTCCTCTTCCATCAGGGCATCGGCCCGAAGTCCTTCGGGGAGGTTCTGCGCGGAGTTCTGCGGGTCCTGCGCGTCCTGGGAAGGGGAAGAAGAGGAGGTCATTGGATCCTTTACGTCTATAGGGAGAGGGGCTACCCACGGCGGGCGGCCGTCATAGAGGTCAACGTGCGCACCGACCGGGAGATTCCCGGCCCGCCGCGCCGTCGACCCGTTGATGGTCGCACGGCACGGGGCGTCTCGTCACCTGACTTAACCGCCGCCGCGCGGGCGAAGCACAGCCAGGGCCGGGCCCGGGCACGGCGGGGGCTCGGCCGGGGCTCAGCCCGACTGGGCCGGGGCGTGCGCGGCCTCGTGGCCTGCCACATGCCCTGCCGACTGGCCGGTCCCGTGACCAGCCCCGTGACCGGCTGCCTCGTGACCGGCTACCTCGTGGCCGGACGCCTCGTTACCGGCTACCTCGTGACCGGACGCCCCGTGACCGGACGCCCCGTGACCGGACGCCCGATCCGTGCCGGCCCCCCGCGGCTCCGCCAGCGGGGCGTCGGACTTCCAGTCCGGGTGTCCCGGCATCGGCGGGGTCTTCTTGGCGTACAGCCACGCCTTGAAGAAGCCCGTCAGATCGCGTCCGGCGATCGCCGAGGCGAGCCGGGTGAAGTCCGCGGTGGTCGCGGTCCTGTCCGCGTGCCGCCGCAGCCACGCGCGCTCCAGGCGGTCGAAGGCGGCGTGGCCGATCTCCTGGCGCAGCGCGTACAGGACGAGGGCACTGCCGTCGTAGACGACCGGCCGGAACAGGCTGATCTTCTCGCCGGGCGCGGGGGCCTTGGGCGCGGCCGGCGGTCCGCCCGCCGCGCGCCAGCTGTCGGACGAGCGATAGGCGTCCTTCATCCGCGTCTCCATCGGCTGCCGCGCCTGCTCCTCGGCGTAGAGCGCCTCGTACCAGGTCGCGTGGCCCTCGTTCAGCCACAGATCGGACCAGGTCCGGGGGCTGACGCTGTTGCCGAACCACTGGTGGGCCAGCTCATGGATCATGATCGAGTCGACGTACCACTCGGGGAACTCGGGCCGCATGAACAGGGCGCGCTCGAAGAGCGAGAGGGTCTGGGTCTCCAGCTCGAAGCCGGTCTCCGCGTCCGCCACGAGCAGCCCGTACGCCTCGAAGGGGTAGCGGCCGACCTTCTGCTCCATCCAGGAGATCTGGCCGGGCGTCTTCTTCAGCCACCGCTCCAGCTGCGCACGGTCCTTGGTGGGCACCACGTCGCGCACCGGCAGGCCGTGCGGGCCCTTGCGGCGGACGACGGTGGACTTGCCGATGCTGACCTGGGCGAGCTCGGTGGCCATGGGGTGGTGGGTGCGGTACGTCCACGTGGTGGCCTTGGCGCCGGCCCGCCGTCCTTCGGGCAGACCGTTGGCGACGGCGGTCAGGCCCTTGGGTGCGGTGACGCGGAAGGTGAAGTCCGCCTTGTCGGCGGGGTGGTCGTTGCAGGGGAAGACGCGGTGGGCGGCGTCGGCCTGGTTGGCCATGGCGAGGCCGTCGCCGGTGCGCACCCAGCCGCCGTCCGTCGAGCCCTCCGGGTTGCTGGTGTGCCGCACGGTGATCCGCATCGGGCTGCCCGCGGCGATCGGCTGTGCCGGGGTGACGACCAGGTCCTCGTTGGTGGTGGCGTACGCCGCGCGGGCGCCGTTGACCGCCACCGAGCGCACCTTGCCCTGGGCGAAGTCCAGGTTGATGTGCTTGAGCCGGTCCGTGGAGCGCGCGTTGATCACCGTCACGGCGTCCAGGGGCTTGCGGTTGTCGCCGCCGTAGGTGAAGGCGATGTCGTACGACCGCACGTCGTACCCGGGGTTGCCCAGGTGCGGGAAGAGCGGGTCTCCGATACCGAGCGGGACGGCGGGCGAGGGCGCACCGGCGGCGAGGAGCGAGACGGACACTGCGGAGGTGGCGGCGGCGAGGAGCGCGGCCCTGGTGCGGTGCGAGAGCAACATGAACCACCGCTATCAGCACGGGCCTTGGTTCCTGTGACGGCGCGCGACCGGCCCACCCGAACGAGGTCCTCCGCGCGCCATCGCGCGGAAGCGCGCCCTGCTCGGCGGGGCGCGGCTAGCCCAGGCCCTGGTGCCCCTGGCCCGCCGCCGCCGGCTCCTTGCCGCGGCCCACGTCGTACACCCCCGGCACCTTGCGCATCGCCCGCATCAGACCGGGAAGCCCGGTGGAGTCGGGGAGTTGGAGGGTGTACGTGTGCCGGACACGGCCCTCGCTGGGGGGTTCCACCGTGGCCGAGACGATGGCGGCGCCCTCCATCGCGATGGCCTCGGTGAGGTCGGCGAGGAGATGGGGGCGCCCGAACGATTCGGCGATCAGCGTCACCCGGCACTCCGCGGTGTCCTCGAGTTCGGCCCAGCGCACGGCGACCGGCTCGCGCCCGTCCGCCGTCATCCGCTCCACCGCCGAACACTCCTCGCGGTGCACGGTGACGGCGCCGCCGCGCACCGTGAAGGCGGTGATCCCGTCCGGCGGTACCGGTGTGCAGCAGCCGGCGAGGCGGACGGTGGCGTGCGGCAGATCGACCACGGCGCCGGCCGCGACCGGGCGGACCGTCTCCACCGTCAGCTGCGGGCGCGGCGCCGCCGCCGCGACGACAGGGCCCTCGGGGTGGGAGCTGAGCCAGCGTCCGATGGCGATGCGCGCGGCGGGGGTCCGGGTGTGGTCCAGCCATTCCGCGTCCGGGCCCGAGCCGGTCTCGGGCGGTGCGAGCAGCACATGCACCGTGTCGCCGTCGCGCAGGACCGTGCTGAGCGTCACCAGGCGGCCGTTGACCCTGGCTCCGATGCAGGAGTGGGCGTCGTCGCCGTACTGCGCGTAGGCCGCGTCGACGCAGCTGGCGCCGGCGGGCAGACCGAGGGTGCCGCCGTCGGGGCGGTAGACGGTGATCTCACGGTCCTGGGCGAGTTCTTCGCGCAGGGAGCTCCAGAAGGTGTCCGGGTCGGGCGCGGAGCGCTGCCAGTCGAGGAGCCGGGAGAGCCAGCCGGGGCGGGTGGGGTCGATACGCTCGCCGTCGGCGCCGTCCTCGTCCGCTCCGTAGTCGTAGGGGTTGCCCAGGGCGACGACGCCGGCTTCGGCGACCTTGTGCATCTGGTGGGTGCGGATGAGGACTTCGGCGACCTCGCCGTCGCCTCGGGCGACCGCGGTGTGCAGCGACTGGTAGAGGTTGAACTTCGGGGCGGCGATGAAGTCCTTGAACTCCGAGATGACCGGGGTGAAGCAGGTGTGCAGCTCGCCGAGCACCCCGTAACAGTCCGCGTCCTCGTTCACGAGCACCAGGAGGCGGCCGAAGTCGGCGCCGCGCAGCTCACCGCGTTTGATCCGGGAGCGGTGCACGGAGACGAAGTGCCGTGGCCTGATGAGGACTTCGGCGCTGATGCCGGCCTCGCGCAGGACGGCGCGGAAGTCCTCGGCGATATCGGCGAGAGGGCCGGGCTCCGCGGAGTTGCGGGCGACGAGGGCACGGGTCTGCTCGTACTCCTCGGGGTGCAGGATCGCGAAGACCAGGTCCTCGAGCTCGCTCTTCAGGGCCTGTACGCCGAGGCGTTCGGCGAGCGGAATGAGCACGTCCCGGGTGACCTTGGCGATCCTGGCCTGCTTCTCGGGGCGCATCACACCGAGGGTGCGCATGTTGTGCAGCCGGTCGGCGAGCTTGATGGACATCACGCGGACGTCGTTGCCGGTGGCGACGAGCATCTTGCGGAAGGTCTCGGGTTCGGCCGCCGCGCCGTAGTCGACCTTCTCCAGCTTGGTGACGCCGTCGACCAGATAGCAGACTTCTTCGCCGAACTCCTCCCGTACCTGATCGAGCGTCACTTCGGTGTCCTCGACGGTGTCGTGGAGCAGCGAGGCGGTCAACGTCGTGGTTTCGGCGCCGAGTTCGGCCAGGATCAGGGTCACGGCGAGCGGATGTGTGATGTACGGCTCACCGCTTTTGCGCATCTGGCCGCGGTGCGAGGACTCGGCGAGCACATAGGCGCGGCGCAGCGGCTCCAGGTCGGCGTCGGCGTGATGGGCGCGATGGGCTTCGGCCACATGGCCGATCGCGTCCGGAAGGCGGCCGCGCGAGGTGGAGCCCAGGAGCGCGGCGAGCCCGAGTCTGCGCAGGTCGAGCCGGGGACGGCCGCGCCTTCGTGGAGCTCCGGACGTCGCAGGGTTTGTGGCCTCCGCACTCATGGGCACCTCCGGCTGCTCGACCGGCGGCTGGGGGCGGGGCGGCGGGTCCCCCCGTAGCCGGTGCTTGATGCTACCGAGCCCATCACGCGCCGCTCACCCGCTCTCGCCCAGCGTGAAACGGATCACCCATTCGAGCGAAGGTTCAGACGCTTATGGTTTCGAGCCACTCGGAAGTGATCTCGCCTTCGGCCACGATCACCGCGGCCCCTGTCATGTCGATCGCGCCGTCCGGATGCTCGGTGATCGTCAGGGTGCCGCCGGGCAGGTCCACGGTGTACGTCACGGGGGTGCCTGTGACGGCCGGGTCGGCGCCGTCCCTGCGGGCCGCGGCGACGGCGACGGCACAGGCGCCGGTGCCGCAGGAGCGGGTCTCGCCGGAGCCGCGTTCGTGCACGCGCATGGCTACGTGGCGGGGGCCGCGGTCGACCACGAACTCCACGTTCACACCGTCCGGGTAGACGGTGGCCGGGGTGACCGGGGGCGGGGTGTACAGGTCGCCGGCGTGCGCGAGGTCGTCGACGAAGGCGACCGCGTGCGGATTGCCCATGTTCACGTTCAGGGAAGGCCAGTTGCGCTCGCCGACCGTGACGGTGGCCTGCTCTTCGGGGAGCGTGGCACGGCCCATGGAGACGGTGACCTCGGCAGCGCCGCGGGCGTCGGCCTTGGCGATGTGGACGCGCTTGACGCCGCCGCGGGTGGCCACGGCCAGGTCGCCCGCCTCGACATGTCCGGCGCGCTGCAGATAGCGGGCGAAGACACGGACGCCGTTGCCGCACATCTCCGCGATCGAGCCGTCCGCGTTGCGATAGTCCATGAACCACTCGGCCTCGGCGGCCATGGCCTGGGCCTCGGAGTGGGCGGCGGAGCGCACGACGTGCAGGAGGCCGTCCCCGCCGATGCCGGCCCGGCGGTCGCACAGGGCGGCGACCGCGGTCGCGGGCAGGTCGACGGCATTGTCCGGGTCGGGCACGATCACGAAGTCGTTCTCGGTGCCGTGGCCCTTGAGGAAGGCGATCCGCGTACTCATTCCTCGATCGTACGACCTGCCGCCGACAACCCGTTCCAGAGCCCGGACCGGACCCGGCCGGGCCGCCGGTGGAGTCGGGACCCGGTGGGTGTCCTCAGCGGAGCCGGGCGACCCGCCAGACCGCGAGGACCGCGACGGCGATGACGACCACGGCGTACGCGGCGATCACGCGCCAGTCGGGGCGGCGGCCGGAACCGCGGCCCGGAAGGCCGGGCCAGGTGTGGCCGACGCGGCGGGCGGCCATCATGCCCCAGCCGGCGGCGCAGCAGCACAGGAGCAGGCCGAGCATGGCGACCACGGGACCGCCGTCGCCGAACTCGAAGGCGAGAGGGAAGGCGAACATCAGGGAGCCCATGGCCGCGAGCACCACGATCGGGGCCAGCTGCCAGATCCGCAGGCGGCGCTGCGGGCGCAGCTCGACCTCGACCTCGGGGCCGGTCACGCCGTCCGCCGTGGTCCCGCCGAGCTCGTCGGGGCCGTCGGACACGACACCGAGACTGTCGCGGGCGGCGGGAACGCCGGGATGGCCGGGATCGTCCGGGCTGTCCGCTGCGGCACCCGGTTCGTCCGCCGCGTCAGGACGCGCGTCCACAGGGGCGTCCACGGGGCCGTCCGCAGGGACCTCATCGGGGGTGTCCGCCGGGGCCTCGACGGGGGTGTCCGCCGGGGTGTTCCGCTCGGCGTCGGCGCCCGGAACGGTGTCCTCCGGTGTGCTGCCGGGACCGCCGGAACCATCGGGACTGAGCTGTCCCGGGTCCTCGTGTGCAGTGTCGCGAGGGCCGGCCTCCATCGCCACGCGCCCTCCCAACTCGGCTTCCACTGGCTCGATCGAAGCTCGATGATGGCACGCCCTCAGGAGCCGGGATGACCGCCGGAGCGTCCCGATGCCATCACGTGATCAGGCTGTAACCGCTCGTTCGACCAACGTAAGTGCGCGGTCCGGGAGTTCTCCCCGGTCGGCGGCCGCACCGCTGAGCCAGTGCACCCGCGGATCGCGCCGGAACCAGGAGTCCTGGCGCCTGGCGAAGCGCTTGGTGGCGCGCACGGTCTCCGCCCGCGCCTCGTCTTCGGTGCACTCCCCTGCGAGCGCCGCGAGCACCTGCTGGTAGCCGAGTGCGCGCGAGGCCGTACGTCCCTCGCGCAGTCCCTGCGCCGCGAGGGTGCGCACCTCGTCGACGAGGCCCGCCTCCCACATCCGGTCGACACGGGTGGTGATGCGCTCGTCCAGTTCGGGCCTGGCCACGTCCACGCCGATCTGCACGGTGTCGTAGACGGAGTCGTGTCCGGGCAGGTTGGCCGTGAAGGGGCGGCCGGTGATCTCGATGACTTCGAGGGCTCGCACGATACGGCGGCCGTTGCTCGGCAGAATCGCCTTGCCGGCCGCGGGGTCGGCGGCGGCGAGGCGGGCGTGCAGCGCGCCGGAGCCGCGCAGCGTGAGCTCGTCCTCGAGCGCGGCGCGGACGGCCGGGTCGGTGCCGGGGAACTCCAGGTTGTCGACGGCGCCGCGGACGTAGAGGCCCGAGCCGCCGACGAGGATCGGCCAGCGGCCGTCGGCGAGCAGCCGGTCGATCTCCGCGCGGGCGAGCTTCTGGTACTCGGCGACGCTGGCGGTGACCGTGACGTCCCAGATGTCGAGAAGGTGGTGCGGGACGCCCGCGCGCTCCTGCGGCGTCAGCTTCGCGGTACCGATGTCCATCCCCCGGTACAGCTGCATGGAGTCGGCGTTGACGACCTCGCCGCCGAGCCGCTGGGCGAGGAAGACGCCGAGATCGGACTTTCCGGCCGCGGTGGGACCGACGACGGCGATGACCCGGGGGGCGGTGGCTGCGGTACTCACCGCCCCAGTCTCCCAAACCTCGGGCACGGTCCTCGAACGAGCTACGTGACGGCACGCGGCCGGGGTCGTTGCCTGTTGCGAGGTTTCGGCCGCCGGTTTTGAGGACCGGAGCCCCGGGCGACGCAATGGGACGCTCCGGGCGGCGCGAAATTTCGCTCACACGAGTAAGGTTTGGAGTAGTTATGGGCGTTTTTTCACGGTTTCGCCGCAAGGTCAAGGGTGCCGACGAGGCGTCAACCTCTGATGCGCAGACCGGCACTCTGACGGCCGAGCCCGAGGCGGAGGCGAAGGCCGAAGCGGAGGAGGCGGCGCCGCAGGAGGACGGTCAGCCGGCCGAGGGCGCCGCAGCCGAGGCTGTGGAGATCCCGAAGCAGCAGTCCGCGGAGGAGGCGGCCGACAGCGAGGCCGGTGAGGGCGCCCGCAAGTAAGGCCGAACCCGGCCTCGAGGAAGAGGTGGACCCATGGGCCTCCTGGACACACTGAAGGCCAAGCTCGCCCCGGCCAAGGACAAGGTCTCCGGGCTCGCCAAGGAGCACGGGGACAAGATCGACCAGGGCCTGGACAAAGTCGCCAAGACGGTCGACGAGAAGACCAAGGGCAAGTACAGCGACAAGATCCAGACGGGGACCGGCAAGGCCAAGGACGCCTTGGACCGGATCGCCAAGGACGAGGGCACTCCGCCCTCGCCCGGGGCCGGTGGGACTCCGCCTTCGCCCGGTTCGGGCGGGACTCCGCCCAGCCCTCCTGCGGGCTGAGCGGGTCTGAACCGGAGCCGGCTCCCGGCCCCGGGCCCGAAATAGGTCCGGCCGGCGAACCAGGTCCGGCTGCCGGGCCAGGACCGACTACCGGGCCAGGAACGGCACAGCAGTGACGCAGCGCGGACGGCCGTGAGGAGCACGATTCCTCACGGCCGTCGCGCTTGTCCTCACGGCCGTCGCGCTTGTCCTCACGGCCGTCGCACTTGTCCTCACGGCCGTCGCACTTGTCCTCACGGCCGTCGCGCTTGCCCGAGTCGTCGCGCGCGCCGGGCGTTCCGGCGCGCGGCCGGTCAGGACCAGGCAGCCACCAAGTACCCCACGCCGTAAGGCGCTTCGTCGTAGAGGAGGGCGCCGCTCAGGCCCGCGTCCTCGGCCGCGCCCGCGAGGACCTGCCACGGGGCCCGGCCGGCCGCCTGCAGTTCATACGCCAGCTCCGCGTCCAGCTCCCGCAGTGCCGTCACATCGGCCGCGCCGAGCGCACGGGCCACCTCGGCGTCGAAGCCCGCCGCCCGCTCGTCGAGGTAGCCGGGCGCCTTGAGCGTGCGGCAGGCGCTGGCGTCGCCCATCACCAGCAGTGCCACCCGCTCGGCCTGCGCCGCGAGTTCCCTTCCGACTTCAATACACCGCTCGGCCGCCAGAGGTTCCCCCACGCCGAGTCCTTCGACGGCGGACGCGGACCATCCCGTGCGCTCCAGGAGCCAGCCGGCGACCGCGAGGGACGGCGGAAGCTCCCGCTCCACGGACTCCTCAGCCTGCCCGGGGCGTACGTCGGCACCTTCACCCGGGCCTGCGCAGGCTCCCGGCCCGAGGCATACGCCGACGTCGACACCGAAGCCGCGGAACGAGCCGCGCGCCCCCTGAGGGTGCGGACCCCGGCCGCTCTGTCCGGCGGGCCCCACGACGATCAGCCGGTCGGGCCGTGCGGCGGCGAGGACGCCCACGGCATCGGTGCAGGCCGCCCGCGCCACGTCGAGTTCGGGCGCGGCGCCCGCGGCGACCTCGGGGACGAGCAGTGGGGGGCACGGGCAGACGGCAGCGGCTACGAGCATGATCGGCAGGGTAGCTCTTGGCGCTCACGCCCGGCACGCAGCCCTCGGACGTTCGGGCGGCCTGACCCGAGCACGGTTCGGCGGCCTCGGACGCCCTGCCCTGCGCACGGTTCAGCGACTTCGGACAGCCTGACCCGAGCACGGTTCAGCCGCCTCGGACGGCCAGCCCTGCGCTCGGGCCAGGGACTTCCGATGGCCTGCCCTGCGCACGATTCAGCGACCACGGATGGCCTGCCCTGCGCACGTTCAGCGGCTGAAGAACGACCCGCGTCCGCCCCGCTTCGCCGCCTTGCGAGCCGCTTTCTCCGCCTCGCGCCGCTGCCGCTCGGCCTCCCGCGCCGCCTTTTGGGCGGCGTGCTCGGCCCGCTCGGCCTCGACGCTGTCGTAGAGCAGCTCCGCCACCGAGAAACGGCACTGGTACGTGCGCATCGAACCCTCGTTGACCAGCAGGAAACCGCCGTCCGACGTGCGGTAGAGCCGGGTGCTCACCGGGCTGGCCGGATGCTGCGGGCTATAGCCGCGGGCGCGCTTCTCCAGTTCGGCGAGGGCCTGCTCACGGGTGCCGTCGACATGGGCGAGGACCGTCGCGGCCCAGTTCTTGCTGTCGCCCATGCCGTCGGTGTGCTCGACGATCAGACCCCACCGTGTGGTCACGCCCGTCCCCCGTCCCCGTGGCTCCCGTACGCGTGCGTACTTCTCGCCGTCAGTCGATGCTGCAGCCGCCCGTCGCCGCGGGCAGCGGCTCGGGGGCGCCGACCGTGGGCAGGCCGAGCAGTACGCCGGCCGGCTTCTGCTCGGGAGCGGCGTTCCGCTTCTCCCAGGCGTCGCCCGCGCGGGTGCGGCGTACGGCCAGTACCCCGCCCTCGGCGAGCAGGTGGTGCGGGGCCGCGTAGGTGATCTCGACCGTGACGACGTCGCCGGGGCGTACCTCCTGGTCCGGCTTGGTGAAGTGGACCAGGCGGTTGTCGGGCGCGCGGCCCGACAGCCGGTGGGTGGCGCCGTCCTTGCGGCCCTCGCCCTCGGCGACCATCAGGTCCAGGGTGCGGCCGACCTGCTTCTTGTTCTCCGACCAGGAGATCTCCTCCTGGAGGGCGACCAGGCGCTCGTAGCGGGCCTGGACCACTTCCTTCGGGATCTGGCCGTCCATCTCCGCCGCCGGGGTGCCCGGGCGCTTGGAGTACTGGAAGGTGAAGGCCTGCGCGAAGCGGGCCTCGCGGACCACGTGCATCGTCTGCTCGAAGTCCTCCTCGGTCTCGCCGGGGAAGCCCACGATGATGTCGGTGGTGATCGCGGCGTGCGGGATGGCGGCGCGCACCTTCTCGATGATGCCGAGGTAGCGGTCCTGGCGGTAGGAGCGGCGCATCGCCTTCAGGACCGGGTCCGAGCCGGACTGCAGCGGCATGTGCAGCTGCGGCATCACGTTCGGGGTCTCGGCCATCGCCGCGATCACGTCGTCCGTGAAGTCACGGGGGTGCGGGGACGTGAAGCGGACGCGCTCCAGGCCCTCGATCGCGCCGCAGGCGCGCAGCAGCTTGCTGAAGGCCTCGCGGTCGCCGATGTCCGAGCCGTACGCGTTGACGTTCTGGCCGAGCAGCGTGATCTCCGAGACGCCCTCGGCGACCAGGGCCTCCACCTCGGCGAGGATGTCGCCGGGCCTGCGGTCCTTCTCCTTGCCGCGCAGCGCGGGGACGATACAGAAGGTGCAGGTGTTGTTGCAGCCCACGGAGATCGACACCCACGCGGCGTACGCGCTCTCGCGGCGGGTCGGCAGCGTGGAGGGGAAGGCCTCCAGGGACTCGGCGATCTCGACCTGGGCCTCGTCCTGGACCCGGGCGCGCTCCAGGAGCACCGGCAGCTTGCCGATGTTGTGCGTGCCGAAGACGACGTCCACCCAGGGCGCCTTCTTCACGATGGTGTCGCGGTCCTTCTGCGCGAGGCAGCCGCCGACGGCGATCTGCATGCCGGGGCGCTTGGTCTTCATCGGGGCGAGGCGGCCGAGGTTGCCGTAGAGACGGTTGTCGGCGTTCTCGCGGACCGCGCAGGTGTTGAAGACGACGACGTCGGCCTCGCCCTCGGGGGTGCCCTCGGGTGCCTTCACATATCCGGCGCCCTCCAGGAGACCGGCCAGGCGCTCTGAGTCGTGGACGTTCATCTGGCACCCGTAGGTGCGCACCTCGTAGCTCTTCCTGCCCTCGACGCCGTTCTTGCCCTCGACGCTGCTCCTGCCCTCGACGACGTCGCCCACTGGCTCGCTCCGGTCCACGCTGCTCATACAAACAAGGGTAGGCGGTGCGCGGGGCCCCTTTGTCCGCCGGTCCCGACCGGCTCCGGAGCCGGTCCTGCACGGTTCCGGAGGGGAAGATCCACTGCGTCTCTCCCCTGGAAGATCCAATGGAAGATCCACTGCGTCCGCCCGCGAAGAGGGCTGGTCCGTGGCCGGGATGAGCTGGCAGGATCGCGGCCATGCTCCAGGCACTCCCCCCTATCGGCAGGCGCCGCGCACTCCAGGGCGCCGCGGCCGCCCTCGTGGTCTTCGGGCTGCTGATGTGGTGGCTGCTGCCGCTGGGCGAGGGCTCGCCGGGCGGGAAGGTGGTCTTCAGCACGGGTGTGGAGCGGGGCGTCTACCAGCGGTACGGCAAGCTCCTGCAGAACGCCGCCGCGCGTGATCTGCCCGATCTGGACATCTCGCTGCGGCACAGCGAGGGCTCGCAGATGAATGTCTCGCGGGTGGCGACCGGCCAGGCCGACTACACCATCGCGGCGGCCGACGCGGTGGAGAAGTACCGGCTGCAGAACAAGCCCGGCTGGGAGCGGCTGCGGGGCTGCGCCCGGCTCTACGACGACTACGTGCAGCTGATCGTGCGCGGCGACTCCAAGGTGCGCGGCGTCGAGGACCTGCGCGGCAAGAAGGTCGCCGTCGGGCAGGAGGGCTCGGGCGTACGGCTGATCGCGGAGCGGGTGCTGCGGGCGGCCGGGCTCGACCCGGAGCGTGACATCGAACCGGAGCCGCACGGCATAGACCGCGCCCCCCGGCGGCTGATGGACGGTGAGGTCGAGGCCTTCTTCTGGTCCGGCGGCCTGCCGACGACCATCGTCCGCGAGCTGTCGGAGCGTGCCGACATCCGCCTGGTCGAGCTCGGCAATCTGGTCTCCGCACTGCACAAGCAGGGCGGCGCCTCGCGCTACTACCGGGCCGCGGTGATGCCGGCCGACGCGTACCCGCGCGCCCAGCAAGGTGCCGAGGTACCGACGCTCGCGGTCGCCAATCTGCTGGTCACGACGGACCGCGCGGACCCGGAGCTGACCGAGCGGCTGACGCGTACCGTGATCGACAGCCGTGACCACATCGGCCTCAAGGTGCACGCCGCCCAGCTGGTGGACCTGCGTACCGCGATCTACACGGATCCGCTGGCCCTGCACGACGGGGCCCGACGCTATTACCGGTCCGTGAAGCCCTAGCCGGGCCCTGGCCGAGCCCTGACCGGCGCCCCTGGCACCTCGGCTCCGTGGAGCCCCGGCCGAGCCCAGCCCCGTACCGCCCCGTGGAGCCCTACCCCCTTCCCGCGCCCTGCGGGTGAGGCCTCCTTCCCGCGCCCTGCGGGTGAGGCGGCCCCGTGCTCTCCCGTGGCTCCAGGTGCGGCAGTTCGGCCTGAATGCTGCGGACCGGGCCGCCGTCGAGGCGGTCGAGGAGTTCCTGGGCGGCGAGCCGGCCGAAGCCCGAGGTGTCCCTGACGAGAGCCGTGAGGCGCGGGTGCGTTACCCGGCACAGGGCCGAGTCGTCCCACGCCACGATGGAGAGTTCGGCGGGTACCCGGATGCCGCGCTCGGCCGCGACGGAGGCGCCCGCGACGGCCATCACGTCGTTGTCGTAGATGATCGCGGTCGGCGGCGCGGGCTCGTCGAGGATCCGCCGGGTGGCCTCGGCGCCCTCGGCGTCGGAGTAGTCGGTGGTGACCGAGCGGCTGTCGGTCAGGCCGAGGGAGTCCGCCGCGGCCCGCAGCGAGGCGATGCGGCGCTCGGTGTGGGCGAGGCCCGGCAGGCCCGCGACATGGACGACCCGGCGGTGGCCGAGGCTGTGCAGATGAGCGAGTACGGAGGCCATGGCGGCGGAGTCGTCGGCCCAGACGGTGGACAGGGCGGTGGCGTCCTCGCCGGCCGCGGGCGCGCCGATCACCACGGCGGGCAGGCCGAGGGAGGCCAGCAGTTCAGGGCGCGGGTCCCGGGCCCGCGGGTCCACGACCAGGACCCCGTCGACCCGCTTCTCGGCCCACCAGCGGCGGTGCAGTTCGCACTCGGCGTCGATGTCCTCGACCACCTGGAACAGCAGCGCCACCTTCCGGGCGGCGAGCACTTCCTGTACGCCGGAGACGAGTTGGAGGAAGAACGACTCGACGCCGAGGGTGTGCGCGGGCCGGGCGAGCACCAGGCCGACGCAGCCCGCGCGCTCCCCCGACAGGGCCCGGGCGGCGCTGTTGGGCTGCCATCCGAGCTCTTCGGCGACGCGGTGGATGCGGTCACGGGTGCCCTGGGAGACCCCGGGCCGGCCGTTGAGCGCGAAGGAGACTGCACTCTCGGAGACCCCGGCGCGACGGGCGATGTCCTTGATCGTGGGCCTGCGCGCGGGAGTTGTCGCGGGGGCTCTCCTGGCGGCGTCACCGGGCGGCGTCATGTCGTGGAGTCCTCGTCCGCTTCCGTTCGGGGCCTGTCGATGGCCGGTCCGGGGCCTGTGCAGTCCGTGCAGGGGCCTCTGCAAAGGGTCTCGCAGAGGTCTCTGCCGGGTGCCGTCGGGGGTGCCGGCGGGATGCCGTCTGCAGGGTTCTCCGACTGCGCTCACGACATTACAGCTAAAGCGCATTAGGTCACCAGTCCTGAGCAGGCCTTCAAATCCCTTTTCCGGCCGATGTATTGACAGCGCTAAACCGCATTAGTAGAACTTCGGTGCGCGACTGGAGGTCCGAACAGGTCCCAGCAGGTCCGAGCAGAGGAGCCGCAAGACATGCGCATATCCCGCCGCACAGCCACGGCCACCGCGGTGGCCGTGACCTCAGCACTCGTCATGACGGCCTGTGGCTCGTCGGGGGGTTCGGACGGCTCCGACAGCGCCGCGGGGAAGGTGGAGGGCACCGTCAAGTTCCAGACCTGGAATCTGCGGACCGAGTTCAGGGACTACTTCGAGGGCGTCATCGCGGACTTCGAGAAGAAGTACCCGGGCACGAAGGTCGAGTGGATCGACCAGCCCGCCGAGGGCTACGCGGACAAACTCAGCGCCGACGCCGCCGGCGGCACCCTGCCCGACGTCGTGAACGTCTCCCCCGACCTCGCCCACCCCCTGGCCAAGGCGGGCCTGGCCCTCGACCTGGACAAGGCGGCGGCGAAGTACAGGGACGAGTATCTCGACGGCGCCTGGAAGAGCCACCGGATGCCGGGACTTGAGGGCACCTACGCCTTCCCGTGGTATCTGAACACCGGCCCGATGTTCTACAACAAGAAGCTCTTCAAGGACGCGGGCCTCGACCCCGAGAAGCCGCCGACGACGTACGACCAGCTCTTCAAGGACGCCGGTGACATGGCCGAGAAGAGCGACGGCAGGATCGCCATGCTCGCCAACGCGCCCGCCATCGAGGACTTCGGCCGCTACGGCGCACGGCTCATGGACGCGAAGGGCACGAAGTTCACCTTCAACGAGCCCGAGGGCGTGGAACTCCTCAAGAAATACAAGGAGTTGTACGACGCGGGGGCGCTCGACTCGCAGGCCCTCACCAACAAGGCGGAGGCCGCGGGCCGCAAGTTCCAGCAGCAGTCCATCGCCATGAACCCGGGCAGCGCCCATGACCTGGAGACATTCAGGGCGGAGGCACCGAGCCTCTACAAGAACCTCGGCATCACGCCCGCCGTGAACAACACCGGCAAGGACAACATGTACGTCCAGGGTCTGATGGTGAACAGGCAGAGCGAGGTCAAACCGGCCGCCGTCGCCTTCGCCCACTTCGTGACCAACGCGAAGAACCAGATGGACTTCGCGCACGAGGTGGCCGTGTTCCCCTCCACCAAGGGCAGCCTGGACGACCCGTACTTCACCGAGGACGACGGCAAGGACGAGACACGGGTGCGGGTCGCGGCCGCCAAGTCCCTGAAGACCGCGGTCAATTACACCCCGGTCCTCTTCAGCGAGCAGATGAAGACCGCCCTGCGCAATGAGGTCGCCAAGGCCATGCAGGGCAAGAAGAGCCCGAAGCAGGCCCTCGACGACGCCGTGGCGGAGTGCGACCGCCTCCTCAAGACCACGGGCTGAGACGGCGGGACGGGACGCACAGCACATGACTGCCATGACGAAGGGCCGCGGCGGCGGGAGGGCCACGAGGACCGGCGCCGGAAAGGCCAACGGGACCTCCGGGGCCTCGGGGACCACCGGAACCACCGGAACCGGACGCGTTCCTGCCGCCCCCGCCGCCGGCCGGCCGTCAGGACGGCGCCGCGCCATCCGTACCCATCTGCCGTCCAGCCCCTGGCTGTTCCTCGCCCCCGGTCTCCTCGTCGTCGGCGGCTTCAGCCTCTATCCGTTCGTCTCGACGGTGCTCAACTCCTTCACCGACAAGCGGACGCTGACCGACGGCGCACCCGTGGGCGGGGCCAACTACCAGGAGCTGATCCAGGACGACATGTTCTGGACGGGCCTGCGCAACAGCGTCCTGTACGTCATCGGGGCCGTGCCGCTCCTGGTGATCCTGCCGCTGCTGCTCGCCCTGCTGGTGCAGCGGCACATCCCCGGGATCACGTTCTTCCGCTCGGCCTTCTACACGCCCGTGGTCGCCTCGGTCGTGGTCGTCGGGCTGATCTGGGTGTGGCTGCTGGACGACCGCGGGCTGATCAACTCCGTGCTCGGGGCGGTCGGTTTCGGCAAGGTCTCCTTCCTCAGCGACCAGTGGCTGCTGCTGATCAGCGCGATGCTGGTGACGGTCTGGAAGGGCCTCGGCTACTACATGATCATTTATCTGGCGACGCTGACGAATGTGCCGCGGGAGCTGCACGAGGCCTGCGCGGTGGACGGCGCGGGCGCGGTGCGCCGCTTCTTCACCGTCACCGTCCCGGCGATGCGCTCGACGATGGTCCTGGTCGCCGCGCTCTCCTCGGTCAACGCCTTCAAGGTCTTCTCCGAGGTGTATCTGATGGCGGGCCCCACGGGCGGTCCCGGCGGCGAGGACACCACGCTTGTGCTGCTCGTCCAGCAGGTCGGCACCGGTCTCAACGGCCGTGTCGGCTATGCCTCGGCGATCTCCGTCGTGGTCTTCGTGATCACGCTCGGCCTGATGCTCCTGGTGCTGCGCGCCGACCGTAAGGAGGACCGATGAGCACGCTCACGGCCACGCGCCGCCCGGAACCCCATGACAAGCGCCGCCGCGAAGAGCGCCGCCGCGAGCGGCTCGCCGACAGGCAGGGCAGCGGCCGCCGTATGCCCGTATGGCAGCTGGTGCTGCGCTACGCCCTGCTGCTCGGGGTCTTCGCGCTGACCGTCGGCCCGTTCCTGTGGCAGCTGTCCACCTCGCTGAAGGGTCCCGCCGAGGACATCTACAGCTATCCGCCGAAGCTGCTCCCATCGGATCCGACGCTCGACAACTACGCCAAGGTCGCCGACCTCATTCCCGTCTGGGACTTCGCCCTGAACTCCCTGAAGGTCGCCGCCGCCAACGTCCTCACGAACTGTGCGGGCGCCGCGCTCGCCGGCTATGCCCTGGCCCGGCTGCGCTTCCGTGGCCGCAAGGCGGCCCTCGTCGTCTTCGTGATGGCGATGCTGGTGCCCGTCGAGTCGATCATCATCGCCCAGTTCATGACCATGCGTGAGCTGCAGCTCAACAACACCCTGGTCGGTGTGCTGCTGCCCGCCTGCATCGGCGCCATGAACGTACTGCTGATGCGGAACGCGTTCTCCAATCTGCCGTACGAGGTCGAAGAGGCCGCCTACGTCGACGGAGCCAACGCCTGGCAGCGGTTCACCCGGATCGCGCTGCCTTCGGTGAAGGGCACCCTCGCCGTCGTCGCGATCTTCGCGTTCATGGGCGCCTGGGACGACTTCCTGTGGCCGCTGATCGTGCTGAGCGACCAGTCCAACTTCACCCTCACCGTCGGCCTCAACTACCTGCACGGCACCTTCGCGAACAACCAGCGCCTGGTGGCGGCCGGCACCATCATCGCCGTCCTGCCGCTGATCGTGATGTTCGCCTGCCTGCAGCGCTACTTCTTCCGCGGGGTCGGCGAGGGCGCCGTCAAGGGCTGAGCCCGCCGCCCCGCCCCACCCCTGCACCCGCCCTGCCCTGCCCTGCCCTAGGACACGCATGCCTGAAAGCACCACCCCCCACGTCTCCCCCACTCGGCACGCCCCGCGATTCGGCGCCAACTACACGCCCACACAAGGGTGGTTCCACCACTGGCTCGACTTCGACCTGGACGCCGTACGCGCCGATCTCGACTCCCTCGCACAGCTCGGCCTCGACCACATCCGGGTGTTCCCGCTGTGGCCGCTGTTCCAGCCCAACCGCACCCTGATCAGGCCGCGGGCCGTCGAGCAGCTGGTGGAGCTCGCCGACGCGGCCGCCGAGCGCGGGCTCGACGTCAACGTGGACGGGCTCCAGGGCCATCTGTCGAGCTTCGACTTCCTGCCCGCCTGGACGCAGACCTGGCACCGCCGCAACCTCTTCACCGACCCGGACGTGGTCGCGGGCCAGGAGGAGTATCTGCGCACCCTCGCCGCGGCGCTCGCAGGGCGGCCGAACTTCCTCGGCATGACCATCGGCAACGAGATCAACCAGTTCTCCGACGGCCCGCACCCCGACCCGGACCGCATCTCCCCCGGTCAGGCGGCAAGTTGGCTGGAGCGGATGCTCGCGGCCTGCGAGGCGGGCGCGCCCGGGAAGTTCCATCTGCACGCCGAGTACGACGCCGCCTGGTACCAGGACGAGCACCCCTTCACGCCCGCACAGGCCGCCCGTCTCGGCGCCGCGACGGCCGTGCACTCCTGGGTGTTCAACGGCACCGCGCAGCGGCACGGCCGCACGGGCACCGCGACCGAGCAGCACGCCGCGTACATGATCGAACTCGCGAAGGCCTGGCACACGGACCCGCACCGCCCGGTCTGGCTGCAGGAGGTGGGCGCCCCCGCGCCGCACATCCCCGCCGAGCACGCCGCGCACTTCACCGAGGCGACCGTCGAGAACGCTCTGGACTGCACGGACGTGTGGGGCGTCACCTGGTGGTGCTCGCACGACGTCTCCCGCGACCTCGCCGACTTCCCCGAACTCGAGTACAGCCTGGGCCTGTTGACGACCGACCGTGCCATCAAGCCCGCGGGGAAGGCCATCGCCCGGCTCGTGGCGCACTGGCGGGGCCGCGCGTACGCCCCCGCGCCGCGCACCACGGCCCTGGTTCTGGACAGCGATCCGGTGACCGCCACGAACCGCTCGGCATGCGCACCCGGCGGCACATTCTTCGAGGCCTGGACCGCCCTCGCCGCGCAGGGCGCCCGCCCCGCGGTGGTCCTGGCGGAGCACGCGCACGACACGGCACATCTGGCCGCCCGCGGCATCACCGCGACGGTCACCCCCGAAGAGGTCGACTGACTCCCCCGTTAAGGAGCTCATCCGTCATGACCCGTACACCTCCCACGCGCCGCACCGTCGTCGTCTCCGGTGCCGCGGCCGCCGCGGCCCTGCTCGCCCCTGCCACGGCGCAGGCCGCACCGGCCACCGGGGCCGCCGGGGCCGCCCCCAAGAAGCGTGCCGCGGGCACCCTGCAGCCGTACGCCTCCTACTGGTTCCCCGACTCCCTGCCCTCAGGCACGCCCGGCGAGGGCATCACCTGGCGCTCGCTCAAGCAGTGGACGCCCGAGGGCGACGCCGACCTGGCGTTCAACCGCTCGACCGTGCCGCTCGCGCCCCGCTTCACACCCGTACCGGTCAACGCCACCGCACGCGCGGACCAGGCCCGTATCTCCTCGCTCGTCTCCTTCGCCCCGACCGCGGGCAACCCCGCGCAGGGCGCCGCGAACGCCGACTACTACGCCCTGACGCACTGGGCGTACATCGACGAACTGGTCTTCTGGGGCGGCTCGTCCGGCGAGGGCATCGTGCTCGCCCCCAACGCCCCGGTCGTCGACGCCGCCCACCGCAACGGCGTGCCGGTGCTCGGCAATGTCTTCCTGCCGCCCATCGCGTACGGCGGACAGCTGCGGTGGACCCGCGACCTCGTGCAGAAGGGCGCGGACGGCCGCTTCCCGATCGCCGAGAAGCTGGTGCGGGTCGCCGTCGATTACGGCTTCGACGGCTGGTTCCTCAATGCCGAGACCGGCGGCGGTGACGCGGCTCTCGGGGCCCAGATGCTCGCCTTCGTACGGGAGTTGAAGCGTCTGGGCGAGCCGCACGGCCTGCGGATCACCTGGTACGACTCCATGACCACGGCCGGCTCCGTCGACTGGCAGGACGAGCTGAACGAACGGAACCAGGACTTCTTCACCGCGTCCGACACGATGTTCGTCAACTTCAACTGGAACACCACGAAGCTCGCCTCCTCCGCGAAACTCGCCCAGGATCTCGGCCGCGACCGCTACGAGCTGTGGGCCGGCATCGACGTCGAGTCGAACGGCTGGAACACCTCCGTCGACTGGGACGCGATCCTCGGTTCGGGCGGCGAGCACGTGGTGTCGTACGGCTTCTACCGCCCCGAGTGGACCCGCAACCAGCTGCCCGACGGCCGCACGCCCGGCCAGTTCCACGCCGCCGACGACCGGTTCTGGACCGGTGAGTCACGCGATCCGGCCGAGCCGGGCGGCAGTTGGCGCGCCCCGGCCGCCGTGGTCGCCGACCGCTCGACCGTCACCGCGCTGCCGTTCGCCTGCTCCTTCAACACCGGGCACGGCCTGAAGTGGTACGACGGCGGCGTGGTCCGCTCGGACGCGGCCTGGAACCAGCTCGGCCTGCAGGACCGGCTGCCCGGGCGCCGCTGGGTGGTGCGCACCACCGGCCGGCGGCCCGCCGTCACACTCGACTTCGCGGACGCCTGGCGCGGCGGCTCCAGCCTCCTGGTGGACGGCACCCTCGACGCGCCCACCACGGTCGAACTGCACGCCACCCGGCTGCCGTTGACCGCCGCGACGACCGTGGAACTCGCCCAGCGCGTCGAGTCCGGTGCGGTGACTGTCGAGCTCGGCGTGGCCCTGCGCGAGCCGGACAGGCCGGGCGATCCGCTGGCGTACGACTTCCTGCCCGCGGGGACGCTCAAGGCCGGTGACTGGTCCGAGGCGGCCGTCCGTCTCTCCTCGCTCGGCACGGGCACGATCCACGGCCTCGCGGTACGCCTCGGCGGCTCCGGAGCGGTCAAGTGGCGCCTGGGCGCGCTGACCGTCGAGGACACGGCCGAACAGGTCGCGGCGCCGAGCGGCCTCAAGGTCGACAAGGCCTCCGGGGACGGGGAGTTCCGGCTGTCCTGGAAGGCCGCGACCGGTGTGGTGCGCCACTACGAGGTGTACCGCGTCCTGCCCGGCGGCGGCCGCCGTTTCCTCGCCGGTACCTGCGCGCAGGCCGCCTACGTCAAGGGCCTGGCCCGCGAACAGGGCGAGAACACCGTGACGTTCGAGCTGAGGGCGGTCGGTGAGAGCTTTGCCGTATCCGCTCCACTCACTGTGCAACACCCCTGGTGATCCCAGGCGACGCCGCTGACCGCACCCCTGGTGGAACCTGGCTGTCGGCTGAACACACCCCTAGTTGAACCCAGTTGAACCCAGTTACGGAGACCCCTCATGCATGACGACCGCGCCCTCGTCGAGGCCCGCCTCAAGCGTGTGCTCGACGAGCGCATCCGACCCGCCGTGTACCCCGAGTCGGTGCCGCTGACGGTCGGGGCCTGGGTCGCGCCCGGCGAACCGGTGCCCGTGGCCGAAGGTCTGGCCGCCGCGCACGAGCCGGTGGAGGCCGGCTCGGCATGGGGGGCTCCCTGGGCGACGACCTGGTTCAAGGTCACCGGCGAGGTGCCCGCCGCGTGGGCCGGGAAGACCGTGGAGGCCGTCCTCGACCTGGGCTTCGACGAGAACATGCCCGGCTTCCAGTGCGAGGGCCTGGTCTACGAGAGCGACGGCACCCCGGTGAAGGGCCTCAACCCCCGCAACCAGTGGGTGCGCATCGGCTCACCCGCGGTGGGCGGCGAGCGGATCGAGCTGCACATCGAGGCCGCGTCCAATCCGGTGATCCTGGACTACCACCCCTTCCGGCCCACGCAGCTCGGAGACAAGGAGACCGCGGGCGACAAGCCGCAGTACGTCCTGGCCCGGATGGATCTCGCGGTCTTCGACAGCACGGTGTGGGAGCTGATCCAGGACCTGGAGGTCGTGGGCGAGCTGATGCACGAACTGCCGGTCGAGGGCGGGCGGCGCTGGGACCTGCTGCGGGCGGTCGGGCGCTGTCTGGACGCCGTCGACCTGCAGGACGTGGGCGGCACGGCGGCCGCGGCCCGCGCACAGCTCACCGAGGTGCTGCGGGCCCCCGCCGACGCGTCCGCGCATCGCATCAGCGCCGTCGGGCACGCGCACATCGACTCGGCGTGGCTGTGGCCGCTGCGCGAGACGGTGCGCAAGGTCGCCCGTACGACATCGAACATGACGAGCCTCCTAGAGGACGAGGAGGAGTTCGTCTTCGCCATGTCCCAGGCCCAGCAGTTCGCCTGGATCAAGGAGCACCGCCCGGAGGTCTACGCGAAGGTCAAGAAGGCCGTCGCGGAGGGGCGTTTCGTGCCCGCGGGCGGCATGTGGGTCGAGTCGGACACGAACATGCCGGGCTCGGAGGCCATGGCCCGCCAGTTCGTGCACGGAAAGCGGTTCTTCATCGAGGAGTTCGGCGTCGACAACGACGAGGCCTGGCTGCCGGACACCTTCGGCTTCGCCGCCGGTCTGCCGCAGATCATCAAGGCGGCGGGCTCCAAGTGGCTGCTCACCCAGAAGATCTCCTGGTCGCAGATCAACAAGTTCCCGCACCACACCTTCCAGTGGGAGGGCATCGACGGCACCCGGATCTTCACGCACTTCCCGCCGGTCGACACCTACAACTGCTCCATGGCGGGCCGCGAAATCGCCCACGCGGCCCGGAACTTCAAGGACAAGGGCGTGGCCAGGCACTCCCTCGCGCCGACGGGCTGGGGCGACGGCGGCGGCGGCACGACCCGGGAGATGATCGCCAAGGCCCGCCGGATGCGCTCCCTCGAGGGCTCGGCGACGGTCACGTGGGAGCCACCGGCCGCGTTCTTCGCGAAGGCCGAGGCGGAGAACCCGCAGCCGCCGGTCTGGGTCGGCGAGCTCTACCTCGAACTGCACCGTGCCACCCTCACCAGCCAGGCCAGGACCAAGCAGGGCAACCGCCGCAGCGAGCATCTGCTGCGCGAGGCCGAGCTGTGGGCGGCGACGGCGGCCGTGCGCACCGGATTCCCCTACCCCTACGAGGAGTTGGACCGGTTGTGGAAGACGGTCCTCCTGCACCAGTTCCACGACATCCTGCCCGGCTCCTCCATCGCCTGGGTGCACCGGGAGGCGGAGAAGACCTACGCGGCCGTCGCGCAGGAGC
Organism: Streptomyces monticola; assembly: GCF_042665355.1. Classification (NCBI taxonomy): domain Bacteria; kingdom Bacillati; phylum Actinomycetota; class Actinomycetes; order Kitasatosporales; family Streptomycetaceae; genus Streptomyces; species Streptomyces monticola. Next base: position 56,146 of record NZ_JBHTCF010000001.1, on the reverse strand, counting down.
TGACCGGCATCATCACGGCGGCCCAGCGCGCCCTGGCGGGTCCGGCAGGGCCGGGTGACGGTGAGCTGCTCTTCAACGCGGCGGCGCACCCGCGCGGTGGCGTCGCGGCGGGCGCGGCAGGCCCGTGTGCCACGTCCGCGCAGGTGACCGTGGGCCCACGCCCGGACGGCGGCCATATCCTCGACAACGGCCTGCTGCGGGTGGAGATCGACGCGCGCGGCCTCGTGGTGTCGGCGTACGACATCGAGGCGGACCGCGAGACCCTCGCCCCGGGTGCGGCGGCCAACCTCCTGCAGATCCACCCGGACTTCCCCAACATGTGGGACGCCTGGGACGTCGACGAGTTCTACCGCAACGTGGTCACGGATCTGACGGATCTCGACGCGCTGACCCTGGACGGCACCGCCGTCACCGTGGTCCGCAGCTTCGGCGACAGCCGGGTCACCCAGACCCTGAGCCTGCCGGCGGACGCGAAGCGCCTGGACATCGCCACCGAGGTGGACTGGCACGAGACGGAGAAGTTCCTCAAGGCGGCGTTCCCCCTCGACCTCCACACCGACCGGTACGCCGCGGAGACCCAGTTCGGCCACCTCTACCGGCCCACCCACACCAACACCTCATGGGAGGCCGCCAAGTTCGAGGCCTGCAACCACCGCTTCGTGCACCTGGAGGAGCCGGGCTGGGGCGTGGCCCTGGTCAACGACTCGACGTACGGCCATGACGTGACGCGCACGGTGCGGCCCGCGGACGCCGGCACGACCACCACGGTCCGCCTCTCACTCCTTCGCGCCCCGCGCTTCCCCGACCCGGAGACCGACCAGGGCGTCCACCGCTTCCGGCACGCCCTCGTGCCCGGCGCGACCGTGACCGACGCGGTGCGCGAGGGCTACCGCATCAACCTCCCGGAACGCCGCCTTCCGGGCTCCGGCACGGTGGCCCCGCTGGCGTCCGTGGACCGCGACGAGGTCGTCATCAGCGCGGTCAAGCTGGCCGACGACGGCTCCGGTGACGTGGTCGTACGTCTCTACGAGGCGGCCGGCGGCCGGGCGAGGACCGTGCTGCGGCCCGGCTTCCCCGCGGCTTCGGTGTGGGCGACGGATCTGCTGGAACGCTCTTTGGCCGAGGCGCCGCAGTACGCACTGCGGGACGGCGAGGTCCCTGTGTCGCTGCGCCCGTTCGAGCTGCTGACGCTGCGCTTCCGGATCAGCCCGTACTCGCCGTCCGAGGCACCGTAACCGTCACCCGCAGCCCGTGCGGAGCGTTCGGCGCGTACGCGATCGACCCGCCCCCCGCCGCCAGCAGGGCGCGTGTGATCGAGAGCCCGAGCCCGGAGCCCTTCACGTTCTGGTGCCGGCTGCTGCGCCAGAACCGGTCACCGACCCGCTCCAGCTCCTCCTCCGCGAGCCCCGGACCGCCGTCGGCCACGGTGATCGTCGCTCTGTCCCCGATGGACGCGACGGTCACCGTCACGGCTTCCTCGGCGGGCGTGAACTTCAGCGCGTTGTCGATCACGGCGTCGAGGGCGCTGGACAGGGCGACCGGATCGGCCCAGGCGGTGGCCGCCGACAGACCCTCGCACGAGAGCCGCACCCCACGGTCGTCGGCCAACGGCCTCCAGGCGTCGACGCGTTCGGCCGTGAGTTCGCCGATATCGGTGAGCTGAAGATCGGCGGGGGCGTGCTCGGCGAGGGCGAGATCGAGGAGGTCGTCGAGGACCTGGGCGAGCCGCTTGCCCTCCGTACGCACGGACGCGATCTCCTCGTTGCCGTCCGGCAGCTCCAGGGCGAGCAGCTCGATCCGCAGCAGCAGCGCGGACAGAGGGTTGCGCAGCTGGTGCGAGGCATCGGCGACGAACGCGCGCTGCTGCTCCAGGACATCCTCGACGTTGTCGGCCATTTCGTTGAACGACCGCGCGAGGCGCCGCAGTTCGGGCGGACCGCCGGCCGCCGCGACCCGCGACTTGAGGCGTCCCGTGGCGATGTCGTGCGTCGTGGCGTCGAGCACCCGCACCGGCCGCAGCACCCAGCCGGTGAGCCGCAGCGCCGCCCCGATGGCGAGGAGCATCGCCGCGAACTCGCCCGCGCCGATGAGCAGCCAGCCGTGCAGCGTCTCGGAACGCATCTTGCCGGTGGGCGACTCGGTGACCACGACCGCGATGACATCGCCGTCGCGGATGACGGAGGACGCCACGTACAGGCGCCGGTCCTGCCAGGGCCAGACCTGCTTGGGGTCGTGGCTGCCACGCCCGGCGAGCGCCTCACGGAAGGCCTCGTCGCCCTCACCGCGGTCCGGCACCCCGAAGTCGCTGGTGCTGGCCATGACATCGCGGTCCCGGTAGAAGACGCCCGCCCTGACGCCGTACACGTCGTGGTAGCGGATCAGCTGCTTCTCCAGGGTGACGAGCCGTTCGTCCTGCTGCACGTGCCGCGATCCGGCTGACGGCCGCTTGGTGACGAACTGGGCGAGTCCGGCGAACCGGGCGGTGTCATCGATCCGGTCGATGACGACCTTCTGCTGCTGGGCCGCGGCCAGGCTCACCGCGAGCGGGAAGCCGAGCGCGAGCAGCACACCCGCCATGAGGACGATGAGCAGCGGGAGCAGTCGAGTGCGCACGCGGGTGCCCTACCCCTGGGCGGGGGGCGCGACGAGCCGGTAGCCGACGCCGCGCACGGTTTCGATGAGCGCCGGCATCCGCAGTTTGGAGCGGAGTGAGGCGACATGCACCTCGAGGGTCCGTCCGGTCCCCTCCCAGCTGGTGCGCCAGACCTCGCTGATGATCTGTTCCCGGCGGAAGACGACGCCGGGCCGCTGGGCGAGCAGGGCGAGCAGATCGAACTCCTTGCGGGTCAGCTGGACGCTCTGGCCCTCGACGCTGACCTGCCGGGTGGGCAGTTCGATCTGCACGGCCCCGAGCTTGAGCGAGGTCTCGATGCCCGCGGTGGAGTCGTCGGCGGCGGTGCGGCGGCTGACGGCGTGGATCCGGGCGAGCAACTCCCCTGTGTCATAGGGCTTTACGACGTAGTCGTCGGCGCCCAGATTGAGGCCGTGTATGCGGCTGCGTACGTCGGCACGGGCCGTCACCATGATCACGGGGGTGGCCGTGCGCTTACGGATCTTGCCGCAGACCTCATAGCCGTCCTGGTCGGGCAGACCGAGGTCCAACAGCACCACCCCGAAACCTGACTTGCCGGATTTATCAGGATCGTTCTCGTCCGGCGGGAGCAGCGCCTGCAGGGCCTCTTCGCCGCTGCGCGCATGCACGACCTCGAAGCCATGGCGGGCCAGGACCGCGGAGAGCGCGGCAGCCACATGGTCGTCGTCCTCGACGAGCAGCAGTCTCATTCCGGCCCCCTTCGGTTCATCGGTCGTTCGGTCGCCGCGGGCACCCTGTGCGCGCACATCCTGCGCGCGCACGCGAAGCGCACCAAGGCAGTCACGCTGATGGATAAGGACGGCGTCAAGAGCGATCTGGTTACGTCCGTGTTCCGTTATGCAGCCGGTACGCAGCCTGTGCGTCCCCTTCACGCGGAGTGTCCGGTTGCGGCCGGATCGTTATGCTCAATTTCCCCTCAGATGTAATGACGCTGGTCGTACCGCGTTATTACTGTCCTCCCAACCGAGGAGGATGGAGCAAGGACCCCCATGGCCGAAGTATCAGTGACCAAGGACGCCGTGCCCGCGGCGGACGAACTGGTCGCGCTGAAGAACGTCAACAAGCACTTCGGCGCGTTGCATGTGCTCCAGGACATCGACATGACCATCGCCCGCGGCGAGGTCGTCGTTGTCATCGGGCCGTCCGGCTCCGGCAAGTCGACGCTGTGCCGCGCCATCAACCGCCTGGAGACCGTCGAGTCCGGGACGATCACCATCGACGGCAAGCCGCTCCCCCAGGAGGGCAAGGAACTGGCCAGGCTGCGCGCCGACGTCGGCATGGTCTTCCAGTCCTTCAACCTCTTCGCGCACAAGACGGTGCTCGAGAACGTGATGCTGGGACAGGTCAAGGTTCGCAAGACCGACAAGAAGGCGGCCGAGGAGAAGGCGCGGGCCCTGCTCGACCGCGTCGGCGTCGGCGTCCAGGCCGACAAGTACCCGGCGCAGCTCTCCGGCGGCCAGCAGCAGCGCGTCGCCATCGCCCGCGCCCTGGCGATGGACCCGAAGGTCATGCTCTTCGACGAGCCGACCTCCGCGCTCGACCCGGAGATGATCAACGAGGTGCTCGAGGTGATGCAGCAGCTCGCCCGGGACGGCATGACGATGGTCGTGGTCACCCACGAGATGGGCTTCGCCCGCTCCGCCGCCAACCGCGTGGTCTTCATGGCCGACGGCCGGATCGTCGAAGAGGCGACCCCCGACGAGTTCTTCAGCAACCCGCGCAGCGACCGGGCCAAGGACTTCCTGTCGAAGATCCTGCACCACTGACGTCCGGGACGTCACCGACGTCCCGCCACGTCCCCCGCGTCTACTCAGCACCTGCCGACACAAAGGATGTTCACGATGAAGCTCCGCAAGTCCGCCGCCACAGCGGCAGTTGTCGCCGCGCTCGCGCTGACCGCCACCGCGTGTGGCGGCAAGGAGGGCTCCGCCGGCGACAAGCAGAAGGGCCCGGACACCTCCGGCACCAAGGCCCTCAGCTATGACGTCAAGAAGGACGCCAAGGTCGACTCGCCGGTCTTCGAGGCGGCCAAGAAGCGCGGCAAGATCGTCATCGGCGCCAAGGCGGACCAGCCGTTCCTGGGCTTCCAGGACCAGTCCACCAAGGAGTACTCCGGCTTCGACATCGAGATCGCCAAGATGATCGCCGCCGATCTCGGCTTCTCGCCGAAGCAGATCGAGTGGAAGACGGTCGACTCCGGCGCCCGCGAGACCGCGGTCTCCAAGGGCGATGTCGACCTGATGATCGGCACCTACACGATGAACGACGAGCGCAAGAAGCAGATCGACTTCGCGGGCCCGTACTTCCACGCCGGTGCCTCCCTCCTGGTCCGCAAGGACGAGAAGGACATCAAGGGCCCGGAGACCGTCCGTGACAAGAAGGTCTGCTCCATCGTCGGCTCCACGCCGCTGCAGAACATCAAGAAGCCGAAGTACGGCGCCAAGGTCAGCGAGCTGTCCAAGTACTCGGAGTGCGTGGCCCAGCTCCTGAACAACCAGGTCGACGCCGTCACCACCGACGACGCGATCCTGATGGGCTACGCCGCGCAGAACGAGGGCAAGCTCAAGGTCGTCGGCGAGCCCTTCTCGGACGAGCCCTACGGCGTCGGCATGAAGAAGGGTGACGCGGGCCTGCAGAAGGCCGTCGCGGACGCCATCAAGGCGCACCAGGACAACGGCGACTACAAGAAGGCCTACGAGGCCACCCTCGGCAAGTCCGGCTCCGACTACCAGGACCCGCCGGCCTTCACCGACCCGAAGTAAGCCCTGGCGCCCCGCTCCGCCGCACTGAAGCCGCGCGGGGCGGGGCGCTCCCTGTGCGCCTCGCTTCCGGACCCACCGTCGCGAAGACCTGCGACCGTCGCGAACCCCTCGCGGAGAATTCATGAACGTATTGCTCGACAACCTGTCGCTGTTCCGCGAGGGGTTCATCGGGACCCTCGAACTGACCGGGGCCAGCGCCCTGGTGGCGATGGTGCTCGGTGTCATCATCGCCGGGTTCCGGGTCTCCCCCGTGCCGCCGCTGCGGATATTCGGCACCCTCTGGGTCACGCTGCTGCGGAACACCCCGCTGACGCTGCTGTTCCTGGTGGCCTTCTTCATCGTTCCCAAGGTCCTCTTCCCGGACCTCGACTCGTTCCTGCTCGCCGTCGCCGCCTGTGGTTTCTACACCTCGGCGTTCGTGGCCGAAGCGGTGCGCTCGGGCATCAACACCGTGCCCCTCGGCCAGGCCGAGGCCGCCCGCTCGATCGGTATGACGTTCACGCAGACCATGGGCGTGATCGTGCTGCCGCAGGCCACCCGCACCGTGGTGCCGCCGCTGTCGAGCATCTTCATCGCCCTGACGAAGAACACCGCGATCGCGGGCGCGTTCAACAACGTCGACCTGTTCAACGTCTCCAAGACGCTGAGCAACGACGGCTATGACATCGCGGTCATCTTCGTCTGGATCACCCTCGCGTATCTGATCATCACGTACGCCATCAACGGTCTGTTCCGGCTGTTGGAGCACCGCCTGGAGGTCGCCCGATGAGCGCGAGCGTTCTCTTCGACGCCCCCGGCCCCAAGGCCCGGGTCCGCAACATCATCTACACCGTCGTCGGCACCGCGGCCGTCATCGGCGGCATCGTCTGGGTGATCCTGCGCCTCAACGAGAAGGGCGAGTTCGACGCCGCCCTGTGGGACATCTTCAACTACTCGGGCATCCGGCAGAACATCCTCGACGCCCTGCTCGCCACCCTGAAGGTGTTCGCGCTCGCCGGTGTCTTCTCGCTCGCCTTCGCCGTGGTCCTGTGTGTGGCCCGGCTCTCCGAGCACAAGCCGGTGCGCTGGCTCGCGGTGGCCTTCATCGACCTGTTCCGGTCGATCCCGCTGCTCATCACGATCTTCGCCCTGTGGGTCGGCCTGCTCGGCTCCATGACGCCCTTCTGGGCACTGGTCCTGGGCCTGACGATCTACAACGGCTGTGTCCAGGCCGAGGTGCTGCGCGCCGGCATCAACGCCGTGCCCAAGGGCCAGAAGGAAGCGGCGTACGCGCTCGGCCTGCGCAAGACCCAGGTCATGTCGACGGTGCTGTTCCCGCAGGCGATCCGGTCGATGCTGCCGACGATCATCAGCCAGCTCGTGGTGACCCTGAAGGACACCTCGCTCGGCTTTATGATCCTCTACCCGGAGCTGCTGCACTCGGCCCGTCTGATCGCCAACAACACCCCGGTCAACGGCGTCTACCCGTTCGTCCAGACGGTGGCCGTCTTCGGCGCCATCTACATCGCGCTCTGCATGGTCCTGTCGTGGATCGCCACCTGGCTCGAGAAGCGGGGCCGGCGCGCGAAGACCGGTATCAAGACGGCCAAGGCGATGGAACCGGTCGCTTCCGAGGCCGCACAGGGCAAGGGCACCACGATCGTCGCGCTCGACCCCCGCGGTGAGACGACGGCCCCCGAGGACCCGCCCACCACCGGGAACTGACGGACAGTCGGACCCGAGCGACACCTACGGAGGCAGCGGCGTCATGCCGCTGCCTCCGTCACTTGACGCAAGCACCGGCAATGGGTTGCATACGTTCTGTGATCGTGCACCCCGCTCCAACTGCCCCATTTTCAAGGACCTGTACGAAGGTCAGCACCACGGCCACCGCGGCCACTACGGCCGACACGGCCACTGCGGCCACCACGGCCGACCGGGCAGGAGGCCGCACGCCGTGGATCCGGTGATCGTCGTCGGAGCGGGGCCCGTCGGGCTCACGCTCGCCCTTTCACTCGCCCGCGCCGGTGTGCCCTCGGTGGTCCTTGACGAAGGCCCCGGCAAGGACGAACAGCGCCTGGCGCGCACGGCCGTGCTCCGCGAGGACACCGCCGACCTGGTCGCACGCCTCACCGGCAGAGACTTCAGCGAGGCGCGCTGGGCCGGCTGGCGCTCCTACCGGCGCAAGCAGGAGATGCGGCGGCACGCCTTCACCGTGGACGAGGTGAGCCCGCCCCCCGTCCACCTCGCCCAGCACACCCTGACCGCCGCCCTGCGCGAGGCCGCCGACGACGAGCGGCTCGTGAAACTCTCCGCCGACAGCCGCCTCGACTCCATCGAGCAGGACGCGGACGGAGTGACGGCCCACACCCGGGGCCCCAAAGGCACATGGTGGCGCGGGAGTTACCTGGTCGGCTGCGACGGCCCGCGCTCCACGGTGCGCAAGCTGCTCGACATCCGCTTCCCCGGGCGCACCGCGGTGGAACGCCACGCCGTGGCCGCGCTGCGCACCGAACTCCCCTGGCCGGGCGAAGCGGTCCTGCACCGGATGCCGCCCTGGCCGGGCGCCGCCGCCGAAGTCACCGCGCGGCCCCTGCCCGAGGGCGTCTGGCGCCTCGACTGGCTGCTGCCCGCACGCAGCGAACTGGTCACCCCCGACGCCCTGGTGACCAAGATCCGCGACACCCTCGCGGGCTGGTGCGAGGGCACCACACCCGCGTACGAGCTGCTCGACACCGGCGTGCACACCGTGCACCACCGGCTCGCCCGCACCTGGCGCTCCCGGCACTGCTTCCTCGCCGGTGACGCCGCCCATCTGCTCGGCGCACTCGGCACGCAGGGCGTCGACGAAGGCCTGCGCGACGCCGGCAACCTCGCCTGGAAGCTGGCCCAGTGCTGGCACCACGGCGCGTCTCCCGCGCTGCTCGACAGCTACCAGGCGGAGCGGCGCGGCGCCGTCGCCGCCCGCCTGCGCGCCGCCGACCAGGCACTGCCGATACTGCGGGGCGGCGGTGGCCTGCGCGCCTATGTGCCGGGCAGCGCGCGCGGCCACGACACCCTGCTCACCGACGGCCATGTGGGACGCGGCCCGCTCGGCGCCCCTCCGTCCTACGCCGCCTCGCCCGCGGCCGCCGCGCCCACGGAGTCGGAGACCGTCGTCGGCACGGAGCCGGGCGCTCCGGTCGCCGATGTGCGGGTGACAGCCCCGGACGGGACGTCGGTACGGCTGCGTGAGCGGCTCGGCCGCGGCTGTCTGCTCGTCGTGCTCGTCGCGCCCGGCACGGGTGTCTGGGACCGACGGCACTGGCTGACCGCCGGGGTGATGCCCCGCCTTGCCGCCGCCGTGACCGCCCTTCCGGTACGCGGTGAACTCCTGGTCGCCGAGAACTACCCGGGCGCCGCCGCCCACACGGTCCTCCTCATCCGGCCCGACGGCCACCTGGTCACAGCCCTTTCCGGGGTACGGCCCGCTGAGCTGTACGCGGCGGCGGACACGGCACGCGGCGGCGATCCGGGCGCGGAGTCGGGGGCGGATGCGAGGGCGAGGGCCGACGGGGATTCCGCGGCTGATGGAGTCGCCGGGGCTGCCGGGGAAGGCGACGCGGATGCGGATGCGGGTGCGGGTGCGGAAGGCACCGAGGCGGCCGCACGCGGCTGAGCCTGCCCGGCGGCACGGCCGCACCGGCTGGGCGGGCGCGGTGGGCGCGGTGGGCGCGGTGGGCGCGGTGGGCGTCGAGACAACCTGACGAAGTCGTCGCCCACACTCCGGACACCGATTGACCCGCGCCGGGCGGCATGCTCTACTCCGGCTCATGAGCGATACCAGCCTGCACCTGTGGCGGAGGGTCCATATGGACCTGGTCCGCTATGCGGGCTGTGTCTGTCGCACCTCCTGTTGAACTCGCCTTTCCCCTGCGCGCTTACGCACCCGCGGCGTACCCGCGCGACTCCAGCGACTTCCAGGACGGCCCTCATGTCCGCACCCAGCGCCACCTCCATCTCCGCTTCCCCTTCCGCCTCCGCCTCGGTATCGGGCGCCGCGCCCACGCCTGCGCAGCTCCTCGACTTCGTACGCCGCACCGCCGCCGACAGCGAACTCGTGTCCTCGCTCCCTCTCGACCCCGAAGGCCGCACGTGGGTACGGCTCGAAGGCCCCGGCGGCAGTGAGGCCTGGCTGATCGGCTGGCCGCCGGGCACCGGCACCGGCTGGCACGACCACGCCGAGTCGGTCGGCGCCTTCACCACGGCCGCGGGCGAGTTGAAGGAGAACTCGCTCGCCGTACGGCTGCCGAGCGAGGGCTGGAAGACCCTCGAACTGGCCGAGGACGTCGACCGCGAACGCACCCTGCCCGCCGGCCACGGCCGCGCCTTCGGCCGCCACCATGTGCACGAGGTGCTCAACGAGTCCACCACCGAGCACGCGGTCTCCGTCCACGCCTACTATCCGCCGCTGCCGCTGATCCGCCGCTTCAGCCGCACGGACGCACTGCTCAGGCTCGAGCAGGTCGAACAGCCGGAGGACTGGCAGTGAGCACCCCGACCCACGAACCGGCGACGCCCCAACCCCTGTCCATCGACGCCCACTTGGAGCGGGTCAGGGCCCACCTCGACCGGATCGGCCCTCAGGAGGCATACGACGCCGCGCAGGCCGGCGAGGCACTCCTCGTCGACATCCGCTATGCCGAACTCCGCGACCGCGACGGTCTGATCCCCGGCGCCCTCGTGGTGGAGCGCAACGAACTGGAGTGGCGCCTCGACCCGCTCGGCGACCACCGCGCCCCGGAGGCGACCGGCCATGATCTGCGGATCGTGATCATCTGCAATGAGGGCTACGCCTCAAGCCTGGCCGCAGCCTCGCTGCAACAACTCGGCCTGCACCGCGCCACGGACCTGATCGGCGGCTTCCAGTCCTGGCGCACCGCGGCCCTCCCGGTCACACCCCCCTGACCGCCGCCTCGCAGGAACATGGGAGGGGCCTTGTCTCATAGGGACACGGGGCCACAACGCCCATACGGTGACGGGGCCTTGACCCTCGTCTCGTACGGTGACGGACCCCTGCTCCTCATGGGCCCCGTACCGGAGTTGCGGCGCCGAGCCCCCCGCGCCCGGCGCCGCCTCCCGCCCGCACCCCCAGCTCCCTGAAATCCCCCTGACCATCCGGCACCGGCGCAGCAGCACCGTCAGGCAGCCCACAGCCCACAGCCCACAGCCCGCAACCCTCATCGGGTACGGGTACAGCCACCGGCACCCTGCGAACGGCCCACCGCCCCCGTACCAGGCTCAATACCCCCCGTACTCCAAGTCCTCCGTGTCTTCCCCCTCTTCCTCCAGCGCCTGCCGGACGACCCGGAGCGCCATGCCCTCCGGATAGCCCTTGCGGGCCAGCATTCCGGCGAGGCGGCGCAGCCGCTTGTCGCGGTCGAGGCCTCTCGTCGACCGCAGTTTGCGGTCGACCAGCTCCCGGGCGGTGACTTCTTCCTGCTCGGAGTCGAGCTGCCCGACGGCCTCATCGATCGTCGTGGAGTCGACCCCCTTCGTCCGCAACTCCCGCGCGAGCGCGCGCCGGGCCAGGCCCCGGCTGTGGTGCCGGGACTCCACCCAGGCCCCGGCGAAGGCGGAGTCGTTGATCAGGCCGACCTCTTCGAACCGGGACAGGACCTCGTCCGCCACCTCATCGGGGATCTCCCGCTTGCGCAGGGCGTCCGCGAGCTGCTTGCGGGTGCGCGGGGTGCCGGTGAGAAGGCGCAGGCAGATCGCCCGCGCCCGCTCCTCCGGCGGCAGTTCCCGCTCGCCGCCTCGTGCACGCGGCTCCCCCTGCCCGGCCCTCGACGGGTCGGGGGAACCGCTGTCCTCATCACCGCGGAACCAGCTGCCGGCGAAGGCTTCGCGGTCACTGAAGCCCTCGCCTTCTCCGCCGCGGTCGTCATACCCCCGGCCGCCTCCCCCACCGCGACGGCCACGTCGACCGCGGCGGCCACCGGCCGTGCCGGCGGAGAGTCCAGTGCCGGCGGAGAGTCCCGGTCCGGTTCCCCCGGACCGTCCCCAGGACGCGGTCCCGTCACCTTCGGGCGGGCCGCTCTCCTCCGGCCATTGCGTTCGCCGCACCACGGGCTAGCTCTTGGCCGCGACGGCCTTGGTCGACTTGGCCTTGGCCGCCGGTGCGGGCACCGACTTCGGCGCGTCCTTCGCGTCCTTCGCGTCCTTCGCGTCCTTGTCCGCCGCCGGCTCCCCCGCGGCGTCCGCGCTCGGCTCGCCCTCCGCTCCCGGACGCACACCGACGCCCAGCTTCTCCTTGATCTTCTTCTCGATCTCATTGGCGAGATCGGGGTTGTCCTTCAGGAAGTTGCGGGCGTTCTCCTTGCCCTGGCCGAGCTGGTCGCCCTCGTACGTGTACCAGGCGCCGGCCTTGCGGACGAAGCCGTTCTCCACGCCCATGTCGATCAGGCCGCCCTCGCGGCTGATGCCCTGGCCGTAGAGGATGTCGAACTCGGCCTGCTTGAAGGGCGGCGCAACCTTGTTCTTGACCACCTTGACGCGGGTGCGGTTGCCGACCGCGTCGGTGCCGTCCTTCAGGGTCTCGATACGGCGGATGTCGAGCCGCACCGAGGCGTAGAACTTCAGCGCGCGGCCACCGGTCGTGGTCTCCGGCGAGCCGAACATCACGCCGATCTTCTCGCGCAGCTGGTTGATGAAGATCGCAGTGGTCTTGGACTGGTTCAGGGCGCTGGTGATCTTCCGGAGCGCCTGGCTCATCAGACGGGCCTGCAGACCGACGTGCGAGTCGCCCATCTCGCCCTCGATCTCCGCACGCGGCACCAGGGCCGCCACCGAGTCGATGACGATGAGGTCGAGCGCGCCGGAGCGGACCAGCATGTCGGTGATCTCAAGAGCCTGCTCGCCGTTGTCCGGCTGGGACAGGATGAGGTTGTCGATGTCGACGCCGAGCTTCTTCGCGTACTCGGGGTCGAGGGCGTGCTCCGCGTCCACGAACGCGACCTGGCCGCCCGCCCTCTGGGCGTTGGCCACCGCGTGCAGGGTCAGCGTGGTCTTACCGGAGGATTCCGGTCCGTACACCTCCACCACACGGCCACGCGGGATGCCGCCGACGCCGAGCGCGACGTCGAGCGCGGTCGACCCGGTGGGGATGACCTCGATGGGCTCGTTCGGCCGCTCGCCCATGCGCATCACGGCGCCCTTGCCGAATTGCCGTTCAATCTGTGCGAGCGCGGCGTCCAGCGCCTTCTCGCGGTCCGTACCTGCCATGGGTTCCACCCGGTTTGCTTGAGTCGATCGCTTCACGTCCAAGACGCTAACGCCTGCCACTGACAATGCGCCCCGACGACGGCCCGGCCTGTGGATAACTCACCGAAGAACCCCGGAAATCCAGGGGCGGAGTGGAGCCGGAGATCCCATAAGAATGGATGTTCGATTTCTGTGTCAAGCGCACCACGCTGCCGCTTCAGGCCGCGCCGACCGCCGTGTCCCCGGCGCCCCCGGAAGGGATACAGGGCGAGCGCAGATGCTGGTGGAGGGCCGCGAAGGCCGTGCAGGTGAGCGGGAGAGCCAGGGCCGCCGCGACCAGAATGCCGACGACGACGGGGACGAGGATGCCGGCGTAGTAAGCGGCGAAGAAGTTTCCTGTGGCCTGCTCGACGAGGGTGCGTACGAGGGGGCGCAGTGGCAGGGCGAGCTGCACCGTCAGCCTGAGCACCCCGGCGGTGAGAGCGGCCAGCGGCAGCGCGATGGCGAGGACGCGGACTCCTCCGGCGCGCGTCCACGTCAGCGACCAGGAGCGGCGCAGGGCCGCGCGAGGTCCGAGGCCGTCGGCTGCGGCGGCCGGGGCGAGGGCGAGCGCGAGGCGCAGCAGCACGGCGACGCACACGGCCACCGCCGGGGAGGCGACGACAAGCTCGTAGGGCCACGATCCGGGGTCCAGAGGCAGCGGGGTGTCGAGATGGCTGCCGGTGAAGCCGTACGCCACGGCGGTGACGAGCAGCGGCAGGGACCATGCGACCAGGCCGCGCAGCGCGTACACGGCGAGCACCGGTCGCAGTCGCGCGTGGAGCGGGGCACTCGACCGCTCCCCTTCCTCGGCCGCTCGGCCCCCTGCTGCGACGGCCCGGGAACACACGCCCTGCAGCGCCGCGCTGCCGATGCCGAGGAGCAGCAGGAAGAGCGGGAGCGCGCAGACGGCGACCAGCCCCAGATCCGTCCCGTCGTGCAGGTAAGGGTCCTCGACGTAGCGGTAATAGATGAGCTGGTTCCGCATGCGGGTGAAGACGGGCCACGCGAGCGCGAATATCGCGGCCGTCATCAGCAGACCGGCCAGTCCGCAGAGGCCGACTACACGTGCCGTCGCACCCACCAGAGGCCCCCGGTGCCGGCGCAGAACGGCGAACGCCGTGGCAGCGACACCGCGTTGCGGGTCCTCTGCCGTCGAGGGCGCCGTACGGCCGTGCTGTGGGGTGCGCGTCATGAGGCGGGCCTTCTGTACGTTCCGGATCCGTTCCCAGTGGGGACGCGGGGCGGCCGAGCCACGGTTCTCGCACCCCGCCTTGGAACGGCAGGGCGCCCAGCGGCGCGTGCCCCCCCCGCGGCGATCGACAGTCAAACTTGTCAGTTTGCCTGTCGATTAGTTACGGTTGTCCCATGAACGCCCACGAGACCGCCGAGGAACTGCAGCTCGCGGTGGGCCTGCTGGTCCGTGAGCTGCGCGCGGCCGCCACGGCAACGGGAGTGACTCAGTCACAGACGGCCGTGCTCAAGCGGATCGAGCGCGAAGGGCCGTCCACGGGGGCCGAGTTGGCACGGGCCGAGAAGATCACCCCTCAGTCCGTCCTGGCCATCGTGTCCGCCCTGGAGTCCGCGGGCCTCGTCGAGCGCACCCCGCACCCCACCGACGGGCGCCGCCTCCTGGTCGCCCTGACCGACCAGGGCCTGACCTATCTGCGCGAGCGCCGGGAGGCCGGCCACAGCAGGCTCGCCGAGCTCATCGCGGACCGCCTCTCCCCGGCCGAGCAGCGACTGCTCGGCGAGGCCACCGTGCTGCTGCGGCGCCTGGCCGAGCACTGACACGCACCGAGCGACGCACGCCGGGCACCGTGCATCAAGCACCAAGCACCAAGCACCAAGCACCAAGCACCAACACGACGTATGTCCCCAAGCACGGCGTACGCACGCACCGAACAGAGGAACCCCCAATGTCCGAACTCGCCCTCGACAAGAGCACCGCACTCGTCCTGATCGACCTCCAGAAGGGCATCCTGGGCCTGCCCACCGTCACGCCCGCGGACGAGATCCTGAAGAAGGGCGTCCGCCTGGCCGAGGCCTTCCGGGCCCGGAACCTGCCCGTCGTCCTGGTCAATGTCGCCTGGTCGCCCGACGGCGGCGATCTGCCCGTCGGACGCGCGGACCTGCCGGGGCCGCAGGCCGCTCCTCCCGCGGAGTTCTCGGAGTTCCCCGAAGAGCTCACCGGCGAGGGCGACATCGTCATCACCAAGCGCCACTGGGGTGCCTTCACCGGTACCGAACTCGATCTGCAGCTGCGCCGGCGCGGCATCACCCAGATCGTCCTCGGCGGTATCTCCACGAGCATCGGCGTGGAGTCCACCGCGCGCACGGCCTGGGAGCACAGCTACCACCTGACGCTGGTCGAGGACGCCACCACCGACACCGACGCCGACGCACACGCGCACACCTTCGACAAGATCTTCCCGAGGATCGGCCAGGTCGCCACCACCGACGACGTCGTACGCCTGCTGGACTCCTGAACCCTCGGAACCGCGCCGAGCCTGAGCCCCCGGAACCCGCGCCCGGGACCGGCCGCACCACGCCGCCCGGAATATCCTTCCGGACATGGCACTCCCCCCGACCTCGCGCGAACAGCGCCTGTCCGCGCGCGCCAGGGACATCACCGTGGCGCTCGCCGTCACGGCCGTCGTCCTGGGCGGCACGTTCTGGGGGATGCGGGGCAAGCAGGAGACCTTCTGGCAGGCCGTCCTCGGCTGGGCGCTCGTCGGCATCGGCTGCGCGGCGCTGTACTTCCGGCGCCGCTGGCCCATCGCCGTCGCGGTCGTCACGCTCCTTGCCTCCGCCGCGTACTACCCGGTGAGCTCTTACGACGGCCCTTTGCTGGTCGCTTTCGTCATCGCCCTCTATACGGCGGCGGCCGAGGGGCGGTTCGCTGCGGCGGTCGCCCTCGGGGTCGTCGCGATGCTGCTCGTCGTCTACGGCGAGGTCCTGCAGGAACCGGGCCAGCGCAAGGTCGACGACATGTCGATCATGATGCTGGCGGGCTGGCTCCTCAGCCTCCTGGTGCTCGCGCGTGCTCAACGCACGCGTGCCGCCTATCTGGAGGAGGTACGCCAGCGTGCGCTCGCCGCCGAGCGGGAGCAGGAGGCACGGGCACAGCAGAGTGCCTCGGAGGAGCGTCTGCGCATCGCGCGGGAACTGCACGACGTCCTGGGGCACAGCATTTCGCTCATCAACGTGCAGTCCAGCGCCGCCCTGCACCGGCTGGGCAAGAACCGCGCCGAGGGCTCCCTCGCCACCGCGGAAGAGGCCCTCGAAGCGGTCAAGTCGACGAGCAAGAGCGCCCTGGACGAACTGCGGTCCACGCTCGGCATGTTGCGCCGGGCCGACGAGGCCGCCCCGACCGCTCCCACCTCGGGCCTGGAGCGGCTGCCCGAACTCCTGGAGCGGGCCAGGAGCACCGGCCTCGAGGTACACCTGGAGACGCACGGCACGGCACGGGCGCTGCCGCCGCCCCTGGACCTGGCCGCGTACCGGATCGTGCAGGAGTCGCTCACCAATGTGACCCGGCACGCGCGCGCGTGCCGGGTCACCGTCACGCTCGCCTACTCCGACGGGGAAGTCCGGGTGCGGATCGACGACGACGGCCGGGGCTCGCCCGACGAGTCGGCACAAGGCAGCGGCATCCACGGAATGGCCGAGCGCGCCAAGGCCTTCGGCGGCGAACTGACCGCGCGGAACACGGCCGACGGCTTCCGGGTGAGCGCCCGGCTGCCGTTCGAGGAAGAGCGATGAGCGCCGCAGACGCGCCAGCGATGAAAGCAGCCCGCACGCAAGCCACGCCTGCTGTCGGCACAGAAGCCGCAGATGCTGCCGGCACTCGGACCCCGAGTGCTGCCGGCACCCGGACCACGACTGCTGCCGACACCCGGGCCATGAGTGCCGTGGCCGCCCGTACGAGTGCCGTCGGGGCACAACCGCCGCTCAAGGGAGACCGATGACCGCCACCGACGCCCAGGACCCGGCCAACCCGGCCGTCCGGATCCGCGTCGTCCTCGCCGACGACCAGACACTCGTAAGAGCCGGTTTCCGCTCCATGCTCGACGACGAGGACGACATCGAGGTGGTGGGCGAGGCGGCCGACGGCGAGCAGGCACTGGCACTCGCGCGCAGGCTGCGCCCGGACGTCGTTCTGATGGACATCCGGATGCCGGGGCTCGACGGCCTCGAAGCCACCCGGCGCATCACCGCGGACCCCTCTCTGGAAGGCGTACGCGTCGTGATCCTCACGACCTTCGACGTCGACGACTACGTGTACGGCGCACTGCGCGCCGGCGCCTCCGGTTTCCTGGTCAAGGACACCGAGCCGATGGAACTCCTGCACGGGGTACGGGTGGTGGCGCGCGGCGACGCCCTGATCGCCCCCGCCGTCACCCGCCGCCTGATCGCCGAGTTCGCGGGCCGCAGCAAGCAGCCCGACCCCGGTCCGCGCCTCAACGCACTGACCGAGCGGGAGCGCGAGGTCATGGGTCTGGTCGGTGCCGGACTCTCCAACGACGAGATCGCCCAGCGCCTGGTGCTCTCACCGGCCACCGCGAAGACCCATGTCAGCCGGATCATGACCAAGCTGGATGTCCGGGACCGGGCTCAGCTGGTGATCCTCGCGTATGAATCCGGAATGATCACCCCCGGCTGGCTCGGCTGAGCGCTCCGCGGGAAATCCGGGATGGCACCCGCGGGTGCGTCGCGCCTTGCCGCTCCCCAAGCCGCTCAGCGGTCCCCCAGCCCCCCCCCCAGCCTCGGCCGGCAGTCATGCTCAGCCGGCAGTCACTCTCAACCGGCCGGGACCCTTCGCGCAGAGCCGGAGTCGGCGGCGGCCCGTGACGGACGCCCGCGCCGCCCGACCGTGAAATAGGCGGCGGCGAGGATCAACGCGCAGCCCACAAGCTGCAGGGCCGTGGGCCGCTCCCCGAGGACGGCGACGCCCAGGCCGAGCGCGCCCACGGGGGTCAGCAGGAGCAGTACGGCCCCCACGTGGCTGGCCAGATGCGGTGAGTGGATCGCGACCAGGAGCCAGCCGATCACGCCGCTGCTCACGGCCGCCAGGGCCAGCAGGGCGACGGCAGGGAGGCCCGGCGCGAAGTCGAGTCCGTAGTGGACCACGCCGGCCAGGGCCGACACCGCGGCGGCGGTGACGACCACCAGCATGTAGGTGACCTTGACGTGCCCCTGGAAGCCCCCTTTGCGCAGCAGGAACAGAAAACCCGAGTAGCACAGGGCGGCGAGGACCGCGTGCACCGTCCCGGCCTGGGGGTCGCTGCCGCTCGTACCGCTGTCGACCAGGCCGCCGGTGAGGGCCGTGCCGGCCACGAGCACGGGCAGCCAGAACAGGAAGCGGCGCGGCACCGGCTCCCGGTCGACCAGCCAGGCGAGCAGCGGCACCAGGACCACCTGGATGTTGACGAGCACGGTGGAAAGGCCCGCGCCCACCTCCCGGATCGCCTGGGTCCACAGCACCATGTCCCCGGCGAAACAGACACCCGCGGCCAGCCCATAGGCGTACTGCCTGCGTCCCGGCAGCCCCTCGCGGCGGTACTCGGGCAGGACGACCGGCAGCAGGAACGGCAGGGCGAGCAGACACCGGTAGAACGAAGCGGTCGCGGCGTCGGTTCCCGACAGGTCGATCAGCACCGGTGCGAGCGACAAGGACAGCGCCCCTACGGCGACCCACCACCGCGCACTCACAACTGCCCCTTCCGCCCTGCCCCTTCCGCCCTGCCCCTTCCGCCCTGCCCGTGCCTTCCTGACCGTCCGCCCCGATTACCCATGCTGCGCCTCCTCATGCGGACGCAACTTCTGGGGTACGCCGACGACGCCACCCACAACTGGGGATGTACGCACACTGCCCACCGGCGGCCGACGCCCCGGCGCAAGCCGTACGGCGACTCTGGCAGCGTGAATCCAGAGACCCTCGACCTCGCGCGGCTGCAGTTCGCCCTCACCGCGGGCGGCCACTTCCTGTTCGTCGCCCTCACTCTGGGCCTCGCGACCGTCGTCGCCTGCCTGCAGACACGGGCGACGCTGAGCGGCAGCGCGCTGCACGCGCGCATGGTGCGGTTCTGGGGCCAGTTGTACGTCATCAACTACGCGGTCGGGATCGTCACCGGCATCGTGATGGAGTTCCAGTTCGGTCTGAGCTGGAGCGGGCTCACGCACTACGCGGGCGATGTCTTCGGCGCCTCCATGGCCCTGGAGACGGTCGTCGCGTTCTTCGTCGAGTCGACGTTCCTGGGCCTGTGGATCTTCGGCTGGCATCGCTTCAGCAAGTGGGTGCACCTGGCGCTGATCTGGGTCGTCACCCTCACCGCGTACGCCTCGGCGTACTGGATCCTGGTCGCCAACGGCTTCCTCAACAACCCGGTGGGGCACCGCGAGAAGGGCGGCAGGCTCGTCCTGGCGGACGCGGCGGCCGTGTTCACCAACCCGAGCACGCTGGCGGCCTTCGGGCACGTCCTGAGCGGAGCCCTGCTGACGGCCGGGTTCTTCATGGCGGGGGTCAGCGCCTACCACCTCTTCAGGCGTACCCCCGAGTGGGAGTTCTTCGGGCGCAGCCTGCGCATCGGGGTGTTCGTGTCACTGCCCGCGCTGTTCGTGACGGCGGCCTTCGGCGGGGTGCAGTTCGTCGCGATGCAGCCCATGAAGGAGGCCGTCTTCAGTAAGAAGGGGGCCGAAGTGGCCCGGCTCCAGGCCGAGATGGTGACCCGGTTCGGGCCCGGCGACTATGTGCCGTCGGAAGCCCTCACGCGCGGCGCCGGCATCCTGATGCTGCTCGCCTTCGCGCTGATGATGTACCTGTGCCTGGCGGGGTTCGTGCTCGCCTGCTTCAAGAAGGCGGTCTTCCGCTTCCGGCTGTGGCACGTGGTCCTCATGGCGGCGGTTCCGCTGCCCTATCTGGCGATGATCAGCGGCTGGCTCTTCCGTGAGGCGGGGCGCCAGCCCTGGGTCGTATACGGCCTGTTGAAGACCGAGGACGCGGTTTCCGCGGTCTCCCCCGACGCCATGCGCGCCTCTCTGATCACCTTCACCGCCCTGTTCGTGCTGCTCGCCCTCGTCAACATCTGGCTTCTCCTGCGGCACGCGCGCGTGGGGCCCGTCGAGCGGGGCCTCGGCCATGACGACCGCGACGCCGCCGACCCGGCCGACTCCCTTGCCGCCGCGAGCTACTGAGGAGCGCTCATGGAAACCCTCGCTGTCTGTCTGCTCGCGTTCTTCGCAGCCGGGTACTTCGTGCTCGGCGGCGCCGACATCGGCACCGGGATGCTCACTCCGTACCTGGGGCGCACCGATGCCGAACGGCGCCTTGTGATCACGTCGTTCGCACCGTTCTTCCTCGGCAACGAAGTGTGGCTGGTGGCCACTGCCGGGCTGCTCATCGGCTGCTTCCCGGAACTCGAAGGGGAGCTCTTGAGCGGGCAGTTCGCGGTGGTGGTGCCGCTGCTCACCGGGTGGGTGGTGCGCGACATGGGCCTGTGGTTGCGCGGCCGCGGCGGCGGACCACGACTGCGTGCCGTATGCGACGGGGCCGTGGTGAGCGGGAGTTGGGCCGTCTCGCTCTCCTGGGGCTGGCTGCTCGCCTCGCTGCTGACGGGCTCCACGCACGAGCCTGCCACCGGCCCGGTCGCCGCGGTCACCGCGCTGGCCGTCGCCGCCCTGTTCGCGGCACACGGGCTCGGCTTCGCGGCCCTGCGCCTGACCGGAAACCCCTATGCACGCGCGCGTGTACTGGTCGGCCGCACGGGGCGCCCGTGGCAGTCCTTCGCCCTGACGGCCGCCTTGATGGCGGCGCTGCCGCTGCTCGCCGGCGCCGCGCTGCCCCTCGCCGACTCGGCCGCCGACGGCGCCACGCTCGCGTTCCTGGTACCCGCGCTGCTCGTGGTGACGCCGCTGCTCGTGGCCGTCCAGGCATGGATGTGGCGCACGTTCCGGCACCGCGTGACGCGGCCCTCGTACCTCTGAAGCCGACTGGCGCCCTCGTACCTCTGAAGCCTGCTGGCGCCCTCGTACCTCTGAAGACGGCCCGGCGGCCCGCACCTCCGAACCCCCTCTAGAGGAGCCCTCCATGAAATACGTACTCGCCGTTCTGGGCGGCCTGGTCGGCGGCTTCGTCGTCGGGGAGATGGTCGCGGCCGCGATCGGCGTCACCGCGCATCTCGCCTTCGACGCGGACATGCCGTTCGCCCTCAAGCTCATGCCCCTCTACCTCGCGCTCGCGGGCGCGGTGGCCGCCCCCTGGGTACTCGCCCGCCGCGGCTTCCCCTCCGGCGGCCCGCACGCCACCGGCCGCGGCACCAACTCGCCCTATGGAGACCCCCGATGACCGTCACGGCACCCGCCCGCACCCGCCAGGCGAGCCCTTTCGAGCGTCTGGCCGCCTTCTCCTTCCGCCACCGATGGCGGGCCCTGGTCCTGTGGATCGCTGTCCTCATCGGCATCACCGGCGCCTCAATGGCGGCCGGCAGCTCCTACCACAACGACTTCTCGCTGCCCGGCACCGATTCGCACCAGGCACAGAGTGTCCTGGAGAGGAACGGCTCCGCACAGGCCGACGCGTCCGTGCAGATCGTCCTCAAGGATGAGAGCGGCCTGCGCAAGAGCGACACCGAGCAGCGAGTCGGGACGATGCTCGACGAGGTCCGGGATCTGCCGGGCGTGCGCGACGTACGCAGTCCCTATGCGGACGACGCGGCCGTCTCCCGCGACGGCACCGTCGCCTATGCGACCGTCACCCTCGACAGAGAGGCCCAGAACATCCCCAAGGGGGACATACGGAAGATCATCGATACCGCCAAGTCCCTTGAGGGCGACGGGTTGCGGACTGCGGTCGGCGGTGACGCCGCGCGGGGCGCAGAGGAGGCCGGGGGCGGCGCGGCGGAGGGCGCGGGCATCCTCGGCGCCCTGGTGATCCTTGTCTTCCTTTTCGGGTCGCTGGTCGCGGCGAGCCTGCCGGTGGTCACCGCGCTGTTCGCGGTGGGCGGTTCGATCGGACTGATCGCGCTCGCCTCGCACGTCGCGGACATCGCGGACTTCACACCGCCGGTCATGATGCTGGTCGGCCTCGGCGTGGGCATCGACTACGCACTCCTGATCTTCTCGCGCTACCGGAGCGAGCTCCTCCGGGGCGCGGAGCCCGAGCAGGCCACCCGCAGCGCCCTGGACGCGGCGGGCCGCACCGTCTTCTTCGCGGGCTGCACGGTGATCATCGCGCTGATGGGCCTGGTGGCGCTCGGCCTCGGCTCACTGCAGGGAGTGGCCCTCGCGGTCGCCCTGACCGTCCTGGTGACGATGGCCGCCTCCCTGACCCTGCTGCCGGCCCTGCTCGGTGTCTGCGGCGCCCGCATCCGGCGCCAGGTCACCAGGCGCGCCGCGAAGAGCACGCGCGTGGAGGGCGCTGCCTGGCGGCGCTGGGCGAGCGGGGTGCAGCGGCGGCCGTGGGCGGCGCTGCTGGTCTCCGTGGCGGCGCTCGGCGCCCTCGCGGCGCCCGCCCTCGACCTGCGGCTCGGCTTCGCTGACGCGGGCAACGACACGGAGGCCAGCACCAGCCGTCAGGCCTACGACATGCTCGCCGACGGCTTCGGCCCCGGCTTCAACGGGCCGCTGTTCGTGGTCGCGGACGGCGGCGGCCAGAAGGCGGGCGCGGCGGTACGGCAGGCGCTCACGGACACTCCGGGTGTCGCCGCGGCCGCCGGCCCGCTCCCGTCCGACGACGCCTCGGTCACCACCGTCATCGCCTTCCCCGACTCGGCCCCGCAGGCCGAGGCGACCTCGCAGCTCGTGGACCGGCTGCGCGGCGACGTCCTGCCGTCCCTGGAGCGGCAGACCGGCGCCGAGCTCCTGGTCGGCGGAAGCACCGCCGCCACCGAGGACTTCGCGTCCACCGTGTCGGACCGGATGCCGCTCTTCGTCACGATCGTGGTGGGCCTCTCCACGCTGCTGCTGCTCGTGGTGTTCCGGTCCGTGCTGATCCCTCTGAAGGCGGCGCTGCTCAACCTGGTCAGCATCGGCGCCGCGCTCGGCGCGATCACTCTGGTGTTCCAGCACGGCTGGTTCGGCGTCGAAGCCGGTCCCATCGAGGCGTTCATCCCCGTGATGATCTTCGCGATCGTCTTCGGGCTCTCCATGGACTACGAGGTCTTCCTGCTCTCCCGCATCCATGAGGAATGGGAACGCACCAAGGACCCGCAGGTCGCGGTGCGCGAGGGCCTGGCGGCCACCGGCAAGGTCATCACGGCCACCGCAGCGATCATGATCGTGGTGTTCGCGGCGTTCATGCTCAGCCCCGACCGGATGCTGCAGCAGTTCGGCCTCGGCCTGGCGGTGGCGATCCTGCTCGACGCCGTGGTGATCCGCTGCCTGATCGTCCCCGCGGTGATGCAGCTGTTCGGCACGCGCGCGTGGTGGCTTCCGTCATGGCTCCGCCGACTGCTGCCGAAGGTGGAACTGGAACGGCGCCAGGGACTGCGGCGCCCCTGAGAGAGCCGGAGCAGTTGAGCGGCACCAAAGGGCACTGGACAGGCACTAGAGGGGTGGTTTCGTTCAGCCGTCCTTCTCGGGAGTGCGCTGTTCCGGCGGCGGCGGGTCCTCGTTCCTGGTGCGCAGGGCCCGCCGCAGCCGCACCAGGGGCGGGCCCGCTCGCCGCCTGTGCCCGTGCACGCGCGGGTCGTCCGTGACGTCGTACCGCTTCACATACGCCCCCAGGAAGGCCTGCAGCGTCGCCACCGCCGGAATGGCGATCAGCGCGCCGACCGCTCCGAGCAGCGCCGTGCCCGCGATGACCGAGCCGAAGGCGACCGCGGGGTGGATGTCGACGGTCTTCGCGGTGAGCTTGGGCTGCAGCATGTAGTTCTCGAACTGCTGGTAGACCACCACGAAAACCAGCACCCATAGTGCGTACCAGGGGTCTTCCGTGAACGCGATCAGCATCGGCAGCGCACCCGCCAGATAGGTGCCGATGGTGGGGATGAACTGCGAGACGAGGCCGACCCACATCGCGAGCGCGGGCGCGTAGGCCACCCCGAGTGCCTGCAGCAGGATGTAGTGCGCGACACCGGAGATCAGCGCCATCAGGCCGCGCGAGTACAGATAGCCGCCGGTCTTGTCGACGGCGATCTCCCAAGCGCGCAGCACCTCGGCCTGCTTGGCGGGCGGCAGCACGGAACACAGGGCGCGGCGCAGTCGCGGCCCGTCGGCCGCGAAGTAGAACGAGAACAGCAGGATCGTCAGGAGCTGGAAGAGCCCGCCGAGGACCTGCGCGGATACGTCGAGGACGCCGGTCGCGCTGTTCTGCACGTACTTCTGCAGCCAGTCCGAGTGCACCAGGCTGTCCTGCAGCTCGACCCGGGACAGCTCCGTGTGGAAGGTCGAGTTGATCCAGCTGATGACCGAGTCGAGGTACTGCGGAAAGTCCTCGACCATGTCGACGATCTGGCCCGCGAGCATCGAGCCGAGCAGTGTGACGAAGCCCGCACCGGCGACGACCACGCCGAGGAAGACCAGAGCGGTGGCGATCCCCCTGCGCATGCCCCGGTGGGACATCCGGCTGACCGCGGGCTCCACGGCCAGGGCGAGGAAGAACGCGATCAGGATGTTGGTCAGCAGACCGATCAGCTGGTGGAAAGCCCAACTGCCCAACTGGAAACAGGCGATCAGGGCGAGCGCGAGCACCATGGCGCGCGGCAGCCACCGTGGCATGCGGCTGCCCGGCCCCTCCGCTGCGGGCCCGTCGGGGGGCGTCATCGACGGCGGGCCCGTGTCCTGCGCCGTTGTCTCACTGAGTGCTTCGCTGGGTGCCACGGGGTCAGTCTCGCGCACCCGGCCGACAATCGGGCAGCCGTCCCACCGTTCGCGGTTTCCGCGGCCACCGGACGGACGGTTCGGCGGGGCTCGACGCGGCCTTCAGCGTTTGTCCTCCGGAAGCGTCCCCCGGCGGTCGGGCGGCAGGCCCATCGCACTGCACACCGCCCGCCAGACCTCCTTGGTCTCCCAGCCGGCGTCGAGCGCTTCGTGCACCGTGCGCCCACCGAGCTCCGCCATCACATGATCACGCGCGAAGGAGTCGGCGTACGAGGCACCGAACTGCTCCGCCATCCGCTCCCAGAAGACCGTCAACCGCATGACTCCAGTATCGCGCCCCTGAGAGTGGGCCCGGGCCCGAGGAGCTGTCTGGAAGCGCTCACCGCCCTACGGTTCGGTGCATGGCTGAATCCGCACCCCCAGGAGCGCCTCAGGCGCCCGTGCGCGCCCCCCGTCAGAGGGCCCCGCAGCCCTCCCGGCTCGCCCGCGCAGAGCAGTTCATCTGGCTCACCGCGCGCGTGCTCGAGCAGCGCAGGTTCGCCCACCATTTCCTGGGCGGCTCCGCCGAGGCGGTCGACACCGCCCTCTGCGCCTACCGCAACGAGGACGACGGCTACGGCCACGCCCTCGACCCCGACCTGCGCGGCCCGGTGAGCCAGCCGCTGCACACCGTCCACGCGCTGCGCGTCCTGGACGCCATCGGGCACTGCGGAGGGCTGCGGGTGGAGCGGATGTGCCGCTACCTGTCCGAGGTGTCGACCGCGGACGGTGCGCTGCCCGCGATCCACCCGAGCCAGCGCGGCTACCCCATGGCGCCCTTCGTGCCGATCGAGGACGACCCGCCGAGCGATCTGCTCGCCACCGGCCCGGTGGTGGGCCTGCTGCACCGCAACGAGGTGTGGCACGCCTGGCTGTTCCGCGCCACCGACTACTGCTGGGCCGCGGTCGAGTCGCTCGAGAAGTCCGACCCGTACGAGATCCACGCGGCCATCGCCTTCCTGGACGGTGTCCCCGACCGCTCCCGCGCGCAGGCCGCGGCCGACCGCCTGGGGCGTCTGGTGCGGGACCAGCGCCTTGCCGTACTCGACCCGGAGCAGCGCGACGACTACCCGGTCGCGCCCGGCTACGCCCCGGACGAGCACCACTTCCCGCACGACTACGCGCGCGTGCCTGAGTCCCTGGCCCGTATGTGGTTCACCGACGAGGAGATGAACCGCTCCCTTGACCACCTGGGACACCAACAGCAGGAGGACGGCGGCTGGCCGGTCAACTGGCGCCAATGGGCCCCCGGTTCGGGCCTCGAATGGCGCCCGATCGTCACCATCGAAGCCCTGCGCACCCTGCGGGCGTACGGCCGGAACCTGGACTGAGAGCCGGGCACCTGTCCCGGCCGGCCGCGCCGGGGGCGCTCAGCCGGTCCCGGGCCGGCCACCACCGGGCTCCGGATCCGTCTCTTCGGCCTCGTCGGCGTCCCGCAGCAGGAGGGCCGCGATGGCGAGTGCCGTCCCGCGCGGGGACAGCAGATCGATGCCGGTCTGCTCGACGATCTTCGCCAGCCGGTTGTCGACCGTGTTGGGGTGCAGGCCGAGCACGGCGGCCGTCGCCCGCCGGTCCTGCCGCTCGGCCAGATGAGTGCGCAGGGTCTGCAGCAGTTCGGGGCGGTCGGCGAGCGGGTCGAGGAGCGCGGCCACCTGACGGCTCGACCCGCTGGGCCGCGACAGATGGAACTCCAGCAGGACGTCGTCCAGGCGGTGCAGCCCCGGCGGCAGGCCGCACGCGCGCGTGACGCGCAGAATCTCCACGGCCGTTCGCACCGCCCCGGGAATCTCGTCCGGTGCGCCGGCCGCCGCCCAGGCGACCCGGACCTGCCCGCCGCAGGCCCGGCCGAGCCGTACCGCGAGATCCTCGGGCGGCTCGCACGGCTTGGGCACGACGGCCCGCCCTAGGCCCCCGTCGAGAAGCATCGGGACCTCCGTGCCGAAGGCGTGGTCGAGCGCTGTCTGCACCCGCCGCCGACGGCGCCGCTCGGCCACCGACCCGGGCGGCGCCCCGGTGCCGAGCCGTAGCGCGAGGACCACGGTGGGCCCGTGCAGGCGCAGCTCGTCCAGGAGGACGTGACCGGGCGGCAGGACGCCGTCCAGGAGGCCGCGCAGCAGCGAGCTGCGCTGGGCCCGGGCGTCGGCGTCCAGGGCCGCACGCTCGTCCACGTAGGTCTCCGCGACGGCGCCCACGACTCGGTGGTGGGACTCGAGGAGCAGGTCGACGAGCTCGGCGAGCGCGGCCTCCTCGCCGGGCAGCGCCGCGTCCCGCAGCGCCTGCCACAGCACGTACATCCCCAGGGAGTGGGTGCGCAGCAGCAGGTGCAGCGGCATGCCCTCCTCGGCCCGCTGGGCGGCGCGCTCACGGAACAGACCGAGACCGGTGCGGTCCGCGCGCGGGTCGATGCGGTCCGCGCGCGGGACGGTGCCGTCCGGACGCGGGACGGCGCGGTCCGCGCGCGGGACGGCGCGGTCCGCGCGCGGGACGGTGCCGTCCAGGCGCAGGACGGTGCCGTCCAGGCGCGGCTCGGGTCGGTCCGGGCGCGGGGCGATGCGATCAGGACGCGGCTCGGCGCGGTCCGCGCGCGAGGCGCTGGCCCGGCGCAGGAAGAGCCGGATGCCGTGCCGGGCCGTCGCGGTGATCTCGACGTCCTTGACGTCGCCGGGGAGTTCGGCATAGCCCGGCAGCGCCGTAAAGGCCTCACGGGCCATGCGCCGGGCCAGCTCGTCGGCCTTCGGAGCGACGCGGGCGGCCAGCGCACGGGCCTCGGGAGACGGTGCCATGGGTCAGCCGATCGCCCGCACGCCCGCCGTGACGACAACCGCGGCCGCGATGATCACGAGGAACGGTGCCCGCAGCAGGAGGGCCACTCCGGCGGCGGCGAGTCCGGCCGCCTTGGCGTCGAGGACCAACTGCTGTCCGTCACCGAAGGTCTGCTGCGCGGTGAGCGCGGCGAGCAGCGCCACGGGAAGCAGCGCGGCGAGCCGCTGGACGAGCGGCCGCTCCAGCACTCCGGCGGGCACCAGGAGGCCGAGCAGCTTGACGGCGTAGCAGCCGACGGCGGTCAGGGCGATGGCGAGCCAGATGTTCAACGGTCTTTCCTCTGTGCGGAATCGGAGCGTCGGGAGGCGATCTTGCGGCCTTCCACGAAGAGCACGAGCGGCGCGGCGAGCGCCGCCACCAGGACCGGGACCCCGGCGGGCAGCACCGGAAGGAGCCCCAGGCCCAACAGGACGGCGAGCACCGCGACGACGCGCTCCGTCGCGGTGCGCAGCATGGGCGCGAGCAGTGCGAGGAAGGTCGCGGGCCCTGCGGCGTCGAGGCCCCACGCGTCGGTGTCACCGAGGGCTTCCGCGCCGAGGGCACCGAGCAGTGTGGTGAGGTTCCACAGCACATAGAGGGTGAGCCCGGTGGCGGTGAAGCCGATACGGCGGGCCCGCCGGGTGGGCTGGGCGAGGGTGACTGCGGCGGTCTCGTCGATCACCCAGTGGGCGGCGAAGGGCCGCACCGCGCGGGGCAGCATGAGGAGCTGCGAAAGCCGCAGCCCGTAGAAGGCGTTGCGGACACCCAGGAAGAAGGCCCCGGCCGCGGCGGTCAGCGGATTGCCGCCGCCCGCGAGCGCTCCGACGAGCGCGAACTGCGAGGCGCCGGTGAACACGAGGAGGCTGAGGGCGCAGGTCTGCAAGAGGTTCAGGCCGTTGCCGACGGAGGTGACGCCAAAGGCGAACCCGGAGAGGCCGACGGCAATGCCTACGCCGAGTGCGTCCCTGATGACGGCGGAGTCGGGTTTGGCGACGCCTTCGGGACCGGTTGCCCGACCACCGGGCGGATCGCCGTCCCCGGCACGTATAGCTGCGGATGCTGTCTGTTCTGCCACGCCTCTGAAGGTACGGGGAGGAGGCCCGGCCGTTCTTGTACGTTCTTGCGCCCGCTCTCACCCGCCTCTGTTTCCGCATCCGCACGCCCCCGGCGCGCACGCTGGTAGGCGCCGGGCGGCACGCCCACGATCCGCGTGAAGTGCCGGTTGAGGTGCGGCTGGTCGGTGAAGCCCACGGCGGCGGCCGCGTCGGCGGGTGGGGTGCCGCCGTCGAGGAGCGCGCGGGCACGCCGCACGCGCGCGTTGGTGAGCCAGGTGTGCGGCGGCATGCCGTACTCGCTCTTGAAGGCCCGCAGCAGCGCGAAGGGGCTGGTACCGAGTTCGGTGGCGAGCGCCTCCAGGGAAGGCGGCTCGGCCATCCGCTCCTCGAGAAGGTCCCGCGCGCGTGCCGCATTGCGACAGCCCGCGGTACGCAGGGCGCGGTCGGGCAGGGCGCTGCCGTAGCGGCGCAGCAGCCGGGTCACCAGGATGCGCAGAACGCTGTCGGCCGCGAGCGCGTTGCCCTCCTCCGCCGCCCGGTGCACCTCGCGGATCAGGTGCGCGCCCTGCGGATCGGGCACATCCACCTCCGCGAAGCCCACGGTGCCGCGGATGCTGGTCGTCTCGGCGGCGATATCGGCGATGACCTGCGCGGACGGATACAGCGTCGAGTACACCCAGCCCTCGGGCACTCCGGCGCGGGCCGCGTGCGGCACCTCCGGGTTGATCATGATCACGCTGCCCGGCAGCGCGTGCACGGTGCCCTCCGGCATCACGACGTCCTCGACGCCGCCACTGACCGCCCCGAGCACATAGCCCTCATGGCTGTGCCGGGGAAACGAGTGCCGGACGTACCGGGCCCGCAGCAGGTCGATGCCCGGCAGCGCCTCGTGCTGCCAGTACCGCGCCCACTCCTGCTTCCCCATGCCCGCATTCTCGCAAGCCGCCCCGCAGCGGGCCCCGCCCGACCCGGCCGAGCCCGCAGGGCCGCCACGCATCCCCGCACACACTGCCCGGCCACCACGCCTCCCCGCGCGCGCCCCGGCCGGCGCGCATCCCCGCCCACGCGGCCCGGCCCGGACAGCCCGGCCCGGCCGAGCCCGCACGCCCACCACGCATCCCCGCCCACGGCCCACGGCCCACAGCCCGCCGCCCCTCTCCTCCCCTCCCCCGTATTTCCCCAGGTCCGGGCGATTGTCAGTGGGGCGGTGCACGATGGGGACCATGGCAGGGACAGCACTCGATTCCTTCTCGCCCGCGACCCGAGGCTGGTTCACGGGCGCCTTCTCCGCGCCCACCTCCGCCCAGGAGGGTGCCTGGCGTGCCATCGCCGAGGGCTCGGACGTGCTGGTCGTCGCGCCGACCGGCTCGGGCAAGACTCTGGCCGCCTTCCTGTCCGCGCTCGACGGCCTGGCCAGCGCCCCTCCCCCGGCCGACCCGAAGAAGCGCTGCCGGGTGCTGTACATCTCACCGCTCAAGGCCCTCGCGGTCGACGTGGAGCGCAATCTCCGCTCCCCGCTCACCGGCATCCGGCAGGAGTCCGTGCGCCGGGGTCTGCCCGAGCCCGAGGTGAAGGTCGGCATCCGCTCGGGCGACACCCCGGCCGCCGAGCGCCGCTCGCTCGCCACGAAGCCGCCGGACATCCTGATCACCACCCCCGAGTCGCTGTTCCTGATGCTCACCTCGTCCACGCGCGAGGCCCTGACCGGCATCGAGACAGTGATCCTCGACGAGGTGCACGCGGTGGCAGGCACCAAGCGCGGCGCCCACCTGGCCCTCTCCCTGGAGCGGCTCGACGAGCTGCTGCCGCGCCCCGCCCGCCGTATCGGCCTGTCGGCGACCGTGCGCCCCGTCGACGAGGTCGCGCGCTATCTGTCGCCGCAGCGCCGCGTGGAGATCGTCCAGCCGCCCTCGGGCAAGGAGTTCGACCTCTCCGTGGTCGTCCCGGTGGAGGACCTGGGAGAGTTGGGCGGCTCCCCCGCGGCGGACGCGGACGACACCCAGGCCGAGCGCCCCTCGATCTGGCCGCATGTCGAGGAGAAGATCGCCGACCTCGTCCAGGCGCACCGCTCCACCATCGTCTTCGCCAACTCGCGCCGCCTGGCAGAGCGTTTGTGCAACCGCCTCAATGAGATCGCCTACGAGAGGGCGACCGGCGAGCCGCTGCCCGAGGACCACTCCCCGGCCGAGCTGATGGCCGAGTCCGGCGCCGCCAGGGGAGCCCCGCCGGTCCTCGCCCGCGCACACCACGGCTCGGTCTCCAAGGAGCAGCGCGCCCTGGTCGAGGAGGACCTCAAGGCGGGCCGCCTCCCGGCCGTCGTCGCCACCTCCAGCCTGGAGCTCGGCATCGACATGGGTGCGGTCGACCTGGTCGTGCAGGTCGAGTCACCCCCGTCGGTCGCCTCGGGCCTGCAGCGCGTGGGCCGCGCGGGACACCAGGTGGGTGCCGTCTCCACGGGCGTGGTCTTCCCCAAGTACCGCGGCGATCTGGTGCAGTCCGCGGTGGTCACCGAGCGCATGCGTTCCGGCGCGATCGAGTCCCTGAAGGTCCCGGCCAACCCCTTGGACGTCCTGGCCCAACAGCTCGTCGCCATGGTCGCGTTGGACACCTGGCAGGTGGACGACCTGCTGGCCGTCACGCGCCGCGCGGCGCCGTTCGCCTCGCTCCCCGAGTCGGCCTTCACCGCCGTCCTGGACATGCTCGCCGGCCGCTATCCGTCCGACGCCTTCGCCGAGCTGCGCCCGCGCGTGGTGTGGGACCGCGTGGCGGGCACGGTCACGGGCCGCCCGGGCGCCCAGCGCCTGGCCGTCACTTCAGGGGGCACGATCCCCGACCGCGGCCTCTTCGGAGTGTTCCTCGCCGGCACGGACCCCAAGAAGGGCGGCGGCCGCGTCGGCGAGCTCGACGAGGAGATGGTCTACGAGTCGCGGGTGGGCGATGTCTTCACCCTGGGCACCAGCTCCTGGCGCATCGAGGACATCACCCGCGACCGCGTCCTGGTCTCCCCCGCCCCCGGAGTGCCCGGCCGACTGCCCTTCTGGAAGGGCGACCAGCTCGGCCGTCCGCTCGAACTGGGCCGTGCGCTCGGCGCGTTCCTGCGCGAGATCGGCGGCCTCACCGAAGAGGAAGCCCACCGCCGCCTGGCGGAAGCGGGCCTGGACCAGTGGGCCGCGGAGAACGTGCTGTCGTATCTGGACGAGCAGCGCAAGGCCTGCGGCCACATCCCCGACGACCGCACGATCGTGGTGGAGCGCTTCCGCGACGAGCTAGGAGACTGGCGGGTCGTCGTGCACTCGCCCTTCGGCGCCCAGGTGCACGCCCCGTGGGCGCTCGCCCTCGGCGCCAAGCTCACCGAGCGCTTCGGCATGGACGCCCAGGTGATGCACGCCGACGACGGCCTGGTCCTGCGCCTGCCCGACGCCGACATGATGGGCCTCGACCTGCTCGACCAGGACCCGGCGAAGCCGGGTTTGGAGTACGACTCCGAGCAGGCCCCGGTGGGC
Organism: Streptomyces monticola; assembly: GCF_042665355.1. Classification (NCBI taxonomy): domain Bacteria; kingdom Bacillati; phylum Actinomycetota; class Actinomycetes; order Kitasatosporales; family Streptomycetaceae; genus Streptomyces; species Streptomyces monticola. The sequence continues at coordinate 24,252 of NZ_JBHTCF010000001.1, read as the reverse complement.
GCCGCGGACGTCACCTTCGACAAGGGCGAGGTGAACCAGGTCGTCACCGACCAGGTGGGCGGCTCGGCCCTGTTCGCCTCCCGCTTCCGCGAGTGCGCCGCCCGCGCCCTGCTCCTGCCGCGGCGCAGTCCCGGCAAGCGCACACCGTTGTGGCAGCAGCGCCAGCGCGCCGCCCAGCTCCTGGAGGTGGCCAGCGAGTTCGGCTCGTTCCCGATCGTCCTCGAGGCGGTCCGCGAATGCCTCCAGGACGTCTTCGACGTACCGGGCCTCACCGAACTCATGGGCGACATCGAGTCCCGCCGGGTCCGCCTGGTCGAGGTGACCACCCCCGAGCCGTCCCCCTTCGCCCGCTCCCTGCTCTTCGGTTACGTCGCCCAGTTCCTGTACGAGGGCGACTCCCCCCTCGCCGAGCGCCGCGCGGCGGCCCTCTCCCTGGACTCCCGGCTCCTGGCCGAGCTCCTCGGCCAGGCGGAGCTGCGCGAACTGCTCGACGCGGAGGTGCTGACCGAGCTCGAGCGCGAACTGCAGTGGCTCACCGAAGACCGCCGCATCAAGGACGCCGAAGGCGTGGCCGACCTGCTCCGGCTCCTCGGGCCGCTCACCGACGCGGAGTTGACCGAGCGCGGCGCCGACCCGGGCTGGCCGCAGGAGCTGGCGGACGCCCGCCGGGCGCTGCGCGTCCGCATCGCGGGCGCCGACCACTGGGCGGCGATCGAGGACGCGGGCCGGCTGCGCGACGCCCTGGGCACGGCCCTCCCCGTGGGTGTACCGGAAGCGTTCACGGAGCCCGTGAAGGACCCCCTGGGCGACCTCCTCGCGCGGTACGCCCGCACCCACGGCCCGTTCACCTCCGCCACCGCCGCGGCCCGCTTCGGCCTCGGCGCAGCCGTCACAGAGGGCGCCCTGCAGCGCCTTGCCGCGGGCGGCCGCGTCGTACAAGGCGAGTTCCACCCCGCGGGCATCGGCCAGGAGTGGTGTGACGCCACCGTCCTGAGGCGACTGCGCCGGCGTTCCCTGGCCGCCCTCCGCCACGAACTGGAGCCCGTACCGCCCGCCGCCCTCGCCGGCTTCCTCCCCCAGTGGCAGCACATGGGCGGTCACGGCCTGCGCGGAGTCGACGGCCTGGTGCGCGCCGTCGAGCAGCTGCAGGGGGCCACGGTCCCCGCGTCCGCTCTCGAAAAACTCGTCCTCCCCGCGCGCGTGCAGGGCTACACACCAGCACTCCTGGACGAACTCACCACCATGGGCGAGGTGGTGTGGGCGGCCGCCGGTGCCCTGCCCGGCAAGGACGGCTGGATCTCCCTCTATCTCGCCGACACCGCGCCACTGCTGTTGCCCGAACCCCACCCCCTGGAGATCACCGCACTCCAGGAGTCGGTCCTGACAGCCCTCTCCGGTGGGTACGGCCTGTTCTTCCGCCAGATCGCCGACGAGGTCCGCGCCACCACCCACCCCGAGGCCACCGATCCCCAACTGGCCGACGCCCTCTGGGAGCTGGCCTGGTCCGGCCGCCTCACCAACGACACGCTGGCCCCCATGCGCGCCCTCCTCGGCTCGGGCCGCACCGCGGGCTCCACCGCGCACCGCGCCAAGCGCAATGTCCCGCGCGGGCGGTACGGCACCTTGACGGCGGCCGCCCGCACCGGCGCGCGCCCCGTCTCCCGCACCGGCCCGCCCACCGTCGCCGGCCGCTGGTCCCTGCTGCCGGGCCGCGAGCCCGACCCCACCGTGCGCGCCCACGCCCTGGCCCGCACCCTCCTGGACCGGCACGGAGTCGTCACCCGTGGCGCGGTCGCCGCCGAAGGCGTCGAGGGCGGCTTCTCGGCGACGTACCGCGTCCTGTCCGCCTTCGAGGACAGCGGCCAGGCCCGGCGCGGCTATGTCGTCGAGGGCCTCGGCGCCGCCCAGTTCGCGATGGACGGCGCGGTGGACCGCCTGCGGGCCGCGGCCACGGCGCACGACCGCGGCGACACCCGCGGAGGCGGCGAGCGAGCGGTGGTCCTGGCGGCCGCCGACCCGGCCAACGCCTATGGCGCGGCACTCCCCTGGCCCGAGCCGCCCGCGGGCGCCACCCACAAGGCGGGCCGCAAGGCAGGCTCCCTGGTGGTCCTGGTCGACGGTGAGCTGACGCTCTACATGGAGCGCGGCGGCAAGACCCTGCTCGCCTGGCCCGCCGACCCCGAGGACCCCGCCGCACAGGACGACCCGCGGCTGCGCCCCGCCGCCGAGGCCCTCGCGGCGGCCGCCCGCGCCGGTTCCCTCGGCACGGTCACCGTGGAGCGGATCAATGGGGCGGCAGCCCTGACCTCCCCGTTCGGCGCCCTTCTGGAAGGAGCGGGTTTCATCGCCACCCCGCGCGGTCTGCGCCTGCGCGCCTGACAGCCACGCGCCCCGAAAGCGCGCCCTCCCGACTCCCCCTCTGCGCCGCTAAGTTGAGCACCGCAAGGAACGACACCCGCACCTGCCCCGCCCTGTCCCGCCGCGTCACCGTCACAGACTGAGAGACACAGACACCGGGAGGCCACCGTGCAGATCTCCGCGTTCCTCGACCGCAAGTTGTCCCGCCGTTTCAAGACGTACGACACGGACGGCGACGGCTCCATCGACCGCACCGACTTCGAGACTGCCGTCGACCGGCTCGGCGAGGCCTTCGGCCACAAGCCGGACTCCGCCCCGCTGAGCCGTCTGCGCGAGCTGGCCCTCGGTCTGTGGGCCCACCTGGCCCGCGTCGCGGACACGAACCAGGACGGCCGGATCAGCGAGACCGAGTACAAAGCCGCCTTCGCCGCAGGCCTGTTGGAGACCCCCGAGTCCTTCGACGCCGGGTACGTCCCCTTCCTCGACGCCCTCATGGACATCGCCGACGCGGACGGCGACGGCAAGCTCACCCGCGAAGAACAGGTCCGCTGGACCGGCGCCCTCATGAACCTCCCCGAGCCGGACGCCCGCGAGGTCTTCGGCCGCCTCGACAAGGACATGGACGGCCTCCTCGACCGCGAAGAGTTACTCGAAGCGATCCGCGAGTTCTACTTCAGCGACGACCCCCGCTCGACGGGCACCTACCTCCTGGGCCCCTTGGACCCCAACTGACTCAAGCCCACCCGAAGCAGACCGGGCCCGTCCGGGGTCACCGCTGGGGCACCCCCAGCGGTGACCGGCAGAGGCAGCCAGGAGAGGCAGCCGGGAAAGGTGGCCGGGAAAGGTGGCCGGGGGAGATTGAGGGAGGCACCACGGCGCCCGCCCACAAGAACCCACGCCCCGCCTGAGCACCCTGCATCATGACCCCATGCCCGAAGGAGACACCGTCCACCAGGCGGCCCGCCGTCTGCACAGCGCTCTCGCCGGTGAGGTCCTCACCCGCTCCGACCTGCGCGTACCCAAGTTCGCCACCGCCGACCTCACCGGCCGCACGGTCCTCGACGTCACTCCGCGCGGCAAGCACCTCCTCACCCGCATCGAGGGCGGCCTCACCCTCCACTCGCATCTGCGCATGGACGGCTCATGGCGGGTGTTCGCCCCCGGCGAGCGCTGGAACGGCGGCCCCGGCCACCAGATCCGCGCGATTCTCGGCAACACCCACCGCACCGCCGTCGGCTACCGGCTGCCCGTACTCGAACTGCTCCGCACCGCCGACGAACACAAGGCCGTGGGCCATCTCGGCCCCGATCTGCTCGGCCCCGACTGGGATCCGGACCGGGCCCTGCAGAACCTCCTGAGGGACCCCGGGCGGTCCATCGGCGAGGCGCTGCTCGACCAGCGCAACCTCGCGGGCATCGGCAATGTCTATAAATCAGAGCTCTGCTTCCTGGCCCGCGTGACACCCTGGCTGCCGGTCGGCGAACTCCCCGAGGGCCTCCCGGCACGCCTCGTCGCCGCCGCCAAGCGCGTCCTCGAAGCCAACCGCGACCGGCCCGCCCGCATCACCACGGGCCGCCGCGACCAGCGCCTGTACGTCTACGGCCGCGCCCCGCGCCCCTGTCTGCGCTGCGGCACCGGCATCCGCTCCGCCGACCAGGGCGACGGCAGCCGCGACCGCATCACCTACTGGTGCCCCACCTGTCAGTCGGGCCCCACACCCTGAGCGCCCCGGGCAACCAGTTCCGCCACATCAATTGACGGACCGTCAGAAACCCTCGTACGGTCCCGGCATGCCGAATCCCGCCCGCAACGCCTACGACCTGACCGGCCGCACCGCGTTCATCACCGGCGCAGCGAGCGGCATAGGCCGCGCAAGCGCCGTGCTGCTCGCCGAGGCGGGAGCCACCGTGCACTGCGCGGACCGCGACGAGCACGGTCTGCACGGCACGGCCACCGCGATCAAGGCCGTCGGCGGCACCGCCCGCATCCACACCCTGGACGTCTCCGACCGCACCCAGGTCGAGGCCGCCGTACAGGCCGCGGAAGAGGCGGACGGCCTCGACGTCCTGGCCGCCATCGCGGGCGTCATGCACAGCAGCCCCGTCCTGGAGACCACGGACGAGGACCTCGACCGCGTCCTCGCGATCAACTTCAAGGGCATCCTCTACGCCTGCCAGGCAGCGGCCCGCGCGATGATCGCCGCCCGGCGCGGGGGCAGCATCGTGACCATGGCCTCGGGCGCAGTAGACACCGGTGGCCCCGGCCTGCTCTGCTACGGCGCGGCGAAGGCAGCCGTGGTCCAGCTCACCAAGACCCTGGCCACAGAGGCGGGGCCGCACGGCATCCGCGTCAACGCCGTCGCTCCCGGCTGGATCCGCACCCCCATGACCGAACGCCACAACAACAGCGAGGCCCAGACCCACACCGAGGCCCTGATGTCCCGGATGTCCCCGCTCGGCCGGGTCGGCGATCCCGCGGATGTGGCCCAGGCAGTGCTGCATCTCGCCTCGGACGCGTCGTCCTTCACGACCGGCCAGATCCTCCGCCCCAACGGCGGCGTCGCCATGCCCTGGTAGCAACCCGCCGGAACCCCGCCCGCCACTGCTTGATCTCCGCGTGGCAGCGCCCGGCCTCCTGGCGGGCCCGCCGCCGCGCGCCCACCGCCTGCGACCACGGCACACAGTGCACGGGCAGCAGGCTCAGCCCCCAGCCGCCCGCCGCCACAGTCCCCTCGACCACACCGGCACTCTCGGGCACGAGCGCGAGCCGCAGCACGGCCCACCACCACAGAGCGCCGACCACCAGAGCCAGGACCACACCGAGCGCACCCCGCACATCCCGCAGATCCCGGGCACCCCGGGCACATACCCATGCCCCCCGCGCACCCCACAGCGCCGTCCCGCTCGCCTCACCCCCGCGCCCGCGCCCGCGCCACGTCATGGCAGCCTCCTCCGGGCCGACGCTAAACCCGCACGATCACCCACCGGGAGGGCGCACACAGAGCACCTGGAGCACCCGAAGCACCCCCAGGCGCCCAAGGCGCCCCACGCACAGCGACGTACCACCTTGACCCGCACTCCACCCGGCCTCGATCCGAAACCGACCGCACCTCCACCCCGACTCGAAAATGACGGAGCCGAACCCTCAGTCGCGCGCCGACCGGACCGGCACCTCAGCCGTTCTCCGCCTGGAACATCCAGTGATGCTTCTCCAGGTCGGCCGTGATCCCGATGAAGATGTCCTGGCTCACCGGGTCCGCCTCACCCGTCGCCTCGACCCGCTCCCGCATCCGCGTGATCACCGCGCCGAGGGCGTCGACCAGGGTGCGTACGGCGTCGGTGTCCTTGACCCAGCCGTCGGGAACAGACCCGATCCCGCTGCTCTGTGCCACCGTCGCGGCCCGCCCGTCGGGCGAGACCCCGAGGGTCGAGCCCCGCTCGGCCACGGTGTCGGAGTGCAGCCGCGCGGTGTCCACGACCTCGTCCAGCTGCAGATGTACGGAGCGAAAGCGCGGCCCGACCACGTTCCAGTGGATCTGCTTGGCCACCAGCGACAGATCCACGAGGTCGACCAGAGCGCCCTGCAGGGCCTCCGCGACGATCTTGAGGTCGGCATCGGACAGCGGGCTCTTCACGACGTACATACGCGTCCTCCCAGACGGAACCCCCGCCAGCGATCTCCCCCATCCACCATGGCACAGCGCCACCAAAGGAACATCTCAGGGCAAAACGGCAGGCAGGAGACGCCAAGAGCCCCGGCCGGGACCGACCCGACCGGGGCTCAGGGAGAAGACTGCGAAGTAGCGGCGTCAGGCCGCGACGACGTCCACTGCCTCAGCAGGTGCCTTGATCGTCACGCGCTCAGGTGGGACACCTGCCACGGACACCGAATTGAGCATCGGACGCACTGAACCAGACACCGCAGGCACCGGTTCGCGCACCGGAGCGGGCTCGCCGGCGGCTGCCGACTCGGCCAGCTCGGCAAGCGAGAGCTCGTCGCTCACTTCCCGCATGAGCTCGGACATCCGTACGTCAAGCGCGTCGCAAATCGCGGAGAGCAGCTCGGAGGAAGCCTCCTTCTGCCCCCGCTCCACCTCGGAGAGATAGCCGAGCGAGACTCGGGCGGACGAGGAGACTTCGCGCAGAGTACGGCCCTGGCGCTGGCGCTGCCGACGCAGCACGTCACCCAGCAGGCGACGGAGCAGAATCATCGGTGGCTCCCTCCTCGGACCGCGTAGCCGCATCCTTCACGCCCCACCGTACCGCCTCGCGCGGCGGCCGTGCGGGGAGCGATGTCGTGTTCACTCAGGGCTGCAAACATCAAGTCCCCCCGTTCTGTTCCGTATCCTGTGCCCGCACATTCTCGACGAGTTCGCTTGCGAGCAGCTCGAGCACGCTCCGTACACTCTCCCTACGGATTTCCGTACGATCGCCGTTCAACCGCAGAGCCACGACTTTCCCATGTCGGGAGCCGTTCGTACGGCCGGGACCGGCCACCGCGACATACACCGTTCCGACGGGCCGGCCGTCCTGCGGTTCGGGCCCCGCGACGCCCGTGGTGGCGATCCCCCAGTCCGCGCCGAGCGCCGTACGCACTCCCTCGGCCATCTCCCGGGCGACCTCTGGATCGACGGCGCCGCGCTCGGCCAAGAGGGTGCCGTCCACGCCGAGGAGCCGCTGCTTGAGGTCGGTGGCGTACGCGGTCACCGAGCCACGGAAGGCGGCCGAGGCCCCGGGCACGGAGGCGATCTCGGCGGCGACGAGTCCGCCGGTCAGGGATTCGGCGACGGCCAGCGTCTGACCACGCCCGGTCAGGAGCGCGAGCACTTCGGCAGCACGCGAGGCGGCAGGGGAAGCGCCCCCGGAACCGGCAGGGGAAACGGACCGGGACGATCCGGTCACGCCGCGGACTCCTCGGCGGCCTGCCCCCGGCGCCGCAGAACGACGGCCTGGCGGACATAGTCGAGGCCGGTGGCCACGGTCAGCACGACGGCCACGGCCATCACCCAGAACCGCAGCGTCGCCAGGGGCCCGGTCAGGGCCAGGACGTACATCCCGACCGCGACGCCCTGCGAAAGGGTCTTCAGCTTGCCGCCTCGACTGGCCGGAATCACTCCGTACCGGATCACCCAGAACCGCAGCAGTGTGATGCCGAGCTCGCGCCCGAGGATCACGCCGGTCACCCACCACGGCAGCTCGCCGAGGGCGGAGAGACAGATCAGGGCGGCGCCCATGATCGCCTTGTCCGCGATCGGGTCGGCGATCTTCCCGAAGTCGGTGACCAGGTTGTACGTACGCGCCAGATGCCCGTCGAAAATATCCGTGATCATGGCGATGGCGAAGGCGGCCCAGGCGAGCGCACGCCAGGCCGGGTCATAGCCGCCGTCGGCGAGCAGGAGCGCGACGAAGCCCGGCACGAGCAGGAGCCGCACCATCGTCAGGATGTTCGCGATGTTCCACAGGCTGGCCTGATTGACGGCCGCAGCACCCAGCTTTCCGCCAGGTGCCGGCTTCCGCCCGGTGCCACCCGCCGCGGATGCCGGGACTCCGGTCATCTGCCCGCCTCCTCAGAATGCTCGAGCTGCTCGACCACCAGGTCGACGCCCAGGGTGCCGACGACCTTCGCATCGACCATACGACCGACAGTCAAGCCCTCACCGCTGGTGAACACCACCTGTCCGTCGGTCTCCGGCGCCTGGTGCGCGGCCCGGCCGAAGGCACCGTCATCCCCGTCGAGGGACTCCACGAGCACCCGTACCGTCTCGCCGATGCGCTCCTCGGCGCGCTGCGCGGTGAGCTCCTCGGCGAGCCGTGAGATCCGCGCGAGGCGCTCGGCGACGACGTCCTCGTCCAGCTTGTTCTCGTACGTCGCGGCTTCCGTGCCGTCCTCGTCGGAGTAGCCGAAGACGCCGATGGCATCCAGTCTCGCTCCGGTCAGGAAACGTTCGAGCTCGGCCACATCGGCCTCGGTCTCACCGGGGAAGCCCACGATGAAGTTGGAGCGCACACCGGCCTGCGGGGCCTTGGCACGGATCTGGTCGAGCAGCTCGAGGAACCGGTCGGTGTCCCCGAAGCGCCGCATCGCCCGCAGCACGCCGGGTGCCGAGTGCTGGAAGGACAGGTCGAAGTAGGGCGCGACGCCCGGTGTGGACGTCAGGACGTCGATCAGTCCTGGCCGCATCTCGGCGGGCTGCAGATAGCTGACCCGCACCCGCTCGACCCCGTCGGCCTCCGCGAGCTCGGGAAGCAGCGTCTCCAGGAGCCGGATGTCGCCGAGGTCCTTGCCGTACGAGGTGTTGTTCTCGGAGACCAGCATGATCTCCTTGACGCCCTGCCCGGCCAGCCAGCGCGTCTCGTTCAGTACATCGCTGGGGCGGCGCGAGATGAAGGAGCCGCGGAAGGACGGGATGGCGCAGAACGTGCAGCGCCGGTCGCAGCCGGAGGCCAGCTTCACCGAGGCGACGGGCGACGAGCCCATACGGCGGCGCAGCGGCGCCCGCGGCCCGGACGCCGGGGCCAGCCCTTCGGGCAGGTCCTCGGGCGCGCTCTCGGCCGCGTCCTGCGCGTGCCCCGGCAGCGCCACACCGTCGGCGTCCTGGCGCTCGGCAGGGCTGATGGGGAGCAGCTTGCGCCGGTCGCGGGGTGCGTGCGCCTCGACGTTGCCGCCGCTGAGGATGGTGTTCAGACGGCCGGAGATGTCGGTGTAGTCGTCGAAGCCGAGCACGCCGTCGGCCTCGGGCAGCGCTTCGGCGAGCTCCTTGCCGTACCGCTCGGCCATGCAGCCCACGGCGACGACGGCCTGGGTCTTGCCGTGGTCCTTGAGGTCATTGGCTTCGAGCAGGGCGTCGACGGAGTCCTTCTTGGCGGCGTCGACGAATCCGCAGGTGTTGACCACGGCGACATCGGCTTCCGCGGCGTCCTCGACGAGCTGCCAGCCGTCCGCCTCCAAGCGGCCTGCGAGCTCCTCCGAGTCCACCTCGTTACGGGCGCAGCCAAGAGTGACGAGAGCGACGGTACGGCGTTCGGGCATGGGGTCAAGACTACTTTGTTATCGCCTGTCCCCCTGCCGCGAGGGGCGGCGAGAGCTTCGTCCCGGTATAGGGCCCGCCATACGAAGGGCCCGCCATACGAAGAGCCCGGCCCCCGAAGGGAACCGGGCCCGCTCGCGGCGCCGTGACCTACTCAGCCGACCCCGGGGTCGCCGCCGTTGTCGCCCTTCGTATACGACAGCCGCTCGACCTGGCCGGGCTTGAACTCGTCCTTGATCTCCTTGCCGTTCACAAACAGCTTGATCGCACCCGCGTCACCGAGGACGAGGTCGATCTTCTCCTTGTCCGTGAACGACTTCGACTGGCCCTTCTCGAGGAGGCCGTCGAACATGATGCCGCCGTTGTGATCCTTGGCGGAGATCCAGCTGCGCCCGTCGGCAGCGTTCACCATGACGGTGACCTTGTCCTTCGGGGCCCCCGCGATGGCGCTGTCGGCGGGGTCGGGCTTCTGGTCGGCGGGCTTGGAGGGAGTCGGCTTCGGCTCGGGCTTCTGGGCGGACGGCGAGCCCTCGGCCACCGGGGTCTTCGACCCCTTCCCGCTCTCCCCGTCACTGAAGAGCGTGAAGCCGACGAAGCCGATCACGGCGACGATGGCGGCGACCATGGCCGCGGTCCAGTTGGGGCGGCGCGGCTCGGGCCTGATGCGCTCGGCCTCGAAGAGCGGCGCGGCGGCGGTCGGCTCGGGCCGCCCGCCGTGCTCGCCGTCGTACTGCTCGAGCAGCGGCGCCGGATCGATGCCCACGGCACGCGCGATGGTGCGGATGTGACCGCGCGCGTACACATCGCCGCCGCACCGGGAGAAGTCGTCCTGTTCGAGTGCGTGCACGATCGGGATGCGCACACGGGTCGCGGTGCTGACTTCGTCGACGGTCAGGCCGGCGTCGATTCTGGCCTGCTGGAGGGCACGGCCGACGGAAGGCCGGTCGTCTTCGGGAAACGAAGGACGGTCGTCTTCGGGGGAGTTGCCGATGGACACGAGGGCGCCTTTCGAGCGTGTAGCCACCTGCTGGACGTTCAGTCTAGGGGGGGTACGAAAGGGTGGGGCAAGCGGGCGGATGCACTTTGTACGCCATCAGAATGGCCGGACATCCTGATGGTGGGACATCTTCCCGCCACTCCCTCCAACTTGACGTACGCCAAAGGGAAACGGTTGCCTGCCGAATCCTTACGGAAGCCCCTCGACTGAAGTACCTCTCAGGAAGCCTCCCCGCGGATCACCGCGAGCACTCCATCGAGTTCGTCCGGTTTCACCAGCACATCGCGCGCCTTGGAGCCTTCGCTCGGGCCCACGATGTTCCGCGACTCCATCAGGTCCATGAGCCGGCCGGCCTTGGCGAAGCCCACGCGCAGCTTGCGCTGCAGCATCGAGGTCGACCCGAACTGAGTGGAGACCACCAGCTCGGCGGCCTGGCACAGCAGATCGAGGTCGTCGCCGATGTCCTCGTCGATCTCCTTCTTCTGCTTGGTGCCGACCACGACGTCCTCGCGGAAGACCGGCGCCATCTGATCCTTGCAGTGCTGGACGACCGCGGCGACTTCCTCCTCGGTCACAAAGGCGCCCTGCATACGGGTCGGCTTGTTCGCGCCCATGGGCAGGAACAGGCCGTCGCCCTTGCCGATCAGCTTCTCGGCGCCCGGCTGGTCGAGGATGACCCGGCTGTCGGCAAGCGAGGAGGTGGCGAAGGCGAGCCGGGACGGCACATTCGCCTTGATCAGGCCGGTGACGACATCCACCGAGGGGCGCTGGGTGGCGAGCACCAGATGGATACCGGCCGCGCGGGCCAGCTGGGTGATGCGCACGATCGCGTCCTCGACGTCACGCGGCGCGACCATCATCAGGTCGGCCAGCTCGTCGACGATGACCAGCAGATACGGATAGGGCTGCAGCTCCCGCTCGCTGCCCGGTGGCGCCTCCACCTTGCCGTTGCGGACGGCCTCGTTGAAGTCGTCGATATGGCGGAATCCGTAGGCCGCGAGGTCGTCGTACCGCAGATCCATCTCGCGTACGACCCACTGCAGCGCCTCGGCGGCCCGCTTCGGGTTGGTGATGATCGGCGTGATCAGGTGCGGGATGCCCTCGTACGCGGTGAGCTCCACGCGCTTGGGGTCGACCAGGACCATGCGCACGTCCTCGGGGGTCGCCCGCACCATCACCGAGGTGATCAGACAGTTGATGCACGACGACTTGCCGGAGCCGGTGGCGCCGGCGACCAAGATGTGCGGCATCTTCGCGATGTTCGCCATCACGTAGCCGCCCTCGACGTCCTTGCCGAGCGCGACCAGCATCGGGTGGTTGTCCTCGGCGGCGTCCGCGAGGCGCAGCACGTCGCCGAGGTTGACCATCTCGCGGTCGGTGTTGGGGATCTCGATGCCGACCGCGGACTTGCCGGGAATGGGGCTGATGATCCGCACATCCGGCGAGGCCACCGCGTACGCGATGTTCTTGGCGAGCGCGGTGATCTTCTCGACCTTCACGGCCGGGCCGAGCTCGATCTCGTAGCGCGTGACCGTGGGGCCGCGGGTGAAGCCGGTGACGGCGGCGTCGACCTTGAACTCGGTGAAGACGTTGGAGAGCGACTCGACGACCGCGTCGTTGGCGGCGCTGCGTGCCTTGCCGGGGCCGCCGCGCTCCAGGAGGTCGAGCGAGGGCAGGGAGTAGGTGATGTCACCGGAGAGCTGCAGCTGCTCGGCGCGCGGCGGCAGGTCGCGGTGGGCCTCCGGGGCGGCCTTGGTCAGGTCGGGGACGGCCTGCGAGCCCGTGTCCGAGTCCTTGTCCCGCTCGTGGGCGGCCTGCTCCGCGGTGGCCTTCTCCCCTGGCTTCTTCCCGGCGCCGCGGGCCGTCGGCACGGGCGTGGGCGTCGATTCCTCGGAGCGCTCGGTGGACACACCCTGGGTGAGGTCGGCAACGAGCGGCGAAGGCGGCATGCCGTGCAGGACCGCGCCGTCGAGCGCGGCCGCGGCGGCTGCCGCCACGTCCACGGCGTCCATGGGCTTGTCGAAGGCGGGCTGCACGCTGGGCCTGCGCGGCCGGCTGCGCCGCTTGGTGAGCGCCTCCTCCTCGGCCTGGCCGGGGTCGTACGCGTCCGGGGCCTGGCTCGGCCGGCTGCGGCGCCTGGGCTTGGCGGGCAGGGCCTCACGCCACTGTTCGTCGTAGCGCGCGTCGTCCTCGGTGACCGGCTCCTGCACGGGATCCGGCTGCACGACACCGAGCTTCTGGCCCAGGAGCCGCAGGCGCTGCGGGATGGCGTTGACGGGGGTCGCGGTGACCACGAGCAGGCCGAAGACGGTGAGCAGCACCAGCATCGGTACGGCGAGAACCTCGCCCATGGTGAAGATCAGCGGCCGGGAGGCGGCCCAGCCGATCAGTCCGCCCGCGTCCCTTATGGCCTCGGTGCCCTCGCCACGGCCCGGCGATCCGCACGCCATGTGGACCTGGCCGAGCACACCGACGACGAGTGCGGACAGGCCGATCACGATCCGCCCGTTGGCCTCGGGCTTCTCCGGGTGACGGATGAGGCGTACGGCGATGAGGCCGAGCAGCAGCGGCACGAGCAGGTCGAGCCGGCCGAAGGCACCCGTCACCAGCATCTCGACGAGGTCGCCGACGGGGCCGCGCAGCTGCGACCAGGTGCCGGCGGCGCAGATCAGGGCGATGCCCAGGAGCAGCAGCGCGAGGCCGTCCTTGCGGTGGGCGGGGTCGAGGCCCTTGGCTCCGCGCCCTATGCCGCGGAACATCGCTCCGACGGTGTGCGCGATGCCCAGCCAGAAGGCTCGCACCAGTCGGTAGATCCCGCCGGTGGGGCTGGGGGCCGGCTTCGGCGCGGACTTCTTGGCCGCAGCCTTCTTGGCGGGAGCCTTTTTCGGGGGTGCCTTCTTCGCCGCGGCCTTCTTAGCCGGAGCCTTCTTGGGGGCGGCCGCCTTCTTGGCGGGCGCCTTCTTGGCTGCGGACGGACGTGAGGCCATGAGGGTGAGGTTACCGTTGCGGACCACAGCGGACACGTGTGCCCACCGCTTCACTCTTTCGTGTCGCCCCCGCGGTGGCGGGGAACTGACGCGTGCTCAGCGACTCCCGGGGCCCGGTCAGTTCTGCGAGGGAACCGAGGGTGCGCCGCTTCCCGTGCCGGGCTCGAGCGCGTCAAGGGCCCTGCGCAGGCCGGTGAGTTTGCGTTCGAGATGGGCGGCGGTGGCCACCGCCGCGGCGTCCGCGGAGTCGTCGTCGAGCTGCTTGGAGAGCGCCTCGGCCTGCTCCTCGACCGCCGCGAGCCGCGCCGAGAGTTCGGCGAGCAGACCGGCCGGCTCCTTGGTGTCGCCGACGGCGGACTTGCCGCCGCCTTCGAGCTGGAGGCGCAGCAGGGCTGCCTGCTCCCGCAGTTGGCAGTTCTTCATGTACAGCTCGACGAAGACCGAGACCTTGGCGCGCAGCACCCACGGGTCGAAGGGCTTGGAGATGTAGTCGACCGCACCGGCCGCGTAACCACGGAAGGTGTGGTGCGGGCCGTGGTTGATCGCCGTGAGGAAGATGATCGGGATGTCCCGGGTCCGCTCGCGGCGCTTGATATGCGCGGCGGTTTCGAAACCGTCCATTCCCGGCATCTGGACGTCCAGCAGAATCACCGCGAAATCGTCCGTGAGCAGTGCTTTGAGCGCTTCCTCCCCGGACGATGCCCGCACCAGTGTCTGATCGAGCGCGGAGAGGATGGCCTCCAGCGCAAGCAGATTCTCCGGCCGGTCATCGACCAGGAGGATCTTGGCCTTCTGCACCATGGCCCGTCCTCCTCGCCCCGGCAGTGCACCGGTCGCCGCCCCAGGGGACGACTCCGTCTCGCCGCCCGTCCTTGTGCCGGTCATGGTAGCCGCACCCCGCCTGTCGCCACACCCTGTCACCGCGATGTCACTGTGCACGTAGCAGAAACGGAGCCGGAGACCAGAAGGTTCCCCGAATTCCGCACCTCTACACGAGATCGGCCACGTTCAGTCAGCAACTCTGCCTGATTTCTACCGGATACCGGCGATCGATGTCACTCTCCGCTCATCCAGCGTTCCATGACCGAAAGCAGATGATCCGGGTCGACCGGTTTCGTAACGTAGTCGGATGCGCCCGACTCGATGGCCTTCTCCCGGTCGCCCTTCATGGCCTTCGCCGTCAGAGCGATGATCGGCAGTCCGGCGAACTGCGGCATCCTGCGGATCGCCGTCGTCGTGGCGTAGCCGTCCATCTCCGGCATCATGATGTCCATCAGGACCAGCGTCGTGTCGTCGTGCTGCTCCAGGACTTCGATCCCCTCGCGGCCGTTCTCCGCGTAGAGCACCGACAGGCCGTACTGCTCGAGGACGCTGGTGAGAGCGAACACATTGCGGATGTCGTCGTCGACGATCAGAACCTTCTCGCCGCCGAAGTGGAACGTCCTGCGCTCTCCCGTGCCCGTCTCGCCCGCGGGCGACCACTGCTCGGGCGACGGAGCACCCGTGCCCGCCCTGGCCGGCTGCCCCGACTGCCCCGGCTGTCCGGGAAGTGCGGGCCGCTGCTCGGGCGCCTGGACGCCGCGCCGGCGGCGCCGGAACAGCACACCGGGGCTGGCCTGCGGTTGCGGCTCCGGGGCCACCTCAGGGGTGGTCTCGGCGGCCTGTGTGAGGGCGTCCTCGGCGGCCGGCGGCAGCGCCGGAGTGACCGGGTCGACGCTCGCCACGGCGGCCGGCGGCAGCTGCGTGTAGCCCTGCGGCGGCAGTTCGCTGGGGTGCAGCGGCAAATACAGCGTGAAGGTCGAGCCCCGCCCCGGTTCGCTCGCCGCGTGGATCTCACCGCCGAGCAGCCGCGCGATCTCCCGGCTGATCGACAGACCGAGGCCGGTACCGCCGTACTTGCGGCTGGTCGTGCCGTCCGCCTGCTTGAACGCCTCGAAGATCACCCGCATCTTGCTGCCCGCGATCCCGATCCCGGTGTCCGTCACCGAGAACGCGATCAGATCGGCGTCCGCGTCCCGCAGCGAGCCCGCTTCGAGCAGTTGCTCCCGAATCCCGTCCGGGACATCGGAGTTGGCGGGCCTGATCACCAGCTCCACGGCGCCGCTGTCGGTGAACTTCACCGCGTTCGCCAGGAGGTTGCGCAGCACCTGCAGCAGCCGCTGCTCGTCGGTGTTCAGGGTCGCCGGCAGCTCCGGCGACACCCGTACCGAGAAGTCCAGGCCCTTCTCCGCGGTCAGCGGCCTGAACGTCGCCTCCACGTAGTCCACCAGCTGCACCAGGGCGATCCGCGTGGGCGAGACATCCATCTTGCCCGCCTCGACCTTCGACAGGTCCAGGATGTCGTTGATCAGCTGCAGCAGATCCGAGCCCGCGCCATGGATCGTCTCGGCGAACTCCACCTGCTTCGGGGAGAGATTGCCCTCCGCGTTGTCGGCGAGCAGCTTGGCCAGGATCAGCAGGGAGTTCAGCGGCGTACGCAGCTCGTGCGACATGTTCGCCAGGAACTCCGACTTGTAGCGCATCGAGATCGCCAGCTGCTCGGCACGCTCCTCCAGGACCTGCCGGGCCTCTTCGATCTCGGTGTTCTTGACCTCGATGTCGCGGTTCTGCTGGGCGAGCAGCTCGGCCTTCTCCTCCAGCTCGGCGTTGGAGGCCTGCAGCGCCTTCTGCCGGTTCTCCAACTCGGCCGAGCGTTCCCGCAGTTGCTCGGTCAGCTCCTGCGACTGCTTGAGCAGCACCTCCGTCTTCGTATTGACGGAGATGGTGTTGACGCTGGTCGCGATCATCTCGGCGATCTGGCTGAGGAAGTCCCGCTGGATCTGCGTGAACGGCTGGAACGAGGCCAGCTCGATCACCCCGAGCACCTTGCCCTCGAAGAGCACCGGCAGCACGATCACCTGCGCCGGCGGGGCCTCCCCCAGACCGGAGGCGATCTTCAGGTAGCCGGTGGGCGCGTTCTCCACCAGGATCGTGCGCCGCTCGGTGGCGGCCGTACCGATGAGCGTCTCGCCCGGCCTGAAGGACGTCGGCATCGAACCCATCGAGTAGCCGTAACTGCCGAGCATGCGCAGCTCGTACGCCTCCTCGTCGCCGTCCACGACCACGTCCCCGTCGTCCGTGGGCATCGCCAGGAAGAACGCACCGTGCTGCGCGGAGACCACCGGGGTCAGCTCGCTCATGATCAGGCCCGCGACGTCCTCCAGGTCACGGCGGCCCTGCATCAGACCCGAGATACGGGCCAGGTTGCCCTTGAGCCAGTCCTGCTCCTTGTTGGCGATCGTGGTGTCACGCAGGTTGGCGATCATCGTGTTGATGTTGTCCTGCAGAACCTGGATCTCGCCCGAGGCGTCCACGTCGATCTTCAGGTTGAGATCACCGCGGGTCACCGCCGTGGCCACCGCGGCGATGGCGCGCACCTGCCGTGTGAGGTTTCCGGCCATCTCGTTCACGGACTCGGTCAGGTCACGCCACGTGCCGTCCACGTCGCGCACCCGCGCCTGGCCGCCCAACTGGCCCTCGGTGCCCACCTCGCGGGCCACCCGGGTCACCTGCTCGGCGAACGACGAGAGCTGGTCGACCATGGTGTTGATGGTCGTCTTGAGTTCGAGGATCTCGCCGCGCGCATCGATGTCGATCTTCTTGGTCAGATCGCCCTTCGCGATGGCCGTCGTGACCATCGCGATATTGCGCACCTGACCGGTCAGGTTGGACGCCATCGAGTTCACGGACTCGGTGAGGTCCTTCCACGTACCGGCGACGCCCGGCACCCGCGCCTGACCGCCCAGGATGCCGTCCGTACCCACCTCACGGGCCACTCGCGTGACCTCGTCGGCGAACGAACTCAGCGTCGTCACCATGGTGTTGACCGTGTCGGCGAGCTGCGCGACCTCGCCGCGCGCCTCGACCGTGACCTTCTTGGTGAGATCACCGTTGGCGACCGCCGCCGAGACCTGGGAGATGTTCCGCACCTGGCTGGTCAGGTTGTTGGCCATCAGGTTCACGTTGTCGCTCAGGTCCTTCCAGATGCCGGTGACACCCGGCACCCGCGCCTGACCGCCCAGCTGGCCTTCCGTACCCACCTCACGCGCCACCCGCGTCACCTGCTCGGCGAAGCTGGACAGCTGGTCGACCATCGTGTTGACGGTGGTGACGAGTTCGAGGATCTCGCCCTTCGCGTCGACGGTGATCTTCTTCGACAGATCGCCCATGGCGACCGCGGTGGTGACCTCGGCGATGTTCCGCACCTGCATGGTCAGGTTGTTGGCCATGCCGTTCACGGACTGCGTGAGGTCCTTCCAGGTACCGGCCACGCCCTGCACCTCGGCCTGGCCGCCCAGGATGCCGTCCGTACCCACCTCACGCGCCACCCGCGTGACCTGCTCGGCGAAGGCGGACAGCTGGTCCACCATCGTGTTCAGGGTGTTCTTGAGCTCCAGGATCTCGCCGCGGGCGTCCACATCGATCTTCTGCGACAGATCACCGCGCGCCACCGCCGTCGCCACCTGCGCGATGTTGCGCACCTGACCGGTCAGGTTTCCGGCCATGCCGTTTACGGAATCGGTCAGATCACGCCATACGCCGGCCACTCCCGGCACCTGGGCCTGCCCGCCGAGCCGCCCTTCCGTACCCACCTCACGCGCGACTCGGGTCACCTGGTCCGCGAAGGCGGAGAGCTGGTCGACCATCGTGTTGATGGTGTTCTTCAGCTCCAGGATCTCGCCGCGGGCGTCCACATCGATCTTCTGCGACAGATCGCCCCGGGCCACCGCCGTCGTGACCTGCGCGATCTGCCGTACCTGTGAAGTCAGGTTGCCCGCCATGAAGTTGACGGAGTCGGTCAGTTCCTTCCAGGTGCCCGATACGCCGTCCACGCGCGCCTGACCGCCCAGACGCCCCTCGGTGCCCACGTCACGGGCCATCCGCGTCACCTGGTCGGCGAAGCTGGAGAGCTGGTCCACCATCGTGTTCACGGTGTTCTTCAGCTGCAGCATCTCGCCGGAGACGTCGACCGTGACCTTCTGCGACAGATCACCGTTGGCCACCGCCGTCGTGACCTGCGCGATGTTGCGCACCTGACCGGTCAGGTTGCGGAAGGCCGTGTTGACGGAGTCCGTGAGGTCCTTCCAGGTGCCGGCCGCGCCCACCACCTGCGCCTGGCCGCCCAGTTCACCCTCGACACCGATCTCCCGCGCCACCCGCGTCACTTCGGAACCGAAGGCCGACAACTGGTCCACCATCGTGTTGACGGTGTTCTTCAGCTCCAGCATCTCGCCGGCCACATCGACGGTGACCTTCTGCGACAGATCACCGCTGGCGACCGCCGTGGTGACCGTGGCGATGTCCCGCACCTGCGTCGTCAGGTTCCGGAAGACCGTGTTCACCGAGTCGGTGAGGTCCTTCCAAGTCCCCGCCGCGCCCGGCACATTGGCCTGCCCGCCCAGCTGCCCCTCCGCGCCGACCTCGTTGGCCACACGCGTGACCTCGTCGGCGAACGTACGCAGCGTCTCCGTCATCTGGTTGATCGTTTCGGCTAGCTGCGCCACCTCGCCGCGCGCGCTCACCGTGACCTTCTGCGACAGGTCGCCGTTCGCGACGGCCGTGGTGACCTGGGCGATACCGCGCACCTGTGCCGTCAGGTTGCCGGCCATCAGGTTCACCGAATCGGTCAGGTCCTTCCATACGCCGGCCACCCCTGGCACCCGCGCCTGACCGCCGAGCTCGCCCTCGGTGCCCACCTCACGGGCGACCCGGGTCACCTCGGAGGAGAACGACGACAGCTGGTCCACCATCGTGTTCACGGTGTTCTTCAGCTCGAGCATCTCGCCCGCGACATGAACCGTGACCTTCCGTGACAAGTCGCCCTTGGCGACCGCCGTCGTCACGAGAGCAATGTCACGCACCTGCGCGGTGAGCCGGTACGCCATGGTGTTGACCGAATCCGTGAGGTCCTTCCACGAACCGGACATACCGCGCACCCGGGCCTGCCCGCCCAGCTTGCCCTCGGTACCGACCTCGCTGGCCACCCGCGTCACCTCGTCGGTGAACCGCGACAGCTGGTCGACCAGGCCGTTGACCGTCCGGCCGACCTTCAGGAACTCGCCCCGCAGCGGATGCGCCGCCGTCCCGTCGGGCCCCGGCGCCTTGAGCTCCATACGCTGCTCGAGATCACCCTCCGCGACCGCGGAGAGCACCCGGCCGACCTCGGAGACCGGCCGCACCAGATCGTCGACCAGGGCGTTGGAGGCGTCGATCGCCGCCGCCCAGGAGCCCTCACCCGCACCGTGCTCCAGGCGTTCCGTGAGTTTTCCCTCACGTCCCACCATGCGCCGTACCCGCGCCATCTCGCCGGTGAGATGCAGATTCCGGTCCGCCACCTCGTTGAACACCGCGGCGATCTCGGCCATCACACCGTCGTTGGTGACGGTCAGCCGCTTGCGGAAGTTGCCGTCGCGCATCGCCACGAGCGCCGCAAGAAGGCGGTTCAGGGCCGCGGTGTCGACCGCGGTGGTCCCATTGCGCTGGTTGCTTCGGGACGGGCCGCCTTTTGCGCGCGTGCCAGTACCACGCGCCGCTGCGCCAGACTCCACTGTGTCCCTCCCGCAGGGGTCGACCACTTGCTGGGTTGCTCGGGCCTTCTCTTAGAGCTTGCCCAGTGTTTCACCATGCCCGAACCAGGCCATAACAGTTCGGCAGCTTTGCACAGCGTCCCCGCACCCTCCGGGCGGAAACACTGACGACCGGCATCCGCATGGACCGCGAAGGTAAGTAACCTGGCATCCGGCTGTCCAACCACCCCGGTCTGCCCGGCCTGGGCGGTGGAAGGAAGTCCAGCGGGCAGACATGCATCGGAGGGGCGGCCGCACCATGGGCATGGGAGATCTCGGCGTCGAAACTCGTACAAGGAGCTCTGTGATCACCGCGCGGGCAACTGCCGCCTTCGATCCGGTGGGCCGCTCGGTCGCGTCCGCCCGCACCTTCGTGCGCGACACCCTGCAGGGCTGGGGCCAGTCCGACATCGTCGATGACGCCGTCGTCCTCACCAGCGAGCTCGTCACCAACGCCGTGGTCCACGCCGGGACCACCGCCGACGTCCTGTGCCTGCGCTATGACGACTCCGTACGCATCGAGGTCGCCGACCGCTATCCGGAACGCGAGATCCCGCTCCAGCAGTCCGCCCGCTCCATGGGCAGCCCGGATCGCGAAGGCGGCCGCGGCCTGCAGTTGTGCGCCGCACTCGCCGCCCGCTGGGGCGTGGAGTACACCTCCACGCACAAGCAGGTCTGGTTCCAACTCGACCTCCCGGAACGTCCTGTCGGCACCCGCACCGCGGGCCCCGCCGTCGCCGCCGACCTCCTGCCCCTCGCCGACAGCCGGGTACGCGTCGCCGTGGTCCAGATCGACCGCGCCGGCAACATCTCCGCATGGAACGAGGACGCCGAGACACTCTTCGGGTACCCGGCGGAAAAAGTCAACGGCAAGCCCCTCAACGACTTCGCCGCCTGGCCGCACACCCCCGGCACCGGCACCGGCATCGCCGAGGCCCTCCAACTCTCCCGCTGGGAGGGCAGTTACGGCCTCCGCGGCGCCGACGGCCGCGTCATCCCCGTCTACGCCTCGCACCTGCGGGTCCGCGACACCACCGGCGAACCCTCCACGGTCTGCCTGCTCGTACGCGATCACGAACGCGCCGTCCTGCAGACCCCCCTGCGCGGCCCCGCGCCCGACGCCGCCACCCTTCCCGAGGGCGGCCAGAGCACCGACCCCTTCGACGCCTTCATCGGCTCCCCGCCCCCTGACGACCTCGACGGCCTCCTGCAGCGCACCGTGGAGCGCGCCCGCGACATGCTCGACGGCGACGCCGCCTTCCTGCTCCTGGCCACCGACGACGAGACCGAACTCGAAGTCCGCGCCTCCACCGGCCTGCCCTCGGCCCGCCAGCGCTTCGCCCGCGTCCCCGTGGAGGCCGGCACCGGGCGGTACGGCTCCGCCCGTATGCCCGCCGTGCACGAGGACCTCGTCGCCGTCCCCGGCGCCGCCCCGCTCCTCAACGACACCGGCATGCGCTCCGTCGTCACGGTCCCGCTCAAGGTCGAGGGCCGCCTGACCGGCTCCCTCGGCGTCGCCGCGGAATCCCCCGGCCGGTACTCCAACGAAGAGGCGCTGCGCCTGCAGTTCGCCGCCGACCGCATCGCCCTGGCCGTCGAATCGGCCCGCCTCGGCGAACTGGAGCGCCTGCGCCGCGGTTCCCTGAGCTTCCTCGTCGAGGCCTCCGACCTGCTCGCCGGCACCCTGGACCGCGACCAGACCCTGGCCCTCATGGCCCAGATGACGGTCCCCACCCTGGCCACCTGGTGCGCCGTCTACACGATCGCCGACCAGTCGTCGGAGCCGTATCTCTCCTACGTACTTCACGAGGACGAGGAGCGCATCGACGGCCTCAAGGCCCTGCTCTCCCGTATCGACGCACCCGAGCCCGTGCCCACGCCCGGCGCCCGCGTCTGGAAGGCGCCCGCCGATGCCGCCCACCAGGCCGCCCTGCGCTCCTCCATGCGCAGCCTCGGCCTGGGCGAGCCCACCCGCCTCGGCGCGGGCATCGGCACCACCCTCGCCACGGCCTCCGCGGTCGGCGGCGAGACCGTGGTCCTGCCCCTGGTCGCCCGTAACCGCGTCATCGGCATGCTCACCCTCGGCAAGCCCACCGAGGAACACTTCCGCCAGGAGATCCTCGAACTCGCCGAGGACCTCTCCCGCCGGGCCGCCCTCGCCCTCGACAACGCGCGCCTGTACTCGGAGCGCATGGCCATCAGCCAGTCCCTGCAGCGCAGCCTCCTGCCGCCTGGCCTGCCCCAGGTCCCCGGCGTCGAGGTCGAGGTCATCTACCGCGCGGCCGGCGAGGGCAACGAAGTGGGCGGCGACTTCTACGACCTCTTCCCCATCCGCGACGGCGCCTACGGCTTCGCGATCGGCGACGTCTGCGGTACGGGCCCCGAGGCGGCCGCTGTGACCGGCCTGGCCCGCCATGCCCTGCGCCTGCTCGCCCGGGAGGGCTTCGGCGGCCCCGCGGTCCTGGAGCGCCTGAACGCCGCGATCCTCGACGAGGGCTCCCGCAGCCGCTTCCTCACGCTCCTGTACGGCGAGTTGTGGCCCCAGGAGGACGGCTCGGCCATCCTCAAGATCGTCTGTGCTGGCCACCCGCTCCCGCTCCGGCTGCGCCAGGACGGCACCGTCGAGCCGTACGCGGAGCCGCAGCCGCTCCTCGGCGTGATGGACGACCTGGAGCTCTACGAGCAGACCGTGACCCTCGACCCGGGCGACGTCCTCCTCTGCGTCACGGACGGTGTCACCGAGCGCCGCGAAGGCACCCGCATGCTCGGCGACGACGGCCTCGCCGATGTCCTGACGACCTGCACGGGCCTGACCGCGGGAGCGGTCGCCGCGCGCATCATGCGCGCCGTCGAACGCTTCGCCACCGACGCCCCCTCCGACGACATGGCCATCCTGGCGATGCGCGTCCCGGAGCCGCACCAGGACTGACGGGCCGGCCGGGAACTGGCCGGAACTCGGCCTCGCGGAGCCGTAGTACGCAAAAAGGCCCCGCCCGAAGATTCGGGCGGGGCCTTCTGTGCTGGAGCCCCCATGCGGAATCGAACCGCAGACCTTCTCCTTACCATGGAGACGCTCTACCGACTGAGCTATAGGGGCCTGCTGCCTTCGCGGTCTCCCGCGCGGCAACGGGATAGATCATACCCCGAATGAGCCGGTGCCTCGAACCACCCGTCGCTTCTGAGCCGGGCTAGAACGCCGGCTGCAGAAGCCCGCCCAGCGCGTTGCAGGCGGACACCATGCGCTGCAGTTCGCGCCGTGTCAGTTCGGCCCGCACCGGCAGCGCGAGCGTCTCGTCGGCCGCGCGCTCGGTCTCGGGCAGCATCACGTCACGGCGGTACTGCGGCATCCGGTGCACAGGCGTCTTCACGGGCACCCGGCAGTCAACTCCCTTGGCCCGCACGGCCCGTGCGAAGGCGTCCCGGTCGGGCCTGCCGTTCCCGGGAACGCGCACCACATACTGCTGATACGTGTGGCCGCGCCCCGCGTCAGGAGTGCGAACGCCGGTGAGCCGCGCGTCGAGATAGGCAGCAACCGCACGCCGCCGCGCCACCTGGTCGTAGGCCTCGTTCCCCTCGGCCTGTTCCAGCATGAGCAGCCCGTGTCGCCGACCGAGCTCTCCCAACGCCCCCATATCGGCGGGCAGTCCGAAGCGATGCACGACGATCACGGCTGCGGTTCGCGAGGTGACGGCGGCATCGACCGCGGCCGCGTCGAGGCAGTACGTCGTCGGGTCGATGTCCGCGAACACCGGCAGCGCGCCCGCGAGGACCACGGCCTCCGCCACGTCGGCGTTCCCGTAGGCAGGTACGACGACCTCGTCACCGAGACCGACACCGGCAGCCTTGAGCATTCCAACTGTCCCCATGTCTGGGGATGTTGGTCGCGCAACGTGAACACCAGGTAACGCAAAACAAAAAGACGCTGGTCCCCGAACCGAAGTTCAGGGACCAGCGTCCTCATCAAATTTAGTTCGGCGGCGTCCTACTCTCCCACAGGGTCCCCCCTGCAGTACCATCGGCGCTGTAAGGCTTAGCTTCCGGGTTCGGAATGTAACCGGGCGTTTCCCTCACGCTATGACCACCGAAACACTATGAAACTGTCAACCGCACCACCCGTGACCATGGGCGGGGTTGTTCGTGGTTTCAGAACCAACACAGTGGACGCGAGCAACTGAGGACAAGCCCTCGGCCTATTAGTACCGGTCAGCTCCACCCCTTACAGGGCTTCCACATCCGGCCTATCAACCCAGTCGTCTACTGGGAGCCTTAACCAATCAA